>OZ244151.1:2389684-3841869 GCA_965216195.1 Aridibacter sp. | reverse complement strand
TAGCTGTGAACTGTCCACTGACTACTAACCACCGCTTAAAAAAATACTGCTGCCGATATTCTGGCAGCAGGCGTTAGTTTTCTTGATTTTAAGGAGTAAAAAGAAACTTTTTTATTTACACTTCGAATAGCCACAATCTCGACAGAAATCGCAACCAGAAGCGTGTTCGAGCTGACCTTTACATTCCGGACAAGTTCCGATCATGCTCGACATTTTTGAATTCGCTTCGCCGGATACTTCGGTGTCTTCGACGAAAGCCTTATTCTTTTGTCGCTCTGAAGTGGGTTCGCCTTTTAGACGCCGATCAATCAACAGCAAACATTCCGCTACAGCCTGCTCGGGCGATGTAAGAAGTCTTTCGTTAAACCAGACGGCGTGGGTTCCGGTAACCTTATTCAAACTGTGCGAAACTTCTTTTACGTCAAAACCACCCCGGAGCATTTTCGAAGCTAAAAGTCCGACACCCTCTGAAATCGGTCCGGTTGCGAAAACTTCCAGAATCGAGTTTCCATCATGATTTACCGTTACGTACAGATTTTGTCCGTCAAAAGGAATTCTCCATGTAGACCCCTGGAGTTCGCGCGGACGAGTTACCCGGTCTGCGGTTAGGCTACTGGCATTTTCCACAACCTTATACTCTCCGCTCGCACCGACAACATCAACTTCTTTTTCTTTTTTGTCTTCTTTATCTTCCGACTTCATAGAGGTTAAAACCTGCCCGTCACGGCTTCCATCTCTATAATAGCTGACTGCTTTGCAACCAAGATCGCGCGCCATTCGGTAGAGTTGGTCAACCGATTCAACCGTATCATCCTTCGCGCCATTACACGTTTTTGAGATCGCATTGTCAACGTGTTTTTGAGCCGCTCCAAGAACTTCCACGTGCTGATGCGAGGTTATATCCATAGCCGAAATAAAGTGGTCGGGAAGATCATCTTGATGTTCAACGACGTATTCAGCCGCTGCTTTGATCGAGTCTTCATCCGTTTGATCGACTTCTATTCCAAGCGCTTCCGCGGCAAGCGTGTGGACATAATGGCGTTCGCCAAGCGTGTCGCGCCTTACGTAAGCCCATGAAAAATTCGGCTCGATTCCCGAGGAAGTTTCCGCAACGAGCGAAATTGTTCCTGTCGGCGCGATCGTTGTTACCTCATAGTTTCGCGGCGTCAAAGGGACATCGCGTGAAATTCCGATGTCGTTATAGATAAAATCCGCATAGGCTTCGCGGTTTTCCTCAAGCTCAGGAAAGACACCTTTTTCCGCACCGAGATCGAGCGATGCCTGCCACGATTCGCGGCGGACAAACCCCATAACCTTATCCATTAGCTCGATAGAATCTTCTTCTCCATAGGTTACGCCGAGCTTTAAGCAAAGATCAGCAAAACCCATCACACCTAGCCCGACGGGGCGTGTGCGTTTCACGACGTCATCAATTTCCGGAAGCGGGAAATGTCCCGCATCCACAACGTTGTCTAAAAACCTCGTGCAGAGGTGCGTAACGTGTGCAAGCTTCTCCCAATTGATCTCGTCTTCGGCATCTTCTTTGTAAAATTTCGAAAGATCGATCGAACCAAGATTACACGAGTTGTTAAAGTGCAGCTGTTGCTCTCCGCAGGGATTGCAAGCGTAAATCGGACCCATAGAATTCATCATATGGTTGTGGCGATTTACTTCGTCGATGAATATGATTCCCGGTTCAGCGTATTTATGTGCCGAAGCAATAATGCGGTTCCAGATATCCGGCGCATAAACCATACCAGGGCTCGGTGGCGCTTCGACCGCGCAGTCGCTCAGGTCAGCATTTTCAAATGCCTTCTTGTCAGCAAAAGTTGCCGTTGTGCCGTTTTCTCGACGATAAACAACGTAATCGGCGCCAGTCGCCTCATCGAATACGGGCTGATTCCAGGCTTCGCCGTCAAATTCCGTCTGAAACCACTCCTTGTTATCAACAGCATCCATAAAGTCGTCAGTAACGGTTACGGAAATATTGAAATTCGTAAGCGAATGCTGGTCGTTTTTAGCATGAATAAAACGAAGGATGTCCGGGTGCTTTATGTTGAGAATTCCCATATTTGCGCCACGCCGTACACCGCCTTGTTTTACGACCTCCGTAGTGCCATTTACGATATTCATAAAGCTGACCGGACCCGAAGCGACGCCGCGTGTCGAATTAACCATCGAGCCGTGCGGTCTTAAAAATTCATAGGTCATTCCCGTTCCGCCACCCGTTTGATGGATCACAGCTACATCCTGAGCGTGTTTCATAATACCGGAAATCGAATCGGGAACGTTGAGTACAAAGCATGCTGCGAGTTGTCCTTTTGGTTTACCGGAATTTACGAGACAGGGGGTATTTGGAACAAACTCGCGATCGAGCATAATTTCGACCATCGAATTAAAAAAGAAGTCTCTCATCACCGGATCTTGTTCGGCTCGCGCTACGTGACCCACTACGCGATAAACTATGTCTGACCAAGACTCCAGCGGCTCGCCATTTTCATCCTTTAGCGAATAGCGTTTTGATATAACTTTCTCTGCGTTTAGTCCTAAATTGCTCGCAACTCTACGCGCAGCGGTTCCGGTTCCATTACCGTTACCATTTCCATTTTTTGCTGTGAATTTTGCCGACACGGCAGGCTCGAAAACTGTACTCATCTATGCTCCCCAATTAGTTGATTTAAAGACAGCAATGCCATCAAATGTTAGGCATTATTTTTTGTTTTTTGCATTAAAAAAATGCGGGTTGTGGTGGTTTTTCTATGACTCCCCAGAGAAGTTATGGGTTTGTCATCCCCCTCAAGTGAGAGGAATAATAGCGAATTAAAAATCGCGTGTCAACCAAAAAAACCACAATATATTGTGGCGGGTTTTAAACACTCATCCAACATAATCCGTAAGTTAAAGTAAATCCTTAGGTTTGCGCTTGTAAACTTTGTTTATCACTAGGAAAAATAAATATTTCGAGGGCGTTAAATTTGACTTTGCGAAACTCCTTTGCGTAACTAAGACGATGGATAAATTGATTCACGGGATCGCGGCGGAAGGAACCGTCCGTTTGATGGCTGCAATCACAACAAAAACTGTATCCGAAGCTGTAAAAAGACACCAGACTTCACCTACTGCTTCTGCTGCGCTCGGTCGGGTTTTGACCGGAAATTTGCTGCTCGGTGCAAGTTTGAAAGACTTTGATCGACTTACTGTAAAAATCGATTGTGAAGGTCCAATTGGTGGCATTGTTACCGAAGCGACGCCTAATGGAAAAGTTCGTGGATATGTAAAAACTCCAACTGCCGAATCGCCCGCAAAAGATGATGGAAAGTTTGACGTAAGCGGAATTATCGGCAAGGGAACGTTTTACGTAATACGTGAAAGCGGTTTTGAGCTGGGGCTCCACAAAGATCCTTATGTAGGCCCGGTTCCGATCGTTTCAGGCGAGATAGCCGAAGATTTTGCTTACTATTTAGCAAATTCTGAGCAGGTTCCTTCCGCAGTTCTATTAGGAGTTTTACTTCAAAACTCTGAGCCTTATGTTTCCGCAGCCGGCGGGGTTTTAGTGCAGATGATGCCCGGTGCAAACGAACACATCGTAACTATGATCGAAGATACGATTCGTCATGCCCCGCATGTAACAACTGCAATTCAGGAGGGAGCTACACCGGAAGAACTTTTAAGACTGGCCATGGGAATAATCGAATTCAAGGTACTTGAGGAAAAGGAAGTTGAGTTTCGATGTAACTGTTCGATGGAAAGAGCGGTTTCGCTGATTTCGGCGCTTGGAAAAAACGAGGTCGAAGACATGCTTCATAAGGACCAAGGTGCCGTAATGGATTGCGGGTTTTGTAACGAAAAATATGAATTGGGCGAAACAGAATTAGAGAAAATACTAGTTGACATCTAAACCTCAAAAGGTATTTTTCTTATCCACGTAATTTTACAATCGGGTTAAACTAACAACGTGCTTGCGTCCCGCCTTACATCTTACTCTAAGCTTCCGTGGAAGCGTCGATAAGTTAGCCAGTGGTGAAGCGTCTTCGCGATGAACCTCTGGTACCGTTTCCAGAAACCGAACGAGCTCTGAAAGAGCGAAACAACATCCGGGTTGTTGTACTCCGCTGGAGTGCGAAATTCAGCAATCGCGTTTCCAGGGGTTTCGCTCCATTCCACTCCACCACTGGCTACCATATTTCCGTCGCAGCCGCGACTTCGGAGAAATCGAATCATATCGTGACTGTCCACGCTAGATTATTAAACTGAATAACCTCGCGCGTCCTGTCTTTGCCAATTTCGGAAAGAATTTTGTAATGGAAGATTGTTGTATCTTTTCTAGTTTCTTAAGCTGCTCGCAATTAAGGATTCTATCTCGCAGCCTACATTAAAACCATGTAGTCATTAATTCTTAGAAGAATATTCCTTCCAGGTAACCGAGCTTGAACCGTCATCGATCCGCTTCATAGTAATACAATCGGGCGCCGGGCAAACCAAATAACAAAGGTTACATCCGACACATTCCGGTTCATCTACGACCGGAAGCACGCGCCCATCAATTTCTTTCAGATCAATGCATTGATGCGCGCCGTCTTCGCAAGCGATATGGCATAAGTTGCACTGAATACATTTGTCGTGATCGATTTCGGCAACGACTTTATAACCGAGATCCAGATTCCCCCAATCGGTAACCCGCTCAACCGATTTTCCCACAATCTCAGAAGCACTAGCGATTCCTTTATCGTCCAAGTAGTTGTTTAAGCCATCGATCATATCCTCGACAATCCGATAACCATAGTGCATCACCGCAGTGCAAACCTGCACGTTTTGCGCTCCAAGAAGGAGAAACTCCGCCGCATCCCGCCAATCACTAATCCCGCCGATACCGCTTATCGGGACGTTTACCTTTTCATCGAGCGCGAGTTCAGAAACCATATTGAGGGCAATCGGTTTTACAGCCGGTCCGCAGTAACCGCCGTGCGCCGCTTTCCCGTTTACGTTTGGATGTGGAATCATCGTTTCAAGATCAACGCCGATGATTGAGTTGATTGTGTTGATCAGCGAAAGCGCGTCGGCGCCGCCCTCAACCGCAGCCCTCGCGGGTGGAACAATATCCGTAACGTTTGGCGTGAGTTTTACGATTACCGGAAGCTCGGAAACTTCCTTGACCCACTCCGTGACCATGCAGGTGTATTCGGGAACCTGCCCCATTGCTGAGCCCATTCCGCGCTCTGACATTCCGTGTGGACAACCGAAATTGAGCTCAAAACCGTCTGCACCCGTGTCTTGAGCTTTCTTTACGATCTCATGCCAAGCTTCGCGTTTTGATTCGACCATTAAGGAAACGATAACTGCGTGTTTCGGATACTTCTTTTTACATTCAGCAATCTCTTTTAGGTTTACATCAAGAGGTCGGTCTGTGATCAGCTCAATATTGTTGAGACCAATCATACGGTCGGTGCCGCGATCAAGCGCTGCTAGCCGCGATGAGACATTTACAATCGGCTCTCCTAATGTTTTCCAGACGGCTCCGCCCCAGCCTGCATCAAAGGCACGCTCAACCATCGAACCCATATTTGTCGGCGGCGCCGATGCAAGCCAAAAAGGATTTGGCGATTCGATCCCCGCAAAATTTGTCGTTAAATCAGCCACAATTCGTGAAATGAGCTCGCGTTTTCACATCGGCTACTGACGCGATTTGCTCTACTCTTCTGGTCTTCCACCGGCATCGATTCCGGCAACGCTCGCTTGCTTCAAAACCTTGACATGCAAATCGTCGTTTACGCGAACCTGACATGAAAGACGTACATGGTCATCAAGCTCCGGCTTTGACGCTAAAACCGCCTTTTCAGCTTCCCCAATTTCGCCGGGATCTCCAGCCGAAACCTCAACCGCACAGGTCGTGCACTTAGCGTTTCCGCCACAACGGTGAAGAATATCTACTCCGCCGTCTTCCAAACACAAAACGAGTTTGCGCCCCTTTTCCCCTTCAAAAGCTACTTCGCCATTCGCTGTTTCCGCAGTAATAGTCGGCATAACGTGTCGCTCCTATCTATAGATTTTATAAAACTTGTGAGTTATGACTTTAAGATAAATCGGGAGTTTATTGCAAGCAGGTATTTTCGCAGAAGCTCTTACGTTTCAAGAAGTTTTACCAATACTGATTTTCTCACGGTTTTGATTGATCGCAACGAAAACAACCTCGGCTTCCGTAACGCGCACGATCTGATCGCGCGAACCAAACCTCTCCGCTTCAACAATAATTTCGACCGTAATTGACGTGTTTCCAACTCGTTTTGTCTCCGCATAAAAACTTACCAGGTCACCTACAAATACCGGCTCGTGAAAGATTACTTCCTTCATCGCAACGGTCACAAATAGATCGTGTCCAGTGTGCCGTCTGGCTTCTACGCCGCCCGCAATATCAATATAACTCAGAATTATTCCGCCAAAGATTGTGCCGTGATGATTGGTGTTTTTCGGCATCATCGTCACACGTATCGCGGCATTCTGGGCGCGTTCAGTTTCGGTCATGTTTTCATTATTTTCCATAAGATTATTAGCCACAGAGGGCACAGAGTTTTTGAGGATTGGGGCAAATCTTTGCGTCCTTAGCGGCCTTTGCGGTTACTTCTTCACGTAGAATTCTGCACCCTCCATAACTGTCGGGTTTCTGCCTTGCCCTCCTGCCCTCTGCGTTTAGATCCCCTCCGCAATTTTCTCCAAAACCCAATCGTGAATCGTTTCCCGTAACTGCGTTAGATGATTATTAAAAAAATGTCCGCAATTTTCAAAAACTTTGAAACTCGTGTCGGTAACTGCTGAAACTTTTGAAACCAGCTCATTTAGATTTTCAACCGAGCCAAATTCATCTTTATCGCCGTGCACAAAAAGAATCGGTTTCCTTAAATTTTCCAAATAATCGTAATCCTTGTATTTATCAACCGGTGTTCCGATACTTATCAAGCGTACGACGCGTTTGTCGTCAAGAGCTACCTCCGTTCCAACTCTTGAACCAAAAGAAAAACCCGCTAGCGTGATCGGTTGATCAGGATAATTTGCAGAAAGATAATCAAGCGCGTCTTCTACATCCAGCCTTTCACCATCCCCATCATCGTGTTCGCCGCTGGAATTCCCTACGCCGGAAAAATTAAAACGAAGGGTGATCAGCCCCGCATCGATCAACCCCGAAGCGGCCCTGTAAACAACCTTATTGTGCATTGTACCGCCTCCGAGCGGATGTGGATGACATACGAGCCCGACGCCTTTAACGTCGCCTTTTGGTTCTCGCAGAATTGCCTCAAGTTTTCCGTGCGACGCGGGAATGAATAAATTGCCCTTTGGATACATAGGTAAGCTGTCGATTTTAGATTTTGAAAAATTGCTTTGCAAATGCGTTTTTCTCAATTTCGTGCTATTTTTGGATAGAAAATTTCGTGTCAAAAATGTAATTCTTACACACTTTTAGCTCTCACATACAAAACAATCAACATCGTTCTGATTAAGAAGAATTATGGAGAATATTTTTAATACGGATGAAGCCGAAGCTGAGGAAATTATAAACGATGTCCGGGAGGAGCAGAGCGTTTCTGAAGTTTCTGAAACTCGAAGGGGCAAGTCGTTTCAGACTTGGTTTGAGAGTGAAAATGCTGTTCGGACAGTTTATTTAGTTTTCGGTTTCTTTGCGATACTGCTTTTGATGGTGCTGCTTCAGTTTTCGACCTCGGCAATCTGCTGCGGAGACTGGGACGGCTATTACCACATACGCTGGAGTTCGATCCTTTGGGAACATTTTAAGAGCCTCGAGTGGATTCCGGACTTTAATTGGCTGCCGCTGACGGTGTTAAACCCTGACAATTACGCTGATCATCATTTCCTTTTCCATCTTCTTCAAATCCCTTTTCTGTGGTTTTTCGAGCCTGTGATGGCAGCGAAAGTGGCTACGGTTTTTTACGGCACTCTTGCCGTGTTTTCCGTCTATTGGTTTTTGTATCGCTATAAGATTAGCTACCTGCTCGTGTGGCTCGGAGCATTACTGACCTGCTCAAACCCATTCTTTTATCGTATGAACATGGCGAAGGCGCCGCCGCTTACGATTATTTACACGATCGCCGGAATTTATCTGCTTTTCCAGCGCAAATATGTATGGCTCCTGCCGCTGATGTTTGTTTTTGTTTGGACCTATAGTCTGTTTCCTCTGCTCTTCCTTGCAGCCGCTATTTGGGTTGCAGTTATCGCCTGGAACGAGAAGAGATTTGAGTGGCAGCCGCTTGCCTACACAATAGGCGGCATGATTCTCGGAAACCTTATAAACCCATATTTCCCAAACAATTTGTATCTATTTTGGGAACACTTCTCAACAAAAGTTGGCAAACTCGATGTTGCTGTCGGAGGCGAATGGTATCCCTATAGCGGCTGGCAATTGATCACCCATCTGACAATCGCCCTGATTGCGATGTTAATCGGCTACATTCTCTACCGCCCTAGAAATAGTCGCTTGCCGCAAAAAGCTACCTTCTTTTTGATATTCTCCTCGATTCTTCTTGTCTGGATGTTTAAATCAAAACGCCTCGCTGAATACTTCCCTCCCTTCGCGATTTTGTTTTGCGCATTTAGCTGGAAAGCGTTTTTTAAATCCACCGCGCCAGAGCTTCCCGACGATTTCAGGCGCGATCTCGAGCCGCTGCTTGATTCTGAGAAAACTACCGAACAGCAGGAGCTGATCGGCACCCTCAAAAAAGCCGTTCCGATTGCATTGGGCGTTTTCTTCATAGGGTTGATGTTTTACAACTATATCGGAGTAAACATAAAGCGGCTCGGTATCAAACAGACCGGATTGATAACCAGTATCCGCAACAACGAACCCGACGATAAATACGATCTCGCCATGGAATGGGCGATCGAAAATATTCCCGAGGGCGAGCGCATCTTTAACTGCAACTGGGATAATTTTCCCAAGTTGTTTTTCCTCGATCCAACCCACGAATATGTTTACGGGCTGGATCCAAAATATCTTCATTCAAGCGACAAAGAGCTTTATCGACTCGTCAAGGAAATTACGGGTGGAAAAATTGACGACCCCGCACCGATTATTCGCGAGCGGTTTGGCGCTCGGTATATTTTTTCGGACGCCAAGGAAAACGAGGATTTTATTGCGAAGATTCTCGAAAGCGGCTGGGCTGATAAAGTTTATGAAGACGGCGAAGCGTATATATTGAAAATTCGCGATGAAAAGGGCGAACCTCCCGATGAGACGGACGATAAACCCAAAACTGAGGAAGAAAAAAATAAACTCAAGGAAGCGGAAAAAGCTGATGAAAATGTTAATGTTAAGAATGCCAATACAAATGTAAACGACGAAGAACCTGAGGAAGAAGATCTCAGTGATCTCGATGAACTGGACGAAGATTCCGAACTATTGGATGAAGACGAAGAACCTATCGATGATGAAGATCCGATCGAAGATGAGGAGGGCATTCCCGAGGATGATGAAGGTTAACGTGCAACAATTTTTACCATTTACGTTCATTCTTCTTTGCGGTTTGTTTGTGTCAACCTGCTCGGTCGCGACGACGGAAACCGCTGTTTCTGAGAACGTAAATGTAGAGACGACGCCGGAGATCTCGGAATATGACCGCGAGCTAAAATCATTAAAAACTGCAGACTTCGATTACATATTCACTTTTAAGCGAAAAGATGGCGAGCCGTTTACATCTGAAGATAAAAAGTTTCTTAAAGAAAAAACTTCGCGAGCAAACCGACGGGGACTTCTTAAAGACGAAAAGGTTTTGTTTATAGGCACAAATTACAAAATAGACGAATCGAATCTCAAGGCGCTGAAAGAGAAATTTGAGTTTGAAGATTTTTCCAAAACGGAAGAACAGATAAAAAAAGACGCGGCAGAAGGCAATTCAAACGTAAACGCGAAAGAGTAGTAGTTGTTAGGAGCATAGGTGGCAGATCGAAAGACGAGAACCCGCAAAGAAAAAAGAACGGTGAGAAAAGCGGCTCGCAAAGTTTTTCTTGATCCTTCGTCGCCGTCTGTAAGCTCGATTGTCAGGGTGGTTTGCGTAAGTCTGCTGATCCTCTTGTTTGCCGCTCTCATCTTTACGGCCTTTTATCTGCTCAGCTTTTTGTTGTTTCTCGCAATCATTTCGGTATTTTTCGCCTACCTTCTCGAGCCACTTGTAAGTTTCATAAGGCGTCCGTTTGTAGTTAGAAATCTCGAGCATTTAATGCCGCGTGCCGTTTCGATTCTAATCTCTTACGTTTTGGTTTTCGGTGTTTTTGGAGTTGCGATAGCGTACCTCGCCCCCTTAATCGCACGACAAATTCGCGAGTTTGCCCAAAACCTTCCAAACTATGCCGGACTCATCCAGGCTAGAATCCAGTCACTAAACAATCGCTATGAGCAGCTCATGATTTCCGAGGAGTTGCAAAAACAGATTAACGAACGCATAGCGACACTTCTGGGCGATTATGGAAGCCAATTTACGGCGATCGCCGGAAACACGGTTTTTGATGTGGTCACCTATTTGCCGTGGTTGCTTCTGGTACCTGTTTTGGCTTTTTTCTTCTTAAAAGATGCTGCTGTCTTTAGGGAAATGTTTCTGCGTTTCTTTCCGTCCGGAAGCTGGCGAGCTCGAGCCGAGTCTTTTGTAAATGATGTAAATAGTACGCTTGCTGCGTACACGCATGCGCAGCTCGTATCGTGTTTTCTGATCGGCGTGCTTTGCACGCTCGCCTTTACATTTATAGGGCTTGATTATTCGCTTTTGCTTGGAATTCTCGCCGGGGTTTTAGAGTTTATACCGCTTCTCGGACCTCTGACGGTTGGAATTATCGCCACACTAGTTGGCGCTTTTTCCGATAATCCGTGGCAGGCCTTTTGGGTAGCGTTATTTCTGATTATCTTGCGACTCACCCATGACTACGTAACCTATCCTCGGATCGTTCGTGAAGGAATTCACCTCCACCCTTTGGCTGTGATTTTGTCAGTTTTGGCGGGCGAACAAATTGCGGGAATCGCGGGCGTATTTTTATCGATTCCATTGGTAGCACTTATCACAGTTTTATACAAACACTATCTCGAACACCGAGGAAGAAAGGGCCCGTTTGCTGGTTTGTGGGCTCTTGATCAGACATCCCCACCTAACCGATCCGAGGCTGATATCGAAACCGATCTCGACGCCTCGGTTGAAAACTAAAACTCAATTACTAAACCGTCTTTCGCTTCAATTATCTCGCATCCGGAATCATATTCCTCGACAATTTCCCGAAAATCTACCTCATCCCATTCAGGATATAGATGCGTTAACATAACTCTTTTTGCTTTTGAATAGCGTGCAAGATAGATCGCCTCGGAGAGCTCCAGGTGAGTTTCGACTGGTTTATCTTTTACAAAGGAGCATTCCATCAAAAACAAATCTACATTCTTCGCAAAGGCTCCTAAGGCTTTTGTAAAACCGGTGTCAGCTGTAAAAACGAGCGTCTTTCCTTCACGATCTTGAAGTTGAATAGCGCGGCTCTCGTCGGTATGCGGAGTATCAAACGAAACCGCTTCAAGCCCTTCAAAAATTTTGAATTTTTCAAGCGGTTCGACTTCGATAACCTCTAGCGGAAAAGGCTGCTCAAGAAACCCGAAATCGTAGGCCGAATCGTAATCGTCAAGCAGCCTCCGCAAGCCGCTCGCGCCAAAAATCTTTAAAGGCTTTTTTCGTGTTTGAGTTTCCGGAGCGTATTTTGTTCCAAACAAAAATGGCGCTAATCCACCGAAGTGATCGAGATGAAAATGCGAGATCCAAATCGCGTCGAGATTGATCCAATCGAGCCCTTCCTGCGCGATTCGATGCACCGCCGAAGCAGAAAAATCCATCATCAAAGTGCCGCTCTCAGTTTCCACCCAGTATCCCGAACTGCTTCTCGCGGGGTGTGGAACGGACGTTCCTGATCCAATCACGATAAGTTTCATAGTTCATTTAACATTTATCATTAATCATTTATCATTGCCAAGTATGAAACCGGACAACATCACCTACGCAAAAAGCGTATAACTTTCGAGAGCATACACGCGGACGCGGATGAGATTGGTAAGATTCTATTTGCGATACTTAAGAAAACCAGAATCAGCGGGCAGGTATTTATCAGGACAATTCTGATAAATGATAAATGATAAATGATAAATGAAGTAGATGTTTTGGGCGTTTTTGCCCACCCGGATGACGCCGAACTCCAAGTAGGCGGTACACTCATAAAACTAAAATCGCTCGGCTATAAAACAGGTGTCCTGGATATAACGCGCGGCGAAATGGGAACGCGCGGAACTCCCGAAGGACGCGCAGAAGAAGCAATAGAAGCCGCCGCCATTCTAAAACTCGATGTTCGCGAAAACCTCGAACTTGCGGACGGACATGTGTTCGTCGACGATCAATCGAGAGCATCTTTGGTTAGGGCATTACGAAAACTAAAACCAAAACTAATAATCACCCATCAAATCGACGACCCGCATCCCGACCACGATCATCTCGCGCGACTTATAAGAGAATCGGCGCGACTAGCTTCGATGGGAAACTACGCGAAAGAAGATGGAACCAAAAGAATTGCCGTTCCTCGCGTTATGCACAACGTTTTTTCCCGCAACGTTTCGCCCTCTTTTATTGTCGACATATCCGAGTTTCTCGAAGAGAAAATGGAAGCGATCAAGGCTTACCGCTCGCAATTTTACGATCCGGATTCGGACGAACCGGAAACGCGTCTGACCAACAAAAGATTTCTAGATGACGTTGAAAATCGCTCCCGGTATTTTGGAAGCCTGATCGGGGTTGAAGCCGGCGAGCCGTTTTATGTTCGTGAGGCTTTGAATGTTGAGGATCCGGTGGGGATGTTGATGGGGCCGATGAATTTGTATTCGTAACAAAAGGCAGAAACCCGACAGTTATGGAGGGTGCTCTCATCGACCCGCCACTTATTCGCCAACACGTGAGGATTTGGTGTGTTTTACAATATGTCCGGTGAATTTGTATTCATAGCAAAAGGCAGAAACCCGACAGTTATGGAGGGTGCTCTCATCGACCCGCCGCCTATTAGCCAGAACGTTAGGATTTGGTGTGTCATACAATATGTCCGATAAATCTGTATTCATAGCAAAAGGCAGAAACCCGACAGTTATGGAGGGTGCTCACTGGACACTCGTCAAGATTCGTCAAACCGATTTAAGTCGGCGCCTTGCCCATTCAAAACATAGTCAACAGCTAACGAAACACTTTTGGGTTTCCACAAATATCTGCGACTGCCTCCTCTCGCCCACGGGATCGTATCTTGATCGATTAATCCTTCCTCTCGCATCGCCCTCGTCGAATAACTCTTAAAGGCATGGATTACGACTTCGGGTTTACAACCAGCGAACACAACTGCATGAAAGTGATTTGTTCTAACGCTTAACGCCATCAATTCATATGTACGATATTTGCAAACTTCGTCGATTGTTTTTTCGACACGCTTTCGTTGCTTCCGATTTAGCAGAAAAGCGGACCGCTTCGTATTTTCGTCCATTCGGGTTTTCAAATTCTTGCTCGGCGCAACACGCTTTGTGCCATAAACATTCTTGCCATGACGATCAACCGACATTCGTTCATCGCCGTGCAGCCAGGTTCCGTAGGTGCGAACAGTTATTAGGTAGGCAAGTGGGATCTCATTGTAATCAAACTCGTAATCCGGTGAGGTCATAGATTTTTGAACCCGGTAATTTTGCACGTCCTTAGCTGGAGAATTTTCAATGTCATTTTGTAGACAATTTTCGCACCCTCCATAACTGTCGGGTTTCCGCCTATCTCTTATAAACAGCCTTCCCATTAAAAATTGTATAAACCGGACGCGTCGTCAGAATTTCGTTGTGAGGAATCGTTAATAAATCCTTTGAGTGGACGACTAAATCCGCGAGTTTTCCCGGAGCGATAGTTCCTTTCTCCTTCTCCGAAAATTCAGCATAGGCGCTCTCATACGTGTAGGAACGAATTGCTTCTTCCATTGAAAGCTTTTCCTGGGGCTGCCAACCGCCAATCGGCTCACCTTCTACATTTTCGCGGCTAACTGCTGCATAAAGTGTTAGATAGGTATTCAAAGGCTCAACGGGAGAATCCGTACCAAAGGCGACCGGAACACCGTACGCTTTGAAAGTTTTCCACGCATAGGCGCCAAGAGTTCTATATTCTCCAAGACGGTCAGGCGCCCAACGTTTGTCCGTAATGGCGTGTGTCGGCTGCATCGAGGCTATAATTCCGAATTCACGGAAGCGTTTGAAATCTGATGGTGCTACAACTTGAGAGTGTTCGATTCTGTGGCGCCTATCTTGATACTTAGGAAACGTAGGCGGAATTCCTTTACGAATACTATTAGAATTTAACTGACTCGTCACAATTGCAGATCGAAACCCATCCAAGGCAATTCGATTGGCTTTATCCCCAATCGCATGTAAACCCATTTGAAAACCCGCCTCGCTTCGCTCAACGATCATCTTGATCATCTCCTCTGCAGGTTTTCTTGGTATCCCGCTATTTTTTGGATCATCCGAATATGGCGCCAACATCGCCGCCGTTCGAGAACCGAGCGAGCCATCCAGATAGCCTTTTAAGATTCCGAGCTTCAAACGGGTAGGATCAAGTTTAAGAGCGGCAAAATCCGATCGTTGCTTTTTTAGTGTTTCGAGATCCGTTTCAAAATTCTGCCAAACGGCAACACGCGTAGTAAGTTTGCCAGATTCTAAAAGCTGTTTGTATTGAGGTATCGACGAATAATCGGCGCCACCCTGAACGCTCGTCAGGCCAAATTTCCTTGCTTCTTCAAGAGCGAGTTCGAGACCTTTCAAAATTTCGGCCGGACTAGTTTTTGGTACTGCACGTCCTACCAATCCCTGCGCAGTTTCTTTCAATACGCCAGACGGTTCGCCGTTTTTGTCGCGGACAATTTCGCCTCCTGTTGGTGCTTTCGAAGCTTTTGTGACGTTAGCTAATTTAAAAGCCAAAGAATTCGCTACGGCAATATGTCCATCCACACGCTGCACAAAAACCGGGTTATTTGGCGAAACTTCATCCAAATCTTTTGCGGTCGGCAGACGGTTTCCCCAAAGCGTATGATCCCAGCCGCGCCCTAAAACCCACGCTCCATTCGGCAGCTCTTTGATCTTCGCCGCGATCCTTCGCTTTGCCTCTTCGAGGGTCTTCGATCCGTTTAGATCAACCCGCAGAAGTGCCAAACCGACGCCGACAAAATGTATATGCGCATCGTTAAACCCGGGCGTGACGAGTTTGCCTTTTAGATCGATCTCCTTTGCTGCTTTGAACTTGTATCGAAGCTGTTCCGTGTTTCCGACAGCGATGATTCTTTCACCATCAATAGCTACTGCCTGATGAATCTGACCGCGTTCGCTTGCGGAGAAGATTTTGCCGTTGTAGAGAAGGAGACTGGCTTTGCGTTTCGATTGCCCGAAAGCATTCAAGGAAACAACAAACGTCAAAAATAGCGAAGCCGCAACAATCTTTTTTAACATTAGATACCTCTCGATTTTTGAATAAAGTAATTCTATACGATTCGAAAATCTGTGTCAGTAGCCCGACTGTTAAGGAGGGCTTAGCTAATCCGCAAGAGCCCGTGCTCACGCTTGGGCTACCGACTCAGTTTTCATATAATTCATAATCATGAAAACAGAAACTTTGAGTTTTGATACGGCCAACGGAGCGACGACTGCCTATGCGGCGCTTCCCGATGAAATAAATGACGCGACAAAAGCGGTTATATTAATCCAGGAATGGTGGGGTTTGAACGATCACATAAAAGATATCGCCGGGCGTTATGCCGAAGAAGGTTTTATTGGAATTGCTCCCGATTTGTATCGCGGCAAACTCGCAAAGGGCTCAGAAGAAGCCGGAGAAATGATGGAGGCGCTCCAGATCGAAGACGGTGTCGATACAATCAAAAACACCATCGCCAAAGTAAATGACACTTACGGAAGATCACTGGTTGGCATCTCGGGATACTGCATGGGAGGCACTTATTCTCTGCGAGCAGCCTGCGAACTTGATGGCATCGGCGCGGCGGCGCCTTTTTATGGCGATATTCCGCCGGAGGATATTCTCCAGAATCTAAAAGTGCCCGTAACTTTCGTTTCGGGAACAAAAGATGCTTGGATCAATCCTGAGAAGGTGGCGGAGCTTAGAAATGCGGCCGAGAAATATAATTTGCAGGTAGATTTTCTCACTTATGAAGCCGATCATGCTTTTTTTAACAATACGCGTCCCGAGGTTTATGACGAAAACGCGTCCGCCGATGCATGGGCAAAGGTGCTCGCGTTTTTCAGGAACAATCTCTAAATCATTTTGCTAAAGATCAGCTTTATAGGGAAAGATTTTGCGATTTCGGATTTCGACAACCCACTTTGGAAATCTGCAAATTCGGCAGCCATTAACAGGTATTGGTCTGGAGCCGATGCCCCGCCCGAGCGACACGGAGTAGCCAGGCTTTTGTGGTCGGAAAGCTTTTTATATGCGCGTTTTGATGCTGTTCAAAAGGAACCGCTTTTCGTAAATAAAAACCCCGATATCTCAAAGAAAACGTTGAGCCTATGGGACAGAGACGTTTGTGAGGTATTCGTCGCACCAGACGATAAGGATCTAAGCAAATATTTCGAGTTTGAAGTCGCCCCGACGGGCGAATGGGTCGATCTCGCGATAAATCTGTCGACTGGTGGGAGAGAAACCGATTCTGAATACAGATCAGAGATGGAATCGAGCGCAAAAATTCTATCTGAGCGCGTTTTGATTGCGATGAGAGTTCCGTGGGGTGCTTTTCGGGTAACCCCAAAGCCAGGCGACGTTTGGCGGGGTAATCTTTTCCGCATCGTCGGTAAAGGCGATTCGAGAGGTTATTTGGCGTGGCAGCCTACGCTCACAGAGAAACCAAATTTTCACGTACCGGAAAAATTTGGGGGGTTGAAATTTGTTGGACCGCGCGATTAATCGAGACAACCGAAAATCATCAAAATAAATCTGAAGTAATTCTATGAGCGATACAAATCTTGAAACAGCGACGCTTGGTGCAGGGTGTTTTTGGTGTGTTGAGGCAATCTTCGACGATTTGAAGGGCGTTGAAGATGTAGTCTCCGGTTATTCAGGGGGCCAAAAAGAAAACCCGACTTATACGGAAGTCTGCACCGGTTCGACCGGGCATGCGGAAGTTATACAAGTAAAATTTGACCAAAGCGTGATTTCTTTTAAGGAAATTCTTCAAGTCTTTTTTGCGGTTCACGACCCGACCACCCTTAACCAGCAAGGAAACGATATCGGCACTCAGTATCGCTCAGCTATTTATTATCATTCAGACGAGCAGCGCGAAATCGCAGAAGCCGTTAGGAAAGAAATCGATGCCCAAAAGATCTGGGATGCGCCGATTGTCACGGAAATCGCAAAGTTTGAAAAGTTTTACAGCGCCGAAGATTACCACCAGGAATATTTTGCAAACAACCCAAACCAGCCCTACTGCGCCTCCGTCGTCGCACCAAAAGTAGCAAAATTTAGAAAGGCATTTCTCGATCGACTTAAAAACTAGCTAAATTATTGAAATATAAAACGAAAAGCGTGTTTTTTGAAAGATTAAAACATGCTTTTTTTTCGCTGTTTTTCTCAAAAACCGGCGCGTTTAGACATTTATCTAATATGGATGAGTCTTCACGTAGCCACAGACGAGAAAGCCGTAAAATTGTTAAACGATCCCGAGTTTAGCGATCGTTGGACTGCGCTTTATCAAGAATGTCCCTGGTCAACAGTCTTCCAGAGTCATGAATACATAGAGATTTGGTATCGCAACTACAAAGAAACTTGCGATCTAATTTTGATTTATGAAGCTGATGCTGAAGGTAAGCTAATAGGGTTATTCCCACTCGAGAGATGTCTTGAGACGGACAAATTGTCCATTGCCGGTGGTTACCATGCGGAGTATCAGACGTGGCTTGCTACAATTGAAAATGGCAATTCTTTCCCGGAAATAGCTCTCGAGAAGCTCAAGGAAGAGTTTCCTGGCGGACGCCTTCAATTGATGTTTCTCGCGCCCGATACGCCACTCGAATGGCTTGAGAAAAAATGGCGCGGACAAATCAGACTCCAAACAATTCCAAGGCCGCTGGTTGATCTTGGAGACAGAAATACTTCGGATAAATCTCTCAGGAAACGCGGGAATAAATCGAGGGTGAGACAGCTGAAAAAACTCGGCGAATTGAAGATCGATAACAAAATTTCAGTAGCAGAATTTGAGCGCACGTTTGACCAACTCGAAGATTATTCGCGCCTACGCTTGAGCGCACTTCATAACGTTCAAGGTGAAACCGATAAAAACCGAAAGGCGTTGCATGTCGATCTAATGAGGAAGACGAATTTAGTATACCCATCGTTTTTAAGAATCGACGAGAAGATTGCTTCAGCACAAGTTTGCATCGAAAACAAAGATGAAATGCTCCTTTCGATCACCTCGATGTCACCGTTTTATGCTAAACAATCCCCAAGCAAAATTCATATGTTGATGCTTGGACGCGAACTCACGAAAACCGACTACAATACCTTCGATCTATCTCCCGGCAATGGCTACAAGGAAAGATTTGCTACCGACATACTGGAATCCTATTCACTTACTGTTTTCTTCCGAAAAACCGATTTTCTGGCGCATACAGCGATGCGGAAATTTATCAAACTTGGTAAAGAAACTCTCGAACGCGTCAACTTTAAGAGAACACGAGTATTTAATCTGGCTGATCGTTTTCTGCACAAGCTCAAGCGTGTGAAATTTTGGACGCTACCGCGGACAATTTTGAAAGCGGTTGGAAGAAAATTTTATGAACACAAGGAATGCCGGATATATTCCTTTGATACACACCGAATAAAACTCCTCGAGAATCCGAATATGATGGCCGTCAATTCCGTATCGGATCTACTGAAATATGAGCCGACTGAGGGCTGGCAGATGACAACCAGTGATTTTCATAAAAAGGTGCTGGGTAATTTTGAAAAAGGAATTCACTCTTACACACATTCCGACGGCGAAAAACTTCTTCACCATGGCTGGATGCTCGAGCGCCAAAAGATTTCCGAGGTTTATGAGGTAAATCAGGAGTTTACGCTTCCCGATAATACCGCCGTACTTTTTGACTACTACACTCATCCGGACGCAAGAGGCATGGGATTGTACCGAAACTCAATCCTCCAGGGCATACATGATGCCGCAAGGGTACCCGATACCGAGAACGTCTTTATCGGCGTAATGGCTGACAATGCTCCATCTCGCCACGTAATCGAAAAACTCGGTTTTGAATATGAGGGCAGTCTTTTTGAGGAAACCAAACTGGGCAGAACCCGTAGATGGCAAAACTGGGGCACTGAATCGAAGATTAAAGCCTTTGAGCCGGTTATTGAAGAAGTCTATGTAGCTTAATTCAAAACCTAATCTACATTTCGTTCGTAAAAAGCATAAATCTAACTTTGAAGAGGATTCTATGCGATTTTTACGAACGTTTTTGTTTTTCATATTGCTATCGATTTGCGGGCTTCCGGTTTTGACATGTGCCCAGCCAAAAGCTAATAGGCCACTCCTTTTAGTTCTAAACAAACAGGGGTCTTCCTTAACTATTCTTGACGCAGAATCGATGAACCTTCTGGGCGACGTCGCTACCGGAGATTCACCGCACGAGGTAGTGGTCTCTGCGGATGGGAAAACGGCATTTGTCGCAAATTACGGCGCCCGAACTCCCGGAAGCACACTTTCTGTAATTGATTTGGAATCAAAAAAGGAAGTCCGACGGGTCGATCTGTCGCCTTTGATGAGGCCACATGGAATCCAGGAAATCGGCGGAAAAATATACTTTAGCGCGGAATCGAATCGAGCCATTGCCCGATACGATCCTGCGTCAAACAAGGTCGACTGGGTAATGGGCACCGGACAGAACGCGTCACATATGGTCGTTGGTTCGAGTGACGAAAAGCGCTTTTATACTGCGAATATTGCGTCAAACAGCGTCACGATGTTTGAACTCCAAAACGCACCGCCGGCTCGTTCGCAGATCAGCCAAATTCCTGTCGGCAGACAGCCCGAAGCAATTGACCTTGCTCCAAACGGCAAAGAGGTTTGGGTAGGGCTAAATGCAGAGGGAGCTATTGACGTTGTCGACACAACTGAAAAAAACGTTTCCGAAAAAATCGAGCTGGGCGGAAGACCTTATCGCGTCCGGTTCACTCCTGATGGCGCCCGCGTTTTTTCAACTCTGCCATTGAGTAAAGAAATTGTCATAACAGATGCCGCGACAAAGAAAGAGTTAAAACGCATGAAACTCGAAGATGTGCCCCTTGGAATTATTTTTTCCAAAGACGGAAAAATAGCCTATGTTACCACCGTGCAGCAGGACGGTGTGATAAAAATTGATACCGCAAAGTACGAGGTCGTGGCAAAAGGGCAGTCAGGTGCAGGACCAGATGGCGTTGCGCTAGCCGGCATGTAAAAAGGAACGAGGCTGTTTTTGAAAAGCTTAACTTGTCCTTAATAGCTGAAATCCTTTCTCTTTTGAGCTCTTTTGCCATTAGTGTGGGAGGTCTCTGAACTCCGGCTGAGCAAAACTAATGAGGCTCAGCCTCATATTTATTATTTCGACGCCCATGGAAAGTTGGAGACTTTTCCGCACCTTCTTAAACTATCCTTATTCCAGCTCTTATTCATTCTTACAAGCGGGTTTAAAAAGCTGGCATCTAAAAGCAGGCTAAACGGGCGAAAGAACTTTTTTTAACCATCTGATTCTCACGGTTTTTACCCTTTTAAGGAAATTTCATAGTTCTTTCAAGACATAACGGGGATTTTTGAATAAGCTTAGCCCACTAGATATTTTGGAGGATTCTGTGAAGAAAAGAACTTTCGCATTTATCGTTACTACTCTGCTTTCATTGTTGATCGTCAGCAATCTAAACGCGCAACCTGCTGATTCCAAAAAGGAGAAGGAGTCAAACGAACTGCCAACAAAATACGAACCAAGCCCCTCGTATCCTTTCGGTAAATTGAACCCAAAAGCTCCGCCTGAAACCGCTCAGTTTTCGTTTATGATTGGGGAATTTGCCTGCGACGATAAAGTGAGACAATCAGACGGAACCTGGTTGGAGTCAAAGACGGTTTGGAATTCGAGCTATTTTGTAAACGGCGGCGGAATCCAGGATAGATATTGGAGCAAACAGGTCGTCGCAAGCGGAACCCGTATTTTTGATAAAAAGAAGGGCAAATGGATAGTAAATTACTTCCAGACATTTCCGACCTATTTTGCAGGAATATGGGAAGGAAAAAAGGAAGGCGATAAAATGATCATGCGCGCACCACGTGGCGAAAACGAAAGTCGCCTTACCTTTCACAACATTACAAAAGATGGCTTTGACTGGATTGGCGAAACTGTCGCAAAAGATGGAAAAGCAAGTCCATTTTGGATAATTTCTTGTAAAAGAAAGCGATAAGCCCCGGAAAGCTCTTGCTGTACACGCCCGAGCTATTCCGCGGGTACGATTCTCAAAATTCGATCATCATCCCCGGCCGGTCTGCCCCGGCCATCTTGATTAGATGTCGAAAAATAAATGTAACCATCCGGACCTTCGGCCATCTCCCGAATTCTGCCGAAGTTTCCTTTGAGTAAGTTTTCCTGCCCGAGCACTTTTCTGCCGTTAAGCCTAACCCTGATTATTCTTGTACCTCTGAGGCACCCAAAAAAGAAATTTCCTTTAAATGCCGGAAACTTATCTCCGTTATAAAACATACCGCTTGCCGGTGCGCACGCAGGCGAATATTCAAGAAGCGGCGATTCCATACCCTCCTTTTTTTCGTTGTGGCTAATCTCCGCCCAACCGTAATTCTTTCCTTTTTCGACGATATTTACTTCATCGCCTCCGCCGCCTTTACCCTCAAAATAGCTTGGTCCGTGTGACGTTTGAAACATCAGATCCGTTCCCGGCTGCCACGCCAAGCCCTGTGCGTTGCGGTGTCCGATCGTCCAAATCTCGGGGCGGTATTTCTTATCGTTTACAAATGGATTGTCGTCAGGAATGCCGCCGTCGTCATTTAGCCTTAGAGTTTTTCCAGCAAGCGAATCGGTCTTTTGAGCGAGGCTCCAGTCGGTTGAGTCACCCGTTGTAATGTAGAGTTTTCCGTCGGGGCCTATTCGACAACGAGTACCCGCATGATTTGGTGCGGCAGGTATCTTATCAATTATGACTTTGTCTTCGGTAAGCGTACTATCTTCATATTTGTAGCGAACAACTTTTACATGTTTTCCATCAGCATTGTAAGCATATGCCAGGTAAACATACTTGTTTTCGGCAAAGTTCGGGTGGAGCGAAATATCCATCAAACCACTTTCGCTTGAGGGTTCGACGTCAGGCACTTTAAAAATCACTTCCTTACGCAGTTTGCCGTTTTCGATCAGACGCACGCGTCCCGGCCGCTCGGTAAAAAGCATGTTTCCTTCTGACAAAAACGCAAACCCCCAGGGAACCTCAAGCCCGCTCGCATAAGTTTCAACCTTGAATTTTGCCGCATCAGATTCTGAGATCTTCGCGTCGTTAGTACTGATGTTTTTCGTCGTTATGACTTCATCCTCGCTTAAACCAGTCGGCGCCGGTGAGGCGCAGGAGATCGCAAGTATTGCAGCAACAAAAAGAAAAATATATACACGTTTCATAATCTCATTAGTCCCGGAAAAGTTTGTTAACGACAGTATACCAACTAGTGTCCGGTTCTAAGAAAAAAAGGCTGATCCCTAAAGACCAGCCTCGTAGTTTCATAGATTCTTTATGTTTCTAGCCACTTCCGGCGAGTTTACCGATTAGAGTAAATAGCGGCAGATACATCGAAATCACAATAGAACCAATCGTTATACCAAGGAATGCGATCAAAACAGGCTCGATCATCGCGAGCAAGTCAGCAATTGCAGAATCAACTTCGTCTTCATAGAAGTCTGCAATTTTTCCGAGCATCGCATCCATCGCACCGGTTTGCTCACCGACGCCGATCATTTGACCAACCATTTCAGGAAACACTTCCGTCGATTTTAGCGGCTCAACAAAGCTTTCTCCTCGCTCAACACCTTCGCGAACTTTGAGAATCGCGTTTTCGATTACAACGTTACCTGCGGTTCGCGCAGTAATTTCGAGCGATTGCAGAATCGGTACACCAGAAGAAAGAAGCGTTGATAAAATTCTTGAAAAACGTGCAACAGCAATCTTTCTAAGGATATTTCCGAAGATCGGAAGCTTAAGCAAAACCGTATCAATTTGAAGTCGTCCTCTCGGGGTTTTGTAGTAAAAACTGATACCTACAGCGAGTCCGATTAGGATAACCAAGAGTGCTAAACCACCCCATCCGGCAAGAAATCCGCTAATTGCCATAACGATCCTCGTCGGCAACGGAAGCGCTTCGCCCGGACCGAGCAAACCTAAGAAAATTTGCTCAAACTGCGGAATTACGACAACCATGATCGTCGCAACAGCAGCAATCGCAACCACGATAACGGCGGCAGGATAGATCGATGCCGAAACGATACTCCGCTTCAATTTCACAACCTTTTCAATTAAGGTTGCGAGCCTTTGCAGGATCAAATCCAAAACACCACCGGTCTCGCCCGCCTCAACCATATTGGTATAGAGCGAATCGAAAACCTTTGGGTGTTTGCCTAAAGCGGTCGCCAAGGTAGCTCCTTGCTCAACTTCCTCGCGAACCTGATTTAATACATCTTTGAAAAATGCATTTGGTTGCTGAGTAGCCAAGATATCAAGACACTGAACAAGAGGGAGACCGGCATCGATCATCACCGAAAATTGTCGTGTGAAAACGGCTAAATCTTTAGCATTAACCTTCTTTTTACCTCGACCAATTTTGGGTATGCGAATCTCGCGTCCTTTTTCCGAAGCCTGGGTCATCGTAATTTGCTCGCGCTTTAGCAGCGCTTTCAAGTCATCCTGACTTTTAGCTTCTCTTTCGCCGGTAACGAGTTCGTTCAGACGATTTTTTCCTTTATATGTAAATGTTGGCATTTCGTTAAATTGCTCCTGTTAAATACTCCTCAAGTTTTTAAGCTGACGGCCGTTTGCCGATCGGTCTGCCTTTCATGTAAGGACTCGGGTGTTCTTTCTTTCCGCCTGGTGAACCAGGGCGCGGTGGTTTGTTTCCAGCGTAGAGCTCGTTGGTTCCGGCGCCGCGGTCAATTAGGTTTTTGAGTTCGTCGGCATTCGATGTTCTTTGCATCGCCTGTTCGATCGTTATTTTTCGCTTATGGAAAAGCGTCGCAAGCGCTTGATTGAACGTCTGCATACCGTATTTGTCTTGTCCGGTTTGCATCATCGAGTAAATCTGGTGAATTTTGTCCTCTCGAATTAGGTTTCGGATCGCCGAGTTCGGCACCAGGACTTCCATCGCCATGCAACGACCTTTACCGTCCGCTTTTGGAAGCAGCGATTGACACATAATTCCTTCTAAAACGAGCGAGAGCTGAGTTCGGATCTGTCCCTGCTGTCCGGCCGGAAATACGTCAATAATACGGTTAATCGTTGAAGATGCTGAGTTTGTGTGTAGCGTAGCGAATGTTAAGTGACCCGTTTCCGCAATACGCAAAGCCATTTCGATTGTTTCGAGGTCACGCATTTCACCTACGAGCACGATATCCGGGTCCTGACGAAGCGCGGTTCGAAGCGCATCTGCAAAACCATGTGTATCTGCGTTTACCTCACGCTGATTCACCACGCAGCTTTTGTGCTCGTGAAGGAATTCGATCGGGTCTTCAATCGTTAGAATATGTTCGTGGCGATCTTGATTGATTTTATCAACCATCGATGCGAGTGTTGTGGATTTACCGGAGCCCGTAGGTCCAGTAACCAAAATCAGCCCCCTCGGCTTTTTACATAGATCTTTTATTACCGGAGGAAGACCAAGCTTTTCAAATCCAAGAATCTCATAGGGAATCGCACGAAAAACCGCTCCTACGGCTCCTTTTTGATTAAAAAGATTGGCACGAAAACGCGACATTCCCTTGAGTCCGAACGAGAAATCCAGTTCGAGTTTTTCCTCAAACCTGTGCTTCTGTTTGTCCGTTAACACCGAATACGCCAAACGTTTCGTTTCGTCAGCGGTAAACATTTCGTAACCCTCAAGAGGCTTTAGATTCCCGTGAACACGAACTTGTGGCGGACTTTTCGTCGTTATGTGAAGGTCAGAGCCACCCATGTCGGTCATTTTCTTGAGCAACTCGGGTAATGTTATCTCCGTTCTTGCGTTTAATTGTTCTTTTAAACTCATTGTGATGATTCCTATTTCGTTTTCATGTACTCACTTTAAGGAAATGTGTGAGGAATTTGTGGGCTACTTGTCTTTCTTGGCTTTCGGAGCCTTCTTAGCTTGCTGAACCCTCTTTTCCGGGCTCTTGTTCTGAAGCGATTCGATCACTTTTTCTGATTGCTTCACGATCTTTTCAGAATTTGCTGTCGAAGATTTCGTTGCCAGGCTGTAAATACGCCCGTTGGCCTCTGTGAAGTAGAAAGTTCGCGATTGTACTTGATTGTTTCGACCCGGAGCCTTCGCAACGACAACATAAACTTTCTTTCCGCCTATGTTTTTTTGATAATCGTTTTCTACCCAGCCATTCTCTCGGAACATCTGGTCGATAACCGTTCTTCGCAAAGTCGTGGTCGATACTCCGCCAACCGTATTGTTTCTCCATCCGTTGCTGGATTTTCCAGCTGATGGTCCTAGCACGGTCAATGATGCGGATCCGGCGTCGCCGTCAAGCTTCATCTCACGATTATTTTGATCCTGCATCCAGCTTGGCGCGCGTTCAACAGACTTCGCTACAGCGACGCGTCTTTTCGGTGCCTTTGACCTCGAAGCAGCACGGTATCGTCGTGTAGATCGTCGTTTTGTGTATTTCTTCTTCTTTGCGAGTCTGATTCGGCGCAATCTTAACGCTCGTTTGCGCTTTGCAATTGCCGCCCGGCGCGCTTTTCGCGCTCGATACGCTCGCCACCAAGCTTTTGAATATTTTCTAGCCGGTCTTCTTCTTTTACGGCTGGTTCGTCGTTTTGAAGTATAGCGACGTTTCTTTGAGTAACGACGTTTCTTAGAGTAACGACGTTTTTTCGCGTAGCGTCGACTCTTTCGGTACCTGCGAGATTTGCGGTAACGTCTCTTTGAGCGTGTATAGCGTCTCGATTTCTTATATCTGCGCGAACTTCTATATCGACGTTTTTTGTACCAACGCATAAAGCGTTTGCAGCTCGGAGACCGTCGATATTTTCTGCAGCGGCGTATCGATCGTCTGTATCTTCGATACCTACTGTATTTGCTAGCTCGGCGCTTTTTCTTATATTTACGCTTTTGCTGCTTTACGGAAACCGCTTCAGTATATTCGGTTGCAACGGGAATTATCGTTCCCATCGCCATAACCAAAACCAAAGATAATATAATTGCTCGCAACATATTTCCTCCAAATAACGGTTATATAACCGTCTCTTTTACAACCTCTTCTATCGTAGTAACTCCATCGCGGAGTTTGCATAATCCTGATTCGCGTAAAGTGATCATTCCAAGCTCGATTGCTTTCTTTCTGAGTTCGATCGCACTTGCACCGATCAGTACGAGTTCACGCAGCTCGTCTGTTATTTCCATTACCTCAAAAAGACCAACTCGCCCTTTGTATCCTGTTTCATTACACTTAGCACAGCCTTTGCCCTTAAAGATCTCAACATCGGAAGCCTCTTCTTCGGAAAAGCCAATTTCAATCAATGCTTCTTCCGGAACTTCCTGCAACTCTTTACAATTTGAACAAACGCGTCTAATAAGTCTTTGTGCTTGAATGATGTTCACACTCGTTGCTACCAAAAACGGCTCAATCCCCATGTTTACAAGTCTCGAAATCGTTGAAGGTGCATCGTTTGTGTGAAGTGTGGAAAGTACCATATGTCCGGTAAGAGCGGCTTTGATTGCGATCTCAGCAGTTTCAAAGTCACGAATCTCACCAACGAGCACAATGTTGGGATCTTGTCGTAGGAACGAACGAAGCGCGGCGGCAAAGTTTAAGCCGATCTGTTCTTTCATCTGCACCTGATTGATTCCGTGAAGGTTAAATTCAACCGGGTCTTCAGCCGTCATAATGTTTGTGTCAGGTTGATTTAGCGATTGAAGTGCTGAATAAAGCGTGTTCGTTTTACCGGAACCCGTCGGACCAGTAACTAAAACCATTCCGTATGGCTTTTCGATGTTTCGTTTAAATTTCTCGAGGCTACCTTCCTCAAAGCCAAGTTTCGTCATATCAAGCATGAGCTTGTCTTTATCTAATAGACGAAGCACGACTTTTTCTCCAAAGAGAGTTGGTAGTGTAGAAACACGAAAATCGAGTTCGCGTGAGCGATCATCAATCTTCACTTTGATTTTGATTCGACCATCCTGAGGAAGACGTTTTTCAGAAATGTCGAGCTTCGACATAATCTTCAATCGAGAGATTAGTGCATCTCTCATCTTCATTGGTGGGTGCATTACATCGTACAAAATGCCGTCAATTCTGAATCTAATTCGAAAATCTTTTTCGTAAGGTTCTATATGTATGTCAGAAGCACCGCGTCTAAGCGAATCTACGAGCAGGACGTTTACGAGTCTAACGACGGGAGCGTCTTCGCTCGCCTTCGCGAGTTCGGCCAGATCGATTTCATCGTTATCTTCGAGAACTTCTACTTCCTCGCCTTCCGCTGCACCCTGAAAATCAAGATCATCTAAAGACACGTCGAGGTCTGAATCCGAGATCTTCTGGCTGGGATCACCATCTACAACGCCAGCCCCGCTTTGCGCTAGCTTTGCGTTTAATTTCTCAAAATCCCGGTCAAATTCTACGTCGGCAATATCCAGCTCTTTAGAAGAACCATAGTATTCACCAATCGCGTGTTGAATTGCAGCTTCCGAGGCAATTACCGGTTCGACGTTAAGTCCGGTCATAAACTTAATGTCGTCCATGGCAAATACGTTGGTGGGATCCGCCATAGCCATAGTTATCGTTGCACCGACTTTTGAAATTGGCAGAACGGTGTATTTAATCGCTACCTCGTGTGAAATGCTCTTGATCGTATCTTCATCAATTTCAAATAGTTCGAGGTTCACAGACGGCACGCCATACTGGCGAGATAGTACCGCCGTAATAACTTCATCTGAGATTATTCCGAGCTTTATGAGATTTGATCCGAGTCTTCCACCGTTGCTGCGTTGATAATCGAGCGCTTCACGCAACTGCTGCGGTGTGATTAGATTTTCACGGACGAGAATTTCTCCGAGTTTTGCTGACATTTATTTGAATAAACTCCGTTTACGTATATTGGAAAGTGAGTAATGAGAAGGAGCACGGTAATGGAAGCTATTGAATTAAACAGTGTTGTGCACTGTTAAATATAGATAGTAAAGGTTTGTCGTTGGTATGTCAAGAAACTTTTTGGAATTTTGTGGAAAATTAGAGTTATTCGTAATTGGCGTGTAATTTCAAAGCTATTTCTGGTAGCTAAACAAAAAAGGCGTACGGCTTAAAACCATACGCCTGCTTATAATTAGCCTTACTTTCTACCTAAGTTTTTGTGGCTTAAGTTTGTCTTTTGTAGTTAAGTCTTTGACGGTCTCAGCCACCCCGGAACGCATTTTATGATCTTTCGGGGCAATTTTCAGATAAGCTGAAAGGTAGTTCAAACTCTCTTGCTTTTGCTGACGGCTGTTACTTATAGCTGCCGCCGTGTAGAGAGAAATTCCTAAATTAGCAAGAATATCCGGGTTTTTTGGAGAAAACGCCAATGCCTTCTTAAACTGTGCCGCTGCACCTTCGTAGTCATAAGCAAACATCAAATACTTCGCAAGATTATTTAGTGCTTCGCCTTTCTTCGGTTTTTCAGAAACCGCTTCAATGTATTTAGAAGTAAGAAGCTTTGCAGCATCGTTTCTTTCAGGATCAGCCAATTGAACTACCGACATTATCCTAATCGCATCTCTTCCCCCATCCAACGAAGTAAACACCGTCTTTTTATGATTGGCCTGATTGGAAATCTCGGAAGCAGGTGCCTTTGAAAGAATCGAATACGCCCTACTAAACGAATTAAGTGACTCCGAAAGGTCTCTTAACGTAGCGACTTTTGACCGCTCAATCTGGTCCGAATCCTTGCTTTTTATCGCGGCATTGTAATTATTAACAGCTCTCTTCTTTAAAGCTGCGCCTTTATTGTTAAGTAATATCGGTGCACTGCCGATAAACTCGGGATCAGCCTGGATGCCTTCCTCATATTTGACAATAGCAAGATCATAATTGCCGCTATTAAAAGCATTATTTCCTGCCGTCAGTGATGCTTGAATCGTTTCATTCTTTTGCTGGATTTTCTCATTGCTTTCGGATCTCGCGGCTATTTCCGCATCGAGTAATACTTTGGCTTTTTTTTGATCAGATGATGTCCCGCCATTTGCATATCCGCTCCAAACTTCTAGTTTTGAAAGTGGCTTGCCCTCTCCTGGCAATACTGTAATCTGCTGGTCTTTACTCCCCGGTTTCACCGGCAGCGTCACGCTACCCTCGATACCGGGACCCGAAATAGCTAAAATATACTTTGACGCAGCATCAAGGCCGGACAAGGTAAATTTACCCTCCACATCGCTTGTAGTGGATTTACACGGAATATTGGTCTTGGCAGTAAAATCCGACAGGTTATAACAACCGACCGTTATACCTCCAACCGGTTTTGAAGCACCATCTTTCTTGAGCTTCACAACTCCGCTTATAGTAGTAGTATCTTGGGCAAACGCTGGCGGCAAACCAAAGGCAGCCAAACCGATCAAAATAAACAAAAAGCTAATACGATTTTTACGAAACATCAATATCCTCCAAAAACCAAAAAAAGTTGTGTAATAAAAGCCGCTATTTCAGATGCTGTTTTCGGCTACTAAGTTGTTAAATATTGCTTAATAATAACCCATTTTTCTGCGGTTTTCCAAAGGATTTTTTCGGCCCGATGCCGACTGCTTAGCTCTACTCATTACTTATGTTATTCTTTGCCTTCATTTTTTGACCTTTTTTGTTTTAGGAGCCTATTTAATGACTAAAAGAATTTATAATTTTAGCGCCGGTCCTGCCGGCTTACCGGTGGAGGTTTTGGAAAAAGCTCAGAGCGAGCTTTTGTCGTTTAACGGAATTGGCATGAGTATTATGGAGATAAGCCATCGCTCGAAACCGTTTGATGAAGTGATCGAACGCGCGAAATCCGGCCTACGCAAACTTTTGAGTATTCCCGAAAATTACCAGATTCTCTTCCTGCAGGGGGGCGCAACGCTACAGTTTTCGATGATTCCCTTAAACTTCCTCCGGGAAGGCGAAACGGCTGACTATGTGGTGACCGGCGCCTGGGGGAAAAAGGCCATCAAAGAGGCAAAACGCGAAGGAAATGCGGTTGCAATCTATGATTCTGAGGATTCCGGCTTCAAATCTGTTCCAACTCAGGACGAACTTAGCCTCTCGACTAACGCAGACTACTTACACTATACCTCTAATGAAACCATTGAAGGCGTTGAGTTTAAGTATGACCTTGACGGATCAGGCGTGCCAGTTATCTGCGACATGTCTTCAAATATACTCTCAAAGCCTATCGACGTTGAAAAATATGCGTTGATCTATGCTGGAGCTCAGAAAAATATCGGTCCTTCCGGCGTTACTCTGGTTATCATTCGCGACGATATGCTCGAAAAAGTGCCCGATAATCAACACACGTTGCTCGATTACAGTGCGATTGCAAAAAAGGGTTCGATGTTAAATACGCCGAATACATGGGGAATTTACATAATCGACCTTGTCTGCCAATGGCTCGAGGCAAAGGGCGGGCTAGAGCAAATTGAGCAAAAAAATACAGCCGAAGCTAAAGTTCTCTACGATGCAATTGATTCAAGCGATGGGTTTTACCGCGGACACGCGGACAAAGATGCGCGTTCGGTAATGAATGTTACTTTTAATCTGCCTAATGAAGAGCTTGAAAAACAGTTTGCCGAAGAAGCGGCTGCTAACGACCTGAGCGGTCTGAAAGGGCATCGCAGCGTGGGTGGAATTCGTGCATCGATCTACAATGCTTTTCCAACTGAAGGCATTAACTCTCTCGTTGAATTTATGAGTGATTTCTCTTCGAAGAACGGTTAAGTAAAGCAAGCTTACATACAGCAAGACAGTATAAACACGTATCATTACACATCTTGCGGCAGCATTTTTGTAATGCCCCGTACTTTTGCATCCCGTCCAATTTCAGTGATCCGGTCGGTTACTTTGCTTAACCCCTGAAAGCCCGGAAGCATTTCCACCTTTTGTGTCACCAGTTTATCAATCCAGGCGATACCCTTCTGATCCCCAAAAAGCGTCGCGATTGTATAATCTGTTAAATCTCTCGAGCGGGCACCGCTTCCAACAGGGTTCCAGAACTTCTCAATCACAAACCGCGCAATCTTTTGCGCAAAATCGCTTTTCTTGAGCTCAATCAATGCAACACTGCGGTAGAAATTCGTGTGTACCGATTCCTCACAAATAATACCCTTCAAAATATGTGTTAAAACAGGATGATCCGCCATTTCGATCAAACGGCGATAACTCTGCGCAGCTGAAAGTTCGTTTATTGTGCCATAGGCCATGTGGGTTGCAGTAAAACTCTTCCCGACACAGTTAGTCATCATCGTAAGCGCACGCGCATAAAAATGATAGTACCTGGACACGCTTTTTGTTATTTCGCTCTTCCAGTCTTCCGGCGTATCAAAACCGGCCTCGTTTAGAAACCTGTTTATCAATTCGCCGTGGGTTATCTCCTCAACACCCCAGCGCTCCATAAACTTTCCTATCACTTTATCCTTACCGGTCGGCGTTCGCAGCAATTCCTGGTGATACATATCCGTAAGAATTTCGATATCCCGCATATACAGCAAAACCGGGACAAATTTTCTATTTAACGGATATTCCTTAACCCGCTCCCACGGAATTTCGCCAATAAATTCATTCGATAGGGCGCGCGGTTGTTTTTCAAACCAATCAAGAACATCTTTTTTTGTCTTAAATGCCATCTTCTATCGATACAAACTTTAATGTGATGTAAGAAATAATATATCAAATTTCACCGTGATTTTCTGCGCCAATGTATCAAAAACATAAGTTTTAATAAACTTTCGCTGAAGAGAATTTCACACACTACGATTCTCCAAACCGCCGTGAAAATGTTAGGATAGTCTATTCTTAAAACCTATGAATCTAGCGAATTACTTATGAAACCATTGATTCCTCTATGCATTTTTCTTTTTTTGGTTGTCGGTACTTTTGGCCAGTCTGACAAGTTGTCAGTTAGTGGTGAGAAGTACCTTAGAAACATTAAGCAGTTAACGTTCAGTGGAGAGAATGCCGAGGCTTACTTCTCGTCAGATGGAAAACAACTGATCTTTCAATCGAAAAGAGACGGTCGCGGTTGTGATCAGATCTATACGATGAACGTTGATGGCTCAAATGTAAGAATGGTCTCGACCGGAAAGGGTCGAACAACTTGTGCCTACTTTTACAAAAGCAGGAAAAGAATCGTCTATGGTTCGACCCACTTAGGTGATAAGAAGTGCCCGCCGGATCCAGACTTTTCGAAAGGCTACGTTTGGGCGATTTATCCCGATTACGACATTTTCCGGGCGAAAAGAAACGGAAAGGGAGTAAAGCGACTGACAAAAACACCGGGGTATGACGCGGAAGCGACAGTCTCTCCGGATGGAAAAACGATCGTATTTACTTCGATGCGAGACGGCGATTTGGATATTTACACAATGGATCGAAAGGGCAGAAACGTAAAGCGTCTCACAACCGCACTCGGTTATGACGGTGGACCGTTTTTCTCCCCCGACGGAAAACAGATTGTTTATCGCAGCTACCATCCGAAAACCGAAAAGGAAATTGCGCGTTATAAAGATCGGCTAAAACACAATCTGATCGAGCCGAACAATTTCGAGGTTTGGGTAATGAATGCAGACGGTTCGAACAAACGACAGGTAACAAAACTCGGCGCAGCGTCTTTCGCACCTTATTTTCATCCAAGTGGGAAGAAAATAATTTTTTCTTCGAATCACTTTGCGAAAGATACCAGAAAGCGAAACTTTGATCTGCTTATGATAAATACGGATGGAACCGGACTCGAACGAATCACAACGTACGAATCGTTTGATGGGTTCCCTATGTTTTCGCCGGACGGTAAGAAACTCGTTTTTGCATCGAACAGAAATGCGGCAAAAAGCGGCGATACAAATGTCTTTATCGCTGACTGGGTTGAATAGCTTCTACCGACCGATTTTCCATGAACAATCTTATTAGGAAATCTTTTGTTTTGCTGTCGATCGGGCTCTTCTTTGCGCTACCCGTCTTTTCGCAGGAACCAGCAACGGAAAATATCCTGCAGAAAAAGATCGAAAGTATCGACAAGCTATACAAAAGCACCTTTAAAAGAATTGCCGCCGCTCATGCTAGTAAAGAGGCGGGTAGGGAAAGCAGTTTGGTCTTGAAAGAGTTGATTGATAACAAGCTTGATCGGCACTGGGCTGCCGTTGGAACCTTCTTCACCCGCACCAGATGGTATTACCGGGATCGGGAGACGCCGCGGCCTGGAGAAGATCCTGAACCATATCCCGACCAGCTCGTTGTTATCACCCACGAACAACAATCAGCAGCACGAAACTACTATTACGAGTTCCTTTTTGATAAGAACGACAAACTCGTATTTGGCCGTTACAAAACAAATGACGACGAAGAACGAGTTCTGGAGCGCCGCGTTTACTACGAGAACGGCAATGTACTAGGGGTTATTGACGACGGAAAGGCGCTTGAGACGTTAGGCGATGAGATCGTTAAGCGTCTTAAGGAATTCTATTCTAGGTTTGAGTCGTTAAAAGAAAGTTTTTAGTTTAATCCAGATTCTATAAGTTCGTATTATGAAAAAGCAGTTATTTATTCTTGTAATCCTCGTAACTTTCGTTTCACTCCTACCAGCTCAGGAAAAAGACCTTAGCAAAATACAGAAAAATCTGCGTAAGCATGTTTCATACCTCGCCTCCGACCAACTTGAAGGAAGACGAACGGGTGAAAAGGGAGCAACGTTCGCTGCGGGCTATGTCGCCAACATGTTTGCACGCTTCCGGCTCAAGGGTGGAGTCATAAAGATCGAACACGGTGAACCCCATCCGAGTTTTATGCAGCCGTTTCCTTACATCTCCGGTGTCGAGCAGGGCAAGGGTAACCTGCTAAACATTACAGATTCAGTAAAGCTTTCGGAGGGAGAGATTGGCAAAAACTGGGTACCGTTAAAGGCTTCCGGCAACACCAAACTTCCATACACCCCGATTGTTTTCGCCGGCTATGGGATCAAATCCGAAAAGCTAAGATACGATGATTACCGGGGGCACGACGTTGAGGGAAAGATAGTTCTGGCTTTTGAAGAAAACCCCGATTCCGGCAACCCGCATAGCCAGTTTGGCTTTTTTAACGCACATTCAAAAGCCCGCACCGCTAAAGAGAAAGGGGCAATGGCTTTGATTCTTATCTCAAAGGCAAAGGACTTTCAAGAAAGCAGCCTGGCATCCTTGTTTAACCCGACCCTGGGCGAAACGGCCCTGCCGACCGTCTTAATATCCCGGGAACTAGCGGCAAGCATTTTAAGCGTCGAGCAGTCTGAATTGGATGAGCTGTTAAAGCTTGCAGAGAGTATCGGACGGCAAACATTGGGAAGTGACAGCCGGAAACTAACCACCAAAAGACCGCTGGCGGCGAGGCTAAAGATTGAACTAAGGAGAAAAAGGGTCGAAGCGTATAACGTCATTGGCGTTCTTGAGGGAAGCGATCCTTTGCTTAAGAAAGAGGTAATTGTGATCGGTGCTCACTATGATCACCTCGGGCGCGGCGGAAGAAGCAGTCTTGCCCCAAACTCCAAAGATATTCACCATGGCGCGGATGATAATGCCTCGGGCACATCGGCTCTTCTTGAACTCGCGAGAAGATTTTCGAAAAGCAAAAGCAACAAGCGAACCTTTGTGTTCTTGGCATTTGGAGGCGAAGAAGAGGGTTTGCTAGGCTCTAAATATTTTGTAAATAATCCGACCGTACCGCTAGCGAATATCGTTGCCATGGTAAATATGGATATGATTGGACGGCTTCGGGAAAGAAAGTTGACAGTCGGCGGGATTGGAACGGCAATCGATTGGAATAAAATTGTTAAAGAAAAAAATTCTCTGAAGATTTTATCTGGCGGGTTGAAACCGAGTGATCTCCCTGTTCCCAAATACCCGGACGAAACGAAACCCGCAGCCTCGGTAAAAGTCTTAGATCCGTCTCGTTTCAACCTGCAATTAAGCCAAGACGGTTTCGGACCATCAGATCATTCATCGTTTTACGGAAAGAAAATTCCCGTCCTATTTTTCTTTACGGGTACACACGAGGATTACCACAAGCCGACCGATACTCCTGAAAAGATTAATTACTATGGACTTGAGAGAATTACCGGCTTTGTCGAGCAAATCGTCAAGGTAGTTGACCGAAATCCAACACGACCCGTCTATAAAGTTGCAAAGAGTTCGGCTCCGGCGGGTGGAAGAAGGCGTTTTAACGTTTCGCTCGGAACCATCCCAAGCTATTCCGATAGTGACGGGACGGGGCTGGTACTCGATGGAGTTAGAAAGGGATCCGCCGCCGAAAAAGCCGGAGTTAAAAGCGGTGACAAAATTGTCAAAATTGCCGGAAAAGAGATTCGCAATATTTCGGACTATATGTTTATGCTTGGCGAGATGTCACCCGGGAAAACCTATGAAGTTACGGTTGTTCGAAATGGAAAAACAGTCAAGTTGAAGCTGGTTCCCGCGGCTAGAAAATAAGATTTCGGGTTTAACGCCACGACTATGGAACCAATCAAATTCTCAAAATTTCACGGCTTTGGAAACGATTATGTTGTCGTCGAAAAACACGACCTTCCGAAGGATGCAGATCTCCCCGATTTAACAGTAAGAATGTGTGATCGGAATACGGGAGTTGGCGGTGACGGTATTGCGCTCCTTGAAAAACTTGAAAGCGCGGAAGCCGATTATTCGTGCCGCATAATAAATCCCGATGGAAGCGAGGCTGGTTTTTCGGGAAACGGCACGCGCTGCGCTGTGGCTTATCTCCACTACAAAGAGCTCTGGTCAGATAAAAACCTTAAACTCAAAACAAAAAGCGGAATCAAGAATTACGAGTTGATTGAAAAAAGCGAAACTGTTTATTGGTTTCTCGCCGAACTTGGAAAACCACATTCAATTGAGGATCTCGGACTGCGGATCGCGGATTTTACTGCTGATTTTCCGATAGTTTCGCTTGATGTGGGTAATCCTGTCTGCTGTATCTTTGTAAATGAGTTTGATGATTTTGACTGGCGGGATATCGGAAAAAAACTCGAGTCCTTTACGGAAGCCTTTCCTGAGCGAACAAACGTTGTCTTTATCAAAACTATTGACCGCAAAAATATCGAAATCCGTATCTGGGAACGCGGCGCGGGTGAAACTTCTTCTTCAGGCACTTGTTCGATTGCGGCCGCCGTCGCCAGCGCTTTTACTGACCGCACTGATCGCGAGGTTTCGGTTCATGCAGAAGGAGGGATAACGGAAGCCGTTTGTAGAGATGATGACGAGATGTTGATTACGGGTCGTGCGGATTTGGCTTTTTGCGGAGAGTGGTTTCACAAAGGATTATAAGTAAAAATATTTTTTGCCCACGAATTACACGAATCTGCGCGAATTGTTTTAAGAAAATCAGAACAAACGCTTTTTTTATTTGTGCCATTCCTGGGCAAATCTCTTTTGGGTTAAACATATGAAAAAATCTATCGCAGTTTTATTCTTACTCGCGTTTTCAATTTCAACCATTGCTCAAAATTCCTATTCTCCAAAAACTCTCTCGATGCGCGAGCGGGGAAAGGTTATCGACGTTTGGCTGGAAGATCGGGTTAAAACCATTCTCCCAAAGATCATGCGCCGCACGGGGATCGATATGTGGGTAATCATCTCGCGCGAGTATAACGAAGATCCCGTACTGAAAACCTTTCTTCCATCTACATGGCAGTCGGCGCGACGAACAACGATTTTGGTGATGTACGATCCGGGAGCCGGAAAGAAGATTGAGACCTATGCGATGGCACGTTACGCCGTTGGCAAAATGTTTAAGAAGGCCTGGGACAAGGAAAAGCAGCCAAACCAATGGAAAGCGCTCTCCGATTTTATTGTTCAGAAAAACCCGAAAAAGATTGGTGTAAACAAATCTGCGGCTCATGCATTGGCAGACGGAATTACTCATACTGATTACGGAAACCTTATGCGCACGCTTCCAAAGGAATTTGGCGAGCGGGTTGTTTCCGCCGAAAATCTCGCGATCGGTTGGCTTGAAACGCGGACTCCGAGCGAGATGGCGGTTTACCCTAATATCGTCCGCATCGCGAAGCAGATTATCGCGGAAGGATTTTCTGAGAAGGTAATTCAGCCCGGGATCACTACGACAGACGATGTAGTTTGGTGGTATCGCGATCGGATTCGCAAAGCGGGTGTTGTCACTTGGTTTCACCCCTCGGTTTCGGTTCAACGCAAAGACCCGGAAAACTTCGAGCACTTACGGGCCTTTTCCGGACGGCCGGAAAACCAGGTAATTCTTCCCGGCGATCTGCTCCACGTCGATTTCGGGATCACCTATCTGCGTCTTAATACCGACACACAGCAGCACGCTTACGTTTTGAAGCCCGGAGAAAAAGAGCCGCCTAAATATCTACGCGAGGCGTTCAAACGGGGAAACCGTGTTCAGGATATTTTGACCGGAAATTTTAAAAAGATGCGAACGGGAAATCAAATTCTAAAACGCTCACTTGATCAATGCAAAGCCGAGAAAATTAAATGTGCGATTTACACGCACCCAATAGGTTTTCACGGACACGCCGCGGGAACAACAATCGGTCTATGGGATCAGCAAGGCGGTGTTCCGGTTGACGGCGATTATCCGCTCTATGAAAACACCGCACATTCGATTGAGCTCAACGCCGCAACTTTCATTAAAGAATGGGATAAAGAAATCAGGATTATGCTTGAAGAAGATGCCTTCTTTGATGGGGAAAGGACGTACTACATTGATGGGCGACAAACGGAATTGATGACTATTCCGAGGAATTTGAAGTCGAATCAATAACCCATCCTGATCTACAAAAAACTGAATGATTTATCTAAAGTTCGAGGCACCAGAAACAGGTAAAGACGAAAGAGAACCAAATAATAAGGTAAAAGAGACTTTGGTCAATACATCGATTGGAGTTTACGGAAAATAGTTCCTCAAGCAAATCTTGATTATGGAGGACACATTGATAACGTAAAAATTTTGGCTGATTGAAATAGATAATGAAACGGAATTTCCAAATCGCGAGATAGGAATTGATAAAAATGGAAATGTAATAATGACTATGCCCGATCAAAGAAATTCCGGCTATTGGACGGACAATAATCTTAAACCGGAAGATTTTAAAACCATCTTTGAAATAGAAAAAATAGAAAACAACATCTTTGACGAATTGTGGAAAAATTTTGAAAAGGAAAAGAAGACTACCAATAAAGATATGTGAATTGCAAAAGAGGGCAAGCGGTATCAAGTCACTTACGCAAAACCGCTCTCTCCAACCACAGTCTCTTTTTTCGGACTAGGGATCGCCAACAGAAGAAGCCTGCCGCTATCGCAAACGCGATTTTTGAGCAAACTGAAATGACGTTTGTGTCCGTAGCCTGACCGTCAGGGAGGGCTCCTCCTAACCATACGCCTGAGGCGATTGCTAACAGAATGAGCCCGCGCTCACGCTCGGGCTACCGACACGTCGTTTTTCAAGAGTTGGGAAAGTCATCGAAGATTACGGAATAAATTAGCCCCGTACGCAGCGAAGCGGAGTGCGGGGTATCGTTAAAAAAAGAACAAACCCTGAAAAGGGTGGCATAAATTTCGATCCGTTTCTCAATCGCTCCTAAACTTGTCTCATCAAGCCCCATAACGTAACCCGGCACTCGATGCACCCATACCAGGCTAATATCTATAGCTATTTTCGATGACTTTTTTGCAATTTCTTAAAAACCAAACGCGGTCAAAGACTGCTCGCTTAACGATTTCATGCTGATCATTGCACGAGGAGCTAGCGAAACCAATGGGCAATAATTTTTCCTCTGGGATAAAGAAATCTTAATGCCTCAGTAAAACGCCTCCCATACGCCACCTCGCTATGCGTTGCGCAATCGTCGATCAAGACCCTCACGTTCCCAGGCGGCAAATTTTTGTCCAGAAGAATTTTCTTTAATTTCAGTACGTCCTGAACTGCTTCGTGGCTCAAATCTCCCTGCACACAATCTTTCTTTGCTTCCTCGTTGGTTCCGACGCCCAAATAAAAACGCGATGGCAAACGCTTGGCTTCTGCAGTTTCATCGAGAATTTTTGCATCGTTTACGTAGAAAGATGGACTCTCCAAAAGCACAGAACCAAAAAGACCCGGTAGTTTGATCGCCGTATAAAGCGAAATCAAGGCGCCGTAAGACGCACCTCCAATGGCTCGATTCTCAGCGCCGATCTTCACGCGGTATTTCTTTTCAATGAATGGTAAAACCTCGCCTATCAAAAAATCGGGATATTTCGCGCCCTGCGGATTCGGAAGCGGAGGGCTCAAATACTTATCAGCCCAGGGAAGATATTCATTTGCACGTTCGCCGCGCCCGGCATTGTCTATGCCGACAATTATAAGCGGTTCGATCTCACGATATGCTAGCAAATCCTTCACTGTCTCATCTACTCCCCATTCGGTTGAAGAAGTTTGAGCCGTACTTACCTGAAAAAGATTTTGTCCGTCGTTTAGGTATAAAATCGGGTAACGTCTATTTTTATCGCGGTTGTAACCAGGCGGCAAGAGCACACGCAGCGTTCTCGTATTTCCGAAAACCTTGCTTTCGAGTTTGTGAAAACGCAGATCAGCTACTACCGATCTTCTTTGAGGATAAGTCGCGGTCACGCAAAAAACTACGAGAGCCAATGTCAAAATAATTTTCATGTGCATAAAACTAGTGCGATTCAAATAGATTTGGAAGAACACCTTTAAAAGATTTTCTATGAATGGACGTTGCGCCGGTTTTTCGAATGGCTTCGAAGTGAGCCTTAGTGCCATAGCCTACGTGTCGAGCAAACCCAAATTCCGGATACGTTTCGTCGTACTCCTTCATCAAATTATCGCGATACACTTTTGCGACAATCGAGGCGGCGGCAATGGAAGCGGACACGGAATCGCCTTTGATAATCGCTTTCTGAGGAAGGTCTACATCCTTTAGTTCGAGCGCATCGATCAGCAAGTATTCAGCACTCGGATTGAGCTTTTCGAGAGCGAGCCACATCGCTTTTTTTGTAGCTTCAAGAATGTTGATTTGATCTATTTCCTCAGCTTCGACCTGGGCGATCGAAATGGAAATAGCGTGAACCTCGATTTCTTTTGCAATTTCTTCGCGCTTTTTCTTCGTGAGTTTTTTCGAATCGTTTATCCCGTCTGGAATAGGTTTTGAAGGGTTGAGGATAACGGCTCCGGCAACGACCGGTCCGGCGAGACAGCCTCGTCCAACTTCGTCAAGACCAGCAACGTATCTAAATCCCTCTTCAAGTGCTTGCTGTTCAAAGGACAACCCGATTGTGGTTTCATTGGCCATAAATGGAAAATCAGTATAACAAACAGTAGGGAGCGAGTTCTAAAGTAAACTGCGCTGCCCGCTACCGCTCGCTATACCGATTAAATTCTTAACCCAGTTGGATTATTTTGCAGACTTCCCTTTCTTTTTTTGCCGCATATCACGCTCAGGAATTCTCGCAGCTTTGCCGCGCAAATTCCTTAGATAATAGAGTTTCGCGCGCCTGACCTTACCGTGTCTCAAGACTTCGATGTGATCAACAATCGTCGCGTGAAGCGGGAAAATTCGCTCAACACCGACACCGAAACTCGTCTTCCTTACGGTAATGGTTTCACGAATCCCACCATGTTTTCGGGCTATACAAACTCCTTCAAAAGCCTGAAGGCGCTCTTTGTTTCCCTCTTTAATTCTTACGTGAACGCGAACGGTATCGCCCGGTTGAAACTCCGGAATGTTGTCTTTAAGTTGCGCCTTTTCAATAGCATCTAAACGGTTCATGTTTCTTTCGCAATTGATAATAAGGTAATTGGCAATTAGCGCAGAATCCTGGAATCCTTCTCTAGTCACCTATTACTTATTACCAATTACTTATTACTCCTTTAATAAATCTTTTCTAATTCTTTCTGTCTTCTCAAGTGCTTTTTCTTTGCGCCATTTTTCAATCTCACCGTGATCTCCGCTCAGCAAAATCTCCGGCACTTTCATTCCCTTAAAATCTCTCGGTTGAGTGTAGTTTGGAAAATCAAAAATTCCTTCCGAAAAAGAATCATTTTCCGCTGAGGCTTCGTTTCCCAAAGCCCCCGGCAGCAACCTAACAATCGCATCTGCCAAAACGACGGCCGCCGGCTCTCCACCGGATAAAACGTAGTCACCAATCGAGATCTCATCGGTTACGAGCGCTTGATTTACCCTTTCATCTACCCCCTCGTAGCGCCCACAAATCATAACGATGTGTTTTCGATCGCCCGCGAAAGCCTTTGCGTCAGCTTGTCTTAAGGGCTTCCCTTGCGGAGAAAGTAACACTACTCGCGTTCCTTCCGGGTAATCAACCCGCTCGCAGGTTCCAACTAAATTTTCAATAGCCCGAAATATCGGATCGGGCTTTAAAACCATTCCGTCTCCACCGCCAAACGGTCTGTCATCAACCTTCTTGTGTTTGTCGTCTGTCCAATCTCGAAGATCGTGTAAGTTGATCTCTACTATCGAAGCTTCTTTTGCGCGGCGTATTATCCCAAAATCAAATACCTCGCTAAAAAACCCGGGAAAGATTGTCAAAATATCGATCTTCATTCAGAACTAAAACTCAAGCAAGCCTTCCGGCGGATCAACCACAATCAACTTATTTTCAATATCGATCGATACACAAATCTTTTTCGCAAACGGGATCAAATACTCCTTAGCACCTCCGCCTACAACCAGGTTCTCGTTTTCCCCGGCCCGAAAAATCTCTTTAACCTTTCCAAGCCCTTCGCCCTCAACAGTCTCGACCTCACAACCAATTAAGTTCCAGTCGTAATACTCATCTTCGGCAAGGGATACGGCTTCAGATTCTTCTATACAAACATTGGCGCCCCGAAGCTTTTCTGCTGCCTCGATCGAATCAATCTCAGCAAACTTCAAAATAACGCGGTCTTTCTGAAACCAATGTTTCTCAATCGACGCCTCGGAAGCCTCGCCATCTTCGCCAACCAGAAAAACCTTGATCAAATTGTCAAAACGCTCTGGAAAATCAGTTACTACGTCTGCCGCTACCTCACCTTTTAGCCCTCTCGGTTTGGCGATCTGCGCAATTACAACGTAATCCGACTCCATCGCAGTGATCGATTAATCCTCTAAAACCTGCAAGTTATAGCGCTTCTTGTGTTTCTTACCAGCGAAGAAAAGAAGCGAACGAATCGCTTTTATCGTTCGCCCTTTGCGACCAATAAGTCGTCCCATATCCGACTCGGCAACACGAACTTCAATAGTCGTAGTGTTTCCTTCAGAAAAGTCAGACACCTCAACTGCACCTTTTTCGTCAGCCAGACGGGTTATGAGTTTTTCAATTGCTTCTTTCATTCAAGTTAAACCGAGTGCAGCCTTCTATTTTCCGTCTTCAGCCTTTTCATCGCCTTTAGATTCTTTCGCAGCATCCTTTTTAGAATCCTCCGCCCCGGAATCGTCTTTTTTATCTTCCTCTTTGGCGTCTTCGGGTTTTTTATCCTCGGATTCCTTTTTTTCTGCCTTGTCATCAGCTTTAGAATCATCGGCTTTTGGCTTTTCCTCAGCCTTTTCCTCTTTAGCATCCGTCTTTTCAGCTTCGCTATCAGACGATTCTTCTGCTTTCACCTCTTCAGCCTTATCTGCTGCGTCATCAGCCTTTGGTTCCGGTTTCGAGTCTTCAGCTTTTTCTTCCTTAGGCTCTTCTTTTTCGGCTTTATCCGTTTTCGCTTCTTCAGCTTTTTCTTCACCCTCGTCAGCCTTAACCTCTTCTGTTTCAGCCTTTTCAGTTTGCTCTGCTTCAGCCACGGCTTTTTCCGCTTCAGCTTTTTCTGCAGCTTCTTTTTCAGCGGCTTCTTTATCAGCTTTTGCCCGGGCTTCCGCTCTTGCTTTTGCCTCCGCTTCCTTTTTTGCTGCGATTTTTTCTGCGCGCTTACGGTCAAACTCAGCTTTTTCTTCCGGTGTCATCGGCGGATTGTTTTTTATCAAACTCTCCACTGTTTCACTCGGCTTAGCACCCTTGCTAATCCAATAATTGATCCTGTCGTGATCCAAACTCACCTCCGGCGGATCCGCCATCGGATTATAGGTTCCTAGATTTTCTAAATACTTCCCGTCACGCTTCGAGCGTTTTTCCTTAATGATCACTCGATAAAACGGCTTCTTTTTTGCTCCCCTTCGGGTCAATCTGATTTTTAACATAACTTTATAAATTAACTAGCGTTTCCTTTTCTTCTTCCTTCGCTTTTTTCTCTTTAGTCGCTTAGACAACGAGGCTCTTTTACCATCGTAATTACTGTCAAATTCCTGTGCTCCGCCTCCGCCAAACATTCCTTCCATTCCGCCCGGCGCTCCACCGCCTCCGAGCATGCCGCCTAAGCCACCACTTAAGCCGCCCATCATTTTCTTTCCGAGTCCGCTGAACATACCACCGCGGTTCATTTGCATCATCATCTTCCGCATCTGTTCGTACTGACGGAGGAGACCATTTACATCCGAAATCTTCATCCCCGAGCCATTTGCGATTCGGGTCTTTCTACTCGCATTTATGATCTTGTAATTGCGACGCTCTCAAGCGTCATCGAGTCAATGATCGCTTCCGTACGCTTCATTTGCGCTTCGACCTCTTCAGACTGCTCGTCTGACAAAGACATTCCGCCCGTCATCTGTTCGGGCAGCATCTTCATCAGTTTTGACATCGATCCAAGTTTCTTAAATTGTCCGAGTTGATTCCGAAAATCTTCGAGCGTAAATTTATTGCTCGCCATTTTCTCAAGCTGAGCTTGAGCTTCCTCTTCATCAACCTTCGATTGAACCTCTTCAATAAGCGACAACACGTCGCCCATTCCGAGAATCCGTTGTGCTATACGGTCCGGATAAAACGGCTCAATTGCATCGTATTTTTCGCCGACACCAACAAACTTAACCGGTTGGCCTATAACCTGTTTGATCGAAAGCGCCGCACCGCCGCGTGCGTCGCCATCCATCTTGGTTAAGACGACACCAGTAATTCCAATTCGTTTGTGAAACTCTTCGGCAGATTTAACCGCATCCTGCCCCGTCATCGCATCAGCGACAAATAAAACCTCAGTCGGCTTTGTTTCCGTCTTAATCTGTTCGAGCTCGACCATCAACTCTTCGTCGATGTGTAAGCGACCGGCTGTGTCAATGATCAGTGTGTCGTGACCGGTTTCCCGTGCGTGTTGCATCGCTCCTCGCACAAGCTCCATCGGATTATTCGTTTCAGCATCCTGATATACACTTTGCGAGACCGCATCGGCAACAACTCTCAACTGCTCGCGCGCCGCAGGCCTATAAACGTCGACCGATACGAGGAGAGGTTTTCGTTCTTGGTTTTCGGCAAGCCATTTTGAGATCTTACCGGTTGAGGTGGTTTTTCCCGATCCCTGCAAACCGACAATCATCACGACGTTGGGAATTTGTTTTGTAAAAACAAGCTGCGAACTCGTTCCGCCAAAAAGGTTTACGAGTTCTTCATAGACAATTTTTACAACCTGTTCGTGCGGTTTTAAGTCCTGCCAAACTTCCTGACCTTCGGCCTTCGCTTTTACCGATGCAACGAAATCTTTCGCAACCTGATAATTGACGTCAGCCTCAAGAAGCGCCATCCGAATTTCACGCAAAGCGGCATCTACGTGCTCGGGCGTAAGCTTGCCCTGACCACGCAAATTCTTTAGCGTTTTCTTTAATTTATCGGATAACGATTCAAACATATAAACACACTTATGCCATTAAAGCCGAAACTATAAATAGTAGTGTTAAAGGGGTGGGGTGTCAAGATATAGTCTTGTCCAATACAAAATGATACTGAAGGGTTACCGTGATTCCAACGTAAAATGATACTGAAATAGTCGATTCTTGTTCATGATAGGGAGATGAAGACCGTCATGAATGACAATAAGATAAAAACACTTGGGCAGGTGCGCCAATTCCTTCAGGGAACAGCAGATATAGAACTTGAGATCGAGACAAAAGCAAAGCGGTACGTGTGGATAGAAGACCCTGATTCGATTTCGATATTTGAAGCTAAGCAAATCTGACAAAGGATTGCTGCTTAGTTTTATCGAGAAGGTTAGCGGCTACTCTCGTGTCCAGATCAAACGATTTGTCAGGCAGTACTTTCTGACAGGGCATGTACGTCAACGTTCGCCGGCGAAGAGAAGAGGATTCCAAAGAAAATATACCGATGAGGATATACGGCTTCTAGCAGAGACTGACGAACTGCACGGCACCCTTTCGGGGCATGCCACAAAGAAGATTTGCGAGCGCGCCTGTGAGATATTCGGCAAAGAAAAGTATCAAAAGCGAGACTGTTCAATATTCTGTGTCAACACTCATTGCGTAGCCTCACAAATTGATTGCTTCATCTAGCCTTCCCTCGAAGAAAATCGCTAGCTGCGACAGCGTTTGCCGCCAGTTTCTGATCGGCATCGTCCATTTCTTCTCGGCGTTTTTGATCCCCAGATAAAGCAATTTCAGAAGGCTGTTGTCATTCGGAAAGCCGCCCTTGGTTTTGGTCAGTTTCCGGAACTGACGATGAACCGCCTCGATCGAATTTGTTGTATAAATCACTTTCCGGATCGGTTTCGGATACCGGAAGTAAACCGAAAGATTGTCCCATTTATTTCGCCACGACTTTATCACAATCGGATATTTCTCTCCCCAAGTGGCTTCCAGATCGTCGAGGACCAAGTACTGAGTCCTTACCCGTCAGCTTCTTCCCCGACTTTACCTCTTCCAACAACTCGTCAAAATCAAATTCTTCTGCCATTATCATTTCTCCTTAGTTAATTAAATTATAACCTAGAGAATTGACACAGAATTTCTAACGCTCCTGAAAGTCTCTGACTTTCCGACTTGTTGGCACAGTTGCTTTGAGGGCTCAGCCATCAATTTTCGGCAAATTGAACTGGGAGTTAGAGAGCTTCCGCACTTCAAACGTTTCCTATATTTGCCCTCAAGCTTCCCCCAGGTAAAACCCTTTCAACCGCTTCAACTACTTTCGGGCTTTTTACGCTTAAAATACACTTTGGTTCGTCAAATTCTGCGCATGTATATCCCGCACATGGCTGGCACTGAAACTCCTCAAAAACCATCTCATTTCGAGCATCCGTCCAGGGGCTCCAGTGATTGCGGTTTGAAGAACCAAAAACCACAACGCTCGGAGTTCCAACCGCCGCAGCAATGTGGGCAATCCCGGAATCATTTCCGACAAAAAGTGTAGATTTTGAAGCAAGCGCAGTAATTTCCGGAAGAGTTAAATCGTCAAAAATGATTACCGGTGCTTTTGTAAATCTGACCAGGCTTTCTAATACATCCCGCTCAGTTTTGGTTGCAACGGCAAAAATCTTGAATCCTTTCCTAGCTAAATGGTCGGCAACTTCCGCGAATTTTTCCGTCGCCCATTGTTTGGTATCAAAGGCTGCAACCGGATGAATCAAAGCGATTTTTGACTTCAAGGGATCGCCATTGATCTTTTCATTTAATGATTCAAGAGACGTTTCCGTAACACTCAAACGGGTTTTCTGTTTTTCGCTTACGGGCACACCAACAAAACCTAAGAGCGCCATTTGCTGCTCAGCCGAATGCGTGACCTCCTTTTTCCAAAAATCAGCGGCAGAGGCGAGGCGATGATTGTAAAGAAACGAAAATTGATAGCTCGAATAACCAACCCGGTGTTTTGCACCGCTCGCTCTTACAAAAAATGTCGCGGTCGTCCCGCCATGTAGGTTAAGCGCAACATCGTATTTTTCTTTTCGGATTTTTTGTGCGACTCGAAGGCGCTCTTTGTGGTTTTTTGAAACTCGAAGAACGTTATCAACGGATTCAAATCCGTCTAAAACCGGCGCTACCCAGTCTTCGAGCAAAATATCAATTTGAGCATCGGGAAGAAAATCTCTGAGAGCAATCAAAGAGGGAGTGGTGAGAACTGTGTCGCCAATCGACCGCAGCTTTACAACAAGAATTTTCCGTACATGTTTCCAATCAATCGCGGGCATATTTGATAACGGATATTATCGACTAACAGTTATCCGTTATCCATTTTCAACGGTGGCTTCATCGACGAGCATTACGGGAATCTCATCGCGGATCGGGTAAAGAAGTTTGCATTCGGCATTTTGGCATTTCAATCCGCTTTCATCTTCCTTGAGTTTTACCTCAGACTTACACTTGGGACACCTTAAAATCTCTAAAAGTTCCGGACTAATCGGCATGTTTTTTCTCCAACTCTTCTAAATCAAAAACTAAAGTAACCAATAAAATGGGCAGGCACAAGACCTGCCCGCGAAAAAACAAATCTGCGAGAAATTATTCTTCTTTCGGCTCTTCGGCTTTTGTTCCGCACTCAGCACAGAATTTTGCGCCCGGGGCAAGCTCAGCTTCGCAGCCCGTACATTTCATTTTCTCTTGTTTCGAGCCACATTCCGAGCAGAATTTTGCTCCTTCGCGAAGATCAGCACCACATTTTACACACGGCACTTTTTCCACTTCCATTTTACCGCCACATTCTGCACAGAATTTCGCGCCAACGGTATTTTGCACGCTGCAAGCCGGACAAGCGACCGTTTGACCGCCCTGACCGCCGCCTTGAGCCTGACCCTGCTGACCTTGTCCGCCAAAAGCGTTAACCATTTGGTTTCCAACAGCAAATCCAGCTCCGAGACCAGCCCCCAAGCCCGCTCCGCCTCCTTCATTTTGGGCGGCATCGCGCATCGCATCTGCAGCCTGAAACTGCGCATATTTATTTACGTCACCAAGTACTCCCATCGAAGCACGCTTATCCAGCGCCTCCTCAACCTCTTTCGGAACGCTTACGTTTTCGACGTAAAATTTCGTTACCTCAAGACCATATGCCGCAAAATCTTGGTTAATCTTTCCACGAATTGCATCGCCGATCTCTTTGTATTGAGCCGCCAAATCAAGCGCGGGAATTTTCATCTCGCCAATCGCGTCACTAAATTCAGTAACGATCGAGCGTTTTAGCTGAACATCTATATCCTCCGTTTCAAAATGGGCGTTGGTGCCAGCAACTTCTTTAATAAACGTCGATGGATCCGCAACGCGAAGCGAATAAGCGCCAAACGCTCTGAGGCGTACGACCCCAAAATCATCATCACGAAGCATGATCGGATTCGATGTCCCCCACTTCATATCGGTAAATTGTTTTGTGTTTACAAAATAAACTTCTGATTTAAAAGGCGAATTAAACCCATGCGCCCAAGCACCAAGTTTCGTAAGAATAGGCGTGTTTCCACCATCGATCGTGTACTTTCCGGGACCAAAAACATCGCCGACCTGTCCTTCATGAACAAAAACTGCCGCTTGCGATTCGCGAACTATAAGCTGCGCACCATTTTTGATTTCCTGTCCGGCAACCGGAAATCTATAAAGAATCGTGTCTTGAGAATCATCGAGCCACTCGATAACCTCAATAAACTGATTTAGTGCTTCACTTTTAATCTTGTCTACAATACCCATTTTTTTCTAATCTCCTTCTGTTAATAAAACGAAAACCGATCTGTGAAAGTTCGCAAATTGGACGCTTTGGGCGTTTGATCGCCTCTTATATTGATACCAAGTATTTCAATCTTAAACCTTGATTATATGCGAACAAGCACTATGTTTTCAATTATTTCGAAATCTTTTATAGACCACGAGAAAACTTAACATTATCACTCCGCCAAATGTATCTATCGCTACGTCGTACACAGAACCCGTTCGAGTAGGATTGAAACCCTGGTTAAGTTCGTCAGCACAGGCGATCGCGATAACCGCGAGGAGAGAAACAACGACCCATTTTTTCGCTAAATACTCCCGACTCGAACTCCAAAAGAGTCGTGCGGCAAAAAAGGCAAGTATTCCGTATTCAAACAAGTGCGCCGATTTCCGAATGTATGAATGATAAAAGGCAAGCGTTTCATCAGACGCACTCGGGAAAAAAAACTCAAGCAGAGGACGGACAAACCTTGAAGTTTCAGACATTGCTGCCATTGACGTCGAATTGTAAAAAATTAATCCGATCCATAAGAAAAACGGCACATACCGAAACAATCGCGTGTGCCGTTTTATAAAAGAATCAGACCTTAAATTCATTATTGCGGAAAAAATTTATCCATAATTCTGCATCATGATCGGTACCAGTCCAATTCCTTCCAATATTAGCCCAATAATTAAAAGAGCGAGTGCCGCCCACCCTGTCTTGTGCATTATGCAAAAAATTAGACCCGTTATCGGCTGAAAGAATATATTCAAGATACCCCAAAGCGCGCCGCCTACCTTAAACCCAGTGACAATCAACCAAATCCAACCAATGAGAGCAAGTAGAAAGCCCAGACCCACAGCTCCAAAACCCAAATACTCCATGAATTCCTCCTTAATCTTGTAAACAATTGAAAAGCAAGCAAAGCATATCTAAAATCGGGTTTGATTTCAACACTTTTATTTTGAAAACAGGAAAGACACGACCTTCCGATCGTGCCTTTATAAATATTCTGTTTTCAATTGTTTACTGCGCAGCAGCGCCCGAAACAACCTCGATGATTTCGTTTGTAATTCCTGCCTGGCGAATTCTGTTCATATTCAGCGTCAGGGTGTCGATCAATTCACCGGCGTTTTTCGAAGCCGCATCCATCGCCGTCATACGCGAACCTTGTTCAGAGGCTACAGACTCAAGCATCGCCCGATAAACTTGTGTTTCGACCTGCTTAGGAAGCAGCTTTCCAAAAATCTCCGCCGGCGGCTGCTCATAAATGTATTCGGCTTCCTCACCAGCTTCTTCCTCACCCTCTTGATCACTTTCAATCCGCGGGATCGGAAGCAATTGCTCTAGTTTCACCTTCTGAGAAATGACAGTTTTAAACTCAGTAAACACCAAAAAAACCTTATCAATATCCTCGTCTTCAACGAAGGTCTTAATAATATCTTCGGCTATCTGCCTTGCATCAGATATCTCAGCTTTACCGGTTCCAGTCAAGCCCAGATATTCTTCGACAAACTCGATGTTGCGACGCTTAAAAAAGTCCCGGCCTTTACGACCAACCGGCATCATATTCACTGATTTTCCATCGTTTTCATTAAGAAAGTTTGTAGTCACCTTAAATAAGTTGGCATTAAACCCACCACACAAACCTTTATCAGCTGTAACCAAAACGATCAAATAATTCTCGTCTCCGCGTTCGTCTAAAAGCGGATGCGAAAACTCGCCGGCAACCTTTGCGCTCAATCCGCCAAGAACTTCTCCCATCTTTACGGCGTATGGGCGCGCGGCCGTTACGCTATCCTGAGCACGTTTCAGCTTCGCCGCAGCAACCATCTTCATTGCTTTGGTCAATTGCTGAGTGTTTTTGACGGATTTAATCCGCCGTCTCATATCAATAAGACTTGCCATAATTCCTGGTAATTACTCTTCTTTTCGAATAGCCAACTTGAGGGGTTTCGCAAAGCCCCAACAACTATCGTTTGTTTCAATCTGCTTTCTTAAGCGAATGACCTATTGCAGATTTTCTCGTTTTGGTGTTTCTTTCGAAGCCTTGCTATCCCGGTTCAAATCCCTAAACATCTTTTCCAAATCCCGTTCTCGCTCAAGTCTTCTTTTCCGTTCCCTCTCCGGATCACGAATCCGCGAATCCGAGGTACCCGTTTTCGTCCACACCTTAACCGGTTTTGCAGGTCCAGCTTGTCGTCTGACCGCTTCTCGACGTCCGATGTCGCGCGATCCTGCGTCTCGGATCCCGCTGCGAACAAAGCCTCGCAGTAATCCAAGTCCTAGCAGCGCCAGTCCAACAATCACCAAATATTGAATATTATCCCAGCTAGTTTTCTGCTTACTTTCTTCGCTTTGTGCAACTTCCGGACTACCTGATAAAGAAGTTTTACATCGAGTACACTTTTCGGCTTCCTGCCAATTTACTAAACCGCATCGTGAGCATTTTTTCTTCATTTTTATATCCTGCTATGTTTATTCTAGAGAGAGTTAAACACTCTTTAACAAGTATAAACAAAAACTCCAGGATACTACAATGAATTCATGCCCGCGATACAATCGTGTCATCAAAGAACTAAGCGCCTGCTGCAGCTGCTTTTTCGTCGTCATCTTTATTCCAACGAGTCGCTTTGAAATCTTCAACTGCTTCCTTCAATTCGGCTGTTAGATCGTCGTCAATTTTCTTCTTATCGCGAAGGCCCTGCATAGTCGCTGGGTTAGAATTGCTCATAAATTCAAACAATTCAGTTTCAAACCGCGCAAGATCCTCAACCTCAACATCGTCTACATAGCCGTTGGTTGCCGACCAAATAATCAACACCTGGTTTTCAACTTCCATCGGACTGTATTGCTTCTGCTTCAAGATTTCGGTCAAACGCTCACCGCGTTCGAGTTGCGCCTGCGTTGATTTATCAAGATCAGAGCCAAACTGAGCAAATGCTGCCAGCTCACGATACTGGGCCAAATCGATCCGCAACGTACCTGCAACTTGCTTCATTGCTTTAACTTGCGCCGCACCACCCACTCGCGATACCGAATTACCTACGTTAATCGCTGGACGGATACCGGAGTTAAACAAATCAGCTTCAAGGAAAATTTGTCCGTCAGTAATCGAAATTACATTTGTCGGAATATACGCGGAAATGTCGCCAGCTTGGGTTTCGATAATCGGAAGCGAGGTTAAACTCCCGCCGCCTCTCGCGTCAGACATTTTAGCTGCTCGCTCAAGCAATCTTGAGTGTAGGTAAAATACGTCTCCCGGATAAGCTTCGCGTCCAGGCGGTCTTCTCAAAAGCAACGAAATTTCGCGATAAGCGGCCGCTTGTTTCGAAAGATCATCGTAGATCGTCACAGCATGGCGTCCACTATCACGGAAATATTCGCCGATTGCAACGCCGGTGTAGGGTGCCAGATACTGCATCGCCGCGGGGTCAGAAGCCGTCGCCGAAACAACGATCGTATAATCCATCGCACCGTATTCTTTTAGTTTTTCAACGACCTGCGCAACTGTCGAACGCTTCTGTCCAATCGCTACGTAAACACAAATTACGTCCTTTCCTTTTTGGTTGATAATCGTGTCAATCGCGACAGCTGTTTTACCCGTCTGCCGGTCTCCAATAATCAACTCACGCTGTCCGCGCCCGATCGGAACCATCGAGTCAATCGCCTTCAAACCAGTTTGAAGCGGTTCGCTTACTGGTTGACGGTCAATAATTCCAGGAGCAATTTTCTCAATCGGATTGTAGTCATCCGTAATGATCTCGCCCTCGCCATCAATCGGATTTCCAAGCGCATCAACCACACGACCAATCAACGCTTCGCCTACCGGAACAGACATGATCCTTCCGGAGCGTTTGGCCTCATCGCCCTCTTTAATCTTCTGGAAATCTCCGAAAAGCACGACACCAACCTTGTCTTCCTCAAGGTTTAACGCAAGTCCGCGAACGTCGTGCGGAAACTCCAAAAGCTCCCCGGCCATGACCTTTTCAAGGCCGTAAATTTCGGCGATTCCGTCACCGACTTTAATAACCGAGCCAACTTCGTCGACGGTCATGCTAGCGTCAAAATTCTCAATCTGTGAACGAATAATTTCGTTTATTTCGTTTGCTTTTATTGCATCCATATTTTTTACGTAATTCGCAATTCACGCTATTCGTAATTCGCTTTCTATCTATGAATTGCGAACTACGTTAGACGTATTACGATTTAATCATCTGTTCTCTTAATAAATCCAGCTGCGTTCTTACCGAACCATCGTAAACGGTCGAGCCGACCCTTGTAATCGCACCACCGATAACGCTTTCATCAATTTCAAAACTCAATCTGATATCTTTTCCGCCAGTGGCTTTCGCCAAATTCGCTTTCAAATCCTCTTTTTCCGAATCACTAAGCTCGCGTGCGGACGTCACCTTAGCTAAAACAACGCCGCCTCTTTCATCCAAAACCGAATCCAGTTTTTCACTAATCGTGTCAATTTCCGTGAGTCGGTTATTTTTGAGCAAAACACGGAGGAAATTGGCGGTTGTCTTGGAAGGTTTTGATTTTTCTATCAGGCTTTCTAAAACTCTTTCCTTGCTATTATGCGCAATCGCAGGATTATGAAAGGCGCTCCGCAACTCCGCGTTTTCGTCAAGCATCGATTGCCAACTCTTAAGTTCTGATTGTACCGCCACAACCTCATCCGAATTGGTAACAACATCTGCAAGAGCACTTGCATATCTGCGCGCGATGGTTTCAACACTCATTATTTCAATCCTCCAATCGATTGAATGTTAGCTCTTACGAGCTCACTATCCTTCTGAGCGTTCATAGCTTCCTTAATCCTCTCTTCCGCACGCCTGATACTCTCTTCGGCTGAAAATCGTCTTAGCTTTAAATTCGCTTGCTGAGTTTTGCGAGTTATTTCGCTCTGAGCCTGCCCTTTCATACGATTAATGTCATTTTCGGCTTCCTCAGCAATTCGCTTCCTTTCAGCCTCAGCTTCTGCTTTCGCGCCGTTTATAATGTCCGATTTTTCGAAATCGAGCTGGGCTAGTTTCGCTTCTGCGTCCGTAAGCTCAGTAATCGCCGCTTGCCGCTCCTCTTCTGCTTTTATCAGGTCGGCGCGGATCAATTCTCGCTTTGCCTTAAACGCGTTGCTGAGAGGTTTTCTCAAGAGATAGATTCCGATCAAAACAAAAACCAGCAAGTTAAAAAATCGCCAAGCTTCAAAACCCGGATAGTTAAGATATTCGTTCCAAAAATGAACGAACTTCCCCCAGGTGGATTCGCTATGTTCCGCTCCAGCAGCTTCGGCGAAAAGCAAAACGAAATTGGTAAAAATTGCTAACATATTAATCTGCAGTTCTTAGCGTTTCTCTGTCGCTATCAATTTCCACGTAGGATATTTGCGCTGATTTTCTCAGCCATCTTCTCAGCTTCAGAGGAGATTACTTCCTTGGCTCCTGCAATCTGCTGCTCAAGATTCGAATGTTCGGTGTCAAGCATTTGCGCAACTTCATTTTTTGCGCCCTCGACCCTATTCTGCTTATCCTTGACCGCCTGATTTCTTTCCTTCTCAATTAAGTCGTAACCTTCAGTACGAGCTTCCTGAAGAGCCTTCGAATAGGCAGTTTTTTTCGATTCAGCGTCTGAAAGAATTTCCTTTGCCTCACTGGAATGTCCGCCCTTGTTCTTTTCCCTCGTTTCGATCACACGATTGATTGGCCGGAAAAACGTCCGATTCAAAATCCAAATCATCACGAGAATCATCGCCACGTGAATCAGAAGTGAACCATCTGGTAAAAGCTGAATCGACTCTAAAAAAGCAAGAAAAAACATATTTATCTATACCTTGTGAAAAAAAGCACTATCATTGCGGATGCCCTATTTTAAGCCTGCTTTGCCCACAAAAGAGAAAAGAATATCACGCCCTTTTTTAGCGGTCAAGCACACTTTTTGCGCGGAAATTTTGCCATTTGAAAGTGCTCAAATGCCTTAATTCCGAATTAATTAACTTGACACCATTTCGGTGTTGGGCGTAATTTTTATATAGGCAGAAAAATTTATAATACTTCGTTTGAAATTTATTTCTCACGGGGGCGAATCCGTTCTGGTGAGCGGCGCGGTCTTCAAAACCGTATGTGAGAATGCGAGAGTAAGCTTAGGTGGGTTCGATTCCCACACGCCTCCGCCAAAAACGAATTTTCTTACGTTTATAAAACATGGCAGCACAAATACATTCGACCTTTTTGACTGAAGAAGAGTTTATGGCCCACACGAAGCAGATCACGCTTCGAGTAGTAGAACTGGTCGAAAAACTACCAAATACACACAAAGCCCAAATAATTGGAAACCAGCTTCTCAGTTCCGCAGCCTCAATCGGTGCTAATTATCGTGCCGCCTGTAGAGGAAGAAGTGCACAAGATTTACTCAGGAATCTCTTGGCAGTAGAGGATGAAGCTGGAAAGAGTCTCTACTGGCTTGAAGTCTTGGTAGAAAGTGAAATCGTTCCCAAAGACAATCTCACGGCCCTCAGTACTGACTTAAAAGAGATTGAGACTGTAACAGCCTCATCGATTGATTCGCTACGGGCGAAACAAAAGCGCGATGATAAAATATTAAAATTCTGACTTTGAAATCAAACTCCTACAACTATGAAAGAATGGATCTCACTCAATATGACACCTGGTGTCGGACCTCGCAAAGCAACTCAGCTCCTCGAAAGATTTGGTTCAGCGGAAAACGTTTTCCACGCATTGCGCTCCGAACTCGAAGGACTTCGCCTCAAGCCGGAAACAATTCAAAGCATCTTGAAAAAAGAGTTTCATGATGCGGCCGAAGCTGAATTCCGACAAGTAAAGAAACTAGGCGGAGACGTTTTAATACTTGACGACGGAAGCTATCCGCAACTTTTACGCGAGATTCCCGACCCGCCAATTACACTTTACGTTCTTGGAAACTGGCAAGAATGTCTTGAAACGCCCTCGGTAGGAATCGTTGGCTCACGCCGCTGCTCGACGTACGGGAAGAATGCCGCAAAAATGCTGGGTCGTGACCTGGCGGAAAATGGCGTTTGCGTAGTTTCGGGGTTTGCACGCGGTATAGATTCCTCGGCCCATAAAGGTGCGATCGACGGAAAGGGAAAAACAATCGCGGTCTTTGGAACCGGAATCGACGGCTTATATCCAAAGGAAAACGCAAAATTAGCTGACGAGATTTTGGAATCCGGCGGCGCGATCGTTTCACAGTTTCCGCTTGGCACACCGCCGCTTAGGGAAAACTTCCCTTACCGAAACCGGATTATTAGCGGTTTGAGTTACGGCGTCTTGATTATTGAGGCTTCAGAAAGAAGCGGGTCGCTAATTACAGCGCGTCTGGCTGCCGAACAAGGGCGCGAGGTCACTGCACTTCCCGGGAACATCACTTCGAAGACTTCCTTCGGCACTAATTATTTGATTAAATCTGGAGCGAAACTCGTTCAGCAATGGCAGGATGTGGTTTCGGAGTTTCCGCCAGAAATAGGAGCGGAACTGCTTCCTCCTAAGACGGATAAGAGAGCGAAAAGCCGCACGCCCTCCGAGACGCCTAAGAGTTTGTCCGGCGCAGAAAAACAAGTTTATAGACTCCTCGCACCGGACAAACATGTTCATATTGATACACTACTTGAAACCAGCGGCCTGTCTTTTGGAGATCTAAATAATTCGTTGGTAAGTCTCGATTTGAAGGAGCTGATCTTGACTCTTCCGGGCAACAACTACGCGAGGAAAATATGAAAAAACGCACCCGAAATATTTTGATAGCCATTGGACTCGTCTTGTTGGTAGGACTTGGAATTGTGGTGTATGCCGCTTTTTCCATCTACTCATTTGTAACCGGGGTTTTTAATCCGGAGATTCCTGATGAAATAAAGCAGGCACGTGTCTTAAAGGGAGAAGGGTTCTTAATAAAATCGGAATTCTTCAAGTTGGAAAGTCAAAGCTTTCTTAAAACAATCGGGGAAAGCTCTAAGGCAAAAGATGAAAAGCAGCGACAGAGAATAGTGCAGAGCAAAACCGGTGTAGGCTTAGCGAATTTTGAGGATCTTAAATTTCTTGGCGGTAAAATTATCGCAGTTGGAGAATTCGGAAGTTTTGTTTTCGATAAAAGCGGAAAGCTAGAAAAAAAGACTTCATTCGAGCCGATCGAGGAAAAAATTAAGATCGGATGGTGGGAACAAAGTACTTATAGCGCAGGTTTAGATAATATTCGTGTCGTAGAACTCGAAAAAGGAAAATATGGATTTTTGTCTTTCGGGTTGAGGGAAGGCGTTCGGGTTTTCAATCACAATGGAGACGAAATCTGGGCTTACGGGAAAGGGGACCTGGATTTAGCTGTAATTTGGGAAAGCCAGAAGGAAACAGAGAAGAAGTTCGAAAAAGAAACTTGGGTTCTCGAAGCTACGGTAGGTGATTTAAATAATGATGGGATATCTGAATACGTGGTCGCAAGCAAAAACGTTGGAATCCAGGCGTTTAACCGGAAGGGAGCAAAACTCTGGGCCGTGAAAGATGAATATCCGAGTGACGAGCTAACGATAATTGATTTAGATGGCGACGGGAATAATGAGCTTGTCGAGGTTAATAGCAAAGTGAGAGATGGTAACGGAAAATTAATTCGGGAGTTAAAAACATCGGGTTCAATGGTTTTATTGAAGGGGAATTCAGGAGAAACTAAGCTTCAGTCCTGCGGAATCTATGAGAATGAGTTAACCTGCGAAAACGAAAAAGGTAGCAAAATCCTTAGTGCTACGGCGCCCCTGGACCAAATTAAGGTAAAACCGAAAACAACCTCCCTTCCGGATGGAACGAGCCATACCTCCGACTCAATCAGCCTTTATAAGCCCAAGATGTCATGGGTCAGGTTGAAGAAAGACGAACCGGAATATTTGGCGGTGGTTGGTGCTTATACTTCGATCCCAAGAGCCAATTTTTACGTCTACAATTCGGACGGAAAACTCGTCTACCACGAGCTGCTTCCGGAGGATGCCGAGACGATAGCGGTGCTCCCGACAGACAACGGAACGGAGGAAATTCTCATCGGTGGTAGGGTAACGATTTGGAAGTACTCGAAAAAATGAGTAAGTTGGATAATAGTTTGACAATCAAATTTTTTAGTTTATAAATGTCAGACGACTTAACGGTCTGACTTTTTTTTGGCTGTTGGAAACACACCGACAAGTTGGTTTTATAGTAGATGAGTAAAAATTTAGTAATAGTAGAATCGCCCGCAAAGGCGAAAACAATCAATAAATACCTTGGTGATGATTACAAGGTGATGGCGTCGATCGGACATATAAAAGACCTTCCGATGAAGGATCTTGGTGTAGACGTTGATAATGATTTCGAGCCAACATATGTGATCATTCCGGATAAGAAAAAGCGCGGCAACAAAAAAACCGTTTCGGAATTGAAAAAAGCTGCGAAGGCTTCGGAAGCGATTTACCTCGCGGCTGACCCTGACAGAGAAGGCGAAGCAATTTGCCAGCACCTCGCCGAAGAGTTAACCAAGCGAAACAAAAAGCCAGTGTATCGTGTGATGTTTAACGAAATCACAAAAAAAGCGATTCAAGATGCGTTTAAAGAACCGCAGGAGGTGGACACTAATCTTGTAAACGCCCAGCAGGCGCGTAGGATTTTGGACAGGCTCGTCGGATACAAAGTCTCGCCGATTCTTTGGAAAACGGTTGGTGGGAGACTGTCAGCAGGTCGTGTGCAAACAGTCGCCGTGAGAATGATCGTTGAGCGTGAGCGCGAAATAGAGGCGTTTAAGAAAACTGAATATTGGTCGGTCTTGGCTAATCTTGGTGCAGGCCTTCCTCCAACCTTCGATTCAAAACTCCGTAAGGTCGATGATCTGACCGTAAAGCTCGGAAAATTCGATGTAGACCTAAAGAAAACGGAAACTCACATTCAGAATGAGAAAGATGCGAAAAGCATTGTTGACGAGATTAAGGGTGAAGATTTTGTAGTAGAAAAGGTTACAAAGCGAGAGCGGAAACGAAACCCAACGCCTCCTTTTACAACCTCAAAACTTCAACAGGATGCAGCGCGCAGATTTGGTTTTACTGCGAAACGCACGATGTCGATCGCGCAAAAGCTCTATGAAGGAATTGAGCTCGGCTCAGAAGGCGCCGTCGGTCTTATAACCTATATGAGAACCGACTCGACCCGTGTCTCGGACGACGCATTAAACAATGCCCGTGAGTTTATTGACAAAAGTTTTGGCGAAAAATACTTGCCCAAGAAGTCAAAAAACTATAAGACAAAAAAGGACGCACAAGATGCTCACGAAGCAATCCGGCCTACCGACGCAAACCGCACACCGGAGAGTTTGGAAAAACTTCTGACTCCGGAAATGCTTAAGTTGTACACGCTAATTTGGCAAAGATTTGTCGCATCGCAGATGACGCCGGCTCTCTTTGATCGGACAACGATCGATATTAAAGCCGGGCGTTTTGGGTTCCGCTCAACCGGTTCGGTGCAAAAATTTGATGGTTTTTTGAAAGTGTATCAGGAAGCAAAAAGCAGTACTGCTAAGAACGATGATAAAGACCTGACGCTTCCGGCTGTCGAGGAAGGCGAAACGTTGAAACTTAACGAAATTAAGCCAAACCAACATTTTACCGAGCCTCCGCCAAGATATTCTGAAGCGACTCTTGTAAAGGCGCTTGAAGAAAAAGGTATCGGAAGACCTTCGACCTACGCAGCGATCATGACAACGATCCTGTCGCGTGAATATGTTGAAAAAGTAGAAAAGCGTTTTCATCCAACGGCTCTTGGTACTACCGTGAATGATCTTCTGGTTGAGTGTTTTGACGATCTCTTTAATGAGACATACACCGCGCGCATGGAAGACCGCCTTGACGAAATTGAGGAGGGAGAGCTTGATTGGCGAAAAGCATTGGAGGGTTTTTATAAGCGTTTTTCGGTCGATCTGGAAGAAGCGAAGGAAAATATAAAAGGCAAGAAAAAGCAAGCGATCCCGACGGATGAAAAGTGCGAGAAATGCGGAGCCGGAATGGTGATCAAGTTTGGACGCTACGGGCAATTCCTTGCGTGTGAAACTTACCCGGAATGTAAAAATACCCGCGAGGTCGCTAAAAAAGGCGACGCTGATTCGGAAGGCGAAAGCGACGGCGAGAAAGAAGAAATTCAGGATTGTGAACTTTGCGGAAAGGAAATGGCACTAAAGCGCGGACGCTACGGAGCGTTTTATGGCTGTACTGGTTACCCTGAGTGTAAGAACATACGAAAAATTGCAAAAGGTGATCAGAAGCCCGCCCCGCCTCCGGTCGAATTAGATGAAGAATGTCCGAAAGATGGTGCGAAACTTGTGCGCCGGACCGGGCGCTTTGGCGAGTTTGTTTCCTGCTCCAATTATCCGAAATGCAAATATATACAGCAGGAAAAAATCGGCATGAAGTGCACCTCGGAAACGTGCGAGAAAGGTGAGATCGTGATTAAAAAGTCGCGTCGCGGCAAGCAGTTTTATGGGTGTGATCAATACCCGGATTGCGATGTTGTCTTTTGGAATAAGCCGATTCAGGAACCCTGTCCTGAATGCAGCGCTCCGCTCGTTCTAGAAAAATATACAAAACGCTATGGCACTGAGCGCTATTGCAATGAAGACGAGTGTGATTATAAAATCTCTGTTGAAACACCAGTAGAAAAACCAGAGGCCGAAACAAAAGCGTCGAGTTCGGCGAGTTAGTGAGATGTTCTGATACTAGTTTTTTCGTAAGGCATTTTTATGCACGAAAACATCGAGTTTCTTCAAGCGTTTATTAAAAACCCTTTAAAGGTAGGGGCAATCACGCCCAGTTCGCCTGAACTCGCGCGAAAAATGCTCGAAGGAATTGAGCCACATCCAAACTCGATTGTGCTCGAACTCGGTCCCGGAACGGGCTCCTTTACAAAACTCTTAAATAAAAAAATTACGGAAGAAAACTCCTACCTGGGCATTGAGCTCAATAAACAGCTAGCGAGGAGCCTGCGTAAGAATTTTCCAAAGATGCGTTTTATGTGCGGCAATGCGTGCAAGACATTTGCGCTTCATAAGCGCTCAAAGCTTGGAAAAGTGGGCTACATAATCTCGGGGCTGCCGTTCGTTTCGATGCCAAATGACACAACTACTACGATTTTGAAACAAGTTGATAAGTTTATGGACAAGGGTTGTGTTTTCAGAACCTTTCAATATGCACACGGATATTACCTCCCGGCAGCGATCAAACTGCGCGAATTTATGCGCAGCCGCTATGGTATCTCAGAAAAGAGTCCACTGGTCGTAAAAAATGTACCTCCCGCCGTTACCCTGACCTGGCGAAGCGACGTCTAAATCCACAAAATTGAATATTCTTTGAACCTTTTCATCTTCTTTGTGGTATAAGATGTATCAAACCTAAAACAATTCAGGAGAAATTATTATGCTAAGTCGTAAATTGGCAATGACGTTTTTGATTTACGCTCTGCTACTTCCTTCGGTGGGGCTCGCGAAAGAACCCGCGAAACCTATCTATAAAGCACCGGCCGAAGTAATCGAAAAGATTAAAAAAGAGGGTATGGGTAAGAACTCTCAGGTAATGAAGACAATGAGTTACCTAACGGATGTAATCGGCGGTCGTTTAACAAACTCACCGAGCATGAAAAGAGCGAATATTTGGACGCGCGACACGATGTCAAAATGGGGTATGAAAAATGCCCATTTAGAAGCCTGGGGTCCTTTTGGACGCGGTTGGTCGCTTAGAGACTTTTCAGCACAGGTGACATCACCGCAAAATTTTCCGGTAATTGCATTTCCAAAAGCTTGGTCACCATCAACAAAAGGCGCGGTGACGGGACCGGTTGTTCATTTAAGCTATAAAACCGACGCGGATTTAGCCAAATACAAGGGAAAACTAAAAAACGCAATGGTTTTGGTCTCCCCTCCGCGAAAACTGAAAGCAGATTTCGGCGGGATGGGTACGCGTTTTACCGATAAGGAGCTTCTCGCGCTGGCAAATGCGCAGGACCCTGCGTTAGCCCCTAGACGTGGAGGTTTTAACCCAAACTCTCCGCAAATAAAACAGTTTCTCAAAGCGCGCGCGCTGAATATCAAAGCGATGAACCTGCTAATCGCGGAGGGTGCTGCCGTCATGATTAGCAATAGCTCAAAAGGAAGCGGCGGAACAATCTTCGTTTCTGGAGCAAGCGTTGCAGGCGATCCGCCGTCGAAACTTCAAGACTTGTTTAATAGAAAAGGTTCAAATCCCTGGGACAAGGTAGCCGAAAGCAAGATGATTCCGCAGATGACAATGGCTACCGAAGATTACAATCGTCTCGTACGAATGATGAGGCACGGCGTCAAAGCAAGTATGCGAGTAAACATCCAAACACAATACCACGATGAAGATTTGATGGGATATAACACGATCGCTGAAATTCCCGGAACGGATCCGAAACTCAAAGACGAAATCGTGATGCTCGGCGGACACCTTGATTCCTGGCATGCTTCCGGCGGCGCGACAGATAACGCCGCAGGTTGCGCAGTTGCGATGGAAGCCGCAAGAATCCTACTTGCTACAGGGTTAAAGCCACGCAGAACAATTAGAGTTGCGCTTTGGAGCGGTGAAGAGCAAGGTCTCCACGGATCAGCTGCTTACGTGAAAAGACATTTTGGCGAGCAATCCGGAGGGACTTTCTTTGAAAGACTCGCAGGCGGCAAACCAGGAAAATTGATGACTAAGCCGGCTTATGAGAAGTTCTCCGCCTACTACAATATGGACAACGGTACCGGCAAATTTAGGGGAGTCTATCTACAAGGAAACTCAGCAGTCGCGCCGATATTTAGAGTTTGGCTGGCGCCCTTTAATAAAATGGGAGCATCAACCCTGACCCTTAACAACACCGGCGGAACTGACCACTTATCGTTTGATGGAATTGGACTTCCGGGATTTCAGTTTATCCAGGATAGAGTGGAGTACAGCACCCGCACACACCACTCGAATCAGGACAATTATGACCGAATTCAAGCCGGAGACCTCAAGCATAATTCGACCATCATGGCGGCGTTTGTGTATCAAACTGCAATGATGGATGGAAAAATTCCCAGAAAACAAATGGTCAAACCGTAGCCTCCCTTAAAACAGGGTGCAGGACTTGATCTTGTGCCCTTTTTTCATCCCACAAACTGACAAAAAACCCTGCCTTTTTCGTTGACTTTTAGCGAGGAAAAATGATAGTGTAAACAATGTTAATAAAGTACTAAAAACTTTATTATTCCAGTTTTTTATAAAGATTATTTTTCCAACCCTCCCGACTTCCCCGTTTCAAACATATCCCCCGTACTTTAAGCAAAACGGCAGTAGCACAAAATGAAGCCGATTAACTTCTTTAAAATTAATTACGCGGGTAAAGCTCATTTTTCCAACCTCGCGCGTTCCAGGAAAATCAAAAAGCCGAGTAAAGGTATAAATTTCTCTGAAATTACCCTTGAAAAAGCTGTTTCGATTCCCGAGTCTTCCGTAAGATTCAGTGGAATTGAAGAAGTGTGGGACAAATCAAAAGATGGCGATAGCATCGACGAACTTTTCTCAAAAACAATGAAACAGTTTGAGAAAACCTCGGAAACCGATTCTAAAGCGAAAGCGCAATTCAATTCCTCCGCTCAGGATGACGTGGTTCAAAAAAAGCTAGGTGAAAGGAAGGAAAGTGACTTTATCGAAAAAGCTACTCCTAATTTGACCGAACCAATTCCCGCATCAGAGAACAAAACAAGAAAAGCAAAAAATGACAAAAACGTTATTCCGAGGGTAATGCTCGTGGAAGACGACAACATCATTTCCGGGTTTATCGTCCACCTTCTTGAGAGACGCGGATTTGATGTCGCTCTGGCCATCGATGGCAGAGAAGCTACGAAGATGATGAATGAAATAGACCCTCCCGAGCTCATTATCTTAGACATCATGATTCCATTCGTAAATGGATTTGGGTTAATAACGAAGATACGAGACAAAAAGGGTTGGGAGGACGTCCCAATTATGATGCTGACCTCAAAAACTCAAGAAAGAGATGTCGTCCGCGCACTTGATAGCGGCGCAAACGATTATATTTTCAAACCATTTCAATCCCAGGAGCTAATCGCTCGTGTGGATCGCTTTATGAGGTAATTAAAATGAGAACCCTGAAGTTTATTTCCATTTTGTGTTTACTTGGTTTTTTTGTAGTTGAAAATCGCGGGCAGGCTGATGATGAATCATCCTCGAATATCACCGCAGTCCAGGCAAACCTAACCTCCGTCCCCGTCCCTGCTGAAAGTAACGAGCCTATCAAACCAGTGAAACCTAAAGCTTCTAAAAAGGGAGCCACTGAAGTGGAACTAAGCTACACCGGAGAGAAGCTTTCAAACGGATTTGGAGATTGGCAGAGTGGTTCAATTTCAGTTCTGCATCGATTTGACCGGCGCAAAGTAATATACGGAACCTATTCTGAAATGGAAAGATTTCGAAAACGCGATCGTGTGGCCATGGTCGGTTTTTACCAGCCGCTCAACAAAAAATGGACGTTGTTGCTCGAAGGTAGCGCCAGTCCGACGCATAAAGTTGTACAAAAATGGTCAGTGCTTGCGCAGGCAGAACGTTCCTTTCGAAGGGGTTTGATCCTAAAGGGCGGTTACCGTCGATCAGCCTACGCCTCCTCAAACGCGAATATTCTCATCGCTGAAGGGGAAAAATATTGGGGTAACAACCGCGCCGCCTATACCCTATATACCAACCATTTAGAAAAAGCTGGTACCTCAACAAGCCATCGGGTCCAATACTCCCGTTATTACGGCGAGCGCGTTAACTCACTAAATATAAGTGCTTCGTTTGGAAGGGAGCTCGAAAGCCTGGGAGAGCTCGGAGTGCTTCAGTCAAACGTGAAAAATCTTACGGTCAGGGGCAAACACTGGTTTAAGAAAAGTTTGGGATTTAATTACGGGTTCACATTACATGATCAAGGAAATCTTTATACTCGGAGGGGACTCACTTTTGGACTACGTTATAAATTCTGACATTCTAATATTTTTCGCACAATGGATAGGTACGGGCAGCTTAGTCGTGTCCACGGTTATGATTGCCAAAATCGCTTTGCTTAATCGATTCTTCTCAGAGCGCAAACGCCGAGCGGAAGTGCTTCGCGAACAATGGTTGCCGGTGCTCATCGAAACTCTTGACCGGGTCCCCGACACAATTCCGGAGCTAAAAGATGAGGACATTCTGGAGTTTCTGATCCTGTGGAACTACCTGCAGGAATCCATCCGTGACGAAAATAAAGAAAATCTTAACATTGTTGCAAGAAGGCTGAATCTTGATTTATGGGCGATTCGGGGGCTTGGAAAACGAAATTTTCGAAACAAACTTCTGGCTATTCAAACCCTAGGTTGGCTTCGAGAGGACATGGTTGGCGATGAGCTAATCGAGATCATGAAAAACGGAAATCCAGTAGTTTCTCTCTCGGCGGCACGTGCTCTTACCAAAACCCATGGCGAAGAAGGAATCGAGCTTTTTATCAATCTTATTGCTAAAAGAAAGGACTGGTCGTTTTCGATGGTTGGAAAGATTCTCCGTGAAGCTGGAGCAGACCTCATTTCATATCCGCTTGTTAAGGTAGCTTTATCCACTGAAGAAAAATCACTGCCAAAACTATTGAGGTTTTTTGAATTAGTCCATCCGTCTGTCGCCACTCCAACCTTGAGCCACTTCCTTCGGAATTCTAATGATCCGGACGTTATTAGTTATTGTCTCCGTGCAACCCAAAGCCCAAACGACCTTCCGCTAATACGTGAAATGCTCAAGCACGAAAACTGGAGAATTAGAGCTCAGGCAGCTCGATGTTTAGGAAGAATCGGAACAAAAGAAGATGAAAAGAGATTGGCTCACGCTGCGGGAGACCAGCAATGGTGGGTACGTTACCGAGCTGCGCAAGCCCTCGCAAGTTTGCCCTCCACAACGGTTGAAAGACTTCGGGAAATCAGTATGGCTCACTATAATCCGTACGCGACCGACGTGATCGATAAGGTTATCGGTGAAAGTCAGATTATCTATTAATGTGGGAAATTTTCTGGACAATCTTAATATTGACTCAGTACCTCTGCCTGGCTTTTTTTGTTGGAATTAATCTGGGCTATCTTGCCCTCACTATAATTGCTTTTATTCAACTTCCGAAAATAGTTCAAAGTCATACACTACTTCGGGAATTACCGCAGCCGCATACGAATTTCGAAATCCCGATTAGCCTGATGATGGCAGCCTACAATGAAGAGGCTGTTATCGTTGAGTCAGTTTATTCCTTACTGCAAATAGATTATCCGAAGTACGAGATCGTCGTTGTAAATGATGGCTCATCAGACAGAACTTTAGAGGTTTTAATCGAGGAATTTGACCTGGTTGAACTGCCGCTCACTATTCGCGAACGGCTTCCTCATAAACCTATTACGGCACATTATCGTTCGCGAACTCACCCAATACTCCGCGTTGTTGATAAGGAAAACGGCGGTATTAAATCTGACGCCTCGAATGCGGGTTTTGACGCGTGCGTATATTCCCTTGTTTCACCGCTTGACGCCGACACGGTACTTGAACGCGACACTCACAAACTCCTTGTCCAGCCCTTTCTTGACGACCCTACAACGATTGCCTCCGGTGGAGCCGTGCGAATAGTAAACGGCGGTGAAGTTTCTAAAGGAGTACTTCTGGACGTTGATTTACCGGCCTTTAAACCTCTTGTACTTTTCCAAATCATCGAGTATTTACGTGCATTCCTATTTTCGCGGGTAGGCTGGGCCGCGGTAGATGCGTTACCAATAATTTCCGGTGCTATCGGAATCTTTAAGCGAGAGACGGTAGTCGAGGTAGGGGGCTTTAGTCTTGAAACCCATGCTGAGGATATCGATATCGTTCTCCGCATGCACCTATATCATCTAGAGAGGGATATACCATACAAGATCGCAAACGTACCTGATTCTCAGTGCTGGACGGAGGCGCCCGATACTTACAAGATCCTACGAAAGCAGCGTGTTCGTTGGCACCGGGGTTTTCTCGACTCTTTGTGGGCCAACAAACAGCTTTTTTTTCATCGAAAGAGCGGAATACTGGGATGGGTATCTTTCCCATTTCAAGTCATTTTCGAAGGGCTTAGTCCGATAATCGAAATTGCCGGCTATGCCAGTACGATAGTCCTGTACTTTGCTGGGGTTTTGTCTCTCTGGGCTGCCCTGATGTTTTTACTGTTGGCGTTTGGTCTCGGTATACTTCTTACAACCTGCGCGATGCTTCTCGAAGCGTTTACCTTTAACACTTATCCAAAACCAAAACACCTTCTGATCTTGTTTGCAGCCAATATTTTAGAACATTTTGGATATCGCCAACTCAACGCCTTTTGGCGTTTTACAGGTTTGCTCTATTGGGCAATCGGTCATGAGGAGAGCAGATCAATGGCGAGAAACGCTTCGTGGCAAAATGCTGCAACAGCCGAAGCAATCTCGGATAACGACGAGAAGGAATCCGGAATGGACTCCGCTACGAAAGACTTAGCGTAAAACAAGTTTATTTAAGATCGGAATCCGAGTTCTGCCAATTTCTCCAGCGTTATTTCGGAATCTAATTTCTTGCTACCTTTATAGTTGAGCAAGCGCTCTACATATTTGGCAATAATATCCGCCTCCAAATTTACCGCATCACCTGTCTTCAAACTGCATAAATTCGTCAGCTCCCAGGTTTTTGGGATTACTGCTATATCGAAATATTCATCTGTTAACTTTGCGATCGTAAGGGAAATTCCCTCTACGGATACTGAGCCCTTATAAACCAGATACTGCCCAATTTCATATGGATAAGAAATTCGAACGATCCAAAAATCACCTTCCGATGACGCTTTCTCAAAGTTTCCGGTTCCATCCACATGGCCCTGTACGATGTGTCCGCCCAGCCGCGTAGAGGGTGTCACGGCGCGCTCCAGGTTTACATTCGAACCCACTTGCAGCGAACCCAGCGTTGACCGATCAAGAGTTTCCTGCGAAACCTCTGCGGCGAAAGAATCGGAAGTGATATCAAGCGCGGTTAGGCATACTCCGTTAACGGAGATTGAATCGCCCTCATTTGTGTTCTGGGTTACGAGAGACGCGGAAACGCGAATCGTGGCGCCTTTAGAACGACTTGTCAGTGCTTCAATTCGTCCTAGCTCTTCAATGATACCTGTAAACATCTAGAACCAAGGCTTTTTATTGTTGATGTATGTATCCACAAACTCCTGGTCTGATTTCGTCAGGTATATAATTCCTTCCACGAGCCCAATAACGCTCACGACCAAAGGAAGAAAAAACAAAATTCCGCAGGTAACAATCGCTAAAACCCAAGCTGCTAACTGTCCGACCAGCATGTATATTCCTTCCTGCTGATAGCCAAGTACGAATTTGTGAACGCCAAACCCGCCAAGCAGGATTCCGCAGATTCCTGCAACAATTTTCTTATCAGCTCCTGGGATCTGGCCCGTATTCTGCTGTTGGTAGGGCGGCTGCATCTGTTGCTGTTGCTGGTTTTGTTGTTCTTGAAAAGGATCGTTTAGCGTTGTACCGCAATTACGACAGTAATTCTCCAATCCAGTGTTTTCGGTGTTGCAACTCGGACATTTAACGATTTTTGTAGCCATATTTTATTTGAACCCTTGTTTACCTGATTTTTCCTTTGAATAATAATATCGAAAAGTCGGTTTTAGTCAATCAACTCACGCTCCCCAAAACTCTATCGAGCCACATATTGGTAAGTTTTTCCTGAATCGAGTTTGCGCGCAGGCGATCATTTAAGTTTTTGAAATCGACAAAATCGAGATTCTGATCCTGATTAAAACACGAGAAAACAAAAACCTCTTCACCCGTGTGTGGATTGACGTGGCGCTGTAGGCATTGTGCACAAATCTCCTTCATCATGCATTGCATTGGTGAATTAATCGAACCAATCGCCGTGTGTTTTTCCTTAAGATACGGCTTTAGCGTCGAGTTCCTAGCCTCTTTAACGCCGTTCATCATTCTGTCTGAACCAATCACAATCATGCGATCAACATCTTTCAAGCTAACAGCTTGTTCGCCCAGATCGCCCTTCGCATATGCGATCATTGCTTCGACAATGTTGCCGCGGAAATGACTATCTTGCGGTCTCTGAGGCTCTATTTCGTCTCCCCAGTCGGTTGCCCAAATCACCTGATCCGTATTCTTTTCAATCTCTTCCTGCTTAAATAGATCGGCGCCATCTTTATACCCGGCAAAATAAATAACCCGATTGTTATTCTTTCGCATTGCCTCGGCGATCGAAAATAAGACCGCGTTTCCAAGTCCGCCACCGGCGAGCAGAATAGTTTCGTTTTGCGGAATCTCAGTAGGCGTTCCTGTTGGCCCCATCACGATAACTTCCTCGCCCTCTTTCAAATAACGACAAAGGCGCGAAGAAGTTCCCATTTCCAAAACAATCATCGAGAGCAAACCCCTCTCTTTGTCCGTCCAGGCACCTGTCAACGCCAAACCCTCCATCATCAAACGCTTCCCTTCAACGATCGGGGCGTTTGTTTCAAAATTTTGGAGGCGGTAAAACTGTCCCGGTTCAAATTTCCGGGCCTGAAGAGGAGCCTTGACTACAACGTCTACAATCGTGTCCGTAAGTCTTTCAACCTTAACAACATAAGCCTTAAACTGTTCGTCCAAAACAGCTTTCAATTTGTTGAAAATCGCGTCCTTTTCAATCTGTGGCAGCTTGCCTTGTTCTTTTAGTTCATTTTCAAAAATTTTGACAACATTTGGATAACCTTTTTTTGCGGAAGCCATTGCCTTTACAACATTCCCGGCAAAGGCAGGATGATTATCGCCGTAATAAGAAACAAATTTTCCTTTGTTTTCATAAGAAGTGAAGAAACCCTCTTTCGATTCCTTGAGGTGTAAATTGCCATCGCCGTTTCGTATCACTTCGTGCGGCTTGAAATACTGTCTCCACTCATCCAGCTCAAACGTACCGGGAAACTCTTTTTCGTAAATCACGTTCGGAGCGGTTCCCGCAGCAACGCAAACTGTCTTTGCCGGAAAGCGCACGGTTTCTCCAGTTGAATCGAATCTTCCGGTTTCTTCGTTGTGCTTCAAGCGCTCAAAAATCAACGCCTTGACTGCGTTGTGTTCGTCCGGCACGGCCTCGGTCGGGGTCATTAGCTCAACAAAATCTATTCCTTCCTCAAGCGCTTTCTCGACCTCCTCATGATTCAAACGATAGGCCGGCGAATCCTGCAAGCGTTTTCGATAGACGAGTGAAACACCGCCCCAGCTCTGTATTAATGGCACGAAATTCGGTTCCTCACCTGCATTCTCGGCCCTCGCACGTTCTTTCCGAATCGCCTTTCCGTGAACGATGTATTCGGCTAAAACTGCCTTTTCCTCTTCGTCAAATGTTTCCCAAACTTTTTCTTCTCCGATCTCGGCCGCAATCGCTTCAAACTTTCCGAGCATTTTCTCAACCTGCACCGGATAATAGGCGAAGAGCTCTGTTGCAGTATCGATCCCAGTCAAACCGCCTCCAATCACCACCGCGGGAAGCCGCATCTGCAAATTCGAAAGCGTGTCTTTCTTAAAAGCCCCGGTTAGCTGCAAAGACATCAAGAAATCCGAAGCCTGGCGAATTCCACGGATCAGATTGTTTTTCATTTTTACGATCGTCGGCCGCCCCGCACCGGTCGCAATCGCAATATGGTCAAAACCAAAATCCCAAGCATCTTCAATTGTAAAAGTTCCGCCAAAACGAATTCCGCCATAGGCCCGAAAACGTTTGCGACGCGAGAGCATTAGTTGAACCATCGTCAAGAAATTTTTATCCCAGCGTACCGTGATGCCGTATTCCGAAACGCCCCCAAAGCCTGATAGTATTCTTTCGTCTAGTTCTTCCTTGATGTCGTCAACACTTTTTACAGGCTTCGGACATTCAGTGCCATTTTTGCCGGTCCAAACTTCGTTTAAAGGTTCAATCTTCAGGCCATCGAGTCCGATCACTCCGAAACCCTCATTAAGCAGATAATGCGAAAGAGTATAGCCAGCCGGTCCGAGCCCAACTACAAGAATATTTTTTCCATTGTAGGGAATCGGGTACGGTCGTTTCGCATTAAGCGGATTCCAGCGCGTGAGCAACGAATAAATTTCAAACCCATACGGCATATCTAAAACATCGGTGAGCGAAGCGGTTTCGGCGAGCGGAATGTTCACCGGGTCCTGCTTTTGGAAAATGCAACCCTTCATACAATCGTTGCAAATCCGGTGGCCAGTTCCGGCACACATTGGATTGTCGATCGTTACCAATGCGAGCGAAGCAATCGAGTCTCCCTGACTTTTTAAGAGATGCATCTCCGAGATTTTTTCGTCGAGAGGGCAACCCGCGGTTTCGATATTTAGCGGATTTTTTCGGACATTGCCTTCGCGATCATAAAGGCCTGTCGAACATGAGTCCTTGCCGCGTTCGTGGCAGATCAAACAATAATCAATCTCTGACAACGCATCCCGTTGGGTTCCACGATTGTCGGTTAACTTAAATCCATCTCGCCGACGCAGGATTTCCTCGGCACCGCGCAAGGCTTCCGGAACCTTGTTATCATGGCGCGTAATGTGAACGAGATTCTGGTAATCGAGTGGGTTCGGAGTGTGAAAGGCATACCACTTTTTCTCCTTTCTATGGAATTGGATCGACGACCAGATTTCAAAAATCTGTAAAACAGCTTTAACTTGTAGCAGGTCACCAGCTGCATCAATATCCGTCACGAAACGCGAAAAAACATTTCCGAAGGTCGAGTCTTTTAATTTGTCATATGATTTGTGAATCTTGTTGAGCGTTTCCTGAATCTCGGTTGTGATTTCCTGATCCTTTGTTAAACACTCTTCGGCTTCTACGAGTTCTGCAACAATCGACGCGATCTGCAATTCTTCATCGTGGATTAAGACTTCCGCAAACTCGCCGTTTTTCAGCTGGCGTATCGCCTCTGCGAGTTCTGACTCACTGTAATCGCCTAGCTGATCCTCCTTAAAGCTACGAATTGCACGTCGCTGAACGAAAAACTTATACTTCCATAATGGATTATCCTTGAGAATCTCCCTTTCAAGCTCATCACGCTCCTTTGATACGCCAAACAATTTCACTATAAAAGCCGATAAAAATGGAGCTGAATCGGTCAAAATTTTTGACGCTACTTTTGGTTCGAAGCCTTCTCCCCGTTTTTCGATATACTCCGTGAGGGCTTGGTGAATAACCGGTTCTTCCTCCTCAACATCCGCATAGAATTTTTCTGTCAACTCTTTTAATTTGTAAGCATCGAATAGGTCTGAATACCTAAACCCTGAAATACCAAGTTCGAAATCACGATTTTCGGGTTTATTTTGTTGTTCTGATCTTGTTGTCATAAAGCGTGTGAAAAATTCTATCCCTACAAGTTTTATAGAAACGAAAAATATAACATTTGAGCCTGTTTTAAACCAGAACAATCCGAGTTACAAACACCAATTTTCTTTGCCTAAACCGCGAAAAAAGTGTATATTTTGGGATGCTTTGTTTAAATTTTTAGAGGTAATTTGATTTCACTTTTATATTCAGTTTTTTTCACGTTATCGATCAGTAAGAGGTCTATTTGAAGTATGGAACGAGACGAAAGGCTATTGCCGCTACCCAATATTAATGATTTACAAACTACGGGAAAGGACCAGGAATATCCGTCGAGTTATTCCCCGCCGTATGATGATGCTTTTGGCGACAATCGTTCTATTCAGGAATATCTCCATGTTGTTTACAAGAGGCTTCCGCTAATACTAGCTCTAACAATCTTGGCAACCGCGGTCACGGCCTTTTACATGTACCGAAAACCCTCAATTTATTCGGCGACGACTTCCTTAATTGTTGATGCAAGGAAACCTAAGGTGCAAACTGTGAGTATCAATTTAGGGTATGATCGCAACTACTACAATACCCAACTTAAACTATTGAGAAACAGGGACCTGATGTATGACGTCGTGGTTCAAAAGGGTTTATACCGAAATCCCAATTTGTTGAAAAGTCAGAATAAGGGATTTTTCTCGACCGTCCGATCGATGTTCTCGGGATCGAAGCCAAGTTCTGACAGTGGTAACGTGCTTACGGTATCCGATGATTCCACTCTTGATGGCGATGAAGCAGAAAAATTCTCACTCACGAAAGAAGAAAAACAACGGGCGGAGATGTATTCGGGTTACTTCTTGAGTGGAGTTAACGTAGCACAGGATGAAGGTACTAATATCGTAAACATTCGGGTCACGAATCAAGACCCAAAGCTTGCCGCAGTGTTGGCGAATGGGGTTGCGAGTGTATTTATCGATCAGGACATAGAAAGGGAAACGAGAAAAGCTAGAGAGCTTTATGATGACTTGTCAAAATCGATCGAAGAGTTGAAGTCGACTCTTACCCAACAAGAGCAGCAGCTTATTGCTTTTATGCGAAGAAGTGATTTGCCGCTAACTGGAGAATCCGCAACCGCGTTTATTAGTAGTCGGCTTAATAATTTAAGCAGTCTTTGGTTGGCCGCGATGGATGATCGAAGAAAGATTGAAGCTAGCTACGGGACTGCAGTTAACTCAAATGACATAGCAACACTTCCTAAGGAATTGGTAAATAATCAACCCCTTCAAGACGCTCAAAAGTTATACCGTGAGGAAAAATCGCGATTGCGGGAGCGTTTACGAAATCTTGACGAGGAAATTGATAAAGCTGAAGCAACCCGAAAAGAACTTCTCGTCCGCTATACAGAAGAGTACATTGAAGTTAAGAAAATCAACGAAAAAATAAAAGAATTGAAAGCCGCTCGTGATCGAATAAAAAAGCAAGGCGATAATGTACTTAGTACAGAGAACCGCCAAACGAAAAAAAGAGCCACGATTAATGTGTTAAGTGGTCTTCGAGCCCGATTAAACGCCGCAAAGAAGCGAGAAGCTACGCTGCGTGCGGAGTATATGAGAGAAGTTGCGAATGCAAACTTGAAAGGTCAGGCTGAACGCGAGTTGACCACGCTCAAAAGGGAAATAGACACCAATCGTCGGCTGCTTGACAACTATACTCAAAAGCAAAAAGAACAAGAACTAACTATTCGTAGCACCCAGCCGGACAATATAAAAATATCTTCAAAAGCGATTACTCCAGTATCCCCTATCGGCCCCGAACGAAATCGAAATATTGTACTCGCGTTTCTAGTATCGCTTTTGGGCGGAATCGGTTTAGCTTTTTTATTGGATTATCTTGATGATTCGATTCGAACGTCAGACGATATTGGAAGACACCTTGGCCTACCGACTCTTGCTTTAATCCCGCATCAGGAAGCGATAGTCGACAAACAGCTAGGCTCGGGGTCTAACGGGGAGAACGGTGACGGCAGCGTCCATTCACTTGCGCTGATGGCACTTCAGGACACCCGTTCACCGGTAGCAGAGGCATACAGACACCTCAGAACGTCTCTATTGTTTTCGTCGGCTGGAAATCCGCCACGGACTATCTTGGTCACCTCGTCACAGCCCTCGGAAGGTAAAACAACCACGGCGATTAATACGGCGATTGCACTGGCACAATCAGATGCCAAAGTTGTGATTATCGATTGCGACCTCAGACGTCCACGCCTCCACAGTCATTTTGGAATGTCGAATAGCCATGGCTTGACTAACTATCTTTCGGGTGACAGGGATACAACAAACCTTGTCCAAACGTGTCCCGATCTACCGAATCTGAAAATCATATCGAGCGGTCCGATTCCACCGAACCCAGCCGAACTGTTGAGTTCGAGCGAAATGAAGAATCTTTTGACGTTCTTGAAGGGCAACTATGACCACGTGATTCTGGATTCACCACCGGCAATCTCGTTTACCGATTCGGCCATTCTTTCTACCTTGGTAGATGGCGTAGTACTTGTAGCAAAAGCGGGCGAAAGCTCGATTCACTTGATGCGTCGGTTTAAGCAGAGACTCGCTGGATTGGGTACGAGGATCTACGGAGTTGTGCTAAATGGCGTAAAACCAAACTCGCTGGAATACGGTTATTACGGTTACAACTACTCGTATGATTATTATACGAATACTGATGAAACGACGCCGCTTCTTGAGGATGATGAAGACAATCTGCTTGATGAAGCTTTTGTGGACGAAGGCGACGATTTGCCGTCCGAAGAATAAACGTCGGAATTTCTTTTATGCTGCTCAAGTGTTGGGATTATCCGGCACTTGAGTTTTTCCTTTTTCAAGAAATTCCCGTAGGGCGTCTTGCCAGTCCTGCAGCTCACTTAGTCCGACGTTTTTACTATGAAGACATTTCAAACCTGAAGCCTCCGGCCGCTGAGCAGCACGCTTCAAATCACCTGCTGAAACCTTCTCAACTAACTCTCGGTCGTATTTCAACAGATCACAAATCTTAAGCGCAAACTCATAAAAACTTACCAAACCGCCCGAATTATACACGTGAAAAATTAAAGGTTTATCCACCTCGATAAGCTGCCGAATTCTCTTTGCAAGATCGTCTGCGTAAGTTGGCGTTCCCCATGAATCGCTTATCGCCCTTACCGAATTTCCGCTTGCTAAAATCTGGTGCATCACGCTTAAGAAGTTGGTTCCGCCACTTCCAAAAATCCACCCGGCTCTGACGATAATCGACCTCTCGTTTGCCCTTTTCGCAAGCGTTTCCCCTTCTAGTTTTGCCCTTCCATAAACGCTCTGGGGATTAGGTCTGTCGTCCTGCGTGTAAAAACCTTTTTTGCCGCCTTCAAAAACATAGTCCGTCGATATCGTAAGATATCCCGAACCCGCAGCCTTTGACGCAAGCGCAAGATTTTCTACTCCCTTTGCATTGACGTCATAACACAGCTTTTGATTTGTTTCGCATCCGTCGACGTCCGTGTAGGCGGCACAATTGATCACAGCATCCGGCGCCACCATTCTCACACATTCTAAGACTCTCTCGCGGTTCGCGATGTCTAGCTGTTCCTTTGGCATCGCAACGACTTCATCTCCGATATCTTCGCAATGCTTGGCCAACGCTTTTGCAACCATTCCGTTGGCGCCCGTGACGATTACTTTCATAATTATCTGAGGAAAAGGCCCGTTACTTGCTCAAACGGCGCATTTGATCGAGGAGTTCTTCAGCTGCTTCCTTCGGAGAATCGATGTTTCTCAGGATGATCGTCGGATCGCCTTCATTTGCATTTTCAATTTCGAGGTTGCCGAAACCCAAAAGCCGCTGAAAAACGTTGGCTGAAACGGTAACATCTTGAATTATTCGAAGTGGAACGTTACGAGTTGTTCTCGACACCAAGCCTTCGTCGATAGCGACTTTCGAATCAGTCAAGGTGTAGAGCACCATCTTTTTTCTTAAGTGGAAATACGCGGGAATTAAAAGCAGCGATAGCCCGGCCAAAACCGATGCCCATGCAGGCACGTAGAATCCGGTTAGCTGGCCTAGAAAGCTAAAAAGAGCGACCAAGAAAAAAGCGCCAACGATTGCCGAAAAATAGCCAAGCCAGACAAACTTTAGAGTAGGTCTGATAGAGAAAATCTCTCGCTCTTCATCCTCCTTTTCGACGGCGGATCTTTTTGCAACAACCGTTTCGTCTTCCAGCGTCTCTTCAAACTTCGCTCCGCACTTCAAGCAAAAAATCGCCTCATCTTTATTTTCGAAGCCACACTTAATGCAATACATAATTTCTCTTGAGATGATACAGGATTTGATATCGTAAACAAAAAAAGGAGCGACCAGATATTCCTGATCGCCCGTTATTTAGCTACGAGAGAAGAGATGTAAGGTATGAGAAGAAGCTGAGATGTCTTTTATCGGGTTACGAGCCGTGTTCGACCGTTTGCGAGTTTTACGGTTGTTACTGATTGCTCGTAAACCTTTAGCGGTTTTGGCTTTTCAACCTTGAGCTTCGCCGCCTGTTTTGTGGTGATCTTTTTTGCAGTTCGACGGTAACTTGGATTTGAAATCTTGTTATAGCGTGCAGTGATTCTGCGCACATATTCACGAGTTTCACGATAAGGTGGCACTTGATAGCCATATTTCATCACAGCGCCTTCGCCGGCATTGTAGCCTGCCAAAGCGAGAACTACGTCACCGTTAAACTTATTCAGAAGCCAGCGCATATATCTAACACCTGCCTCGATATTTTGCTTTGGATCGTAGATTTTAGTTACGCCAAATCTGCGTGCCGTCGCCGGCATAAGCTGCATCAAGCCGCTCGCACCTTTGTGTGATCTAGCTCTTTTCTTAAACGCCGATTCCTGGTGCATCTGCGAGTAGATTAAAAGCGGATCGATACCGTACTTTCGACTCGAGTTAACAATGTATGAATCGATCACTGCGTCGCCAGTAGTATATCCCTTTAGCGACCTTGCCGATCCCATTCTCAAACTAGCGCGACTATAGGACACACGCCGAACTTTGCTTAGACCCATTCCATCTGATGGATTCATTTTTCGGCGATATTTTTTGGATCGTTTTGGTTTGCCACGTTTGATCGGTTTTGACGAAACTAGTGGTTCCACGGTAGGACTAACAACTTTCACACCACCAGATGTGTCAAAATTATCGAAAACGCGTGCCCGATTCTGTGCCGATGAGGCTACAGTGAAAGTCAATGTCAATACTAAAACTAGGAAGGAATTCTTCATTACGTTTTTGCCTTTTTTAAGTGGGTTGTTCAAAGAGAGGGGGTAGCCTGCTTTCGCAGAAACCTGTTTGAGTGTTTGTAACGCTGAACTCTCGCTCGCGTACAATATTTAAAAAAAGACTAAAGGCACTCAGATTCCAAAAAGTTACAAAAATTTTAACAGTGTTAAACGGCCGCTCTGGTATTTGGTCCTGCAGAGAAATCGTTTATCTTTTACATGATGCTTTATCTATCTCAGGTGTTAGGTCGCTCTGTATATAGCCGTGAGGGCGAAAAAGTAGCGGTAATTAGGGACGTAGTCGTGACTTACGGAAAAGATGAATACCCTCCTTTTGTTGGACTGGTCGCCCGGTATGGTCGTCAATTGTTCTTCATTCGCGAGACCGGTCTAAGCAGATTTGATGGCGGGGGTGCGGAGTTGAAAACAGACGTTCTTGATCTCACTCGCTTCACACGGCGCGAGGGCGAGATACTCCTTGCAAAAGATGTCTTGGATAAGCAGCTTATTGATATTGACGGCAAACGTGTCGTACGCGTAAACGATGTTCAGCTCATCAGGGCAGGATCTGATTGGCGCGTTACCGGGGCCGATGTAAGCCTCCAGGGTTTTATGAGGCGCTTGATGCCCGCTGGGTTTTATGGGAGTAAACGGGCTGTTGAGGTCATCGATTGGCGCGACGTAGGCTATCTCGCGACGGATTCAAAAACGGTTACCGTTCAACTGAAATCTTCTAAGGGAAAACTATCACGTCTCCATCCGGTAGAAATCGCGCAGCTTGCTGAAGCTCTCTCGCCGCTTCATCGAACGGACATTGTTGAGTCTCTTGACGACGAGATTGCTGCAGATACTCTTGAGGAAATGTCCACGGAGAGCCAGGCCCGTGTGCTCGAAGACCTGGATCAAGAGCGTGCTGCAGATCTCCTTGAAGAGATGTCTCCGGACGATGCGGTCGATGTTTTGGAAGAACTCGACGACGAGAAAGCGAAAGAGCTTTTCGATCTGATGGAAGAGGACGAAAAGGTTGACGTTGCCGAATTGATGACCTACGAGGGTGACACGGCGGGCGGCTTAATGACCACGGAATTTGTCGCACTCTCAAAAGATATGACCGTTGGTGATGCGATTGCCTATTTGCGAGATATGGCTCGCACACCGCATATGGTCTACTACATTTATGTGACTAAAAACGAATCCTCCCGAAAGCTGGTTGGCATCATTACGTTGCGAGGATTGATTCTTGAAGAACCCAACCAAAAAATAGAGGATTTTATGCGCACTGATTTCCAGTACGTTTCCCCAACCGAACCTTCCGAAGAGGTTGCGCTGAAAATTGCAGAATATAATCTACTCGCGATCCCGGTTATGGATGAAGAAGGCGAAATCCTCGGGATCGCAACCGTTGACGACGCTATGGAAATTTTATTACCGAAGCGGTTTGATTAGATTTTTGGATAAGAGTTCTGTTTAAATTCCCGGGTCCATCTCTTCCAAAACTTGTCAAACTGCTGCTGGTATTTTATCTCTCCTTTTGTATTATCCATCTTTCTAGCAATCAACCTTAGATTGTCCGAAAGTCTGACCTGCCAGGCGAGCGATTCAAAATCACTGGGATTTTCGTTATACATTTTGCTGTTTATCGAAAACGCTTCTGCCGCCTTCTTGTACGCTGCTCTATAATTTCCGGCTCTAATAAGAATCTCTGCATAGATTATCAAATTCACCACCGAAGTAAGCTTTAGCTCTTTATTGTTCGGATTCCATCGAATTCGTTGATGGACCGCCCGTGAAGCCGCCTCGATATAGTCCAATGCCTCCTTGTTTCTGCCAACTAAACTCAAGGCAGAGGCGAAATGCAGGCGAGGAGCCGCCATATACCAATCGTACTCACTTTTTCCCGCTTGGGATTTTCCGAATCGACGTTGTGCAATATTCACGAGTTCTTCGGTATGTTTCAAGGCTTCTTCAAATTGCTTTTGAGCCAAAGATAGGTTGCCTTTTCTAAGCTCATCTTCTCCTATCCAACGAACAGTTTTCGCAATTCTCTCCTGACAAGTGTTAACCATTCCGAGAAACTTTTGCTCAATAGAGGGATCCTGATTAATTTTTTGTTTGATTTTACTGAGGACATCTTCGTAAATTTTAATCCTTTCCCTGTGACCTTCTGTGGCAGTGTCAGCGATAGCGATGTCCAATCTCACTGCGTACCCTAACCTAGATGAATCGCTTGCTTCAAGGTTCATCGAGTCAGCAACCATCTTAGCTCGATCAAAAACCTCTATGGCTTTCGAATGCCTTCCAGATCGTGCAGTTGCGTAACCAATACCGATCAAAGTATTTATCAATTCATCTTTGTATGAGTTATTTGATTTCTTAAGACGGGTTGCTCTAAAGAGCGCCGCTTCGGATTTTTCATAACTCTCTAGAGATTCGGCGAGTTTCCCGAGATTGTCCCTTGACGGAGTTCCTTGAACATTTCCAATTTTCCGGTATGCAACCCCAATTTCCCTTAACAACTCAGGATTATCAGTCTCCTCTTTAGATATCTCATCTAAATACTGAACCGAATCCTTGACGAGTTTTTCCCTTAATTTCAAAGACCCCTCAAGCTTTGCAATCTCGTCGTGGTATTCCATTATCAAGGAGTTTGCGATTCTTCGTACTTGATTAAAACGGTTTTCAGCAATTTGACGTTCGTTTTGAGCAACATAATATTGCCAAGCGGCAACGCCTGAGCCTGCGAGTATCAGTATCAACGCCAATGCCGCGCCAGCAACCGACAACATATTTCTTCTAACGAATTTTGACGCACGATAGTTAAACGATTGGGGATGCGCTTTTACAGGACGACCCTCAAGGTAGGCTCTTATATCCTCTCGAAATCGCTCGACAGAATCATAACGGTCTTCAGACTCAAGCAGCATTGCCTTTAAAACAATATTGTCCAAGTCTTTCTTCTCCTGCGCGCTTATCGAAACAAAAGGAGAGTCAGTTTCCGGTTTTTTGCTGGGGGCAACCGGCACATCCCTACAAACCGCAGCAGGCAACTCCAATTTCGTAACTCCATAGATCTTTTCCGGCGAACAATCGGTAAGGAGTTCGTAGAGCATTATTCCCAATGAAAACGTGTCGCTCGCCGTTGAAATTGTCCCGCCCTTTATCTGCTCTGGACTCGAATATCCGGGAGTGAGAGGTGCGTTCTCGGTCATTGTTTGGGCGCTGGCACCCTCCGACAAAATCTTTGCAATTCCAAAATCGAGCAATTTGATTTGCCTATCTTCAGTTACCAGCACATTCGACGGTTTCAAATCACGGTGAACGATCAAATTGCGGTGTGCATATGAAACGGCTTCACAAACTTGCACAAAAAGTTTAAGCCTTTCTTCAATGCTCAAGTCATTTTTCCGGCAATAAGTTGTGAGCGGTTTTCCCTCTACGTATTCCATTACATAAAACGGGACGCTATCTTCCGTTACTCCGCCGTCAAGTAGTTTTACGATATTTGGGTGTTCCAATTGCGCGAGAATTTGTCGTTCTGTCTTAAAACGTTCAATTATTTCGTCGCTGAATATTCCACGGTTTGTCAGTTTTATTGCTACGCGCTGTTCGTATTCACCGTCATCGCGCACCGCCTCGAAAACGCGTCCCATTCCACCGTGTCCGATTTCCCGCACTATTTTATAATTTCCAAAATTTTCCCCGACGCGGGTTTCATTGCCAATGAATCCTTCGAAGGAAACGGGGGCTTCTAAAAGTTCCTTAGCTTCAGTTTCAATGTCGATAAGCGTCGCGACCTCTTCCCAGAGGGTTTTTTCATTTAAGCGGAGCTCGGAAAGATACTTCGTGCGCTCATCATCTTTGAGGTCTGAGGCTTCATGAAAAACGCGCTTTAGTCTTGCCCAACGCGCTCGTGTAGTTTGTGGATGTGTCATTTTGTCTCTCCATTTCTCATCCTCTTACATAGCCAGGCTTTTGCAAATTTCCAATCGCGTATCACCGTTCGCGACGAGATATCGAGTTCCTCTGCTACCTCTTCATTGGTTAGACCAGCAAAGTGTTTGAGTTCTACAATTCGAACTTGTCTCGGGTCTTTTCCCTCCAACGAATTGAGCGCCTCTTCGAGAGCCAGATAGTCAACCTGTCTATCTCCAAATCGCACGGCAGAGAGTTCCCTGACCGAATCGATGGGAACCTTCTGGACATCGCCTCCACGCTTCTGTCGTTTGCGATCCTTCGCGTAATTGATCAGCACCCGTCTCATAATCCAGGACGCAATGCTCAAAAAACGCTTGCGATTTCCCAAATCGAGCGAATGCTGTTTTTTAAGAACCATATACACTTCATGCACCAGTGCCGTAGGGCGAAGCGTATGATCCTTCCGTTCGTTTTTTAAGTGATTTGCCGCAAGGCGTTTCAGGTCAGAGTAGACCTTCGGAAATAGGCTATCGAGAGTGTCGGTATTCCATCCGACAGCGCTTTCCACGTTACCGGCAAGGGTATCGGGAGTTTTCATTGTAAGACGTCCTCCTGTGATTTGATGAAGCTAAGAAGTTTCGCAAACAATTTCGAATTTAATGTCACTAAATCCGGAGAAATGTTGCGTAACTGTTATACGTAAAAAAGAGGAGCCTCATCATCCTCACAAAAGTTTAGCCAGCGAACCGCTATAACCAAAAGTCGGTCTGATTATAAACCAAATGAACTCAATCGTAAAATTTTCGTGAGTTCAGGGCTTATGCGCACCAACACACTAGAATTATAAACCTATCGCACTATTAAATGAACTCAACCAGCATCTCACGAATTATAGATCGAACGGTTTCAGCCGTGTTAGGGCTTCTCATCCTCTGCTGGGCAGCATCCTCTCAATCGATAAATAATCCATCAGGTATCGAGTCGGAAACAACGACTAAGACAATCTTGTCTCCTGAGGACATAAGAGACACTATTGCTTCCTTCAGAACACACGATGTTGAAAAGCAGGTGAAAAAATTCAGAGCAAATCTGCCGAAACAAAAAAACGATATTCGGGTACAAAAAGCGGCACGTAAGAAAGTTTATAAAGACTTCGGGAAACTGAAGGTTGAAAACAAAGACCTAACCAATCGGATCAGAGAAATAATCAAGCCGGTGCTTGGATTGTACGGGAAAGAGTCGTCATACCAATTATTCGTTTTTGAACACAGAAATCCCTATGTTGCGAATCAATCAGGGATTTTTCTTATACTTACCACTGGACTCCTTGCCGAGATCCGTTCGGACGACGAGTTGCTTGGGTTTATCGCTCATGAAATCGGTCACGATTATTTTGCGGAGTATTCAAAATACAGTGAACATCTCTTTTTAACAATTAGAGAGAGGAGCGCTGAAAAGGCGCTTCTTCGACACTTTGCGAAAATCCTTGCGATACTGGAACTCCAATGCGATGCTTTCGCAGCAATTACGATGAAATATCTAGGTTATAGTCCTGTAGCGTTTTCCATTGCCGCGCAAAGAATGAGCAAGAAATATCCAGTCGATCCGGCAGCTTATCATCCAACGAGTCAGAACAGGCGAGACGTTGTTTCGAATCTCTTTGAGGGCAAAACCAATAAAGAAACTCATCGGTTGTCAGATAAACTTAAGAGAGTCAAGCACTTAGTTGCCAATCTAGAGTAGATTCCCTCCAATTTTAGTCCTATCACGCGTTGTGAGAGAATCTATACGTGCGATTGGAAAATGGACAAATCATACGGGCTTCTACCTATGTCGAGCTTTTATCCAAAGATTTTCACTCGCGAAAAAGTAGAAAAAATGCGATCAATATGTCCAGCTACGTGAAAAATCGCTTCCCGTTCTTCGGTATCAAAACGCCTGAAAGAAGAAGGCTTTCGATGGAGTTTATCGAAACCAACGGACTGCCGGATTTTGAACAACTCGAAGAACTCATTTTTGCTCTGTTTGAACAGCCGGAAAGGGAGCTCCATCACTTCGCGATTGAGGTCTGCGGAAAGTTAAAAAAGGATTGGACGAAGGAAACCATAAACCTATTCGAGAAAATGGCGATGACGAAATCGTGGTGGGATTCGGTTGATGGGATTAACATTTTTTGCATAAGACCTTACTTTACAAAGTTTCCGGATGAAATTTACGAAGTCACGCAATCCTGGATCGAATCGGGAAACATTTGGCTTCAACGCTTGAGTGTTATTTGTCAATTGCGGAAAAAAGAGGATACGGACAAAAAATTGCTCACACGAAACGTTCTTCAGCTAAATGACTCGGAGGAATTCTTTGTTCAAAAAGCGATTGGTTGGGCGCTCAGAGATCTGGCGCATGATGATCCGGAGTGGGTTAAAGATTTTGTGGCGAAGAACGATCTAAAACCGCTCAGCAAGAGAGAGGCATTGAAAAATTTGAAGTAAGGAACGCGGCACTTCTGTCTTAATCTTTTCCGCGTTTTCCATGCGGCTACCATCAAACACTGTATGTCGCCCGTTAACGGGCTCGGGTGTTTTTTTTCGTTAAACCCCACGTTTCGCTTCGCTTCACGTGGGGCTAACATATGCCGCTGCCGTCGGCAGCTCGCTTGAGAATTCCAGCAATTTGAATCCATTGACCTTGGCAGTGGAGACGTTGAAGCAGGTGCGCGGCATTATCCTCACTGGTCCTTAACCCTCGATAACTGTCGGGTTTTCGCCTTTCGGAGCGATGGCACCCTTGTCCGCATTTCAATTCGCTTCGCTCTCGGGCGAGGACGAGCCATCGCCCCTACAAACTTCCTTGACATCGGAATAATTATCCTCTGCCGAAACATTACAATTCTAAGCAACGTAATAAACGCATTCGAATTTGCTTGTAATTTCAGGCATAAAACTGATAAGTTCAAAAGATTACATAAATAAACAAGGAGTTTTTGGAAATGATACGTAAGAGTGTTCTGAGTTTTTTTGTGCTTGCTTTGGTCTCGTTTTTTGTTTCGTCAGCTTCTGTAAGCGCTGACGGTGGCTTTAAAATTGGCGCAAAACTCGATGGGTTTGAGATGCCTGATCCTGATGGCAATAATCACACGTATGATGATTTGAAAGGAAGGAAAGGAACTCTCGTCGTGTTTTTGTCAGCGCAGTGTCCGGTTGTGCGTATGTATAACGACCGCATCAACGCCATCGCCGAAGCTTATAAAGCAAAAGGAATCAATTTCATCGGAATATATTCAAACGTGACAGAATCGGTTGAATGGGTGAAAGAACACTCGGAAGAAAACTACAAGTTTCCCGTGTTGATCGATAAAAACCACGTATTCGCTGATAAACTTGGGGCTTCTTTTACACCGGAAGTGTACTATTTTAATACGGACGACGTTCTCGATTATCACGGAGCCATTGACAACAGTCGTCGCGGTGACTACATCACAAAGAAATTTCTCGTAGCAGCGTTTAAGGAAAAGCTTGCCGGTAAGGAAATAACCGAAAAAGAAACACGCGCTTTCGGATGTACGATCAAACGTAAGAAGAAGGAAAAAACGGAAAAATAGTGGTAAGTGGTAAGTGGTAAGTGGTAAGTGGTAAGTGGTAAGTGGTAAGTGGTAAGTGGTAAGTGGTAAGTGGTAAGTGAAATTAATATGACCACGTGTAAATAGCCAGTTGCTCAATTACAAACTCAGCCGTCGAAGACGGCGACAGAAATTAGCCCCGTGTGGAGCGAAGCGGAACGCGGGGTTAGTTTATAAACAGCGTTCGAGCCCTGAAAGGGCGACAGAAATGATGAAGTTTATCTTTTTAAAAGTCTTTGCGGTCTTTGTTATCTATGCGTTTACCCCTTTTGCCTACGCACAAAAAAATGGCGAATCGACTCATCCAAAAACTCCGAAAATCGTTCAAGTCGACGAAACAACCGTAAGACCGCTTCTCAAGCCCGACGGTAAACTGCTCCTTATCAATTTTTGGGCGACTTGGTGCATCCCCTGCCGAGAAGAGTTTCCCGATCTCGTGGAAATCGATAAAGAATTCAAAGGGAAAATAGAGTTCATAACGATCACGCTCGACGACCCCGTTGAAATAGATCGCGATGTACCGAAGTTTCTGAACGAAATGAAGGCGACTATGCCAACCTATCTTCTTTACACAAACGATGAAAACGGGGTGATCGGTTCGATCTCAAAAGACTGGCAAGGCGGGCTTCCGTTTTCTGTGCTTTATGACAAAGATGGCAGTGTTGTGCTAACAAAACAGGGTAAGATAAACCCTGAGTTAGTTAAGTCAAAGCTCAATTCCCTGCTAGCCGAAAACGAAATTATCACCGTTACTGAGCTCGTAAAAATTTTAAACAGCCGAAAAGAAGAGGCAGTCTATTACTACAAAAATAATTGGAAGGCATTTCGCGAAACGGCGCTTCAGAAAGGTTACATTCACTCATACGAACTTATCGTTTCAGACCAGACTGAAAGTAGCGGCTTCGATATCATTCTGATCACTCGCTATCGCGGTAAGTTAGCTTTTGAAAAATCAGAGGAGAGATTTCGCGGGATCATTGACACAGCTCCCGGTGGATTAAAATTGAAAAACAAGCTTAAGCCTTCAGATTTTCGAAAAGGTGTTTCAGTAACAATAGGAAAGACAATCGCTTTTCCCAGATCTATTGATCCGAAAGTCGGGTCGCTACCAAAAAGTTCACCTTTAAGACCTATCCACTAGTATGGATAAACGTGTTCCTCAGCCGCCTTGCCTGATTTGAAAAAAATCCCCTCACCTAATAAACTCTCTTTTTCATTTCTAAGGAAAAGAGAGTTTTTTATGATTGCCCAACCCGCAATAACACCCGATATAATTGAAGAACACGGCATTTCTCCTGACGAATACGAACGCATAAAAGAAATTATGGGACGCGAGCCGAATTTTACGGAGCTTGGCGTTTTTAGCGTAATGTGGTCGGAGCATTGTTCGTATAAGTCTTCGCGCGTGCATTTGAGCCGCCTTCCAACGACTGGACCACAGGTAATTGTTCCGCCGGGCGAAAACGCAGGCGTTGTAGATATTGGCGACGGCTGGTGTGTTGCGTTTAAGGTTGAATCTCATAATCACCCAAGTTTTATCGAACCGTTTCAGGGTGCTGCAACAGGTGTTGGTGGAATTCTGCGAGATGTTTTTACAATGGGGGCGAGACCGATTGCTGCCATGAACTCGCTTCATTTCGGACCGCTGACATCGGAGGCGGACAAGAGTGTCCGCGTTCCAGAAAAGGTAGCAAACCGCAATAAATCAATCCTCAAAGGAGTTGTCGAAGGAATTGCTCATTACGGAAATTGCTTCGGCGTTCCAACCGTTGGTGGCGAAGTCGATTTTGACGAGGCCTACAATTTGAATCCGCTTGTTAATGCTTTTGCACTTGGAATTGTTCGGGAAGATCAAATTTTCTTTGGAAAAGCTTCAGGTGTTGGCAACCCCGTGATGTATGTCGGTGCGAAAACGGGACGCGACGGAATTCACGGCGCAACGATGGCTTCGGCGGAGTTTGACGATGAAGCGCTCGAAAAACGTCCGACCGTTCAAGTTGGCGATCCCTTCTTGGAAAAATTGCTGCTTGAAGCTTGTTTAGAAGCAATGCGTTCGGGAGCGATTGAGGGTATTCAGGATATGGGAGCAGCGGGTTTGACTTCTTCTTCCGTTGAAATGGCAGACCGTGCGGGAACCGGCCTAGACCTTGATCTAACACTCGTTCCTCAGCGCGAAACCAAAATGACCGCATACGAAATGCTTCTTTCGGAGTCGCAGGAACGTATGCTCATCGTAGCAAAACAAGGGCGTGAAAAAGAACTCGTCGAAATTTTCAACAAATGGGATTTAGATGCAGTGGTTATTGGCGAGGTCGTTGAAGGAAATCGCTTGAGAATTTTCCATCACGGTGAACTGATGGCGGATATGCCGGTTGATAAATTGACGGAATCCGCTCCGAAATATGAGCGACCATTGGAACGTCCAGAGTCCAAAGTCCAGAGTCCAAAGTCAGATCCGGGTACTTTGGACCAGAGACGCGGGACCCAGGACTTAAACGAAGTGCTTCATCGTTTACTCACCGCCCCAAACATCTGTTCGAAACAGTTCGTTTATGAGCAATACGATCATATGGTTCGCACAAATACGGCTGTTTTGCCGGGTGCCGATGCGGCGGTTGTCCGCGTGAAGGAAACTCGACGTGCGGTATCGATGTCGCTTGATGCAAACGGGCGTTTTTGTGCAGTAAATCCAAAAGAAGGTGCGAAGTTAACGGTCGCGGAAGCTGCACGAAACAATGTCTGCGTTGGCGGAAAACCTCTGGCGATTACGAATTGTCTAAACTTCGCCTCACCGGAGCGTCCAAAGATCATGTGGGCATTTTCGGAAACAATCGACGGAATGAAAGCTGCTTGCGAAATGTTTTCGACACCTGTAATTTCCGGCAATGTTTCATTCTACAATGAAACCGACGGCGACGGCGTTTTACCAACTCCTACAATCGGAATGGTTGGTCTAATCGAAGACACAAAGAAGATCATCACACAGGGTTTCAAAAATGAAGGCGACCGTATAGCACTACTTGGAACAACAAACGATGATCTTTCCGTCAGCGAATATGCACAAACAATTCTTGGCTACACGACAAACGAATTGATCGAAATTGGAGAAGTTCCAAAAATTGATCTGAATTTGGAGAAAAAAGTCCAGGACACTTGCCTTAAATTAATTGACGAGCAACTCATAAACTCCGCCCACGATTGCAACGAAGGCGGTCTCGCAGTCGCCATCGCCGAACAATGTTTCGCCTCGCTAAATAATGAATCAAACGGCGTGGAAATTGAGTTGAGCAATGACAATTTGGACGCAACAACCCAGCTTTTCAGCGAATCACCTTCGAGAATTTTGATAACATTTTTGCCCGATGAATTAGAAGAAGTCGAAACCGTCGCCAAAGCAACTGAATGTCCATTTGAGGTCATCGGAAAAGTTACGGTTGAGGATTTGAAAATAGACTTTAACGGAGAAAATGTGATTTCTTCAAAAGTGGCAGACCTTCAAAAAGCTTGGAAAACTTCGCTTGAAAAACAGTTGGAGTTGTAGACCAGTTTCTATAGCCACGTCGTTTACGGCGTGGTGTTTGAAAAACAAATACGGAAGGGCGTTTTAACGTCCTTCAAGAAGCATTAGCATCTAACTAACCCTGCTTAAGCCAATTGGATAAGGACGTTAAAACGCCCTAATTTTTTCTTGCATTTGTTTACCACGCCATAAATAGAGTGGCTAAATTTTTCCAAAATTCTACATAACTTGATTTTAAAAATGAGAATCAAATTACTTTTAATTTTTGTCCTGACTTTTGCATTCAACACTTTCGCCCAAGAAATATCGTTTGGAGATAAAACCGCTCAAGACGAAGTAAAAAAGAAAACCTCAGCAATTTATGACAACAAAGACAAAACCTATTTCTTACTCACAAAAAAATCTTTCGGCAAAAAATCAAAATGCGGCACGGACATAACCGCTTATTCAAAAGATAAACAGATAAACCGAATCGCTGCCAAATCCTGTACAAAAAATGGCAGAAAAGCTGCTGAATTTTATTTCGAAAATGAGAAATCGATTTTCATTTACGAAGTTTTTGAATACTACTCCGAAAAATCCAGAGCGGATGCGTGGAAAAACTTCAAAGGCTTGGCGGGTTGGGAAAGCCGTTATTATTTTGTCAACGACGTCCTAAAATTTCACCGCCACAAAGGGCGAAAGGACATGTCCGAAAAAGAAACTGCCCGTAAACAAAAACGCGAAGCTATTCGAATTCTCGCGTTCGTAAAATCTCAACTTTCAAAATAGTATACTTCTCGAGATGAATCCGGGAATATATATACACATCCCTTTTTGCAAATCGCGTTGCTCCTACTGCGATTTTGCTACCGATGTTTATCGAGACCAGAAGACAGTCGAGAGATACGTTTCCTCGCTGTGCTCGGAAATTAAAAGTTCAAAATTAAAAATTAAAAAACCGGTTGAAACAGTTTACTTTGGCGGTGGAACTCCTTCACTGCTTAAAGCAAAACAGTTGGAGAGTATTCTAAACTCACTCTACGGCAGGTTTTCAATTCAACAAAGAATCGAGTTTACGCTTGAGATGAATCCGGCGACGGTTTCGCTTGAAAAGCTCACGGATTTCAAATCTCTTGGTGTAAATCGTGCAAGTTTTGGCGTGCAGACTTTTGATGATAAGGCTTTAAAACTCTTGGCGAGAGGACATGATTCTAATGATTCGATGAAGACTTTTGAATTATTACGAAAAGCAAAATTTGAGAATATTTCGTTTGATTTAATCGGCGGTCTGCCGAATCAAACGCTCAAAGACTGGGAAAAGAACTTGGACGAAGCCTTAGAAATGAATCCCGAACATCTTTCGCTTTATTTACTGGAAATTCACGAAGGAACCCCCTTGGCAGAACAAATTCGCTCTCAAAGACAACCAATGCCCGACGAAGATTTGGCAGGCGAAATGTATGAATTGATGGTTGAAAAGATTCATGCAATTGGTTTTAAGCAGTATGAGATTTCCAATTTTGCAAAATCCGGTTTTGAATCAAAACACAACAATAAATACTGGCTATGCGAACCGGTTTTCGGTTTTGGCGTTTCGGCACATTCTTTTGATGGTGTGGATAAACGCTGGTCAAATGAGCGAGATACAAAGAGTTATGTTTCTAGGATCGAGAGCGGCGACATACCAACTATTGAAACTAAGGTACTTAATAAAGACGAGCTTGCTAGTGAATATCGATTTCTCAGGCTTAGATTGAAAAAAGGTTTGGTGTTTGAGGATTACGAAAAACGGTTTGATCGCTGCTTTGAGGATGAATTTGCACAGGATCTCAAAAAATTTGAGGGGTTGAATTTAATCGCGCGCGATGAAGACCGTGTCCAACTTACAAAGAAGGGAATGCTTTTTTCCAACGAGGTTTTTAGCGCTCTCGTCTAAATCAAAGCTTTGTAAAAAATGTAAAATCTTTGCTGAGTTTAAACAATCCTTGAACAAATCCTTCCTGATCGCGTAATCTTTAAACGCAACTTTTTAACAAAAATTTTTCATCACAAAAGATGAATTATTTTTAGGAGTAAGCAATTATGGGTCAAAAAGCATTATATCAATTATCAGGAAAACAAATTGTCGTACTCGCCTTTTCTTCGGCGGTAATTGCGGCGGGCATATTGCTAGTCTTTTTTAACGCTACCGGCATTGGCAGCGCTTTCCAAGATGGCAGAAGGTCAAACGTTGCATTTGCAAGAGAGACGACTCGAATTTCTAACCCCTCGACTGTTTCCGACGAGCAAAATAGCATTGAAGTTTATAAGATGGCGTCGCCGGGCGTCGCTTTTATTACAACGAGCTCGCGTGTTAGAAACTTCTTTGGCGATATTTACGAACGCGAAAGTGGAAATGGTTCGGGTTCTGTAATTGATAAGCAAGGCCACATTCTAACCAATTATCACGTAATTGAAGGAGCCTCGAAACTAACGGTAAGTTTTGGAGGCGATAAAGTTTATCCGGCAAAAATTATCGGAGGTGATCCCGATACTGATCTGGCCGTTATTAAAATCACACCTCCGCGCGACGGATTGACGGTAATACCTCTCGGTGATTCGGACAAGCTTGAAGTTGGACAGAAAGTCTTGGCGATCGGAAATCCTTTTGGCTTGGATAGAACGCTGACGACAGGCGTTATTTCAGGTTTAGAACGCCCGATTCGAGCGAGAAATAAGCGTCCGATCGATGCCGCAATTCAAACCGATGCTTCGATAAACCCAGGTAATTCAGGCGGTCCGCTGCTGGATAAATTCGGGCGAATGATTGGAATCAATTCGCAAATTCTTTCGCCTGCCGGCGGTTCCGTTGGGGTCGGATTTGCCGTTCCGGTTAATACTGCAAAAAGAATCGTACCGCAATTGATTCAGTTTGGAGAGGTTAATCGTCCGAAACTTGGCGCCCAATTAATTAGTGTTGAGCAAATCCTACGCAGAAATCGAGGGCAGCGTCTGAGCCTTCCGGTTGAAAGCGGATTGCTGATTTACAATGCGATTGAGGGTGGCTCGGCTGATCGTGCCGGACTCCGTGGAGTAACGAGCGATGGCGACGGCATCATACTCGGAGACATTGTTTTGTCGATCGAAGGAAAGGAAATGAAAAGCATTGATGACCTTTATCGCTTCTTAAATAAAAAGAGAATTGGCGATACGATTAAGGTTCGAGTTTTTCGAGACGGTGAAAACGTTACCGTTCCGGTAAAACTGGTCCCGACGTCCGATCCGGCAGGTGGACGGCGACTCCGGCGAACATAGTTGATTTTTCGGACTGGAAGCGGATGATTTTTAAATCGTTCGCTTTTTTTTGTGAATACTAGATGCTCGAATTAGAGAAATTCTTTAACGATGGATTCGGCTGGCGATGTAAGAGTTGTATTCGCAACAAGCCAGAAACTTCAGAGATTTCAAAGTCACGACTCCTGCGCGAAGGCGAGGCCGAGACAAAAACGCCTCGCTTATCCATGAAAGGGCTTGCCCAATGGTTAGATGAAGAACAAAAAGTTTTGCTTTGTTCGCGATGCGATGCCCGGGAAACCGTCCGGTGATTATACGATTTTACGATCACTTTCAATTGACATTGTTTAGAATTAGAATTATTCTAAATTAGTTTTTGCTATGGCTTATACAAAAAAGGAAATAGAGAATTTGGGATTAACGAGGCAGCGTCGGGTTGTTTTGCAGGTGATACACGCGGCGAAAGAACACCTGACTGCAAATGAAGTTTTTGAAAAATCCAAAAAACTTGCTTCGGGAATTTCCTTTGCTACGGTTTACAACTCTCTTCGATACCTAAAAGAAGCTGGGCACATTGCAGAAATCAGTTTCGGAAATGGAGCGAGTCGTTTTGACAGAATGACATCGAGACACGACCACGCATTGTGCACTAAGTGCGGTAAACTTATAGATCTTGAACTTGATCTTCCGAAAGAGTTGGTTGATATGGCCGCAAAGCACTCGAAGTTTAAACCGGAATCAATCGAACTAACGCTTCGAGGTTTGTGTCCTGACTGCAAGAAATAGTTTTTTGTGCGAGCGTAGGGAAGGTGGTTTATTAATTCCGTGGGAAGGAATAAACTTTGAAAGGCGAGTTTCACGGCTCGCCTTTTTTTTGTCTATACGGGCATTGTAAAATCCCAAAAACCTTTAAACAGCAGTCCCAGGATAATAATACTTATAAAGATCGAGCCCACAAGCAAACCGATCAGGGCCACAATAATAGCAATCACGAAAATCCAATCGCTTTTTGTTCCTTCACCCAGGCCGGCTCCACGCTCGCGAATCAAATCCATATTTTGTTTATTGGATTTCCAAACAAAATCAAACGCGTCACCGACAAACGGGATAACTCCTATGACGTAATCGAGCCCAATATTAAAAGCCATCCTTAAAAGAGTGATCTTAGGAACGCCGTAGCGCACCCCTGCAATCAGTATGTAAAACGAAACAAGCGACGTGGAGATATCACCGAAGTTTGGAATCAGTCCAATCAATGAATCGAGTCCAAACTTCCAGCCGATTCCGGGAATCCGAAAAAGCCCGTCGAGGTATGTTGAAAGTGTTTCAAGGCTTTCCTCAATCTCTATCTGTTTGCGTTCCTGCTTGGTCATGCCCGCTTTCGAACGCTCATCTATTCGTTGTAGCTCTTCAATATCCTGCATATCTTTAATACTCGGTGACGGTACAACTCGCGTGCCCTAGAACCTTGTCACCCTCTTTTAACCGCGACGGGGTCGGTTTCCAACCATTTGCCAATCGTTTTTCAAGAAGTTCATCCGCGCTGGGTTTATGTTTCCATACAGCAACTGCCGTAATTGCGCCAAGTCAGGTTGTACCGAAAACCCAAAATAAATCTCTAAAAGGGACGATTACATCGTGATTATATTCATCTTGAACGATTACTTCCTCAACGATATTAGGAGAAATTTCAGTTTTCGGTTTGGTCTGCGCCCATTCTAAAACCTGCCCTAACGTCTTCAGGTTTTCTACTTCAGCTGTTATTTCCTTAATTCCGTTCAAGATAATTCACTAAACTACTTCTCAACGATTTTCATGCTAATAATCTTATCGCCCCTTACCAGTTTATCTACGACTTTCATATCGGTTTCGTTCACTTTGCCAAAAACTGTGTAGCCACCGTCTAAATGCGGCTGACGCGAATGCGTGACAAACCACTGCGAACCGCCTGTATCTTTGCCCGAAAGCGCCATTCCGACCATTCCGCGTTCGTACGGAATCTGATTGATTTCACACCTAATTTGCCAACCGGGACCGCCATTTCCATCGCCACGCGGATCGCCGTCCTGCACAACAAAATTGGGCACGACACGATGAATTTCGACGCCGTTAAAATATCCGCTTTTTGCCAGCTTGATGAAATTATCAACCGTCAAAGGGGCTTCTTCCGGGAAAAATTGGATGTTAAATTTGCCTTTTTCGGTTGTGACAATTGCGCGCGATTTGCCGTTTTTACGAGAAAGAGCTCGCAGGTAATCTCCGTCCGCATTCAGAACCTGTCCGAGTTTCGATCCCGTCTTCGGATCGTATTTTCTAACAGTTCCAACTCGTTCTTTCAGGTTGGGAAAATCAGCTTCTAAACCGTTGTCTCTAATCAGCTTGGCGGCATTACGACGAACCAGAAACGCGTAATGATCGAGCGCAAGATTAAGGGACTCTTTTGCCGCATTTTTATCCAACTTTACAAGGGCTGAGAGAATCGCAAGCTGAGCATCATCGTAATGCTTGTCCTTTTCCAAGGCTTGTTTGAAAGCCAATTTAAGCGCCTCAATCGTCTTTTTTGTTGGTTCCCGTTCGCCCAAAAGAGAGGCAGCCGTAGCACGAATAAAAGGAACACCGACGCTAAGGTTGGTAATCAAAACTCTCTCTAGGTCTTCTGTCTTAAACTTTGCGAAATGCCTTAAAAAACCCGGAAAGACCTTTTCGAAAACCTCAGCGAGGGTTTTGGGCGCAGTCGATTGTCTTACACTAATACGAGCCCGTTTTGTCAGTTTTTCACGGTTACTGTCATTTACCGGAAGCGCGTCAACAGCTCTAACCAAGCTTCCCAATATTTTCAAAGCTCTTTTCGGATCCTCTTCAAGTTGTTTCTCAAGCTGGCGAGGGTTATCTGGAAAATAGCCGCGCTTTTCAAGAAATCTTTCAGGTCCGATCTTCGCAAGCGCAACACCGAGTTCAGTAGATCGGTAAAAATCAAATTCGCGAATCCTTAAAATCAATGCAAGAGCTCTCTCATCCGACTTACCTTCCAATATGTTTCCGAGGGCTGATGCGAGCGTTAGAATCTCATTGAGTATTGAGGAATTGTTTTTACCGGCGGCAAGATATCCCTCACCTAAATGCCTAAGTCGATTTATAAGAGGCTTAGCGGACTTCTCTTCTTTCATTCCACTTAACGCACGAATTGCATTAATCCTTACTCGCAGATCCGTATCGCTTGTAGCGTGTCTTACGAGTAAATCGACCGCCTCTTTATCCCCGGCGGCTCTCAAGATTCTCGCCGCGTTTGCGCGTACGATTGGATGTTTGTCGCGTTCTAAAAGCTCTTTAGCTTTTGCGTTCGCATTTTTAGCACGGAGTCGCGCCAGGGTGTTCAAAGCGTCGGCGCGGACCCTCCAGTTTGAATGGTCGAGGAAACGAGCAAGCGTCTTTTCTGCGCCTTCCGGTTTTGCGCGTAAAGCAGCGGTAAGACCTAAAAGAATTACTTCATCACTTGGTAGCGAGCGCCGCCCGGCTTCAAACTCCAAATTCTTCAGAATCGCTCCAGCGAGTACTTTCGCCTTATCGTGCTTCGAATTTGCAGCGGCGATCTTCCCCGCGGCTTCAATCGCACGTGCACGTACCCAAACGGGTTTTCGAGTGTCACTCAAAACCTCCAAAATCGCTTCCGAGCCTTCGATGGATTCGATCTCGCCAATCGCAAACGCCGCCATTTGACTTACGTCCGGCACATCGTTCTTTAAAAGCCTTACCAAATCCGGAATTGCCTCATCGTCGCCTATTCTACCCGCCGCAAGTGCCGCGCGCTGCCGGAGATAGGCGTTTGGACTTTTTTGGAAACTTCTGAGCTTTTCATCATATCGGAGTTCGTCTTCAGCCTTTAAAACCTCAGTCATTTCGGCTCGGGAGGCAGCTGTGTAATCGACTCCCTGCGCAAAAACCCAAGATGATACCGATAAAATTGATAACGAAAACGCGATAAATTGCTTAACAGATTTTTTCATAAGTTTATTGTTAAATTGATTTTACGCGAGGACATTGCAAATTAACAATATTATGGGCAAAAAAAGAACCACCATTTACGGCGGCTCGCTGCAATTAGTTTTGAAAACGTCTTACTCGCGATACTTCACACTCTTAATTTCAACCTCATCTTGAAGTCCAATCGGCAATGTTACATCAAGGCGGGTCTTATCCGTTTCGTTACGTCCTCCAACTATTTGCAAATCTTCAATCGTCAGGTCTTCCAAAACCTCGCTTGGTCCGTACAAAAGCACACTTGCCTTGCCGACCCTGTCATCAGTTTCATATGGAACAACAAATAGCCGCTCGATTCTTTTTTTGCCTATTCTAAAAAACACATTTGCTGAAACTACATCTACCAATGATATTTTGGGATTCACCACGGTCAACGCCACCTTCTCAGCTGTAAAATCTCCTTGACGCTCATCGATTTTGATCCTCTCTGTGGAAACAAATTGGAGCGACTCAACAAAACTCCTGGGTCCTTTTACGCGAACGGTTTTCGGGGTAGCCTTAGTAGAATAAATCTCAAAGCCGTCCTTGAGTTCTCCAACTGTTTCGGCTTTTATCGGGACGTCATACTCTTCGACCTTCTCTAGTTTTATCGCAATCTTATCCGGCTGAATTTCCTCAATTTTTACGCCGCTTGGAAGATCAACGGCGATATTTTCGGGTGTAATTTGAATAGTGTGTTCGCCCTCGCCTACCGAAGTTAGATCGAGGGTTACGACGAGGCGCTGCGGATTTAAATTCTCAACGAGGCGCTTATCTCCATTTACACGCAAGCTCACTTCCTGGACGGGCGAATTCGTAATCTCGAGCTGATTAGAAAAAATCGGATTTAGCGAAACGTTTCTTAGTCGCGTATTGGTAATATCCTGAAGTCCCGATACACCAAGCCAGAGTGCGAGCGTAATCACCAAAGCTGTAAGTTTCAAAAGCCAATCGTCAATAAAGATTCGCCGCAGCCAATAGCCCGCAAATGCCTTGCGTTGCTCTTTTTCAATCAGGGCGTCTTTAGGAAAATTCAAGTTCATTGAGAATTGATCAGCTTAAAATCGCTTCGGTATCAGCCTCTTTAATCATCTTCGATTCGCGTTCGCCGTTTTCCGCACTCTCGCTATCTCCATCAGACAGGGGAGCATCCATAGAAGTGAGCAACAGGCGCCGAAGTTTTTTAGTATCGAGATTTCTTCGAATCTCTCCACCCCGCACAAAAGAAATCAATCCGGTTTCCTCGGAAACAACGACCGAAATCGCATCCGAGCCTTCGGTAATACCAATTGCCGCACGGTGACGTGTCCCAAGTTCGCGGGATATATTTGGGTTTTTTGTAAGCGGCAAAAAGCAAGAAGCGGCTGCGATACGTTCCTGCTGAATTATTACCGCGCCATCATGGAGCGGTGTCGCGGGATTAAAAATCGTAACGAGGAGGTCGTAGCTCAAATTAGCGTCTATTTGTACCCCGGCGTCGATAAAGTTTCTTAAACCAACCGCTCGCTCTAAAACAATCAGCGCACCGGTTTTGTTTGCGGCAAGTGTCGTAGCGGCCAGTATTATCTCATCATAAATCGAGCCGCCCATTGATCCGCGGTTTCTGCGTAAAAACGGCAAGCGTAGCCTGTTTCCGAAATAGATAAAAGCTTGTCTGATCTCGGATTGAAACAAGACAATTATCAAGATCCCCAGATAAAACATTGCCGAGCGAAGGACAAATTCAAGGGTTGTTAGATTTTGGGCGATAGCAAACCAGTAAAGAAGAGCAAGGATCACCATTCCAACCACCGTGGGCACGGCACGGGTTCCCCGTAAGAGTTTCAAGACTACGTACACGATTATGAAAACCAGCACGATGTCGAAAAACGCTCGAAAGGAAAATAAATCCGGGATGTAATCTGTGATCGTCATTCAAAAAATCGACTTAGGGCTTGTCGAACTCTATTATGCAGGGAATTGGATGCGCTTAGGAGGAAATGGGTTAGCCAAAACCCTTCCATTAAGAATAGCATATTCCTTGCCAGTTTTGGGCCGTGAAAGCCCCTCGAACCCCAATAAAATCCACTCTTCTCTGAAAAATATTGCGAGAATCGTGCCAAATTCCTTGTTTTGTTTAAAACCGCAGCCAGTTTGCTTGCGATGATTCAACTTCGTTTCCGAATCCTTCCCCCTCTGACATAGCCGACAAATTCTCCTTTCGAATTGATTACTCCGACCACGCCAAGGCCGTTTGAGCGCATTTGCTCGACTGCGTCCGTAACCAATGAATCCGAATCTACAAAATAGTCTTCCCGTATAACGCGCATCACGTCCTTGATTGGGGTTTCATTCCACTTTTCTCTAGGTAGCACTTTTTTTATATCTTTAAGCGCAACAAAACCGTACAGCTCTCGATCTTCGGCCACAGGAAAAACGATCTGTCGGTAAAGCGGAAGCTTGTGATCGACAAACTGCATTACAGTCGTCTCCGGAGTAATTGCAACAGGAAGTTCCATAACCTCTCGAACGATGAGATTCTCAAAATTGTTCACTTGGCGAATTATTTTTACAGCGGCATCAAACAGGAACACCCCGACGAGTATCGTCCACAGCCCTGTGAAAGTATCGCGGCTGATCAAAATAATCGCCACACCAAAGAAAACTAGCGTTGCGGCAATAATCTGACCGAACTTCCCGGTTAAGACGGTCGCTTCGCTGAGGTCTTTACCGCGCTTCCACAAAATTGCCCGTAGTACTCGCCCGCCATCAAGAGGGTAACCGGGAAAAAGATTGAAGATAGCGAGCATAAGATTTAGCAGAAAAAGAGCAAAAAGTAGAGGCGACAAGATGCTTGTACCAATATACGACGACCCTGCCCACAAGCCCATGAACACGAGCGAAATAAGGAAGCTAGCTATCGGACCGGCAATCGCAATTCTAAACTCCGCTTTTGGAGTATCCGGCTCGCGTCTTAGTTTCGCCAAACCACCAAACGGATGAAGGAGAATTTCGATTACTTGAATCCCCTCTTTTCTGGCAAGATAGGCGTGAGCCAACTCATGAATATAGATCGACAAAAAGAAGATTAAGACTGTGACGAGCCCGAGAGAAAATCTAATCAGCGGGTTTCCGATTTGCGACGCCGGAATCGGACGGGCCACAAACCACGCCATAACTCCAAGCACTAGAAACCAACGGTAATCAATTTTTATGGGAATGCCGTAAACGTGCGTGAGAAGAAGTTTGCGGCTGAAAAACTCAAGGAATCGAGTCATAGAAATCGGCAATCCAAAATAAAAAAGGGCATCAAACCGATCTCCCTTTTTTCGCGTCTTCGGTTGCTTACGACCTATGCTTCAAAAGGAACTTCGGCGTTTTGGAGGATATGGAGTTCGTTGCGCGAAACCCGTTCTAGAAGTTCGGGTTCGTCAAACATTTTCACGAGTCCACGCACAGTCGCATAGCGGGGTTCATCCGGGATAATCACTGACAGATTAATAAATTCGCGTAAATATCGATCAATATCGTCTAAAAGCGCGCCACCGCCCGTTAAAATAACGCCGCGATCAAAAATATCCGCAGCAACTTCAGGACGCAACTCGGAAAGCGTGTCGTTAATAACTTTCGCTACCCGCCTTACAATCGCTTCAGAAATCGGATAAATCTCGCCAGCTGTGATCTTGACAGCGCTCGGGCTTCCCGTTTGTACATCCCTTCCGCGAACAAGCAATTCCTTATCAGGATCATCAGGAAATACAGCAGAAATAAAGTCTCGCTTAATATTTTCGGCTGTTTCAGCACCAATCTGTAAACCGCGATGCCGACGCAGATGAGTCGTTAGAGCTACATTTATTTCGTCGCTTCCGATTCTCTCAGAACGCGAATGGGCAATCGATCCTTTGGCCACGACAGCGATATTTGTCGTACCGGCTCCGATATCGACTACCGCTGAGGCTCGGCGATCTTTGGTAGAAACGTCGGCACCAAAAGCAGCTGCCAACCCCTCTTCCATCATGTAAACTTTTCCGATATGAGCTTCTTCGGCCGCATTCAAGAGCGCTCGCTGCTCAACATGCGTAACGTCAGATATCATGCTCATCACGGCCTGACGTGAAACCTGCGAGCCGCCTGTTTTCGCGACCTTAACAAAATGGGCAAGCATCTTTTTCGTATATTCAAAATCCGCTACAACTCCACCGTTAAGAGGTGCTTTTACAACAATATCGCGGCCTTCCCTGCCCCACATCTCATAGGCTTCCTGTCCATACGCCACAACCTCTTCCGTCAATTCGTTGACAGCGACGAGCGAGGGCTGGTCAAACACTACATCACGACCTTTGACCGCAATGATAGTATTCGCCGTTCCCATATCGACCGCCATCGAATCCGTGACGAATTTCTTTAGTGACGAAAATCCCAGCATAGACGAAATTTTACTAAAAACTGACATTCCAAGGTTGAATTCAGTAGAGTTTGGGGTTGAGAATCAAGCAGCCTATATATTACCTCAATTCCATTTTACCTCAAATAGCGAAACAGGCTGAACTCTATTCTTAACCTGTAGTGGCTCGCATTTACGAATCTGAAAAACTTCGCTGCAAGCCTTTCCAGTTGCTTCACTTATAAGGATTTGCCCACCCTTTGCATTTGATTCCAGCCTCGACGCGAGATTTACGGTATCTCCGATCGCCGTGTACTCCGAGCGCTGTTCGGAACCAATATATCCAATTGTCGCGACTCCCGTGTGAAGCCCTATCCCGATCGAAATTTCCGGATAACCTTCTGCCTTAAGCTCTTTATTAAGGGTCAGAAGGCGCTTCTGCATTGCAATCGCAGTTTTAACTGCATTATCCGCATCGTTTGGCGAAGCACTAGGTGCACCAAAAATCGCCATAATTCCGTCGCCAATATACTTATCTAATGTGCCGCCTTGCTCAAAAATGATTTCGGACATTGCCGAAAAATAGCTGTTTAAAAGCCCTACGACACGGTCCGGATTTTGCTCCTCCGAAAACGCCGTAAAACCTCTAATATCAGCAAATAAAAGAGTTACGGTTTCATTTACACCGCCTAGCTTAAACGAATCGGGACGCTCAAGAAGCTCTTTTACAACATAGTCCGGCATGAAACGGCTGTAATTCGCACGCGCAACTTCTTCCCTTGCGAGCTTTTTATGGGCTTTAATCGTCTCTACTGCAAGCGCCGTTTGGGCAGCAACCGTGCTGATCAATTCGAGGTCATCTTGGGTAAACGCCGAAAAAGGATCTAGTCGGTCGGCATAAACCACTCCATGTACATTCGAGTCTGTAATCAGCGGCGCGCAAATCGTTGAGCGCACTCCTTGAGCAACTATCGACTCAGCGCCCGAAAATTCTTCGTCCTTTTTAATATCCTGCGAAAGTAATGCGACTTTTTCGCGCATCACCTTTTGCGTTATTGTTCGGCTAATCGACAAATCCTCCGCCGCTTTCTCGTTGGCTTCGTTTCTAATTTTTGCCGCAATTGTATAAAGACTGTAATCCAAAATCTTGCCATCGACAGTCTCGTCTGCAAGAAGTGCGACGACTCTCTCGGCCGGCGTTACGCGGAAAATCAATTCCGTCGCTTTTTCGAATATCTCTTTCTGATCAAAAACCGTGCCTAGCGTCTTGCTCATTTCATACAGCATTTCAAGAATCTGAGCTTTTCGCCTCAACACCTTAATCTCTTCGGCGTTCGGCTGCCCAATCTGATCAGACTGAACATAATCAATTTGGGTAGACGTTTTCGAACTCTTCTCAATAATCTCGTTAGCAGAGATTACAAACTGCGTATTGCCGAGCGGCTTGTCATCATAATTCAGCGAACTATCAACCTCAGTCACGCCGTTTGCATCAGCCGCCTGCGCAACCCCGATCGGCTCCTTAACATCCGGCACAAAAGACGCCTTGACATCATCTGTCCGCGGAACGGATTCGGCTTGAGTTTCTGCTACGTGTTCAAATTTCAAAGAACTCGTTCCAATGGTGATTTCATCGCCCGGCTTAAGAATCGATTCGAGCATCTCAACACCATTGACATAAACCTTATTGGCACTTCGTTTGATTTCGCCATTGTCATAATATCCGTCAACAAGCGTGAAGTTTTGATCGTCGGCTTGGATCGTAGCGTGCTTGCGCGAAACGCGCCGGTCATGCAGCACGACGTCGTTATCTTTCGCACGCCCAATATAATATTTGGCATTTGGCCTCAGGCTCAATTCCCAGTATTTGCCGTTGGCCTGTGTGATTTTTAATATTGCACTCACTATAAAACCAATTGTAAATGTTACGGGTAAAATCGTAAATTCGAAATACCTTCATTTGCCCAAACGATTTACTATTTAACCTAAATCTATGATCTATTTTGACAACAACGCGACGACCCGAATTGCGCCCGAAGTCGTAGAAGCCATGAGCCCTTTTCTCACGGACTACTACGGCAATCCTTCCTCGGCATATTCTCTATCAACAAAAAGCAAAAATGCGATCGACAAAGCTCGCGAAACTATTGCGGATCTCATAAATGCTTCGTCGCCGGGTGAGATTGTCTTCACTTCCGGCGGCACAGAAAGCGACAACTGGGCAATCTTTGGTACCCTCGAAATGCGCCGTGAGATAAAACCCCATATCATCTCAACCCTTGTTGAGCATGAAGCCGTTCGAAAAGTTTGCGAGAAACTTGAGTTTAATGGCTTTGAAGTCTCATGGCTCGAGGTCGATGAAAATGGATTGCTCGATCTCGATTCGCTAAAAAATGCTTTAAGAAAAGATACCACGCTCGTTTCAATAATGCTTGCAAACAATGAAACGGGTGTCCTATTTCCGGTCAAAAAAATCGCAGAGATTGTCAAAGAGCACTCAAATGCAGTGTTCCACGTAGATGGTGTAAACGCTGTTGGAAAAGTTCCTATCGATCTTAAAAACTCTGAAATTGACCTTTTTTCCATTTCCGGACACAAATTTCATGCCCCAAAGGGCGTTGGAGCCCTTTACATCCGCGATAGGGTCGAACTTGCTTCAAATTCGATTGGAGGCGGGCAGGAAACCGGAAGACGGGCGGGTACTGAGGCGACTCATCAGATTGTCGGTCTGGGGGAGGCTGCAAAAATCGTAAAAGATTTTTCACCAACTGAAGAAATTCAGCGTCTCAGAGACAGGCTTGAAAACGAAATCTTGCAAAATATTCCAAATTCTCGGAGAAATGGAGCTAAAAACGAACGGCTTCCAAATACCGCAAATATTTCGTTCGAAGGCTTAAACGGCGAGGCAATTATGGCCAAGCTGGATGACCTCGGAGTTTGCGTTTCTACTGGTTCCGCCTGCAACGAAGAAAATCAAACTGCTTCGCCCGTTCTTCACGCGATGAACGTTCCCTTTTCCCAAGCGATGGGCTCGATACGGTTTTCGCTTGGCCGTTACAATACAGAAGAAGAGGTAGATTATGTTAGCAGGCATCTACCTGAAGTTATTGCAGATTTGAAAAAGATTGCGGGTTAAAAGAATGAATAAGCGGATCCCTATTGAAACTTGCGTTTTTAATTTAGCGTATTGAATTTAGACCAAACAGTTGGCTTTCAAAAAATATGAACAGAAAAAGATTATCGAGCGGTTTTTTTGCATTATTTCTAGCAGTATCAATTTTCACGCTTTCCTTGCCGCAAATTGTCTACTCTCAAACCAGCGCGAAAGCAGATTCAGCAAACGACCTCAAAACGCGATTGTCGCGAATCGAAGCAAAGGTTATAAAACGTCAAAAGGAATTGGGAATTCCGGGAATTGGCTTTGCTATCGTAAAAGACGATAAAGTCATTTACTCCAAAGGTTTGGGGTACAAAGATTTTGAGAACAAGATCCCAATGACGGCGGACACGCAGCTCGCAATCGGTTCGGCAACCAAGGCTTTTACGGGACTTTCCGTGTTAATGGTTCAGGATGAAGGCAAGGTTTCGCTCGATGATTCGCCTAAGAAATATCTACCATATTTCAAAATCAATAACACCGAAACGGATAAAAACATCACAGTTCGCGATCTTATGGCGCATTCCTCGGGTTTGAATCGAACTGACTTGGCGATGATTACCGGAAAACTAAATCGCGTCGAGCTTATTAAGGTCGCAGGAATCGCAAAACCGATGGCGGGTCTTCGAAAGAGATTTTACTACCAAAACATTATGTATGCGGCCGCGGGCGAGATCGTTTCTGAAGTTTATGGAAAATCCTGGAAAGAATTCGTGCCCGCGAAAATTTTCGCTCCATTGGGAATGACCAACAGCACGATGACCGTAGAGCAAATGCATAGGTCTAACGACTATTCATTTGGTTATTCTTATAATTTTGACACTAAGAAAACTAGGAAGTTGCCAACCCGGGATATCGTTCAGGTCGCTCCGGCGGGATCGATCAATTCAACTGCAAACGACATGGCGAGGTGGCTGCGTTTCATTCTAAACGGCGGCGAACTAGACGGAAAACGCCTTGTTTCAAAGGAAAGTTTTGGCGAATGGATAAAGCCCCAAATGAAGATCACACCAAATGGAAAGGTGGCTTACGGTCTGGGTTGGTTTTTGCAGGAATGGAAGGGCAAAAAGGTTGTGCAACACGGCGGAAACATAGATGGTTTCAATTCGATGGTTGCAACGATACCTGAGGAAAACCTCGGTTTCGTGATGCTTACAAATGTATCCGCGTCATCACTTGGTAACGAATTAATGCAAATTGTCTGGAGCGGCATTTTAGATGATTTGAATTCAAAACCTCTTTCCGGACAGGCGAAGAAAGAGGTCGGAAAGTACAAATTCCCGCAAGCGGGCTTTGATATTGAGGTGCAGATAGAAGATGGAAAACTCGTTGCAAAGGTTCCTGGTCAGCCGACATATATCCTTGAAAACGTTAAAGATAGGAAATACAAGCTAGCAAACGCACCGCCAGGATTTTTTATTACTTTTAAAGATACCGAGGCACAACTTGAGCAGCCACAAGGTAATTTTACTCTGCCAAAAGCGGGAGCGGCGAAAAGCAAAATAAATGACACGGTCTCAAAAACCGCCGATAAAAAAACACTCGAAAATGGTCTTGCGGGAACCTACAAATTAAACCAACCTCCGGGCTACGATGTAACAATTTCGGATAGGGGAGGGAAACTTTTTCTTCAGGTGCCGAATCAACCGCCATACGAATTAAAAGAAAGAGAAAAAGACGTTTATTTTTCACCTACAGTTCCAAAGGTTTTACGCAAAATCGAGGTAAAAAGAAACGGGAACGGAAAAATAACGGAGTTTGTTTCGCATGAGCCTACCGGAACTTATACATTTAAGAGAATCGCCGTTGAAAAACCGACAATTTCGATTGACGAACTCATGACGAAAACGATCGCTGCGCTGGGCGGCGAGGCAAATATGAGAAAAATCAACTCGCGTGTTACGGAGTTTACAATCGACGCAGTTCATCAAGGCGTGAAGGGATACGGAAAAATTTACCAAAAAACTCCAAACAAAACTTCTTCTAAAACTACCCTTACCGCGCTTGGCAAAAAGATTGGTTGGATAAACGAGTATTTCGACGGTACTACGGGCGGCGAGGAATACAGTTTCTCGCGGGATGAGGAATACACCGGAAAACGTCTTGAGGACATAAAAATCGAAAAGAGTTTTTATGGGTTTTTGGATTGGAAAGATAGATTTGAAAAGCTTGAGATCGTAAAAATAGATAAGGTCGGAGACGAAAAAAGCTTCCTCGTTTCCTTTAAGCCTAAAAAAGGGAATAAATTCGGGGTGTATATTTCCGCAAAAAGCTTTTTGCCCTTAAAGCGTAGCTCAGTAGTAGTTTCCAGCACTTCGTCACAGCGAATCCCTGTAAGCGAACGGTATGAAGATTATCGCGATGTCGATGGATTGAAAGTTCCGTTTAAGATCATAGCCGAAAATCCGAGTATGGGCGAAATTATTACGCAGGTAACAAAGATAAGACACAACGTCAAAATCCCGGAAAAACGGTTTAAGAAATAGATCGTTTTTCATTCTATTTTTGCCAAGTCAGATAAATCTGGCTTGGTTTTTTGTTGCGAATTATTTTCCGCAGCAGATATGGATTTAGCACAATTTATTTGATAGACTTCGCTCGTAAACCACAATAATTTAGCGATTCCCCAAAAACCATATTGATTTCAGCCCCTGAAATTTTGCGGTTGTGTGTATTGACTTCAATTTATTTAAAAGGAGATTTTGAGATGAACATGTTTTTTGCTTTCTTTCAGGAAGCGCCGGCGGAAACCACGGAACAAGTGCGAAGTCTAACCGGGATTGCCGCTCTCGATGAAACGCTTCAAATGGTGATTAATTATGCGCCGAAAGTGCTAGGTGCACTCGTGCTTTTAATCGTTGCATGGATCGTAGCTAGCTTTATACGAGCTATTGCCAAACGCGGATTGAAAGCTCTAAATGTAGACGAAAAACTGAATTCAGTCGGAAGTGATTCGGGATCGCAGGTAGTAAAAACCTTATCGGATGTAGTCTATTGGATTATTTTCCTGTGTTTTGTGCCCGCGATTCTTGGAGTCTTAGGACTTACGGGAATTCTTGCTCCGATTCAGACGATGCTTTCAAATGTGCTTGGCTATCTGCCAAACGTTCTGGGAGCAGCACTTATCTTCATTCTCGGAATGTTGATCGCCAATATCGTCAGGCAGCTCATTACAACGTTTTTAACAAACGTCGGACTAAACAATTTCGCCGAAAGAAATAGCGTGAAAGCGGATTTTACAGACGGCGGCATTGCCGGGCTTATCGGGACGGTCGTTTATGCGGTGATCCTGCTCGCGGTATTGAGCGCAGCTTTGAGCACGCTTAGGATCGACGCTATTTCGCGGCCAATAGAAGGCGTAGTTAACCCGATCCTTGGATCGATTCCGAATATTTTTGGAGCCGTAATCCTGCTTGTTTTAGCCTACTTGATCGCAAAGGTAATTCGAGGACTGGTTAGAGATGTGTTGATTGGTCTGGGCTTTAACAAGATCCCGCATGCAATCGGATTATCAAATCTGCCGACGGAAGGCGATCGTTCGGCGTCATCTTTTGTAGGACATTTGGCTTTTTTGGCTATTATGTTTTACGCCGTGATCGAAGCTGCAAACATTCTAAACTTCGAGCTTTTGGCAAATACGGTTCAAACTGTGGCGCTGGTTGGCGGAAAAATCATTGCGGGAATTGTGATTCTGGCGATTGGTATGTACGTAGCAAATATCGTTGTAAATCTGATCCGCGGAAGCGGTGTGGCAAACGCAAACTTGCTCGCTACAGTCGCACGGGTTGCAATTCTATTCTTCGTCGGGGCGATGGCGTTGAACCGTATGGGCGTTGCGGATGAGATTGTAAATCGTGCTTTTACTTTACTCTTGGGTGCCGTTGCAATTGCAGCTGCGATCGCTTTTGGTTTTGGCGGAAAAGAATTTGCTTCCGGCATGCTCAATAAAATGAGTGATTCGATTAATAAGCCGACACCACCTAATACTCCGGGTGCACCTCCTTCACCGGCATCTGACGATCCAAACCCACTGAATCTCTAAGTGAAACGTCGTGCATTTCTGATTGGGGTGGGCTCTACGCTCACCCATTTTTTATTGGCTTATCGTGACAAGGTTTGATGATCCAAGATTGCCTTCCGAGTGATCAAAGACAGCATCGAGTTCCTTCTCAACACTCCCGTAACCCATTGGAATTTGCTTAACGAGTGGAGCAAAATTTTCGAAATCGTAAAGATCAGTATCTAATAGATGCGAGCCCGTAACGTTTGAAAGCGCCGTTATCATCGAACTTCTAATATGTGGAATTTCTTTCGATAAGTCTGTAATGAGCTGCTTCATGCGGTCGCGCTTCATATTCGGCTGCGATCCACATAAATTACAGGGAATAATTGGAAACTGGCATTCTTCGGCATAGGTTTCGATGTCACTTTCCTGCGCGTAGGCGAGCGGGCGAATCACGGTATTTTTTCCGTCATCCGAACGCAAAATCGGCGGCATCGCCTTTAGCTGCCCCACGTAAAACATATTTAGTAAAAAAGTGTTGATGATGTCGTCAGCGTGGTGCCCGAGAGCGATCTTTGTGCAGTTTTCCTCAATAGCAGTTGAATATAAGATCCCGCGCCTTAAACGCGAACACAAAGAGCAAAAAGTCTTGCCCTCAGGCACTTTCTCTTTTACAACCGAATATGTATCTTCCTCGATGATTCGATACTTGACGCCAACGCTCTTAAGATAATTTGGTAGAACGTCTTCGGGAAAACCCGGCTGCTTTTGGTCTAAATTAACTGCGAAAATCTCAAATGAAACCGGCGAGCGTTTTTGGACGTCCAGCAAAAGATCAAGCAGCGTGTAGCTGTCCTTCCCCCCGGAAAGACAAACCATCACCTTATCTCCATCCTCGATCATCGAAAAATCGCTGATCGCCTTGCCCATCTTTTTGAGCAGCTTTGTTTTTGTTTTACTTTCTACAAACATTCCTTTCTGCGGCATCCAACCAAAAACGGAACGATTAACATCTCATAAAAACCCGTAAATATGCAAACATTTAGCTTGTTAAATACCCTTGACTTTTACTATAGCAACTAAAATAATTTAGCGTTCAACGAAAATTCGTTTCCGCCCTATTTGTCGGATTTGCTGAAAACCCATTAATTACTAGAAAAAGGACTTAAAATGAAATTTAGAAAACTGCTTGCTGTTCTCTTTGCTTTTGCACTTGCCTGCACTTTGTCATTTGCTCAGGATGAGAAAGAAAAAGAGGGCGAGAAGGTGCTCGGCGAAGTTGAAGTTTCTGCGAAAAGTGCAAACACGGATCCGGTTTACCTTGAGTTTAGAAAGTTATCGTCTAGGAAGGGAGCTTTCAGCGGTGCGTATGCAACGGTGAATAATTTGGTACTAAAGAAAGACGCTGCAATTTTTACTTTGCGTAGCGGTGAAATCTATTTTCTTGAAGAAGCACAGGGCAAAAGAACAGGCGCCGTTTTCCTTGGCGATGGAGAGCTATCTATTGATCCTCCTATTGAGGCTGAAAAAAGGAGTTTGAAGTACTTTACCGGGAAACCAACCGTAAACGAACCTTTCGCAAAACTCGTAATGTTTTTCACGGACAAAACATTTGAAGAAGTGAAAAAGTCAAAAAATGTACGTATGTCAACGAACGGACCGCAGGCTGGAAAAGCGCAGGATGAGTTTCGCGCCAAGGAGACTCTACTAAAAACTCCAAAGTTCAGGTACAACATGTCCACCCGAATCCTTATGGATGCGTACGGTCCTGAACGAGACGGCTTTTTTTGGGCATTTGTGAAAGGGAAGAAGTACGATCAACTCTTGTTTAAATTCGATCCTCTGGGAATTGCTGAAGTGGCGCCGGAACAGGTCAGCTTAACGAATTATGACAGTAACAACTATGGATTCTGGTTGGCCTTTCATAGTGAGGATGAATACAAAAACAATACCGCGAGTAGCAACACTGACCGTCGGGTCTTTGATCTTGCGCATCACAATATTGATGTGACTTTACGCGGTGTGAAAATAATCGCTACCGATGAAGCTACAATGAAAGTCCTTACGAAGGGACAAAGAGTGTTGCCATTTTCGCTTTATAGGCACCTGAGAATGAAACGAATTCTGGATGAAAATGGTGAAGAAATTAGTTTCATTCAAGAAGATAAGAATAAAGATAGCGATCTGGCCGTGATTCTGCCCGAACGCTACGATGTCGGTAAACCCTTTAAGCTTATTTTTGAATATGAAGGTGTCAATACGATGGATAACGTGGGCACGGGGACTTTCAATTTGCGGGAAGCGGCGCGAGCCTCCTGGTACCCTAACAATGGAACTTCCACTGTAACGTTTGATGCGGCAACTTTTGAACTTCGTTTCCGCTACCCAAAACTCTACACTTTGGTAGGAGTAGGTGAGCTCATTGATTTCAAGGAGGATGAAGGTGGTCTAAAATTCTCCCATTGGTCATCGAAAGGAGTCGAGATGAAGGTGGCTGGATTTAACTATGGCGAATTTAAAAAGAAAGAACTCCATGACAAACGCTCCGGCTATGACTTAGCCGTGTACAACAACAAGAACCTTCCAGGTTTTATCAAGAATTTTCAAGACCGAATAGAAAACGAAGAAGCTCGTAGAGCAAATGACCCTCGTTATGCATCAAGTGCTGTTGCAATAAATGTTGGATCCTTAAATACGAGTTCAATGGCTAATCATGTTCTTGACGAAGCACTAAACTCCGTAAGGATATTTGATCATTATTTCGGGAAACTACCACATAAACGAATATCTATGACCCAACAGCCTAGATTGGGCCGTGCTCAAGCTTGGGCAACGTTGGTTTATATGCCTCTAACGTCTTTTCTCAGTAAGACTCATAGAAATGAGCTGCTTGGCTTCCGTGCGGTTAAAGGAGATTTTGTGACCAGGGTTGGTCCTCACGAAGTTTCGCACCAATGGTGGGGACATGCCGTTGGATGGTCTAGCTATCGGGATCAGTGGATGAGCGAAGGGTTTGCCGATCTTTCAGCAATGCTTTACATACAGTACGTATACAGGGATACAGGGCAGCTAATTAAGTTTTTAGAGACTCGAAGGAAATCAGTTGTTGAAGGAACGCGGGAAACAAATGGAGTTAAACCATATACGGTAGGTCCGGTCACTCAGGGATTTAGGTTGTTCACATCTAAAGCCCCGCGTGCCCGATACAATCTTCTTTATCGGAAAGGCAGTTATATCCTTCACATGCTTCGAATGTTAATGATTGATCCGAAAAGAAGCGGAATGGACAAAGACGAAAGGTTCCAGAAAATGATGAGGGATTTTGTCAAAACCCACTACAATCAGTATGCTTCCACCGAAGACTTCAAACGCATCGTTGAAAAACACATGCCGAGGGATTTGAACCCGTACAAGAATGGCTCCATGGACTGGTTTTTCAATCAATGGGTTTATGGGACCGAGGTTCCAAAGTACGAAATGCAATATGAGCTTGGCAAATCAGGAGGTAAAACGATCTTGAATGCCAAGATCACTCAGGCAAATGTCTCGGATAATTTCGTAATGCCGGTTCCGATTTATGTAGACTACGGAAAAGGTTGGGTCGAACTCGGCAAAGCAACGATTGTTGGGAACAAGACATACGAAATCAATAATGTTCCGCTTCCGCGCAAGCCCCGGAAAGTAGCGGTTGCGGCCCTTCATGACGTACTTGCGACGAGCATAAAAAATAAAAAAATCCGATAAACCTAGTTTTTTGAGCGGCTTTTAGTGTAGAATTTATAATTACCACAAGATTCTATGACGAGCCGTTCTTTTTTACCCTGAAGTCTGGCTGTGTTTTACGGAGGATATTAGATGATCAGAATGGGAAAAAGTTCCAAAGATGAGGAAACCACAACTAGCCCCGGTGTAAATGAATCAATTTCAAATCCGGCGTCAAATATGACGGCTGAAACGCAAACCTCAAATGCGTTTTCGGAAAGCGAACTGATGGCACGTGACATTAAGGAAGGACGTTTGAGCGGCTTTGTTGGCGGCGGAACGGTTTTAACAGGCGATACCGAATTTGACGCAATGCTCCGCGTCGACGGACACCTAAAAGGAAGTGTGAGTTCGAAAGACGGTACACTCCTAATCGGTTCGACCGGGCAGGTTGATGCAGATATTGACGTTGCTATAGCCGAGATAAATGGAGCTGTAAACGGAGACATTACGACCTCCGAAAGGCTTACCCTCGGCCGCACGGCACAGGTTGTGGGTAACATACAGGCGCCACGTCTAATAATTGAAGATGGTGCTTTGCTTGAAGGAAGTTGCCGGATGATTGAGCTCAAAGAAACAATCGAAGCCAAGGTCGCTGAAAGACGGGAAGAATTAGCCACTGCAGAAATCGAAGAGGAAGAAGAAGCTGAAACTGAAACCGATGAAACCTCGTCGTATCCGACCGAAATTGAACTAAGCTCCGATGAAGACAGCGATGACGACGAATATGAGGAAGTAGCTGACGCTGCAACCGCGGATTAAAACCTCGTTAGAACATTACCTACATGATCGCGAATTTCACGCATATTGGAAATATATGTCTGATTTTCGCGGTTTTTCTTTTTTTAAACGCCTGCGGCGGTGAGACGAAAAAACCTACCAATAGATCGAAACCTGCTCACTTAGCCAAAAGTTTTGCATATCCGATTGGAAAAAAGGAACTGATAACTGAAGCGAAAGACAGCCGCGATGGCTGGTACAATGCGCAGGACTTTGGCGAAAACAATCATCTAGGCGAAGATTGGAATGCGAATTCAGGTGGAAATACGGATTGTGGCAAACCGGTTTATGCCGCTGCAAATGGTCTGATCACCTACGCCGATGATGCGGGAACCGGCTGGGGAAACGTGATAATTATCACACACGATCTTCCTAACGGCTCGAAGGTGCAGTCGCTCTATGGACATCTGGATAAGATTCTAAAATCATCGGGAACCGTTAAGAAACGCGAAAAAATTGGTACGATCGGAAACGCCAACGGCAAGTATCTTTGTCATCTGCATTTCGAATTGCGCGATGACACCTGCCTTTTGTGGGACAAAGTTTTTATCGGTTACAGCCCAATTCGAAAAGGTTGGCTTGATCCCTCGGATTTTATAGACAAACGGCGGAAACGCGACCGTTAGGAAGCGTGTTAAAAACTCAAATTCTTTCAACCGTATCGAAAAAAGCTTCCAGCTTTCGCAAATCTAACTTTCCGTCAGTTCGTACGCCCGAGCACAAATCCAAACCAAACGGCTGAACCCTTTCAACTGCTTCTCGAACATTCTCGGGCTTCAACCCGCCCGCCAGAAAAACAGGCTTTTCAGATTGCTCAACAATTTTTCTACTCAGATCCCAATTATGCGTTCTTCCCGTTCCACCGAGTTCCTTAACTTCTAAATTCGGATTTCCCGAATCCAGCAAAACCGCGTCGACCGACTCTGCTACTTCCAACGCTTCATCGATCGAGGATTCAGACAAAACGTGAACAACTTGCACAAGCCTTACATTCGGCAACGCTGCCCTAACTGCTTGGTAACCCTTGTCTTTAAGTTCATCAACAATCTGAATTGTATTTGTGAGGCAGCGTTTGTGGTGCTCGATAATCCCCTGAGAGTTTGTCTCGCTTGTTAAAAGAAAGGTCGCAATCGGCGGAGGAACTCCTCTCGCAATTCCCATAATCTCTTCATCGGAAATCACACCTGGTCCCGAAGGCATCTCGCCAACCAATCCGAGCGCAGAAGCGCCTGACTTTATTGCATCAAGAGCTTCTTGCCTACTTGATATGCAGCAAATTTTTACACGGGGTTTTTGCACTTTGCCTTATTACTTTTGCCCTACTATCTCATCCATCACTTCCGTAAATTCCCAAAAGCCTTTCTTACCTACGACCCACTCAGCCGCCAAAATCGCTCCAGATGCAAACCCTTCCCGCGAGCGCGCAAGATGTTCGAGCAATATCTGGTCAGCGCTTCCGTCAAAGCCTACTCGGTGAGTTCCTGGAATGTTTCCCGCTCTCGTTGCCGAGACACCGAAATCTTCTTTTATGTGTCCGGCAACAATATCTTTTAGCTTCAACGCTGTGCCGGAAGGGGCGTCAACCTTACGCGAGTGATGTTGTTCTTCAATAAAAGTTTCGTAATCTTCAAACTTTGCAAAAAGTTCTGCGGCGTGCTCAACCGCCCGATAAAACAAATTTACGCCAATCGAAAAATTCGCACCAAAAACAAAAGAGCCATTTTTTTCTTCAACGATCCTCTCAATTTCTTCGAGCTGATCATTCCATCCCGTCGCTCCTTCAACCAAAGAAATATCAGCCAAGCAGCACGCCTCAACATTCTTCCTTACTGCTTCTGCGATGCTAAAATCAATCGCAACATCCGCCGGCTTCAACTTCTCCGCCAGTTCTTGGGCAGACAAATTCGCTTCCGCTTCATCAATAATTTCGACAACTTCGTGACCTTTGTTTTTCGCTAGTGTCTCAATGAGTTTCCCCATTGACCCATAGCCAATTATTGCTGTTTTCATAAGATCAACTTAAACACATAGATACATAGGCCAGATAGGCTAAGAGAAGGAGTTTATATTCTGCAATGTATACTTGGTTTCTGAGACAAAAGCCAAACCTATCCTATCTATGTTCCTATGTGTTTAAACCTCCGGTAACTTTCTAAACAACTCGTTTACAATCGTTTTCTGCCCTTGTTTGAAAATGTTTACGCAATTGAAGTTTATTAGAATTCCTTTTGGCGCCCTAAGTAGGTTCATATAGGTCATAAGTTGCGCTTCATTGACGGGTAAAAGTTCCGCAACTGCCTTCAGCTCAACCGCCAAACAGTTTTCCACAAACAAATCACATCGCAATTCGGATTCCAGCACGATTCCCTTGAAGTGAATTGGAACAACTAATTCCGTTTCGAAGCTAATCTTTCTATTTCGCAATTCATGCTTCATGCATTCGTGATAAACACTTTCAAGAAGGCCGGCGCCGAGAGCCTTATGAACTTCGATTGCTGCTCCAATCACGTCATAAGTGAGTTTATCCAAATACTCTTTTGTCATATTTCTGTCTTAAACACACAGAAAACATAGGGAAGATCGGCAGGTGAGAAACGCTATGAACGATCTCGGTTAACTTTTGTGCGCTTCAAATATCAAAAATGGTGGTATAAATACGCGTACCTAATGTTTTCTATGTTCCTATGTGTTTAACAATTTCTTCACCAAATCCTCATAGAGCTCCACAGCCTTTTCCAAATCTTTCTTCAGCACAAACTCGTGCTTTGTATGTGCATCAAGAATCGAACCCGGGCCCAAAAGCAGTGGCGTTCCCCAGTTTGTTAAGTAAGGAATATCGGTAGTAAACCTCACAACCCTTTGCTTAAATCCTTCAACCTCAAGCATTTTCACGGGCAAGCTGCAAGACATCGTTTCAAGTGTTGCCCGTCCGGCAATTGCTTTTTCCAAAACCTCAACGACCGGCTCAAGCTCCGAAACCATGCGTATGTGCAAACCCGCCTCGGCGTTTGGCGCGACAACGTTTGTCTTGAGTCCCCCTTCAATTGTTCCGATGTTCAGCGTAGTTTCGCCAAAGAAATCATCTTTAGGCAAATCAGCCTCCAAAATATCCTGCAAAACGCTCAAAATCTTCTCTATTGCCGAATCCCCCATCTCCGGATAAGCGGAGTGCGCCGCCTTCCCTTCCGTTTTCAAAAGCAGCCGCAGCGACCCTTTAGAACCAATCGCTAAATCCAAATCTGTCGGCTCGCCGTTTATCAGAAACCTACATTTCTCGGCAATTGGATGGCCGTTTGCAACTTTTGCGCCCGTGCCCGCTTCCTCTTCGTCAACGGTATAGAGAAGCCCGATCTTGTCTATCCCCTGCTCACGAAGTCTTTCAGCTGCAGTAATTTGCGAAGCGATGATTCCCTTCGCATCACACGAGCCACGTCCGTAAATTTTTTCGTCATCTTCAGTTGGCGGGATGTAGGGCGGAACGGTATCCACATGGGTCGAAAGGAAAACCTGTGGGTCATCAGAAGCCCAGGCGATCACGTTCTTTCGCCCATCTTCAACTTCTTGCAGCTCAACTTCATATCCCAGCGATTTAAGATACTCTCCCAAAAAAGCGCCGACGTTCTGCTCCTCGCCGGAGGTTGAAGGGATGTTCATCAGTTCCTTGGTCAGCTCAAAAACGTTCATAAGTTATTGGAAAAACGTACCGTGCAGCTTTTTGATCACCTCATTGACCTTTTCTTCCTTAACCACAAACGTCAGATTAACCGAGGAAGCTCCATGCGAGATGAGCGATATGTTTGTATCCTCAATAGTTGAAAACACCTTTGACGCAAGCCCCGAGGAGGCACGCAGGCCTTCGCCAACAACGCAGATCACAGCATGCCCATGTTCGATCTCGACATCTCCGAGTCGCTCTAGTTCCGTAACAATTTTCTCAAGCGAATCCGTGTTATCGAGAGTCAGCGCAACAGAAACCTCTGACGTTGAAATAACATCAATCACGGTTCGAAACCTTTCAAACACCTGAAAAAGCGCTGACATAAATCCGTAGCTTCCAAGCATACGCGCTGAGGAAATACGCAAAATTGTGATTCCCGTTTTGTGCGCAATGGATTTGATCCGATTTTCCGAGACACTACTCTCCGTGAGAACCATCGTCCCTTTTTCATCAGGCTCGCGCGAATTGCATACGCGTACGGGAATTTCATGATCTACCGCGGGCTGGATCGTCTTCGGGTGAAGCACTTTCGCACCAAAATAAGCGAGCTCAGCGGCTTCGTTGTAGGAAAGCACGTCAATTGTTCGCGCGTCTTCACAAATTCTGGGATCACAGGTCAAAACGCCAGTTACATCCGTCCAAATCTGAATCTCCTTCGCCTTCAGTGCCGCACCAACCAGCGCTGCGGAATAATCAGAACCGCCGCGTCCAAGGGTCGTCGTTTCGCCGCTGCGGTTTGAAGCAATAAAACCGCCCATAATTGGGATCTCATCAGCTTCGAGCAAAGAGTTTAATTCGAGTTGTATAAACTTTTCCGTTTCGTCCCAAATCGGTTTTGCCGAGCCGTATTCATCGTCGGTAACTATAACGCGCCGCGAATCTACCTGGCGTGCGTTTAATCCCTTCGCTTTACATACGTCCGCTAAAAGTCTTGAGGATAGCTGTTCGCCATAGGAAACGACAGCATCTTTGAGCATTTGAAGCGGCAAACTGCGTCTTTCCGCCCGCATCAATAAACCCGATAGCTCTTCCTTTGCAAGATTTAACTCGGCAAGATAAGCTTTTTCGAGTTGCTCATTCAGGAGATCCGCCGCAACCCTTTCGTGGCGCTCGAAATCCTCTTCTAATGAGGAAAAAGCCTGCGAGGAATCTCCCGCCTTTGCCGCAGCAAACGAATCGAGGAGCGCGTCGGTAAACCCAGCCAGAGCAGACGTAACTACAATGGGGCAGTCTTTTTTTTGATCGCCGACGATTTTCGCCACGCGCTCAAACGCCTCCGAATCTTTTACGGAGGTGCCGCCAAATTTCATTACAATTGGTCGCGTCTCACTCACCACTTATAGCTATAACTCCCTATACACAAAGCAATTAAACAGTCTTCGCTTCTCAAAACCTTTGTTTTTTGTCCCGCAATTTTAACAGTTTAGAAATTCTTTAGCCATTCGGCAGTGGCTGGCGCGATCTCTGGGTTCTGGTCGAGTTCTTCTGCCAATCGTTTGAGGTCTTCCGGCAAATCCACATCGTACCATTTATCAAGAAGCTCCAACCGCAAACCAGCCAAAGCGGCGTTTCGAGCGGTCTGTTTGAATGTTTTTTCGGTACTCCAGTCAACATTTGCAAAAATCTCAGGCCTGGGTTTTCTAAGCCCGATAAAGTAAAACCCGCCGTCTTCGGTTTCGCCCAAAACAACATCGGCTCCATCTGACAAAAACCTAACGGCATCACTAAAACACGTCACCGGAAAAGTCGGGCTGTCTGTGCCGACCATCGATACCTGCTCAAAGCCCATCGCGAAAACCTTTTCAAAGGCGTTTTGCATGCGCTCGCCTAAATTATCTCCCTCCTGCACGATGAGTGTGTAATTGGCCTCTAAGTGAGCTTCCAAATCGCGCGTTTTGTTAGCAGGTGAAAATGCAATGACCATTTCTTGTCGGGTTTGAAGAGCTTTCCGCACCGCGTCTTGTAAAAAACATGCAGCGAGCCCGGCAGATTCTTTAGCGGTTAAGAACGGCTGTAGCCTTGTTTTAACAGCGCCGGCTACCGGAACCTTTGCCATTATTGTAATTGCACTTTTCACGGGAATAATTATTAGCCAAATTGATATTTTTAGTTTAATCGCAGGGCAAAAAAATTCCGGAATTTTTGTAAACAACGAACGAGTGATTCTAACTTCCCGGAATTTCGAAAGCTCTGCGATACAACTTTAAGGGAATCATAAAACAACTATGGCTTACGATCTAGACGTAGAAGCGGCGGTAAAAGAGAGATATGGTGAAGCGGCAAACGCCGTGGAGTCGGCACTTTGCTGTCCTGTGGAATACAATCCTGAATTTCTCGAAATTCTTCCGGAAGAAATCGTCAAACGTGATTACGGATGCGGAGATCCGTCGGCTTACGTTGAAAAGGGTGAGACTGTACTTGATCTCGGTTCGGGAGGCGGAAAAATATGCTACATAGCATCACAAATCGTAGGTGAAAATGGATCAGTGATCGGCGTCGACACCAACATCGAAATGCTTTCGCTTGCAAATAAGTATCGCAATAAGCTTGCAGAAAAAATCGGCTTTTGTAACGTGGAATTTCGCTACGGTAAGATTCAAGACTTAAAACTAGATCTCAGCTTGGTTGATAAATATCTGAAAAATAATCCGATAAATTCTGCCGAGGATATAGCCAGCTATGAATCTTTTGTAAACAAAGCAAAAAAAGAAAAGCCGCTCGTTGCCGACGATTCGATTGACGTCATCTTGTCGAATTGCGTTTTGAATTTGGTCAAGCCAGAAGATAAGACGCAGATGTTTGATGAGATGTTTCGCGTATTAAAACGTGGTGGAAGGGTTGCTATCTCAGACATCGTCGCGGACGAAGACGTCCCGCAGCACCTTCAGGATGATCCGGAGTTGTGGAGCGGTTGTATTTCAGGCGCGTTTCGGGAAGATAAGTTTATCGAAGCGTTTGAAGACGCGGGATTTTACGGAATGGAAGTAGTAAAACGGGATGAAAAACCCTGGCAAACCGTTGAAGGCATTGAGTTTCGCTCCGTTACCATTGTTGCCTACAAAGGCAAGCAAGGCGAATGCCTCGAACGCAATCAGGCTGTGATTTACAAGGGGCCCTGGAAGAAAGTACTTGACGACGACGGACACTGGCTTGAGCGCGGTGCAAGAATGGCGGTTTGCGATAAAACCTTTAATATCTACAATAAAGAACCGTACGCATCACAAATAGAAGCGGTTGAGCCGCGCGTGGAAATAGCTATAAGCGACGCCGCCGTTTTTGATTGCAGGCGAACGGTAAAGCGTCATCCGCGTGAAACAAAGGGCTTGGAATACGATGTAACTGAGGCCGGTGAGAATTGCGGTCCTGTTGGAGATTGTTGTTAAGTTCTCCCGCCTTTAGGCGGCAAAAAGCCTGGCTTAAATGAGTCGAGAGAATATTTGAGATGGCAGTTAAGGAAGATCTGTTTTATTTCCTCAAAATCGGCAAGATTTCGCGGGTGGAGTAGGACCTGAACTGAATAACTATCCTCTTGCATCATTTATCGAAGAAAGAAACATGAGAATTGAAGAATACCGTCCGGGGGCAATCGGCTCCCTACTGGACGAATACGAACGAGCGACGCTGCAACTCAAAGTTGTTCTGAAGACTGTTAGCGAAGAAGATTACGTGCAAATCGCCGACCCCCTAACGAAAAACGAAGATTGTCGTTCCATCGAAACGATAATGAATCACGTAATTCGGGCCGGACGTCGGTATATTTATTACATACGCGAATCGCTATTGATGGACGTCGTCCCGGTCGAGACCCAAAAATTTTCAAAGCACGAAATCGTTTGTGAGCTGGACAAAGTGATTTTCGATACGGCAGCCATTTTTGATGGACGCTGGGAAGAGATCAGCGAAAAGATGACCAGCGTTTATATAGATTCCGGTTGGGGCGTAAGGTATAACATTGACCAGATGATGGAGCACGCGATCGTCCACATTTTGAGACATCGAAGACAGATCGAAAAATTTCTATTGATTTTGAATGGGTAGTTCGGTCTTTATTCGACTCCGAACCAACAAAGAAAGAGCCGCCTAAAGGCGGGACTCCGAGCAGAAAGCATTATGAGCTATTACGAAGAAGAAGATCTTGAACGTTTTGGGGAAGTTGGAAAGCACTCGCCCGAATTGTTTGAGAAGTTTATGGCTTGGTACCAGGCTTGCCAGGAAGAAGGTGCTCTATCAAAACGCGAAAAGGCCTTGATCGGTTTGGCCGTCGCGGTAACGATCCAGTGTCCATATTGCATCGACGCCTTTACGCAGAGCTCGCTTGAAAACGGATCCAATATGGAACAGATGACCGAAGCAATGCACCTGGCTTCTGCGATTCGCGGCGGCGCGAGTTTGATCCACGGCATACAGTCACACAACGCTCACGATAAGGTTTCGATGTAAGAATTTAACCCACGAAACCGACAAAAAATACGAAAGAAAGAAAATGAATATGGAAAATCATTTCTCTCTTTTTCGTTCCTTTCGTGGGCGTAAAGAGCATTATGACGACAACCGGACAAATTCAAATCACCCGGCGGAACGGCAAAGCGGCTTTGCCCGATGTTCCTATTTCGTTTGAAAAAAAACTCGCTGAAAGCAGTCTTGATTTGCGTTCAACGGATGTTGAAATCCTCCAGGTTAATGTCGGCAAACTGTGCAATCAAGCCTGCAAACATTGCCATGTAGATGCCTCGCCAACGCGAACCGAAATCATCGAGCGTGAAACAATTGATTCGTGTCTGAAAGCGCTACGCAAACATAAAATCCCTATCCTGGATATTACAGGCGGTGCTCCGGAACTCGTCCCTGATTTTCGGTATTTTGTAAAAGAGGCTCAGAAGACAGGTGCGCAAATAATGGTGCGTCATAATCTGACCGTTATGTTTGAAAATGGACAGGAAGATTTACCTGATTTCTTTGCCGAAAACGAGGTCGAAGTTGTATGCAGTCTCCCTTATTTTATGCAGCAGCAAACAGACGCTCAGCGTGGCAAAGGAGTATTTGATAAATCAGTTGAGGCGCTTAGACGCCTGAACGCAGCTGGCTATGGAACGTCTGAAAGCAATCTGACTTTAAATCTAGTTTATAATCCGGTCGGGGCTTTTCTTCCGCCGGAACAATCCGGGATCGAGTCCGACTTCAAGAAAGAACTAAAAGCTCGGTACGGTGTTTCGTTTAACAATTTATATACGATCACAAACATGCCAATCGCCAGATACCTTGACTGGCTTCGGCGTTCGCAAAACGAAGAAAAGTACATGGGAAAACTCGTGAATGCGTTTAACCCGTCTACTGTCGAAGGCTTGATGTGTAAAAACACTTTGAGTGTTGATTGGCGGGGAAATCTATTTGATTGCGATTTCAATCAGATGCTCGAAATCCCAGTGTCGACTGGCGTTGGACAAACAATTCGCGACTTTTCACAAGAAAAATTCTTTGGTCGCAAGATCATGACAAACGCGCATTGCTTTGGCTGCACTGCGGGATCGGGATCGAGCTGCGGCGGAACAGTGGCGTAGAAAAGCCCTCAAACCTCGGCATTCTTAATTCCAATTCCCGAAGATGTGAGAAAGATTTCATCGGCATTTTTCAACGTTTCCAAGTTTTCCTCGACCTCTGCTACTTCTTCTGTTTCAATGATGTGCTCGCGCATGGTTCCGGCTAAACATCCCGTTTCAAGGCTTGGCGTAAAGAGCTTTCCGTCTTTCCTCCAGAAAATGTTCGCGACGCACGCTGAAGCAACTGCGCTTCGCTCGTTTAAGCGAACGGCTTCATCAAAACCTTTTGATCTCGCATCTTCTAAGGCCAAAATATTTTCCAAATAATTGCAGGACTTTATTCCGGCGAGAGGAGATTTTGAGTTGATTCGAAACGGCGAAATGCTCAGAGAAAATTTCTCCTTCACTTTTTGGGTATCTGCAGTTTGTATTAAAAGACTTGTCGCGTGTTCGCTATCGGTCTGCCAGATTTTACTCGATGATTCGTCAAAAAAAGTTATCCGGCACTTTCCTTCAGAAACATCATTTTTTTCGAGAATTTTTGCGAGCGATTCTTTGACCGCATGCATTCCAACCGACGATAAATCGACACCGATCTTTTTCGCGTCACGAATCAATCTTCGCCAATGTTTCTCCCACAAAAATAGTTTTGAATCGCGGACAGCAATCGTCGTGAAGACACCTTTCCCGTAAAGAGATGCATTGGAAGCTGCAGATATATTTATATTCGAACTGAGAGAGATTCTGTGATTGAAGGAAACGAAATCGTGCATCTAGCTTGCGACGCGTCGTTTTTGCTTTTGCGCGATTGGGAAAACTATACGGAAGGTCGTTCCTTTGCCCACCTTACTTGAGGCGGAGATCGTACCAGAATGCTCTTGAACGATTCCGTAAGAAACTGCCATCCCTAAACCGGTTCCGTTTCCAACCGCTTTGGTAGTAAAAAATGGATCGAAAATCTTGTTGAGATGCTCGGGTTCGATTCCAACACCATTATCCGAAACTTGAATCGATATATCGTTTTCACCTTCGTAAGCGGTAGTGAGACGAATTTCGCCGCCATTAAGAATCGCATCACGCGCATTCATAATCAGATTTGTAAACACTTGCTGTAGCTTTCCGGGATCACCGAAAATCTTGGGTGGAATGCTTGCGTATTTTCGAACTATCTCAATACTTGATTTTCTAAGCTGGGGTTCGAGAAGTTGCAGAGTGTCATCAAGAAGTTTGTTTATATCGATTTCAGTAAACTCCGGAGCATTTCCTGTTCGCGAAAAATTGAGAAGATTGCCGACGATGTTTGTCGCGCGATCTGTTTGTTTTTGTACCTTTTCAAGCAGCGCATGTTTGGGATCAGTTTCGGGAATCATACCCATCAGCATTTGCGTATAACTCGAAACACCTGTAAGCGGTGTATTAACCTCGTGAGCAACACCTGCGGCGAGCAATCCAATACTCGAGAGCTTCTCATTTTGCTGCAGACTCTCCTCGAATTTTGCCCTCTGGGTAACGTTTTCAATTACAACTATTGCACCATTCTGATCTTCGGATTCCTGCCTCAGAGGAGCAATGGCTACATTTAGCGTCAAGGAATTACCGGTTCGGTCTTTCGTCTCAATCTTGTAGGCATTTCGAATCTCGGTTAGATGCCAACGATCTTCACCCAAAATATTTTCTATCTTTTGCGCGAAACTTTCGTCAAAAATTGCCTTTACGGGCTCACCTACAGATTCGTCATTGCTATAACCCAAAATCTCTTCAAAGGCCGAATTACAACGCGTTATCTTTCCATTCTCATCAACCGCAATCAGTCCGACATTTATTGATTCAACGATGGATTCGTTAAACTCCTTGAGAAGCGCGAGTTCTTCAGCTCGCTCCTGCTGCTCCTGATAAAGGACGCTATTCTCAAGTGCGACAGCAATATAGCCGGAGGTCGTCTGCAAAATTGAAATATCTTCGGACGAAAGAAGCGAGCCATTTTTAGCACGTCCCAATCCAATCACCGCAACCATCTTTCCGCGTGCGACGCATGGAACGAAGTAGTGGAGCTCTTGCCTAACAATGCCGATATTATTCCCGTTGCCATTTACATTCTCACTTCCGCCAGGGCCGGCATTCGAGTTGCCACTTTCGAATTCAACAATCTCATCAGCTCTTACGACCCCACGTTTAGCCGAGTGCTGACGAATCATCTGTTTGAAATCTTTCGGAATTTGAAGTGAATTGCTTAAGCCAACAGATTGGGCGATCCGGTACCCCTCTTCCTTCGTATCATCTTCAATAAAGACCGCGACTTTCTCTACGTCGAGAACCTGCTGGAGTCTTCCGCTCAGGGCGTCAAGTAAAGGATCAAGCGCAGTCGTAGCCGAGAGTGTTTTTCCAAAATCGAGAAGTCCGCGTCTGAGATCGTATTTTTCTCCGTAGAAATATCTTTCCGTGCGCTCTTGTAGGAAATTCTTAAGTGGCTCTGATAAGAGAACAATCGCCGCCATTGCGACAACAGCAATCAGCCCCCGAAGAACGATTTCCGTGTTTGAAAGATTATCACCAAGAGCCAAGAAAACGAGACCGAGCGCCACGACGCCAATCATCGCTGCTATTGCAACCGTTGTAAGCGCGTAAACAAATGCGCGACGAACCACGACATCAACATCCATCAAACGGTAACGCACCACGGAATGCCCAAAGCTAAAAGGAATCAGCGCAAGCGGCAAAATAGTTAGCGAGGCCGTGACGCCATCTTCCGGAAGGTAAATAAACCGCTTCGCAATCTGAAATGCAAAAATTGGCAAAACCGCAACGATCGTTCCCCACATCGCCCACTTCAAACGCTGGCGAACAACCGTCTTCTTGTTTTTCACAAACCGCCAGATCAAGATTCCCGCGCCAATCGAGATACCGGCAATGAAGTGGTAAAGATTTGCTAAATCAAGATTATTAACTAAATCAAATCGATCCGTAAAATTTGCAAGCCAAAGCGAAAATGTTTCGCCCGGGACGACATGATACGCAAGGGAAACGAAAAGAATCGCGAAAGAGATTAACGCCGCAGGAACGTAGAGCGCGTACGTAGTCCAGCGCGGTGTGTCAAAAACCTCGCTCCTAACCGGATAACGCAAACAGAAATGAACAAACAACGGCGCGAAAAAGGCAAACGCCATGTCGTCCAGAAGTTTCACCGCTAGATCGAAATCCTCGCCAAGCCCAATCGTTCGATAACTATGAAACACGTAGGCGGCAAGACACACCGAGGCAAAATGCAGTACGAATGGCGAACGACTTCCCTGTTTGAGGAGTACAAATACACCAATTGAAAGCCAAATCAACCCGACTGCAGCAAGCAAAATTATCGGCGGGTTCCAACGCGGAACCGAATCAAGATTCCTTAGATCGGCGTAATAAAAATTATTTGCAAAAGTGTAGGAGGGTCTTTGATAGAGATAGGTTAGATTTCCGCCAACTCCGGCATGTTCCTGATAAATGTAGATGTCGGAAACCCTTACATTCTCCTCAATCGTTTCGTCGCTATCGCCAATTCCGATTAGTATGTCACCTTTCGCAATTCCGGCTCTCGACGCCGCAAACCCAGGCTTCACCTTTACCGCGTGAATGGTGCCATCTGCCGTCTGCCCCCATTCGACACCGTCCGTAGGCGGAAGATCATTGTATGCTCTTTGGAGAAGGTTAAGTGCACCGATAGCGACAAAAATGACTGTCGCTAAAAGCCAAATTAAGCTCCAACTTGTAAGCACTTTTCCTTTCATCTATTTAGACAAACTTTGCCGATTAATAAAAAGACGCAATATGCGTTCCAATATCGTAATCACGCCTCATCGGGTAAAAACCCCTAAAAACTCAGCTTCTTAACTAAATAAAGGACTAATCGATGGTTTTCTTCATCCATAATTCCTCCGAAAATCCAAGATTTTGGAAATGAAAAACCGCAGCTAAAGGCGTATAAAGACAGATAAAGTTATCCGAATCCACCCGCCTTAACTGCGGTCTCCAAGTTTTCAATCTCCTATTCTTTAGAATCTAACCAAGATTGCTCCTCTCAAATTTCGTCTCTGCGAATTAAGCGTCATGATGCTGTCCTTTACCGAAATTCCATTTTGGAAATCGAAGACATTCCTTGCATCTAAAACAGCTTCAGCATCAATCGGCAATCCCCAGCTCGGCAAATCTTGCGTAACCATTACACTCAGACCCGGATCGTAAATCGCCAATCTTCCTTGAAACGGGTCAATCGCAAAAACAGTCGCTTTCGGAGACAAACGGTAAATTGTTTTAACGCTTGTTCCGGTAGTCAGATCGGCGTTTAATTCACCAAAAAATGTTTGGAAAAAATCTTTATCGAATGCCTTAATCGGATTAGAAAGCAAGTTTTCCGAAAGCTTCTGTCCATTTCCAAAAGAATAGCCTGCCGCACCTGAAAAAACTCCGTTAAAGCGCCTCGAATAAACCACCCTTAGCCCCTGGGCTTTTCCGTGCTGTGAAGCAACCAAATCGCCAAACTGTGTGCCGGAAATACTGTTAAAAGGGAGATTTGCCAATCCTACGCCGCGGCCGACAACAGCATCGAAAAACGCGTTTGCCTCTACACTTGAGCGTCTATCAAGGACTCTCTCAATGCCAAATTCCAAACGCCGGTTTTTGCTCATCACCGGTTTATTTTTCTCGATTACGATATCCTCAACCGCAACCGGCTCCCGGAAAAGCACCTGATTATCTTCAAGATCGATTACGCGTTGCCAGGTTCTCGGCTCGGTCTGGGTTGTATAAGCAGATCGCACTCTGGTTTTTGAATCGACGTCATACATAAACCCAAGCCTGGGGCTTATCGCCGAATCGTCACCCGCACCCAGAAAACGCGAATAATCAACACCAACGACGACTACAATTCCCTCCCGAACCTTCCATTGATTGAGAGCCTGGAAAGAGGCCTGGTCTAATGCCTGATCCTTTGAATTGACATTGATATCGCCAAGTCTCGCAACCGAACCGCGCAAGTTTACCCGATGCTTTTCATTCGGTCTGAAACTAAAATTCGCCTCAAAACGCTTCGGCGCGTTTTTTCCAACTCCAAACTGACCTGCAAATATCACCTCTGCTTTTTCGCCGATTGGCTGAAGCGTCGCAAAATTTACACCCGTATAAGACCCGCTTTTATTCGTCGCTCCGAAAGTTTCAACTACCGTCTGGGCCTTGCGATCAGCTTTCTCATCTTTTTCCCCGGTACCTTTTTTATCCGTGTTTTCAGCGAGGGCCGAGTTTTCATCAGAAATCGGTTTTTCGCCCTCTTGGTTTTGGTAAATAGAGCGCCTTGAGGCAGCGCGTAACCGCCACTTCGGACTATTTCGATCAGCCCGTTTTTCCGGCAGCGTCCTACCTTTTCCAGAACGCTCGAGCTTAAATCCATAGACGAGCTCAGAAGCCCGGTTTACCCTTACCTTCTTAAGCGTTACCGGATTAAAACCCTGGGCAATCGCAAGAATTGTGTAAGTTCCCGGCACAACCTTTGCAAAAAACTTGCCTTTTGAAGTGGCCCTTACCTGTTTTAAAAGCTTCGCCGTGCCGACTCGAAAAACAGCAACGGTAGCCTTTGAAATTGGTTTGCCGGAATTATCACGCACTACCCCCTTAATAACTCCAAATCGCGCGACTTTTGCTTCTGCGACTTCTCCACGCGTTTCATCTGCAAAAAATAAAAACGCGAAAAACCCTGTCAGCAATGCGATCGAAATTCTATAAAGGCTATTTTTTGGCATAATATTCCAATTCCGTAAATCTACTACCTGGGGGAGAATTTCCTAAAAATTGCGGCTTTTCTCACAACTGCCCATTTTCTTTTGTTGAGTCAACTCTGTCAAGCTATAAATACACAAAACTTTAGCGATTTTGATGCCATGAAACTTGACAAAGTTTGCCCAAGGGCTAGAATGTTTTCTGCGTCTTTACAGGCTTTTTTGCCTTTTTTTGACGTAGACGGAGACATGGCTGAGTGGCTGAAAGCGGCGGTTTGCTAAATCGTTAAGGGTGTAACAGCCCTTCGCAGGTTCGAATCCTGCTGTCTCCGCCAGAAAAATAGTCGGTGATCAGTGGTCAGCAGTCAGTTATTATCTGACTTCTGAGCTTTGACCACCGGCTTTTACTTTATAGTTGATCTCTTTGCTTTTGGTATCGCGACTTTCCCCTGATAACTGATAACTGATAACTGAGCCATTATGAGTACACGAGTAAGAATTGCACCAAGCCCAACCGGCTATTTACACATCGGTTTAGCCCGAACGGCACTTTTCAACTATCTCTTCGCCCGCAAAACTGGCGGTAAATTTTTGATTCGTGTTGAAGATACAGACCTCGAACGTTCTACCGAAGAATCGGTAAGATCGATTCTAAAAGGATTTGAGTGGCTGGGTTTCGAACACGATGAAGAGATTGTCTTCCAGTCAACTAACGCCGACAAGCACCGCGGCGCGGCGCTCAAAATGCTCGAAGAAGGTAAGGCGTATCGCGACTTCACGCCAAAGGTAGACCGCTTAAACAAAGACATAAAAAAGGAAATTGCCGAAAAAGCCCGTGAAAAAGGAGACGCAAAAGATATGCGTGACAATCCCTATCGTGAGCTTTCCAAGGAAGAATCCGACAAACGCGCCGAGGCCGGCGAAGCGTTTGCGGTCCGTCTAAAAGTACCGGAAGAAGGAAAAACCTCTTTTGAAGATGCGGTTTTTGGTTTACAGGAGAGGGATTATTCTGAGATAGAAGACTTGGTGTTGCTGCGTTCAGATGGACATCCGCTTTACAATTTGGCGGTTGTTTGTGACGACCTGGAAATGGAAATCACCCACGTAATCAGGGGGCAGGATCATTTAACGAATGCACATAAACAAATTCTCCTCTACAAAGCCTTAGGTAAAGAGCATCCGGTTTTTGCGCATCTTCCGCTGATCGTCGCACCGGGGGGCAAAAAGCTTTCAAAAAGGGCTCATGGCGAGATCGTTTCGATTGATCTTTACCGGCAAAAAGGATTTCTCGCAGACGCGTTCCGTAATTTCCTCGTGCTTCTTGGCTGGTCGCCAAAGGATGAGAACGAAGTCTTTAACCGCGAAGAACTTATCGAGACATTTTCACTTGAAGGTATAAACCGTTCGAATGCAGCATTTAATTTTGACGTCAATAATCCAAAACGTTGGACAGACGATAAAGCCTTGTGGATGAACGCAGAATACATACGCACCATGCCGCTAGATGAATTGATTCCGCTCGTGCGCGAAGAATTGCGCGGTGAGCAATTGTGGCGCGAAGAATACGATGAAGACGAAAAAGAGTGGTTTGAAGGAACCGTTAATCTGATACGCGAAAGGTTTTACACACTCAAAGATTTCTCCGAGAAGGGACGTGCGTTTTTTAGTGAGGATTTCGACTACGACGAAAAAGCGATCAACAAGAATCTCAAGAAACATCGCCGCCTTAAGGAGTGGCTTCCGGAGTTGGCGGAGCGTTTTGAAGCGATCGATGATTGGTCTCACGATTCCATTCACGCGGTTGTAAAAGCATTCTGTGAAGAAAAAGGGACTAAATTTGGTGTCGTACTAAACGGTGCGCGGGTACTTCTTACTGGTCAAGCAGTAGGACCGTCAATGATTGCGACGATTGAACAACTAGGAAAAGAGAAAACAGTAATGCGCCTGAAAAGCCAGGTACCTTGGAATGAGTAGGACGGTGACCATGCTGCGAACTGCTAATAATTAAGAGCGTAGGCGATCTTTTTCTTACTCTGGAGGAGCTATGAATTGGATGCCTACGCTCAACGTTTACCTAGATAAACGATGTGTTCAGAGTAAAGCTAAAAGACATTTTGAGATAGATCTAAGTCTTGAGACGGCCAAACCTTGTTGCGAATGGGACTCCATGAACAATGTCTACAACTTCCCGCCGAGTAGTTTCTCCGCATTTGCTCGGTAACTACGTGATAACTTCAGCCTTTTCCCGGTTTTGAGAACAACGACAAATTCCCCGTGAAAATGGGATTGAAGCTCTTTGATCGCAGAAACATTGACTATTGTCGACCTATGAATCCTCAAAAACTCCTCCGGATTCAACATACTTTCAAGTTTCTTAAGTGTTGCCCGCATCAGGTGGGTCTTTTTATTGATATTCAGACTCACGTAAGAGCCTTCCGCACCGATCCAATCAATGTCTCCGACCTCAACGAACGAAATCTTCCCCATGGATTTGATCACCAGACGCCTCTGGAAATTTTCGTGTTGGCCTTCGATGACGCGATCACCGCGCGCTTTCGAGGATTTTACATCTGACAAAAGTGAGGTGAGTTTGGAGCCCAGTTCCTGAATATTGTCTTTTCTAATCTGACGTTTTGCGTGATCGAGAGTCTCTCGAAAGCGTTCATCATCAAAGGGTTTTAACAGGTAGTCGATCGCGTGAAATTCGAATGCCTTTAATGCGTATTGATCGTATGCCGTGATAAAGATGACCTTGGGAAGTAAGTCTGGCTCAAAATCTTTTATTACATCAAAACCATCCATATCCTGCATTTGGATATCAAGAAGGATCAGATCTGCGTTTCCAAGAGAAATCGCTTGGATGGCGTCTTTCCCATTTTCGCATTCTCCTACGATTTCGAATTCCGGAACGCCTTTGAGCAGATCTCTGACACGCTTTCGTCCCAGGGATTCGTCATCGACGATCAAAACCTGAATAGGTTTGTTTTCATGATCTTTCGCCATCAATATCATTCGGGTCGCAAGGAATCGAGATTTTAACCTCCGCGCCGCCTTTAGTAGAATTGCCCACTTCAAATGAATGGGCCTTTCCGTAGAGCTGTCCTAATCTCGCTTTCGTATTGCTCAGGCCGATCCCGTCCTGGAGATCGGTCAGATCGTCATCGGCAAATCCCGGTCCATTGTCGCGTACGAATAGTTCGATCAGTTTGTTCGTTCGTTTAACCCCGATCTCGATGATCGCGGTTTCCTGATCAGTTATCCCGTGTTTGACGGCGTTTTCAATCAAGGGCTGTAGAATCAGGCTCGGAGCGTGACAATCCATTGCATCCGGAGCACATTCAATTCTCACTTGTAGTTTTTCCAGAAAGCGTTCTTGCTCAATCTGGAAGTAGATTTTCGTCAAGGCTATCTCTTTTTCAAGCGTAATTGTCTGCTGATCCGCTATGTCAAGTGTTGAACGAAGCAATTCCCCGAGCCGCGCGATCATTCGACGAGCCTTTTGAGGTGAATCTTCGATAAGAGCTGAAATCGCATGAAGTGTATTGAAAAGAAAATGTGGATGTAGCTGCATTTTTAATGAATCCAATTGTGCTCTAGCGAGTTGAGCTTCTAGCGTTTTAGAACGAAACAGCAAACGAGAAGCCTCGGTCTCACGCTCACGATATTTTTTGTAATAATTAAACGACACGCCGGCTCCCAGAATGGCCCAGTAAATAATCACGTGGTAGTGCCCAACCATATAAAAACGATCAAAATAACGAGCCCAGAATGCATCGATCCCCTGTCCTTTTATTAGAAAAATCAGAATTGAAGATGTAATAGCTATGTAAATCGCTACAACGACGTAGCTTAAAAGAAGGTGAATTAGCAGGTTTAGAGCCCACCTTTTACCACGTCCAAAGCTAAACTTTCTTCCAAACCAAAAGATAAGCGGCGTAAAAGCAAACCAGATATAAAATGCGCACATTGCCTCAAAAAATGAATCAAGCAAATTAAAGTGCTTTTCCGGATAGGCAATGGATTTTATGAAATCGGTCAGGGGAAATGTCGCGGCGATAACTGTCCAGAATAGAAACATCGCCAGCCAAATCGTGCGTGAGCTGGCTTGAGGGTTTTCGTCAAATCGTTCGTTTTTGATATTCATCGGTGTCTGCTTACTGTACGCACGCGGGTTTTGATTCTACTTCCTGCCATACGCCAAACATATTTCTCTGTGACGAAGGGGCTCCTATGTGTTGTAAAACGTCCTTTTGCTAAGATTGTTCGATGAATCTGGAAATAAACGTGCCACCAAAAAAGATTTGGGATTGATCGTCAAGCTCATTCGCGAATTTGCCGAATATGAAAACCTCCTGGAAGTTCTCGAGGCTACCGGGGAATAACTTCGGAATGTGATGTTTGGCGGCCGAAGTTTTCTAATGGGCCTGGTCGCTTTTAACGAAGAAACTCCGATCGCCTATGCGCTTTTTTTTCCCAGCTTTCTTAAGTTTTCGTGGTCAATGGAGTGTTTATCTGGAAAACATTTTTATAACGAAAGATTATAGACAGTTTGGCGTTGGCGAAAAAAACTTCGTGAGGTGGCGAGAATCGGACGGGAAGAAATGGGAGCGGTAAGAATGGATTTTCAGGTCCTTGAGTGGAACCAGCCGGCAATAGGTTTTTACAAAAAGCTCGGCGCCGTTATCGACAAAGACGAACGACACTTTAAATTCGTTGACGATAATTTCCGCAATCTCGCTGAAAGCTGAAAGTTGAGATTTTTTGTCATAAATAGATTGTTTCCGGTGTATTTCTTGTGTAAAAAGAAATCAATCAAAGAGGAACGAGATGAACCGAACTATCAAATTAATCGCAGGTACGCTGGCGTGTTTCGTCGTTATCACGATCGGCTCATATGTGATCGTTGCGCAAAGCGCGATTTCGGGCACATGGACGGCAAACGACCACAATTGGAACCGCAAACACAAGGATAAACCCACAAAGCAGAAAGATCGGGTTCATTTAAATTTTCGCTATGAGATTTCGAAAAACGGAGACAGTCATAGCAGCAACCACGGTTCGACGTTTTCATTTGATGAAATTACGGGTCTTACAAAGGATCAAACCGAAGGTGCAAACTCAGAGGTAAGATTTAGAATCGTTCGAGAAGCGGGAACGATTGAATGTGAGGGCGTTTTTAGAAACGGGAAGGGTATTGGCGAATTTAGATTTACGCCAAACACAAGTTTTGCAAGTTCGATGAAAAATAAAGGATTCGAACTCTCTGATCGCAAAATGTTTTCAGCCGCCACGCTTGATCTAAAAATGGCAGATGTTGACGATTTAAGATCAGCGGGTTTTCAAAAACTGACCGTAAGCGATCTCTTTAAGGCAAAGATATTCAAAGTTGATTCAGCGTTTAAGCGCGAAATGGCGTCTGCGGGCTTTCCAAATCTCGCGATGAAAGAACTCGTAAAGGCGAGGATTTTCAAGGTCGATGCGCCGTTCGTAAAATCCGCTTATGACATGGGCGTTGCGCGGAATTCATTTGGCGAGATCGTTAAACTTAGAATCCATAAGGTAAGTCCTGAATATCTGTCAAAAATGCGTGCAGCCGGCTTTCAAGATCTGACGGCTGGCGAAGCCGTCAAACTCAGAATCTTTAAGGTTACGCCGGAGTTTATTTCTTCGATGAGGGAGCTGGGGTTTAACAATCTTTCGGTTTCAGAGGCTACCAAACTTCGTATCTTTAAGATAGACAAAGACTTTGTGAAACGCGCCAAAGAGCAAAGCGATAAGGATCTGACGGTACGCGATCTTGTTAATCTCAAGATCCACAAACGTTTAAAGGCCACCTATTAATATCAAGGCGCAGCAGGCTATCGGTATGCTGTAAAAAAAGACGCCTGGTACTATTCCATGGAGGTTGCCTTTTCGGGCGGCCTCATTTTTTTTCGAATTTCGCCTAAAAACATTCGTGTTTTACAATCGTTTCCGTGGAAATTTTGATCACGCGCAGCGAAGAAGAGATCGCACGCGCATACGAAAAACTTTCCGGCGCGGCGGCTCTTGGGTGTGATACAGAAACGGGAGGACTGAGCCCTAAAACCGCCGAACTCTTTTCGATTCAGTTTTCCGATGGTGAGTTTAATGCGCTCGTACCGCTCTCGGAAGGAATAGGGTTGGGCGTGCTCGCTGAAATACTAGCCAGTGATACGATCACAAAAATCTTCCACAACGCCAAATTTGACCTCGGTTTCTTAATCGAAAGTGGCTATGAAACCAAAAATATCTATGACACAATGATCGCCGAGAAAGTTTTGACAAAGGGTGCGAATCAATCCGCATCGCTTGCCGAAACGCTCTATCGTTATTTCGCCGTCGATCTAGATAAAACTCAGCGAAAAAAATTTGGCAGAAATTGGGACAAAGTTTGGACGCCGGAACTCGTCGAATATGCGATGAATGATGTCGTTTATCTGCCGAGGCTTATGGAAGAACAGATTATCTGGATGAATCGCCTCGATCTCTTTTCGGATTATCAGGAGCAGATTGCGGGATTATCGATTTCGTAGTGTTTTTCAAAAAAGGCTCTGTCGTAGTCGTTAATATGAAGTGGGTTTTACAGATTTTTTCGAGTTTTTTAATCCTTTTAATGATTCAAAACATAGACGCTCAAACTCCGAAGGAATTCGCCGTAGCTTGGGATAAATCCCGCATTTCAAATAAGTTCCCTTCAAACGTAAGACACAAAGACGTCAAGGCTTATCTTAAGCAGTTAAAAAAACTCGGGATAAAAGTCGATGAAGTTGGGCGCAGTTTTCAGGATCGCGAAATCTTCCAAATCGAATGGGGAAAAGGAAAAACGAAAGTTTTTATGTGGTCTCAGATGCACGGCGATGAGCCGACTGCAACATCCGCTTTGATTGATATGTTTGCGTTTCTAGAGACTAATAGGAAAAAGAGAAAGTGGGTCAGAATGCTCGAGCGCAGTTTAACGATTCGCGCGGTGCCGATGCTCAACCCAGACGGCGCTGAGCTTTTCAAACGGCGAAACCTACAAGGCGTAGATATCAATCGCGATACAAAGAATCTCGAAACACCTGAAGCCAACCTACTAATGCGCCTGCGAAATGAATTTGAGCCGGAAATCGGGTTTAACCTACACAATCAGCAGGAGTTAACCTCGGTAGGGCAAACGACGAACCTGGCAACGATTTCCGTGCTAGCCGTTCGCGCAAATCCGGAAACCGAGGTTTCCGAAGGGCAAAAACGCAACGATCGCATCTGTGCCTTGATAATATCGGCGCTCAGTCAATTCATTAAAGGAAACATCGCCCGCTATGACGACGGCTACACGGCAAGCGCCTTTGGCGACACTTTTTCTGACATGGGAACGCCGGTAATTTTGATCGAAACCGGAGGCACGTCAAATCACGACGAAATGTTTTTGACGAAACTGAATTTCGTAGCCTTTCTCACCGCCTTGCAGTCTTTGGTTGACGGAAGCGAAGCAAAGGCTGACGCAAACCTCTATAGAAACTTGCCGGAAAACGGTGGGGGGCGAGTCTTCAACTATATTTTTCGCAATGCGACGGTGGTTGATTTTGAAGAAGTTGAAGTTTCAGAAGATGATTCGGAGCCGATTGGTGAAGGCGACGAGCCGAAGGAAAAGGAGCGTGTCTTTAAACCCTTTATGGCAGATGTTGGAGTAAACCGCCGTAGGAGACGAGCCGAAATCAAAACGCCGCCGACGTATGTCAGAAGTGTCGGCGATCTTTCGAGACACAGGGGGTTGAAGGAATTTAATGCAAACGGCTTTTACATTTTTGGAACAAACGGCGTTGTAAAAAGCTGGAGAGGCGGAGCACTTCTCTTTTATAAAAAGACACGAAAAATCGATTGGGAAGCGGAGGATCTTGAAAAACATTTTCCGCCAGACGCTATTTTTGCCCGAGGGCGCTGGATAAAAGGCGGCGAGCTTTTCACTAAGTAATGGATAAGCGCCATCTCATAGGTTTTTCAAAAGCCGAACTTGAAGAGTTTGTTGAGCAATTCGGCGAAGCCAAATATCGCGCCGATCAAATTTTTAAGGCAATTTACAAACGACGTCTGGTTTCGTTTGACGAGATAACAGACCTTCCAATAGACTTTCGTGGCACATTAAAGGACGCTGCCGATATTTCAACTCTAGAGGTCGAATCGCACTATGCGTCAAAAGACGGCACCCGCCGCTTTCTCCTAAAAACGCACGATGATTACCCGGTCGAAGCCGTTTTTATCCCAGCGGAAAAACGTGACACGATTTGCTTTTCTTCCCAATCGGGTTGCGCCTTGAAGTGTGATTTTTGTTTAACCGCGAAACTCGGACTTATGCGAAACCTTACCGCCGGAGAAATTATCGAGCAGATAATTATTGTGCTTAATGAGGTTTACGGCGTCGCTGGCGAAACCCCACACGGCACAAACCTGGTCGCAATGGGCGCCGGCGAGCCATTTATGAACTTTGAGAATTTAACAAAAGCGATTGAGATTATGTCTGCCGAAGACGGGCTTTTTATTGTGCCAAAAAGGATTACGGTTTCGACCGTTGGGATCGTGCCCAAAATCTATGATTTTGCAAAACTCGAAAAACGCCCGAATCTTGCTATTTCGCTCTCGGCTCCAGACGACGAACTCCGCGACAAACTTATGCCGATTAACGCTCGCTGGAATATCGAAGAGCTGATGAAAGCGGCAAAAGTGTTCGAAAGTTCGCTTAGGCGCGGTGAGCGTTTTACGTTTGAATACGTTTTACTCGGCGGTGTAAATGATCAGGATGAGCAAGCGCTTGAGTTAGCTCAGATTTTGCGAAAAAATAAACTTGAGCGTGTAAAAATAAATCTAATTCCGCATAATTCTGCCGAGGGGTTGGATTATACGCCGCCACAACCGGAGCGGGTAAAGGAATTTAAACGTATCCTCGAAAAGGAAGGTTTCTCAGCGTACGTTAGAACTCCTCGAGGACGAGATATCTTCGCCGCTTGCGGACAGCTTGCTGCTCAAAGAGCATAAGAAATTCATTTTGGTGCGATTCTGGTGTATAATTACACCGCAAGGAGGTATTGATATGACGAGGCAAAGTATTTCACTCACGGCTCCAAATAATGATTGGCTTAACTCGAAGGTCGAGAGTGAAGAATACGTCAGCAAAAGTGAGGTGGTAAACGACTTGATACGGAGAGCTAGGGAGAAACAAGACGAGATAGAGTGGGTACGCGCAAAACTTATCGAAGCCGAGCTGTCCGGTTTCGTTGATAAAACTCCAGAAAAGATATTAGGTGATATTAAAGAAAAAGCGCGGCTAAATGGGGAACTATAAATTAAACGGTGAAGCCGAAGATGACCTCTACCGCATTTGGGCTTACGGCTTGCGTGAATTTGGAGAATAACAAGCCGACGAATACTTTTTTGCCTTTTTCGATTGTTTTGAGCGAATAGCGGAACAACCGCACCTGTATGAATCTGTTGAACATATTCGTGACGGTTATCGACGGTGTGTTTGCGGCGTGGACACTATCTACTATCGAATAAACGGCGAAACTGTTGAGATAATGAGGATATTAGGGAGACAGGATAGAGACCAGATTTTATAGATTACGCGTTTAATTTATGGAAATTTTGATAATCGGAGGCATTCTCGTTTTGATAATGGTGATTGTCTCCACAAAAATAAAAAAAAGTGCCGCGACGGCCTTCGAACCTGAACTAATCGAGCGCGAGGAGTTCCGAATTCGCAAGCCCGCAGGTTTTCTGCACCCTCTTCGCGACCCGCCGGATTTTCCGTTTGAGGCTTATTCAAAGGATTATGGGGAAAAAGAAACGCGAAACATTTGGCGTGCGCGGACGCGTTTACGAATTTTTGAAAATGTTGAGCTAAAAGACTTTGTAAAAAAAATTAAACGCAGCGACGAAAGCGTGGAATCGACCAAAGAGCTAACTGACCTTCCCGGGGCCCAAAAGGGCGTGATTCTTCGTAGCAAAAAAACCGAAGACGAAACAGACTACAAAATCCTGAGAAAAATTATTGCGACGAACCCGAACAAAAAGATTTACGAACTTAAAACCACCATTTTAGAGCCTTACGGAGATGAATATACAGATCTAGCTTGCGAAATGATGCGCGAATTTGTGGTAAAATAGTGATCAACTGTCACCTCAAAAATTGCATCTATATAAATTGGACGGAGTAATTCCTTAAGAAAAATCAATAATTCTGATATGAAAAAGTTTTTATTTCTTGCATTGTTTTTTGCGCTCGGTTTGTTTGTTGTCGAAAGCGCGAGCGCCCAAACCGTTAGCGGTTTTGTGAGCAAGGGAGTCGCCAAGAAAGGGCGCGTAACCCGCGGTTACGTTGTTTTGAAAATGCCCGGCGGAATTCATGTAAACTCCTATCGTCCTAGAAATGAATATTTGATTGCAACCCGCGTAAGCGTAAGCGCAGTTGGAGCAAAGGCTTATGGTGTAACTTATCCGCCTGGTAAGATGCGTAAATATCCTTACACGGATAAACCGATTAGCGTGTACGAAGGACGAGCGGTATTTGGTTTTAAGCTATCGGTGCCGAAAGGCTATCGGGGTAGATATATAACGGTAAAAGCGCGGGTTCGCTATCAGGCTTGCACTGACGAAGTTTGCTATCGACCGAGAACAAAGACGATAAATATTCGAGCGAGGGTAAGATAAAATTTTTTTGGGAAAGATAAGAAGCCGTGAGCTAACGCTTGCGGCTTTTTTATTTGCGACCAATCACAGACATCAGACGTCCCGTTTTCCCATGCCTTTTTTTTTCAACACGATATGAAAAAAACAAATCGGTGCGATCCATCGTGCAAAACGGTGCGGTGAAGATATTTGCTTCGGAAACTCCAACTTCACGAAGCTGGTCTCTGTTTGCGAGGTGTAAGTCTATGAGTGCGTGTCCTTTGCGCGTTTCCTTAAACAGTTTTCCACTTGTGGAAAACTTGGCGGCAAAAGCATCGATCACTTCCTGACCAATTTCATATTTTTCGCAACCCGCTGCCGGACCAATTGCACAGATGAGATTTTCGGCATCCGATCCGTATTCCTTTTTCATCTTTTCGATCGCCTTGGGCACGATCGATTCAACCGTTCCGCGCCAACCGGCGTGAACCGCCGCAAACGATTTCGTTACCGGATCGGCAATCAAGACGGGCACGCAATCCGCCGTTTTTACGCCAAGTAAAACGCGCGGAAGCTCCGAAATCATAGCATCAAACTTTCCGTGAGTTGCGAGGATATCTCGATCCGTCCGAATGATTTTCACCTCGTCGCCGTGAACCTGCCAAACGGTCGTAAGCGAAAAACCTTCGGGGAAGAGCGTCATAAAACGCCTGCGGTTTTCTGCTATATTTTCATCCGTGTCTTCGCCAAAACCGGCTAAATTCAAGTCGCCGTCAGGATAAGGCGAAACTCCGCCAAGCCGGGTCGAAAAGCCATTTACAAATCCGGCCTCCTCCAACTCTTTACAAACAAGCACTTTTACGCCATTCTTTTCTCGCCAGAAAAAGCCGGAATCGTCTAGTCTCGAATCCGAATTTTCTGACAACTGACCACTGACTACTGACGGCTGATTTGTGATACTTTCCATAGGAACAGATATTGTTGAAGTTTATCGTATACGCGAAACGATCGAAAGAACACCGCGATTTGTAGAACGTGTGTTCACGGAAAAAGAACGCGAATACTGCGAATCCAAAGGCGCAGCGGCCGCGCAGTCTTACGCCGGCAAGTTTGCAGCAAAGGAAGCATTTCTAAAGGCGATCAAAACCGGCTGGCGTGGTAAGATCACCTGGCACGATATTGAAATTCTGAATGATGTGGATGGCGTTCCGGATTTTGAGATCACCGGAGAGGCGATGGAGCTTTTGGGAAAATTCGGCGCCGACAAGGTTCATTTATCGATTTCTCATACAAACGAACACGCAACGGCAAACGTCATTCTGGAAAAAAGTTAACTTTTCGATTCCGTTTGTAAACATATCAAGGCTCAGCCTTGATCCCGAATAAAATCCCTCCCGGAAAGCCATAGGCTTTTCGCACTATCTATCGACGAAGGAATCTGGAATTTCAAGTTTCTTCTATCTCCGTCGAGACTCTTTCTCTCACTCCCCTACTCTCCCGATCACTCGCTCCCTTTCGTCTCAACCTTCTCCGACGCAGGGATCACAACCTCGCTCGGATACTTATCCGGTGACGTATGTAGATGCAGCACCTTCCAGCTTCCCTTTAGCTTCTTGAAAACGAGCGTCATCCTTCCGGTCGATTGTTCGAGCTCGCCTTTAAATTCCTGTGTTTGCTTCCATTTACAGGAAACATAAGCGCTCGTAGGACTAAGTATCTCCACACGAAATCCGGTCGTTTCAAGGTTTACGTTTTTCCTGTGTTCGTATGATGCCTTGCGGTTGCTGTACATATTTTCCCAGCCAATCGTCGCGCTTCCGTTGTAATTGAAAAATAAAGTCTTTGGATGTTTATTGTAAACGCTCATTACTTTATCTACGTCCACTTGATTTACGCCCTCGACGAGCCGATCAAAGGCCGCTTTGACTTCCTTTTCTTTAGCTTTTGACAGAGCGATTGCGCGTGCCGCTCGGCTTGATCGCTGGCCGAAGCCGGTGAGGGAAAATGTTAAAATGATTAGTAACGTTGCAACCAGATATTTAGCCATTTTTAATACACCTCGAAATAATTTGATAGAATTATAGTATAAATTATCTTTCGAGTTACTATTTTGGGTATGTCAGAGAAATTTAATTGTCCATCCTGCACGGCGCCGATGGTTTTTAGCGGCGGTGAATCGATTTTTCAAACATGTAAAACTTGTCATGCACCGATCATCGTCCCCTCGGAAATTTATTATCCAGAAGATCAACAAATCCTTTCGGAAAGCTTCGCGAGTCTTACCAACGACGTTCCGGTAGATCCGGAGCAGGTAACAAACGAGCTAACGCCCGGAGACAACCTTCCCCGAAATGAAGATATAATCGATCCCGATGCCAAAATTGAGAAGTTTGAAATCTATCAGGAGAAAATAGGCACGAGCGCGGTAACCGATAAGAAGGCCTTTGACCAAATAGTTTCGCCGGATGATGGCAAGGCGCGTGATGCCGAAAACAAAAGAGACTTTGTTTTTGAAAGGATAAAAAGCGAGCTTCGGATGGGGGACAAAATTGAGGCGATAAAGATATATCGCGAGAGTTTTGGAAAAGATTTGAAGGAAGCAAAGGAAATCGTGGAAGCCATCGAACGGAAGGAATTTGCAAACCGATAGCAAGGTAGAAATATTATGAATTTGAATTTTCAGTGTCCCTCTTGCAAAAGAACTCTGTGGTTTGAGGGTGGAGATTCCGCCTTTCAGACCTGCCGCCACTGCAAAGGAAAGATCATCGTCCCCTCCGATGTTTTTCATCAACACGAGCTTGAGCAAAAGACTCCTAGTAGGCAAACCGTTACGGAGCGTCGAAATATCCAGCTCGCTCAGGTTCAACACGCGCTCGATTCCGGACACAAGATTGAAGCGATTAAAATTTTTCGCGAGGCTTTTGGCACTGATTTAGCTACCGCAAAAGCGACCGTTGAAAACATGCAGCGCGGCGGTAGGGTCGCAAGCGAAAACCTAACCCCGAGAGGCAATCCGGCGGACGCAAGTGTTAAGAGTCCTAGCCAGCTACAGCAAAATCAAAACTCGGTGGCTAATGCCGGAAAAATAATTTCGTTTCTAATACAGATCGCTGTCGCCCTGCTGGTCGCGTATTGGTTTTTGGGTTAGAGCTCGTTTGAAACCAGACGACGTAGTGCCTTAAAATCTGACCATCACCTCGCGATTCTATAATTCTTTTTTTGCCGCAATGCTTAATCGCGAAGAAACTAAAGATTTTTATGACCGTTTTGGCGCAATGCAGGATTGGCAGTCGTTTTACGAAAACAAGGCAATTGAGATATTAGTAGAGCACTCTGGTTTCGGGAGTGCTTTGTCCTTGTTTGAATTTGGCTGCGGAACAGGCGCTTTCGCAAAGGAATTACTCAAGAATCAAGTAAACAAAGAATGTAAATATCTTGGTATCGATTTGAGCGAAACGATGGTTGAGCTGACGAAGCGGCGCCTAAGACCTTTTCGAAACCGAGCGGAGGTGAGACTTTCAGATGGTTCTACAAAACTACCGTTTCGAGATAATGCTTTCGAACGATTCGTAACCAATTACGTTCTGGATCTCTTAAACAACAAGGAAATAATGGAAGTCTTCTCAGAAGCACATCGAATATTAAAGAAGGATGGCTTGCTCTCGATTACGAGTCTCGCCTGCGGTGAGGGCTTTGTTTCAAGCTCGATAACCAAAATATGGGAAAACATACATCGCCTAAACCCAACATTTGTCGGTGGCTGCCGCCCCTTGAATTTAGCTGAGTTCGTCAACGAAGGAATCTGGGAAATCAATCATCATTCAAAGATTTCGAGTTTTGGAATAACTTCGGAAGTTTTAGTTGTGCGCAACCGTTAGAATTACAAACGGACTACCTTGCCGCCAGATCATATTCACGCAAGCGCCGGTAAAGTGTCGATGGCGAAATTCCTAACAGTTCAGCGGTTTTTCCTCTGTGCCAGCCCGTTTTTTCAAGCGCGTTTAAGATCTGTTGACGCTCAACGTCCTTGAGATTGGATGGCGGAGTGTTTTGGAAATTCGTTGCAGCACTTTCGGTTGAGTGATTGTAGCTAACCGTTACGCTCGATTCGTTTGTGTTATGAACTACCTCGGGCGGTAATTCTTTGTTTGTAATCACGCCATTATCGGTAAGCAATACGGCGCGTTCGAGACAGTTTCTGAGCTGACGAACGTTACCGCTCCAGCTAAAAGCCTTCATTGAATCAATTGCCTGCTCGCTTAATTCAAGATCCTTACCACCGGAAATTTGTTCCAGTAGATGGTGTGCAAGCGGCTCAATGTCTTCGCGTCTTTCGCGAAGCGGCGGAATGTTAATCTCGAAACTATTTATTCGGTAGAGCAGGTCCGAGCGGAATTCTCCATCCGCAATTGACTGCTGAGGATTTCGATTCGTCGCCGCGACCAACCTCACGTTGACCTCAACTTTTTTTACGCCACCCACTCTAAAAAAGGTACGGGTTTCGAGCGCACGCAAAAGTTTGGATTGGAGCTGCGAAGGCATCTCGATTACTTCGTCCAGAAACAGTGTTCCGTTATCAGCAATTTCGAAGAGCCCGAGTTTTCGGCTTTGCGCGCCCGAGAATGCACCGGCCTCGTGTCCAAAGAGTTCGCTTTCTAAAAGTGAATCCTGAAGAGCAGCGCAATTAAGATCAATAAAAGTCTCATCCGAACGCGAACTCAAACGATGGATTGCCTGTGCGATTAGTTCCTTTCCGGTTCCGGATTCGCCAGTGATCAAAACCGACGTATCCGATGGTGCTACCCTCTGAACTAATCGCAAAACTTCCTTCATCTGGGGAGATTCCGCAACGATTTCCGGCATATTTTCGTTGTGGCGTTTTACCTGAGCCTTAAGCCTCTGATTGTCGATTCGGAGTTGTTGTTTTTCTGCGGCCTGATCTACGAGAGCTGATAGCTCAGTTATTCGATACGGCTTCGTTAAATAATCGTAGGCGCCGAGCTTCATCGCTTCAATCGCGCTTTCCACCGTCGCCTGCCCCGTAAGCATTATCACTTCGGGAGGATTTTGGCTCTTTTGACGCAACCGCCTGAGAAGCGCAATCCCGTCAAGACGCGGCATATTGATATCGGAAAGCAGAACGTCAAAGTATTCTTCTTCGAGCATCTCCCACGCGGCTTCGCCATCAGACGCGGTTTTAACCTCATGTCCCTGCCGTCCCATCTCTTTCTGAACAACAATGCGCAGATTTTTTTCGTCGTCAACAACTAATATTTTCGCCATATTTCTAACTCTTTTTTGTGCGAGCCGGATCGCTCTTCTTTTCCTATGAGATTTGAGACTTTAAGATTTTCGCTCTTCTCTTTCAATAGGCAGGTACATCGTGAAGGTGCTTCCCTGATCAATTTTCGAGCGAACACTTACGCGTCCGCCATGGTCAGTGATTATCCCATAACAAACTGCCAACCCGAGCCCGGTGCCTTTTCCGACTTCCTTGGTCGTAAAGAATGGTTCGAAAATTTTCGATAGATCCTGCGGGTTTATTCCAAATCCTGTATCGGCTACTTCAATCGCAACCTGATTTTTTTCTACAAATGTTCGTAATGTAAGCTTTCCGCCATTCGGCATTGAGTCTATTGCGTTGGTCGCTAGTGCAATAATCGCTTGTTGAATCTGCCCGTCGTCAGCGTTTACCAGCGGGAGTTCTTTCTCGACATCTAATGAGATTTCGATATTCTCGCCACGGTTTTGGTGATTCAATAGTTTTGCGGATGATTCCAAAACCTCAGAAATATCAATTGGATAGCGGTTTCCAGACCTTCCACGGGAAAACTCTAAAAGACCGTTTGTGATTGTTTTGCAGCGAAACGATTCGTCCCGAATTAACCCGAGATATTCACGCAAATCCTCAACCTCGGCTGACATTCCGAAAGTTCCTTCCTCTACTCTGGCTTCAAGTGCTTCCGAACAAGCGGAGATTGTCGCTAGGGGATTATTGATTTCGTGAACAACTCCCGCGGCAAGTCTTCCTACGGCGGCTAGCTTCTCAACGCGACCAGCTGCATGAATTGCTTCGACCCGTGCGGTAACGTCTTCACCAATAGTGATCACGTGTGTAATCGTACCGGCTTCATCGCGCATTGGAATCTTGCTTACTACCCAGTGTTTCGTTGAGCCATTTTCATCGGTCGTTTGCTGCTCGATCGCCTCAATCTTTCCGGTCAAAAACGTTCGCTCAAATTCCTTTCTAAGTTTTTCGGTGGGTTGTTTCGAAAGCACCTCAAAAACGTTTCGACCGATCACCGAGTCTCTTGGCTCGCCCTGGATACCAATTTCGCGATGCTGATTCCACATTACAATTCGATAATCTCGATCGATTACGTAAAGCGAAACCGGTAGCGCGTCCAAAACCGATTCGGTGAATTTACGATGTTCTTCCTTTGCTTCATGAACTGATGCGCTTAGAGCACTTTCGTAATGTGCTGAGAGATTTATACTCATCGCCGCCATTTGCGTTACGGCGTCGACGAATTGCTGTGTTGAGTTCGGGCAGTCATTGGCATTTTCAAATGCCGTGATGATCGCTCCTTTTACGTCACCATCAATATGAATCGGCGAAATAAATTCAGCACCGTGTTCCTCATTTGAAAAGAAGAAATCTTCCATTTGCTCAGCTACAAACGAGACTTGCGTTGGAAGCAGCTCGACCCAATTTCGAAATCTTTCTTTCTGAAGAATCGCGGAATCCTTTTCACCTTCCGAATCAAAAACGCTACAAATTAAACCGATATGATCAAGCTCGACGACGACCGCGCACATATACGCGTCAGCCGCCTCCCTAACTTTTTCAGCAATCTGGCTCGCAATTTTCTTCGGATGGACGGTAAAATGCAGACTACGACCAATCTCCGCGATAAATTTTAGCGGCTCCGCATCGTAAGGAACGCCGCCAGCCGACAGGGCATTATCTACTAAATTCTCTTTTGGTTTTTGGGGTATCATCGCCATAAATACACATTGACAAACTTTTAGACTAAGATTTCATCTGAAGAGAGAATGTGAGTGAGTGAAACTCGCATGAAAAGTGCAGCATCTCCTAACTATAAGTTAAACAAGTTTTAACATATTTGTCAAAAATTTATCGACTCTTATTCTGTGAATTTGACAGCGCGAAATAACTAATCGAAAATCAAATTGCTCTCTTATGAAGCTCTTCGCTATAAAACGAGACATATCAATCATTTACGGGTTATGTAAAATCGCCCTGATACTCCTATTTGCCTTGCCTGCAAATGGGCAGAAAGTGGTTGACAAGATGGTTGCCACCGTGAGCGACGGAGTTCAATCGGAGCTCATCACCTATTCCGATCTTTTATGGCAGCTCGCTATGGGTCCAGACGTTTCGATCGACCCGCCATCTTCCAACGATTTAAATCGTGCTCTGCAGATAATAATTAGGCAGCGTCTGATCGCGCTGGAAGCAAAAAGGCTGCCCCGCGCTGACCCAAAACCGGAAGAAATTGACGCCGAAATTAAACGGATTCTGGATCAGTTTCCGACGACGGGAAGTTTTGTGGAAAGGCTTAATTTGGTTGGGTTTGGTTCGGTAAACGACGAGAATTTTCAGCAAATGATCGAAGACCGAGTCGCAATTGAGAAATATGTCGAATTTCGCTTTCGGTCTTTCGTAGTGGTGACTCCTGAGGACGAACGAGATTATTATCGAAACGAATTCACACCCCAATTCAGACGAGATTATCCGGAAAGATTATTGCCGCCGCTCGAGCAGGTGCGCGAACGCATCATTGAAATTTTGACCGAGAGAAGAGTTAAAAGCGACATCGAAAATTTCCTTGATGGTGCTCGAGCAAGAGCAGAGATCATTATCCTCGACGACGTTTAGGCTTCACTTTCGAGCAACTTTTTGGCTTCAAGGAGTTTTGCCATGTGCTCGTCGCTTACGGCCGGATACTTTAAATTCAAAGATTCGAGTTTTTGAGCGATTACTTCCGAAACCACCAGTCTCATAAACCATTTATTATCCGCTGGAATTACAAACCACGGCGCTTTTTCCGTACTCGTAGCCTGAATTGCTTCGGTGTAAGCCTTCTGGTAATCGTTCCAATAGCCGCGTTCCTTTACGTCAGAAGCTGAGAATTTCCAGTTTTTCTCCGGTGTATTTATTCGTGCAAGAAAGCGATTCTTTTGCTCGTCTTTAGAAACATTAAGAAAAAACTTCAGAATGTGTGTACCGTTTTCGCTTAGGTGTTGCTCGAGGCCCGAAATCTGCCTAAAACGCTTCTGCCAAATATCGGGATCGTTCTTGATCTCATCCGGAAGCTGACTAGATTTGATAATCCCTGGGTGGACTCTAACGATTAAAACATCCTCGTAATACGAACGGTTAAAAATTCCAATCCGCCCACGCTCCGGTAAAGCCTTAACGCAGCGCCACAAATAGTCATGATCGAGTTCCTCATTCGATGGCTGCTTAAACGAAAAGACCTGGCAGCCTTGCGGATTGAGTCCGCTCATTACGTGCCGAATCGTGCCATCCTTTCCTGCGGCATCCATCGCCTGAAAAATTATCAACAACGAAACTTTATCGTCCGCGTATAAAATTCGCTGTAAATTTTTTAATCGTTTTACGTTTTTCTTCAGGTCTTCTTCGGCGTCATCTTTGCTCGTATAATCGTCGGTAAAATCGGTTTGATGATCCTCAAGGCGGAGCGTTTCATTTTCAGTCACACGAAATTTATTTATGTTCATCGTTTCTCAACTTCCGCAAAAAAGCCGCTCATTTTTCGTCTTTTTATATCAAACAAAAACACAATGATTAAAACACAGGTTTGATTATCTGGAAAAACCCTAAGAAAAAGAAGCTGATTATTGGCTTCGGCAACCGCTATGAAAACACAGATAAATTCCCTTTCCTCAATCCTCTGCATATTTGTTTGTTTATCTTTTGCTTCTGCTCAGCAAAAATTAAGACCCCACAAAATTTCGCTTGATGACGGACGGAAATTTACTTTAAAGCTTCCCCCTAATTTTGAAATTACGCCAGCGGCACAGAGGTTTAGACGCCCGCGTTTTTTGGCGCAAGCACCCGATGGACGGTATTTCGTGACCGATATGTATAGCAAAAATGACAACAAAAAGGGCACGGTATACGTTCTTGGTCGATTAAATCGCATGACAGGCAAATTCGGAAAACCTAAGCCGTATCTTACAAATCTCCGAAATCCGAATAGCGTGGCGTTTTATGTAGATAAAAGAAATCGCGCTTGGTTTTACGTAGCTGAAACCGACAAACTTACTCGGTATCGTTATATAACCAACTCTTCAAAACCATCTGGCAAGCCACGTGTCTTAGCCACATTTCCATCGTATGGACTCGGCTACAAATATGGTGGCTGGCATTTAACACGCACACTTGCCGTCGGCAGTAATCACAAAATCTATATTTCGGTTGGGAGCAGCTGCGATTCCTGTGAAGAAAAGCCCGAGGAAAAAAATGTGCGTGCAGTAGTTTTGGAAATGAACCCAAACGGTAGCGGCCGGCGCGTGTTTGCGAGAAATGTTAGAAATGCGGTCGGTTTAAAATGGATTAATGGATCTCTTTATGCAACGCTTCAAGGTGTTGACCACCTGGGGCTTAATAGCCCGGATGAGACTCTTCACAGGCTTCAAAGCGGCGCCGATTATGGTTGGGCAAAATGCGTGCAGCATCGAGGTAAAATAATTCCCGATCCTAAATACGTAGTCGAAGATCAAGCTCCTCCTGATTGCAGCAAAGTTCCCGCTTCAAAACTTTATTTTCGTGCCCACAGTAGTGCACTTGGCTTTGACTACTTTGGTAAAAACAGCGATAAACTTTTTCGAAACGCCTTCCTCGTGGCTCTCCATGGTTCTACTAGAAGGGCTGATAAACGCGGTTATAAAATAGTGATTGCGCGAGAAGGCGAAAAACATCGTGTCTTGGTCGATGGGTTTAGAAAGCGAAAAAGCGTTGTCGGGCGACCATGTGATATCGAAAAGGTTACCGATTCTTCCTTTCTTTTTACGGATGATAGAGCCGGCGTTATTTATTACGTCAAAAAGAAGCCGGCCTAACGTTTCAAATTTCCGTTTCCTCCTTGCCCAAACCTTTCCCGTTGCAACAACTTCGCTGTTTCCGCGTAATATAATAAACTCTTATCTATTTGCGGATTTATTATGAATATTGGTATCACCGTTTACCCAACCTACGGCGGAAGCGGCATTGTCGGATCGGAAATAGGACGTGAGCTTGCGGATAATGGACACAACGTTCACTTCATTTCTTCGTCTTTACCCACCCGTCTGACGGAGTTAAACGAGCGCGTTCATTTTCATGAAGTGGAGATGATGAACTATCCTCTGTTTGAGCATCAGCCCTACAGCCTCGCTTTAGCAACAAAATTGGCAACGGTAGCACGGGCGGAAAACCTGGATTTGCTGCACGTTCATTATGCAATCCCTCACTCGATCAGTGCGATCCTTGCTCGTGAATCCATCAAGAGCAAACGTTATCTTCCGGTAATCACAACGCTCCACGGAACCGACATAACTCTCGTGGGAGCCGACCGGTCTTATTTACCGATTACAAAATATGGCTTGCAGCAATCAGACGGCGTTACTGCGGTTTCGCGTTTTTTAAAGCAAGCGACGATCGAAACTTTTGATTTTGATGAGATTGAGGTGATCCCAAATTTCATATGCCCGCTCCATTACAAACGCGATATGGATCTTCCTCTGCGAACAGAGCTATCGCCAAACGACGAAACGCTGCTCGTACACGTATCCAATTTCCGGCGCGTAAAGCGCCCGATGGACTGCGTTGAAATCCTCGCGAAGGTAAGGGAAAGAGGCGGTAAGGCAAGACTCGTGATGGTTGGCGATGGACCGGAACGCTCGGCGTGTGAGTATCGCTGCGAACAACTCGAGGTATGCGACTACGTTTCCTTTGTAGGGAAACGAGACAACATAGCAGATTATCTGGCGGTTGCGGATTTGTTTTTGCTGCCCTCGGAATCGGAGTCTTTCGGGCTCGCCGCGCTCGAAGCGCAGGCCTGCGAGGTTCCTGCAATTGCCTCGCGAATCGGTGGAATTCCCGAAGTTGTAACCGATAAAGAAACGGGTTTTTTAAGTGATATCGGCGATGTTGAAAAAATGAGCGAAGATGCGTTGAAGCTCGTCAACGATATTGATCTGCGTATCGAAATGGGAAAGCAGGCGCGTGAATCGGCGCTCGCGCGTTATGACGCAAGGGAAATTATTCCGCAGTATATGAAGTATTACGAAAAGATTTTGGGTGAGGCAAAAAGTGTCGGAGCGTAAGGACGAAACAAACCAAATTGACGAACTGGAAAAGTCGGATTCCTGGTGGTACAGGGTGTATATCGGAGTACTTGTGTTTACGATATTTATGATTTCAGCGCTCGGTTATTTTTCATGGTTCTTTTCGAATTAAGGCTCGTGTGTGCCTTTTCCGCTACTGATAACCGATAACTGACTACTGATTACTGATTCTATGAGATGGCTTGATTGGCTCATCGTTTTTGCGTATCTCGCGTATGTGATTTGGGACGGGATTCGCTTAACAAAAGGCAGCAACAACATCGAGGGATTTTTCCTCGCCAATCGAAGTATGCCCTGGTGGGCGGTCGGGCTTTCGGTGATGGCTACTCAGGCTTCCGCAATTACACTCGTCGGAACAACCGGACAAGGCTACGACGATGGAATGCGTTTTGTGCAGTTTTACTATGCGCTTCCCATCGCGATGATAATCCTCTGCGTAACCGTCGTCCCCTTCTTTCATAAAGCAAAGGTTTATACCGCCTACGAATACCTCGAAAACCGCTTCGACCTAAAAACGCGAACGCTTACAAGCTTCTTTTTTCTGCTTTCGAGAGGTCTTGGCGTTGGCGTAATCATCGCTGCGCCGGCTGTTATCCTTTCGATTGTTCTCGGCTGGAGCGAGATCATAACGATTTTCGCAATCGGTTTAACGACGACCTTCTACACGATGTTTGGCGGGATTAAGGCCGTTACTTGGACCGATGTAAAACAAATGATCCTTGTGTTTATAGGTCTCGGTATCGCGTTTTTTGTAATCCTGAGCAATTTCCCAGAAGGCGTTTCATTTACCGATGGATTACATCTTGCCGGTGCAAACGGAAAATTAAACACGATCGAGACAAAGTTTGATCTGACAGAAAAATACACTATCTGGTCAGGTTTGATCGCCGCGCTGTTTTTATTTTTATCGTATTTCGGCTGCGACCAGTCTCAGGTACAAAGGTATTTAACGGCAAAATCGGTGGACGAAGGACGCACGTCGCTTTTGATGTCGGCGTTTTTAAAGATCCCGATGCAGGCTTCGATTCTGCTGATTGGTGTAATGGTCTTTGTGTTTTATCAGTTTCAAACGCCGCCGATGATTTTCAAGGCAAATGAGGTTGAGCAGGCAAGGACAATCAACGCCGAAGGTTACGACGAACTCGAAAACGAATATCTCAAGGCTCACAAAGCACGTAGCGAAGCTGCCGTTAAATTCGTGACTGCAAAAAAAGGAGGGGATTCGGCAGAAGGGTTGAAAAAGGAATATGTCGCGGCGAGCGATGCTTTTAATTTGACTCGAAAAAGAGCAAAAGACTTCATCAAAGAAACAAACGAAAACGACAGCTTTAATGATGTAAACTACGTTTTCCCAACGTTTATAATTCGCTATATGCCGATGGGTTTGGTTGGTTTGTTGATCGCGGCAATTTTTGCGGCAGCGATGTCGAGCATTTCCTCGGAGTTGAACGCACTCGCGACCGCTTCGACAATTGACTTCTACAAGCGCCATTTCAAACCCAACGGAACCGATCGCGATTACGTCTTATTTGGACGGCTCGCAACGTTTGCGTGGGGAATGCTAGCCTGCGTCGTGGCGATTTACGCTACAAATCTTGGCTCGCTGATCGAGGTTGTTAATAAATTTGGTTCGTTTTTCTACGGGTCGATTCTCGGCGTTTTTGTACTCGCGATCGGCGTCAAAAGGGCGAGGGCGCGAGGGGCTTTTTTTGGATTGTTAATCGGAATGGCATTTATCGGCATCGTTAGCAACTATACGGACATAGCATTTCTTTGGTTTAATGTCGTCGGTTGTGTGGTGACGGTTTTGGCGGGATACTTAATTAGTTTGACGACGGATTAGAGAATTAACCGCAAAGGGCGCGAAGGACGCGAAGATTTAAAGGGTTTTTACAAAACGATTATGATATTGGTTTGGACACTAAAACGATTTACACAAAAGCTTTCATTATCCATTGTCCGTTATCCATTATCCGTTTTCCTTTGCGCTCTTTGCGTCCTTTGCGGTTCCATTTCCGCCCAAGTAAGACCGGTCTACGACCAAGGTGCTCTCGGTCTTGGACAGCTTCTCAAACGCCTCAACAACACAAAAAGCGTCCTTATGATTGGCGCACATCCAGATGATGAGGACTCCGGTTTGCTAGCGTATCTTGCTCGTGGCGAAAGCGCCCGAACCGCATACCTTTCTTTAACACGCGGCGACGGCGGGCAAAACCGACTTGGGCCCGAGCTTTTCGAACCGCTTGGAATCATACGAACAGAAGAACTCTTACAAGCACGAACTCTCGACGGAGCCGAGCAGTATTTTACACGTGCGTTTGATTACGGTTACTCGAAAACGCTAGCCGAGGCGAAATCGAAATGGGATGAAAAAGTGATTTTATGCGATATCGTGCGCGTAATTCGCTCGTTTAGACCGCTGGTCGTAATTTCGCGTTTTTCTGGAACTCCGCGTGACGGACACGGACAACACCAGTTTGCGGGTTACATTTCAAAACCAGCCGTTGAAGCGGCTGCTGATCCGAATCAGTGTAAAGATGCGGGAGTGCCTTGGCAGGTTAATAAGTTTTACCGTTCTTTCAGGGGCCGAAATGACAAACCTTCGCTCCGTATGAACACAGGAAAATACGATCCGCTCCTCGGACGGAGTTATTTTCAGATAGCGATCCAAGGTCGGAGTCAACACAAATCCCAGGAACAGGGCTTTTTGGAGTTAATGGGTGATCGGTTTTCAAGCGTAGTTTCGGAGGAAGATTATGGGGATGAAAAAAGTATTTTTGATGGGATTGATACGTCAATAGAGGGGCTAAGCAAAACATACCGAAGTATTGATGAATCGTTACCGACATCAGAAGAAAAATTGTTGTCCCGACTCTCTGCTCAATTGAAAACAGTAGAAGAAAAATACGACCCTAATAATCCCGAAAAGATCCTACCGTTGCTCGTCAGCGCAAACAAATCGTTGGCTGGAATCGGAAAACCTAAGCTTCAATCTGACCAAGAATATGAGTACGCGGTCGGAGATATCATTTCCCAAAAACAGCTTGAGCTATCCCGAGCAGTGCGCCTAGCTGCGGGAATTCATATTGATACGTTGGCAGAACGTGAAACGGTTGCGCCTGGCGAAGATTTTACCACCACGATAAAGATCTTCTATCCTGAGAATCCGGATGTAAAGTTTCAGGAAATAAAGCTGCATCAGCGAATATTTGAACCTGCGTGGAAGATTGTGGAGGGCGAAGAACCGAAAGATACTTCTAGGTTTGCCCGATTTTTCCGCGAAAACGCAAAGCAGAGCAGGTCGTTCCTTGTAACAGTTTCGGAAAGGGAAGCCGCCACTCAACCCGTTTTCCTAAAGACGTCCCGATCCGGATATATGTATCGCGAGCCTCGTCTAATTGAAATCGGAAGCGCATGCCCTGGTGAATGCGGTCCCACCGAACTTACGAGACCGTTTCTTTCTACCGGACTGATGGCGACTTCTAGTTTCGTAATAAACGGTGAGAAATTTACTTTTATTGAGCCGCTCGAATATAGAAAGCGCGATCAACTCCGCGGAGAGCTTCGTAGAAATCTAAATGTGGTTCCAAAAGTTTCGCTTGATTTGGATCAGCATTTACTGATTGTTCCGAAGAGCTCAAAACCTCAAAAAAGAACGGTCTCGCTCAACGTACTTTCTAACTCGTCTAAAGAAGTGTTCGGAAAAGCGCGCCTGACGGTTCCAAAGGGATGGACAGTCTCGCCGCGAATAATTGATCTTTCGCTAAACCGAAAAGGCGAAAGCGCCTCTTACGATTTTGAGGTTGCGATTCCGGCGGGTGCAAAACCGGGAAGCTACAAGCTCGAAGCGGAAGCTGAAATCGGCGGTAAGAAGTTTGACCAAACAATGAATGTCGTTGCGTACGACCATATTCAAACACATCGTTATTACACGAAGGCGGAAACGAAGGTAAATGTACTCGATCTTAAGACAGCAAATGTAAAGGTTGGATACATTATGGGCAGCGGTGATCAAATTCCGGAGGCGATCCGGCAGATCGGTCCAGGCGTAAAGCTGCTTTCGAAAAAGGACCTAACAAGCGGTGACTTCTCCAAGTACGACGTGATCGTCGTCGGAGTTCGCGCTTCTGAGACACGCCCCGATTACATTTCAAATAATCAAAGGCTGCTCGATTGGGTCAAACGCGGCGGTACAATGATCGTGCAATATCAGAAGTTTGCGTATCTGAGGCAAAAACTCGCGCCGTTTCCCGCTCAATACAATGCCCGCGTTGCGGAAGAGGATGCGAAGGTAACGATTCTTGAGCCCGCTCATCCGGTGTTTAACTTCCCAAACAAGATAACTCAAAACGACTTCGAAGGCTGGGTTCAGGAAAGAAACCTTTATGCTTTCAGAACTTTCGATGAGCGTTATACGCCGCTTCTTGAATCACACGATACCGGCGAAAAGGAAAATAAGGGCGGAATGGTTTACGCACGAGTCGGAAAAGGGCAGTTTATGTATTGCTCCTATTCATTTTTTCGCCAACTTCCGGCAGGGGTTCCCGGAGCGTACCGTTTATTTGCAAACATCCTGAGCTTGCCGAAAGCTAATCGGCGATAGAGTCAGGAAAGTCGCGGAAGTCCGGGAAGTCTCAGAAGTCTTCGTCACGTGCGTCCAAAAGCGTTTCGATGGATCGTGTCTGTAGCCCGCCCGTGAGGAAGGGCTCCCCTTAAGAACTATGCCACCCTTTCAGGGTTTGCGTTTTTTGTAACTTTTTACCCCGCACTCCGCTTCGCTTCGTACGGGGCTAATTTCATTCCGTCGTCTCTGACGACTCGGATCTCTATCATTCACATCACAGTTTCATAATACATTTTGAAAACTAATATCACTTCGCATTGCTTTTCTTTACCTACAAAAAAAGAAGCCGCCTTCTCAGGCAGCCCCTTCAATAACTAATTTCCAAAAAGCTTATCTTCTACGTCTTCTCTTTTTCTTCTTTTTGGATTTCCCTTTACTCAAGACCTTTACATAAACCGTTCGGCGTCCCCAGCGTCTGGCTTCAGCACAACTCGGAACCCAGATATCAAGGATTCTGCCTTTAATCTTGCCTCCGGTGTCGGCTACAACGTAGTTTCCTGTATAACGTCCGCCACGCATGTAAATTCTCGTACCTAAGCGAAGTACTCTCGGGTCGGCGGCTACGATTCCACGTCTTACGTATCTTCCCGAAGCAGTTTTTCCTCTTAAACAATACGCTGTCGCCTTAAAAGCCATTCCTTTTGAGCTGCTTTTCGAAGCTGGAATCGTTTTTACGTTAAATTCGTGTTTTTCAATTAAATTACTATTAAAGTTTTTTGTATTAAATTGTAAATTTTCTTGCGAATCACTCGCTAAGATGGTTACGGCCTCAACCTTCGATTGAAAGTAGATTAATCCTACAATTGCAATCAAAAATAAAAGAACGCTACCTCTAGCTACGTTTTTCATTATTACTCTCCTAAATGTTTACTAAATAAAGTAGTTACAACAAAAAAAGTGTCTTTCAACACTTGTATAGTATTATTAAGTTTTAATTTCCGACTTAAATTGTATCTTAGTCGGAAATGGAAAAACCCCGCCATTTCCTGCACGTTTTTCCTGAAATAAACATAAAGGCTAGCATAGCAAATCACAGATGTCTAGCTTTTTCGTGCACCGTAAATTGCAAAATTTAGCAAACAACGGCAATATAACTGTGCGAATTGTTGTTCAAAAATAGAGCAAGATACTGCACTCGGAAAAACGTTCACTTCGCACAATTCATACTTTTTTTATTAAGGGGAGAAATCGCTTTTTATGCGCGAACGAAGGGTTGGAGAAAGATACAATGTTTCCTTTCCGATACGTCTGAAATGGAAGGACGAAAATGGAAAACAAATGACTGAGGAAGGGTTGACAGAAAATGTAGGCCCAAAGGGGGTTCTCGTCTATTTGCCGCGTCTATTGCCTCAGGTTGGCACGAAAGTAAACTTGGTCGTAACGGAGAAAAAGGATGAGATTTCGGTAACGGCGGAGGTTCTGCGTTTGGAGCGAAACGCTGCTCACCCACAGGCAGCTCTAATGCTAACCCGCTCCGTAAAACTATGGAAGAAGGAAGTTTGGGAGTACGCTGGGGAAGTGATTGCAAATCAAGAACCCGTAGAATCTGACGAGTGGTAAGATTTCCCGCCTGAAATTGAGTCTCCCGCATAAATTCATATGAAAATTTTAGTTCTCGGAGCTGGGCGAATGGGCTTTGGCGCGGTTTATGATCTCGCGCACAATTCTCCGGAAGTCACTCAAATTACGGTAGCTGATGCCGACACGGATAAGGCTCAGGATGTAGCTCTGGCGATTGATTCCCCGAAGGTTACTGCCATCCGTCTGGACGTTTCCAAATATGAAGACACCGTTTCTCAAATGGAGAAGCACGATTCGGTGATCTCCTGCGTTAACTACTGGTTCAATTTAGAACTCTCGAAGATAGCTGTCGAATCAGCGGTGAATTTCTGCGATCTAGGCGGGAACAATTACGTTGTCGATGAGCAACTAGAGCTTGATCAAAAAGCAAAAACTGCGGAGATAAATATCATTCCCGATTGCGGACTCGCACCCGGCATGGTTTCGGTTTTAGCAATGCACGGCGCAATGCGTTTTGATGCGATCGACGAAATTCACATACGAGTGGGCGGTTTGCCGCAAAATCCCAAACCACCGCTTGATTATCAACTCGTGTTTAGCGTCGAAGGTTTAATTAACGAATATATCGAGAAAGCTCGTATAATCCGAAACGGTGAAATTACGGAGATTGAATCGATGACGGAATGCGAAAACATGTCTTTTGAGGGTTTTCCAGCCCTTGAAGCTTTTCAAACCTCCGGAGGGACCTCAACCCTTCCTGATACTTTCCTGGGAAAAATAAAAGAGCTCGACTACAAAACGATTAGATATGCCGGACACTGCGAAAAATTTCGGGTGATGATTGATCTTGGTTTGTGTTCGAGCGAGCCGATTGAAGTGGATGCAAAAAAAATAAAACCACGCCGTGTTTTCGGCGAGCTCCTTGCAAAACACTTACCTGCCGATGAACCGGATTATGTTTTGATTCGTTTGGAGTTTGTTGGAACGAGAGATGGCGAAACGAAGCGCTTGAGATACGACATCGTTGATAAAGAGGATGAGGCAAATTCTTTAAGCGCTATGATGCGAACAACCGCGTTTCCTGCGTCGATAGTTGCTCAAATGATGGCGAAAGGTGAGGTAGCGGAGAGGGGAGCGACACCACAGGAGACTGTTATCGATCCCGACAAATTTGTTGCCGAACTCGCCCGCAGAAATATTCAAATTGATGAAAAGTGGCTTGACCTCGAATAATGGGAAGCAAACGAAAATTTCCGGGCTTTGACTACCGTTAAACACTCCCAACGAAGATGTTTTTCGGTCGTTGGCTTTCGGTTTCGGAAAGTCAGAGACTTTCCACACCTATTTGGAATCTTTCTTCAGCAATTTAATCAGCGGCTTTTGTTCGTAGTCCCCGCTTTAAAGGGCCATCATCAACCCCTTTTGGTCTTCCTTTCAGTGAGGAAGGTCTCCGACCTTCCGGCAATTGCTCAGTAGCAAGTGAAGGCTGAGCCTTCACTTTTGTTGTCCTTCGGCTGCGGAAAGTCAGAGACTTTCCGCACTTTCCAGAAACAGTCCGATTCAGTGTCAATTGCTCTTGAGGATGCTAGATCCCTTCAAGCCGCTTAGTTCGGTTATGCGTTTAATCGGAGTACGATTGTACGCTTTCCTTTTTATGATGCAGCAACTAACAAAAAAACGGCCCCTATTCAGAAGCCGTTTCAATGTTATTTTTGGGGATTTTTCTACCAAGCTCTAACAAGTCTTGGTGGGGCTTTTCTCTTTAGAAGCTTGCGGAGTTTCAAGCGCGCCTTGTGGAGCTGGGATTTACTTGTTCCTACGGAGCAACCAAGAATTCTTGCTACTTCCTCATGCTCAAAGCCTTCGATATCATGCAAAACAAACACTTTGCGGTATCCGTCGGGAAGCTGTTTAATCGCATTCTGAAGTGCAATTTTGTCAACAACCGGCATCTTGCTTGGTTTTTCCGATCCGCGAACAATTTGCTCGGGTGTTTCGCCTTCCTCGGTCGTTTTTTCAAACTTCACCGTACGTTTCCTAAAGTGCATCAGCACTTGGTTTACCGTTAGGCGATGTAGCCAGGTCGTGAAAGCGGAATCCCCCCGGAAACTACCGATTTTTCGGTGCAGCTGAATAAATACATCCTGCGTTAGATCTTCCGCTTCATTTGTGTTTTTGAGCATCCTCAGGCAGATTGCGTAAACCCTGCGGTGGTGCCGGTTATAAACCTCTTCAAAAGCCACCATATCGCCATTAGACGATGCCTGCGTTAATTCATAATCGCTTAGCTCGGTTACATCGACTTTTGCGGCTTTCGCCTTGTTGGTCTTAACCTTTGCTGATTTTGAATCCTGTAAAATCGGGTAATTCAAAGTTTCTGTTGTTGCCATTTTTCTATCCCCCTCCGACTGTACTCAAAACAATTCGCGTGCCAAAAACCGAAACCCGGGTTGCCTGCCTTTATCATTCAGTTTTTTTAGGGTTTTATTCCGATTTTTGGCTGGCATACTTTAGTATTCGCACCTCATCATAGAATAGATTTAAACCAAAGCGTGTATGTTTTGACGCATTTAATACACTTTTTGGCTAAATTTTTGTGAAAACCCATAAATATAGCGTTTTCACACACAATTCGTGTGATTTTCGAATTTGTTTTGTTTTCTTTTTGGGCATGCTAAGATTGATCTTACTTGAAACCGTTGATGAAAGTCCTGTGATGAACAGATATCTTCTGCTTGCAATCTTATCGCTTCTATTTGTTATGAGCATTCCACTTACGGGATTTGCTCAGCCACCAGCCCGCGTTCGCCCAAAAAGTCTTGAAGTATCCGATAAAGAGGGAATTCCTGTAATAATCAAGCATCTACCCAACTGGAAGGAAAAACAGAATAGTGCCGTTTTTATTCAAAACTTTGGGGAATTGCGAAAGGTTTTAGGAGATCGAGATATCCTTCAATACATCGATTTTGTTGCTGACACGGAAGGCGTTACAGCCGATTACCCGGAAGGCAAACTCCTTATCGTTGAATACAGCACCCCGCAGGCATCAATCGATACGGACAAGAAAGTTAGTGAGTTCCTGGCAGCGACGAGCACGGCCGCTCCGGTTTTCTACAAACGAATTGGCAATTACAATGCGTTCGTTTTCGATGCGGCCGATGAAGCGGCCGCAAATCAGCTTTTCAAGCAGATCAAATACGAAAAGGTCGTTCGTTGGCTGAATTACGATCCGTTTATTGCAGATCGTGCGGAAAGGGCCTTCATCACGCAGACCAAAGACCTATTTATTGCAACGGTATTCGCGATCCTACTAGGACTTTTGGTTGCGATTATTGCCGGCATTATCGCGGGAATTGTCTTTTACAATATTCGTAAGAGCCAGAGGGCAACAATGGTTCAGTATTCCGACGGTGGAGGATTAACGCGTCTAAACCTCGATCAGCTCACACCTGACACCAATTCGGATTTTAGTGGTCTCCGTTAAGGCAGATTCTCGATCAGCGTGGCAATATCCTCTCGAGTATTAAAGAAATGCGGTGAAACTCTGCTGCGTTCGCCACGCGCCGAAATTACTATATTTTTGCTTTCCAAATGCTTAAAAACTGCGTTTGATTCCAAACCCATACGACTACGGAAACATACAATTTGCGACTTTTCACCCTTGTCGCGCGAACTTATCAATTCATAACGCTCCGAAGGCAGATTTTCGCACAGGTAATCCGTGAGACCTTCAAGATGATTTTCAATATTTTCTATACCAGTCTCTTTCAATAACTTTAGGCTCTGCTCCAGTCCGTAAAATAGAGATGAGGGTCCGGTCCCTGTCTCCCATGCCAGAGCATTTGGTTTGAACTCCTGTTCATAATCATTGAAATCCCACGGTTCTTCCACGCTTATCCAACCCACGAGCGTCGGTTCGATTCGCTCGCGAGCTCTTTCGCTCAAATAGAGAATTCCGCAGCCTTCGGGAGACAAAAGCCATTTATGACTAGCGCTGCTTGCCACATCAACAAAGCATGCCGGCATATCCAGCGGGAATGTGCCAAATGCCTGAATAATATCGACACAGAAAAGAGCATCAACACTTCTTGCAGTTTCACCAATTCGCCGCAAATCTGCCCGAAACCCACTCGAAAACTGCACCGCGCTGATCGCTACAAGCTTCGTGTTTTCATCAATTAACGAAATAAATTCGTCAATATCGATGCGGCCATCCCTTTCGGGGCACAAACGCAGCTCGATTCCCTTCGAATCCCGAATCCGCCTCCAGGCATAAAAATTCGCCGGAAACTCTCGAGCAAAAGTCACAATATTATCGCCTTCGTTCCATTTGAAACCATTGGCGACGGTCGCAAACCCATCCGATGTGTTTCTCGTAAAAGCCACTTGCTCCGATCTGACGCAAAGCATTTCAGCTATTAACTCCCGCACCCGATCCTTAGTCTTAACCCAATCGGGATAATTTGTTGAACCATGAAGCGAAACGTCCTTCAGCTGCGAAACAACTGCCTCGACCGTAGGCCTCGGTAAGGGTCCGACAGCTGCACAATTTAGGTAAACGGTTTCTTCAAGTGCGGGAAAAAGTTGGCGGATATGTTTATTCAAAAAATACTCCTCGTTAGAATATGTAAACGAATTCAGCGTGATCGTCATGCAAACTTCGAGACCTTTATTATATTTAATCGAAGACAATATTCTATTTGGCGGAAGATATTCGTAGCGAATCAGAAGTTGGCGCTTCGTTTCGGGGACATAAACCGTTGACAAAAGAGCCAAATAAACGTTAGTTTTGAAACTGGTAGTTTTTTTATTACCAACCGCTTACTCCTAACCTTTCATCATAAATTTCGACACGTATGTTTAGTCTTAAACAAAAGGACAAAGTTGATTTCGGCGGCGTTTCCGCGAATGACGATCCAGACATTGAAGTCATCAAAATTAGGCGCTCGTCGCGAAGTGGTTTGTGGTTTGAGAGTTTAAGGCTGATGCGGGATGTAATTCTCATCGTCGCAGTTTTTGTGCTGTTTGGAGTTTTTGTTGCGCAGCCGGTTGTTGTTGAAGGAACGTCGATGGTCCCGGAGCTCCAAAACGGTGAGCGACTGATCGTCAACAAACTAATTTACTACAACTTTGAAAGTGTTAGCTGGGGACATATAAGTCGCGGAGATATTGTCGTTTTTTGGTACCCGGAAGACCCGGAAAAGAGTTTCGTAAAGCGTGTGGTCGGCTTGCCGGGTGAAACCGTCGAGATTAGTAATGGCGTGGTTTATGTAGATGGAATGGCGCTTGAAGAACCTTATCTTAAGAAGTCGGGTCTTGATAAGATGAGTGACGTCGAACGGACAAAGGTTAAAGATCATTACTATTTTGTAATGGGCGATAACCGCGAACATTCGTCCGATTCCAGAAGTTGGGGTTTAGTCCCTCAGAAGTACATTTATGGGAAAGCTTTTTTCCGATACTGGCGCCCGTCAAAATTAGGCTTTTTGGAACACGGCGAAACTCAGCTTAAGGAAACCGAAGAATCTCCGGAAGCACCCTCTGAAGAGGAGGATCCGGGAGATGACTATCGGGCGGAGGAAGAGAGCTAACAGAAAAAAACAGTTTGTAGAAAGCTCGATGGTTGATTGTTTTAGCGAGAATATTTAAGCTAAGCAATCGACCATTTTAATATTTAAGGTTAGTAATAATTTTCGATGAAAACATCCAAAAAAGCGATTTTGGTTTTGGAAGACGGGCGCTCATTTGAGGGACTCCCTTTCGGCGCTAAGGGCGAAACATTCGGCGAAATGGTTTTTAACACGTCGATGACCGGCTATCAGGAAATTCTCACGGACCCAAGCTACGCCGGACAAATTGTTTGTATGACCTACCCGCTTATTGGAAACTACGGAACAAACGAATCCGACGTAGAATCAAGAAAGCCCTGGGCGGAAGCCTTTGTGGTAAGGGAAGCGAGCAATATCAAATCAAATTGGCGCGGGGAAAAAACTCTCCAAGCCTATCTTGAAGAGAACGAGATTGTCGGAATCGAACACATCGACACGCGCGCTTTAGTTCGGCACATAAGGGATAAGGGTGCGATGCGTGCTGCTATTTCCAGTACCGACTTGGACAAAAGAAGCCTACTCGAAAAAGTTCTTAAATCCCCGGAAATGAACAACCGCGAACTCGCCAGTATGGTTTCGGTCGATAAGCCGTATGAATGGAAACCCGTGAGCGACGAGAGATTCCATATTGTTTGTTACGATTTCGGTGTTAAAACCAATTCCCTTCGACATTTCTCTGGACACGGTTGTCGTATAACCGTCGTACCAAGCTCCACTTCCGCCTCCGAGGTTACAGCTCTAAAACCGGATGGCATATTTCTTTCAAATGGCCCCGGCGACCCTGCGTCAATGAAATCCGTAGTAAATGAGATCGAGGGACTAACCAAAACACAAATCCCTATGTTTGGAATCTGTCTCGGTCATCAAATTCTTGGGCAGACTTTTGGCGCAAAAACTTACAAATTAAAGTTCGGACACCGGGGCGGTAATCAACCAATTAAGGATCTAGCGACGGGCAAGGTTGAGATTACTGCCCACAACCATGGTTTTGCGATCGACGGAAATTCCCTCCCTGACGACCTTGAAATCACACACATCAACTTAAACGATGAGACCGTGGCCGGAATAAAACACAAAACTCTTCCGATTTTTAGTGTGCAATATCATCCCGAAGCAGCACCGGGGCCCCACGACGCTGAACATCATTTTAAACGGTTTATCGAGTTGATCGAAAGAAATAAGGAGAGTGTTACTGCGACGGTTTGAGATCGATCTCGGGGTTCATCGAAACGATTTCCATACCTTCTTCCACAATGGCGCGACAAGACATCAGAGGTTTTTCTTTTTCGCCGTTCTTAATAATCACCTGACAATTGAGACAATCTCCATTCCAACAAAAATCCCCCATCGAAACAGACTCCATCGAAAGGTATTGAAAACATCTTAGGAGCGTATTGTTTTCCGGTACACGTACCTTCCGACCGAGAATCTCAATCTCGATAAGTCGTTCAAACGGTTCGAATAAATCCCAGTTTTCCATGAATCTCTCACCAAACTTTTATTAATTTGTTGCAATTGTTAAACTAACTGACACACGAGGAGAAAATCTATATGTCTTTAGTAGTTTATACAAAACCAAACTGTCCCTACTGCGACAAGGCTAGGTCTTATTATAACGAAAATAATATCGAATTCACGGAATACGATGCCCAAAATGATAAGGAACGCCAAAAGGAAATGCTTGAATTTTCAGATGGTGATCCTACTGTGCCGACAATTGTAGAAAACGGCGAATACGTACAGTCAGGTTGGGGTGATCCCCCTCGTGGCTGAACGATCTCAATATAAATCGGCAGTTTGCCGAAAAGAATTAAAAAATTAGCTCGATGTTAGAGAAACTTATTCTGTTTTTCCCAGCCAAGTCCCCTTGTTGAATAAGTAATAGAGTTGTATATGGTTGGCGAAAGAATTCACCAATACGAAATCATAAAAAAACTTGGCGCCGGCGGGCAAGGCACTGTTTATAAAGCCCTCGATACAAAGCTCGACCGGAAAGTTGTAATCAAGGTCTTACCTCCCGAACTCACTTCAAAAACTGCAAATTTCACTCGATTCGAACGCGAGGCAAAGCTCTGCTCTAAGCTAGATCACCCAAACATCTGCACAATTTTCGACTACCACGAAGACGACGGGACCTTCTACATTGCTATGCAATATATTGAAGGAAAGAATGTCCGCGAGTTTGTAGATGGTCGTCCGCTCGAGCTTCCAACTGCCCTGCAAATCGAGATTCAGGTTTGCGATGCGCTCGCGTACGCTCATAAGAAAAATATTATCCATCGCGATATTAAAGCCGGAAATGTGATGGTAAATAAGGAAGGGCAAGTAAAAATTCTAGACTTCGGATTGGCGAAGTTGCTCCACGATGAGCCTACCGGCACTTCTTCGGAGCAGGTGGACATAACCGAAATCGGAATTCCGTATGGCACCGCAACTTACGCAGCCCCCGAGCAAGCCAAAGGAGAGAAAACGGATCACCGTGCAGATATTTTTTCGAGTGGTGTTCTTCTTTATGAAATGCTTACAGGTATCTGGGCTTTTCAGGGCAAAACGGTCGTTGATGTGCGCCACCAGGTTTTGCACGGCAAGCCGACGCCGCTCGCGGAAATGAGACCGGAGGTTTTGCCACCGAAACTTCAGCAAGTTATCGACAAGGCATTGGAGAAAGAACCCGAAAACCGTTATCAGGATATTGCTCAAATGCGCGATGATCTTAGAGAGGTCATGAGGGTGATCTCAGATGCACCATTAATTCAAAACGAGAGCTTTGAACCAAAACATCTCGAGAGCGCAAACCCCGTAAAACGCGCGTGGAAATGGATCACAGGCAAAACAGGTGGTTCTGACACATCTGCACAATCATCGCCTTCTGCGGCGTCGATTACGCCAACCTACGCGCCTGATGTGACACTTACAACGACCGGACGAGAGAAAAAAACGGTTGCGATTCTACCCTTTACAAATTTGAGTAAAGATCCTGCAAATGATTTCTACGAATTTGCACTTGCTGATGCAGTGATTACTGAAATCGCCCAACTGCGTTCTTTGATCGTTAGGCCAAGTTCGGTAATTGCAAAGTATCAGGGAAAGGAAATCGATCCCCGCGACGCCGGTCGCGAACTCAGAGTTCATGCAGTGTTATCCGCCAGTTTTCTCACGGCAGGGGAAAAAATGCGCGTAACCGCGCAGCTCCTAAACGTTGTCTCGGGAGACATTCTTTGGAGTGATCGAATAGACGCCGAAGGCGAAAATATACTCGCGCTACAAGATGTTATCGGAAAACACATTCTTAATGGCTTGCGTCTCGAACTTTCCGATGAAGAACAGGAAGTGCTCGGTCGGCGCCCAACAGAAAATGCCGAAGCCTATGAGGAGTACTTACGAGGACGAGATAATTTCGGACGGTTTATATTCCGCACTGTCTCCGCTGAGGATTGCGATGCAGCGATCGATAATTTTGAAAACGCAATTGATCTCGATCCGGAATTTGCACTTGCCTATAGCGGCCTTGGTGCGTGTTTCGCGAATCGTGTCTTCAAAGGAATCGGGGCAGGAGGAGATTACGATCGTGCTGAGAAAGCTTTTGAGAAAGCCTTCGAGTACGATCCGAACGTATCAGAAGCTCGTGTGTTGATGGTTTTAATCCATATGGCGCGAGGTGAAAAACAAAAGGCGCGCGAAGAAATAAAAGCGCTGCAAAAACAGTTTCCACATGAGGCGCCGATCTATTTTGTTAAAGGCGTCATACATCGGCTCGACGGTGAATACCAGGAATCACTCGATAGTTTCCGTAGGCTTGTCAGACTCGATCCTGCCGCCCGTGTCGTCGCGAGTTATAACCGAGCAAGGATCTACAATTACAGGGGTGAGTTTGAAAAGGCGCTCGCTGAACTCGACAAAGGTTCCAAAGTGGAACCAAACCATCCGCTGATTCGAACGTTTCGCGCCGCTACATATTTCTACAAGGGCGATACGGATGAGTCTATTGAAATGATGGCGAAGGTTTTAGAAGAAAATCCTGACATGGATGGAATACGCCCTTTGTATGCCACTTTTCTGGCCCGCGCAGGTAAAACTGAAGAGGCGCGCAATCAATTGACGGACGAGGCTATCAGTATCTCCAAAGCCGATCACGATATGGCTTACTGGACTGCCGCCACGTACGCTCTCCTTGGCGAAAACGAAGAGGCTATTGATTGGATTGCCCGTGCGATTAAACTCGGAAATGAAAACAAACCGCTTTACGAAAACGATCGAAGCCTCGATTCAATTCGTGAAGACGAACGGTTTATATCGATGATTGAGAAACTTCAAACTTAGTTTCCACCAACGCTAGCCGGATCGATATCCGCGCCGATTTGTTTTCCACCGAAACCTCGACTTCGATAAGGATTGTTTTTTCCTAAGCGATAGTGTTTTCGATCTATAAATCCGATCTGTCTTATCGAACTTGGATAAAAATTCGACCGTCCGTAATCTTTTGAATCTCCGCCGATAATAATATTGTTTGTAACTATAAAACCCGGAAAATACTCGTTTAATGCAACTCTGCCGGGGCTACTGCCGTCGCCGAAGAAGCCGTATTCATTGTTATAGATAATGTTATTTCGAAAGATGAAGTCTTTGGTTGGCGGTCCGTGGGCGTTAGACATATTTCCGGTTTGAATGATCGTATTATTTTCGATCGTTAAGCCATCCCAATCCGAAACTAATAGAAAGTGTCCGGCGCCGCCCCAGCGCGAACCATCAATATCAGCGAAAAGGTTGTTTTTGATCGTAAGATTTCGTCCCCCATCCCCCTCGGAACCGTAAATATTTAGAGCATTTCCCGAGCTTTGGATGATATTGTTTGAAAATTCGATATTTTCAATCACCACGTTCTTATTGTCGGCGCGAGTCGTAAACAGGACGGCAGTTCCTGATTGAGCGCTCGCCCAATTATTTGTCATTAGATTGTTTTGAACCTTTATGTTTCGACCATTCTTGATCTCAAACATATTCTTCACATCCCAAGCTTGTTCTTTCCATTCGAGAGGTTTATTTATATGGTTATCTTTTACGATACAATCTGTCGGAATGAGTTTTAACGGAGCGCCGGCGCCGCCAAATAGTATGCCAATTCCGGCCGCCTCAAGATAATTGTTTCTAATCTCCAGCGGGCCATCGGCCGACCAAATCGCTATCGCTTGAGTCTCTTCACCGTCTCGCTTAATCTCCGAAATGTGGCTGTTTATGATTTTAATGTGGCGTCCATTAGCCGCTATGCCCCGACGCTGACCATGCACTTTACTTCCGCGAATGTAAACTCTGTCGAATTCAATGTTATGAGGCAGCTGATCAACCGACGTTTCCTCGCTCGATCCGATTTGGATTATGTTGTAGAGCCCTTCGATCGTGGGCTTAAACTCGACGCCGATAAAACGAAAATGATGAGCCCCATCCGCTGTGAGAATGACCGGCTTGCCCTTTACATTCGACTCAAGTTTTGGAAGTAGCGACGAGTGTTTATCCGGATCGATCCTCTTGTCCGGTGACGGCAGTGACTGAGCCGCCGATGTTGTGACCGTGACAAATTGTTCGCCTCGCTTTTTTGGAAGCTTGAACGCGCCTTTGTAGATCGCTCCGGCTTTCAAGACTATCGTATCCCCTGGGTTAGATTGGTTTAGAGCGTTCTGAAAATCGCCGCCTGCCGGCACAACGATTCTCCGTCCCTGCGCGTTTCCGGATTCTTCCGCAAAAGACTCAAGCGGGCGTATTTTGTCCAGCAAGTAGACGGCGCTACCCAAGACCGGTATAAGTAAAAGCGCACCAATCAATCCTATCCAGAGAGTTTTCTTCCTTTCGTTTTGCTTCTGCCAGTTTGGTTTTTCTAGTCTCTTCATTCTCTTGATTCTAGCCGAAATCGCACCTAATTCGAATAAAACAGCCAATAGGCGACGAGTTTCACATATTCGCCCACGACTATTTTCCAGCCCTTAAAGTTCATCCACCAGAAATCTGTTTCAGGTGTTTGATCACCGGGCTTTGGCGCGTAGATTCCAATTTCCACGTCATCGCTCGACATTTCTTCCTCAAACGTCCAGAGTGCACGCCGTGTATGATACGCCGACGTCACAACGATAACAGATTTCCAGCCTTCCTTTTCAAACCTGGTTTTGAGAACTCTTGCTTCATAGATCGTTCCCGTCACTTCGGGCGCAAGGATCTCGATCTTCTCCTCTGAAACTCCATTCGAAATGAGCTCTTGCTGCGCGAGATACGCAAAGGGAGGGTTTCTTTGCTCCTCCTGAGACCAACCAGCATATCCGCCGTCATCAGTTAACAAGATTCTCTCGGAAACTCCCCGCCGGAAAAGCTCTGCTGCCTTCTTAGTGCGTTCTTTGTATGTGGACGAACCGCCAAGAACCAATATCGCATCGGCTCGTTTGAGTTGCCTCTGAACCATCAGATTGCTGTAAAAAAAAGGAGCCGTAACGACCCAAATCAGGACGCCCGCAACCAAAATAACCGCAGCAATAAGAATTCTTTTTCTCATCACTCGCTCTCTTCCATTATGGCTCGAAGTTCTTCAATTTTTGCTTCCCAGCTCTCGTGCTTGATCGAATCGCTAATCAATTCTTGTTCCGTGTCATCGGCGAGCGCTACTTCCATCTGATGTAGAAAATCTTCGTGGTTTCGCCCGACTCTGCAGTGTTTGAGCATCCGCACTTCGGGAATATCCGTGGAAACAACGCGAAGCCCGGCGGCAAGATACTCACGAACCTTAAGCGGATTCGCGGCAAGTGTTAGTTCATTGATAACAAAAGGGTTGAGGGCGACATCGAAACCTTTACAGTAGTTTGGAAGCCGTTCATACGGTTTGCGCCCGAGGAGGTACACATTCTTAACATCATCAAGAACCTTTACCTTTTTCTCGGCATCTACTGCAATTTTTCCGACTAACACAACAGAACCCGAATCGTACTTTTCAGCAATTTTTTTAATAAGTTCGTAATCTACCCAATCCGCAAGCAAACCGTGAAACCCAATAATCGGCTTTGGTAAATTGCTAATATCATTCGGAATTTCTGTTGCTTCATCAAGGGATTTCCTGAAATGCTTCCAATCTGTACCGTGTCGTATTATTTGGGTGTTTTTATTGAAATGTTTTTTATCTTCGAGTAGCTTCTCCGCAGAGACAACAACCAAATCGGATTTCTTAAAAAGCTCTTCCTCAATTTCTTTCAACCCGGTTGCAACTCCTGTGAACTCCGTATAATCATCAACGCAATAATAAACAATCTCACTTTCATCAAGCTTCCCCGCAAGCAAACCCGCCGCCGGATTGAAAACCATATTGATCGGCCTCTGAAATCCAAGCTTACGCATCGCTTTCTTTACCTGGTTTATTAGAAACCTCCGGTTAAAGCTTTTCACAAAAGCGCTTCCATAAGTCGGAATCGCGAGCGGATTAAGAACGAAGATATTCGGCTCTACTTCCTTTACAGGTTCGGTAAATCGTTTTAGCTTCGAAAAAATTCTTTTAACGTCTTTCGAGGAAGCTGCTGGCATACGGTTTGCAATCGCATTTATCCAAAGGATGCGGTTGTCTTTCGAAAGCACACGCATCAGGTGAGTTTTGGATAGGGGATCGCCCGTCCAATCGTGGCTAAAACATAAAATATCTTGCCCACGTAGTATCGAGCGATTTGATTCCTTCGATACTTTTCTATTTCCTGCTTCCGCTACAAGTATTGTCATCGTTTAAAAACTGATTTTATCTTCTTCCTGCTAGAATCCGGCAAACTCTGATAGGTCTTTATGGCGAGGCTCCTCAAGGCTTCTTTTGTCTTGTGCTTCTTAAACAATGTCCTGTCCATCTGATATCTATAGCTCGAAACTTTATCACCGCCAAATCTGCGTAGGAACAAGTGTGAGCCGCCCATGCTAAATTTGGAAAAGCCATTTTCGCACGACCATTCGATCGCTTTCCAAACAAGCAGATCGTTAGGTCGCAAGTTTTGATACTTGGGAATCGAATTGTTCGCGGCATATTCCACGAGGGAATCCTTATAAAAACGAAAATAACTTCCCGCTATTACTTTACCTTCCGCTTTGGCCACAAAAATGCGCATATAGTCTTTTTGTTCCCAAACCGATTTAAACATTTCCCAATGATCCGGGGTCACTTCCTTGGTGCGGCACCAGTCGACATGGATTTTGTGAAGTTCTTCAAGCTCATCAAGAGTTTCGATCTGCGAAATCTGAAGCTTCTTTTGCCTAATTGCTTTTCTGATATCCGATCGTCTTGATTGAGAAAATGCCTTGAAAATCTCTTCGCTTCCTATAGACAAATCGAGCACAACAACTTCAAAACTCCCTTCTGCTCTTTTGACACTCATGCCGATGTCTTCAAACGCAGTAATTTGTTTATGACTGTGCAACGTTATCAACTCTGCTTCTTTCCCACCAAATTCGATCAATCCATCGAGCATTGCTTCAGCAACCGACGTTTCGTCCGCGCGTTTGGAAAAAGAAACTTGTGGGCGAACTTCAATACCCGAGATAATCTGGTTACCTGTCAACAATCCACAGGAAACTCCTACCACCTCATCTCCGTCAAGAATTAAAATGGCATAGGGGTTCTTGTCCTCCCAATAAGCCATCTTGAAAAACCCAGGAGACGTGTAGTGACTCGGATAAGAAGAACGAGGCATAAACTCATGCCATTTTGCCTCTAACTCGGGATCGGGACATTCTGTTATTACTTTCCAGTGCATAAAAATCTATTCCTCATAGGTTAATCGCTCGATCCATTTCCGATACCCAAAACCTGTTTTTCAAACGCTCCCATAATTTCTTCTTCTAGCATGAGCGTATCTACAAAAAACTTCGCAGCCCAGTTTGGAAAGATATACGGTGTATACTTCCCATTGATAGGGTGAGAACCTTTCACTCCACCTTTAATGCCATTTTTTAGAGATGTCAGATTCTGAGTCGATTTCGTATAATCATTCAGTTTTAATGCTGCGTTAAGGAAACGCGCATCATCGGTTTTCTGAAATAGTTTGAGCCAAACACCCGCAATTTGCGCATTTCCCGTTAAACAGCTGTAATTTCCCGATGATTTCCATTTCGAGTTGAAATCGCCAGCCATAAAACGACGCAATTCAAAAATGCGCAGCAATTTCTCACCGGTTTTCAAGACCGCTTCGTAACATTCGTCGTCTTTCAAGATCCGATGTGATTCCTGCAATCCTTCCATCACATAGGCAATCGTATGAGTAAACGGAGCAGACCATCCATCTTCAGAGGCAAAAAAAGCATTGTTCTCAAACCACCCATTTTTCTTCTGTTGCTCAAGAGTCCAGCGAATATTGTTCTCGGCGGTTTTTCGATATTTCGTTTCATCACTAATTTCGAAAATTTCCAAAAGGCTCCAAGCTGTTCGGACATCGTAGGCGTGCACGCTCGTCTCGGTCTCCTTACTTTCAAAACGCCAGGCACCATCATCGGACTGTACGTCAATCAACCAATCTCCCGCCTTCTTTGCGGCGTTTAGATAAATGGCGTTATTGGTCTCCAGAAAATTCCGGCACCAACCCAATATCACCTGCCCTGTATTAAATACCGCCGGAACTTGTTTGTTACCTTCCGAATACAAGCCTGCTTGTACCGCACCATTAGGCATTTGGACCTGAATTTCCCAATTTCCCATTTTTTCAGCGCGGCGTCTCCATACATCCTCGCCGGAAAAACGAGCGTAATCATAAAAGGTTGGAATTAGGTAGCCGGTAGTCTCCGGATACGGACTTAACCAACCATCAATAACCGAGTAGCCGCCTGCGACCCCATTTCCACCTCCAGCGTCGTGGGCCGCCTCCAACCAAGCCATGGTTTTCTTAAGGTGCGTTTTCGTGCTTCTTGGTTTGCGTGTTCTTTTTAAGAGGTCACCTACCAACAAGTTGCAATTCGAGGGATGTGCGTTCCTAACCAAAGCACCAACCAATCTCCTTGCATCAAATTTCTTATGTTTGTTAAACATACTCTTAGGCAAGTTTCTGAAGACGTCTATTGGCAATATTCTTTAATCGCCAATGCATTTGGAAATACTGTTTACCACCATCATTCATTTTATCTTCGGGAAACTTTTGTTCGTTTCTCAGGTCGATCAACGCATCCCTTAGTAGCTTCACCGCCAATCTCGCACTTTTGTCACGCAGACTGCCGACTGAGTCCTCCTCACCTGGCTCAATTTTTTCCGATTTTAGAACGACGCCGGTATCCACGCCGCTATTAACAGTATGAACGCTTACCGCCACCGGCGCGCCGGAGAGCACCGACCATTCAGTTACATCCATTCCGCGAAAATCCGGTAGAAGTGCATAATGTGGATTGATAACTCCGAGGTTGGGGACCTCCAAAATCGGTTTCTTCAAAATACCGCAACCTCGCAATACGATTACATCAGGTTTGAGCGACCTTACTTTTTCAATGCACTCCGGCGAATTATGAGACTTGAAATGAAATACATCTGGCGAAATTGATGCACGTTTCTCTGTAATCTCCTGATCCATCCCAGCAGTTTTTTCTTGAGTCTTTCCTCCAGGTAAACGTTGCATAAGTTTTGATACAAAAACTCCCCAACCAAGTTTCTTTGTCCATTCGCGTAATGATTTCAATGTGGAGGTTGTCTCAACAACAACACCGGCGATCTCAAACCCTTCTGCTGCCAGATGGCTGGCTAGGCGTTCGTTCTTGAATGAATACCATTTCGGGACTCTTGAAAAAAGGACAATTCTCATATACAAAAAATAGATGCGGCGAATACCAAATTCTCTTAAGCTATCTCCACACTTTCACCTTCAATACATTGGCGCTGCCAAAACTCGAAATTCAATAAGAATAAAAGTCTTAACCCGTGATTTTCTCCTGAATTATGCTTGCGAACTATCTCTCTTATGGCATCCGCTTCGAAAATATCTCGCTCAAGTGCGCGCTCGCTCAAAATAAAATCATCAACCAAATAACTAAACTCACCTCTAAACCAATCGTCAATTGGAACGGGAAATCCCATTTTAGGACGCGCTAAAATTTCTTCAGGCAATATTCCCTTCATTGCTTTGCGCAGAATCCACTTCGTAGTTTTTCCGCGAATCTTCATTTTAACAGGCACTTTCGCTGTAAACTCGACCAACTCGTGGTCGAGAAACGGAACCCGCGATTCGATCGATGCCGCCATCGACATCTGGTCCTGTTTCATCAGAAGTTCATGAAGATAGGTTTTTGTATCCGCATATAGGATCTTGTCCAAATGCTCGTTTGCATCGTTTTCTTCAAACCAGTGATTTTGAAATGTATATGGGTTTAGATCGGAGATCTTTGCCTTCGCTTTCGCCGTAAAAAGATTCCTCTGCATTTCAGCCGAAAATATTGAAAAATTATCGAAAAAGAGACTTTCGACATCCACATCGCGTGTCAAAAATGTCCGCTTGAGTTTTCGATTCAGCGTATCTGGGAGAGCTGTAACCCCTGTTTTTACCGCATCCCTTAGAAACCTCGGTGCTAAGCTTTCGTATTTTTCACCATATTCAATTAGCAATAAAGTTTTTGCGTAGCGACTGTACCCAGCCATAAGCTCATCGCTTCCCTCGCCAGTCAAAACGACCTTCACATGGCGCTGCGCAAGCTTCGAAACAAAATAAAGCGGCACCGACGCAACAAAACCAAGCGGCTCGTCCTCATGCCAAATGAGTTTCGGCAGCTCCTTAAAAAACTCCTTTGGCGTGAGGGTAATTTCGTGATGATCGGTTTTGTAAGCTCTTGAAACTATACGTGCATACTCAAACTCATTCGCCTCCCGTTCCTTAAACCCTACTGAAAAAGTCTTAATCGGCTCATCAACCATTTCCGCCATCAATGCACAGATTGCCGATGAGTCGATACCGCCCGAGAGAAACATCCCGAGCGGCACATCTGCCATTAAACGCAATTTAACGGACTCTCGGAAACGCTCGAGCCATTCAGAGACAAATTCTGCCTCAGACGTTATTTCGTGCTTCGGTTCAAACGAAACGTCCCAGTACTTTTTTATTGAGATTTTGCCGTCCTTCCACTTAAGAAAATGTCCCGGCAACAAACGTTTAATATCTTTGTAAAGCGTTTCATCATAAGAGGTTCCGTGATTAGCGAGTTGATCAGGTAGAACGGCATAGTTTAGCTCGGGTTTTACCGCGCCGGCTTTAATCAAAGATTTGATTTCCGATGCGAAATAAAAATTGCCCTTGTCGTCGTGAACATAATAGAGCGGTTTAATTCCCAGCCGATCACGAGCTACAAATAGTTCGCGCTTATCGTCATCCCAGATCGCAAAAGCAAACATCCCACGAAGTTTCTCGACGCACGCCGCGCCATATTCTTCGTAAAGATAAATTATCGATTCCGTATCAGACTTCGTTTGATAATCATACCCTTTTGCCTTTAGCTCACCGTGGAAATCAGAATGGTTGTAAACTTCGCCGTTGTAAACGAGCGTAACTGACTTATCGGAATTGAACATTGGTTGATGCCCATGTGCGACGTCGACAATACTTAAACGCCGATGACCTAAACCGATATTTCCTTTAACGAAGATGCCCATATCATCCGGGCCGCGATGATGTATCTCGTCCCGCATAGCACATAAAACTTCCTCGTCGATCTGACGGGCGCTTCGTGTTGAATAGGCAATTCCGTTAATTCCGCACATCTTTTATTTTCTTTTCTCGATTTCTTTTGTCATGCACTAGCGCAGCGTTCCAAATGCTTCCGCTTATCGCGTTTTTGAAGACGGTAGTTAATTTCCCTTATCGAGCCGTAGCTCGTTCTCTCAATCAGACTGTAGATGTACCCCTCAGCCCAGCATCTCTTGATCATATTTTCTAAAGTTGGAACAACGACGAGTCTCCACAGATAGGAGTGAGTTGAAAAATTAGATTGCTTAAAGATCAGGCTGTACGAAAAGGAGGTGTACTCGACTTGACGAATCTATTTCAGTATTTCGTCTAAATCGATATCGATCGGAGTTCCGCGTTTCGCGGATTCAATCATTTGCAGGCAAACAACCGTTGCCCTTGCTCCGTCAAAGACCGAAACTGCCGTATTACGTCCCGCTCTAATATCTTCAATGAAATGTTTCATTTGCAGATCGTACCCCTTGGCGGCAAATTTTCGGCTGCGTCTCTTATCTTTCGATTTCTTGATCGAGACACGCTTGAAATCTTCAGTCGAAACGACTACACCGTTTGAGAAGACCTCAACGAGTTCGCCTTGACCGGCGTCGCTTCCGACGGTTGTGTACAAGAAATTACCTATCGAACTATCCGCGAATTTTATACTTGCCGTGATGTTGTTTACCCCGAGCGGTTCCTCGTTTCCAATTGGCAATGATTGCGCCGCAACGCTAATCGGTTCGGATTCGGTTAGCCAATACATTAAATCAACGAAGTGGCATCCTTCACCATTTGTCGCACCACCAAGTTTTGGGTCGCCGCCCCAAAAATCGCCTTTCATTCCTGGCGAACACATCCTTGTCGTAACGACCATTGGTTTCGTTCTTCCTTTCAATTCTGCCTTCATATCCAAATAATATGGAGCAAATCGGCGATTGAACCCGACACAAACTTGTTTCTGTGACTCCTTAACCGCTCCGTAAATATCCCGACATTCTTCAATCGAGGTCGCCATTGGTTTTTCAACGAATACATGTTTTCCGGCATTCAAGGCCGCAATCGTTTCTTTTGCGTGGTTTTGGGAAGCTGAAGAAATTATGATCACATCAATATCTGAATCACCCAATAATTCTTCGTAATCCGAACACGCATAATTTGCACCAAATCGTAGCGCGTAGCTTTTACCTCTCGCACCGCTGGAAGAATAGACACCGTGCAAATTTACATCTTTAAGTTTATTTAACGCAGGAAGATGCGACCATTTCGCCAGGTTCCCTGCACCGATCAAACCAACATTGATCTCATCTTTTTTTGCACGTTGGAAATTTGGCATTTCCAGTTTGCGAACAGGTTTGTAGCTGTCTAGAACGTCCGCAACATCATTTACCGGATAACGAAGCAAAACAGCAAGACTTTTTGACTCGGGATTCATTATTGTTTCGTATCCCTCTTTCGCCTGGTCTAATTCAAATTCGTGCGTGACGAGCGGTTTTACATCCATCTTTCCAACCGACATCAAACGCAGGAATTCTTCCATGTTGCGATTTTCCGTCCAGCGAACGTAAGCCTCAGGGTAATCGACTCCTTGCTTTTCGTAAACCGGGTCGTAACTTCCCGGGCCATACGCCCTCGCCATCAAAAGTTTTAGATCTTTGACATACATCACGTCACGATTCAAATCGAGCGGACACATTCCAACGACGACGATTCGACCGCGTTCACGGCACATCATCGCCGCTTGCTGAACGGGAATTGGCGATGCGGAAGCAACTGCCACAATTACACAATCAGCACCTTGTCCATCGGTTAGCGCCTCGATCTCCGAAACAGCTTTGTCACTGGCCGTAACGCCAAAATCAGCACCGGTTTCTCGTGCTAGATCGATTCTTTCCTTCATCAGATCCGAAGCGATAACAATTCCACCTTGAATTCTCACAAGCTGGGAAACCAATTGGCCGACGAGTCCAAGTCCCATCACAACAACTCTTTCACCAACCTGTATTTCCGCCTGACGAACCGCGTTCATCGCGATCGCGCCGAGCGTTGTAAAACAAGCATTTTCAAACGGAACATTGTCCGGAACTCTGGCGATCAAGTTGCGTCCTACATTTATCGTTTCACCATGTCCGGTCCCTTCACCGCCATAAGCCACTCTTTGACCAACGGTTAAATCCGTAATATTCTCGCCTTTTTCGACGATCACACCCGCCCCGGAATAGCCAAGCACAGCGTATTCGCTAAATTTTGCACGCACTTCATTTATCGTGCTAATTGGATCGGTTTTTTGCATAATATCCCAGACTTTTTGAAGGTGTCCGGGATTATCCGCAACCTCTTTCATGATGTTGTCAGTATGAATATCGGCCGTCTCGGTTCCGCTTGAGATAAGCGAATAAAACGGGCGAACAAGTACGTGATTTTTCCCTACTTGTGGATCAGCTACTTCGTCAACGATAATTTCTTTTAAACCTCTGCGAATAACTTGCTTCATAAAAATATTATTAATAAATTTCCTTGGATTTTAATACGAAACTGGACGGGGCAGTGCACAAAGAGCACTATTTAAAAATCTCATATAAGTAGTTTATATGTCAACGTTTTATGGTTAAACCCTGTTTAACTTGAAGCAATTCATTTTGGATTGATTCGTGTACATCCTGATTAGTATCGTTAGTCGTGCGCGAGACCGCTCTCATCTAATAACCCGTCATACACCTGTAGCCAGCTCTTACGCACTTCTCTCCAGGAAAAGCGTTTGCCGTATTCTCTCCCGTTCGCTGTCAATCTCTTTACCAGATTCTCGTCTTCGAGCAAACGTATTGCTTCCCTAGCCATCGCTTCGTGGTCGTTAATCTTAAACATCAGGCCAGTTTTGTTGTGTTCTAAAATATAAGGAATTCCCCCTGCCTTCGTTGAAACAATCGGAACCCCTGATGCATAACATTCGATAAGTGAGCTTGGCATATTATCGGTGTTAGGAGAATTCAGGTAGATGTCTATCTCGTTATAGAGCTCGATCATCCCGTCGTTTTCAAGCTTACCGACAAACTCTACATTCTTTAGATTTAACTCCGCAGCCAATTTTTCAAGTGAATCACGTTTATCACCGAAACTTGCAACAACCAATTCTGCCTCTGGATATTTTCCCTGAATTATTGCAAAAGCCTTTAAAATACATGGGATGTTATAGAGTTCTTCCAGAAGCCGATTCGACAAAAACACGGGCCGCAGGGGTTTTCTTTCCCGAAACGTAAATTTGTTCGTATCAATAAAATTATAAATAGGCTCAGCTTCAAAACCGTAACCCGCAAATTTATCAACTAGGTATCCCGAGGGCACGACGATCTTATCAACCAATCTAAGCAAAGGTTTTAACATCCAGCCCCAATTCTTAAAATGTCTTTTAATCTGCCCGCTTCGATAGTTTAAAAGTATCTTTTTCCCAAACAATCTCGCCAGAAGTATTGCCGGAACCGGTGTCAAAAGGAATGAGAAATGGGCCGCCGAAAAGATATGGATGATGTCGTAGCGAGGAATTTTTAGCACGATGTCGTAAAGATATTTGGTTTCGCGCAATAGGGTACGTAATCCGACTACTCGCTGTAGGCGCGGAAAAAAGCGTGGACCGATCGACTGTAAATCGACCTGTAAATTGGGTTCCTTATTGAGGTTTCGCATAATTCGGTCCGCCTGAATTGCCTGGCCGCCAAGGAATACACCGAGCTTTGGTGCGATAAAGAGAACTTTGGTTTTCTTTTCTACTTTCATCGACCTTCAAATCTGAGCCAACTCTCGAGAACCAAAATAAACCAAAGCTGACGAGGTGCCCACTTTTCTTTCTCCGATCGTTCGATCAACTTCAGAACATTTCCGCTTTTTATCCAACCTTCTTTTTCAAGATGCGAATCCTGCATAATTTCAACAAACTGTCTTTTCCAACGTCCCACGAGCCACCGTTGTACGGGCACGCCAAAACCCTGTTTTTTTCCTTGGGCGAGTTCCGGGTCGATTCTACGCCTGACAATTTCTCTTAAGACAGCTTTGAGATTTCTATCTTTCATCCGAATGGAAAACGGTAATTTCGCTGCAAAATCCCAGAGTTTTGTGTCCAGAAAAGGAGACCGGGCCTCGAGTGCATGAAGCATCGTACCGCCGTCGACCTTCGGAAGATACTCACCAACAAACCTCGTGCGGCGGTCGTATTTTAGAAACTCAGACAGAAGATTTTCTCCGGAAGTTAGAGGGATTTCGCGGTGCGAAAGATTGAAATTTTGAAGTCTCTCACCAAGCAGGTCGTTTCTCTCATAGACCGGAAATCCATCGCGAACCTGCGTAATCCCACCAAGCCCTCCAAAAGCATAACTCATAAATGAATTGGCGCGTTTCAAAACTCCCGTTTTTGGAACAAGCGAAGTAGATCTTTTCAGAATTGATGCTATCGGTTTTGGTGTTTTCTCAGCGATTTGCTGAGCCGCGTAGAAATGAAGATGTTCGGGATAGCCGAGAAAAACGTCGTCACCTCCATCGCCTGTGAGCAAGACTGTGGCATTTTCAGCAACTAGCTTTGAAATGTCCATCAAACCCAAAGCCGATGCACACGCAAAAGGCTCGGCATAAGCCTTCACTAAGTCCGCAACATCAAGCGGTCTTTCCCCGGACATTTCAAGAATCTGGTGTTTGATTCCGAGGCGTTTCGCAGTTTTCGTTGCGACGCTGCTCTCGTCCCTATCGTCACCCGGAACTCCAACGGTAAAAGCCGTTACGTCTCCTCCGAGCTTTGCAATTGCCCAACAAACAAGACTTGAATCGATTCCCCCACTAAGCAGTGCGCCAATCGGAACATCCGCCTGCAGTCGCTTTTCTACCGCCTCTAAAAATAGACGCTCGGTTTCTTTGATCGCTTCCTCAAACGAAATCCGCTCGTCAAAATCTTCAGGTACGTCCCAGTACTCACGCGTGGAAAAACGACCATCCTTCCATTTAAGGATCGTTGCCGCCGGTACCTTTTCGATACCTTCGTAAATGGCTGTTTCATCGGTCAAAAACCCAAACTCCAGGTATTCGCCAACGCCGTTTTTACTCAAATCTCCACCATAGCCGGCACGCTTTAGCGCCCGTACGGTCGAGGCAAAGGCGATCTCCCCTCCCTTCGCGCAATAAACAAGCGGCTTCACTCCGAGCCGATCTCTAACCAAATAAAGAGTTTGGGCCTCTTCATCCCAAATTCCAAAGGCAAACATCCCCTCGATCTTTTTCGCGAGCGTATCAATCCCCCACTCTTTGTAGCCATGCAAAAGGACTTCCGTATCCGTCTGACTTTTGAATTCGTATCCTCTTGCAAGTAGCTCTTTCTTAAGCTCGAGAAAATTATAAATCGCACCATTAAAAACAATTCCGGTTTTACGGTCCGGCGAAATCATCGGTTGATGTCCGGCAGAGCTAAGGTCAAAAATAGAGAGGCGTCGATGTCCGAGAACGGAGCTTGCCCACCCCTCTTCGCCGACATCATCCGGACCGCGATGTCTGAGCACACCCAACATAGCGCGCACATTCGCCGCAGCATCTTCTCTATTTTTAGTGCCTGCTATTCCGGCTATTCCGCACATAGTTTAAAAAGAATCGTATAATTCCAAAGTCGAACCAAGCTGCCTTTCAAGCGAAAACTTCTCTTCGATTACCCGTCTTCCGGCTTCCCCCATCTTCGCCGCTCTCTCCGGATCGCTCAAAAGTTTAATTAAGCGCTCGGCCAAAGCAAAATCGTCGTTTGAATCGATCAAAAACCCCGTTTTGTCCTGAACAATTGCTTCAGCCGCACCGCCAACATTCGTAGCTACCACGGGTTTTGAAGCAGACATATACTCAAGAATCGAATTCGAAAACCCCTCGGCAAAGGAGGTTAAAACACACGCGTAGGAAATGTGCAAAAGCTCCGGAATTCTATTGCAAAGCCCGATAAAGTGAACGTTGTCGCGAACACCAAAATCGGATGCTAAATCGATTAAATCGTGCTTTCGTTCTCCTTCGCCCGCAAAAACAAAATGTGCTCGAGGATCCTCAGCACAGATTTTCTGAGCAGCTCTTAAAACCAACTCTTGATTTTTAACGGGATGATGCAGATTTGCTACATGCGTGATGAAACGTATCTTTCCGCTTCTTGGTAAGCCCAGATTCTCGCAAATTGAATCGCGATTCGTCTCTGTAGGGCTTAGACGTTCAAAATCCAGGCCGTTGTAAATAACTCTAATTCTGTCCGCAGCAATATGTCGGTCTGTCAAAAAGTTCTTCACGGATTCCGAATTCGCTACAATTTTGTCAGCTCGACCAAAAACAAACTTCTCTATTCGATCCTGCTTTGGCGTGCGAAAACCGCTCGTTTCACGCTTTGAAGCAATTTTCGAAGGTGTTTTCGCAAGTCGTGCAGATAAAATCCCGAATACGTTTGTATAAAAATCGTGAGTATGAACTACATCAATCTTGTTCTTTTTTAGGAAATTTGCGCAGTTTCGAATCTGCTTTAAAAAATGAGAATTAAAAAAACTGGTCAGGCTAAATTCCGTGATGTCATCAAACCCCGCAGCCTCCATCTCGCTCAGCAACACTCCCTTCCTGTTCAATGTCGCAGCGAAAACCTCGTGGGTCCCGTCTTCTTTTAACAACCGGGATAGCTGTACAGCCTGACGCTCAGAACCGCCCTGGTGAAAACTCCCTATAAACTGAAGAACATTTTTTTTCATTGGAGTTGAAAACGAGACCGGTGAAAATTCCGGGTAGTCTCGGAAGATTGCGGAAGCCCATACAATATAAAAGAATAAAAGGGATGTTTTTTCGAGTAAAGGGTGGATTGAGGTTTACTCATCCGCGGGAGTTTTCAAAACGTAGGTGCTTGATTCGTTTTTTGGCAGCGACACGCTAAAGACATCTTTCCCCATTCTTACATTGAGCTTATCTCCAAAGCGCCTGGCAATCGCACACTTAAGCTTCTTCGGGTGCTGAATTATTACCCGGCCATCGAGCGAAAAATTCTGCCCATCAATCAAAACAAATTCTTCCGGCAGCTCATCGCCCTGACTTAAGCGAGCCCACAAGAAACGAAAATCGGTATCAAAAATCTCAGTTCTAACTAGGTGCCCGTCACCATCTGCAAAAACAAAAAGATCCTGATAACCCCTGAAATTAATGACAAACGCTCTTCCTCCAGCTACATTCGTTTCAAAAACTTCAGGCATGTCGCCTGCATCTTTTGGCAGCATAAAGGTGAAAAACTCCTGAGGGCCTTTGCCTTCTGAGCTAAACTGGAAAAATGGTGCTGCATTCCTTGCTCCGTATTTTTTAGAAACCCATCCATCTTTCTTCTTCCAAACTCCGTTGTCACCGAAGGTAAAAAGATTAAGACCAGTTTGTCCGGTGCCAGATTCTGAAATAAAACTCATGCCGTTTTCATTCTCTTCAATTGAAGGCGCTGTACCGGAATCAAAATGAAAATTCTGCTGGTAGCCATGCTCGCCAAGTGTTTTTACAAAATCCCGCATTACCCAATATTCGTTTCTCAGCGATAGGATGCTTCGCGTGTGTACGGCAGGCGCATTCTTTAAGCGCTCGTATCCATCATGCGAAGCCTCTACAAAATCGAAACGGTCATAAGAGAGCCACGATTTAACTTTTGCTTCAGCCTTAGCGTCCCACGAAAACTTCGTTCCGGCCTCGGACGATGACTGGGCATCAATCACCAACGTATTATGCGCATTACTCGAGCGGAATGAATCGCGCAATTCTCTCGACTCGTGATACGTGTACGTCCCCGGGTCGACGAGCATTGTTTTTCCGCCCGAAACTAATTCAAACGCTAAGGTGTCCGCATGGCCATGTCCGCCATTAAGCGAGCCGATTTCTCCCGCGTCAAACAGTAGATAATTATCGCTTTCAGACCAACCATCGCGCATCACAAAATAACCGCCATCTTCAAAACCTTTAGAAGATTTGTCAGGTAAGTATGAATCGAGGATGTCAAAGACTTCCAAGCCCTGAGGCCCTAAGAGCCAGAGCACTTCTTGCGAAACACCCCCCGAAACAAACTTGTAATCCCCGCGGTTAAAGGCCACGGCCCCTGCAGCCAATGTTCCACTAAAATTGTCTGAGGAGTCACTGGTAAGCGGTAAGCTACGCCCACCATCGTCATCTCCAATAATAGGGGTCGTCCCGTCGGGCCTGGTTGCAAACATCAGAAAATCAAGAAGGGATTGGGTTTTCTTTGAAAGTTTATAGATGTCGTCGGCGCTTCCCTCATCGTCGTTTAAGCGCTGCAAAACGAGAAAGTGTAGATAGAAATCTGCGGTGTATCTTTGATACCAAGTAGTCTGCTCGAAATAGACGCCATCCGGCAAAATCTGACGGTCTAATTCCTCAAACAAAATCTTACGTCCGAGGGACTTCCAATGGTTAGCTCGCTCTAAAAACGGCAGCTGCGTTCCGAGATAATAAAGCCCCAGCGCCTCACCTGTCAGATGCGTATTCGGGCTGTAATACGTCGACAAATATTGCTCAATGTGCATCCCTTGTTTAAAGAGATACTTAAGAGCTTTCATGAATACGCCATGAGTAAAACTCTGCGAGCCTTCAAAAAGATGAAACGCCCAGATCCACGAAATTGCCCTAAACGAAATTTCGAGGCTGCTTGCCCAGTTGATTCCCATACCAGGCGGATTTTGTTCCATCCAGCTATCCAGGTGTCTTACGAAAGCTGCTGCAAATTTCTCATCTTTCGTGTGGAGATAGGCTACGCCAAGCGAGAAAAAATGCTGGTGCCGATTGAGTTCCCAGACGATCTTGCGGTCACCTGTATCTTTTGTGTCGAGTTCATCAAAAAGTTTCCAATGTTGAAGCGGCGATTGAACATCAGCTATCGGCTCGTAATGCCAATCGATTGATTCACCAAAATCTAGATTCTTAAAGCCAAGCAAATCAATCTTGCCATCCGAAATCTTTTTCGCCTGCGTCAGAAAATGTTTAATAGCCTTATTGCCGAAAACTTCATTGAGTGCGTCGATTGTCTTATCTTTTGCCAAAAACGAAGGGAAGAAACTTGATTTTGCTATTTCATAAAACTTATCGTGCAGAGTTTCAGCCGTGATTATTCCGTCGGAAAATTCCTCGGCTACCACTAGTTTACGCAGCTCGTCATCTGTTGGAAGTTCTCCGCTTAGACCGATCTGTTCTGCATAAGCCGAAAGCGTCTGCTTGCTGCGGGTACGGATCTCACCCCAGCTTCGACCTTTCAGCTTTTTTATTTTGTCGAGAGGATTATTCATTACCGTCGTTGCCATTAAACTAAAGCCTTTTCTCTCTTTATTTTAGCCTTAACTTCCCTTTTTTCCACATCCATTATTGCCTTCAAGCGATAATTCCTGTATTTGTTTGGACTCCCCTCTTTGCCGTCAATCGCCGCAAAAACCATGTTGGTTGCTTCTCTTGCAGAGGCAAAATGGACGTCGTAACTATCAGTTTTTACACCGTTTTCGACGATTTCGCTGAAATATCTCCGCGCATTTTCGCCGATACAATCTGGCTGATCATATGCAAAGAATCCATGACAATATAGCTTTATAAAGACCCAATCGGGCTGTCCTTTCACAGTTATATTTGCATTTCGCCATCGCCTGAAACGATCAAGGGTATTATCCTGGTTAGCTACAAGCGCACCATCGTCTATCCTCGGCACCGGAATTCCTTTAATTTGTCGCTTCCAATTAAAAACTAGCGGCCCGGTGAAAATAAGTGGTAGTTGCGGCGAGGCTCCATTTACGCGTACCGACTTTCCACGCTTGTGTGGAACTGCTTGATCCAACTTTCCTCCGCTTTCGTAAACCTTGTTGATCATGGCAACTTGTGATTGATCGGGTGCGGACGGAAGCGTCATGTCGGCGTAACACCCCGTTTCCGCAAGTATTTGCATCTCGTCATCGACCCCACAGAAACGTCCGCCGCAGGAGTTAGCTAACGCCAAATTCCCGTGAACGAAAGCATACCGGGCCGTTTCCTCACCCTCAAAGCGCGATAGACATCTGTGTTCGTCAACGAGAATATCTCTAAAATCTTCCAACTGACGCCGCAGGTTTTCCGAGGTGTCCGGCCTATCGACACCATGATGCAGATGAATTTCAACTTCGCCGAGTCCCTCGTTTTGCATTTGGGCCATCTGCGCTAGGAGTTCGGCATCGTATTGCTCCGCCGGGTAAAAATTTGTGTGTCGAAATTTTGTTCCGTCAACGTCGCGAACCGCTTCACCAGTCTGCCGTGCAAGTTTGTGATACTTTTCCAGAGCCCGTTTTTGATCGTCGACATCTAACAAGCCGTTCTCGCTCCAAGAGGGTTCAAAATGGTCAGCGATTGTGAAAATGATGTGTTTTTTGCTGAACGCAGTGCGGCCAACAAAGCTGCTGGCGCGCTCAAATGGATATCTGACAAGCCAAGGCAGGTTCCATTTCAATTTAGCCAAAAATGTTGTTTCTGGAGCAGTCATTAGTTTTTTATGATGTAATACGATGGCGCTTCTCTGTTTGTGTCTGGCAGGTATTTTTTTATCTTAAGTGAGTTTTTGCGTAACTCTTTTTCAAGAGTGCCTCTTGTTTGAAAAACTTCGCGCCCTTTCCAAAGCTCAATATTTGGGTATTTGCCGGTAATTACTTGATAGGCCCCGCCCGCGAGCGAAATTAATGGGTACGCGAGCTGCTTCGGACTCAAGGTTCCAATTCTATTCTTTATCATTTCAAAATAGAAAAATGGCGAGTGCGTTTTGAGCAGAAAAACCCCTTTTGGCTTTAGCACACGGGCAACCTCAGCGATCGTCCTCTGATTATTCATATAATTGATGGCGATTCTACAAAGAACCACGTCAAAGGCCTCATCGCAAAATGGCAGCTCCTCCCCAACCGATCTGGCGAAGGTAACCCCTTCACTACAGCTGGCTTGCTCGGCAACTCGGGGGCCAACCTTTCCAAGCTCCTCGCCGATATCAACCCCAACGCAAAAGGCATCTTTTTTCGTAAAGAAAGACAACATTTCCTGCCCGGCACCACAGCCAATATCCAATACGTTCGACACTTTGACCCCGTTCAAAGAATCGACCAGATGGTCGCGTTCCGCAGGATCTTTCTGCTCGTAGTCCGCAAGTGCTAATCGAGCATATTCTTCGTAATAACTCTCTGTTTCCATCTCTTTAAGACAAACGCCAAATCGATCAATTAATCTATAAATTTTCGATGCCACAATTCAAGCATCCATAAAACCCACAGCGAGTGGGAATGATCGCGCCGACCTGTTGAATGCTCCGAAAGCAGTACATCAAGATACCTACGCTCGAAATATCCTCGTTCCAGCGTTCTCTTTTCAGTCAAGGTGCCACGAATTCTATCCTTGAGCTGATCATTTATCCATTCGTTTATGGGAACACCAAACCCCTGTTTTTCACGGTAAAGTATTTCCCTCGGAACGAGTCCTTCGAGCGCCTTTTTGAAAATGTATTTAGTTTCCAATCCCCTCAACTTCATCTCAGCCGGAATTGAACCCGCAACAAAATCGATAAGTTCCTGGTCAAGTAATGGAACCCTCGCCTCCAGGGAAGTCGCCATGCTCATTCTGTCTACTTTCGTCAAAATGTCACCGGGCAAATAGGTTTTGCTATCGAGGTAAAGCAGATTATCGATCGGATTCCCTGTAGAAACTCCTTCTGCGATCCGTCTATAAACGTTACCAGCAAGCCCGGAAACGCCGCTAATATGTCCTTTAAGAGATTCAGAATAAAATTCATTTTTCTTAAGTTTCCCGAATTGTGAAATGCTGTCAACGTAACGATCGATCGCGTCCAGCGAGGTGTTATAGAGGAAATTCTTTCCCCGGGCGCCATGGGGAAGTGCTTCGCTTACAGGTTGCAGAAGACCCTGTCTGATCGCCTTTGGCAGTTTCTCCAACCCGCTTCTTTTTTTATCCACAACATACCGCGTGTAACCTGCAAAGAGCTCGTCACCGCCATCGCCGGATAAAACGACCGTCACAAAATCCCGAGCCATCTTTGAAACCATATAAGTCGGAAGCGCCGAAGAATCTGCAAAGGGCTCGTCAAAATGCCAAACGAGTTCATCGACAACCTCTACCAGATCCGGCGTAACGATAAACTCGTGATGGTCGGTTCTGAAACGCTTGGCAGCGATCCGGGCGTATTTTAGCTCATCAAAACTGTCTTCGTTAAAACCGATCGAAAAAGTTTTTACGGGTTCTTCAAGAATCTCAGACATCATTCCGACAACCGCAGACGAATCGACTCCGCCAGACAAAAACGCACCGAGAGGTACATCGGAGATCAAGCGAACTCTTACCGCATCTCGAATCTTTTCCCGTAATTCTTCTATACATCTCACCTCACTTTTCGGTTCGGTGTTCGCTTCAAACTTAAAGTCCCAGTATTCTACGATTGAAATTTTTCGGTTTTTAAAGACTAGGAAATGTCCAGGCGGTAGTTTTTTTACGTCACGAAAAATACAAAACTCTTCCGGGACATAACCAAAGGTCAAATAGGAGTCGAGCGCTGCATAATCGATGTCTTTTGACGTTTCGCCATGCGTCAAGAGCGATTTTAGTTCCGAACCAAATACAAAATTGCCGTTTGGAAGAATTGAATAGAAAAGGGGTTTTTTCCCGACTCTGTCACGTGCGATAAAAAGACTTTCCTCCTTTTTGTCCCATATCGCAAAGGCAAACATTCCGCGCAATTTCTTCACACAATCCTCGCCAAATTCCTCATACGCATGAATAATCGTCTCCGTATCGGAGTTTGTTTTGAAACGATAGCCTCGGGCTTCCAACTCCTTTTTCAGCTCACGATAGTTGTAGATCTCGCCATTGAAAACGATAAATTTTGAGCCGTCTTCGTTGTAAATAGGCTGCTGACCGGTTTTGAGATCGATGATCGAAAGCCGTCGCATTCCGAACGCAGCACGCCCTTCAACGGTAGCCCCCTGTTCGTCCGGACCGCGATGCATAATTACCTTGCACATCTCATCGAGCCGGATCTCCCGCTCTCTAATCGGCGCTTCCCTGTCATCTGAAATGAATCCGGTTATGCCACACATAAAATACTCTTCCTACAGAACTGAATCGTCTAAATTCCTCCACTTTGTCTTAAATTTATCTTGAAAGATAGTCTCTTCGTTTACAGCACTTAAGTTACAGCCAGCCCCTTAACACTTTCGCCTATTATCAAACACATCATCCCAGGGAGGTTTTTCGACTTGAAAATCGAGCCTTAGCTTTCTCTAATCCATTTCGTAGAATATCTTTTTCCTCCTCGTCGATGAGGCCCCACAAATTTGAAAACGCCAAATAGATAATTGAATAAACCGCAAAACAGATTCCAAGAATCAAGGTTCCCGAAACAAAATCTACTATGTTCTCTTTAGGTTCAGCGAAAATTGTCCCAACGATCCATTCGCCGACCGTTGAGGATACTCCTGTAATACCGTGATAAACAAAATAGGTTGCAACACCGGCCAAAAGGCTCGCGATCGCTGTTTTTCCTACGTCTTTTAATAGAAAGAAGTCGTTCTTTCTAATTCCAATTTTGAAAAAGGTAACGATCTCAGCTATAAACATCTCACCGATTCTGACCGCAACTACGATCGCAATAATACCGGTTAAACCTAAATTCTGGATCCCGTAATAGAGTGCTCCAACCAAAAATATCGATGAAAAAATCCGAAGCACGAGCAGAAATCGCCCGAGTTTTTCGTAGGCGCGAATTATCGGATCAGATATTAGAATATGGAATGGCATTAAGATTAGGAACACAAGAAATATAGGCTCACTATCAAGATAATTTCTCGTAAACAAAGTTTTTATAAACGTATGCGAGGTAATGGTCAAAAACACATAAACGGGAAAGAAGAAAAACGCCAGCTTTTGCATCGCCCTCGCGATAACCCGAATCATCTCCTGCCGGTCATCGACAAGCTGAAGTTCGCTCATTCTTGGTATCAAAACAGATCTTACGGATTCAGCAATTATCGTTACAAGAGGAAGTTGGAAACAACCCGTCTTATATATCGCGAGCTCTGCTTCACTGAAACGGTTTCCCACAAAATAGTAATGAATATCGGTTTGCAGGGTCCACAAGGTTCCTGCTATTCCAAATGGCACGGCATAAATTAAATGCTCGCGAAAAAAACTCCAATCGAATTTGGTCCAGAATTGTGGAAAGCGTTTGATCAGATACGCAACCAAGATAATGGTTTGAAGCGCTCCTTGAATTATTGCAGCCCAGATTATTGCTTCAACACTTACGAAGAAGACGACTGCAGCGATCATCAGAGCCGTCTTGCTAAACTGGGCAAAGACGATAAAGGCAGTTGCTAAACGTGATTCCCGGTTTGCTACAGCCACAGTTTCCAAAAACATCGAAAACAGCCAGAGCCAAATAGCTACACCGATTAATGGGGCGAGTCGTTCCATCTCCGCACTCTTAAAAATCTTTCCAAGTATTTCCGGAAAGAAAAAGAGCAGAGCGCAAGCTATTGCACCAAGTACAAAATGTACAAGAATTATATTGAGAATTGCCGATGCTCGCTTTCCCTCTTCTCTCGAAAGGTAGTAGAAAGCACTCATCGCAAACCCAAAGGGCAACACGGCAACTGCGTTTCCGAGGACAATAAAAGACTGCTGATATAGCCCCACCTGATCCTTAGTCAGAACCCTCACAACGATGAGTGGCAGAACAAAAGCAAAACCAAACCCGACAACCTTGGCAAACAAAAGCCAGGAGCTCTGGGTTCTTAACGAAGGAATTTTCGCGTCTTGCTGATTCATTAGAAGCTCGCCTGGGAAGAATTTTCGAATAGATGATCGGCCTGGAGGAAAACAATTAAGAGGCGGGGGGGGGGGGGAACGTACTTAAACCAGTTTGGAAATACCTTGCATTCCTCATTGAACACATCTCTTTCCTAACAAGTTTTACAAAGAAGACCGCCTAAAAGCGGTTGAAATGGCGGGGCAATTTCGCTCTCGCCATTGTTACAATTGTAGCGTAATACCAAATAAAACTCTACTTATTTTCAGGACGCAGGACATCAGAAAAACCGGACTTCAGGTGAAAAAATGCTTGGGTTTAGAAGGAGGGATTGAGCAAGCCGCACGGCAAGAACAGTTTGTCGGAACTATTTTTTTCGCTTTGGTTATACAAATGAGAGCAATATCTAAACCTTTCGGTCAACTTCGATAAACGAAAATTCTTTCGGGCGAAATTTTTCAAATATTCTTAACGTTAGGTCCGGAAATAACTTCACCATCCATTTAATGAGTTGTAGTTTCGGCTTTTTGTAGTATTGGTTTGCCAGTTCGATATGTTCTTCGGCTTTAGAGTATTTTTTTTGGATCAAGTAGAATTTACCTTTTTCGAGTTCTACCTCAGCCGCGCTAAAGTCAATTTGTCTGTCCAGTACATCCTGTTCTTCTTGCGTAAGGTCGTATTTCCCGCAACAAATTCCAGAACCTTTACGTTTCGTTCAGCCCTCGCTACGTTGGAACCAGATAGGCTCGTAGAACTTACTCTATACTTTAAAAGGATTTTCCTTTGGTAGCCTATTTTCACTCCGTTTTTCACGAGTCGAAGCCAAAGATCAAAATCCTCAAAACTATCTCCGTCACCGTCAAACAGTCCGAATTCTTCTAGCTTTTCCTTTTTTAGAATCGTGCCGGAGGTTATGACGTTACAGCTTGCATTTATCAAGCTAATTGGATTGACCTCCCCTACGGATGGAGAAATCTTCATGTAAGTTCCACCGGTATACGTTTCGCCGAAAAATTCTGCGTCACAATATACATGATCGAACTCAGTCTTTTCGATAAACTCAATTTGTGTTTCCAATTTGTGTGGCAGCCAAATATCATCGCTATCGAGAAATGCGATATACTCGCCGCGAGAAAGACATATGGCAAGATTGCGAGCTTTCGCCGCACCTGAATTGGCCTGCCGAACATATACCATATCATCCATGTACTTATCGAGAGCTGATTCGAGTTCCTCAGTATCCGAGGATCCGTCGTTAACCACGATCACCTCGAAGTCTTTAAAGGTCTGGCTAAAAACAGATTCCATAGTCTCAGAAATCAGGGCTGATGCATTGTATGCGGGTATTACGATACTGACCTTAGGATCCTCGGATGACACATTCTTTCCGATTTTTCTAAATTCCAGTCTTCTTAGGATGCTCGATTTTTCAGATAGTCTTTCTTCCATCAATATTAATTATGTCGTCTGATCAAATGTCGAAACCCGCTTCTCGTCTCGTGACCTGATAGGTTCCCAGGCGGCATACCGTTCGCCCCGCAGAAACTTATAAAAACCCTTAATAGACGCGATATTTGTTAAAACAAAATAGAGCGGAAAGGCAAGAAACTTAATACGAATTTTCCGCTTATCCAAAATCCAGGAAACGGCAGCGAGAAGATAGAAGCCGAGTTGGATTCCGAACACCAGTAGAAAGAGACCTGACCTAAACGCAAGTAAGAATGCGGAAATCAACGAGAAGAATAAAAATACCGGAACCGCATACCGAAAAAGTTTGTGGGAAATCAACTCAACCGCAAATAGACCGCTTTTTAATGGATTGAGCATATCGCGATTTCGCCAAAGATCGGTAAACGTCTGCGAAATAACACGAACTCTCATTCGCATTTCTTCAACCGGATGTTTGTTTGTCTCTTCGTAGCAAACCGCATCGGGCTCGTAAACGCTTCGAAGTCCCTGGCGATAAATCTCAGTGCAAATCAAAAAGTCCGAGCAGGCCTCCGGATACATTGGCCGGTAAGCTGATTTTCTAACTGCGTAAAGACATCCAGATGCCCCAATCAACGAACACGCCCGGCTTTCACTTTGCTTAACAAACGTTTCGTAGTTCCAATAACTTTTCGCACCCTTACCAATCTGAGAATTTGAACCATCCTCGTATATAAGCCTGCCCGCAACACAGCCGACGTCATCGTCGGCGAAGTTTGGCAGCAGTTTGTGCAAGACATCCGGATGATAGTGAGTAGTAGCGTCAGAAAAAAGAACAATTTCTCCTTTCGATTGTTCAACGGCCTCGTTCTGCGTAAAGGTTTTTCCCTTTCGTCCTGGTTGATGAAAAAGCTTCACTCCTTTCGAAGCAAACCCCTTCACAATATCGTCTGTATTATCATCCGAACCATCCGAGGCAACGAGAATCTCAAGTTTTTCTTTGGGGTAGTCGAGCTGAAAAGTGTTTTCGAGTTTTTCCGCAATCGCACTCTCTTCATTGTACGCCGTTATTAGTACCGTGACGGTTGGATGAAACTCCGCGGTTTTGACTTTTCTCGGAAATAAAAGCCCTTTGAGATAAATAAAAAGAGGATAGCCGACGTACGTATATCCGAGTGCCAACACGGAAAGCGCAAAAATCATTTGTGCCAAAATCGTCAACATCGATTAGCCAGTACCCAATCTCAGACCAAAGCGACCGTTTCCAAAAAGGCCCGATTTCTTCTCGTCCTCTAAATTGTTTTCTATTTGATAAATTCGCCTAAACCCAACCGCGTAAGCGATCAGATAGTAAATGTACCAGTTGTAGGCAACTGATAGAAAAAAGCTCGAAACCATATACCCTACGATGCTTGCTTGAAGACCAATCGAAACATAAAAAGTCCACCCCAATCGCTCTTCAGCAAATAACTTCCGTTCGATCGCCCCTAATTTACGAAAAGGAATAATTAGGAACAATAAATAAAGAAATAGTCCCAGGACCCCCAGTTCCGAGGAAACCTGAGTATAGGCATTATGCGATACCAGATTTCGCTGTCCCACGACAGGAAAATTCCCGATTCCGATTCCCCACGGATTTCGTATTGTAACTAAAATCGACCGTTTCAAAAGGGCGCTTCTCTGGGTCGAAGAACCGTATTGATCCAACCCCGGAAAAAAAATGGAAAGTATACGAATACCGTAGTTTCCAGGTGCAACAACAATCCCAACTAGTCCGACAACCAGGGATAGTAAGGTCACACGGACGCGATATTTTCGGCCGATTTTCCACGCCATCACGGCGAAAACCGCCAATAACCCTAGAAAACCACCGCGGGAAGAAGTTATAACAATCCCTGCAGCAAAGAACGATGCCATTAGGAAGTAGACCGCTCGCATCAACATATTTTTGGTTGCGATGCCTAATGCTATGGCGATCGGCAGCATCGTAACCAAATGTAGCGCCATATCATTTGGATTACCGAATAAACCGCCAATATCAACCGCTACCCTTGTTCCCTCAAGCTTAAGAACGCCATTTTGATAATCTTCCAAAACCGAAAAACTCAGGTATAAACCTATCGACATTGAAAGCCAAAACATCCCGAGCAAGCGCCAGCGAGTTCTCATCACGTTGACAAGAACAAGAAATATCAAAACTGCCTTGATGAACTCATCCGTTAAGGTGTCGAATGCCAGAACGCGATCTCTCGCGATTGCAACACTCAAAATCGAGAGCGCGGTTAACCCCAAAAGACATTTAATTTCTGGGGACATTATCGTAAAATCGCCGTCCGTTAAATATTGAACGGGTAAATATATCCCCAATGTCACTATTGCGAAATAGACCGCAGTACCTTCTAAATATTCCAGGTGCATGAAGGAATCCGGAAATCGCGGATCTTTCGTAAAAAGTTCATAGGGACGGTAAAAGACCATTATGGAGAACAGATAGAGAGAAATATATGTGAGTAAATGCCCTCTTCTAAGCAACCACGTGTCGCTTGTAAGGAGTTTATGGTCTGTTTTCTCCCGCTTTTGCCTCTTTTTGAAACGAATCAACTCCGAAGGACTTAACTCCTCAGCTAATTTTGGTTCCTCTTTTTCAGGTTGTTCCTTTGTTTTGGGCTTAAGCTCCTTTTTCGATTCCTTATCCCCAGAAACTACAATATCCGAACCTACGGACTTACTCTTACGCTCGTCCGACTGGATCGGATTATTTTTACTTTCAGTTTTTTTCTTAAGACCTGTCGGATCTACGCTTTCATTTATGTCGGACTTAAGCTTCCCGGGTGGTTTCAGCGTTTGCTGCTCATCATTCGGAGAATTATCAGCTCTCTTCGGCGAACCCAATGGTTCGTAGTCTTGTCTGAATAAATCGTTGGATGGCATTAAACGTCTTTGACACTTCTGGAGGGTAATAATCTAAAAGAGAGTTTGATAAACAAACTTTAACCATGGGAATTCTATCAAAAAACTTTCAAATTTATAATCAAAAATCCTCGTAGCGGATTGATTATGCGGTAATCTTTTCTTCCTGATCCACCGAAACCATCTTTTTGACTTCTTTCTTAAGAACCTTTTCAAATTGTCGGGCTTCGTTTACATCATTAAATGAAAGCGATTGAAGATTTGCTTCTATGCGTTTTCTGTAATCAGAAACTAACGAATCCGAAACTCCCAGTTTATCCGCTACTTCAAGTTGTGTTCCGCCATCTGACGATAAATAGCAATGCCACAAAACATTAACCATGCGGGTGTATTGCTTCGCTTTTCCTCTTACAGACTTGTTTAGGCTACTCAGGAATTTCTCCACAAAACCGGCTGCTTCGACTTCACCTTCTTTTCTAAGCAATCCTTCTTCCGGGGTCTCCCTAAGATCGGCCGGATCGAGGTCTGTGTTGTAATCATCGTCACGGTTACTAGGCGCCGTGATCGGAACAAGAAAAATGTCCATTATCGGTAGACGTCTCATTACGAGTCCGCGAAGGCTTCTAACATTAACCGGCGAATCGACAGCTTTGAAAACTCGAATAATGAGTTTTTCAAGCTCCGGGTTGCTGATAACGATCTGTGAATCACCCGTGCAACCGACCATTCTCGTATCACGAGTTTGGAAAGATACGCTTTTTACGCGCTCTTCGAGTTCCTGTTGGCTGCGGGTCGCTTTCGCGTCTTCCCATTTAGCGAGGCCATAAACGCGCTCAGCGAGCCTTCTGTGAACTTCCGGATGGTTTATGTTGTCAAAGCGTTTAAACGAATCGCTGGTTTGAATAAGCGTCGAAACACGGCGTGCCAAACGGTATGATTCCGGATGCCTCTTTCGCAATTGTGCAGTCAGCAGATTTGTGAGCTCAATTTGAGAAATCTCGCCTTCGATTTCCGCATTAGTCATGTTTGTATCCAGGTAATGCTGAAATCTTTCCTTGCTGAGCAGAGCTACAAAGAGCTCCTGGGTCATATCCGTATAAACGTTATACTTGCCTTCTTCAACTAAAAATCCTGCCTTTTTTGAAGCCCTTACTAACGGATGCGATGAAACTATTCGATGTAAATCTTTCCAGATCTGATTAACGTCAGAACTTGTAAGGTTATCTATCCATTTCCCGACATTTATTCGTTTCTTGTAGAGACTTCTCTTATCCTTTGTTGCCTGTTTCTTTTTTGAACTCATATAATCCTTCCGATTATTGTCGTTGTTGTATTCTTGTGCCTTCCTTTTATGAGTAGCTCGGTCTCAAATCAGATTCCCTTCCCGATTGGAATCTAATAGCCCTATGTAAGATTGTGTTGGTTCAACTCTTGAGGGATTGGTAGAAAAAAGTTAGAAGAATCATTTGCCGAGCTAGTAAATGATTCTGGTGAGTGGTCACTAAAGAATGGTGTCTCAAATGACTACAAACTAGATATTACCAATTATCCGGCAAATGTACAACACTTTTTTTATATTTTAATTATTGTTTAACAGAATGGCTAAATCGCCGTTATTAAACGCTTTGTAGATATGAAGATAAGAAAAACGTCAGTTTTTAGCGTTTTTTTAAGGTAAAGTTTTGGAAGGAAAAGGTTATTATTGGTTTACTTTGATATAGAAACGAGAAGCAAAATTCCTGTGCTTGCGAAGCGAGAATTGGGATAGCTGCGTTGGAATTTGATACATATGTTTTTGGTAAAAATGATTGGATTTTGTAAAAGTCGTAAATGCCCTTCTTCTGAGATGTTGCTCGAATATCATTCGGGAAACTCAACTCCGGAGGAAGCAGTTGTTGTCTTTGATCACTTAGAAGTTTGCGATTTTTGTGCAGCCGAATTAGACCTGTATGCTCATTCATCTCAGGAAGAAGAAAACGTTTCGCTTTCCGATATTCCGCGTCCGCTTTTCGAGCTCGCTGATTCACTGCTTAATAACAGACACAAAGACAGCAGTTTGCTAGATAAATTGTTGATTGAAGATAAGGGGCTTACGTTAACTGAGGCTTAGGCGAATGGACTAGCTTCCACATATTTCATCTATCGCTTCCGAATACTTTTCATCTATCACACCACGTTTAATCTTGAGAGTCGGAGTCATTTCACCTTTATCGATTGAAAACTCCCGCGGCAACAAATAGACCCGTTTTACACGTTCATAATCGTTTGTTTCTTTTGTAAATCTGATAGCGTCGTTTTGAAGCCTCTTTACAACGTATCGATTTTCGCAGAGTTCTTCGCGTGTTCCTTTTGCGTCGATTCCTTCATCTTTTATAACTTGCTTCACCGCTTCCCAATCCGGAACGATCAATGCTCCAACCTGCTTTCGACCGCTACCGACAACAACCGCCTGCGCGATCAAGGGCGACTGTTTCAAAAGTGCCTCAACCTGCTGCGGCGCAACATATTTTCCGTTTGAGAGTTTGAAAAGGTCTTTAATGCGATCGGTAATGTAAAAATGTCCGTCGTCGTCCATGTAACCGACGTCACCCGTATGATACCAGCCGTCTTCATCAATCGCTTTTCGAGTTTCATCAGGCTTATTGTAGTAACTTTCCATCACTGTCGAACCACGGATTAGCAATTCGCCGTCTGAATCTGAAACTTTCATCTCGATTCCCTCGAAGGGAACACCGATCGAAGCGACCTTGTTGTTTTCCGGTCGGTTGGCGCAGACGATGCAAGCTTCGGTCATTCCGTATCCTTGAAGAATGGGAATCCCGGCTGCCCAAAAGGCATACGAGAGCTTCTTGGAGAGAGGCGCGCCACCCGAAACAAAAAATCTGAGACTCCCACCGACTCCCTCGCGCCATTTCGAAAAAACGAGTTTCGACGCGAGTTTGTGTTTCGCGGCAAGCGCAGGCGAAACCATTTTGCGGTTTTCTTTTTTGTCCCAGTAATCCTGTCCTACTTCAAGCGACCAGTTAAAAAGCTTTGTTTTCACACCGCCCGCTTTTCTGCCTTTTTTCACGATTTTGTGATAAACCTGCTCAAAAAGTCGCGGCACAGCAGTCATAATCGTTGGCTTCACCTCGCTCAGGGAAGGCGCTAATTTATCAAACGAATCGCAATAATGAATCGCAACTCCGTTTGAACAGAGCGTGTAAAAAACGGTGCGTTCGAAAATGTGGGAAAGAGGCAAAACGGAAAGCGACCGGTCTGTCGAACGAATTGGCAAACCGTTCGAAATCGAAACAATGTCAGAGGTGAAATTTTCGTGTGAGAGCATCACGCCCTTCGGTTCGCCTGTTGTTCCCGATGTGTAAATTATTGTCGCGAGGTCATCAGACTTAACCTGCGACAAAAAGTTTTCAAACGCTTTTTCGTCAACCTTCTCAGCTTCTTTTCCATGCTCTTCAACAGCCGCTAATGAGATCGAACGGTTGTCGTTTTCCGGCACAGCGTCTTCATCAAAAAAGATGAGCTTCTCAAGTCGCTCGACGCTCTGGATCGCCTGCTCAGCATGCTTCAAAAGCTTCTTGCCCGAAACAAAAAGCATCTTCGCGCCGGAATCTTCTAAAATGTAGCGGATTTGCTCAACAGCCTGAGTCGTATAAATCGGGACATTTACACCGCGTAGGGAAAGAATCGCCAGATCCGTCAGCGACCACTCGGGACGATTTTCCGAAATGATCGCAACCCTATCGCCCGCCTTTATACCGAGTTCCGAAAGTCCTAGCGCAATGTGTTTAACTTTTTCGAGGACATTTTCGCCCGAGATGCTTTCCCAGGCACCCTTTACACGGCGGTTCAACGCATCGAGTTTGTTATGTCGTTTGAAAGATTCCAGACAAAAGTGCGGGACGGTCTGCGGAATCGTTTCAAATCCTACGAGGTTTTCTGCAATCATTATTGTCTTACACAGCTTTGGCCAACCACTTGCTGCTCACCGTTATGCGATTCGATAATGATTGCAGAGTTATATGTTTATGTCCAATAGTTGGATTATTCCCATTAACCTATAATGATCGTGGGAGTATACATCTCTTTTAGGTTTAGAAAACACATATAATGAAAATCATTTTCTCAATATCAGCAATCTTCCTTTCACTGCTACTTATCTCTTGCAAAAGTGGAGTAGATACAAATATGCAAGAAAGTACTGGGTCGAAAGCCGTTAACAAGAAACCCGAATCTCGAGCTGTTTCTGAGACAGAGCCGATCCTGCTCAAATCATTCGCTACAAGCTATGAACCTAAATCTGGAAAAGAAGGTGTTATTCCCTTTGCGCCACAACTAAATTCAGATATAAAAATGGAAATTTCACGTTTCGCCAAGAGTGGCACACGCAAACACGAAAAGTTTGTAGTCCTGATTTTTCTCAAACTTTATCGCTTTCATCTCGAGAATTTTAACCAAAGTTATGAGTTGGGAAGAGAAAACGAGCTCACCAAAGAATTTTATCGTTTGATCGGGAGAAGCGATTATGAACGCGCTGAGTTGATGTCGTCATATTTAGCTTACAAATATGCCGTGAGTAATCCTGGGTTATTAGAATATAGTGAAATAAAGCGCGAAATAGATCGTATTGAGAAAGCTTTTCCGCGATCGTACTAAAATCCAACTAAGTCCAATAGTTGCGGTCGAGTGAGCGGTAATTAATTGCCTCGGAGATATGTCCCGGCTGGATATTATGGCTTGAGTCGAGGTCGGCGATTGTGCGGGAGACTTTCAAAATCCGATCGTGGGCGCGTGCAGACAAACCCTGTTTCAGCATCGCGCGTTCGAGGAGCGTTTCGCAGTCCGAATTGAGTTCGCAGAAACGACGGATGTGGCGCGATTGCATGGCCGAGTTTGAGAAGATTCCTTCTGCTTGAAAACGCTCGAGCTGAATTTTTCGCGCGCTTAAAACCCGGCGGCGTATCGTTTCAGATGAATCGCCTTCAGGAATTCCGTGTCCGCGAAGCTCCTTAAAGTCCACCGCAGGAACATCGACATGAATGTCGATGCGATCCATCAAAGGTCCTGAGATCTTCCCTACGTAACGCTGAATCTGAAAGGGCGAACATTTGCAATCTCGACTCGAACCAAAATAACCGCAAGGGCAAGGGTTCATAGAGGCAACGAGCGTGAAATTCGCTGGAAAGGTTAAACTCAGAGCTGCACGCGAAATTGTAACCTCTTTATCTTCAAGCGGTTGGCGTAAAACTTCGAGAGCGCCTCGTTCAAACTCGGGAAGCTCGTCTAAAAACAAGACGCCGTTGTGTGCCAGAGAAACTTCCCCGGGTTTTGGCATTGAGCCGCCCCCGATCAAACCGGCCTGCGAAATTGTATGATGCGGATTTCGGAATTCGCGCGTCGTCACCAAACCGCTTTTTCCGGTTAAACCTGCGACGGAATGAATCTTTGTGATCTCGAGGGACTCGTCAAATTCGAGTGGTGGCAGAATTGTCGGCAGACGCTTTGCAAGCATCGTCTTTCCCGATCCCGGAGGACCTATGAGAAGAATATTGTGCCCGCCGGCGGAGGCCACTTCGAGCGCGCGTTTTGCCGTTGCCTGTCCGCGAACTTCGTTGAAATCAAGAGCGTATTTATTTTCTTTTTCTCTTAAATGGTCTACGTCGAGCTCAAGCCGAGCAATCTGTGGGACCTCGTTTTTAATAATCGCCTGACATATATCTGCAGCCTCGCGAAGATCCTTCACGGGATATACGTTTATTTCATTGACGACGGCTGCCTCAGGCGCATTTTCTTCCGGCAACACAAGGTTCCCGATCCCCTCTTCACGAGCGCGAAGTGCGATTGAGAGGGCGCCGCGAACGGGTCGGACGCGACCATCGAGCGACAGCTCACCGATACTTAAGACATCAACAAGCTTTTCAGTATTACCAAGATCACCATTTGCTCCAAGGATTCCGAGAGCAATAGGCAGGTCAAAACTCGCCCCTTCCTTTCGTACGTCAGCCGGAGCGAGATTTATAGTAGTTTTATGAAATGGAAAAAAATATGAGCTGTTTACAATTGCGGCACGAATGCGCTCGCGTGATTCGCGTACCGCAGTGTCGGGCAGCCCGACGATAATCACTGGCGGAGCCGAATCGGCCTCGCTTTGAAATGGTTGAAGATTTACCTCGGTATCTACAATGAGGGCATCAATACCGTATACAGCTGCTGATTGGGTGAGGAATAGCATAATATCTGAAATTGTTTAGCTTTTTGAGTTTGAACTGTTATATCAAACTTTAACCAAAATGTCAGATATTTTTTCCTTAACTAGTCGAGGTTGATCGCCGAGCGATGGAAGCGTTGTATCGTATTGGGATCAGGAATCAGGGATGTCAGCGCATCATCTTTTCCGTCGTAATCCGATTGTGCGAGCACGTGTCTAATACTCTCAAGCCGAGCTGTTTTCTTCGTATTTGCTCTTACAATAATCCACGGGCTAAACGTAGTATGCGTTTTGCTAAACATCTTCTCTTTAAACTGTGTGTAGCGATCCCACAGATCCTGAGCTTTGGCATCAATCGGACTCAGTTTCCACTGCTTAAGCGGGTTGCCTTTTCGCGAAGTAAAACGTTTTAGCTGCTCCTTTTTTGAAATGGAAAACCAAAACTTAATCAGCGTTATTCCGTCTTCATAAAGCATGTGCTCAAATTCCGGAACCTGTCTCATAAATCGCTTGTACTGTTCTTTCGTGCAAAAACCCATCACAGGCTCAACGACGGCGCGGTTATACCAGCTCCTGTCAAAGAGTACGATTTCTCCTTCATTTGGGAGCTGTTTTACGTAACGCTGAAAATACCATTGACCGGTCTCTTCTTCGGTTGGTTTCGGCAAGGCCACTACGCGCAACGCACGCGGATTCATATGCTCGATAAACCGTCTGATCGACCCGCCCTTTCCTGCGGCGTCGCGTCCTTCAAACAAAATCGCAACCCGCTGATTCGTGTTTTGAACCCAACGCTGAAACTTCACGAGCTCAATCTGAAGCTTGGTTAGCTCATCTTCATATTTAAGTATTTTGGCGATCTTCTTTGTGCTTATTTTCTTGCTTTGAAGCTTTTCCAAAAATTTCTTTTGAGATTTGATCTTTAGTAAATCATCCAGCGTAAGGACATCGGATTTCTTAAAACCATTATCTTTTCCCGGTCTTCCCTTTACATCCATTTCCAATAAATCATTCGTTTTAGTTTCCATAACTGATTCCCTGTCTTTAAGATACAGACTCATTACGCTCCAAATTTTGGCTCTTTTGTTGGGCGGATATTAGCCCATAATTATTGTAACACACCAGATGAATCAAGTTAATATATCATGTTCCAATTTATTATGAATACTTATATATGGATCAACAAGGAAAACTAATCAGTCTAAAATGATGTGACTTGGATAGGATGAGTAGTTATCTAATCAATTCGGTAAGCTTTAGATTTCCATACTAAAACAACGGTACCGCCAAGTTTTTTGGCAATTGTTCGCACACCGCTATCGAGGTTTTTATATGCGCTCGTGCCGCGTTTTATGTTGGTTGTTTTTTGACCGCGATATTTAGAATCGTACCAAACACGATTTTTTCTCGTAAAAGTTTTGCCGTTGATCTTGCGTGTAGCAATTGATTTCTTGCTGTATGTTTCAACGGAATCTGCTGAGATATCGCTTTTTCGTTTTCGCCTTTCTGCCCCAGCCGTTTCGCTCTTAGGTTGTTCCATGATGGACGGCTTAGCCCGAGCGGGTTTTGGAGCGGAGCGACTTCCCGCTCTTTTCGCCGCCGCCGGGGTAGCTGATGCATTGCCAACCCTCTCTTTTCGACTCGCTCTGAGCTTTCTGCCCGGGGCTGCATCTTTCACTTCATCTGCAACCTCAGACTCTTCCGCCAAAGGCTCATCCGTGCGTTTAGCAACGTCGCTATCGGTCGACTTATCTTGTATCTTATCGGACTTGTTTTCGCGATTGCTTTTCGCATCACCATCCGGCTGCTTTCGGTCTACGCCTCCCGGGTTTGGCCCATTTACGTTGTCGCTCTCAATATCCAGCGGAGCTACTGGGGTCGCCGCAACGTCCGAATCCTTCAGGTCAATTGCCTCCGGATCAGCAGCGTTTGTATTAGCCAAAGTTTCTTCTGATTGTCGTAGTTCTGCCGCCCGATTTGCCGGCAATTCTGAATCGGAAACCTGGGCGACTTCAGACTTATTTGAAACCATTGAATTTTGAATAACAAAAAACCCGAGCATTCCCGCAAAAATGATTGCGAGTCCGCCCATTCCAAAAGCAAGGTTTCGCGTGGCAAAAAGACTTCTATACCAGGGAGCTGACGCAGCTATGACTGTCTTACGTACATCTGAGGCTACCGGCGCAGAAGCGACTTCTTCATCCGCTTCCTTATTTAATATGACTGTGTTTGAAAGAATTGTTCGACACCTGTCGCAATCGGCCAAGTGCTTAACAACCCTGGGCTTAGCCTTTTCAGGTAAAGCGTTTTCGGCAAAAATAACGATCTCGTCTGCATCCAGGTGTTCGCCCGAATCGGTGCTTCGTAATGTCTCACCGCTTCGCATCGCCCCACGCAAAAGAGCATCTATTTCATTGTCGAATTCATTTTCCATCTATCTAACCATTGAGAACGCAGGGTTTGAGACGACGATTTTTCGTTTCTTTTTCATCCTGTCCATCCTGTATATCCCTGTTTAGTCTCTTCGATACGACTCTTGCCGCAACTAAAGAACGCCCAACCTTACAAATTCTTGCACGAAAACAAACATCATAAGCAGTAACGCAAACATCTGTTCGAGGTTTACACCAAGCTTTTCTGCGCTGTCAGTCAAATACTTCTTAACTTCATTCTCGTTCCAATCGTGTTGATCGCGCAAGTTTTTTTCGACGCCCTTTCGGATCTCTTTTTGCACGCGAACGATTTTTCTGCTCGCCGTTGCTTCGTGATAACCGAAAGTGTCTGCAATATCTTTGAGTTTGAGCCCGTCGAAATAATAGAGCTTTATAAGCAAGCGGTCTTCATCTTCAAGCTCAGTTATCGAGGTTTGAAGCGACGCCAAAATATCTTTCTGCGCTTCTTGTTCGCCAAAAGCGTTTTCAGGATTATCCGAACCACTAACGACCGGTTTGAAATCTGACTTTTCAGATGAATCCTGCGCTAAGTTTTCAAACTCACGATCATCCTCAGTTTGAACAAACCGTTTCATCTTGCGAAATTGATCAATCGCAAGCTGATTTGTAACCGCGCGTAGCCAGCCGGCAAGACTCCCCTTGCCCGAATAATATGAAAGTTTGCCCTTCGTTTTTCCTTCGGCGTCGAGTTTTAATCCGTGCAGTTCTGCCCAAATCGAACTCGCCAAATCTTCCGCATCTTCTCTGTTTTTCGCAAACTTGTACGCCGCAGATTTCACGCTCGAATCAAAATTCAGCACGATATCCCCCCAAGCGGTTTCGTCGCCTCTTTCACAGGCGATGATCAGGCACAGATCATCTGCACGCAATGAATCAATAAACTCGGAGATTTCGTTGTGTCCGGCTTTTTCGTCATCCTTTAGGACATACTTTTCAACCGAAGCGACAACCCGCGGTTTGATATCATCCGACTTTAACCCACGCGAATTCTCCGCACGCGAGAGCAATCTCACAATGCATTCTTCAACTGTCGTTTTGTGTTTTGCGGCAAGTGTTGCCATCTAGTGCTTTGACAGGATTTTATCACTAAATTTGCGCGAGAGGTAAGATGTGGATGTCTACGTGTCTACGGACTATCAACGAAACGCTCGAAACCCTTTTTCTTTAATCCCAAAATCAACTCGTTATCGTATGTCCAAATTTGAGCATCCAACTCCAATGCGAGAGCAATATAAGGCGTATCTTTTTCATCGACGTTCCTGCATAGTCGAAACGCTTCAACCCAGGAGCCTATGGAAATTAAATCTTCATCAAAAAAATCTATTTGATTAACACTCGCCGAAAGGACATCCAGAAGGTCATTTTCCGATAAGTTTGTTGCTTCCTGGATTTTGCGAGCATGCTTAAAAAGCTCGACAAGAATATATTTCGGAGCAACAAACTTAAATTGTTTATTAGCGAGGATCTGGCGAGTTTTTCTATGTTCAGAAATTAGTGCTGAAACAATTACATTTGTATCTACAAAACTATTGTTTCAGACATCTTCGAGACTCATTTTCTTTATTCGAGAACTATTTTTGTTCCACCAAGTGGATTTAATTTCTTCGGAAAGTTCCTCAGCTTCGTCTTCCGTAAGTTCGCTCTTTCGCAACACAATTTCCGTTTTGATAGCAGCAATCAAATCCATAATTTCCTCGGAGCTAATTTCGTCAGTAGGGATAGAGATAACCAAATGGTTTTTGGTTTTTCTTGTTTCAATGGTTACGCTCATAACTGCTTTATATTAGCATCATTTCCCAGGATTTAGAACGGTTTTTGCGGCAAGCTTGGCGAGTTTCCAGGTGCGGTTCCAATCGATTCCTTCTTTTTGGTTGCCGCGTCCCAGGAGTTTGTCAACAAACACTTTTCGCAAGTCTTTGCCTTCGCGTTTGAGCATAAACTCCTTCGCATAGGGTTTCGCTGTCAGGAAAAAATTGAAATCCGGGTCGGTGACGATGCCGATTCCTTCGAGCGTCATCAGCGCTCGCATAATGTAGGTGAAGTTTGCAGGAAGACGAAACGGATAATCGTACATTACATCGGCGAGATCGTATGTAAGTTCTTTAAAGTTTACGTCTTTGAGCTTTAGATCAAGGTGGAAATTAAACATTCTTACGACCACTTCACGCACCTTCGTTTCATCCGCGCCGGGTTTTAGGAAATCGAGGTCGATCAAATCCTGAGCGATGCCATCGGGGTCTTTCGCCACAACGTGGAAAAACGCATCGATCATTTTCGCCTGTAGTTTTGGCGTTATACGCCCAACCATTCCAAAATCAAAAAAGGCAAGACGCCCGTCCTTCATTACCAACAGATTTCCCGGGTGCGGATCGGCGTGAAAAAAGCCGTCTTCAAGAAGCTGCTTTAGGTACGTGCGAATCAAAAGCCGGTTTACTTTTTCAGGCGAAACCTTTCTTTCGCGAAGTCCTTCGATATCAATCACCTTTGTGCCGTGGATAAAATCCATCGTGAGAACTTTTGAGGTCGTCGCGTCCCAGTAAATTTTCGGCACGTGTATGTTTGTCCAGCTTTTGAAATTCTCCGTAAAGCGCTCGGCGTTGCGCCCCTCGGCTGCGTAATCCATTTCCTCGTGGATCGTTTCGTCAAACTCCTTGAGCATTCCCGCCCAATCGGCATTTTCGTTTAGCTTTGGAAACCGCCCGGCGAATTTCGCCACTTTCCGCAGGATTTCGACATCGCCTTTGATAACGCTCTCGAGATTCGGGCGCTGAACTTTGACCGCAACCTCCTCGCCCGTTTTTAGTTTCGCGCGATATACCTGTCCAAGACTCGCCGCCGCAACGGGCTTCACTTCAAACTCATCGTAAACCTGGTTTATCTTGAGCCCCAGCTCTTTCTCAATCCGCGCAAACGCAACCTCGTTTGGAAATGGAGGAACATCGTCAACAAGCGTTCCGAGCTCTTTCACAAAAGGAACAGGAAGAAGATCGGGGCGCGTTCCCATTGATTGCCCGAGTTTGATAAACGTTGGACCAAGCCCAATGATTTTTTCCTTGAGCCAAAGCGCCTGTTTTTCCTGGTTGTGCTCTTTATTTAGTTCCGTGCCGACAAAAAGGCGTTTGAGAACGCGCACAAACGTATGAAAAAACCAGAGCCTGAGCGAATAAAATTTTTCCCCCAAAACTGCGAGCCTCGAGAGTTTGCGAGCGTTTTCGAGTCTGTATTCTTTTAACTTTAAATGCTGTTTGCGATGAACGTCGTATTGGTCGAGATACAGATAGAGCGAAAGCATTCCGATCACACGCGAAACTTTCGCTAAACGAAACCAACCGCGCCAACCCTCATAGCTTTTCTGAACCTTATCTTCCGATTCGAGTAAGTCTCTTTCTTCGGCAATTAGCTGTTCATTGGAAACCATCTCCGCAATCGGCAAATCCTTCGTTTTTACCAACGCGTGATTTCCATTAAGCGCCTCGGTATTTGCGGACACCTTTTCCAACGCGGTTTCGGACAAGTGTCGTTCTTTAACCGCCAGCTGCTGTTTTGGGTTTTCGCTCATATGAATTGATACGATATTTAGAGCTTAATCGTATCATTTAGAGGTAAGATTTACGGAATAGTTTGCACCTTTTTTCACAAACCGGATTTCATCAGTATAGCGAACGATAGTGAGCAGGCTAGGGTTCTCAGAAGTTGGTCAAACTAGGAGAAGACAAACACCACTCGTAATTATTTTTCATCTTGAGCGGTCATTAATATCGCTCACTATCGTTCGCTATACTGATTATTCTTCATTGAAGTCTGGTAGCGGTTTGCCTTGTCCATTGATCACATAATCAATTGCTTTTTCAACACTTTTTTCATTCCACAAAAACCTTCGGCTCCCTTTTTTTGCCCATGGGGAATGATCGAAATTCCAGACATTATCTTCCCGCATTTTTCGTGTAGCGTTTGCTTTGAGCATTACTATGGCTTTCTTTGAACTGTAATTTCCAGTCGCTATTACGGCATGGACGTGATTGGTCCTGACATTTACAGCGTATAGTCCCCAACCGCGGATTATGCAAGTTTCGCGTAAAGCCGTTTCTACGTCGTTTCGCATACTGGCATTTAGTTTAACTGGTTTATGTCTGAGCAGATCTGTGTTGAAGTTGTGCCAATCTTTATTGGGAGGCAGGTAAGGTGTTTGGTATGCGTTATTAAACTTGTCAATCGATCCACGCTCGTCGCCGTGAAGCCAAGTTCCATAACATCGAAACGTAAAAAGGTGTGCTAAAGGGAATCCGGTGTCGTTCCAATCTTCATCTTTCATATCCAAAAAAGTATAGCGAACGATAGTGAGCAGCTCTATCTATTCGAGCTTAGAAAAGCTTTTAGAACTTGAAACTTACAAACATTCTTGAGAGCAATCAATCTTGCTCGCTAACCGCTCGCTTTACTGATCGTTACTCAATCTCCAACATATTCTCCACGCCGTCGTACGAGAAATATCTCTGCGCAGTTTGATAATCTTTTTCTATCTGAACTTTTAGTTCGTCGACTCCGCCAAATTTCTTTTCGTCACGGATTCGATGTAGAAAACGCACTCGCAGAACATCACCGTATAGATCTCCTTCAAAATCAAAGATGTAGGTTTCGACCGAAGGCTCGGCTTCTTCCTTAAACGTCGGTCTAACTCCGACGTTTGTAACACCCTTGCGCCAGACACCATCAATCAAAGTCGCCGTAGCGTAAACTCCGTATTTCGGCACCACACGATTTTTCGGTTTGAGATTTGCTGTCGGAAAACCTATTTTATGCCCGCGCCTTTCTCCTCTAATAATCACGCCTTCAATTCCATAAGGTCGCCCAAGCATTCGCCGCGCGAGATTTACTTTTCCGTCTTTAAGAAGCTTGCGGATTTTTGACGAGGAAATGCGTTTTCCTCGCAAGCGCACTTCGCTAACCTCCTCGGCTGCAAACCCAATCTCCGAACTCATCCTTTTTAAAAGTTCGATATTTCCGCCGCGGTCTTTGCCAAACGCAAAGCCGTGTCCGAGATAAATTTCTTTCGCCTGCAAACGCTCGTGAAAAATCTCGCGTATGAATTCCTCCGCATCCTGCGAGGCAAAATCCTGATTAAAATTTATTACGATTGATTGCTCTATTCCCAGAAACTCAAAATTCGTCAGTCGCTGATCGAGTGTTTGGAGAAGAGGTGGTGCATTTTCAGGGTGCAAAACCGCCCTTGGATGGGGGTCAAACGTAATTGCTGTCGGAACGGCTTCGGCACTGGCGGCTCGCTCGACAACCGTTTCCATGATCTTCTGATGTCCTAGATGAAGACCGTCGAAAACACCGAGTGTTAAAACCGTTGGGCGTGAGATGCCGGCGTTTTCTGTTCCGTGAAAAATCTTCATAGATGGAGACTAAAAGCCAATCGCAGACTGCGCATCATTTTCACTCAAGCGCCCAAAAGTTTTGTATGAAAGCAGCTCGACATCGGGTGAGAAATAGCCTTCTTTAGCGGGCTCATCACCAAACAAATCCGTGCTCAGATATTTTTTATTGCTGTCCGCGAAAACGGTTGCAACGACCGCATCATTTCCGAGTTTATCCAGCACTTGAAGCGCGCCGATAAAGTTTGCGCCCGACGAAATCCCAACCGCTAAGCCAAGTTCGGAAGCCAGCTTTTGCGCCATCAAAATCGCATCTCCATCGGATGCATCAATTACTTCGTCAAGCTCATCCAGCTCAACAATAGCAGGAATAAACTCATCCGAAATCCCCTGAATTCGGTGGCTGCCAACCTTATGTCCCGTTGCGAGCGTCGGTGATTCGGCAGGCTCTAACGGGTGAAGTCTTATTTCGGGATTCCGCTCTTTTAGATATTTTCCGGTTCCCATAATTGTACCGCCCGTTCCAACGCCCGCGACGAAACCATCAGGAACCAAGGAGAGTTTTTGAAATTGATGCCAGAGCTCAGGTCCTGTACTCCCATAATGTGCTTCGGAGTTTGCCGAATTTGAAAATTGATGAGGCAAAAACACGTCCGGCTTTTCTTCGGCTAGCTTGTCGCATTTCTCGATGCTGCCTAAGAAACCGCCTTCTTCCTTGCTGATTAAAGCAACCTCAGCTCCAAAGCTTTTTATTAACGCGATTCTCTCTTTGCTCATCCAATCCGGCATCGCGATCAGCACGTGATGCTTAAACGCCTTGCCGATCGCTGCAAAAGAAATGCCGGTGTTCCCACTGGTCGCCTCGGCAATAATATCGCCTTTTTTTAGTTGTCCTTTTCGATAGCCTTCTTTAAGTATGTGAAGCGCCATCCGGTCCTTTATTGAGCCTGTAAGATTGAAGTGCTCCGCCTTTGCAAATATCCGGCATTCTCTTCCCTTGTATTTGAAGTCGATTTCGAGCAGAGGCGTATTGCCCACCATCTGGTCTAAAACACTCGTTTCTCCAGTTTCAGTCATTCTTTTTACCCGCACAAAACTGCGCCTCCATTTACGTTGATTATCTCACCGGTGATGTGTCTTGACCAATCTGACGCGAGAAATAAAATCGAAAGCGCCACATCGTCAGCCGTCGCGACACGCTTGAGCGGAATGCCGTCAACGACTCTTTGCACAAACGTCGGATCGTTAAAAACGTCTCCGTTAAGACTCGTATCAACCCAGCCCGGCGCAACCGCGTTAACGCGTATGTTTGGCGCGAGCTCATTTGAGAGCGCTTTGGTAAACGAAATCTGCCCGCCTTTTGACGCCGCGTAGTTTGAATAACCCGCTTCACCTCTTTGGCCGGCCGTTGACGAAATAATCACAATATTTCCGGAGTTTTGCTCCTTGAAATAATCGCTCGCAGCACGGCTTACCGTCCAGGTTCCTTTCAGATTCGCGTTGAGAACTTTATCCCAAAGCTGCTCGCTCATTTCGTTTACCGGCGAGCCTTCCCAGATTCCGGCGTTTGCAACCAGTATGTCGAGTCCGCCGAATTCCTCAATTGCCTCTTTTACGAGTGCGTCCGCCTCTTCGACTTTAGAGACGTCTGCCTGAACCGCGACTGCACCAACGCCGAATTCTTTAGCCAGCGCAGCAACCTCTTCAGCATCCTCCCTATTTTTTAAATAGTTTACGACGACGTTCGCCCCAGCTTCTGCTAGACGCAGCGCCGTTGCACGCCCTATTCCACGGGATGCCCCCGTAACCACAGCGGTTTTTCCGCTCAACAAATAATTCGGTAATTTTTTATCTACTATTTTTCTGCTCATAATGTTTTGTCAGCCACGGAGAACACAGAGATTTGGAAAGGTTTTAGCTTTTTCACACGCCTCAATATTTCTTACGATCAAGATTATCTTTGCATTTTTGTAGCGTAGAGTTTCTGTTCCAACTCTTTTCCCTCTGTGCTCTCTCTGGCTAATACCTCCTTTAAAATATCGCTAACTAAATCTGCATCGCTTAAAAAAGCGTCGTGTCCGTCGTTTGAAACGAGTTCGATATACTCGGTTTTCACACCTAATGATTTCAGTTTTTGGCTGTAGCTTTTCACGTCCGAAGCCGGAAAAAGCCAGTCGCTTGAAATGCCGATCAACGAAACGACAGCTTTGATCTTCGCGATTTCTTCATCGACAAGCTCAAACAAATCCATCGTTTTTGTAATCAGCTCGTAGCTTTCGGTTTCAAAACGTTTTTCAAAAATCTCGCCCTGATAGTCGAGATAACCTGCAACATCAAAACGGCTTTCAAATCCGTCATAAGGATCTTCGCCGTTTCGGTTTGGATTTCGCGCAAATCGTTCGTCGAGAAGCGCGGCGCATTTATAAGAAAGCATCGCCGCTTGCCTCGCCAGTCCGATATCGTTGTGACGCAAAGCCTGCCGCTGCAGGTGATTCAATGCCAACCCCAACGGCGAAAGCGGCGTCGCACCAATCGCTATGCACTTAGCGGTTAGATCCGGAAAGTCTGCTGCGAGTTGAAGCGCAAGCATTCCCCCAACCGAGCCGCCAACGGCGGCTTTAAACTTCTTTATCCCAAGCCGCTCAGCGACCTTTATGTTTGCGCAAACGATGTCCCGCGTTGTTACAACCGGCAATTTTCCGCATCGCTCTTTAAGCGTTTTCGCGGTCGTTGAGCCGTAGCAGGAACCCGGATAGTTGACACATAAGAGCGCGTACTTTGAAGTGTCGAGTCCACGACCTGCGCCCAGGACATCACCCCACCAATCAGCAATCCGCGAGCTTCCAGTCAAAGCATGAAACACCAAAACGGCGTTTGAGCAGTCGGCGTTTAGCTCTCCGTAAACCGAGCAGCGCAAATTGAGCGGGCTAACCGTATCTCCGCTTTCAAGCGCGAAGGGTTCTTCAAATGTGAAATCTTTCTCGAACATGTTACCTGCCACAGAGTGCACGGAGGATGGGAGAAATTAAGAAGTTAACCAACCCTTTCTCTAAATCTCTGTGTTCTCTGTGGCTATTTTTTCTACGCTTTTGCCGCCTGTGTCGTGTCGGTTTGGCTTAATTTCAAAGCATTCTCAACGTCTTCAAGAATGTCCTGAATATCCTCGATCCCAACGCTCAAACGAATTAAGTCGGGCGTAACGCCAGTCGATTCCTGCTCCTCGGGCTTTAACTGCTGGTGCGTCGTTGAAGCCGGATGAATCACGAGCGATTTTGCGTCGCCGATATTCGCGAGCAAACTGAAAAGCTCGACCGAGTTGATAAACTTCTTGCCTGCCTCGTATCCGCCTTTGATTCCAAACGTAACGAGCGCACCCTGTCCGTTTGGCAGGTATTTCTGCGCAAGGTCGTAATATTTGCTCGATTCAAGACCCGGGTAATTCACCCATTCGACCAAGTCGCTTTTTTCCAGGTATTTTGCAACTTCGAGCGCGTTTTCCGAGTGACGCTCAAGACGCAAGTGCAACGTTTCCACGCCTTGTAAAAGCAGGAAGGAATTAAACGGTGAAAGCGCTGCGCCGGTATCGCGCAGTCCTTGTACGCGAGCTTTCAAAATAAACGCAAGATTTCCGAAAGCCTCCGTGTATGAAACACCGTGGTAGCTTGGGTCGGGATCGCTAAAATCGGGGAAACGTCCGCTTGCTTTCCAATCGAAATTACCCGAATCGATGATCACTCCGCCGATGGTTGTTCCGTGTCCGCCGATAAACTTCGTGGCGGAATTGATCACAATATCCGCACCGTGTTCGATCGGACGAACAAGCGCCGGCGAAGGTGTCGTGTTGTCGATCACAAGAGGAATGTCGTTTCGGTGAGCGATTTCGGCGAGCTTTTCGATGTCTACGATATCGAGTTTTGGATTGCCAACCGTCTCCGTATAAAGTGCCTTTGTTTTTTCGTTGATGGCCGCTTCGATTCCTTCGTAATCCGCTCCATCAACGAAGTGAAACTTAATCCCATATTTCGGTAGCGTGTGGTGAAAGAGATTGTAGGTTCCGCCATAAAGCGACGTTGTTGAAACTATCTCATCACCTGCCTTAGCCAGGGTTAAGATCGTAAGCGTTTCCGCCGCCTGTCCGGATGCGGTTGCAAGCGCAGCAACACCACCCTCAAGCGCCGCGACACGCTGTTCGAAAACGTCCGTCGTCGGATTCATCAGACGTGTGTAGATATTTCCAAATTCCTCGAGCGCAAAAAGCCTCGCCGCGTGATCCGCATCTTCAAACTCATAGCTGGTCGTCTGATATATCGGGACTGCCCTGGAACCGGTTGCCGAGTCCGGAGCTTGCCCGCCATGAATTGCCGTTGTGTTAAATCGATATTTTTTGGTTTGTTCAGTCATTTTGTAATTGGTGATTGGTAACAGGCGATACGTTGTTGTCGCTTGATACCCGCCACACATCTCCTTCTATATTTTTCGGCAACTTTCAGCGGGCAAAATAAAAAAGCCCTCGTGCTAAAGTTACGCACGAAGACTTTTTATGAATCTCGCTTAATTCGATAATCCGAAAACTATCGGACTCTTTAGCAGTTTTTTACGTGGAGCAAGTTGCCTTAAATCGCCACGTTGTTTTAATTTTCAAAAACTCTTTCGAGTTGGTTTGTGAGATTACACATTTAAAAAAAACTTGTCAACCGGAAAATTGAGTTTCGAAAAATTACTTATATTTTTTTAGTTCCTCGCGGATGCCGGCGTAGAGTTCTTCTTCCCATTCAACTTCCTGATTCTCCGGGGCTTCAACGTTTTTCCGAAAATCAGTTGGCGCAATAATCACGGGGATGCCTGTTCGGTATCCTTTCGCGGCCAAAACAAAAAGCTCTTCAATATTCCCGTCGCCAATGGGAATACATCCGATTGTAACCGCTCTGCCGTGAATCATTATATCGCCGCCAAGTTTAGCCCGACCGTCTAACTTTCCTTTAGCTCTATCAAATTCGTTTGGGTAATTCACTCTCAACGAAAGATGATAGCGACTGTTCGGGTTTAGGGATTCGATTTTGTAAACGCCTTCTGGAATTTGCCGGTCGCCTTCTTTCAGTTTGGGGCCGATTGCACCACTAAAGGCCGTAAATCCGTAGTCCTTAAACTTTTTCCAGGAATCTTGTTTGTCATTCCTACCGTAAACTTCGACGAGACGTTCGTTTTTAAACGCCAGAATAGCTATTTGAAGATTTTTGTACTTCAATCCACTCGCAGCGAAATTGGTTTTAAGTCTTTCAAGAACCGGTTTTTCGTAGGTTTGGACTACGGCCGCAACAGTTCGTCGATCAGATTTAAGAAGGTTTCGAAGAAAATCAGGCGGCCTTAGAAATAAAACGACTCCGGCGAATACTGCAAAGAGTAAAACACCGATGATCAATTTCTTCATACGAGTCCTTTTGTTGCTCAACCGCACAAAACAGCGCCGCCATTGATATTCAAAATCTCGCCCGTGGTATGTTGTGACCAATCGGAAAGCAGAAAACAGATCGAAAGCGCAACGTCGTCTGTCAAAGCCATGCGCTTGAGCGGAATCGCATCGATCACCGAACGCTTATAGATTTCGTCCTTAAAAGCCGGCCTGACCATTGCCGTTTCTATCCAACCGGGCGCGACAGCGTTTACACGTATCTTCGGTGCAAGCTCGGTCGCCAACCCCTTTGTAAAGGAAATCTGTCCGCCTTTTGAAGCCGCATAGTTTGTAAAATTTGCTTCGCCTCGCTGACCGGCAGTTGAGGAAACCAGAACGATTGCCGCTCGCTCCCGCTTCTTCATCGCCGGCACACATACTTTCGACATTGCCCATGCAGATTTTAGGTTGGTGTTCAACACCTTGTTCCACGTCTCTTCCGACATCTCCTCAATCGGCGCACCTTCCCAAACCCCTGCATTTAGCACCAAAAGATCGATCCGTGCAAACTTCTCAAGCGCAGCCTTTGCAATCCCGCTTGCCTCGCTCCATTTCGAAGTATCGCCCTGAACTGCGATTGCTTCGGCACCCTTCTTTTTGCAGATCTCAACAACATCATTCGCCTTATCTTCGTTCTTTAGATAATTGATGACAACGTTCGCACCCGCCTCAGCCAAACGGAGCGCGGTCGCACGCCCAACACCTCGCGACGCGCCCGTTACAATGGCGGTTTTGCCTTCAAACAGATTTTTAGGCAGTTCGATATACGGCATAAGTTATTTGGTGAAGAATAATTTACATCAACCAGCCGGAAAGTTGAACTAAAAAATGAGGCCAGAGAATCGTCTACGCGTGCTCTTATCAGAATTAAAAGCTTAATTACTTTGTTTTCGATCAAAATTTATGACGTTTACGTTTCTTTTATCTTTAGAATCTTCAAAAAACTCGCTCAAACTATTGACCTCTTTTGTCGTAAAAGCTAGTCGCCCCGGATATGCTTTTGCGCTTTCCGTCTCTGGTCGAAACAAACCCCAAAGGTTCCATTTCTTACCGTTTCCCATTATTGAAACCTCCGAAACAATTTCGTACTTATCGCCTTTATAATTAATTACAATTTTGTTGTCTTCAATTCTCCCAATTTTTGTTAAACCATATTTCTCGTCAGGAAACGGGCTCATGATAATTCTACCCCTATTTTTAAAGGAAAATTCAACCGCATGAGAAATGGTAGAAAAAAGCGGGACCTTTCTGTCCACAAATTTACCATTTATATAGACTTTATAGCTGACCAACTGCATCTGAACATCTTGAATCGAAAAATCTTGAGGTTCTTCGAATTCGAGAAAATAGCCCCCGTCTTCTTTCCGCTCTCTTGTCACTTTTATCAGGTCTTGAATTCTTACATTTGATTCCGCGTGTTCGAGCAAGTCTAAGGCGATCGTATCGCCATCATTAACGACTATAGTCCCTGGAGTTTCTGGCAAAGATTTAATTTCAAAACTCCTATACTTATCTTCTATACCAAACGCGGTTCCGTCTGACCTTATGGTTACGGAAAACTTATTTGAATCAGCCATCGGCTTTACCTCTAGGTTATAACCAAAAACAATTTTGTTTTTTTCGTCAACCAAACCGCGACCTAGTTTGTTGCTTTTCGGCTGGGACACAAAATACTCCCTCAAATTTTTAGTCAAACTTTTTCGATCGGCTTTGGGAACCGTTCTTTCAAGAACCGCCACGGTAAACCCTTTGTCAAAATGATGCACAAACTCCTGCGCTTGAGCCGAAACTGAAAGGAATACTATTGCACCTGAGATTGCTCCAAGTATCTTTTTCATTCCTCATCTCCTTTTTTAATTATTTTGTAAGTTAGTTTTTCAGGCGGTCGCATATCTTTGAGATTAAACTGAGCCGCTATATCTTCATTAATTACGGTCGAGCGTTCGGATTTTGATCTGAGTTTATTTCTCCGGCTGCGCTTCGGTGTTAAATAAACCTTCCTTTCTACAATCTTTTCTCTGATTATCGGAACCTTTACGTATTTAACAACCGTTTTTATTTGCGGTTCAGCAGGAAGTGGAGGTTTGTCTTTGGGTGTGTTTGAACCAGTGACAGGATTCTTCTCACTTGTCGGCTTACTATTAAGACCCCTTGCAGTTTGAAAGTGAGGGGATGAGGAAACAGACATTCTGCCGACCACGAAGCCTAGACCTGCGGTTAAAATCAAAGCGCCTAAACCTAACGCGTAGGCTAATTTTCCAAATGCAAAGGAAGCTACAGCAGGCGAATTTTGGTTTTCCGGTCTCACGTTTAACCGAGCGTGAAACTCGCTCAGCATCTTGTTATCAAACCCGTTACTTGGCAGGATCTGTGGCTGACGTTCGAGCGCTTTTTTCAACTCCGTCTGCAAGTGAACCTTTTTGCGGCAATCATCGCAGAGAGATAAATGTGCATTCAGTTTCCGGCTTTCAGAAGTCGTGAGTTCATCATCGATTAGCCTCTGAGATTTTTTTTCAATTTCCGTGCATTTCATAGTGCTGTTCCTCACTGGCTGCCAAATATGGCTTCATTTCATGGGCAAGTTTTTTTCGTGCGCGATGAATTCGAACCTTAACCTGGTTCAAATCAGCTTGCGTGATTTCGGCAATCTCCGTGTACGAAAGTTCCTCGAATTCTCTGAGTATTAATACTTCCCTTTGAAGCGGCACAAGATTTGACAGCTTTTTCTCTATAACTTCGCCTAACTCTTTATTTAGCAACTCGTTTAGCGGATCATGATTCGAATTTCCATTGCTTTCAAAATTGCTTGGGTTATCATCGGAAATTTCAAGCTGGGTCCCGTGTTTTCGTAAATGTCCGACAACCTTTCGTCTCGCGACGCCACAAAGAAAAGGCAAAATATCGCCTCGCTCGGGATCAAATTTCTTAGGGTTCTCAAGTAAAAACATGAAGGTTTCCTGAGTAATCTGTTCGGCAAACGAAACCTCACGTAGCATTCGAAAGACAAAACCGTAAATAGTACCTCTCAGCTGAATATAGATTTCGCCAAATGCCTCGGACTCTCCTTTGAGTGCTCTGTCTATCAACTGCTTTTCGATTTGTTTTCTCAAAATTCCGTTATTGCCCCAATCTACTCTAACTAAGTATTGCGTTGAAATTCATTTTTGTTACAGATTGGCGTAGAAAGTTTTTGGATTCAGAACGACAAAAGGCTCGCCTTTCCAATCGGCGAGCCTAGACAATTATACTTGGAATAAAGGTTACTCTTTATCGACAAGATATTTCGCCAAGAAAGGAGCAGTATAGGCGAATGGGAGGAAATAGGAGACGAACTCCTCCAGACCCTTAGGATGATCAAATCCCGCGGCAACAGCGATCAAAGCCGTAATAATCCCAACAAACATAACTGCAGCCGGAATAACGAGATGTCTCAGGTTTTTAACGCTTCCAATACCAATTGTTGAAAACAAACTCGACAATACCAAAAACAAGACAATAAAATCCCAACGCGCCCTCGCAAGCATTTTGGTGTCTGCAATCGCTGCCCACGCTGCAAATGCAGTTAGCGTGTGTAAAACAAACACGCCCGGCAGATAAAAAAACAGTCCTTTTAAAACGGAGCCAATACTTGAACGTGTTTTAGCTTCTTGTTTGGTCGATTCGTACGCGAGGTCCGGATCTTCGAATGAGTATTCGAGTTCGCTGTCGGTGGACGCTGTGCATTCTACAAAAAAGGCATCGAGTGCACTTTGAACTCTTTCGGTTAGGGGTGGTTTCATTGCAAACTAGTCTCCTTTATCACCTCGGTCAACAAGTCCTTTTGCGATGAACGGGGCAACCAAAGCGACTGGGAAAAATAACATTCCATACTGATCCGGTCGAAATGAGTCCCAGTTAGTTAGCCAGGTTAAGAACGCGGCTAAGACGCCGACCGAAATGATCGAGGCAGGAATGACGTAATCCTTTAGGCGTCTGGGATCGCCTAATCCAAGCAATGCTAGGAAAGAGACAACGGTCAATATTGTGATCGGAAAGAGTTGAAAGGGGTTTGAGCCCATTAACAGCATATACGTAAACTCACCCGCAATAATCCATAAAACAAAAGTCGCCGGAAAAAATAACAGGGCCTGTCTTATAAAACTAAAGATCGGGCTATTGCCGGATGATTCATATCCTGAAGCAGTGGATCTATCCAATTGGCCGACGTGTGTGAATCCGATCTCTTCATTGATCGGTTCGCAATGGCTGAAAAAAGCATCCGAGGCGTTAGAGAATTTGTCTTTTAGTTCGTCCTTTTTCATGGGTTTAGTTTTAGAGATATTGTTCTTCTGAGTTAATACAACATTTACATAATAGCATTTTGAGCGTGAACAATGGCGCGTGTCGGAAGGCCGATAGTGATTTTGTGGATTACTTCGAACTAGAACCCGATTGGAACTTAGAATCGCAACTAACGGCGGTTTATTCGCCGGTTTCAACCCTTTCAGTCCAAAGTTTGGCAATGAAAGGAAGCATAAGTGCCAGGGGGAATATGTACAGAAAATTCATATCGTCAATCAAAAATTTTTTAAGCGAGGGCGACAGGCCGACTGCTATTCCAAACAAAACACCATACCCCGTTATCAGGGCTGCCGGAATATAATCTTTCGCTTTCCTTAAGTCCCCAAGCCCAATTGTGACACAAAGCAAAGAGACAAATAAGAACGAGTATTCCCATTTACCAAATGAATAACCAGTTTGCGCAACAAGATGAAAAACCAACGCACCGGTGGCAAACCATAGGCCGAAAGTCCCGGGAAGATACAAAAGTACCTGCCGTAATGCCCTTAAAATCGTTTTTCCCCGAGAAGTTTCCTCTACCACATTTGGAGTTTCGGCGATGTAAGGTGTTTCATAGTTCTTGATTTCCTCGTTTTTCACTCTTGGATCTTCAAAAAAGGCTTCAACCGCATTTTCGAATCTCTCTTTTACTTTTTTCATATAACCCTCTAGTTTCGAAAACGTTTGGCAATATCTATATTAGCATTTTTGTCTAGAAGCCTTGCTGGTACTAACGGCGGAGCGGTTGGGTGTCTCATATCAGAAGCTCGCTTGGGCTACCGACACTGATGTAGCCGCTCAACCGTACAAGCGTGTCTGCAGCCCGACTGTTAAGGAGGGCTCCGTTAGTCTTCTTACCAATCAAGTTTCGATATGACGGCGGGAGCCACGCGCTGACGCTTGGGCTACGGACACTGATGCAGTCACTCAGTGTTTCGAGCGTGTCTACAGCTCGACTTAAAGGAGGGCAAAACGCGTTAGTTTCAATCGAAATCAGGAAGTTCGCCACCTTGACCGTAAAGCACATAGTCGGCAGCTACCTCAATATGTCTGTCTGTCCAAAGATATCTTGTGCTTCCGTGACGGGACCAAACTTTTGTTTGCCCTGAAATCAAACCGAGCTTTTTAAATCTGCGAGTACAATAAGACTTCATTGAGGTCATTATAAACTCAGGCTTTCTATTAGCAGAGATGACGAAGTGAACGTGATTTGTTCGAACGTTTAGAGCATAGAGCTGGTATTTGCGAAAGCTACAGACTTCCCGAATTGCATCACCGGCAGCTTTTCGCATCCTCGGATTGAGAGATATGGGTCTATTTTTTAGCGAGTCCCGTTCGAGTTTTTCCAAGTTCACGCTGGCCGCGCGTTTCGGAGTGCCGTATATGTTGTTTCCTTTCCGGTTTACTGAGCCGCGTATATCCCCATGCAGCCAAGTCCCGTAACATCTAAATGAGATTAAGAAAGCAATCGGAAAGCTTCTATCTTGAAAGTCAATATAGTCAGGTTTCATGTGAGTGTAAGGAACTAAATGAGATAAAGGAATTTTGGCCGATACGGTAAAGAAAATCAACCACGAGGACCCGAACGTGTCTGCAGCCCGACTGTGAAGGAGGGCTCCCGCGGTCGTATTCCCATTCAAGTTTCGATTTGACAACGGGAGCCGCGCGCTAACGCTTGGGCTACCGACATTAATGTAGCCGCTCAACCGTACAAGCGTGTCTGCAGCCCGACTGTGAAGGAGGGCTCCCGCGGTCGTATTCCCATTCAAGTTTCGATTTGACAACGGGAGCCGCGCGCTGACGCTTGGGCTACCGACATTAATGTAGCCGCTCAACCGTACAAGCGTGTCTGCAGCCCGACTGTGAAGGAGGGCTCCTTTGGTCCTTTTACTATCCAAGTTTCGATATGACGACCGGAGCCGCGCGCTGACGCTTGGGCTACCGACACGGAGCGTGATATTTTTCTAGGATATGAACGAATCAAATACGTTTGAAGACCAAGCAATCGCCTGGGAACCTTCCGATGAAGTTATCAAACGAGCTCAACTCACAAAATTCATGAAACAGATCGATGCATCGAGTTGGGACGAACTCTACGCAAAATCGATCGATGACGTCGAAGCCTTCACCAAAAATGTCCTGACGTTCCTCGACATCAAATTCGATCCGCCTTATGAAAAACTTCTCGACACATCCGAAGGAATTGAATGGGCGAAATGGTGCGTTGGTGCGGGTTTGAATGTCACGGAAATCTGTCTCGACCGCTGGCAAACGGACGAGATGAAAGATCAGCCCGCGGTGATTTGGGAAGGAGAAGAAGGCGAAACGGAAACTCTCACTTACAAAGAACTTTTAATTCAGGTCGAAACTTGTGCGAGCGGACTTGTTGAAAACGGTTTAACGAAAGGCGATGCGATTGGGATTCATCTTCCGATGATTCCTGAAACAGTCGTTGCACTTTTAGCGATCAACAGAATCGGTGCAATCGCGATCCCGGTTTTTTCAGGTTACGGCGTTGAGGCGATTTCGTCACGTATGAACGCCGTTAAGGCAAAAGCCCTCTTTATGTGCGATGGTTTTTACCGGCGCGGGCGCAGGATCGGCGTGATGAAAACCGCTTTAGATGCGGCAAGGAACTGCACTACTATTGAAAAGTTGTTTTTGGTTGGTTCTTCGACGAAAGAAGCGGCGTTACGGGTCGAGCGGGAAATGCCCAGATTTGTAAACGCAATCCGCACTCATTACAAAAATATCAACGTTGAGGAATTTGGCGAGGCCTACGATGAGGCCACCCAAAGAGACGTTCAGGCAAGTTTTGACGATTTCTTTCGGGGCAAGGGCTTTACGATTGACGTTGAGGAATTCTTCACGCGAATGGACGCCATCAATTCAGAGGAGAATAACGATCCCGAGTTCCTGTTTGAAGAAGTCGCCAAACAATACCGCGAAGAAGGACAGGATATTTCCCGCGACGATCTGAGTGAAGCGATGTTTGCCATCGGTCCTTTTGTTTCTTATCAAACGATAATCGCTGTACTTGAAGAAAAGGGTTACAAGATTGATCGTGATTTGATCGAAAAGGGTATGGAGGAAGAGCCTCCAAAGCCGGGAAACAAGGAAGAAGCGGAGCAGTTTGATATTGGGATTAAAAAAATCGAAACGGAGACATCGTCCGAATTCCCCTTTGAAGTTATCCCTTGGTTTTGGCTTCTCAAGGCTGGCGAGCATAAATCAACGCCGCTCAAAAAGACGTCTGCAAATGACCCGGCGATAATTTTGTACAGTTCCGGTACCACGGGAAAACCGAAGGGCATCGCTCACGTACATTGCGGGTTTCCGATAAAAGCGGCGCAGGATATGGCTTTTGGAACTGATGTTGGCAAAGGCACGCGCATTTCGTGGGTAACGGACATTGGCTGGATGATGGGCCCGTGGCTCATTTACGGTGCTTTGATAAACGGCGCGACGATGGTGCTCTTTGACGGCTCGCCCGATTATCCGAACCCTGATCGTATGTGGGAATTTTCAGCGAAACACAAGGTTGAGATTTTGGGAATCTCGCCAACGCTGATTCGTGTGCTTTCCAGCAGGAACGCGGACACTCCTGTCCGCACGAGTGCGAAGCACGAAAAAAATGTGGACATTCCGAAATCTCAAAATTCTTTCGCCGTTTCCGGCGAGGCGGACAAGAGTGTCCGCGTTCCATTTCAAAAGTACGATCTTTCAACGCTTCGTGCATTTGCTTCAACGGGCGAGCCCTGGAATCCCGAGCCCTGGCGCTGGCTGTTTGAAAAAGTCGGCGATTCCAAATTACCAATTATCAACTATTCGGGCGGCACGGAAATATCAGGCGGAATCCTGATGGGAAATCCTTTGCTTCCGCAAAAACCGGGTTCATTTCCCGCACCTTGTCCCGGAATGAACGTCGATATTTTGGATGAAGATGGTGAATCGGTAGAAAAAGGCGAAGTCGGTGAGTTGTCTATCAAAGACACCTGGATCGGAATGGCGAGGGGTTTTTGGGAAGAAAACGAAAGGTACCTTGAAACATATTGGTCTCGTTTCGACAAAATCTGGGTTCACGGCGATTTCGCCATGCAAGACAAGGACGGACACTGGTATATCTTGGGGCGTTCGGACGACACTCTAAACGTTGCCGGAAAACGCGTGGGACCGGCGGAGATCGAAAGTCTCTTGGTCGCTGACGAGCGAGTTACCGAAGCAGCGGTTGTTGGCGTCCCCGACAAGATTAAAGGAACCGCAATGGTCGCCTTTTGTGTGTTTACAAAAGATCCGTCTGCTTCTGCAGACGACGCAAGCAGGATGCTTACGCTCCAGTCGTTCGAATCGGAATTAAAAGCCATCATCGCAAAAGATATGGGCAAGCCGCTTACACCAAAAAGAATTCATTTCGTTTCTGCACTGTGTAAAACCCGTAACGGCAAGGTTATGCGTCGGGTAATTCGTTCGGCGTATTTAGGTGAAGATGCAGGTGATCTTTCTGCGCTGGAAGATCCAAAAACGGTTGAAGAAATCTCAGAACTTTCCGCTTAATCGTCATATAAGTAACTTAATAGTAAATGGCAAAAGCAAAGAAAATCACCGGTATAGATAAAGACGCACGTGCGCTCGAAGGAGCGGTCATCGCTTTAAGAACGCGTTTTGGCGAGATACTTAGCTTTCGCGATCAGGCTCTTAAGAAAGGCGACGTTGGCGGTGTTCACGCGATGAGGGTTGCGACCCGGCGTTTGCGCAGCACATTAAAAGATTTCAAACCACTGTTTAGAAATAAGCCACTAAAGCCGGTAAAAAGCGAGATCAAACAGGTTGCTGGCGTACTTGGTGCGGTGCGTGATCGGGATGTTTCAATCATCACGTTGAAAAGACTCGGTTTAAAGACAAAAAACAAACAGATCAGAAACGGCGTGGAGAATTTGATCAAACGTCGCCGCGCGGTTCGCGAAAATGCGAGAATTGACCTTGAGAAGTTTCTTTCTACACACGATCTAAGTAAATTGCAAAAACGGTTTGACTCAGCAATTGAAGACTCCTCGCATAAAAAGAAAGCGAATGCCCAATTTAAATACGATGAATTTGGATTATCGGCGATCGAAAAAAAACTGGAAGAGTTTAGCGAACTGAGTAAGGGTATCTATAAGCCTTACGATGCGGAAGCGTTACATGAATTTCGTCTATCCACAAAGCGTCTGCGTTACGCAATCGAGCTGTTTGCGCCTGATCGCCATCCGAAACTAGTGAAGTATTCGGTAAAGATTTCACGACTGCAGGATTTCCTAGGCGAGGTTCACGATTGCGACGTGTGGATTGAGGCCCTCAGTAATGATTTGCTCAACGACGATTTTAAGGTTTCCGATTATCAAACCGATGCCTGGCTTTTTTCGAGATTTACAGAAATACGAAACAAGAATTATCGCTCGGCATTTGCACTATGCAAGAGCTGGAAAGAGTCTAACCTACTCACGAAGTTTGGAAAGACCCTCTCATAGACAGTCTTTGTTGATTTTTTCGTAGGAAAAAATTGATTGAACTAAGATTTCAATAGGAAGGTAGCTCGTAAAGGTTTCGGTCGGTTCATTATTCGTAATCAATCTGAGTTTAAGAACCTCGAAATGGTTCGGAATTTCATATTTTGCAGGTGTTAAATGAGAAAACCAAGTGTTCTACTCTTATCTATTTTCAGCTTATTCCTCCTTATTCTTGCCTCGGGTGATGTCACAGCTTTTCAGAATCATCAAGCTACACTTTCATTGAGCAAAAACAGAATTTTCGAAGCATGTAAACCTGGCGGAAGGTCGCAGAGGGGTTATGACAATGGTGATAAAGAACCAATTAACGTCAGGATAAAAGGAGATATTACGACCGCTCAAAACGCTGTTTTTGAATATGTGACTACAGGCGGTCAAATAATTGGTGCTGGTACAAATGTTAAATGGGATATCTCCAAAGAGAAGCCGGGCACGTATCAAATCATTGCACTGATAAAGAGAAGCGACGGAACGATTTCGGGAAGAACTGCCGAAAAACTAGCAACCGTCGAAAACGACTGCATTCAAGATTGTTCTTGCCCAGAAAATACTTCGATTTCAAGACCGCTGGAACCAGTCCATCCGGGAGAAACAATAGAATTCACGGCCAATGTTGTCGGTGGTAATCAGGACGAACTGGCTTACTACTGGAATGTTTCGGCTGGCAAAATTGTCGATGGGCAGGGTACACCTACAATTTCAGTTTCAACCAGCCGCAAAATGGCTAGCACTGAGCTCAAAACCACAGTTAAATTTGGTAAAGATGGTTTCTGCGATGGGAAATGTTTAAACGGTGAGGCTTCAACCACCCTGCAAATTGAAAAGAGAACGTCCTATACCCGTAGCAAATTATTAAGGCTTTGGGAATTGAAACTTAGCTCAACACAAGCACCGTTGTGGTGCCCAATTTCCGAAAGCGATCTACAGGCTTGCTCAAAAAAAGATGAGAAACTGAAAATAGAAGCTGTTGCTGCCAAAGACCACAAGAAGACGCGAAGATTTAATTATAAAGTAAGCGGCGGCAGAATCATTGGTGAGGGTCGTAAGGTCATTTGGGATCTTTCACAAACGGGCCCTGGAATTTATACAATCTCGGGATGGATCGTTAGGAATGGCAAGCGCGGCAACCTAATATCGAAGACCGTTACCCGTGGAATTTGCCCTGTTTGTGATCCTGGGTGTGAGTGTCCGACTGTCGAAATTGAGTCTAGCCAAGATTTAGTTAAGAGCGGTGAGACGATAAAACTGGTCGCGATAGTCAAGGGAGGAGACCAAACAACCACTTCGGTTAAATGGAAAGTAAAAAACGGACGGATTGTTGGGAAACGAAAGCGATCGGTAATAGTTGATGTTGATTCCAGCGCTACCGGGAAAAACTTGGAGATTGTTCTCATTGTTGATGGGTTGTGTACCGCCTGCGTAAAAGTCTTTACAAAAACGATTTCAATTACTGATTAAATTTGAACGGAACTCGATTTTTCGCGGCATGAAAATAAAAAAAAACACTACGCTCGAAATGATAAGCGAGCATAACCTTGCTTCAATTTGTAAAAAACTCTCAAACAAGGACAAACATCTCTCACGCGTTTTCAAAACCTACGGAACTCCACCACTGTGGGATCGTGAGCCAACCTTTGCAACCCTGGTTCATATCATCCTCGAGCAACAGGTATCGCTCGCTTCAGCTCTTGCGGCGTTTAACAAGCTCAAAGAAAGGCTTGGCGAAATTACACCAAAGGGAGTTTTGGAGCTAAGCGAGGCCGAAATGAAGAACTGCTATTTTTCCAGGCAGAAAACCGGATACGCGAGAAATCTAGCGGAAGCGATACTGGATAATTCGCTAGATATTGAAGGTTTAAACGAGCTCTCCGATGAAGACGCAAAGGACGAATTGATGAAAGTCAAGGGAATCGGGCATTGGACTGCCGATATATACTTGATAATGATTTCGCTTCGACCCGATATAATGCCGAGAGGCGATATTGCTCTTCATCAAGCCTGGAAGGAACTGAGTGGCCTGGAAGCTCGGCCCGGTTCGGACGAGTTTCTTGAAATTGCAACTAGATGGAGGCCGTATCGTTCTGTCGCCGCCAGATTGCTTTGGCATTTCTATTTGAGTGAGCGTGATAAAAAAATTCGAACGAAAGATTAGCAAAGGAGGTTCGATTTGTGATCAGATGGCGGATGATAATTCTAATGCTTTTGCTTGCGGCACTGATTTTGGCTAGTTCGTGTCGTTCGACCGAAAATCTTCCCAAAAACTCAACAAACCGATCTACTACGGTTACAGGAGAACCGACACAAAAAGACCCGCCCGTCGAAACGGGGTTCGAACAATTTCATACAATCTCGGAACTAAACCGTCAGAATCCTAAGGAAGGAATATTTGAGACAAGAGGATTTGTCGTAAAGATCTATACCTGTCCGCTATGTCCACCGGATTCTCAATGCAAACCGTGTATGAAAGACAACATTGTTATATCCGAGGAAAATAAGGATCTGGAAAATTACAACCTCAGCAATAAGAATCTGATAATTTTTGTGAAGGAGCCAAAGTCTTTTGAGAAGGGTAGGGAGTACCTTTTCAAGATAAGAGTGACCGATCAGAAAACAACTTCTGCAAAATTGAAAGATATTGAGATTCTAGCCTCCAAAGAGATCAAGGATTAATCCCGCGGCTCAATTATACGATTATTAACTGGCGATGAAAGTACAATCGCGGTCGTCGTAATTCCGTATGGCGTCAATTTATCGATGATCGTCTGAAGATGCTCGACCGACGCGACCGCGACTTTCATAATGAACGAGTCTCCGCCAGTTCCCCGATGACATTCCAAAACTTCCTCTGATTCCTTAACGACTTCGACAATGTGAGAGTAATCTACTCCGGTTATGCTCATTCTGATAAACGCCGTTACCGGTAAACCGACCTTGGCAGTGTCGATCTCAACCCGGTAGCCGGTTATTATTCCTGCGTCTTCAAGTTTTCGAATTCGCTCGATTATTGCAGGTGTCGTTAAACCGATCCGTCTGCCTAGCTCCGCGTAGCTTGTACGCGCATCCTCCTGCAGCTCAATAAGGATTTTCCAATCTATCTCATCAATCATTTTATTTTCTAAAGCAGTACGCCTAAATTTTGTTAAAATCTAAAGTAAGACTGACGAAAAAACAAATGTTGGTTATTCAAAAGATTGGCAGATTTGTTTAAAATGTAAGATTGGAAACAAATTAATAAAGGAGAATGAGGGAATGCTGACAGAATCGAAACCGTCGATTGAGCCTGCCTTTAAGGTAAAAAGTTTTGAGATAAAAGATGAGGATTTACCTGCATTTGAGGACATGCCTTTCGAGGACATTGAAGAACTCCCGCTCGAGCACCCCGGCGCTAAAGACCCCGAATATCGAAAGCGTCGAGATTTCATCGCAAGCCTCGCAAAAAACTTCCGGGAAACCGGCAAAATTACTGACGTGCCATACACGGAGCAAGAGCAGGATGTCTGGCGACATGTTGCCGGGGAACTCGAAGAACTGCATCAAGCGAAAGCGTCACCATTTTATCTGAAAGCTAAGAAAGATCTTGGAATTAGCAACGAAGGAATTCCTCAGTTGACGGAGATGAACGAGCGTCTGAAACAGACGACCGGCTTTCGTGTTGCACCAATCGAAGGACTTGTAAATACCCGTTCGTTTTTGAGTTGGCTATCCTGGCGAACGATGCTTTCGACTCAATATATTAGGCACCATTCGCGCCCGGGTTATACACCCGAACCGGACATTGTCCACGAAGCGATCGGACATATTCCGATGTTTACGAACCCTGCGTTTGCGGAATTTTCTCAGTTTATCGGGCACGGTGCGCGTATGGCGACCGATGAGCAGATTGAGGAGCTTGGGCGCATCTACTGGTTTACGGTTGAGTTTGGGTTGGTTGAAGCTGAAGGCGATATCAAGGCATATGGAGCGGGTGTGCTTTCGTCGTTTAAGGAGATGAAGCATGCCTTTTCGGATGAGGCAGAGCGTCGTCCGTTTGTTTTAGAAGAGGTGATCGAGCATGAATATACCTACTCGCACCTACAGCCGATCTATTACGTTGTGCCGTCATATAAGTTTTTGAAAGAAGAGGTGAGACGTTATATAGAGGATTTTATAAAGGCGTAGTGGGCGATTAAAAGCTCGGGCTTCGGATAACGGTATTGAACGCATCGAAGATGCAAAATAAGGTAGCCAGTGGTGAGCGAATGCTGGAATCAGACGACGATATTTGAACGCATCGAAGATGCGAAATAGGGTAGCCATTGGTGAGCGATAGCGAACCTCTGGAAACAAAATAAATAAGGCAAGCCCTGGAAAGGCGTCACAAACGCCTTTAAAAAATTATGGGTTCGCATTTTGCCGTTATTACGCTCCTGTGGAGCTTATAAATTTTTCTGACATTGCCCAGAGGTTCACGCTCGCGTTCACCACTGGCTAACTTATTTATGCTCCTAGCGGAGCGGAAATAATTTTAGATAACGCATAACAGATTTCAAATATATAAATTATTGGTTAAGAAATATGACAGAACAAAACCCTTTAGGATTAAAAAAAATTCATCACGTAGAATTTTACGTCGGCAATGCAAAGCAGGCGGAATTTTATTACAGGCATGCGTTTGGCTTTTCGCGGATTGCATACTCCGGTTTGGAAACCGGAAACCGTGAAACGACGTCTTATGTAATGCGGCAGAATCGAATTAACTTCGTTTTCACAACGCCGTTAAACGAAAATCATGAGGCCGGCGAACACATAAGGCTTCACGGTGATGGAGTAAAAGATATCGCGTTTCAGGTTGAGGATGCGGATTTCGCCTTCAACGAAGCAGTAAAACGCGGAGCGGAAGTCGCGATTGAGCCGTATGATTGGAAGGACGAGAATGGAAGTGTAAGACGTGCCGCGATAAAAACTTACGGCGACACGATTCACTCCTTTATTTCGTACAATACGAATAACGGACACAATTATTCGGGCCCGTTTCTCCCCGATTTTACTGAACAAAAGATTGCCGGTGACGACACCGGGCTCATTTTGATTGACCACATGGTTGGAAATGTCGAGCTTGGGAAGATGAACCACTGGGCAGATTTTTATCGTGACGTAATGGGTTTTCACCGTTACATAACCTTTGACGACAAGGATATTTCAACTGAATATTCGGCCCTGATGTCGATTGTGATGTCTGACGGGCAGCGCAATATCAAGTTTCCGATCAACGAACCGGCCGAAGGAAAAGGCGGCAAGAGCCAGATTCAGGAGTATATTGACTACTACAAATCGGCTGGGGTTCAGCACGTCGCGCTTCTTTGTAAAGACGTTCTGCACACAGTCGAAAAACTGTATGAAAATGGAATCGATTTTCTTCGGGTGCCGGACACCTATTACGATGAGCTCCTCGATCGCGTTGGGGATATTGACGAGGACGTTGAAGATTTGAAGCGGCTTGGAATACTTGTCGACCGGGATGACGAGGGTTATCTGCTGCAGATCTTTACAAAACCGGTCGAAGATCGTCCGACGGTTTTCTATGAGATCCTACAGCGAAAGGGTTGCAAGGGTTTCGGCAAAGGAAACTTCAAGGCGCTATTTGTTTCGATAGAAGAGGAACAGCGAAGACGGGGAAATTTATAAGAACTTTTGAGTCGCAGGTAAAGATCCACGATATTTCGCGGCGAAACTTTAACGAAACACTATGGACTTAAAATATCAAACAGGCTTCGGAAATGAATTTGCGACCGAAGCAATCGAAGGAGCACTCCCGGTAGGGAAAAATTCCCCGCAAACGCCGCCTCTCGGGCTCTATGCTGAGCAGCTGACGGGAACGGCCTTTACCGCTCCGCGGGCGTCTAATCGGCGCAGTTGGGTGTATCGAATTCGCCCGTCCGTACTGCACGAACCATTCGCGCAGATCGAAAACGAAAACTGGAAAAGCAGCTTTGACGAGGTTACTACAACACCAAACCAACTCCGTTGGAATGCACTCGAATTTCCGAAAGAAGAAACTGATTTTATTGATGGTTTCGTGTCTATAGCAGGAAACGGCGATCCCTATTCGCAGGCGGGTATTGCGATTCATATCTATCGTGCTAATAAGGATATGGAACGTTATTTTTATAACGCCGACGGCGAAATGGTGATTGTTCCGGAAACGGGAAGACTCGGAATCTTAACCGAGCTTGGTGCACTTCAGATCGGTCCGGGCTCAATCGCGGTGATTCCCAGGGGAATAAAATTCAAAGTCGCGCTTGGAGATGAGAAGGCTCGCGGTTACGTTTGTGAAAACTACGGTGCGCTCTTTCGAATCCCAGATTTGGGTCCGATTGGAGCAAATGGTTTGGCAAACCCAAGGGATTTTGAAACGCCGGTTGCCTGGTATGAAGATGAAGAAGGCGATTTTGAAATCGTTGCAAAATTTGGTGGAAATTTTTGGAGTTGCGAATCGAAGCATTCGCCGCTAGATGTTGTCGGATGGCACGGTAACTACGCTCCTTATCGTTACGATCTACGAAAATTCAACACCATTGGCTCGATTTCGTTTGACCATCCGGATCCTTCTATCTTTACCGTATTAACATCTCCATCAGGGGAAGCGGGAGTAGCAAACTGCGACTTCGTGATCTTCCCGGAGCGCTGGCTCGTAATGGAAGACACTTTCAGGCCGCCGTGGTATCACAGAAACTATATGTCTGAGTATATGGGACTGGTTTACGGTCAGTACGACGCAAAGGAAGAAGGTTTTGTGCAGGGCGGCGGCTCGCTTCACAACCAGTGGACGGCGCATGGTCCTGACCTAGAGGGTTTCGAGAAGGCTACAAATCACGACATGTCCCCGCAGAAATTGTCTGACACTTTGGCGTTTATGTTTGAGTCGCGCTATATCATTCGCCCGACGAAATTTGCGATGGAAACTGCCGCACTTCAGAAAGATTATTACAAATGTTGGCAAGGACTTGAGAAAAAATTCTCGGATTAATCGAAGCCTCGCTCGCGATTACACACATTTCGGAGTTTAGCGTAAAATAGATTTCGAATGGCTAACAACAACGTCCCAACCGAATCAATTCGTGTGCTTTTAGATGGTGTAATTGACTACGCGGGACTTTTTCCGCCTGCGGCGTTATCGATGCCTGAAGCGGTAATAAATTACGCAAAGTATAAAAACAGCAACTACAACTGGATGCTAGGGCGTTTTATATTGCCAATCGGCAGGCTCGAAGAATTTGTAGAAAACGCAAAAGATTTTTTCTCGCGGGACGGCAAAGGTGCGTGGCATTTGAGTGTAATCGCCGGCGACAACATTCACGAAACTATACGCGTCCTGGATGACTTTAATGCAGCAAACGCTCCTGGAGCCATTTGCGACACGTTGGAATTAAAAGCGGATACGCAGGAAGAAATCGTAACCCTATCAAATTCCGTTCCGGATAACTACACAAATTATTTCGAGATCCCTCTTAACGGAGATTTACCTGACCTGGTTTCAACCATTGCGATTAATAAGCAGCGGGCGAAGATTAGAACGGGTGGAATTACTACCGATATGTTTCCAAAGGCAAAAAGCGTCATTCGTTTTTTGCGAACCTGTTTAGCAGCAAACGTGCCTTTTAAAGCGACTGCAGGGCTCCATCATCCGATTAGGTGTTTTAAACCTTTAACGTACGAACCAAATTCCCCGAAGGGAACAATGCACGGCTTTCTAAACGTTTTTTTAACGACCGGCTTTGCGCGCGTGGGTTTTAAAGAGGAGGTTCTCGAAGAAATAATGGAAGACGAATTTAGCGAAAGCTTCGACTTTGAGGATACGGGCGTTGCCTGGCATCAGGATTTTTCACTCTCGACGTCGCAGTTGATCCATATGCGTGAAAACGGAATCGTTTCCTTTGGATCGTGCTCTTTTGATGAACCGATAGAAGATTTACAGAAAATAGGACTTTTATAACATTTATCATTCAACATTGATCATTTATCGGATGGTTAGTGCTGGGTGATTTTTGATGAATGGTAATTGATAAATGATAAATGTAAATGAGACGCACGACCAAAATTTAAAAAGCTGGGTAGAATCAGCCAATGATCCAAACACAGATTTTCCGATTCAGAATTTGCCCTTTTGTAGCTTTAGAAGAAAGAATACTGATGAATGGGTTAGAAACGGAGCGATTATTGGAGACCAAATTTTTGACCTAAGTCTTGGATGGCAAACCAGATTATTCGATACGGAAGATTCATCCTCTATTCCGTTACACGCAGATGGTGAAGCTAGACTCAATTGGGTCGCTGACCAAGCTAGTGAATATTCCAGGTCGGAAGAAATTTCTGAATTTCGTAGGCGAGCACACTACTTGTTATCTGAAACAGCAACTGAAGAAATAAAAAATTTAGTTCGCAGATGTTTGGTTCCGATAAGCGAATGCGAATTTCGGCTTCCTTTTGATTCAAAAGACTATACCGACTTCTACTGCTCAATCTATCACGCAACTAACGTTGGTAAACTTTTCCGTCCGGACAATCCTTTGATGCCAAATTATAAGTGGATTCCGATTGGTTATCACGGTCGCGCTTCGTCGATAATCCCTTCGGGACAAGACATCAAACGTCCGAAAGGTCAAAACAGAAGCGATGCTGAAAAAGATCCGGTTTACATTCCCTCAAAAGCGATGGATTATGAAATGGAGGTGGGATTTTTTGTTGGCAAAGGAAACGAACTCGGCGAAACGATTGACCTTAAGGATGCGGAAGATCATATTTTTGGGCTGTGTCTTGTAAATGATTGGTCTGCACGCGACATACAGGGTTGGGAATACCAACCGCTCGGGCCGTTTCTTGGTAAGAGTTTTGCGACGACGATTTCACCTTTTGTTGTAACGATGGAGGCTCTAGCGCCTTTCCGCACAAACGCTTTCGAACGAGAAGAAGGCGATCCAAAACCCCTTCCGTATTTAGCTGATGAAAACAACGAAAAGTTTGGCGGTATTGATATCAATCTCGACGTTTATCTAACGACAAAGAAAATGCGTGAAGAGGGCGACGAACCATTTTTGTTGAGCCGTTCAAATTTGAAAGATCTATATTGGACTATTGGACAAATGCTCACGCATCACGCTTCAAATGGTTGTAACCTACAGGTTGGCGATCTAATGGCGACCGGGACTATGTCAGGCAAGGAAGATTCTGAGCGCGGTTGTTTGCTTGAGATCACGAAACGCGGAAGCGAGCCAGTCGAATTACCAAACGGCGAGACACGCAAATTCCTTGAAGATTATGACGAGATAATTATGAAGGGGTTTTGCGAGAAAGAAGGTTTTCGAAGAATTGGTTTCGGCGAATGCCGCGGGTTGGTTTTACCTGCTGAGTGAATAGAACGGGATCTAGCCACAGAGAGCACAGAGGTCACGGAGCGAAAGAAAGTTTCCACATTTAGCGTTGAGTTAGAAACCATTCCTGTAAATCTTGTAAAATCCCCTGCCAGAAACCTTCTCATTTCTCAGTGAACTCTGTGCCCTCTGTGCCCTCTGTGGCTAATCTCCTTTACGGCTTTTACTTCCCCTTAAAATTCGGCTTTCGTTTCTCCAGAAAAGCGCTAACACCTTCCTCTTTGTCTTCGCTAGAGAAACAAATCGCAAAGAGGTCTATTTCCCTTCTAAGCCCTTCATCAAGATTTGTGCGCGAGGCGGTCTTAACGGCTTCCTTCGCCATCTGCAGTGCGACCGGACTCTTAGTTGCGATTGTGTCGGCGAGTTTCATTGTCTCGGATTCAAGTTCATCAGCGGCGTAAACATGATTGATCAAGCCAAATTCGTGAGCCGTTTTAGCGTCGATCATATCGCCGGTAAGGATCAGCTCCATTGATTTTCCTTCTCCGATAAGATGAGTCAAACGCTGCGTTCCACCGCCGCCGGGAATTATTCCGAGATTAATCTCAGGCTGACCGAGTTTCGCATTTTCGCTGGCGGTTCTGATGTCGCACGCCAGCGCAACTTCACAACCGCCGCCAAGACAAAAGCCATTGATCATTGCGATCACGGGCTTCGGAAAAGTGTCGATTGAGTTAAATAAGGTACGATTCTGAAACACGCGCTTTTCCGAAACAGGCGTTTGTCCTTTGAATTCACTGATATCAGCACCGGCAATGAAGGACTTTTCGCCAGCGCCGGTAATTACAACCACGCGAATATCTTCATCGTCTTTTAGACTATCAAGTGCCCCGACACCTTCAACGTGAACTTTTGAATTTAGTGCGTTTAATTTGTCCGGTCGGTTGATACTTAATACTGCAACCGCTCCAAGTTTTTCAATCGAAATTGTTTCGTACTTACTCATACTTGCTCTTCAAATAGAAAATGCGCATCATCTGCGCAAATTCAGTCTCTAAATTTTGCTCTTTCTCGCACCCGTTACTCGTCGTCTTCGTCCTCATCTTCAGGTTGGTCATCCGCAACCCAGGAAACAAAAAATCTGAGCCAATCTTCTTTTGGTTCTGTGATCTCAACGCCAATTCTCGAAGTTCCGCTCACGGCCGGCGCCGAGCGAACGACTCGCGCTTGCACCTCAACCGGCACGCCATCTGGTCTGTGAGATCGTATATAGAGGCTTTCGTCAGATGCAACCTCCTGGTTTAAATGAAACAAAGCCCCTGTCGTAGAAATGTTATCCGTCTCCGTAGGCTCGCTCCAAGCGGATCCGTCCTCGGCTCGGCCGGAAACCACGACCGGAAGCCGCAAAGCCATTCTGAGAGCGAAGCGTTTTTCTTCAAATTGAGGCTGAATTTTTGTCATCATAATGACTTGTATCGACAGTACTTATAAAGTTTACAAGTTTAGCATGAAAAATCCAAAAGAAAGAATATGAGCGGAATAAACCGTCAAATTTTTGGATTGTAAAGGGAGTTTCCCGCAGTTCGACTTCGGTGTGTTTACCCAGCTATACTTAAACCGAAATCAGACTGCTTCGACGTTTGGGGGTAGTGTACAAAATTCGAAAATACTCGGGAGTTGCAAGTTATTATGGCGCAAGAGGAAGTTAGACGCAAGGTAGTCATATTAGGTTCGGGGCCGGCTGGGTTAACCGCCGCAATTTACGCTGCGCGAGCACAGCTAGAACCATTAGTTATTGATGGACCCCAACCGGGAGGGCAGCTAACGATTACGACCGACGTGGAAAATTATCCCGGGTTTTCTGAAGGAATAATGGGTCCAGCTTTGATGGAGGAATTCAGAGCGCAGGCAGAGCGTTTTGGAACGGAGATTTTGCAAACATGGATTGACCGTATCGATTTGAGCGAAAGACCATTCACGCTCTATGGAAAATCCAGCGAAGATAGCGAAGAAATCACTCACCTGATCAAAGCGGACACTCTTATAATTTCTACCGGCGCTTCGGCAAAGTGGCTTGGAATCCCGGGCGAGGAGCCCGTTCCGAATGGTTTGGGCGGAAACGGCGTTTCAGCATGCGCAACCTGCGACGGTTTTTTCTTTCGCGAAAAACCCGTAATTGTTGTTGGCGGAGGAGATACCGCCATGGAAGAAGCTCAGTTTTTAACGCGCTTTGCCTCAAAAGTCGACCTGGTTCATCGGCGTGACGAGTTTCGCGCATCAAAAATCATGCAGGATCGCACGCTTTCAAACGAAAAGATAAATGTGCTTTGGAACACTGAAGTAAAGGAAATACTTGGAAACCAAGAATCCGGGGTTACCGGCGTTAAGCTTTTCAATAATGAGACCAACGAAGAAACGGAGTATCCGACCGAAGGAGTCTTTATCGCCATTGGACACAAACCGAATACAGAGCTTTTTAATGATTGGCTCGAAATGGACGACGTAGGCTATATAAAAACAAAGGGAAGTTCGATGGAAACAAACATTCCCGGCGTTTTTGCAAGCGGCGATGCTCAGGACAGTTATTATCGGCAGGCAATAACTGCCGCCGGAACGGGTTGTATGGCGGCAATCGATGCCGAACGGTTTCTTGCCGACCAAGAAGCACCTCGAGAAAATGTTGCAGCTGAAGGAAATACGACTTGAAACCACAACTCCGCTTTTTTTATAATTTTTACAAAGCTTTAGTAGTTTATTACGTCTATGCCGATTTACGAATACAAGTGTCTTTCATGCGACGGACACTTTGAGAAAATTCAGAAGACCTCCGATGAACCTATACGGGAATGTGAAAATTGCGGTGGTAAATTGCAAAAGCAATGGTCACTTTCTGGTTTTCAGTTTAAGGGTGAGGGCTGGTATGTAACAGACTACGCCAAGAAAAATGGCAGTAAATCTGAAGGAAAAGATTCTTCAGAAAAGTCATCTTCGGAATCAACCGAAAAGTCGAAACCCGCATCAAAGGATAAAGCTGCAGTTTCAGACAAAAAGGAAAAAGCTCCGAAAAAGACATAGTTTTGATGAAAGTTTCCGCAAAAAGAATTCTTGGTTTTCTTGTCTCGCTAATCGCATGTGCTGGAGTGGTTTCCGCTCAATCGGGACACAGTGCGCGGAAGACCGAAAACCTAGACGGCACGATCCTTACCGTGACCGCCCACCGCACAGATGACTCGAAAGTCCCGATTCGTCTTGAAAACCTTTATCTTTATGAAAACGCCGTCGAACAAAAAATTAAGAATTTCAGTTACGACCCATCGCCCTCACGGATAGTAATTCTCGTCGATAATTCGCAAACCCTTAGGGCTGATCTCGAGACTCTAAAAAAAGCTGCGATGGAATTCGTCTATGAAATATATGAAGGAGACCAGCTTTTTGTAATCGCGTATGACGAAAAACCCGAGATCATTCAGGAATGGACGGACGACGCGAAAAAAATGGAGGAATCACTCAAGACCTTTCGGAAACAGGGCAATCCGCATCTTTTTGACGCTGTCAACGCGGCGGCAGGAGAAGTTTTGGTTCCGCTTATGCCCGGTACGAGAAAAACTGCAATAGTTGTAATTGGAGACGGACTCGACCGCGGCAGCCAAACCCCGTTTGATGGGATGTTAGGTGAACTTCAAAATCAAAATATTACGGTTTACGCGCTCCAGATAAAAGACCGAACCGGCGGAGCTTATCGTCGCTATTCTCCAAAAGCCGGAAAGGTTATCCAACGAATTACTGAAGAAACCGGCGGTAGAGCGTTTCCACTGGATAAAGCGAAAGAAGCCGCAAAGTATATTTGCGACGAACTTCGTAAAAATCGTTATCTGCTTTCTTACTTCCCGACCAATACCTCCTCTTACGATGCCAGGCGTCTGTTTATAATCGCTGACGAGGGAATAGCGATTCGCACAAAGGCTGCCCAACCGCCAAATATCAAGTAAAAGACTGCTTTCGAATATGCTATTCTATTGGGGTTGTAGGATGAGTTGACTAACTCTGAGATCCTTTGCCGCACCTACTCTTTGAAAGATGAGCGGCTATCGGGAGCGACTTTTATAGTGAGCGATTCAAAAAAAAAGAACCCCAAAATACCACCTGACGATTTTTCCAAAACAACTCCAAACATTCGTTCGGAAGATTTTGACGACAGCGATGAATGGGGTAAAACCCAATACGGCAATCCATCTGAAGCGCCCGCAGATGATTGGGGAAAAACCGTGATCAATTACAACGTTTCTTCCCGAAACCGCGAATCTGGAGAAGATTTTGGAAAAGAACTCCATCCCGATAAGGAAAAACCACTGGAACCCGATTGGGGGCTGACACAAACCGACTTTAGACACAACGAAGATTTTCAACGGGATGAAGCTGAAGAAGATGATTTAGACCCCAAAACCGTTCCCTACTTTAAGTTACCGGAAGCTGAGCGCGAAAAATATGCAAATATTCCTCTGACTCCGACGGAGAAAGCAAACGAAGAGGAAGAAAGAAAGAAGAAAGCCGGAGGAATACCAACGTGGTTTTGGGTGTCAGCGGGATTAATGTTCATGTTTTCGTTTTCGGCACTTGTCCTTTTGGGGGCTTGGATTTTCTTCACCGGAGATGACAGTTTTAAAGTGCAGATCCAAAAATCTCAACCTTACAGCCGGACGCTCGTCGATAACGTCCCTTGGGGTTTGCCGCAACCTGAAGATACGATTGATCTCGTCGGTCTCAATCCGGGCACGCGAAAAATTATTGTCAGAAAAAAAGGGTTTGAGGACTCGGTACATATAGTCGAAGGCAAAGCCGGCGAAACAAAACTAGTTACAGCTATTCAGAAAAAATCCGATGCGGAGTGCGAAAAGATTGATCTTACTAACGTGATCGAACGCGAAGACTGTGCCAATAAAATACTCAATAACCTTGATTCGCCGCCAAACCTGGATGATTTGCTTCGGGCTCTCAACTTATACTATATAAACTTTGATAGCGGTCGGCATGCGATCCCTCCTGCGCGTCAAGAATTTCTTGAAAGAGCTGCTACTTATTTGGTACGAGTTCCGGATGGAGTCGTAATTCAAATTGGCGGCCATACGGATAGCGATGGAAGCAACGAAGATAACCGGGCGCTTTCGGAAAGGAGAGCGAATTCAGTGAAGAAGTTTTTTGTTGAAAAGGGAGTGAAAGATGAAATGCTCTCGACCAAGGGTTTTGGAGAGTCAAGCCCGAAAGCCACAAACGATACCGAAGGTGGGAGGTTCCAAAATCGAAGGATTGAGTATTCGCTCGTGCAAAAATAAATGAGGAACTATAAGATCATGCGCTTATCACCCGCTCGACGGGTGATTTTTTTTGCGTCCATATATTCAAGAAGCGGGATTGCGTACTTCCTTGAAACACCCGCCAAATCCTTAAACTCTGGAACCCCTATGAGCCTCTCTTTTGATCCATCTGCGTAGCTCTTTACCTTCCTAACCAGGTAATCAATTGATTCCTTTGTGAAAAAGAACTCCTCGGAAACCTTCTCGATCTCACCCGAGTTTACAAGGAGCCGAAAAATCTTCTCGGAATTCTCTATTGAAACTCCGGTTTTTTTGCTCGCAACCTCAAGTGCCTCAGAGAGTTTTGGAACCAGTAAATCTGCGTTTCGATAGACATCAATCAATTCTTCTTTCGCTCGGTTTTCGTCCTCGGTCAGATCTAAATTATGCGAACTCGCCCTCACGGTCTCGTCATCAAAAACAACATTCCCTTCATTTTGAAGGCGTTCAAGCACAGCCCTGAAAATCTCAGCGGGTATATGCGAAGCCGTCTTTTCTCGAAGAGTTTCGCGCAAAATCCCTTTCGAAAGCGGCTCCGACTTATGGTGCTTTTCTATTTTTTCTAAAACGAATACTTTTAGTTGGTCAAACGGAGTTCTAGCGACGTAGAATCTCTCAGCCAAAACTACTGCTTTCTTTTCTTCTAGCCGGTTTAGAATGCCTTTTAAAACGTCACTTTTATACCCCGTCTGATTTTGCAACTCATCAAACTCAAATCCGCCTCCTTCTGACTTCTCAAGAAATAGCTTTACAATGCGATCCTGATCGTCTTCCTTTAATGCATTGGACAAAGAAACTAGGTAGGCTCGAACTTTTTCAATATCTGGTTTCCTCGTTTTTCGCGCATGGGCGTCTAAAACTTTCCCACCTGCAATCGTTACTTGTGGGGAATATTGACGCAAAATAAACGTCTCATTCGGTATCACGGAAACTGGGGCTTCGAATCGAATTTGCATAAAATCTCTGCCACCTGGAGAAATCTCATTTGCGGAGTTTAAAACCTGCAGTCTGGCAAATGCCTCGACGGTCCCGATATGCACCCGAACTCTCTGCCTTGATTTAAGAGCGTGCTTCCAATCCTTTAATACTTCTACTTCGGCATTTATGATTTGGGTTGATCGCGAAATACCAGGCTCGCTCAAAACCATTCCGCGTTCGATTTCGTCGTGGTTAATCCCACCTAAGTTAACTGCGGTTCGCTGCCCGGAGTTTGCTTTTTCTACCTCTCGGCCGTGTGTCTGTAAGCCTCTCACGCGGACTCTTTGTGCCGAAGGTAAGAGCTCCAATTCCGATCCGGCAACTATTGCGCCGGTTGCCAACGTACCGGTAACCACTGCACCAAAACCCGTTATCGAAAAAGCCCGGTCGATTGGTAACCGTGTTATAAATTCATTTTTTCGAAGCGGAAAACCTGCGGCCATTTCTCGCAGCTTTTCCTTAAAATCTCCGATCCCTTCTCCCGTCTTGGAAGAAACCTCGACAATCGGAGCGTTTTCGAGAAACGAATTCTCGACCATTTCAGCAACGTCGATCTTGACGAGTTCGATGAATTCTTCATCAACAAGATCTTTCTTAGTCAAAGCGATCACTCCCCGTTTTGTGCCAAGCAAACGACAGATTTCAAAATGCTCCCGCGTCTGAGGCATTACACCCTCGTCGGCCGCAACAGCCAAAACGACGATATCGATCCCGCTCGCCCCAGCAAGCATATTTTTGACAAATTTCTCGTGGCCCGGAACGTCAACAAAGCCTATTTTAACTTCGTCCAAATCGAGCTCTGCGAAGCCAAGATCGATCGTTATTCCGCGTTTTCTTTCTTCTGGCAGCCGATCAGCATTTACTCCAGTCAGTGCTTTGACGAGCGCGGTCTTACCGTGATCAATATGTCCCGCTGTACCAACAATTATGTCCATAAAAAGAAATCCAAGTTTAGCACTTCTAAATGCCAAACTTGGAACACGTGATCAGTATTTTATTCTCTAGTTTACAACCTCAAAATCGATCCACTGGGATGAAATTTTGTTTCCGACTAAATCTTGGGCGACCACCTTGAGCGCATACTCACCTGGCTTTGAGGCCTTGTCTAAGGTTAGAAACCCAAAGATTTTTATCCGAGTCCAATCACTTTGTATACCGGTTCGAGGTGGAGTGGGCTTTCCCTGAAAAACCAGCTCGCCTTCTCTATACAGGCTTAACGCAACAACGATGCTCGGTTCCTGAATTCTCTGATCTATTCGAGAATTATAAATCGTGTAGGCATACGCAATTTTCTCGCCAGCGCCAAAGCTTCGAATTGCGGGAGATCCTTTCGACGATACTAGAGAGATAGCTTGCTCCGCTTTCTTCGCTGACGGAGACTCAAATTTACCGTTTGGACCAACTTCGCTTACCGTCAAACCAGATAAAAACATCGAACCAGTTCTTAATTTAGGCACTTTTACAACCTGCGTCGCCGATCCCAATAGATCGCTTCCAAGATCGCGCATTGCAACTCTAAAGTTATAAATACCTGGTTTCTTCACTGTAAGATCAGTAGTGTACGTCAATCCGTTTTTACGAATAAATGGAATTGCCTCCCTACTAACGCGAACTGTATGAGTTCTATTAAACTCATCGGCCACCTTATTTTTCTGGTTTAAGGTTACGGCAACAACGTCAAACATTGCCTTAGCAAAACCCTCCTTATCATCCTTAAATTCGATGTTTTTTCCATCGATGTGTATCAAACAGCGGATATAACCTTTATTTTCCAAGTTGTTTCCATAAAACGCCGTCAGCCTCATTTCGAGCCCCGAATTTGGCAGGGGGGCTGTAAGAGCTCGATAAAGTTCGGTCGTTTTATTACCACCTGATTTCTCGGCCTTCCTAGCCACTACTCCTATAAATCCGGCTCTCGAGTAAACTTTCAAATCCGGACGTTTCAACTTGATCTCAATTTTGTGAAAATTAGTTCCCTTAAATGTTTCCTCATCCGGCTCATAGCCCAGCAAATAATATCCCTTCTCAATATTCATCGCCCTGCGGAGATGAACGGATAGATCATTACTTCCGCGATAGAATCTTCCACCTGTCTCGCGCGCGAGAAAAGACATCCCATCCTGATTATCTCTATGCTGCCTCCTTCGCGCATCGGTAACGTCCCTTGTGGAACTTTTATCAGCCGAAAAATCTTTAGTAACTTTGATATCGTCACCAGAGGTAATCATACCCGGGATAGTAACACCTCTTACATCAACCGTGTTGAGAACAACCGCTGCACGATTGGCGTCCTCGGTCAATCCCTGGAGCATTCTTCTCGCCTGTTGGGTTTTGCCATCTGCATCAAGGGTCGGGATGCCATCTGACATCACAAAAACAATCTTGCGGCCCTGAATTCTACTCAGTCCTTTAACGACGTATCTAATAATTCCGAGTGTGCCAATTACCTGTCCATCACGGTTTTTATCTTCGACGCTTTGCAGCTGCTTCTGGTTTCGTTCATTCGTAGAGAGCCCATCGGCCGAGGCGCCTTCCTCATACCTGTCGAGCACCGCACTGTCGTTTTGTCGGGCCGCCGAAAAGAATTCTCCGCTTCCGCTACATCCGAGATTGGGATACCAGCGAATTTTCTTTATCACCCTCATTAGCTGTTCTTTGTCTGTGGTGTACTGCTGAAGCAAACTGGCGCCAGAGCGGGTTCGGTAAATCGCAACTTGATCATAAGTAAACATCTGTTCGTTTACATACTTTGTCATCGCCTTTCGAGTTGCACTCATCCCGGCCAGTGACGAGGAGCAGGCACCGTCATCGATAATAAAAGTGACCAATCTGCCGGTTGAGTTAGGCTTTCGGCGAACCGAAGAAGGGATTGGAGAATCACTGGATCTTACATTCGGAGCAGTTCTTCTTGCATTCACGGTCGTATTTACAAAGGAGAAGTTTGAAAGTTCTTTGAGTTTACCGTCTTGCCATATCTCAAAATCCTCCTTCTTTAAATTCGTAACTGGGTTTCCTTTTTTATCAATAACGACCGCATCTAATTGAACAAGATTCGTATTAATCTTTACTACATCATCATCTTGCTCATTAACCTGGGCTATGCTTACTGCAAAGCAGGTGAATAGTAATAATAATACTAGAAAAAATGTTGAGGAAAATTTGTTCATCATGTTGCTCCCGGAAAGAGAATACAAATACGTGGATTATCTACAGTAATATGGAAATTATACTCGCCAAAAACCCTTCTGTCACTAATAATTAGGAGATCAAAAGTTACTTTTCTTCCTTTTCGGATTGGTAGCGATCTAGTTTTCGGTAGAGGGTTTTTCTTCCAATGTTGAGAAGTTTCGCGGCACGTGATTTGTCGCCTTTTGTGTAGTCGAGCGTAGCCTTAATAATTCTTTCTTCGGCTGCGCTCATCGCGGTGGGGAGCTCGATTTCGAGTCCTATCGAGCGGCCCTCGCTGGCGGCTATTGCTCTCTCCTCCCGCGCTTGCGCATCAAACTCAAATGCCTTTTCACTAATCGCTTCCGGTAAATCCTCAAGCTCGATCTGTCTTCCGGAAGCAATTATTACGGCGCGTTCGATTGCGTTTTCAAGCTCGCGAACGTTTCCCGACCAGTCATAATTAACCAATGCACGCAGTGCAGCCTTCGAAATTCCCGATACAAAGCGACCCGATTTTTCCTTGTAAATTTCCAAAAAGTGAAAAACGAGCAAGTGTATATCTTCGGCACGGTCACGCAGAGGAGGTACTTCAATCGGAAATACCGAAAGACGATAAAACAGATCTTTTCGAAAGGTTCCTTCGTCGACAGCTTTTTCAAGATCAATGTTTGATGCGGCTATAACCCTGACATCTACTTTAATCGTTTTGCTTCCGCCAATACGCATAAATTCTCCTTCCTGAATTACGCGCAAAAGCTTTACCTGTGAAGGCATGCTCATCTCGCCAATCTCATCTAAAAAGAGCGTACCTCCGTTTGCTTCCTCAAAACGCCCTTTCCGCGAGGTTCGTGCGTCAGTAAAAGCTCCTTTTTCGTGACCAAAAAGTTCGGATTCGAGAAGCGTTTCGGGAATCGCACCGCAGTTTATTTTTACGTACGGTTTGTCTTCGCGGCCGGAATTGTAATGGATGAGATTCGCAATCAGCTCTTTCCCCGTTCCGGACTCGCCCTGAATTAAAACCGTCGTGTTAGTATCAGCCACATTTAGTCCGAGCTCGATCGCACGACGAATGTTTGGGGCCTGTCCGATTATGCGACTCGTATTGCGCTCGTGAAGCTCGGATTTTAAACGCATTACTTCCGCCGATAGCTGATCGCGCTCAAGCGCCGTTCCGATCTGATCCGAAATCCCTTCGACAAGCGCCACTTCGTGATCTTCAAAACCATTTTCCAGCTCTTCGCTCCAAACAAAACCGAGCAAGCCAAAAGCCTGTCCCCCAACGCGAACCGGTGTTACAAGCGCCGCTTTGCCATTAAACTGCGAATTAAAAATCAGGCGCACCGCTATGGGTAGGTCAGCGTCAATCAGGCGCAAAGTCTTTCCCTCTTTTAAAATATCCTTAAGCGCCGGAAACGGTTCGAGATCGAGCGATTGATTGTGTTCCTCGATCATTTCCAAAACCTTATTTGGCTTTGTTCCTTCACCAAGTTTAAAAGACGCCAGGGCAATCTTCTTTCCCGCTTGATCTAAAACCCCCAGGGCACCGTAATCGGCTCCAACCAAACTTATCGCGCGTTCTAAAACCTTCGATGAAACTATCTTAAAATCGGAATGAGAATTTAAAATGTTGCCGATTTCGAGCAGCGCGTTTGTGCGCTTGGTTTCCTGTTCCTGAGTCACATAAAGCGTCGTGTATTGATATCCAATGGCGAGCTGACTTGCAATCGATTCCAGAAAGCTGATTTCTTCCGCAAGCCATTTTCGCGGTGATTTTGTATCGTGAAGTCCGAGGAGACCAATCACTTTTTCATTTAGGACAATTGGGAGCACTAGTAGCGAACGTGTCTCTAAAGCCTTTGCGAGAAAGCGAACCTTGCCGTCTTTTGCCTTAGAAGTATCGTTTACGATTATAGGTTTCGTGAGATCGAAGTATTGGGAAAGTTTTTCGGCGTCAATCGGAATTCTCGTCCCTTCTGAAGCAGGAATCTTTTCCGATGCTCGCCACTCGTGAGAAATACTCAACTCGTTATCTTCGGTCAGTTGTATAAGGTCGCAACGATCTGCTTCCATCATTCTTCCGATTTCCGAAACAACGACCCGCAGAAATCTTTCGAGATCAATATTTGTTGGGAGGTCTTTCGCGAGACGCTCAATTATGGCCTCTCTCGCTTCATGCATTTTCGTTTTGCGTTCGAGCGAAAGTGCTTTTTGGGTTTGGGCTCCTTCGATTTCAATCTTCATGTTGTTAACGGTAAATCTTTACCTACATTAGTTTTCGCTCTTTTGATCCCCAAATGTCAAGTTGACACACTTCTACTTTGCCGTGTGTTATTTAGATTCACACATCAAATTCAGGAAACTAACAGTTCGGTTATTTCTTGGGTTTTCTTTTGGTTTTGAAGTCGGTTCGTTTCCTGCCGGCTCTTGCCTCAACTAGCAGGTCTTCGGCCCGAAAATTATCCTCATCAAGATCAAGCGCCTTCTTTAACTGGCTGATTGCTGAAGGATATTTTGCGAGTTTTATTAATACTGCACCGAGCTCAGTCCGGTATAAGCTTTCTTCCGGGTCGAGCCTGACAGCTTTCTGCAGTGCCCTCTCTGCCTCGATGTCGTCGAAAAGTTTGTTGTGTGCACGTCCCAAATTGTAGTAAGCCTGTGCGTCTTTCGGATTTTTGCGTATGAATCTCTTGTAGGCCTTCACGGCATTTTCAAAGGCTTTTTCCGAGTTTTTCTTTTCGACTTTCTTTGATTTTTTTGCTTTGGCGCCTGTGTTTGTATTGGAATTTGCGTCAACAATTTTGGGTTTGGAGTCTTCCTCACTTTCGAGCAGTGCGTGAGCAACTCCCAACTTAAAATGTGCTTCAGCGAGATCAGGCTCCAGCTCAACTGACTGAGTATATGCATTGATCGCGTTCTTTGTGGCGTTGGCGTCCAGATATTCGTCGCCCTTCTTCAACGCCTCCTGCGCATCTTCGAAATCTGGAACCTCTTCTTCAGCCAAATTCGCCGCAGAATTAACCTCAGAATTCACATTTGAATTCGTATTCGTATTATTTGCATTGTTGGCGTCGAGGTTATTGTTTCTCGCTTCTTTATTATAGTTCGCAACAATCTGTGCATTCCGATTTCTAGCCGCCTCATTCCCGCAGCCGGCCAGACCAAATGCTAAGAGCAAAAAGCAAAGCACAAAACTAAAATTCCGCATAAAAATCTTTTCAGATTTACCCCGGGGGAAAGATAAACTGCCGCCCACCTAAAAGATGTACGTGTAGGTGAAAAACGGTCTGTCCTCCATCTTCATTCGTGTTAATTACCACTCTGTATCCATTCTCTGCAAAACCCTGTTCGCGCGCTATGTCCGCAGCCTTTAACATTAAATGACCAACCAATTCCTTCTGATCGGTCGAAACATCGTCTAAAGAAGACACATGCTCACGCGGAATGATCAAAATGTGCGTCGGAGCCTGCGGACTTACATCATTAAAAGCAACGCAAAGCTCGTCTTCATGCACTTTTTCAGACGGTATTTCACCCGCGATAATTTTGCAAAAAAGACAATCGGGTTTCATATTAAGCAGCTATTAAACCACAAAGAGACTTCGATTCTCAAATTATTCAAAATGAGTTCGGGATCGGTCTGCGGGCAACGTGCGATACAACGTGTCGAAAAATATTTGAATCAAAGGAACTTGTAAGCTATCCTAACTTAGTAATTTTGCGAATATTTTAAGGAATATAATGATGAAGAGACTCTATATTTTTGCGTTGGTTATCTTAGTTTTTTCGCTCGCGGAAATCGGTGCACAGGAAGTTATAACAACCGCTACCAATACCCAAGCCCAAAATTATCTTGTTGGCCCTGGAGACAAAATCGAAGGAAAGATCTTAGGCGAAAAACAATTTGATTTTAGCACCTATGTTGATCAAACAGGAAATTTCTACGTTCCTTTTGATGAAAATCCCATTTTTGCAAATTGTCGAACAGAACGGGATATAAGAAAAGAGGTTGTGGAGCGAATCAGCAGATATGTTAGACAGCCGATGGTTACAGTATTTGTTAGTGAACGCAGGAAGCCGATACCCGTAACTGTGTATGGCGAAGTGAGAAAGCCACAGCAGGTAGAAATAACTCGTGAAACAAGGCTAATGGAGCTGCTTGCGTTTTCAGGCGGAGTTAACGATAAAGCAGGTGGTGTGGTCACTGTTTTTCGACCGAGACCGCCGAAGTGTGCAGCTTCAAAAGTGCAGGAAGAATGGGAACAGGAGTCCGAAAATGGAGTTGAAGTACCGTCGCGATTGTATAGTATAAGCGGCATCCAGCGCGGCGAAAATGCTTCAAATCCAAGAGTGTACCCTGGGGATTTAGTTGTTGTGGACAAAGCGTCACCTGTTTACATAAACGGACAGGTGGTAAGTAGAACCGGTGTATACATAAAAGAAGGCGGTTTATCGCTTACCCAAGCTCTGGCAATGGTAGGGGGTGTTCGGGAAAAGGCTAAGGTGAAGGATGTCAGGATATACAGGCGCGTTCCAAATTCTATAGATCGAAAATTGATATCCGTAAACCTGATTGATATACAAAAAAAACGTGCAAAAGACATAATGCTTGAACCGTACGATATTGTTGATGTAGGAACAAAGAAAAAGGGTATTAAGGAGATAATGTTGCAAGCGTTGATAGGTACGGGAGCCCGAACTATAACTCAGCTTGGGGCTGGCCTACCGAGAACTATTCTCTACTAGCTAATTCGAAAAGGAGGAGTCTGTGATTTACCTCGCAGGCTTTTCTTTTTCCGCGTCGCGATAGATCCTATCGATCAATGCCTCGTATTTTTCATCAATTACGCGGCGTTTAATTTTAAGCGTTGGTGTAAGTTCACCGCCATCGACGGTGAGTTCCTTATCAAGGAGAATTACCTTCTTGACGGTTTCGTACCGAGCTAATCCCTCGCAATGGTTTTCGATTTCTCGCTCAAAGAGCTCGAGTATCTTCGGATGCCTGCACAATTCCTGATCCGTCTTTCCTGAGATGTCCTCTCGTCTCGTAAAGCTTTGCAATTGTTCGAAATTCGGCACCACAAGTGCGGAGGCGAATTTCCTGGAATTTCCGATGAGTACAACCTGGTTTACAAACCTGGATCCTTTTATCATCTGTTCGATCGGAGAAGGAGCAATATATTTCCCGCCCGACGTCTTAAATAATTCTTTCTTTCGATCGGTAATTCTCAAAAAGCCGTCAGCAGCCACCTCTCCAATGTCGCCCGTCTTAAACCATCCATCTTTCGAAAAAGCCTCCTGAGTTGCCCCAGGTTTATTGTAGTAACCGAGCATCACATTTGGGCCTGAAACCTCGACCTCGCCATCTTCAGCGATTCTCACTTTCACATTTCTTATCGGTTTCCCTACCGTTCCCAGGCGGACGTTAATCGGATTGTTCGTAGAAACTACCGGCGAAGTTTCGGTCAAACCATAGCCCTGCATTATCGAGATGCCCGCGCCGGTAAAAATCAAATAAATACTATCCGAGAGAGCTGCACCGCCCGTTATACAAAACCTCAAACGCCCACCAAAAAAATCACGCAGTTTTGAAAAAACAACCTTGTCGGCAACGGCATGTTTAACTCCCAAAATTCTCGAAACCGATTCCATCCTTTCATTGCGATACGCAACTTCTTTCCCGATCGCAATCGCCCAATCAAAAACTTTTTCGCGGGTACTGCTATGATTTGCAGCCATTAGTTTTGCTTTTGCATAAACCTTTTCAAAAATCCGCGGAACACCAACAAAAATTGTCGGACGCACTTCAGCTAGATTTTCCGCAACCTTTTCAATCGATTCAGCATAGTGGACAGCCATGCCGTTAAAAATATAGAGATACATTCCGGTTCGTTCGAAAACATGAGAGAGCGGTAAAACTGAAAGCGGAACATCATCTTTCGAAAAACTGAAATTCTCTCCCGCATCAATAATATTTGACAAGAGATTTTCATGGGAGAGCATCACACCCTTTGGTTCACCAGTAGTTCCGGAAGTATAAATCAAAGTTGCTATATCATTTGGCTCGACGGCCCCGAGAAATTCAGCAAGTAGCTCAGGTCTTTCCGCCTTAAGGTTTTCGCCCAATTCCTCAAGAGCTGAAAGCAAGATCGTATCATCAGAGTCGATTGCATCGTTTTCAAATAGAACTATTTTTTCTAGTGATTCACACTCCGGCAGAATTTCCCTAAACCGCTTAAGCGTTTCCTCATTCTGTACAAAAAAGGCTTTCGCACCCGAATCTCTTAAAATGTATTTAACGGAATCAGGCGTAAGGGTCGTATAGATGGGAACGTCAATTACACCTGCATACTGGCAACCCGCATCCGTAATTGTCCAGTCGGCCGAATTTGGAGCAAGAATCGCGATCCGATCACCCGACTTCACCCCAAGCGAATGCAGACCAAGAGCCACATTCTCGATTCGAGAAATCATTTCGCTGGTGGAAATGGAGTTCCACTTCCCTTTTCTCTTAAAATTCAGCGCATTGCTACGAGGATATTTTTTAAGCGCGTAGGAGAATAGCTGAGCCAAATTCTGCGGCTCGTTTTCGTAAAGTGGCATTCGCTTTACCCGATGCCTTACATCACTTTGTCCAGTCAACATATCTACGCCGTTTCTCTAACCAAAACCCCCCTGGAAAAAACCTTCAAAACTTCCGCTGCCAATGGAAGCAGGTCGTATTTCTTCTTCGACAATATCCAATTCGTCACCATCTCATCGATTGCACCGAAAAAAATCTTCGAGCAAACTGTCGCGTTTATGTCTTTTCTGAAGATCCCCTGCTTTTGTCCTTCCCTGATAGCCGAGTGAATAATTTCAAGATATTCGCCAAAACCAGCTGCTGAAAACTCACGCATGAATTTTATCGAGCCTCTTAGTTGAACCTGAAACACAATTGCCAGATCACGATCCGCACCGAGTTTTTCAAGGTGCAATTCCGCTATCCGACGTAGTTTTTTATCTGCTCCCTTGATTCCCGCTAGCTCCTTTTTCCCCTCGCTTATAAACTCCGACATCGCGCGGTCGAAAATCGAATGAAGAATGTCTTCCTTGCTTTTGAAATAAAGATAAACAGTACCGTCAGCAATCTTTGCTTTCTTTGCAATGTCCGCAACCTTGGAATTGAAATATCCCTTTCGTGCGAAAACCTTGATCGCCGAGCGAAGAATGGTTTCGCGTTTGTCGGTTGAGGTGTTTCGTGTGCTTGTACGACTCGAAGGTGGCATAAAATAAAATCTCTTATGAATGAATAGCCATTCAGTTTTTCTATAAAGGTATAACAAAAGCCCCACAAAAATCAATAGATTATATGAAGTGCAATAAGAAAAAGGCCTGCGCAAAAAAACGCAAACCTTTTTGAAACTGGCGGAGAAGACAGGACTCGAACCTGCAAGCCCGTAAGGGCGGCGGTTTTCAAGACCGCTGCATTACCAATTATGCTACTTCTCCATACTTGGCAATTTTGAAATATAACCTAAACGAACTTGTTTAACAAATAATTATTCCTATTCAGAACCCAGCAGGCTTTCAATCTTCGAATCCACTTCATCGGAAGTTTTGAATCCGCTCGTTTTCAAAACCACTTTTCCCGCCTGGTCTACGACAAAATGCGCTGGAAATCCCATATTTAGCCTTCCCTTTCCGTCGCGATCTGCATACTTTAAGACAACCCCGAAACTGTTTGGCAAAATGTTGAACTTAAACTTCTTCCTTTTCAGGAAGTTTTCAACCATCGATTGATTATTCATCGTAAGTCCTAAAAACTCTACATCCTTACCATCGTACTTATCGACAAGGCGGTTTAATTTGGGCATTTCGCTGACGCAGATCATACATCTTGTCGACCAAAATGTAAGAACTACAACCTTGCCTTTCATTTTTGCAAGCTCAACATTTTCGCCTTTCATGTTTGTTTGGCTAAAATTCTGTGCGTCAGAGCCAGTATTTTGCTGAGCAAAACAGGCAAGTGAAAATACAAGTGTCAGAACTAGAGCAGATATCGTTTTCATATTTTTTTTTCTCTTTCGGAAGTTTGGAGTAAGCGTTAAACAAATTTTAACACTATTTAAATATAGATTGTGAAAGACGGGTGATTTCCAGAGTGCCTGCTGCGAGTGATAAAATATCTTATGCAGCTAGAATCGGTTGAGGCCAGGAATTTCCGTAACATTAGCGGAAAAATGTCGTGCGCAGAAGGCTTAAATATTATTTTTGGCGGCAATGGACAGGGAAAAACAAACTGGCTTGAGGCTATCCAACTGCTTTCAACAGCTAAATCTTTTAAGACCTCGCGACTTCAGGAAGCCATTAAATTTAACGATGAATTAGCTATTGTTCGGGGAGTTGTTCGTCAAAGCGAAGGAATTTCGCGCGAACTTCAAGCTACTTTAGAGAATAACACAAAAACCCTTACCGTAAACAAAAAAAAAGAAACCGCCGCTCAGTTTCAAACACAGCTGCAAACTTTTATTTTTTATTCTGATCGTTTGGCGATAGTACGAAGCTCGCCGGAGGCGCGCCGCAAATTTCTCGATGAAGGCATTGTTTCGGTGTTTCCTGCCTATATTCAAACCACGGCCGATTACGGCCGCGTACTTCGCCAAAAAAACTCACTGCTGCAAAAAGCAAGACAGGAGGAAACGCCGCTTGAAAAAATTGCCGAGCTAATCGAGCCCTGGAACGAGCAATTGATCCCGTTAGCCGCGCGAATTCATAATGCTCGCGCAAGATTTGTAGAACGCTTAAATGAAACACTTGAAAAGAAACTTTTTGCCCGCGAAGAGGTCTCGATTCGCTATGCGTCATCGCTTGAGGGCAAAGGCGATCTTTCAGACTACAATGCACTTCTAGCTGTGCGCCTCAAGCTCCGCAAGCAGGCTGAAGTATTTGCGGGTTATTCCTTGATCGGTCCTCACAGGGATGATTTGGAGATCTGCTTTGATGGGAGAGATCTGCGAAAATTCGGAAGTTCCGGTCAGCAAAGGAGCGCATTAATAATCTTGCTCCTGGCTTGCATTTCAGTTTTCTACGAACAGCAAGATGAATATCCGATTTTTCTTCTGGATGATCTTGACGCTGAATTAGACTACAGGCGAATCGGTCGTCTGCTCGAATTCCTTGAAGATAAAACTCAAACCTTTGTCACGACGTCAAAAGACAGTTTTGTCGAGAGATTTGGCGATCGGGGGCTCGTACATTCGGTGGATCAGGGAATAATTGCGAGCGGCCCTTCACAAAAAATCTTGACTTCAACTTAAGTAAAATCGAATAATAACTCATTGATATATAGACAGGTCTTTCGCTCCATAGGTCTTATAAATATATGAAGACGTAAAAAAGGAGGGTTCGAAAATGGCTTTAGTAAAACAGATTCTTGATTCAAAAGGGCACGAAATTTGGTCAGTTGTCCCGGATGAATCCGTGTTTAAACTAGTTGAGTTAATGGCGGATAAAGGAATCGGCGCGTTACTTGTGATGCAGGATGACAATCTCGTAGGAATAGTTTCCGAACGTGATTATGCCCGAAAAGTGATTCTAAAAGGCCGATCGTCGGAAAACACACCGGTTAGCGAGATCATGACCGCCGAGGTGGTAACGACAAACCCACAGCAAACCGTCGAAGATTGTATGGCGTTGATGACAGAGAAAAGGATTCGACATTTGCCGGTAGTAGAAGATGGTCAGGTTGTTGGTGTTTTATCAATTGGGGATTTGGTAAAGAATGTGATTGCCGAACAACAGTTTAAGATCGAGCAACTGGAAAACTATATAACGGCGTAGTCACCCTGACATTATTTAGCTTCCTTTTCTAACTTCGAACGCAAGACGCTGCCTATGGTTCGTGTTACGAGGCCGTTTGGTGCGTGGGTTCCAGCTTTTGCAACCAAATAGTTTTTCCAACCTGAAACTACAGTGGGTTTGCCCTGATCAAGTGCCTTCATCGAGGCATCCACAACCTCCTCGGAGGTTTGCATACCTTTAAATTGAATAGGGGTCTTTATATCGGCAGCGGCAAAAAAGTTTGTTTCGGTTGCACCCGGGCAAAGATTCAAAAACCTGATTCCATGAGCGCGATTTTCCTCTGCGAGTGCTTCCGTAAATGATGTTACAAACGCTTTTGTCGCAGCGTACGTAGCCATATACGGGATCGGCTGAAAACTCGCCGTCGAGGAGACATTGATAACTGTGCCTCTTTTTCGCTCCCGCATTTGCTTGAGATATCGGTGAGTGAGCGCAACCAAAGCCAAAACATTGAGACCTATCATCTGTAGCTCGTTTTCAAGTTCGAGTTTTGCAAAATCTCCCATCGATCCGAATCCAGCATTGTTTATTAGCCAATCAATTTCAAGACCTTGTTGTTTGGTCTCTTCAAAAAGGCGTTTGTCAGCATTGAAGTCGTTTAAATCAACCGCGACATAGTGAGCCGTTACATTGTGTTTGAGCATTAACTCATCACAAATTTCATCAAGTTTTTCCTCTCGCCTGGCGACCAATACGAGATTATGTTTTTCCTCGGCAAGCTTGCGTGCAAAAGCTTCGCCGATTCCGCTTGATGCACCGGTTATTAAAGTTACCCTCATAAATTTCCGCTAGATTTCTTCGAATTCACGCGTTTCAAAAATCGAGAAGTAAATCGATAGTGCCGCCGCGGCGAGAATTGTGCCTGTGCCGAGAAGGCGAATTAAACCTGCGATGGCATAGGTCGAACCAAGTAAACCCGTTTGCGTCAGCATATAATTCCAGTCGTGAAAACTGCCTTCACTTCCCGTAAAACCACTTGTTAAAACTAGACGCATTACAACCGCATCGCTCGCGTAAACCCAAACGTTAAGAATGCTTTGTCCGACCCAAAATAAAACCATCGACGCTGAATACGGCTTAAAATGCCACCAAAAATAACCCACAAAGATGGCGGGGAAAATCACTTGAAAAAGCGAACCTCCGGCAACCATCATAAATTCACCAAATAGGCGAAAAATCAGATGACCCGTTTCATGCATGGGTAAATCAACGAGATCGAGAAAACTCCCTTGCATCGGATCGAAGGCAATCCATAGAAAATAAAGAGTTGCGATAATGGCGAATATGAGCTTTGGAATGTTTGCTTTCATGGTAGTAGTTGCCTTTGTTGAAGATTGCATGAAATCGTAATGAGGCTTGAAGAGGATGTATAATCGAAGAAGCTACCAATGGAATTATACGACAAAAAACATCTCACAAACAAAATAAAATCAAAAGCGCTTGAAATAGGCTTCGATAAAATAGGCATCGCAAAGGCGGAATCCTTAGACAAAGAAAGCGAAAAACTCGATACCTGGCTTCAAAAAGGTTTTCAAGCCGAAATGCGCTGGATGGAGCGCGAGCCGGAAAAACGTGCGGACCCAACGATTCTTTTTCCTGAGGCAAAATCCCTGATCGTTCTTGCCCTAAACTACTACACGCCCCACCGACATAAGAACGACAATGAGACGGCTAAAGTTTCGCGGTACGCATGGGGAGACGATTATCACGATGTCGTAAAGGAAAAGCTTTTTGAGCTACTTGAATGGATTCAAGATGAAATTCCTGATACGAGAGGAAAGGTTTGTGTTGATACAGCACCGATCATGGAAAAAGCCTGGGCCGCACGAGCGGGTCTCGGCTGGATCGGAAAACATACAAATCTCATTACAAAGGAACTTGGTTCCTGGGTATTTCTCGGTGAAATATTGCTCAATATGGAGCTCGAGTATGAAAACGAATGGGTTGACGACCATTGCGGTTCGTGTACTGCTTGTATCGATGCATGTCCAACGGATGCAATTGTTTCACCATTTTTGGTTGACTCAAAAGCGTGTTTATCATACGCTACCATTGAACTGCGTACCCCCAAGCTTCCACCGCACATTACAAATAACTTAGAAGGTTGGCTTTACGGTTGCGACATCTGTCAAGATGTTTGCCCATGGAACCGTTTCGAAAAACCAACCATTGAGAAAAGATTCGAACCTCGTCGAAACAACGTAAGCCCTAATCTAAAAGAAATTCTTTCCTTGACCAAAGAAGAATACGTTGAAAAATTCAGACGAAGTGCAATGAAACGAACAAAGCTGCTGGGTCTTAAACGAAACGCGCAAGCTATCCTTGATTCAAAGAAATAAAACGCAATTTGATCGGAGAAGAAGTTGATATGAGAGGTTTTTACCAAAAAGCATTTGTCATTCTATTTATCTGTGTAGCTACCTTTTTTGTACGGGACGTTTTTGCAACAACAAATTCAAACGAAGCTGCTGCGGGAGAAATAATCGTTACAGTCGTAAATGGACGCGTCAGAAGTGAACCTTCTCTAAAATCAACCATTCTTCGCGAAATGAAAGTCGGCACGCGTCTTCCTTTTATCGAGGAAAACGGCGGCTGGTATAGAGTCACGATAAGCTCAGGAACGGAAACCGAAAATGAAACAACCGGCTGGATATCAAAAACAATCTCAAAAAAATTTGAAGGAAATCCCGATCCGATATTTCAGCAAATTGCGAATCGTTACTTTCAGAGGAGATCGTTAAACTTTGCTACTGCAGTCCAGTTGTTTGATTTTCTGGGACCGGCGGCAGACGATGCACGAACCTACGAGACTGGGGGCAATTTACGCCTTCTTCGGCTAATGACTCTCGCAAGGGCGATTGCGAAAATAAATTATGAGGAATCGAAGCGTTCCCCTTATAAACCATTTCTCGAAAGAAATGCGAGCGACGTGATATATCACGAGCCAGCAGGCATGTGGATTGTTAAATCAGACTCCTTTTGGGAGTTACATAGCCGTTATAAAAAGCATAAAATTGGAGAAAAGATTGCTTGGTATGGAGCAAAAAACCCATTACCAGGGGAATGCGAAGGGTATGTAGTCTGCCACCTCAATTATCTTCGCGTTACAACCGGAGAATATCTGAATTTTTATCCAAATGGGAAATACAGTAAGCAAGCGCTCAAAGATGTGATAAACATGCTTCAGCCTATCGTTGCAGATCTTCCCGAAAAACGTACTTATACACCAGCGAGTGACATAAGCGACCGCGCAGAGTTTAATCGAATTCTTTCCGAACTCAGAAAAATCATTTCGAAAATGCCTTATCTTGAAAAAAATAAGGCTTTGGAGCAAATCAGACGCATAGCCGAAGGGCATCGATAGCGTGTTGATCTGATTTCCGCCGCCTCTACCCGGGAAATAACACTCTGGAATAGTTTAAACATTGTTAATATAATATAAACATCGATTAAGAATTTCATTTAATCGTCTGTAGTTTTACCTATCTTCTTACTTTCTAAGTAGAGATGCGCGGATTTTCAATTCTAGAACTAATTATCGTTGTACTTATTGTTAGCGTACTTGCCGTTATTGCCGTACGCTTTTCCAATCCTACGCTCTACTATGCAGATCGTGAAGCCGAGAGCGTTACGGAAGTCCTGAACATCGCCCGACAGAGGGCGTTATCTCAACGCGAAACAATGCGTGTTGAAATCAATGCGGACGATCGCACAATAAGCATTATCGAGGAAAACGAGCCGGTTGATGTGGCGGATGATGTTGAAATAGTGAAGAGACCTATAGGTAGTAAAGATATTGTAATTTTTGACTCGGTACCGGAAAACGCGAAATCCACACCTGATGAACCCACGCCAGTTCCGGCGGTCACTTTTAAGAAAAGTGTTCATCCAAATAGCCTGCAGAAAAAGGTGGCTACCTTAAGATTCTTAAAAACTGGGAAAGTTGTAGACGCCGGAAGCAGCGAAACCGGAACGGGCGCTGTTGTTACGGGTGCAACCATCTACTTCTGGACTCCAAAAGAAGACTCGGAATCGGATGCTTCACTTGTGCGCGCTGTGACGGTATTGGGGGCATCTTCCTCGATTGGATATTGGAAATGCCCTATCGTTGATACCGGTTGCACCGAATGGGTCAAGTAAAAATTGGCCGTTTTCCCGTTGTTCTATTCTAACATCCAGTTATCCTCTTTCGCTCCTCTTTACCACGTATTTCACTAATAAAACAGTTATTTAACCCATGTTTTTCCAATGGTTTAAAATTTTTTCACGATTTAATTTAAATTTTTTTGGAATTCGTTAAACATTGTTTTTATTATATAGTAGGCTGAGATATTGCTTAGGCTGAAAAATTTACGTAATTATATGAAAACAATGGGTCTTAACAAATTAATAAGGAATCAAAAGGGATTTTCGGTGCTTGAGCTTCTGATAGTTGTTCTCGTGATAAGCATTTTGATGGTCTTTGCTTCAAGATTTGCTAGCGCAAAAGTATATATGGCCGAGAAGGAAGCTAATAAACTAACCGATATTTTTAGGGAAGCTCGACAGAAGGCGCTGACACAGCACGAAACCATGCGTGTTGAAATTAATCAGTATGATCGAACGATTCGACTGATTAACGAAAACAAGCCGGGCGATGGAAGCGACGACAAAGAAATCCGCAAACTGTTTTTCGCCGACGAGCAAAACGTTGTCTTTGACCGGCCCCCGGCGAATATGGCCGCGCGGCCTGAAGAGCCCGTACCCGTCCCTGATCTCAACTTCAAGACTCCAATCACTTTCGAGGCAAAAAGCGCCTCATACGCAATGGCTATGGACGCCTCCGCCGAGGCTAGCCTTGAAAATGCAAATCCGGTTGGAGCTGAGAAAACCGACGCAATAAATGAGGACGATAAGATCGCTACTTACCGATTTCTAAAAAACGGCAATGTCGTTGACGCGGGTATGAACGCTGTAGGCGACAACGCAATGATTACCGGTGCAACAATCTTCTTTTGGACGCCAGTAACTAAGAATGGAAAGGTTACCGAAGACGCCGCGATTTTGAGAGCTGTTACCCTCTTGGGTAGCTCCGGCTCAACCCGCTTCTGGAAATGTCCGATTATTGACGGACGTTGCGCTAACTGGGAAAAGTAGGCCAAAAAAGTAGAAATTCTTATGCGGAAGCAACAGTCCAATCAGGATGGATTAACCTATATCGAGGTAATGATCGCAATTACGATCTTGACCGTAGGTATCCTGGCGCAGCTCTCGGCATTGACCTTCAGTATGGTCAGGGTAAGAGACAATGAGCTGCGCAATGGCGCCCGCCAAGCCGCAAGCTCAACTATCGAATCAATTTTTGCAGCTCGCGATCTGGGAAGTTCGAGTGGGTTAGGCAACTGGGATTCAATAAATCTTTCCAGCTCGTCGCCAGATGGAATTTTTGTACCAGGCTGGCATCCGGTCAGAAAAGACGCTGGCCAAGACGGCATTATCGGAACCGCCGATGATTCATGTTTTTACAACGCTGCTTGCACGGTTGGTGGATACACGAACACCGGAGAACTAGACACTCAGTTTGAACGAGAAATCATTATTACAGATATTCAGGAAGCCGGTTTTCCCCAGGCAAGGAAGAGAAGAATTGATGTAAAAGTAAGGTATTACGTCGGCCAACTCCTTCGGGAAGAAACATTATCAACAATAATCGCAGACCTTCCTTTTTATAACTAGCCCCCATGCATACACAAACTTCAAATAAACTTACAAACAAGAGCGAAGCTGGCTTTTCACTTATTGAGGCGATGTTTACGATGGTGATTTTTCTCATCGTGATGGCGGCAATTTTTGGCGTATTAAGAGCTGGAAATCTAATGCGCAGTTCCGTTACGGATCGTTCGGAAATAACGGCAAACGCCCGGGCCGCGATTAATTTCATTGGCCGCGAAGCAGTCAACGCAGGTTTGGGTTATTCAAGAACAGGCGGCGTTGTACCGGATGACTTCGTAAACGATCTTCTGGGCATACCTAAGGACGCAGATACGAATCGAGATATTTTTCCGGGCGTGATCGCTGGGAACAATATCAGCGCAAGCGATTTGTCGGTTAACGGCGAGAAAAACGATGTAGTTGCGTTCGTTGCGCGAGACTTAGATTTTAACGGGGGCGAGCCGCTATTGATTGTTGATCATACGGAAACCGGAACAGAACCCTATTTGGTCACATCTCCGGGAGGAAATGTTAATTCAAGACAATGGGATTTGTATTTGGTGGAATCTGCGGATGGCAATCAGGCGCTTGCGATGGCCACGGAAATCATTGGAGATAAGATCGAGATTGACGATAGCGACCCACTAAGCCTTAATCGCGATATATGGCATATGCCTTCGCAGAGAAGCATTCTTACAAAATGCGCGCTGGGAGTAACGTCAAACTGTTTCAACTACACGCCACATGCGACCGCCAAGAGAATCTTTATCTCAAGCTTTAGTGTAACGGTCGACGGAACACTTGTCCGAACCACCTACGGAAACAATACGGGCGCGCCGGCTTCAGAGCAAATTCAGGTCCACCCGTTAGCTTATGGAGTTCAAAACTTTCAGGTTCGCTACCTCATGCAGGACGGAACAATGACCGATGACCCTTCGGCCGGAAATACCAACCAAATGAAACTCAATGAGGTCGTTCAGATAGAAATCAAAATAACGATTAAATCCGAGACCGATGTAAACGGAGTAACGAGCACACAACTTTTAAATCTTGACTCTACATTCAGCACCAGAAACTTACGATACGATTTTGAATAACAGAGTTGTACCCCCTTCGAAATGAAACAAATAAAAGTAGTTAAACAACGTCAGAATGAAAATAGCAATGAGCGTGGAGCAGCGTTAGTTGTGGCACTAATGGTTCTCGTATTGCTAATGGGCTTTGTGGCGTTAGCGATATCAAAGACTTCTACCGAGACCATAATTACAAACAATGGTGTTTCGGAATCTCTTACCTATGCAGCGAGCGAAGCAGCTCTTGAGAACACCACTCGCGATTTTGTTGATTTATTTGAAACGAAACTTATACCAAGCGATGCGGACGTTGACCAGGTAAAGGTTAAGGTGCCGGCAGGATTCACGGATTATACGTTTACAAACGAGATCGTGAAAACAAAAGCAGCTCGATCAGTTGTAATGACCGGAGGAAACTTTGGTGGTCTGACTGCAATACGTGATTCGTGGGAAATAAAATCACTTGCGGTTCACAAGCCAACCGATGTAAAGGTTGAGGTAAGGCGTCGTTTTTTCAGCGATCGGATTCCCATTTTTCAATTTGGTGCTTTCTTTGAAGACGATCTTGAACTTAACCGACCGCCATTATTTACTTTTGGCGGAAGAGTACATACAAACGGCAATTTCTGGGTAACGGCTGACGCACGTGCAGGTCATGGGGTTTACTTTAATTCTAAAGTCACCGTGGTTGGCGAAATCGTAAACGACATCTGGAAACCGGGTACGACGCTGCTTGATGGTATAGACAATCAGGGTAAAGCCTTTTTCGCTGATGCTTCAGGTAACCCGCAAGAACTTGCAACCGGCGAAGGGAGCGTAAATTGTATTGGCCTAACCGGCGCAAATGTCTTTGCTTCAAATCCTAACCTACCCGCATGCAGCAAGAATCCAAACTGGGATACTACAAAAGCTAAGTTTCAGGGAAATCTTGAAAGTAACGTCGCACCGCTTAATCTCCCTTTGAGTAAGTCAGGTAAGGATTTAGTTGAGTTGTTCAAACGGGGTAAAAACATCGGTGATATGCATACCCCGGGCGGTGTGCTAACTGCCGTCAGTGCAGCAACCCAAGATTCACAAATAGAGATGAAGGAGCGTTTCGCAAACAAAACGGGATTGCGAATTTCTTTGGCAGACGCTCAGAATAAGCTCCCGGGTTGTGCTGCTGTTGTGGCTGGCCAAGCTTGTGGAGTGAGACTAGATGACACGATGGAAGACTCAATCGGTTACAAACCGGTTCCAATGACGGATGGCTATCAAGCAACTCCTCTTAACGCAACTCGCATGACTATCAGCGGACGTCAGATTTGGATAAAAGTCGAAACCGTCTCGTATTCACCGAATGATCCGGCCCCGCAAACCCAAGATATTACGCAAGATATTCTCAGTATGGGTGTGACGGAAAGAGCTCCTATCGGAGCAGGTTTGCAAATAAACGGCTATTCTGCCACGGCGGATTCGCGCTCGATCATCAAACTTCAGCGATTTGCGATGCCGGGCCCAAATATTCCAGATTCGGCTACTACGTCATATACGTCAAACTATACAATCGATGGAACCTCGCAGAATCTGGTCGTCCGATACGATGATGTTGACACCGATCCAAGTTCAGGTTGTGCTACAGACACAACAGTGCCCAGATGTACGCCGGTTGACAGCTTCGCTGCTCCTTATCCAAATTTGAACGCGGGAATCGACGCTACCACTAGCAAGGAAGATGCTGAGCATTTGAAATGGGCAGATATCAATGGAAGTGGCTACAAATACGCCATCGTCCCATTCCCCATCCAAATGTACGATGCAAGAGAGGGTCGTCCTAACGACGACGCAACCGAAGCTAACACTTTGTTTGGATCAACCAATCTTCCAGCAGCTGGAGTCATGAGCGTTATTGACATCGATGTTGCTAACATGCGGAAGTTCCTTGCCGGAGATTTTGACGGGGCACTTCCTACAACTACGCCATTCGCAACCGCAAAAGGAGCATCTCTTACAAGTTCTGACATTCCGGAAAATGCCGGTTGGGTTGTTTATGTTTCAGATCGTAGAGGAGACCATGATTTTGACGGCGAGTATGATATGGAGGATATATTTCCTGACGGCATACTCCAATTTAATGAAGACGTAAATAAAAACGGCATTCTCGATACCGATTACCTCTACGAGGCCGCAAGATATACAGATTCGGTTCCAAAAGGGCAGGCGGCTACTGCTGACCACCGTTATTACCGAAGAGCAGTCAGGTTGATCAATGGTTCGGCCTTACCGGGAAGGTACGATTTGGTTGCGCCGACAAACACAAAAGGGTTCACCGTTGCTTCTGAAAACGGTATTTACGTAAAAGGCACCTACAATGCGACAGGCGCTGGTATCAGTACCACATCCGCCCCTACTTTACCCGAACACTACTTGCCCCACGACACTATTGACCACATTCCCGCGTCCGTAAATGGCGACTCCGTAATGATTCTCTCGAACAACTGGAATGACGCAAACAGCTTTGTAAATCCATTTTCATCCGCAAATCGTCAAGCAACAAATACAGTCGTTAGATTCGCCATGATCGCTGGAATGCCGATTACGGGATCGAACTCAATCGCTTATTCACCAAGCTACTTTGGTCAACTTGGAGGCGGATTGATTAATTTTAAGAGATTTCTGGAAAGCTGGACAGGTGCGCGTCTGAATTATTCCGGGTCTCTAATCAATCTATTTAACTCTCGAAACAACGTTGGATTCTCTAAATGTTGTACCACCGTTTACGTGCCGCCCACACGTGATTGGACGTTTGATACGTCTTTCCTTGACGCAAATCGCCTGCCGCCGGGAACGCCGTATATCTATTCGATTTCCTTTACTGGATTTGAACGAATAACGGATTAATAAAAACCTTTAGACCACCGGTGCGCGAGTCATTTTAGGCTCGCGCTTTTTTTGTTTTTAAAACCGGGTTTTAACTTGCAAAGAGCTATGGCTAAGGCTAACTTTAATTAAGTGACAAAAACTTTAGAACCAAGTCTTTTCGATTCTTACGGAAGGCAAATACGCGACTTGCGAATTAGCCTAACTGATCGCTGCAATTTCCGATGTTTCTATTGTCTTCCAAACGGCGAACCGCCACTTGCGCGAAAAGAGACCATTCTAACTTTTGAGGAGATCGTAAAAGTATGCGAAATATTCGTAGAGCTTGGAATCGAGAAGATACGACTCACTGGCGGCGAGCCGCTCATCAGAAAGGACGTTGAAAAGCTTGTAAGCAAAATCTCAAACCTAAAACCAGCTCTGAAAGATTTGGCTTTGACGACAAACGGGCACACCCTCAGGAATAGAGCATCTGACCTGAAAAGCGCCGGGCTTGATCGCGTTACAATTTCGCTTGATTCCCTCAAACCTGAAAACTTCAAAAGAATTACCGCAGTCGATAAGCTGGAAATGGTTTTGGAGGCGATCGAAGCAGCAAAGACGGCCGGGCTCGAACCGGTAAAAATAAACGCCGCGGTCGTGCGAGGCTACAACGACGATGAGGTAGTCGATCTTGCGCGATTTGCCCGTGATAATGACGTATCTGTTCGGTTTATTGAGTTTATGCCGCTTGATTCGGGACACGAATGGAAACGAGAGCTAATGGTTTCGGGAGATGAGGTGAGAGGGCGGATTGATAAAGTTTTTCCGCTAAAGTTGAAAAAGACGTCCCGCGGAACCGAAACGGCTTGGAAATATGGTTTTGCTGATGGCGCAAAGGGCGAGATTGGAATTATTGCTCCTGTCACGCAAATGTTTTGCGGCGCCTGCTCGCGAATTCGTCTCACGGCCGACGGACAGATTCGAACTTGTCTTTTCTCGACAAAAGAACATAACCTTCGTGAAATAATGAGAAGCGGCGCGACCGATGCTGAGATAGTCGAATTCATCAAAGAAGTTACCATTCTAAAGGAAGCCAGCCACAAGATAAATGATGAAGCTTTCGTTCAGCCCGATCGCACTATGAGCTTCATCGGGGGCTAGCAGCTAAAACGTTGCTGTTGCCGCTTGGTAAATCCCGTAAAATCAGACATAATACTGGGTTTTGAGATTGCACTTCTGCGAGTTTAATTCGCGGGGGTTTTTCATTATTCGATCTGACAGTAAATGAAGTAACTGCTGGACTTCAACGTTTATTAAATAGAAGTATTTTCAACAGGTGATTTTTAATGGAATCTAATATTATTTATCTCGTCCCGGCGCTTGGGCTTTTGGGATTGATTGTGATGGTGGTGCAGTCCGCTTGGATATCTAAGCAAGCATCCGGCGAAGAAAAGATGGTCGAGCTTTCGGACTATATTGCCAAAGGAGCGATGGCGTTTTTGAAAGCTGAATGGCAAGTTCTGGCTGTCTTTGCAGTGATCGCGGCTGCTATTCTTGGCTGGTCCGGAACGCTTATCGATACGTCGTCTCCGCTTATTGCTCTTTCGTTTGTTATTGGTGCCTTCTTTAGTGCGCTCGCGGGGTGGATCGGAATGAACATCGCGACCAAGGCAAACGTTAGAACCACACAAGCTGCCAGAACCAGCCTTAAAAATGCGCTAAAAGTTGCCTTTACCGGTGGTACCGTTATGGGTCTCGGCGTAGCGGGGCTCGCAGTTTTAGGTTTGGGTTCTTTGTTTATCGTCTTTTACAACATGTATGTTGTGAGCATCGGCGCTTCGGTTGATTCAAAGGCAATGATAACTGCGATCGAAGTTCTCGCAGGTTTCTCATTGGGTGCTGAATCAATTGCTCTTTTTGCAAGAGTTGGCGGCGGTATATATACGAAGGCGGCGGACGTAGGAGCAGACCTGGTTGGCAAAGTTGAAGCGGGAATTCCTGAAGACGACGTAAGAAATCCGGCGACGATTGCCGATAACGTTGGTGACAACGTCGGCGACGTTGCAGGAATGGGAGCCGATCTTTTCGGCTCTTATGTGGCGACAATTCTGGCGACGATGGTTCTCGGTCAGGAAATAAAGATGACTGCGGCAGCTGATAATTTTGGCGGACTTTCGGCAATTCTTCTACCGATGGTAATCGCCGGACTCGGAATCATATTTTCGATTATTGGATTTCTGCTTATTAGAATTTCGGATGAAAAAGGCAATGTCCAGAAAGCATTAAACCTGGGTAACTGGACCTCAATCATTATTACTACAATCGCTTGTTATCCGCTTGTAATGTGGATGCTGCCCGAAAAAATGGTTTTAAGGGGCAATGAGTTTACAAATACAGGTGTTTTTCTGGCAATTCTGGTCGGCTCGTGTGTCGGCGCTTTGATGAGTATAGTCACAGAATACTACACGGCGATGGGTAAACGTCCGGTTAATTCAATCGTTAACCAATCCGACACCGGCGCCGCAACAAATATCATTGGCGGACTTTCCGTTGGAATGGAATCGACGTTTGTTCCAATCCTCGTTCTTGCGTCGGGTATTTACCTTTCCCACGAATTTGCCGGTCTTTACGGTGTTGCGATTGCAGCAGCCGGGATGATGGCAACGACAGCTATGCAGCTTGCGATCGATGCGTTTGGTCCGATTGCCGATAACGCGGGTGGAATTGCCGAGATGAGCCAACTTCCGGAAGAAGTCAGAGGAAGAACCGATATTCTCGACGCGGTTGGAAACACGACTGCTGCAACCGGAAAAGGTTTTGCAATCGCTTCGGCGGCGCTGACCGCCCTCGCGTTATTTGCGGCGTTTGTTGGTCTGTCAGGTATTAGTTCGATCGACATTTACAAGGCAGATGTCTTGGCAGGTTTGTTTGTTGGCGGAATGATTCCGTTTATTTTCTCGTCGCTCGCAATTGCGGCGGTTGGGCGAGCGGCGATGGCGATGGTTCAGGAAGTCAGGCGGCAGTTTAAGGAAATTCCGGGGATCATGGAATACAAGGCAAAACCTGACTATCAAAAATGCGTTGATATTTCGACAAAAGCATCGATCCGGGAAATGGTTGTGCCGGGCCTGATCGCGTTGATTACTCCAATTATTGTCGGTTATTATTTCGGGCCGGAAGTTCTTGGCGGATTGCTCGCGGGTGTAACCGTCTCGGGCGTTTTGATGGGAATGTTTCAAAACAACGCCGGCGGTGCCTGGGACAATGCTAAGAAGTCGTTTGAGAAGGGTGTCGAGGTCAACGGCGAAATGCAGTACAAAGGAAGCGACCCACATAAAGCAAGCGTAACCGGTGACACCGTTGGCGATCCTTTCAAAGATACATCAGGGCCATCAATGAACATCCTCATTAAGCTTATGAGTATCGTTGCTTTAATCATCGCCCCGCATATTGCGGATGGAGGCGGTTCGCATTCTTCGGATCAAACGACGCCGACTGCGGTGGAGAGAAAGGTTGAAGTTAGCGCGTTTAGAAAACCGTAGTGTTTAATTGATTGCGAAATCGCGGGCGCTGAGATTCAAATATCTTGGCGCCCTTTTTTCCTCGCTTAGATTCGTTTTAAAAACTTTTAACGCAGAGCTCGCAGAGAGCGCTGAGTTGATTAATTGCGGTTCTCGCGGTCTTGTTTAGCTCTGCGAATTCGGCGGTCACTGCGTTTAAACGTTTCTCTAAACGCTACGAATTCTGCGTTAAAAGCTCTTAACAGCCTAGCCTGAGTATTGCACGAAGGACGCACATAACGACCGCAACCTTATGCTTAATAATAAGTTATAAGAAAATAGGGCATTTACGGTTTGTACCGGAATGGTTATCCAAAAAATATGGCTTCGAATCTTGAACAAAATAGCTCAAGGCTTAAAATAATTAGGCCATTCGCGATTTTGTCCAAGCTTCTTTGCCATATTTCCTGGAAATTCCATCCCTTCGTGCAATATTCAGCCTAGAAAGGAAAAAACACGGGAACAAAAACAACGAGAGCAATGAGTATAACGATGGTTAGGGGAGTACCGGTTTTGACATAGTCCCAACTACGGTAGCCGCCGGCTCCCATCACCAAAAGATTTGCCTTGTGACTAAACGGTGTCATAAACGCGGCCGATGCAGCCAAAGCAACTCCCATCATCAATGGATATGGGGATACACCAACCGCTTCAGCCGTCGACAAAACCACCGGCGTCAGCAAGACCACGGCCGGAGCCCCATCGAGCCCCTGACTCAAAAGACTTGAAAGAACTATGAGTGACGCCAGCACTGCATACGGGCCAAGCGGACCCGCAAAAGAAGTTACCGTTTGAGCCATCAAAAGAGCAGTACCGCTGTTTTCCATCGCCGCGCCAACCGGAAGAACCGCTGCTACCAAAAAGATAGCCCGCCATTCAATTACCTTGTACGCTTCCTGCATTGTCAGTACACCCGTTAAAACAACAAATGTCGCAGCCGTAAAAGCCGCCACATGAATCGGCTGGAAACCGGTGACAACAAATCCAATCATCAGCAGCAACCCGATCATCGCAAGCGGTGCCTTCTCCAGTTTTGGTTCGCTGTCAGGAACGTCGGAAAGAACAAGCAGGTCGTCGTCTCCGGAAAGTCGGGAGAGATCGCTCCGTTTACCCTGAAGAAGAAGGCCATCTCCGACCCGCAGCGCCAGGCTCGAAAGATGATCTCTGATCGATTCACCTTCTCGCCAAACGGCAAGTGCCTGGAGTCCGCGTGTCTGTCTCAGATCAACTTCCGCCAGCGTTCGGCCGTCAAGAGATGAGCGCGGCGCAATAGTCGCTTCCACAACTCCGACTTCTTCCGATTCAAGATCCGGTGCTGAAACCTGAGACGAAAGTTCGACGTTTCCGATCCTTAGAATCGTTTTCAAAGTCCCCATTTCGCCGCTGACAAAGAGCTGATCATTTGGTTCAAATATGTCGTCCGGAGAAACCGACCAACTGACAACGTCATTGCGGAGGATTCCAAGGACCATTACATTCATAAGATCAGCAACCCGGCTGTCCGCAACCGTCTTGCCGACCAGGGGCGAGTCTTTCGGAAGACGGATTACCAGTACCGACTCGTTTTTAAGTTCGCTTAGTGCGTCTAGTCCTTCGACCTCGACTTCGACCAGATCGGGATGCTCGCTGAGTGCCGCGATCTTTTCGCTAGCACCGATGCCAAAAAGAACATCGCCTTCGCTGAGGTTTCGTGCTCCGATACTTTTACTATGCCAGACATCATCCTGCTTGAGGGCCATTATGGACACACCGAGTTTCTCTCTGAATCCATATTCCAACAGCGAGCTGCCGACGAGTTGCGAGTTTGGAACAATCCGCAGTTTTGCTCCGGAAAAGCCCATTTCGCGGACGCCGATCTGCTCGGCTGTCATATCGTCAAAATCGAGACCCTGAACCTGCAGCAATTCGGTCAGCCGTTCTTTGCTTCCCCCGACCATAAGTTCGTCACCGATCCTCAGCCGCCGGTCACCCGAGGGGGCCAGGATCTGCTCACCATGACGAAGAATTGAGACGATCTGTATTCCCAATGCATTTCCGATTCCGGTTTCTGCGATTGATTTTCCCTCGATGGGTGAGCCTGCAGGGATGTGAATCGTAAAGAGCGAGTCATCAAGTTTGTAGAGTTCGGCGAGCTCGCGTCCGGTGTTTTCAGCTCCAAGATCCCTGTCAGGCAGAATTTTTCGGCCGATGGTCAGCATATAAACCACTCCGAGCGCTAGTAGAAGTGCTCCAAGCGGAGTGAAGTCAAAGAGTTCGAAGGGTTTGAGGCCGCGGTCAGCAAGAACGGATCCGGCGAGAATGTTTGGCGGGGTTCCAACTAAGGTTGTGGTTCCTCCAAGAATTGCACCAAAGGACAAAGGCATAAAAATCTTAGCCGGCATCAGTCCTGCGCGTCGGCAAAGACTTGCCACGGCCGGCATTAAAACCGCGGTCGCTGCGATGTTGTTCATAAACGCCGACAGTACTCCGGCTGTTATCATCATTGTAACGATCAGCGGGAGTTCGCGGCCTCCGACAAACCTATGGATCCATGAAGCCACCAGATCCGCCACGCCGGCGTTCATAAGGGCACCGCTGACGATAAAAATCGAAAGCATCGTTATCACGGCGGATGAAGCGAACCCCGTAAACGCCTCTTTTGAGGCAACATAGCCGGTAAGGATCAAGACAACGAGCCCAAGAAACGCGGTGAGGTCAATAGGTATTTTTTCTGTCAGAAACAGAACTACCATCGCGATTATTATGATTAGAAGAAATGCGATTTCGAGAGTCATCTTTGCTTTTTGTTAGTCAACGAAGTATTTGGATTGAGTTGCTAGGTAGTCTAACTCAAATCCGATAGTTTACGTAGTTTGCCGCCTGAAGGCGGGACTCCGAACAGTTCGATATATTTTTGGTCTGCGAAGCAGATTACATTTGAACCCCGTGGCTCGATGATTCTATGGTAAGTTTTACCCTATGGAAGCCATAGTAGTTCGTTCAAATAAACGCGAAGAGTTGATCGAGGTCACGCGCGATGTTTCCAGGCTCGTACCTGAAACCGGTGAAGGCATCGTCCACCTTTTTACACAGCACACAACCTGCGGACTCACGATAAACGAAAACGCCGACCCGGATGTAAAACACGATATCCTCTTGTTTCTAAAGAATACTATTCCCCAATACTACGAAGGGTTTAAGCATTTCGAACACAATTCAGACGCGCACATTAAATCGTCATTAATGGGTTCGAGCGTTACTGTTCCGTTTGAAAATGGTGAGCTGCTGCTGGGAACATGGCAGGGGATCTTTTTGTGCGAATTTGACGGTGCGCGAAATCGGAAGGTAATCGTAACGATCAAATAACTTGGAATCGCAGCTCCCAATCACTCAGCCTTTTTTTCTCGCTCAACCAAAATCTCCGGATTTTCCTTGGCAAATTGTTCAGAGGGTTTTGAATCTATTTGTCCACGCAGTGGTCGGGTTCCGACGTTTGGCTTGAAATTGCCATTGAGATCATAGAGACGTCTGTACTGAGCCGAGTTTCTAATTATGCCTTTCACGTACCCTCTCGTTTCTCGAAAAGGGATTTCCTCTACAAACTCATCCATCTGAAGCGGAAGTTCGTTTCTCCATCGTACAACGCGTCCGGGACCGGCATTGTATGCAACCGACATGTATTCAATTCGTCCGTATTTTGAAAGCTGCTCGCGCATATAGGCCGTTCCGAGCTCTATATTTAAACCGGGGTCGTAAAGTGTTGAACCATAAATACTTGAGGCGCTCGTAGAACTATACTTTCGAGCCATCGAACGGGCAGTGGGAACGAGAAGTTGCATCAAGCCGTAAGCGTTTGCGTGCGAGCGTGCGTTGGGATCAAAGATCGTTTCCTGGCGAATCAAACCGGCAACCTGATAGGGATCAAGTCTCCTTTGCTTTGCCCAATACTTGATGTCGGTCCAATGAATTAACGGGTAAAAAATATCCCATTCTTCGCGTCCCATTTCTTCTGGAAACATCTGTGAATAGTCCGGATAACTGTTTTTGAGTGCGAGCAGAGCACGTACATTATCGCCCTTAAGACGGTAATGTTTCGCAAGCGCAAGATTAATTTTTGGCGAATTGCTCGCAGTCTTTTTAGCTTCCCGCAGCTCATCGATAGCCCAATCAAACAAACCAATCGTCGAAAGTTCCTCGCTTTTTTCTGCGCGCTCGAGCTCCTTTGCTGTCGCAGTTTCGGCCGCAACGGTTACAACCTTCATGTTCGCGACAGCTTTTGGAATATTAGAATTTACGGGAAACTTCTTCGGCGTTTGGCATTTTCCCTGTCTTCTTAAACGCGTGACGCGATCAAGCCCCAGGTAGCCATACCAATTCGCTCCATATCGATAAACTACGGCATCATACAGGGCACATGCTTCGTCAATTTTTCCGGCGCGTTCGGAATCGCGAGCGGCCCAATAGCCGGTTTGCCCACGATAGGAATTGTCTTTGTGTACGTAGCGCGCCAGATGCTGGGTAAGCATCCTTGAGGAAGCAGCAAAGTTTTTCTTTTGGTGTTCGAGCCACGCTAGTTCGAATTGAGCTCTCGTAACATCTATTGCCTTGGGGTAGAAAGCCACTGCGCCTTTGAGAAAATAAGATTCATCGAGCTTTCGGCGCTGATCCCTAGCCGTCATTCCGACATCGATCATAGCCTTTGGTGTCCACGCGCTCGTGCGAAATTTCTGACGCATCTCGTTTATAGTAGATCGAGCTTGATCCCACTGGCGAGCCTTCGCGTATCCCATAGCGAGCTGGTAAAAACCCTCTTCCTTTTCCTTCGCGGAATTCGGGATCGAATTAAACGCGAATTTGGCCCGAGTCATATCGCGGACTTTTGCAAAAGAAGTCAGACGCTTTAGCTGAATCGCCGGATTTAGATTCCTTGAATAGTATCGAGCAAACTCATCGTAGGCAGCTCCAGCATCCCTGTATTTCCTCTTCGCGTATAGGTTATTCGCTCGCGCGAGAATCTCTTCTGAGTTTTGAGGTGTCAGCGGTTCTTCTTCGCCCTCCAGCCACTTTTCCGCTTCGGAGCCAGCCCCACTTCCCGCACCGTAAAAATAGACTTTTCTATAAAACTTAACCGCCTCGCTTCGGTTTTCCTGTTTTTCATAACTCCTAGCCAAAACCATTAGCGCATCGGGATCGTTTCGCTCAACAAGAGATCCTAAGGCCGAATTTATCTTCGAGGCTTGTCCGCTATCCGCTAGGCTCTTCGCCCAGAGCAGCCTTGCCTCTCTAACCCTCATCGAACCTGGATATTTTCGAACCAACTCTTCGAACGTTCTCTGAGCGTACAAATGCTGATTTGCTTTTAGAAGCGCTCTCCCGCGCAACCAAAGTGCGTAATCTTCAAGCCGTGTTTTTTGAGAAAAAATGTTTGAATTGAGCAGCCGGGCCGCGCCGGCGGGATCTCCATTTTGCATTCTAATACGAGCGCGAAGGAGCGTCGCTAAGGCACCGGTCTTTGTCTCTCGAAAACGCGACTCGATGTTTGCGACCACCGCTTCAGAGGGAAGTTTCCCATCCTTAGTCATTCTGCGTAGAGATCTCAACGCGGCATCCTGTGATTGAGCGGAACAGCTGAGGCTGAAAGGAATAAGCATCGCCAGGCCCCCAGCTAAAAAAGCCGCGACAAAACTAAATTTGACTTGTAAACTATTGCGAAATAACATATTTAAGCCTATCTCTCCGATACTCTGATGCGAAAACTTCCGAATGATTTGTCTTCGAAAAAATGGATTTTCTATATAAATGCGTAAACTTTTAGTGTAAGATATCCGTGAAAGAAATCTAATTATAGCAGAGGTTTTTTGTCATGTTTAGAGTCTATCTCACATTAGTTTTTGCCCTCATACTTATATCACAGGCATTTTCTCAAACACCGGAAAAGAAGGATTCAAACGTTGATGACGATATTGTAAAGATATCTACAAATTTGATTCAACTCGATGTAACGGTAACCGATAAAAATGGAAAGATCGTTTCCGATCTAAAATCTGAAGATTTTGAGATTTTTGAAAACAACAAAAAGCAAAATATTACCAATTTCTCATTTATTTCGGCCAACGAGCCTGGGCCAAGAGCTAAAAAAAGTAAAAATAAGAACTCAATCAGCGTTCCGATCCCGCCCCCCAAAATCCGTCGAAGCCAAGCTAAGCGTACCATTGCACTGGTTGTCGACGATCTTACACTTTCATTTGCTAGCACGTTTTGGGTAAAAAAAGCTCTCAAAAAATTCGTGGATGAACAGATGCAACAAGGCGACCTTGTAGCGATTATCCGCACCGGTGATGGGATAGGTGCCCTCCAACAGTTCACAACCGACAAACGCCAACTTTACGCCGCGATCAGAAAGGTGAAGTTTAATTTAAAGGGCGCAGGAAGAATCAGCACGTTTAACCCGATTTCACCAAGTTTGAACGAACAACTTGATGGCACAATGGATCGGGACGGAAAAGTGAGAGATCTTTCCAAAGAAATTGATCGAGATAGGGACGCTGCAAGAGACAGAGAGAATTTCCGACAGAGCGTCTATGCTTCGGGAACTTTGGGCGCAATTAATTTCATCGTTCGCGGAATGAAGGATTTGCCGGGTCGGAAATCGATCATGCTCCTTTCTGATGGAATACCGCTATTTCAGAGAGAATCTGATGACAGACCCGTGTACAATTCGGCGATTTCTAGCCGGATGCATCGCCTGATTGACCTTGCAAACAGAGCATCAGTAGTTATTTATTCAATCGATGCCCGGGGACTCGTTTATGATGGACCGTCGGCGGCGGACAACGTTTATGGACTTAGTGGCGGCCGAATTAATAGAAAACTTGCCGAACGCAGTTCTTACCTGTTTGACTCTCAATCAGGTATGAAATATTTAGCCTCACAAACTGGTGGTTTCGCGATTATCAACAGCAACAATATCAACAAAGGTATCCGACGTGTCTTAAACGATCAGAGCTATTATCTTTTGGGCTACCAGCCCGAGGAAGAGACGTTTGATCCAGAAACAAGACGTTTTAATAAAATCAGCATCAAGGTGAAACGAAAGAATACGAAGGTGCGATATAGAAGTGGCTTTTTCGGTATCAGTGAGGAAGAGATTAAAAAACCGGTCGTCGAAACCCCAATTCAGAAGATGTTGAATGCAATTACTTCCCCATTCGCAGTAAACGAAATTACGATGAGTATGAACAACATTTTCGTTTCTGATGAGAATCAAAAATTGTATATTCAATCTTATCTACACATCGATGCAAAAGACTTGAGCTTCAAGAAAGAATCGGAGAATAAATACAAGGTAGTGTTCGATTTGGCGGCCTTAGTATTTGGAAACAATGGAAAAATCGTAAGTGAATCGACGAAAAATTATACCTTGATTACGTCTAGCGAGAACTACGAAAAAATAATGAAAAAGGGTTTTGTTTACAATTACACAATACCCTTTGAAAAATCCGGTGGATATCAAGTGCGACTTGCTTTGCGAGACGTCGAAACAAATAAGGTGGGATCCGCAAATCAATTTGTGGAAGTTCCAAATATTAAAAAGAGGCGGCTCACTTTATCGGGAATTATTTTGGAAAGGATGTCAGTTAAGCAGTGGTTGCAAATATCAAAGGACGCCGCCACCTATCAAACGATAAGAAAAAACACGACGCCTCAAATCGATACTGCGCGTAGACATTTTTCGCGAGGCTCAATTCTGCGTGCAGGCGTTGGAATTTATAACGCCAAGGGGTCTGCCCGGCGGAAGCCTGACTTAAATGCCCGTCTGAGAATAATTAGAGACGGTAAGATTTACTACGAAAGCGAAGACACACCGATTAACCCGTCCCTTTCAGCATCTTTTAGGGACATTAACAAAACCTTTGTCATAACGCTTGGAGAGAAGATGCAGCTGGGAGACTATATTTTGCAGATAATCGTTACAGATAAACTTGCAAAACGAAAACGTCAGGTAGCTACACAATTCGTGCAGTTTGAAATTGTTGAATAAAAGAAAGCCGCCTGAAAAATTCAAGCGGCTCTTAAAAACTAACTACTTTGTATTTAGACGGTAGCTCCCGGATAGGTTCCGCCGAGTTTTGCCTCGTCTCCCTCAGCCAAAGTATTTACCAATTCATAATTGAAGTAGTCAAACTTTTCAGCGACGGGTTGCTGCACGCGTTTGTCATACATCTCCCGTGATCGGTCAATAGCTTCTCGCAGACGCTCGTAAAGGTCGGCGGAGTCTCTTCCTTCTTTCACCTTTTGTTCGTTGTAAAGCTTAATCTCCGAAACAAGCAAACGTGCAAATCGACGGGCGTCATTATGGTATCGGCGTTCGCCTTCATCTACATCTATGGGTAAATCTACATTTCGATCGCCAAATCTAGACCGCATTGGCGTTGAAGGAGCCTCAGCGGGTTCTTCCTGAACGACCTCAGGCTGTGGATCTGCCTGAAAATCCTCAACTGGAGCCTCGAAAGAGGAATCCGGTTGGATGCCCTCAAAATCAAAGGAACCTGCAGGCGTCTCCTCAACGGCCGGAGCCTCTTCGGCAGGTGCTTCATCAACTTCAGACGCAGCTTCCGAAACATCAAATTGCGATGTGTCAAAACCAGTGGCATCTGCCTGGGTTTCAAATTCAGGAGCCTCTGCAACCGTTTCAAAGTCAGAGCTTTCAAACTCAGGAGTCTCTTGAACCTCGAAATCGTGCGTTTCCGCCGGTATTTCCTTAAATTCGAAATCTTGTGTTTCTGCTGGTACCTCTTGATCAAACTGGGTTGGTGACTCAACTTCAAAACTTTGATCCACATTACTTTCGAATTCACTTTCCGGTTCAGGCGTACTTTCCTCAAACGAAGGTGATTCGACCCCGTCACTTACTGGTTCGAATGATTCCGAGTAGTCGGAAGTCTCGCTTTCGGTTACGCCAATATCCTCAGTCGTCGATTCAGCAGGCTGTCCCCAGGGTTGGCTTTGGAAGTCAGGTTGGGATTCCTCAACTTCGCCAAACCGAGCTTCTTCGACCGGAGCTGGTGCCTCCTCAGCGGGTTCGACAGCCGGCGGTGTGTAATCCTCAAATTCCCCAGTTGTTTCAAAGTCGGATTCTTCCGCTACAGGTTGTTCGTGACTTTCCGGCTGACTCTCAAAGTGGTGCGCCGGCTCTGGGGCAGGCTCCTCTACATTCTCTTCTTTCTGCTCGACCGCAGGCGCCGGAGCGGGCGCAGAAGCTAATACTTCGACCGTTAAACCGGCAACCCGCATTAGTGTTTCCAAAGCCTCTATATTTACGCCTTCTTCAGAGTTTCCGCCGTCTGCATATAGCACCGCGACTCCGCGACCTCTTGCTACGAGCGGTATTGCATGCATTGTAGATGGCTCTCCGAAACCGAGTCTTTCGAGAAACTCGGAATCGCCATCATACGTACCAAAACGGCTTTCAATCGTCGCTAAGGAATTTACTGATTCGCTAAGCGATGTATGGTTTGAAATCGGAAAATATACTTCTCGAACCACTTCGGGATTTGGATGCCCTTGTGTGCCAAATAATTTCCAGCCAACGAGGTGTTCGTTTTTCACAATGAAAAATGCACCCCTTGGAGTGTATTGCGATGCGTTTTCAACCAACGCTTTCAGAATCTTTGATTGAGAGTCTTCATTGCTGATTTCGTTAATTGCGTCACGAATATTCGAAAAATCAGCGGGCGCCTCAGCTTCATCGCGCATTTCTTCTGCTTCCGCAATTGCCGCGGCAGTAATTTTCGCACCATCATCTCGAGCAAGTTTCAAATGTTCGGAAACTGATTCAGTAAATCCTGAGTCAAGGTTTTTCTCTTCGCCAAATTTCTTCGAAAATTCTTGTACAGCCTCGGTGAGCTGAGCTTTGTGCTTTTCAACTTCTGATTCAATCTTCTCCTGAAATTCAGAAACATCTTGTTTCATTTCAGCTAGAACATCCTTGAGATAGTTCTCGAATTCAGCACGCAAACTTTGTTCGAGTTCTTCACTATTCACGTTATTGTTTTCCTCCGTACATTATAAAGACACAGCTCTCTGAATGGGATATGTGGCTGGCAGTTATGAGTGATTTGAAACCTATCGGAAGATGACATTCCTCAAAATGCCACCAACTAGAATTATGACTAATTTGGGGGTTTTGTGTCAAGAAATAGTTTTAAAGACTTTAAACAATAACACGCTTTATTTGTTTTCACTCCAGTATTCACCGCCTAATCCGCGTCCGAGATTAAACGACCTCTACTTCAATTTTCTCATCGATTTCATCATGAATCATATTTTCGATGGCCATCAATGTTCCCGTCAGCGAACTCGGACAACTTCCGCAAGCACCTTGGTAGTGTATCTTCAAAAGATTTTCTTCAAGACTAAGAACCTCTACCCAGCCGCCATCGCTAGCAAGATATGGGCGAATCCTATCATCGAGAAGTTCATTTATTTCGGCAATTACGGGATCGTCGCTTGCCGCCGCCGCAATCGCGCCGCCAACGGCCTCAGCGGCTTTTCCATTGCCATTTGAGCCAATAGCCTCAGCTTCACGAATCGGTACAGCCAGAAGCGGCAAAACCTCATCCCAGTCTGATTCAGCTGTCTTCTCAATCGTGATCATTCTGTCCATATAAAATACGGACACGACCTCACCGACCTCGAAGATCGATTTTGCAAGCTTGTCTGCTTTGGCTTCCTCGAATGTATCAAACGAATGCGAGGTGCCGCCCGTAACCGGCTCCCGTAAAATAAACTTCACCGCATTCGGATTCGGCGTTTCTTGTATGTCGGCAATCTTTGGCATTACTCGATAAACTTATTAGCGGAACTAAAAGTTTATTATACTTTACTTTTTTGTCAACATTAAGCCGAAACGGTCGATTTTTTATTGAGCTGATAACAGAAACCACTTGTCGGCGCCTCACCCGACTAGTGCATCACATATTCGCTCTGCGGTTTTACCATCCCAAAGAGGCGGAATCCTTGCACATCTAGCAAATTCATCGCTTGAGAGTATCTCGAAGGCAGTTTTTCTTATTTTTTCAGGATTTGTTCCAACCAAAGTGTTTGTGCCCATTTCGATTGTAATCGGTCGCTCAGTATTTTCACGAAGAGTAAGACATGGAATCCCGAGTGCTGTGGTTTCTTCCTGTAGTCCACCGGAATCTGTTAAAACCAGCCTGGCTCCGCTCATCAAATGAAGAAAGTCGAGATAGCCTAAGGGCTCAGTGATCTTAATATCAGAGTTTTCGATTTTTTCGGCGAGTCCAAATTCTTCGATTCGAGCTTTTGTTCGCGGATGGGCCGGAAAGACAATTGGCAGTTCCTTACTTATTTCGCAAAGCGCGTCCAAGAGTCCGTTAAAAATATCTCTATTGTCAACATTCGAAGGGCGGTGCAAGGTCATGGCGGCATACTCCTTTTCTTTGACCCCGACTTCCTCCCGAACTTTCGATTTCTCCGCAACTTTTAAATTTCGAAGCAGCGAATCAATCATTACATTTCCGACGAGTTTCACTTTATTTTCCGTAATTCCCTCTTTTTTAAGGTTTTCACTGCCATCTGGAGAAGGCGTTAATAAAAGATCGGAAATCGAATCGGTAAGGATTCGGTTGATCTCCTCAGGCATCGAACGATCACCGGAACGCAACCCAGCTTCGACGTGGGCAATTTTTACTCCGAGTTTCGAACAAACCAGTGCGCATGCAATCGTCGAATTCACGTCGCCGACCACCAAAACCCAATCTGGCTTTTCACGCAAAATCACTGGTTCAAATTCAAGCATTATCTTCGCTGTTTGAACGGCGTGTGAGGCCGATCCCACACCAAGATGTATGTCCGGCTCCGGCATCCCTAGATCCTCAAAAAAGGAATCAGACATCTTCGCGTCATAATGCTGCCCAGTGTGCACAATCAACGGCAAAAACTCCGACTCACGCCGTTTCATCTCGGCATAAATCGGAGCAACCTTCATAAAGTTCGGACGCGCTCCAACGATGTTTAAGACTTTTAGCATAGTGAGCCGTAAGCTGTGAGCCGTAAGCAGTAAACCCGCTGACTGCTAACCGCTTACTTTCTCTACAAACGAACGATCTTCGCCTTGCTGCCTTCCCGCATATCTTTACTGAGTGCGTTTCGCGTATCAACGATCAGATCGGCAAGCTCCATAACCCCCGAATAATCGACCGTTTTGTGATTTGTACAGATTACTACGCAATCAGCCGACTCGATCAGTTCGTCAGTTAAATCCTGATTATAGAGGGGCTCCCCGTCTCCAATTGTGTACGCATGATCGAAAGTAACCTCCGGAACGAATGGATCGTGGTAAACAACTTCGGCACCTTTTGCACGAAAGAGATCTATAACGGACAACGCCGGTGATTCACGCATATCGTCAATATCATTCTTGTACGCTACGCCCAAGATCAGGATTTTGGAACCGTTAACAGCCTTTTTGTTGTCGTTTAATGCATCGGCAGCGAGCTTATAAACATACTCGGGCATACCGGAATTTACTTCCTCGGCGAGCGTTATGAACTGCGAATCAAATCCATGCTGGCGAGCTTTCCAGCTCAAATAATGTGGATCAAGCGGAATACAATGGCCGCCCAGCCCCGGCCCGGGATAAAACGCCATAAAGCCAAAAGGTTTGGTATCGGCTGCTTTGACGACTTCCCAAGTGTCAATTTCAAGTGTGTTGCAGAGCTTCGCCATTTCATTTGCCATTCCAATGTTGATCGCTCGAAATGTGTTTTCCCAAAGCTTACAAGCCTCGGCCACACGCGAAGATGTCACCGGATGCACATTATCGACGATTTTCGAATAGAGCAGAGCGGCAACCTCCGTCGAGTCTTCGCCAACACCGCCAACAACCTTCGTGATATTGTGCGTTTGAAAATCAGGATTGCCAGGATCGACCCGTTCCGGTGAAAATGCCAGCAAGAAATCTTTTTCAAGTTCAAATCCAGCCTCTTCAAAAATTGGCTGTAGTATTTCGTCGGTTGTTCCCGGATAGGTCGTTGACTCAAGAATCACGAGTTGTCCGGAGCGCATGTACTTTTGAATTTCATCGCCAGCCGACAATATGAAAGACATGTCCGGATCTTTTGTTTTTCGGAGCGGAGTCGGAACACAAATAATTATCACATCGCATTTATTGAGTTCGGAAAAGTCTGTCGTTGCAGTCATCTTCCCGCTATCGATGCATTTTTGTACAGCCTCATCAGAAGCATCTACGATGTACGAATCGCCCGAATTAATTGAATCGGCCTTTTTCTGGTCAACTTCAAACCCGATTCCCTGATATCCCTTTGACGCAAATTCAACGATCAAAGGCAAGCCGACGTAACCCAAACCAATCACACCGATACACGCATTTTTTTCCTCTATAAGAGTCTTAAGTTGGTCTTTTATCATTATCTTTATCTTAAATTGTTTTTGATTTTTGTGGTTATGGCAAAGATGTTGTGTGGAGGCGGTGAAGGAATTCCCTCCATAAAATTAGATTAAGGTACAAGCCCTTGATAGTCAAGATATTATACTTAATTGGGGTTTGTTTTGTGATACAATTATTTCTTAAACTCGCTTATATGAGTTTATCCTGTTCTACCTTCCATTCGATCATTTCTGATCACCGTTATAGCAATATATGGACTTCGATGTAGTCTCAGAAAATCCTGTTGTCAAATCAATAGCCGGAGGCACAGCGCCACGCCCGGCTCAAGTCGCGGCATCGCGCGGTATGCTTCCGCTTCCTCAGTCTGATCTGCTTGAAGCCCTCGTTATCCTAGCAAGAGGAGAAGACAGTGAGCTCGCCAAAAATGCGGAAAAAACGCTGAAGTCACAGGAAAATGATCAACTTAAAGACGTAATCGGATCAAAGGAAGTTGCACCCCAGGTGCTGGACTACTTTGCAACACGAGAAACTTTATCCCAAGAAATATATGAAGTTGTAATCGCAAATCCGCTTACCCCAAACGAGTCGATTGTAAAGTTTGCGCAGCAGACTTCAAACGGCGAACTTCTCGAAGTGGTTTCGTTTAATCAGCAGCTCCTTATTAAGACCCCAGATTTGATCGATGCGATCATTTCAAACCCACACCGTACGACTGAGGCTGAGCGACGAGCCTCGGAAATTAAAAAGGAATTCTTTGAAAAAGAACGCGGGGCGCAACAAATCGCAAACGAGCTTCGGGCTCAGGGTAAAGAGGCAGCGGCGGAATTTTTGGAAGAAAGCGAATCATTCCAGGATGGTGAAATCCCGGATGAGGATGCAATTCTTCTTGCCGAGCACATAGAAGTTCCTGAAGAAGATATTGACGATTCCTGGCTTTCTCTCGAATACATTGAGGAGCTTTACGAGGAAACCCAGGAAGAACGAGATGCTATCGTCGACAAGATTCTCGGTGAATGGAAAGCCGACGAAGACGGCGAGGTTTCTAGCGAACGCGTTTCCGTTTTGAACAAGGTAATGCGAATGGGAATGAAAGACCGCATGAAAGCGGCGATGAAAGGAGACCGCGAACTCAGAAACATACTGATCCGCGATCCCAATCGCATAATAGCCCAGGCAGTAATTCAAAATCCGAAAATCACGGAACAGGAAGTGGAGAAGGTTTCGACTATGAAAACTGTTCCTGAAGATGTTTTGCGGCAGATCGCATCAGACAGAAAATTCGCCCGAAATTACGTGATTATCCACAACCTCGCAAAAAATCCGCGAACACCTATAGGCAACGTTATGAGCATCCTTACGCGTTTGCAGCTGCGCGATCTCGTCGCTATCAGCAAAAATCGAAACGTACCCGACGCGGTAAGGCGCCAGGCACAACGACTCACCGATGCGCGTACGGGCGCCGGAAGGGGCTAATTCTATAAGAATCCCTTTGCTCGTCCGGTTTTTATATAGGTTCCGGCGATGTCGGTTAATGTATGACTCGCCGCGCCAAGCCACAAACCCAAAAATACAAACGGCATCGCAAAATCACCTAAATTTGTTTCAAAAAAGTTACCGATTCGCCCCCACAAGCTTGTAAACTCAATCAGGTCAGGAATCTTTCCGCCCGCATAGGTCGCGTAAATAAAAGCTGTGGCAAACGCTGCTAAAGTTACAATTCCGCAAAAATAGACCACGCGAAAGAGCGTTCCAAAAACAAGCCCGTGTGACCATCGCGAGCGATGTTTGAATGCGCTGCGGTAAGGAAGCCACAGAATTCTAAAGATGCTCCATCGAGAATACTGTTTCGAAACAGTGTCCAGATCGGGTCCGAACATAAAACCTCCGAACAGAAAAGCAATCGTCAAACACAAAGCGGAACCAAAATTAAAAACCGACCAGCCAACGGCATACACGGGTACTGACAATAGTATAGTAATAACATCGTGTGTTTTTCCTGATGGCATATTTTTGTAATGTTTTGCTGAGGATACTAGAGCCGACCAAAAGATATTCTATCTCATCTAGCAAATCTTTATCTTTTGATTTTGAAAGCTGAAACACGGTCATTTTCAGTGGGATCGATTTGAAATTAGATTTAGTTAGGTAGAATATCGATATCGCACGTTTTTTTACCGTCAGCAGACCCGAATGGATACTTTTGGAGGAAAACTCAGGACAACGCTCGAAATGATCAAATTCGAGCACACGATTTTTGCGCTGCCTTTTGCGTTTCTTGGGGCGGTGCTCGCCGCAAATGGAATGCCTACGGGGTGGCAGATCCTTTGGATTACGGTCGCGATGGTTGGCGCAAGAAGCGCTGCGATGTGTTTCAACCGCATTGCCGATCGCAAAATCGACCGCGAAAACCCGCGCACATCAAACCGTGAATTGCCGAGTGGAAAACTTTCAGTCGAATTTGCCTGGGCGTTTATGATTGCGTCAACGGTGCTGTTTTTGCTTGCCGCATTCATGCTCAATAGGCTGACGCTACTTCTAGCACCAGTCGCGCTTGTCAGCATTCTCGGGTATTCCTACGCCAAGCGTTTTACGAGCTTTGCGCATTTGATCCTCGGCTGGGCGCTGGCGATTGCTCCAACAGGGGCTTGGATTGCTGTCCGCGGCTCGGTTGATTCCGCTATCCCGCTGCTGCTTTCGCTCCTCGTAATGTTGTGGACAGCAGGCTTTGATGTTTTATATTCATGTCAGGATTACGAATTCGACAAAGAGAAGGGTTTGCGTTCTATTCCGGCTCGTTTTGGAATAAAAGGTGCCCTTTGGATAGCACGTCTGCTCCATTTCCTTTCGTTTTGTGTGTTGGTTTGGTTGTTTTTAGTATCCGAATTGGGTTTTTTTGCTTTGATAGGAGTTATTGCTACAGGGCTTCTAATGATCTACCAGCATTCACTTGTAAAGCCGGACGATCTTTCGAAAATGAACGCCGCTTTTTTCACTGCAAATGCATTTGTCAGCGTTATCCTTTTTGTCACCTTTGGAGCAGCAATTTTTCTTAAATGAAATTTCTAGTTCACATATTCGTCCTGCAGTAGTCCCATCGATTGGTTGCCGTTCTGGTATGAATATTTTTCCCGTACCATATTCTTTAACATCTCTGCCGCCGCCGCATTATCGAGCGGACGCGAATAGTAATATCCCTGTCCGTAGTTGCAATTGATATTGCGTAGATAATCAAGTTGCTCTTCGGTTTCTACACCTTCGGCAACAACTTCCATATTTAGGTTAAACGCCAGGTTTATTATCGCTTGCACGATTTCTGCATTTTCCCCTTCATTGCCGATACGATTGATAAACGAGCGATCTACTTTCAAAGCATCGACCGGAAAACGATGTAAATAACCCAAACTCGAATACCCGGTTCCAAAATCATCAATCGAAACCCTGACACCCATTCTTCGAAGTTGATTTACTGTGATAACGGCCTGTTCTGCGTTGTTCATAATCACGCTTTCCGTGATTTCCAGTCTCAGACATGCTGGATCAAGACGCGACTCCTTGATTATTTCTGCGATCTGCTGGCTTAAGTCCGTTTGCTCAAGCTGGCGCGCGGATAGATTTACCGAGATTGTCAATAAATCTGAGAAAGGATACTTCTCTTGCCATTCCCGCATCTGACAACAAGCTTCCCGCAAAATCCAGTTTCCAATCGGAAGAATCAATCCCGTTTCCTCCGCAAGCGGAATAAACTCATTTGGCGGAACCATACCGCGCTCCGCATGCTGCCATCTTGCAAGCGCTTCAAACCCAATTATCGATTCGGTATCGATCGAAAAAATTGGTTGATAATGGAGCATAAATTCATCCTGTTCGAGAGCTCGTCTCAGGTCGAATTCAAGCTGCATGGAATCTACCGCACCCTTTCGCATACGTGGGTCAAAAACTTCGTATCTCGCCTTTCCATTAATTTTTGCTCGATACATCGCCAGATCTGCGTCGCAGACAAGATCATCCGCCTCACTATAATCCGGCGTTCCAAAGGCGATTCCCACGCTCGCGCTTGAATATACCTTTTTACCGGAGACCCTAAACGGCCTCGAGAAATGCTTAAGAAGGCGTTTTGCAATGTTCTCAGCTTGAGCGTCTTCAACAATATTTTCGATCAGCAGTACAAATTCATCTCCACCGAGACGAGCAATGAGATCATCTTGTCTGGTAAGCGACTTCAGAATTCTAGCCATCTTTAACAGCATCTCGTCGCCGGCTTTATGACCTAAGCTATCGTTTATAGTCTTAAACCGATCAATATCAACGAAGAGAATCGCAAATGAATACTCGCGATCAGTTTTGACACGATTAATGGCGCCCTCAAGACGCTTTGTAAGCATCTTTCGATTCGGAAGGCCCGTCAGTGCATCGTGAAGTGCATCGTGCTCGAGTTTTTCTTCGACGATTTTTCGGTCGGTAATGTCAGTAAGCGAACCCGCGATTCTACACGCTTTTCCCGTTTCATCCCGTACGGCCGAACCCCGAATTAGAAACCAACGATATCCTCCATCTTCGTGCAAGAGCCGGTGTTCGTTTCTAAAATGAGTCGTATCTCCCTCGAGGTGCGATTCGAGTTCTTTTTCAACGGCGTTTCTATCGTCAGGATGGATACGATCAAGCCAGCAACTTTTGCTTGGCTGCATACCCGGTTCGCACAATACGCCTAACATTTCCATCCAGCGTGATGAATAATAAGTTTCACCTGTTTCCAGATCCCAATCCCATAGACCATCGTTTGCGCCCTGCGCGGCGAGCACATAGCGCATTTCGCTTGCACGAAGCTTTTCATAAACTTCCTGCATCTCTTGGGATGAAATCATAAGCGAACGCTCCATCAAGTAACGATCTTGATCAGATTCTGTATAAGCGCGGTCAATACTTTTGAGTAGATCGTTCCACTCTTCCTTGGTTGGGAATTTATCCTCATCCGCACCAAATTTTCTCAGTTGTCGCTCCAATAAAGAATGCATAATTAATACTCAAAAATTGTCGTTAAAGTCATTGTCTGATTGTGGAGATCGCAAAAACCTTTTTCGTGAGGGGCAATTTCACCATAGGAATAAAATCCAATTTGGTGGCTGTCCTCAGGAAGTTGATTCATCACGGCATCGAGTTCTTCCTCGGTACGTTCTCCTAAAATCCACCTGCGTCCGACGCAGCTTATCGCGATGGATAAAACCGGTTCGTTCGACACTTTACTTCGAGACATACTTGCCGCATTGCCGGCGCCGTCTATCAAACGATCCAGATTCGCCCTCATGAGCTGGGCAAGCGCTCCTTGAGGAACATCGCCTGCAAAAATCAGTGATTTTGTTTCCTCATCTACATTGAGGATAGTTCTTACAACCCGCTTTTCATCGTCTCCATTGACGCGGAGTGAGAGCGGAAAATGTAGCGCGGAGGCAGGTAGCTCTGAAGCTCTTTCGCCTAAGTACGATTTATAAAGATCAAGCGCTGGTTGGTTATCCAATTCGAATAGCTGATTGTTTGTGGATTTTGTGACCTTGCGTTCGATTCCGAAAATATCCAGGCCATCCCGCGAGCCGTGATCAATCACGACACTGTCGCCATAAAACCCGACGGCGGAAACATAGCCGGAGATCGTTTCCGCATTTCTCAAAACCCAGGTGTTTTCAAACCGCTCGCCGTCCGAAGCCAAACCGCCCGTGACCGCCACCGACGATGGCAGTACAGAATTGATTCCCTCTACTAGCGAACTGCCATTTACTCGTAGGCCGTCAGATAAAATAAGTACGCCGCGCAAATCCATTTCACTTAACTCGCGGCCAATAGCCTCTCCAGCTTCAAATGAATCGGAAGCTTCGGAAACAGGAGAAGTAACTGTTTTCAAACGAGTTTTTTCAAACCGAACGATCGAAACCACAAAACTATTCTCGTGTATTGTTGAATCAATAATTCCGCCTGCCGCAGAGCAACCCAGCAGTTTTGAGTGCGGAAACATCTCACGAAGTTCCTCAATCGCTTCACAGTTCTCAAAAAATTCGGTCGCGCCAAACGCCAGAATTAAAGTTTGCGGAGAATCCATATCGACCGGAAACTCTTTATCCCATTTGTCATTCTCTGTGTAAACTAATTTTTCAACCTTAATCATTATCTAGTTCAAAATTCCTCAGTATGAAAAAATTTATGACAGGTATTCGGTCAAATTGAACGAAAAAACCCGCGGAATCCACTGATTCCACAGGTTTATCGCAAGCCCTATGCCGCAATGTATCGGCACCTAGAATGTTGATTCTTAAAAGTTCTTAATCACCGTCTTTTTTGTAGATTTTTCCACCCTTCATCACAAAGTCAACGTTCTCAAGCGATTTGATGTCGGCGGTAGGATCCTGTTTTACCGCGATCAAGTCCGCAAACTTCCCGGTTTTGATCGAACCAACTTTATCTCTCCATTGAAGTAAATCGGCCGCATTGACAGTCGCCGCCTGGATCGCCTCCATTGGGGTCATTCCCCACTTTGTCATATAGGCAAACTGTTTTCCGTTTTGTCCATGTGGATAAACGCCCGCGTCTGAACCAAAGGCAATCTTAATTCCTGCATTGTGCGCCTTTTTAAAATTTCGCCGCTGAGCTAAACCGACGATCTTTTCCTTTTGCGCCGTTTTTGACCAGGCAGGATAGATCGCTAAAATGTGATCGCTTACGTAAACATCCGCGACCAGATACGTTCCTTTCGCTTTCATCATTCGGATTCCTTCATCGTCGATCAAACTCCCGTGTTCGATTGAGTCGACACCTGCTTTCACAGCCATCTTTATCGCCTCTGCACCGTGGGCATGAGCCGCCACCCGACGTTCCCACGTGTGAGCCTCATCAACAATCGCATCCATTTCGGCCTGGGTATACTGCGGTGCCGCGACGCTATCTTCACCACTTAAAACTCCCGCGCTGGCGCCAAACTTAATTACGTCAGCTCCATGTTTAACCAGATAACGAACTTTCTTTCGTACCTCTTCTACGCCATCCGCAATTCCGCTCATTTCAGGCGGAAGCTTTGACGCCCGAAAAGGCGAAAATCCTATCACGTCACCGTGTGAACCGGTCGAGCCAATATAAAAGCCCGCCGCTCGCATTCGCGGTCCATCTACTAGGCCAACGTCAATCGCGCGTTTTAAATAAACTCCGGTAAACGCACCCGATCCCAGGTTTCTCACTCCCGTAAAACCGGCCATCAGGGTACGCTTCGCGTAAACATGAGCAACCACAGATGGGTCGATAAAGGGATTTCGAAGTTTCCCTCGGTCGCCGGATTGACCGGTAATGTGGGTATGACAATCGATCAGACCGGGCAGAACCGTTGAATCTGAGAGATCGATAATCTTGGCATCGGCAGGTATCTTCACGTTTGCGCCGACGGCTTTGATTTTTTCGCCTTCAACCAAAACTATCTGGTTACGCAGACCCCTTCCGTTTTCGGTGTCTATTAACTGTCCAGCCTTGATCGCAGTTACCGCAGATTCACCTTCTGTCGGAAATAGATAAAGTGCCAAAAACAGGACCGAGAGGAATGAAACCGCCAAATCGTTTGCCGTAAACTTTTTCATAATTAGTCGTAAATTCTGATAATTTCTCCGTTTCCTCTTCCTTCAACGCTTCTGACGTACCCATTCACAACCTTGCTCATCGGTATGGCGTTATGCCCGGGAAAGAAACCTTCATATTTTGCTGCCGCGTCCTCTACAAGCCCCGAAGCAACAGCGTTTATTCTGATACCGTTTTTTAATTCCAGCGCGGCCGCTTTCACAAAACCGTGAATTCCCCCATTCACCAAGGCCGCACTCGTGGTCCGTTCTACTGGATCGTCAGCTAAAATTCCGGTTGTCAGCGTTATCGAACCATTCTCATTCAAATAGTCTTTCGCGATTCGTGTAAGATTCACTTGCCCCATCAGCTTACTTTTGATCCCTACGTAAAAGTCGTCTTCGGATAAATTTTCGAACACATCCCATTTGGCTTCGCCGGCAACACAAACGACTGCATCGATATTTTCAACCGATTCAAAAAGTGCCTCGATCGAATCCTTGTCGTCGATATCTACTTTAAAGTCGCCGCTGTTTCTTCCAGCAATTAAAATATCGTGCTTTTTTGCCAGGTGAGCTGTGACACGCTTCCCAATCGTGCCGCTCCCGCCAATTACAATTATCTGCATTATTTGTATTTGTCGTTGAGACCTACGTTTTCGAGGATCATAGGTGTGATCTTTTCGAGCCTTCGAATCTTCGTATCTTCTCGTTTAGCCTCGGCAATATAATCTGCGTACTCACGTTTGCTCCCAAGACCAAACTTCTCAAAAGCGGCTTCCAACTTCGGGTCGTGCGTGAATGCCGCTTTAAGTTCTGCCGGTATTACGAGCTGCTTTTTCTCCGGCTTTATGGTTTTGCCGTCTTTCTGATTCTGGATCGCTTCTTCCAGGTATTCGACGAGCAGTTTCTCATCTATCTCATCGGGGGAGTTCATACGCCACTGACGCATTCCCTTTGTGCGGCCTTCCTGTGCGTTGACCAACTTCTTGTGTTTGTCTTTTAGGAAAACTCCTTGATAAAACCAAACGCCAAAATACGACTTAAAAGAGCCAATGCCCGCAACGTTTTTACCGTCGATAGTGTAAACGGGCATTCCCCATTTTACGGTCTCGTCAAGCTCCGTCGAATTGATTATTTCGCGGAGCGTAATCAGTTCATCCTTATATTGCTCTTGCGCCTCAATAAATGCGTCAGCCGTTTTGTAACGTTTCATTTTAATAAATTGTAAAGCTGTATTGTATCCTTTTCACCACTGAAATAGGTTCCCCATTCACTTTAGCCGGAACAAACTTTATTTTCCGTGCCGCCTTAATACAATTCTCGTTTAACCCATTCCCGAGTCCTTTCAAAACGGCGATCGCGCCAATCGTGCCGTCAGCGACAAACAGTACCGCAAGCACAATCTTTCCTTGCGTTCCAGCGCTCCTGGCGCGGTTAGTGTAACCAGGACGTGGCTTATTTGTAATTTTTATCCCTTCTTTTTTTGATTGCTCCAGATTTAGTTGCTTGTTGTTTTTATAATAATTTTCAAAAGCCGAGAGATTTTGAAGCTTTTGGGTAATCAGGTCGAAACTCTTGCCTTTTGCACAAATATCAACACAATCCCTTAGCGTTTTGATAGCTAGCAACAACAAACTTTTCTCTTGGGCGATTCGCTCGTTTGCTCTAGCTTCTACCGCGCCATGGGAAAATAAGAGTGCGTTAGCTTTTAATAAATAAGCATCCGCAAAAGATTGTCGTAAAGAAATCACCTTTTCAGCATCTGATAGAGCACTCTTAAAACCGCCCAGCCAGAGGTTTGCCCTACCTCGAAACAGGTATGCGTTTACGTTGCCGCCTCTTAGCTCAATTGCTTTGCTAGACGACATTTTTGCTTTTCTAGGTTGACTGGTAAGTAAATAAGCGTACGCCAAATTCGAGTGTAACGAGGAGTTTTGGGGATCTAATTCTACCGCTGTTCGAAAAGCCTTAACAGAGTCTTTATGTCTTTTCCTATTTAGAAACGATAGCCCAAGGTAGTTCCATGCTTCCGCGTTTTGCGTTTCGGCTCGAGCAGCGCGTTTTAATTGCTTGACAGCTTCCTTATATTTTTTCTGTTTAAAGAAGCTGATGCCTTTTTCGAGGTTGGTTTGTGCAATTGAAGCCTGCGCGAGCGAAAAAATAATAAGGAAGATGAGTATGATTTTAAACTTCATTTCAGCAACTCTTCAGAAAATCAAAAGATATAATCATCATGCCTTATTGGCAAGAATAAAGAGCGAAAACAATCTTATTTTTCTTATTGGAGCAATCCGTTCAGAAGGGCTTCGCGCTTTAACTGAAACTAAATCGATAAGACACAACTCCGATTACAGTAATTTGCTCTCCGTCGCGCATGGCTGGTTCAAACTCGATTTTACGAACCGCATCGACTACATTTTTCGTTAATCCGAAAGGCAATTTTTTATATGGGTAAATGAGCCCGATTGACCCATCCTTTAAAAATTCAACCGCCAACCTCACTTCACCCTGAATTCTATTGCTTCTCGGTTCCTTAGTGTGTCGCGCGTAAACCCTGTACAAGACTTTGTAATGTTTGAACGTTTTATCGGATTTTCTACGCTTCAATTTATCTGCTCTCTTAAAAGCTTTTCTCGCCAAATTGTGCTTCTCCAACCTCGCGTAGGACATTCCCAGAAACCGCTCGGCTCTGGCGTCTTTTGCGCCTTTTGTCTCCGAAACATTTTTAAACAATTCGACTGCGCCTTTATTATCACTGTTTTCATATAATGCTACGCCCTTCTCAAAATCAGTTTGAGAAAATGAGATAGCTGCCAGACTAAAAATAAAAACTATAGTCGCGGTCAGATTCATTACGTTCATAACATTAACTCCTCTTTTCAGATAACTTTCATTATAGCTATTATCATTTTCAAATAGCAAAAAAAGAGAGACACCGCGTGGTGTCTCGCACTGAATCGATGCTGCCAATTTCAACCCCCAGCTCCGTGGCATTTCTTATATTTCCTGCCTGAGCCACACGGGCACTTTTCGTTGGGTTTGACCTTTGGCTGATCACGCACAAACGGCGTACTCTTGAGCGCTTCCTCACCTGCCGCTTGGACGCCTTCGTAAGCCCCTGTAAACGCCATGCCGGCGGCTTGTTTTTGCGCGCGTTGGCGTTCGAGGCGTTCGAGGCGCTCCATTTCTTCCTGCTCGTCTTGATCAACGATTTCCAGGTTAAACAGAGACCGCGTTGTATTCGTGTCGATCCTGTCGAGCATATCCTGAAACATATCAAAACTCTGCTTTTTATATTCCACAAGCGGATCTTTTTGACCGTAGCCTACCAAACCGATTCCCTGTTTTAGATGGTCGATTGAAAGTAGGTGGTCTTTCCACTGCGAGTCGATAATATTGAGCATAATGTAGCGCTCGTAGGCTCTGAGCGATTCCTCACCCGCCAAACTTTCCTTTTCCGCGTATTCGGCAGTCGCTTTTTTCCAGATCGATTCTTCGATCTCTTCTGCACCCATCTCGTCGTAATCCACGCCTGCATCGACGGCCGGATCAACCGAATATATGTTTTCGATTTCGGCAGCGTAAGTGTCCACATCCCAATCATCGGGATCAACTTCCGGATTTAAGAAATAACCCGTAAGATCGCGAAGCAAATCGCGCGCTACGCCGGTTTCGCCCAAAAGATATTCCTTGTGTTCGGGTTGAAACATCAGATCACGACGCAGCTTGTAGATCGTATCGCGCTGTTTGTTCATTACGTCATCGTATTTGAGAACGTGTTTACGGGTTTCGAAGTTGCGGGCTTCGACAGCTTTCTGGGCGCGTTCGATCTGTTTTGAAACAGTTTTCGATTCGATCGCAACGCCCTCTTCCATTCCAAGCCAACTCATCATCGAGCGAACCTTATCGCCTGCGAAAATGCGCATCAAATCATCTTCAAGCGAAAGGAAAAACCTCGTTTCACCTGGGTCTCCCTGTCGTCCTGAGCGCCCGCGAAGCTGATTATCAATCCTTCGAGATTCGTGTCTTTCCGTCGCGAGAATGTACAAACCGCCTGCTTCCAAAACCTCTTCGTGTTCGGCTTTTGAAACCCGCTCGGCTTTCTTCAGTTCCTCATTAAATTGCTCTTCCGTAGCGTCATCCGGATTTATTTCCTGACGCTTCAAATAATCTTTTGCAAGCGCCTCAGGGTTTCCGCCAAGAATAATGTCAGTACCGCGGCCAGCCATATTTGTCGCGATCGTTACGGCTCCCTTGCGACCCGCCTGTGCGACGATCTCCGCTTCGCGCTCGTGATACTTAGCGTTTAGAACATTGTGCGGAATGCCTTTTTTTGTGAGCTTTTCAGCGATCAGCTCCGAGTTTTCAACCGAAACTGTACCAACCAAAACCGGCTGGCCTTTTCCATGCGCGCGCTCAATATCGCCAACTACAGCTTCCCATTTTTCGGGCAAGGTTCGATAAATCACATCGGGGTGGTCTTCGCGAACGGTAGGTCTATTCGTCGGAATTACAATCACGCTAAGCCCGTAAACTTCACCAAATTCCTCGGCTTCAGTTTCCGCCGTACCGGTCATACCGGAGAGCTTTTCGTACATGCGAAAGTAGTTTTGCAGCGTGATTGTTGCAAGGGTCTGGTTTTCCCGCTCGATATTTACGCCTTCTTTCGCTTCTACCGCCTGGTGCAAACCATCTGACCAACGGCGCCCCTGCATCAAACGTCCCGTGAAATCGTCAACGATTATCACTTCACCTTCCTGAACTACGTAATGATGATCGAGCTTATAAAGCGTATGAGCCTTTAGAGCCTGCTCAACGCAATGGAGCAAATCCATGTTTGATGGATCGTACAAATTGTCGACCCGAAGAAGTTTCTCCGATTTCGAAACACCCTGCTCGGTTAAAACGGCGGAGTGGTTTTTTTCATCAAGAAGGTAATCACCGGTCGTTTTTTTCGTCTCTTCGTCTTTTTCGCCGCGTTCGAGTTTTGGAATGATTTCATTCGCAACGTAATATTTATCAGTTGCTTCATCTGACGCACCGGAGATGATGAGTGGGGTTCGCGCTTCGTCGATTAGGATCGAATCGACCTCGTCAATGATTGCGTAATAGTGGTCGCGTTGAACCAAGGATTCAACGTCGAATTTCATATTGTCGCGCAAATAGTCGAAGCCGAATTCATTATTCGTACCGTATGTGATGTCGCAATCGTAGGCCTCTTTTCGCTCGGCATCGTCCATTTCGTTTTGGATACAACCGACCGTTAAACCCAAAAAGCGGTGAATTTGGCCCATCCATTCCGCGTCACGCGATGCGAGGTAATCATTAACCGTAATAATATGAACCCCGCGACCGGTCAAGCCATTCAAATAAGCGGGTAATGTAGAAACAAGTGTCTTACCTTCACCCGTACGCATCTCGGCGATTTTGCCTTCGTGCAAAACCATTCCACCGACGAGCTGGACATCAAAATGACGCATCCCTGTCGTACGAACCGATGCCTCGCGGACTACCGCAAAAGCCTCCGGCATGATCTCTTTCAGAACTTCCTTCTCGCATTTTAGGCGTTCGTCCTTATCTTCGATCCCTTCAATCGCATCCCGAATTTGCTTTTTAAAGGTTTCGGTTTTACCGCGAAGTTCGTCATCAGAGAGCTTCTGAATTCCGGATTCCAACCCATTGATGTGTTCGATAATAGGTTTCGAATCCTTTAGATATTTATCGGTTTCCGTACCGAAAATTTTCTTTACAATTTTATCTGCAAAACTATTTACAGCCATGATTCCTCATTTTTCCGTTAAAAATAAACGGATGATTTGTTTAGACTCACTTGAAAATAAGCCTAAAATACAAAACGCGTTTGCTGTATTTATTCAGCAAAACTAAAGATTTTAACGCATTATTGTGAAAAGAAAAGCGGCGTGAAAATTGCGCTTCCGGTTTCACTTAAGGAATGAGCTTATAAAGATGCTCGAGGGAAATTCGATGTGATCAAAACCTGATTGTTTTCGTTTTTTACTTGCGCGTAGAGGCCCGCAAAATTTCTTAAGCACGATTTCGCGGCTTCATCGGTGGTGCTTTTGTTTGAATCCCGAAAAACAGAAAATGGCACAACCTCATTCTCTTTCGTGGAAACGCGAAACTTGAGTTTTGAAAGTGTGCTGTTTGTTTTGGAATGTGTTTCAAAACAATTTGCAGGAGAGTTTTGCGCAAGATGCGCTTGAGAAAAAGCTTGCGGAGAGGCGCCTACGAGCACCAGGCCTAAATAGACCGAAAGCGTCGTAAAAAGATACACCCGATTGTGTCCTTTACTATTTTTCACTTCGCAGAGTTTTTATTCGTGTCGCTTTTCTCCGCCGTACCGTTTGGCTTGGCGCTTGGGTCCGGTTTAGCCGTTCCTTTCTCTTTTCGTTTCTTTGCCTGATATTCTTTCAATCTACCGTCAATCATACTTTGAGCGATTTGCTTCGGAAGATTGAAATTGATTTTGAGCAACTTGCCTTTACTGCTAATATTTGCAGCTTTTAATAATGTTACTTCATCATCTTTCAGTTTCTTAACACCATTGTTATGGGCAAACAAAGCTAGCTGAATAGCGCTCTTCAATCCACTCGCAACCGAACTCGCTTTCTCCGGAGTCGGCAAACTCGAATCAACCGCAGCAAGAAGCTGAGCGTCGTTTTGAGCAAAAACCATGTTTACTTTCTTCACGTCAAACCTGCTCAAATAATCGAGCCAGCCTGAATCTCCAACTGATTCAATCGCGCGCTTTGCAACGTTGATCATTTCCTCATCGCCTTTTTGGTCAACAAACTGCGAACGCTTGCGATTCAACCTGCCGTTTTTAGCAATTTCGCCCTGCATTCTTACCAAAAACTGCTTGCTTAAATCAACCTCTTTCTTTTCCCATTTTACGAGGATTTCATCCGCGAAATCGTAAAGCGGCTTTTTGTTGATCTCAATATCGTTTACCGATTTGCTCGTCTTTGCAGTGTTATTTTCGAGCGGATTCTTTTTCGGTTCTTCTTTTTTCTCAGTATTGTCCTTGTTGTCGCCGCCAAGTTTTGGAAGTTTGCTCGGCGAACCATTTTTTGATTTCTTGGTGGTTGCATTATCCCCGTCTCTCGTAATCAACTCAGGAGGCAAATCACCGCTTACCGGTTTCTTATTACGTTTCGGAAGCACGGGTCTTTTTCCGATCAAACCGCCCCCACGAGAAGGTGGAGGGCTAATCGTAAAAGGCGTATTATTTGACGGCGGCATTATGTTCGGCGGATTCTCGCTGCCATTAAATGTAACTGGATCCTCACCGGGAAATTCTTCGGTTTCCTGGTCTTCTTTGTAAAAATATCCTTCCGGATAAGTAAATCTCGGTTCTTCGCCCGTTTGATCAACCCAAACTACGTCAGCATCGTCAATATGGGTCTGTCTATAGTCTTTTACGACGTAACCCTGATCACCGCTAAAAAGCTTGCTGCCAACATAGAGCGTGTCGAGTACCTGACAGACCTTTCCGACCAAAGGACCGTCGCAAGCTCGTGAGTGTAATAGGTTTGATTGTCCCAAACCAAAAATCATCAGCGCATTGATAATCACCGATAAACCCAGAATCTTATAAATTCTCGGGTTAAACTCCCAGTTTTTTATCTCGTAGCTTTCTAAAATATTCTGTTCTTCCATAGCGTTATAAAAATAAGTTGATCAAAATCGGCTACTACCGACAATATTAGACGCTTTTTCCCGCAAAAAAGTTGCGGGCAATCCGTAATTTTAGCACCTTTTTTCGGCGATTTAAATAATTTCGCGTAATTAGACAAAACATACGCCAGCCCTTACTATCAGCTCTATGGCTCGCAAGCGAAAACGTAAGTTTCATCAGAAAAATAAAAAACGTAAAGGGGACCCTTTTGAATCAAACAGCTTCCATAAAAAAGAACGAAAGTCGCCAAGAGATTTTGCACGAAAAGCGAAGAATTTTAAGCCACCAAAAAAGGAAGACGTCAAGCGACTTCTCAAAGGCATCGGAACACCGGAGCCGACACCCTTTGTTGCCGACGATTTCCAAAAAGAAGCGCTCGCCGCAATTGAAACTCATGATGTCCTCGTTACCGCACCGACCGGAAGCGGAAAAACCTGGATCGCACGCGAAGAAATTCGCAGACTCTTAGCAGATGGAAAACGCACCTGGTACACGACACCGCTGAAAGCGCTCACAAACTCAAAATACGCAGAGTTTGGCGAAGAATTTGGCGCAAAAAATGTAGGCATCTTAACCGGAGACCGGAAAGAAAATGCCGGTGCACCTTTAATCGTTGGGACAACCGAAATTTATCGCAATCAGCTTTTTGATTCACTTAGAAGCGGAGAGCAAGCCGATACGGATTTCGTGATCCTGGATGAAGCCCACTATCTTTCCGATGACTATCGCGGACACGTTTGGGAAGAATCGATAATACTGTCGCCACCGAGAATCCGCATGCTGCTTTTGTCAGCCACAATTGGTAACGCTAAGGAATTCGCAAAATGGATCGAGGATGTGCGCGGGACAAAGGTGAAAATCATAAATCGAGCGGGCTCTAGACCTGTCGAACTACGAGCAGCGTTTCTGGCGCCAAACAAACAAATTTATCCACTACTGGACAGAAACGGAAAATTTAACAACGAAATCCGACAGTTTGGCAAAAAGGAACGGGACCGGAGAAACCACTATCGCCGCAGGAGCCGCTAACCTATACTAAGTCTTGCGCCGCCAGGCGTTTACTCATTTCCTTTCCGACCGCCTGAAGCGCGTTCGCCGGGCGAATCATCACTTCAAGATCGACGATCTTTCCATCTTCGTTAAATTCGATCAGGTCAATTCCGCGCATTTTTAGCTCGCCAACCTTTGTTTCGAATTCGAGTGCCGCTAGATTTTCACCGCGTGCTTCTCTAACATACTCAAATTCTTCAAAGACTTTGGCAACACCCGTAAGGATTGCGATAGTGATCTCTTTTCCGAGCTTTGGTTTCCAGACAAACGGCGAATGAAATTTCACATCATCGTCTAAAAGATCCTCCAAAATTTCAGGGTTCTGCGTTTCCACGAAATCGTGCCAGGTTGAAATTCCGTCTTTCATATAAATAAACCCCCGGACTCGACCAGCGATTCCGGGGTCAAAAGAAACAATTGTAGTTTATTGCGATGCTGCTTCGCTTCGCTCTTCGGTTGCACCTTCTTCTTCAAGACTCGCCAGCCAATCCTGCATTTTCTTAAGGTGCTCTGGACCATTCTTGGCTTCCATAATTACGGTTTCAATGTTTTCGTACATATCCGGGCTTTCCCACATTTCCCTCAATTCGGCTAAAAATGGCTGAAGTTTGGCAAAAACCATTACGTGTTCGCCGTTTACGTCGTTAAACATTTCAGCGTCGATTGCGCCGTGACGGACAAATGACGCTGCCATGTCCCAATACGAAATTACCATCCTGACATATCCGCCTACCTCGGGATCCATCATAGTGTTTGCGATTTCCTCGGCGCTTTTTGGATTAAACGTAAACCACCAGTTTCGCGCCTCGCGCATCACAGTCTCGCGCCGCAGGTCATAAAGTTTCAGAATCAAATCTGCCGATTCTACTTTGCTCATATCTTCTCTCCTTAAATTTTTGAATATAAAAAAGTTTAGACTTGCGGCTCGTGCAAGTCAAAGAAAACGGAAAGACGTTTTCCCTACGGTTTTATAAAACGAATTGCACCTCGATATTATTTCGATAGAATCTGTATGTGAGATTCAGAATGCCCGAAATCCCGCCTCCTCAATTAATCAACGCGTTACGTGGGTACAATCTCCTTCCCGCTATTATTTTTGTCCCTTCAAGAAGGCGTTGCGACGAAGCTGCTACAGAAGTCGCGTTTGATAAGTCTCAGAAGGTCGATAAAGAAAAACAAATAGAGAGGGAATTGATCTTCAAAGGATTTCTCAATGAAAGTCCGGAGATAAAAAACCACAAACATCGCAAAATTTTACTTCGTTCGGGAGTCGCTTCGCACCACGCCGGACACATTCCAGCATGGAAGTTTTTGATCGAAAAAATGATGTCAAAAGGACTTGTAAATGCTCTATTTGCTACTTCGACCGTTGCGGCAGGCGTCGATTTTCCGGCGCGAACCGTCGTTGTGTCAAATGCCGACACCCGTGGAAACGATGGTTGGCGACCTCTCGAGGCAAGCGAACTTCAGCAAATGACCGGTCGGGCGGGAAGACGCGGAAAAGACAATGTCGGGTTTGTCGTTTTGGCTCCGAGTAATTTTCAAAACCCACCGAGAATCGCAAAGCTGCTAAATTCTCCACCAGATCCACTTGATTCAAAATTCCGCGCAACTTATTCAACGCTCCTAAACCTTCTCGACGCTTTTGAAAGCTTTAGGAACGTCAGGGAAATTGCCGAAAAAAGTTTCGCGTTTCGAAAAACTGCAGCTCGAATTCATCGACTCGAACAAGAGCGCAAGACGGGTCTTAAAAAGCTAGCCGATTCAATTGAAAAATCGGATCTTGGAATATCGGCCGATGATGTTTTCGGTTTCGAACATCTGATCGGAGCGCAAACCCGTCTGCAGGAGAAAATCCCTGCAGCTCGTTTGGAAATGCGGCGTGCCTGGCTAAAAGAGAATGTAAAAAGCGGAAGGCTCGTTTCAAAAGGAAAAAGCGGCAAACAATTCTATCTCGTTCTTAGTGTCTTTGGAGACAAGGTGGTTACGATGCGCGGAAACGGCAGCGGAGCGAATTTGTCGCTTTCTCAGATAAACCGAGTGTATTCAAATATTTACGGGATGGACGCAAAATCAGTTGAAGATGCGTTTCTCGAGATTCACGAAGGAAAAAATCCGGTCATCAAAGAACCCAAACTCTCTCTCGTCAAGGAAAACACTGAGGATGCCGTAGAATTGATCGGCTCTTTAATGGGAAAATTTGTGCCGGAAGGCATAGATGAAGGCGATGAAAAGCGGGCTCAGAGTTTTTTATGGGAAAGCGCGAATACTGCCGAGAAAATTTCAAAAACCGGACGAGATATTGAATATTTGAAAAATGACATTTGGCTTCCTTTTGAAAATCGCGCGCGGGTTTTAGATCAATTCGGATATCTGGATTTTCGCGATGAGCGAGTCACTGAGGAAGGAAAGTGGCTGGCGGATCTAAGGTTGGACAAGCCTTTGCTCGTCGGAGAAGTTTTGAAGAAGGGAGTGTTTGAGGAGCTCGAAGCTCCGGAAATTGCCGGTTTGATGGCGTCGCTTGCGGCGGATGCGGAAAGGGATTACGGAAACTTAGACATTTCTGAAAAACTCGACGATGCGCTTACGCTCGTTGAGGATGTTTATTTCAAGGTTTCAAAGGCAGAGTGGAAAATGGGTGTGACGCCTTCGGAAGAAATTAATTTTTCGGCTGCGGCTGCGGCTGAAACCTGGACAAGCGGCATGGATTGGGAAGAACTCGTCTGGGCGACGAGAGCTGAAGAAGGGGACCTTGTGCGTCTGCTTTCCCGAACGGGGGAAGCGCTGATGCAGGTTGCAAATCTTCATAAGTCAAAACCGGAAGCAGCAAAGTGTGCGCGAATCGCGTCAGAGATAATTTTAAGGGAGCCGATACGTTAAGTAAGGGTCTACTTTTTTTATGAAATTCGCTGACATTTCGAGTTTAGTTTTGGTAGGATTGGATTTAAGAAACGATGGAAGTTTTACTAGCAGATGAATTTGGATTTTGTTTTGGCGTAGAGCGCGCAGTGGATATGGTTGAAGATTCCCTCAAGGAAAAGGAATCCGTGCGAACGCTCGGACCACTAATTCACAACGATCAGGAAATGCAGCGGCTTGGACAAAGCGGCGTTTCCACAATTGACGCTCCAGTACAAATAAAGCGCGGCGAAACTGCTGTAATCCGTGCCCATGGTGTGACTCCCGGCGTTCAAACGGAGCTTGAGAATAAGGCTTCGAAAGTTGTCGATGCGACCTGCCCTTTTGTGACAAGGGTACAGAGGCTGGCTTCTCGTGCGGCGAAAGAAAATCGTCATGTCGTAGTTGTTGGAAATCCGGATCACCCTGAAATGATAGGTGTAAAGGGCTACGCCCCGGACAATGCTTTTATAATAAACGATGAAACCGAAGTAGCTGATTTGCCAAAATTGCGATCTCCACTCGTCGTTTCGCAGACCACGATCAAGTTAAAAACTTTCCAGGATACTGCCGAGGCGGTTAAGAAGAAAACAGACGATGAGGTCGAAATTGTAAACACGATTTGCTCGGCAACGCGCGATCGGCAGGACGCCGCGCGCGCTCTGGCAGGACAAGTTGACGCCTTTTATGTAATTGGCGGCGAACACTCTTCAAACAGTAGAAAGCTGCTCAATGTCTGCCGCGAACAATGCGATAAGAGTTTTTTGATTCAGACCGAAAACGATATTGACCCCGATAATTTAGAGGACGTCAATAGGGTTGGGGTTACAGCAGGAGCTTCTACTCCAAAGTGGCTGATTGATAAGGTTGTGAAGCGTTTGAATGATATCGGAAACGAAATCGCTTTGAACTAAGTCAGGAATATTTTTATCAACTGGAAGACCGGAATCCGTCCGGTCTTTTTTGTCTTTAAAATTGTCAATGTTTTCAAAGGTTTTCAGAAAAAAATCTTGAATCCGGAAGCTATTAAACATATAGTATTACCAACAACAAAATATCGAAATTTCTCGTTTCATTTTACCCGAAGCTACTGCAAACGCAGGCTTTGGGTAAATTGATTTAGGGAAGAGGTTTAAAGAAATTTAACACGGGAATACTGGTTTAAATGCAGCTTACTCGGCAAACATCTCTCTTATTTTTACTGAATTTTCTCGACGCCGTTTTTACTATTTATTGGGTAAGAAATGGCTTCGCAACAGAAGGAAATCAATTGATGGCAGGGCTTCTCGATATGGGAAACACACCATTTCTTACAGTAAAAATATTGGTTGGTGCGATAGCTGCTTTGGTCCTTTCGCGGTGGGGACATTTCGGTGTTGCACGATATGGTTTGATTCTTGCGCTCGGTATTTACCTCGGCCTAATGGTTGTTCACTTTTTCACCGGGCTTTCTGCAGTTGGTTTGATTTCCGATACTTTAATTAACGAGTTTCTGATTTTCTCAGGTTCGGTTTTTGCGCTTATCTGCTAATCAGTACTTTGCAAAAAGATGTCTTTTTGAATTGCCTGTGGATTTCCGATTACTACAAACCGTAAGTTCTTCATGTACTTTTTCGATACCGCCTGAACATCTTCCGACTTAACATCTCTTAAACGATTAAGAAGTTCAAAAGCATTTCTCCAGCCACCTCCGATTAACTCATATTTCGCCAATTCGAGAGTCTGCGCCGCGTTTGTTTCCTGCTTTATGTAGTAGTTAGTCAAAAACTGACCAGCCATGCCATCAATTTCTTCCTGACGAACGGGTTGAAATTTGAGCGATCTGATTACTCCCAGCATCACGCTGACGGCTTGATTAGCATCAACGGCCGTCACATAAATGTTTCCAGTGTTTACCGAATGCGACTCAAGCGAAGCGCTGGGAGCATAGGAAAGCTGGCGTTTTACGCGAACTTCCTGAAAAAGCCTGTTATGCAGAATCGTTGTCGCAACTCTCATCGGATAGTAATCCGGGTCGCTTATTGAAGGAGCATCAAAAACCCCTCGTATGTAGTTTGTCGGTAAAGATGCGCGTGGAGTTATGTCCAAGGACCCGGCGGCAAAATTTAGCGAAGGATATGAAGTTTCCCGGTAATTTCCTCGCGGGAGTTTACCTAGAGTTTGCGCAACTTTTGATTTTATCGAAGCCATATCGAGATCACCGACGATTACAAGCAGCAATCGCGACGTCTGCATAATCTTCTTGTGATACGCCCTCACGTCATTTGATTTGAAACGCTTAACCGTTTCCAAATTTCCTAAAACGCTATTTGAATATGGATGATCCGCGTAAATAATGCGGCTTTGCAAAACATCGAGAAAATTGTCGTTGTCGGTTTCCTCTTCCTTAAGCCCCGACAGGATCTGCTCCCGCGTAAGTTCCACATCGCGCGAAGCAAACGCAGGATTCATCGCGATGTCAGAGAAAATCTGCCAGGAACGATCAAAATGTTGCTTCGTAGAAGCAAGGCTTAAGACGCTAAAATCGTTAGTCGAGCTCGCGCCAACACTACTTCCTGTGCTGGAAAGTTCGCGTCGGAGCATCTCGCGCGGAAAGTTCTTGCTCCCTTCGGTTGCGGCTTCGAGAGTGAAGTTTTCGATTCCCGATTCCGCTTTCGCTACGTTTCGCGTACCGCCCCTTACAAACAAACCTGCCGCCACCGTTGGAGTATTTGGACGTCGTTTAATAAGAACCTTTAGCCCGTTAATGTCAAATTCCGTGACGAGTGCAACCTGATTTTTTACGTTTAGCTTCCCGGCTTGAGCAAGGATTCCGGTGGCCGAAATCAGCAGCAGGAAACTTGCCGCCGAAAGTTTTGATAAAACCAGCCGCGCCGCGTTGTTTCCAAATTCGATGTTCGCTTTTCTACCTTTCATAAGATTACTTCCCTATTAAATCCTGCTCGGTTAAATTCGCTTGTACTTTTGCTGCGGACGACATAAGCGCAACGGCTGCGTGTGGCTTATCATGCATGTATGTGTTCACGTAGCGGTTAATCTCTTTTCTCGAAACGGCACGGAGATTTTTGTGATATCCGCGGAAATAGTCGATCCCAGTCGACGACCACCAAAAAGCAAGCGTGTGCGCGTAGTTTGAAAGCTTCTCCCTTTCGAATAGGTCTCTAGATTCCAAAAGTGTTTTTGCATTTTCTAGCTCGCGATCACTGAAATACTCCGGATCATCAAACTTCGCGACCTGCTCGTAAGCAACTTTCAAAGCCTGCTTAGCTTTTTCCGGCGAAGTAATGAGCGTAAGCGTAATCGGGCCGACATTTCGCTGAGTGTAATATGTTAAATCGACGCCAACCGTGAGCCCGGAATCAACCAATGCGCGGTGAAACTTAGAATCAGGCTGCGAAAGAATATAGGAGAAAACGTCAGCAGCGTAGGTGGCGGAATCATCTTTCCCAATCGAAGGACCATGCCAACCAACCTGAATTAAGACATTTTTAACCCGATCTTGCGTAACGATTTCGCCCGTGCTCTTCCTTAACGGGGGATGCTCGACTAAAGGAAACTCCTTAAACGGATCGACCGCTCGACGTTCCCAGCTTCCAAAATTCTGCTCGGCTAGCTTGAATATTTCATCCGGAACCACATCTCCCGTCACGATCAGCGCCGTGTTGTTTGGAACGTAGTATCTCGATTGGATCGTGCGCATCATCTCGGTCGTCGCATTGCTCACAGTTTTTCTGGTTCCGAGTGGTTTCTTTCGCGTTGGGTATTTATAGAAGAGCTTGTCTTTTAGAGTTTCGCTCAGATAGAAAAATGGATTCGCTTCGTTTCTATCCATCTCGCCAATCACGACTTTTTTCTCGCGCTCCAGATCTTCTTCATCAAACGTCGGATAGCGTATCGAATCGTTGATAAAACGAATCGCCGTCGAAACGTAAGGACTCGTCGTTGTAAAATAGTAGTTAACGACCTCTTCGCGTGTGGTCGCATTATTTGTAAGCCCCATTCCATCGATAGTAGAAAGGTAACTCACATTTCCGATTTGCGCACCAAACTTCATATGTTCGCTGCATCCACGCGAATTGTAGAGATCGCGGCGGGCATAATTGATATAAACGCGACACCAGTAGACCCTTACGGCGCGATTGGGTTTAAAAAACATATGCTCGTAAAGATGCGACAAACCGTTAAATTCGGGCGGTTCCGTAAAGGAACCATTTCGCGCAGCGAGCTCGACCGTAACAAGCGGTACGGAGGAATCAGGAAGCACGATCACTTCAAGGCCATTTTCAAGAGTCTTGTTTACAAAAGGAATCTCGATTCCCTTTTTTGCTTGCGAAAAACTCGCGTTTGTAAAGATTAAAAACGCCAGGAAGGCAGATGACAGGATTTTTCTCACTAATAACTCCGATGAATCTGAATTTCAATTATTACGCAAAACTTGCGAAAATGTTCTGGTTAAAGAAATTACCACAAGGAGAGGCAATAATGCAGCGAGACAATATGATGCACGGTGCGCGTTCGGCGTTGAATAAAAATATGGAGATGCGCGAATGGGCGGAAAACTACCTCAAAGAAAAAACGCGTAATGAGAAACCTGAAATGAATGAGGAAGAGTTTGAACAATTCTGGAAATATCACAAGCCGGAAATCATGCACGCGGGTTCGTCGGAGGCGGTTCAGGCATATAAAGAGCGGGATATACCAGCGGAAAATGCCGAAAGCACAGGATAAATTATTCCGGTGGTGAGCAAGCGAACCTAGGGTATCGATATGTGATATCCCGCGCCCGGTTCAATATTCTTTCTCCTGCTCCCAAAAAACTCCTTTTCATAAGACCGGTGCTTAACCTATTATTTAAGTACCATGCAACAGATAGGTCTCGAAATTCTACTAATATTTATTCTCCTGATTATCAACGGTCTTTTTTCGATGTCGGAAATAGCCGTCGTTTCTGCCCGGCGGGCGCGCCTCGCGCAAAGCACTGAAGACGGTAACGCCGGCGCAGGGGCAGCAGTAGAAATAATAGATTCACCTGATCGATTTCTTTCGACTGTCCAGATAGGAATAACGCTTGTCGGTATTCTTTCGGGAGCGGTTGGTGGTGCAACTCTGGCTGTCCACCTGGTGCCGTTTATTGAACAATTCGCTTTTCTTGAAGCCTACGCAGAAAGCGTTAGTTTTGCCGCCGTCGTTTTGTTTATCACGTATTTCTCACTCGTTATTGGAGAGCTCGTGCCGAAAAGAATTGCCCTCAATCATCCTGAAGGAATCGCATCTCTCGTCTCACGTCCAATGAATCTGATCTCAACCCTGACGGCGCCCGTGGTTTCCATATTGAGCGGTTCGACCAATTTTGTTCTAAAGTTTTTGGGGCAGAGCGAAACTCCCAAAGATTCAGTAACCGAAGAAGAGATCAAGTCAATGATCATACAAGGCACCACGGCCGGTGTGCTTGAGGAAACCGAGCAGGAACTGATGGAGAGTATCATCCGTCTGGATGATCAACGGATAGTGGCTGTGATGACACCGCGTTTGAAAATAGGTTGGGTCAACCTTCAATCTCCAAAGGAGAAGATCCAGGAGCAGATCCAAGATTGTCCTTTTTCAAGATTGCTGATAGGTGATGGTGATCTTGATAATATTCGCGGTTTTGTAAAAGCAAAGGATCTTCTGGATTTTCTTTTAGAAGGAAACTCTTTAAATCTCGAGGCGGTTATAAAAAAGCCTCTCTTTATTCCTGAGACCGCGACGATTCTGGATGTATTGGAGAAATTTCAAGAGTCCAGCACCCATCTGGCAGTTATCATTGATGAATTTGGATCCACCCAGGGAATAATTACAACTAACGATTTGCTCGAGGCAATTATGGGTGACCTACCGGTTGGCGGTTTCCGACAAGAACGTGTAGTACGCCGCGCCGATGGATCCTGGCTTCTGGACGGAAGACTTCCAAATCTGGAATTTTGTGAGACTTTGGGGATAAAAGAGCTGCCCGACAACGAAGCAGGAAAATACGAGACGCTCGCCGGATTTGTCATTAAACGGTTGGAAAGACTTCCGGCAACCGGTGATTCTTTTACATGGGGAGATCACACATTCGAAGTGGTTGATATGGACGGAAGACGGGTTGACAGGGTGCTGGTAGCTAAACTGGGATCCGAGTCGTCGTAGACAACACAACAATTTAGCCCATAACTTCAGCTATGGGTAATGTAGAAAACAATGCCCATGCTAACGTAGATTGCGATGGTTCGCGTTACTCGTAAACCCAAGTTCACTTCGCCTATTTTCTGCCTAAAGCGACATCACACCAAGATAGAGGCTCTCTTCGCCTAACTCAAAGTCTTTAGAGAAATCGGCGACATTCACTTGATATGTCCCGCTGTTGGGCTCGAGCTTATCAATCATAAACTCACCGAAAGTATCGGTCTTCGCGCGTCCGATCTCATTTCCATTCTTCTTTAGTACAACTTCAACATCAGCCGCACATTCCTCAACACCATCTACATTTTCAACAACGGTTCCACCGACAAAGCACTTGGTAATCGTGTGCAAATTATTGTAATAAACGCGCGGCTTAGTGCCGAGTTCGGGATTGAGCACCTCAAGATTTTCCTCGTTCTTTATCCGCTCCATCTCGGAATCCTCAACTTTGATCGTCCGGAAAACATCCATCGGACAAGATTGCTGAGCCCTCGTCTGCTTCCACCCCTCGTCGATCAGATGGGCGTCAAAAGTCCAGGCCTGCGGGATCTGCTCTTCCTCGTTCCAGCTAATTGCACCGTAGGGGCAGGACTCAGCGATCTGCTTTTGTCCTTTTGATTTATCCGGATCGATAATCACGATGCCATCGTCGCGTTTGCGCACGGCGCCATTCTTTGCCGCCTTGATACACGGCGCTTCATCGCAATGGTTGCACATTACGGGCATAAACCGCGCCTGTACGATCGGATATTCACCACGCTCCTTGCGCTCGATATCGAGCCAATTGTGACCCTGTGCGGGTTGAGCCGCAGAGTAACCCGGAAAGTCATTTCCGATGTATTCGTCCTTGACCGCCAGAAAACATAAGCGGCAATTGTCGCATCGCGAAACGTCAACGATTAGATTCCATTTTTTTGCCATCAGACTGTCTCCTTCGTCGGCTGCCAATCATCGGTGCCCGTCCATTTTTCAACCTGTATCAGCGCGGAATTGGGTTTTATACCGTGCCCTTTTTTCGTGATCGGCTCTTTCGTGTTTAACATATTTACGCAGCCGCCAAGATCCGTCGACTTCCCGGGCTCACCGATCGGGCGATACTGCGCCGAACCGGAGTAGGTGCTGACTGTTCCCGGTCTGAGTCTTTCAGTAACCTGGGCCGCGCAAACTACTGAGCCGCGTTGGTTCCAAAGCCGAATCAAATCATCATCCATGATTCCCCTCGCCTCGGCGTCCTCCTTGCTCATACGAGCGACGAGATAATAATGACCATCCTTGAAAACCCTGTGCTCGCGTATGTCGGCAAGCGTGCTGTCCGTTCCGTCTCCCATTACGTGGTAAGCGTAGCGTGTGTGTGCGGTTTGCAGCTTCAAAGGAAACTCACCAAGCTCCGGATCGCGCTCCGAGTCTTCGTAGGAAGGAGTATATTCGCAAAGCGGTGGCCGATCAGGATCATCGATGCGCTTGAGCGTTTCAGCAATAAACTCGAATTTACCGGAAGGAGTTTGCAGCCCGTCCAGGTAATCATCCACATAATCGGAAGGCAGCGGATAGGGGTCCGGTGTATCTTTCTTGCGTCCCTCGTAATACCAATTGTTCGCGAGCGGCTCTCGCGCGTCTTCCTCCTGAGCGGGCACAACCCAATATCCTTTCTTGAGAAACTGCCGCCAGCTAATATGCTTTGGCATATCGGATGAATCGAAAACGCGCTTGACCCAATCGAGCTCCGAAGTTCCGCCCTCTGTATAAACAGCTCCCATATCGAGTTTTGCAGCAACCGCAGAAAAGATGTCGTAGTCCGATTTCGATTCGCCAAGCGGCTCAATGCACTTGTGTTGCATCGTAATCACGCGGTGGTTGTTCATCGAATAGAAGTGATGAACATAACCGGGACCGCAGTTAAACGTCTCGCCGATGTCCCACTTTTCAAACACAGTACAGGCCGGAAGGATTATGTCCGAAAAAGGCGTCTCGCCTTCATGCCAGACAGATTGATTAACGATAAACTTCAGGCTTTCATGTTGGTAGGCGCGTGCCCAACGGTTTCCGCCGACCATTGTGCCAAAAAGCTGACTCCCGTATTTGTAAAGCATCTCGACGGGAACATGCCCGGGGGATGGATAACCAAACGGAAAAAACTGTCCCTGCACGGTCGAAACATCGGTCACATAACCAAAACTTTTACCTTGCGTAATCGCTTCCGGAAACCAAATCCGCGGAATGCTCTGTCTGACCGTGCTCATCGTCACAATATGCGGCATTCGCTGGTAGTTGTTTGCCGAGTTTGCGCTAAACGCCAGATCGCCCGAGAAACCGCCTTCCGCGTATCCCGGAAAATAGAAATTGTAATCGAGCGGTGAGCCAAACTGCAGATTGCCGAAGTTATAGCCTGGGCGACCGTGTCCCTGCATGTTGCCAAGGATTGCCATCATACGTGCCCACTGCATACCGTTCGGACCGCGACCTGCACCGCCCACACCGGAACCCCAGCTGCCTGCGCCGAGATAAGTTTTTTTCGATCCCCACTCGCGCGCCAGTGCACGAACATCGCGAGCCGGCACGCCCGTTTCAGGTTCCTGCCATTCGGGAGTTTTCGCAACGCCGTCGCTCTCGCCAAGAATGTATGCTTTCCACTCATCAAAACCAGTGGTCTTGTCTTTGACGAAATCCTTATCGTATAAACCTTCAGTAATCCAAACGTGACAAATTGCCTGCGCAAGCGCGGCGTCAGTTTGGGGTTTCGGAGCAATCCACTTGCCGCCTAAATGTGCAGCGGTGTGGTTTAAAAAGGGATCGATATGAACCATTTTGATTCCCAGCTCACGCGCCCATTCACGCCGCTGAGCCCCCTCGAAACCGTAGGTCGTGTCAGGATCCGAAGACCAGAAAACGATCATTTCTGCTTCCTTAAGACAGTCCTCAACTGTGCCGTAAAACTCCGGACACCCTAGACGAGCGCTGTTGCCCCAGTGGTGCATCGCTCCCCAGAACCAACCTTCCCAACTGTCGGGGCTGTGCATGAGTTTTGTAACGCCGATCAGATTCCAGAAACGGTTAAAGGCACATAGATAGTGACCGAGATTGCCCCACTGATGATGCGAACCATGATCAACCGCAATCGCTCCGGGGCCGGATTTCTTAGCTCGTTTGATTTCCGAGGCGACGATGTCTGTTGCTTCATCCCAACCGATTCGTTCAAATTCGGATTTACCGCGGTTCTGCGGATTGCGTTCGCCGTTTGGATCGAAATCGACGCGCTTCATCGGATAAAGCAGGCGGTCTTTCGAGTAAACCATCGATTTCTGACACTGCGCGTGTGCTGCCAGCGTCATCTTTCGCGGCGGCGAAAACTTCTTTCCGCGAGCTTCGATAGTCCACTCGCCGGAGTCACCTTCTTCAAAATCGATCGGCGTCGTGCGTATGATCCTGCCGTCTTTTATATATACAAAGAGAGGACCGCCATTGGTGCCATTGGTGTACCGCATCACTCCGTTGCCCATATCGGTACCGTATTTCCACCAAATCGATTCGAGACGCGACATCGTTGCCAGAAACCAAATAGCGAGTTCATCGGGTCCTTCGAGAATGATCTTAAAATTCTTCGCGGCATCGATTCGCTCGAGCTGATCAAAAGGAGGCGTAAGAAAACTTTTTGCCAGAGCTCGATCCTTAAAAACGATGCTGACGTCGGGATTCTCGTGTATGCCCTTGCCCGTTGTGATCTCACCTTTATCGAGCTTTATCCAGCGTCCCACTTCGGGCTCATCACGCAACTTAATTTGCGTAATGACGTCTCGTTCCTTTAAGCGCTCCGCGTAGTTTGGATAAATCCGCGCAGCCATTTTCATTGCCTTTGGTATTCCCCACAAAAGGACTGATAAGCTCATTCGACCCTCCAAAATTGAATGCAAAACTCCTCTTCTGCATTCGACTAAAACTCAATAACGATTAAAAGGTTATTATTATATAACCAATATGGCTAAGTTTGGTAATCCTTGGATAAGGTAGTAAATAGAATCTACACTCCTCACCCTTAACGACTAAAGGTTATTAGTATATAACAAATCTACTGAACTTCGATAATCTAGATAATACGATTATACAGAATCCTGAAGTCCTACTCTCGTAGGGCGCTGAAATTGGAACAGTTTCCGTAGCCCGGGTGTCGACATGGGCTCCCGCTAGAAGAAATAGTTCTGATCAGGAGCCATTTGGATTGACGGAGCCCTCCCTGAGGTGTCCGTAGCCCAAGTGTTAACGCGGGCTCCCGAAAGAAGTAGCAGTTCTGATCAAACGTCTGTTTAGATTGACGCCTCCCTGACGGTCAGGTCGCCAACACAAGATTAAACTCGTGTCCGTAGCCCAAGTGTTAACGCGGGCTCCCGAAAGAAGTAGCAGTTCTGATCAAACGTCTGTTTAGATTGACGCCTCCCTGACGGTCAGGTCGCCAACACAAGATTAAACTCGTGTCCGTAGCCCAAGTGTTAACGCGGGCTCCCGAAAGAAGTAGCAGTTCTGATCAACGTCTGTTTAGATTGACACCTCCCTGACGGTCAGGTCGCCAACACAAGGCAACCGACACAAAAAAAGAGAAGCCGCCTTTCGAGACAGCCTCTCACTTAAGCTTTTGTTACCGGTTACTTCACTTCGAGAATTATGTTAAACGGAGTTTCACTGGCGCGTCTGAGTGAGCTAAATCCGCCTTCCGTCACTACTTCCCGCAGCCGCTGTTCGCCGGCTTGTGCCCCTAAAGCCAAACCAACTTCCTGAGAAAGTGAAGCAGGCGTACAGATCAGGGTTGATGCCGAATAATAAATTCGACCGACCGGATTATGATTGCTCTCCGGGGTATCGCCCGCAAAGGGTTCAACGATTAACCAAGTTCCGTCTTCAGCCAGGCTGCTTTTAACGTGAGCCGATGCGCCAACCGGGTCGCCCATGTCATGCAGACAATCAAACGAAGTCACAAAATCATAGTCGTTTCCCGGGTACTCCGTTGAGCTCGCTACTTCAAAAGTAACTCGATCAGAAACGCCGGCCGCTTCCGCTTTTTCCCGCGCAGTCTTGATCGAATCCTCGTGATAATCAAAACCATAAAACTTCGAGTTTGGAAACGCCTGAGCCATGAGAATAGTCGAAGCACCGTGTCCGCAGCCGATATCGGCAACCTTTGCGCCGGACTTGAGTTTTTCTTCGACACCATCGAGTGCCGGGATCCAGTCACTCACCAAATGCGCACCATAACCTGGCCGGAAGAAAAGTTCGGTTCCGCAGAAAAGTCCATGATCGTGTTCGTGCCATCCCAAACCCTCGCCGGATTTGAACCTTTCCGTAATTTTAGGGGTAGCTTTGAGCGCTGATGTCGCAAGAATGAAAGCACCCGGAAGATATGCCGCGCTCGTCTCCTCCGTCATTACAAACGTTTGTTCGTCTGTCATATAGTAGCTGCCCGACTCGTCGTCGTACTCTACATAACCGCTTGCTGCCTGCGCGTTTAACCATTCGCGAACGTAGCGTTCTTTGGTATCAGTAAGATCAGCAAGCTCTTTCGAGGTTACTGCTTTGCCGGCGTCGCGCATAGCCTTATAAAGTCCAAGTCTTTCACCGATTACGATTGTTCCGGCCGACATCGTCGCACCTAAATCTCCAACAAATTTTCCAAGTAAGTTGTGTAGTTTATCTTCGTTAATATTCATGATTCCTCTCCTAACATTATTAAAATTTAGCGATTCTTTTTCGCCTTCACCCATTAAGACGGAAACGCTCGTAAAAAGCGGACATCGACCAGAATTTTTCTTAAACCATCGCTGCTGAAATAGAAAACCGCGAGACAAAAGCCTCGCGGTTCAGACAGCTACTTTTCAGTCTAACTTTAAGCCAGAGCCAACCGCAGCGACCCAACCGCGTTACCGGCAAGAATTGCTCTAACCTGCGGATACATTTTACAGATGTCTGCAATATAATCTTCACGACCTTTTAAAAAACAAGCCTCAAGCGCCGCACCATTTAATTGACCAATGGTCCACGTTAATCTCTGCCTGTTGCCCCGTTTTCCAGAACTAACAAATAGTCCTTTTGCCGGATCGATTCGACCATCAACCGAAACCCTGCTGTTAAGCTTCTCTCGGACAAACTGTTGAAATGTCCTTATGTTAAGGATCGTTTCGTTATCCATTTGACCAGTGACCGGAAAAACATTTGTATAAGCAAAGTAGGGATTATTGGCTACCGCATATTTCAGCATTGCTTGAACCACCAATACATCATCTCTGTTGTTTACCGCTCGACTTCCTGCGCCGACTGGATTGTCTACGTTAATCTCGTTAAATCCTTCTATTGTTGTTATGTGTGCCATGATTGCTCCTTATTATTTGTATATGACCCAAGTCCCGACCGGGACAAAATTAAAAATGGAGAGTTTTCGCTTTCATTTGTAAAGACGTCATTCCTTTAAAAACCCGGACATTCGTTTGATAAAAAATTTTGTTTAGTTGATTTTCCTGATTGTGGTAAACTTCCATACGCTAATAGATACAGGGTTTTAGGTGTTATTTGCGTTTGAAGACCCCCAAATGGATAAGACAGCGCCACAAGAAATAACGCAACTACTCGTAGCTTGGGGTGACGGTGATAAGCAAGCGTTAGACAGGCTTATGCCCTTCGTGTACGACGAGCTGCGCAGACTTGCGCGAAGCTATATGCGCAATCAGCGTTCGGACCATACACTTCAGACCACTGCCCTGGTCAATGAGGCATATTTGCGTTTGATAGACTCGAGTCGAGTTCAATGGCAGAATCGAACCCATTTTTTTGCAATATCCGCACAGTTAATGCGGCGAATATTGGTTGATTCTGCGCGCGCGCGCGCAGCAAAGAAACGCGGTGGTGGAGATCCGAAAGTTACGTTTGATGAGGCTCTGCCGGTCTTGATGGAAAAAGAATCGGACTTGCTAGCGCTAGACGAAGCGTTGACAGAACTCGCCGGGTTAAACGAGCGTCAGGCACAAATTGTCGAGATGAGATATTTTGGCGGGATGAACGAAAAGGAGATCGGTGAGGCGCTTGATATTTCGACCCGGACGGTCCGTCGGGATTGGAGTGCGGCTCGCGCCTGGCTTTTTAGCAAGGTAAAGAAAACTTGAGTCATTTATGACCCCCGAAAGATGGCAAAAGATCAACGAGATTTTTCAATCGGTTGTTGGACTCGAACCCGATAAGAAAGAGCAATATCTCAACAAAGCCTGTGCTGATGACGAATCCCTGCGTCAACAGGTCGAGACTCTTCTTGCAGCAGACAATGAGGCAGGAAATTTCATTGGCGGCAACGCGGCAAAGGATGTCGGTCATCTTCTCACCGACGATCAACACAAAACGCTCACCGGCGACAGCCTCGGACATTACGAGGTCCTATCCGTACTCGGTTCAGGAGGTATGGGCAAGGTTTATCTTGCCCAGGATTCCAAGCTCAATCGGCCCATTGCGGTAAAAACGCTTCCCGATACATACGCACCCGATTCAGATTATGTGAAGAGATTTCGGACCGAAGCAAAGGCTGCGGCAAATCTCAATCATCCAAATGTCGCTACTGTTTATTCTGTGGAGGAGACCGATGACAACCAGCATTTCATAACGATGGAATATGTCGATGGCGATTCGCTTGGCAAGCTGATACCTGAAAACGGGATTGACACACGTACATTCCTCGATTGGTTTGTTGCAATTGCTGACGCACTTTTCCATGCCCACGAAAAAGGTATAGTTCACCGGGATATCAAGCCTAACAACATAATGATTGCGGCAGGAGGGGTTCCGAAGATCCTTGACTTCGGTTTAGCCCGAATCGATCAAAATGAAGGTTCTACAACTGATGCCTCCACATTGAACCTCACCAAGACCGGGCAGGTTATGGGAACGCCGGCTTATATGTCTCCCGAACAAGCAGAGGGAAAACCGGCCGATCACCGAAGCGATATCTTTAGTCTTGGCGTTGTAATGTACGAGGCGATTACCGGACAAAAACCTTTTAACGGTGAGAGCTACGCCTCTTTCGTTAGTGAGCTGCTCACCAAAGAACCGCAGCCTGTTTCCAATCGAAAACCCGAGGCGCCTTATCTTCTATCGAGATTGATAATGAAGTGTCTAAATAAAGATCCTCGTTATCGTTATCAATCGATGAACGAAGTGAGATTGATTCTTCAAGAAGTTCGTTCCGCGATCGATTCCGGAGTTTCGCTTTCGCAGCCGATTGAACGGGTAGATGTTGGACGATCGACGTGGTCTCCGTTTGTGGCATTCGGTTTTCTTGGCCTCCTGGGTTTGCTGGGTTTACTTGTCGGGTGGAATTGGTTTGGTTCGAAAAATAACGCTGCCGATGAAGTGGTCAGGTTTGGGGTGACGCCTCAATCGAATCTTCGGCTGAACGTTATGAACACAAGGATTTCTCCGGATGGAAAGATGCTGGTCTTGCCCACGTTCCTTTCTGATGGTCCCAAGTTTTATGTTCGATCTTTAAGTAGTTTTGAAACCAAGCCTGTTCGCGGGACAGAGGGAGGAACAACGGCATTTTTCTCACCGGATGGAAAATGGATTGCCTTTGCTACGAAATCAGAAGGTATAAAGAAAGTACCGGCCAACGGCGGAAATCCGATCGTTATATGTGAGGCCTGCCCGACAAACCGTGGCGGCCACTGGGGTACGGACGGCAATATTTATATCGGATCACCAAAAGGAATAATCAGCGTACCCTCCGACGGCGGAACTCCAAAACTCCTAACCAAAATCGATAAGGAAAATCAGGAAAACCAGCACTATAGTCCGCAACTGTTCCCAAATGAAAAAGGTTTGATATTTACGGTGTCGCGCAAGGGCTCAAATCGCCTGGGTTTATTTTCGGTATCTGATAATACGACGAAATATATCGATGAGGCTGACCGGGCAACGCTTGGAAGCTACGTCTCGACCGGACATATCGTTTTCGCTCGTGGTAATCAGCTCATGGCGCTGCCGTTTGATGAAGATAGTTTTAAAGCAGTAGGAAAGCCGGTTCTTGTAGTTCCTGATCTTTTCGGAATGTTTCCCAATGTGCAGATAGCCGATAATGGCACGCTCCTATATTTACCGGTGATCAGTCGCACGAATAATCAGGTCGTCTGGGTTGGACGCGACGGGAAAGAAACTCCGGCGATCGAGAAAAAGGGCGATTTTAGTTCGCCTAGGGTGTCACCTGACGGTCGGTGGATCGCCGTTACGTATGACGACGATATCTGGGTTTATAGCGTTGAAAGCAATATCGGCACGCGAATTACCGATGAAGGTAAAAACGAGATTCCGCTATGGTCAAACGACGGTCAATGGGTTATTTATTCTACTCTGAAAGATGACACGTATACCGTTTATAGAAGAAGACGCGACGGTACCGGTGCTGCAGAAAAGCTTGCTGAAAACCCTCACCGGATCAGTCCGTATTCTTTACATCCAACGGAAGATGTGCTTGCCTTAACAAAGGAAGACGGCCAGGAAAACCTAGATATCGTCACAAAGCCTCTAAAAGGGGATTCATACAAAAAGATCGCTGCCACGAAGTTTCGCGAAGACACGCTTCGGTTCTCACCCGATGGGAAATTTTTTGCCTATTTTTCAATGGATACCGGGTCACCTCAAATCTATGCTCAACCGTGGAACGGCGAGGGTTCAAAAGTTCCGATTACAAAAGACGGCGGAATGTTTCCTGTCTGGGCAAAAAGCGGAAAAGAGATTTTTTATCGGCATTCCAAAAAGTTTTACTCGGTTAGCGTAAACACTTCCGGAGGTTTTCAGAGTTCACCTCCAAAACTCCTATTTGAGGGAAAATATTTAACGAGTTTTGATATATCACCAGATGGAACAAAATTCCTGATGGTTAAAGACGAACACGGAACCCTGCCAAAAAAACTAAACGTCGTACTTAACTGGACGGACGAGCTCAAACAAATAATGAGTTCCTCAAAATAACCAGCCCGGACATTTATTTCCAACAGCTAACTCTATAAACTTAGTCAATAGATGAACAGAATCTTAATCGTCGAAGACGAGGCTCACATTGCGGACGGTCTACGATATAACCTAGAAGCCGAAGGCTTTGAAGCGGAAATCGCGGCCGATGGAAGAATTGCTCTTCAAAAACTCTCCGTTCAAGAGGATGCCTATGCCGCAATCGTGTTAGACGTTATGCTTCCGGAGATCGACGGATTTGAGGTAGCAAGAAAACTGCGGGAGTCCGGGGATTTCACTCCAATCCTGATGCTCACCGCACGAAATAGGCCCGAGGATGTGCTTCAGGGTTTTGAAGCAGGCGCAGACGATTATTTGCCGAAACCTTTCGAGCTCTCGATTTTTCTTGCACGCTTGAATGGGCTTTTGCGTAGGCAGAAGTGGATGATCGACAAGGCTGATGCCGACGTTCCAACAGACAACCGAATTGAAAAATTTGAGATACACGATAAAACTGTAGATTTCCAAAATCTCGAATTAAGAAGCGACCGCAAAACTATTCGCCTCACATTAATGGAAGCAAACCTGCTGCGCCACCTAATCGAAAATGAAGGAAAAGCGGTTTCACGAAAGGAAATTTTGGAGGAAGTGTGGGGCCTTAACGAAGAAACAGACACGCGCGCTATCGATAACTTTATCGTTAGGTTAAGGCGCCATTTAGAAGTAAATCCCTCAAAACCTAAAATATTGGAAACAGTAAGAGGAGTCGGCTACAGATTTGTTGGAAAAGAAAAAGAGGATGTCTGAAAAGCCTGAAGTGTCCGTGAAGCGGACAAATTGAGTAGCGTCGGGAGAATCCCGACGTACTCAGGCGAAGTTGTTTTTCGACGCTGTAAGTGTCGTATACGCAATAGTTTGTTTGTCCCCTTCAGGGACAAAGCCCGATTATTATTGCATAACGTCGGGGTGCCCCCGACGCTATTAAATCAATCGCTTTCAGCGACAAAATTGACTTTTCAGACATCCTCCAGTGTAAAGACTTCAATCAATTACTAACTATGTTCCGATGCGGTAATTATACCGGTCTTTCTTAGCATTTTTACCGGATTTTTTTATTTCTTTGCGGATGCGTTTCCGCTCCTTTTTATAATCGCCGCTTCTCAAACCCAGATTTTTTGTTGCCTGTCCGAGACTTTCGCCACCGCGCATTCTTCTCAGAATCCTTTGGGCCGTCAAACGCGGATATCTCGAACCATGCTTCCGTGCAATCATGTTAGCTGCAACAAATTGTCCGTAGGTTAAATCCGGGTTTAACCTGCGTTCTCGTTCATACCAAATTCTTGCCCGCTCGGGTGACATGCCGATTTTTTTTGCCAAGCCGTTAAACCGCTTTGAGGTTTTTCGGCTTCTGTATCTATCACGATCTCTATCCAAATAGTCATCAACCGTATTTCCGGATCCTTTCTTTTTCAGTTTCCCTTTACCGCGACCATTCGAATTACCGGGTTCAACACTACTTGAATTGCCTTTTCCTTTCCCCTTGCCTTTACCCTTACCTTTTCCCTGGGCAAAAGACAGGCTGGAAAATGCAAATATTAAAATGAGCCCTAACAGTAAACCAAACCCTTTTTTCCAAATACTTCTATTCATAATCTTTCTCCAACCTAGTAATATTGGGGTGTATGCGTAGCCTATCACCCTTTTCGCACTTTTCATAGCTTTTTTCTTCCCAAGACTCTTATCTCTTTTCGCCAGTCTTCAGCTAAATCAAAACGAAAAAGCTCGATCTCTTGCGAAATTGTCTTGGATAACAACTCAAAATCACGATGATAGCTTAGCGTCGGTGCAACCAAATAGACTATTGTTGGTTTCTCTGCTATTTTCCGGTCTCCAAAAAGCTTTGCCTTATCCAAAAGTCCTTTTCGCCGCTGGTGTTCGATTTTCCGCCAGTAATCCACGGCCTGAAAAATCATTTCCCGATCCGTTGAGACCTTAAGCTCAATTATCACCAAACGACCGTCTTTACGAAGTGCGAGCAGATCAATTTTGTCGCGGGAGGTGCGGAATTGATTGTAGATCGGTGACAAAATTAGATTTTCGTCGAGTCGCTTTATATTTCTTTGCAAGAGCGATTCGAGCCAAGCCTCGGGAGCGGAATCAAAAAATGCGTGTTGCAAGTTTTGCGAATCATAGCGCCGGTATTTTTTAATATTTTCGATTAGGTCGTAAAACTCGTCGAGCGAATCCTCATTCAACAAACGTCTCTTTTGATCAATTCCAAACCAGGCCTCCTCTTTATCCACATTCTCCCTGACGCGCAAAAATGGCAAACCAAGATATCTAAGAGTTTCCCCGTTTTTAACGTAGATAAAATCAATTTCAGAAGGCGAAGTTTTTATGATCTCACGGCAGGTTTTGCTCTGAAACGAGTTTTTTATCGCGCGAAGCTTTTTTGGCTGGTATCGCCATAGATCGCTGGTTCGGATTTGTTTGATTCGCGCAAGCTTGTTTTCTGGCTGGCTAGAATCTACTTTCCAAAGTTCTATCTGCTCCTTCCAGCTTTTTTCCAAACACGCATGAAGCTTTTTCAAACCTGCTGCCATTTTCTTCTCGCTCACAATCCAAACTTCCTCGATCGGACTATTCTTTCGGCGTTTGAGTTTTGAAAGCCAAATAATGGCTGAGGTCAGAAGTGCTTCGGGTGAAAGACTCTCGGATACGTCTGCCAGAATTGCTTTTTGTTTTCCACCGTCGGTTTCAACAATTATTTGCGCAAAACGACCATTTTCTTTATTGAGTTCTACACGGATTGGTCGAACTCCTGAAATTTCCTCAGCGACCGACGCTGCGAGTTGATTAGCTCGTTCCATACGGGCAAGTTCTATCTGCGTCCTAAATTCACTTGCCTCGCTCCGCGGGATAAGCTGCAATCGGAGCTCATCTTTTCCAAAGTTTCGGGTTAGCGTAAGAGTAATCACCATGCTCTCAATGGTTAGGTGTTTGATTCGCCACGTATGATATCCGTCCGCATCAAGTATGCTGAAAAGAACCTTACGATTTGATTCCTCCAGTTCGATTTCATTGGCCATCACGGGAAAAGTTTTGTCCGTGCTATCTACTGCGAGCCATTCGGTGTGAAGTTCAAGCAAGGTTTGAAATTCGTTGAGGTCTTTTTTCATTTTTAAGGTGAGGGATTTTGAATTATTTAAGCGTTCCTTTTTCGGCTGCAGCCGATTGATAGAAAAAATCTACCATCGCCTCTGACCATAAATCGTAACCCCTCTCAGAAGGATGTATTCCATCGCTAAAAAAATCATCGTTGACGCGCCCAAGATCATCGTAGTAGTAAGCTCGTTCGATTCCCGCTATCAAATCAATTGCATTGAAATGATGGAGTTTAGCAAGACGCGATAATACGTATTTAAGTGGGTTTGGAAGCGCAATAAAATCTCTAATCATAGGTACATTCGCAAGAAACATCACCGCATCAGGATTTTTTTCGCGCAATACACTTATCAGTTGAGCAAGGTCTTTTCGAAAACCCTCGGGACTATTCAGCTTAAAAACGTCATTTGCCCCGAGCGCGACCACGATCACATCAAACTCTTTCGCGGGAATTTTCGGGATAAGCTCTTTGAGCGTTTTACTAATCGTAATACCGCTTTGGCCGTAGGCGTGCCATTCAATTTTCTTGCTCGTTCGCCTGCTCAAGTGTTTTGCAAATTGCCCCGTCAGAGCTTCTTGATGCGTTTTCGCTCCGATTCCGGCTACCGTCGATTCTCCAATCGCCAAAAGTTTTAACATTTGGCTGCCGCTTCCGACTGCTCCACTTGTAGCACCCCCCGCATCCGGCAAACGCCCTACTTTCCAGCGCGTATATCGCGCTTGCAAATACAAAAATGGCGAAACCGGAAGCAGGCATAGTCCGCTCACCAGGTAGCGAAATTGCATCCTTTTGAGGTCAATTTCGCACGGTTTATTTCCCGCTTTTGAGTTTCTATGCGTTTCTGCCATTGTGTTAAAATCGCACTTCGCCGATGTTATCGTCAAATCAAATTAAGCATTTAGCGACGATTTTGTCGCTGATTTTTTTTACGTCATCATGCCGCTTCTGGCAGACTGAAACAAATGTGTCGCGGTCTGCGACTAATGATTTCAAAAACTCAGCTCCATTTTCGACTCAAGAGCCGCAAGAATTTCAAACCGAAATTCTTGTTTCGAATTATGTCAGTGGAGAGAAAAAACGGGAGCGAAGGTACTTCGTCGCAAAAAAAGGCGAGCGCCTTCTGGTCAAATTTGGAGTTGGAACAAAATCGGAATTTTCGTATTTGACTCTTTCCAATGATGAAATCTACATAATCCGAAGCCAGGGAAAAACCATCGAAAGACGATTACCAAAGCGCGCTGCTCTTGACGAGAAAGATAGCTGGCGAGAATTTTTGACAACCAAATGGCTTAACGAAAAACATGAGTCGGCGTTTGAGAAAGTCGGCGTCGAAAATGGGCTGACAAAACACCGCGTAACATTTGGCGAGCAAAAAAATTCGGAGGCTATTGTTTTCGTTGATGAAAAAATCAAGCTTCCAACGCGCCAAGAGTTCTATAGTATTTCTGATGGAAAAAGAGTTTTGGTTTATTCGGTAGAACTCGAAGAGTTCAAAACAGACGTCAACGATTCTTTATTTAATCTCCCGGAGGGCTTCACACAAAGCGGGAATTAGTACTCAAGAGATGGAAGAACTCCGAAAATTCGCTCGTTATTTTAAACCCTACAAATGGAATGTGGCGGGCGGGGTTTTGTTTATCCTTTTTGGGATGTTGTTTAACTTGTGGGTGCCCTACCTGGTTGGTTTGGGCATTGACGACCTCAGCAAAAACGTCACCTGGGATAATGTGATTTTTTATCCCCTTGCGATTCTCGGAATCAGTTTGGTCGGCGGACTCTTTCTCTTCCTACAGCGCAGGCTTCTGATAAATGCTTCACGGCACATTGAATACGATATGAGGCGCGATTTTTACGCGGCACTTGTCGATCAGCCTCTCGAATATTTTCAGGAAACTCGCGTCGGTGACCTGATGGCGCGTGCGACTAACGACCTCGGGGCGATCCGCCAAATAGTCGGCCCGATGATTTTGTATTCGTTTCAGGCGATATTCGCGCTTGCTGTTGTTTTACCGATTATGATTAGCATTTCGGTAAAGTTGACGCTCTTCGTTTTAATTCCCCTTCCCTTTGTTTCGCTGACGGTAAAATTCTTGGGGCAGCAGATACATGTACGTTTTGAAAAGATCCAGGAATTCTTTTCCGGGATTACGGCACGAGCACAAGAGAATCTTACCGGCGCTCGCGTTATTCGTGCGTATGCACGGGAAGATTCTGAGATTGAGCAGTTTGAGAAGCTAAATAAAGAGTATGCGAAAAAGAATATCTCCCTTGTAAAATTTGCGGCGGCGATGCGTCCTTTGCTTTTCTTTTTTATCGGCTTGAGCTTTGTAATTATTGTTGCGGTTGGAGTTCCGATGGCTGTACGCGGTGAAATTACAGCCGGGGAGTTTACGGCTTTTATGCTGTACCTACAGCGTATGATCTGGTATTTGATTGCTCTTGGCTACGTTGTAAATCTTTATCAACGAGGAACAGCAAGCCTTAAACGCTTTAATAAGGTTCTCGAAACCGAACCAACAATCAAAGATGCTCCGGATGTAACCGAGCAGCCAAAAATAAAGGGCACGATAGAATTTCGCAAACTCAATTTTGCCTATAACGGCACGCCAGCACTTAAGGACATAAACCTTAAAATCGAGCAAGGAAAAACGGTTGCCTTTGTTGGGAAGACGGGAAGCGGAAAATCGACTCTCGTAAGCCTCGTCCCGCGTTTGCTGGAAACGGCGCAAGATATGGTTTACGTTGACGGAGTTCCCGTGGATAGATACCCGCTAAAACAATTGCGTCGTTCTATAGGTTTTGTGCAGCAGGAGACCTTTCTGTTTAGCAATACGCTGGAAAAAAATATCCGTTTGGGCGTAAGAGGCCTCCCCAAAAGGAGCGAAGGAACAAAGGAATTACCTGAACCCAAGAGTGAACCTGCAAATGAGATTTCGGTCGAAAAAGCAGCTGCAGTTGCCGGAATGACTGACGACATTCGCGGATTTCCTAAACGTTACCAACAGCTCGTCGGCGAGCGCGGAATCACTCTTTCGGGAGGGCAAAAACAACGTACCGCAATCGCGAGAGCCGTGATGCGTAATCCCCGAATTTTAATTCTTGATGACTCCCTTTCCGCCGTCGATACGCTTACCGAAGAGAAAATACTTCACGAACTTAGAGATGTTCGCGCCGACCGTACGACCTTGATCGTCTCGCACAGAATTTCTACGATCAAAGATGCGAATTTAATATGCGTGCTTCACGAAGGCGAAATTATTGAGCGCGGAACACACGAGGAACTTCTTAAGATGCAGGGCGAATATGCAGAATTGTATCGTCGGCAACTCTTGGAAGAAGAAATTGAGGCTACCGACTAATATGGCTGATTCAAACGAAAATTTTTCGACAAATCAATTTTACAATTCCCTTTTAATGCAGTGGCTCCTGCTTTTCACTTCGCAGTTAATGTTTCTCGTAGTTTTGTATTTCGTTGTGCCAGGCTTATTTAAGTTTGACCTCTCAAAACCGTTTCTCGATCAGAACTGGATACTCATAATTATCTTCGCCATCGTTGCGTTAATAAATCTCGCGCTTTCAATCCTTTTAAAGCGGCGCTTTATACATCAAGCCGTTTCAGAACAAAAAGTTGGATTTGTTCAAACCGCAATGATTGTCGGCTGTACTTTGTGCGAGTGCGTAACTCTTTTTGGTTTTATGCTCGCTTTGGTTGCCGAATACCAATACTTCTTTCTCTGGTTTTTCGCGGGAATCGCAGGAATGCTTTTTCATTTTCCAAGCCGCAGAAATGTGATGGACGCGAGCTTCGCAAAAGAAGGCAATCTAGCTTGAGCCAGGCACCAACAACAACACTTTTTCTAAGCCTTGGGGCAAACTTTTTTTACCTCCCAGGGAACCTTTCGCCGACTTTGTGTGTCAAAGCTATTGAAACCATATCTTTTTCTTAAGTTTTTAAAACCACATTCACACTGAGGAGACATTATGCGTAAGTTCTCGTTAACCCTCGTAATTTTGCTATTTGGAGCAATCTTCCTTTCTTCAAAGAACCCAGCCAAAGCAAGTTCGGACTTCACTCAGGGCAGACTCGATGTTTTTACAAAAAAAGGGAAGCCATTGGGGCAGTCTCCATTAAAACACACCACCGTGAATGCAGATATTAGCGGATTCCTTGCGCGCGTAAACGTTAGACAGGAATTTCAAAACAACTTTAAGAAACCAATAGAAGCCGTTTATACGTTTCCGCTTTCTCAGAATTCTGCCGTTGACAGGATGACAATGAAGATCGGGTCACGAACCATTCTTGGGAAGATAAAACCTCGCGATGAGGCAAGAAAATTATACGAAACCGCAAAGGCCGAGGGAAAAACTGCTAGCCTTCTTGATCAGGAACGCGCAAACGTATTTACTCAATCCGTTGCCAATATTCTGCCGGGTGAAACGATTGTTATCGAGATTAGCTATGTAGAAACCCTAAAATATAGAGATGGAAGCTATGAATTTGTTTTTCCGATGGTGGTCGGACCGAGATATTCTCCAAAATCTTATAACCGAAAAAAAGCGGCCAGGGTTACACCGCCGGTATCAAAAACTCGCGCGGGGCAGGATATCTCGATTGAGCTAAATCTGGATGCAGGCGTACCGATCGAAAATATCTCTTCCAAGCTACATGAGATAACCACACAAAAACTAACCTCAAGCAGCGCAGCTATATCACTTAAAAACGCAAATACGATTCCAAATCGGGATTTCATTCTGCGTTATGACGTAACGGGGAAAAGGATTGAGGACGCTGTTTTAACCCACGCTGACAGGCGCGGAGGTTTTTTTACGATGATGCTGTCGCCTCCTCAAGCATTTGAAATCAAAGACGTGCGTCCTAAAGAAATTGTTTTTGTTTTGGACACATCAGGATCAATGAGCGGTTTTCCGATTGAAAAAGCCAAAGAGGCGATGAAGATGTCGCTCAAAGGACTTTACCCTAATGACAAATTTAATCTTATTACCTTCGCGGGTAACACCGAGGTCCTATTTGATAAGCCTGTATTTGCAACTCATGCGAATCTAGAACGCGCCCTGGCTTTTCTTGAGTCACGAAAAGGCAGTGGCGGAACGGAAATGATGAAAGCAGTTAAAGCCGCTTTTAAAGATAGCGATTCGGGGGAATATATTCGAATAGTAAATTTTATGACAGATGGGTATATCAGCAACGAATCGCAAATCATCGCTGAGATTCAAAAGCATCCAAATGCCCGTGTTTTCTCGTTTGGCATCGGAGATTCTGTAAATCGATTTTTATTGGACAAGATGGCTGCCGAAGGAAGGGGAGAGGTTGAGTATGTAACTCTTAAAGACGATGGAACATCCGCGGCGAAACGTTTTTACGAGCGCATAAGAAATCCACTTTTAACCGACATTTCGATTGATTGGAATGGACTTCCTGTTGCCGATATATATCCAAAAAGAAACCCGGACCTTTTTGACGCAAAGCCCGTTGTAATTAATGGGAGATATACCAAGGCGGCAAAAGGAGCAGTTAAATTAAAAGGCAAGATTGCTGGACGAGATTACGAACGCAAAATACAAATCGACTTCCCAAAAACTGAAGAAAAACATGACGTTTTGGCTTCAATATGGGCGCGTCAGCGAATCGACGATCTAATGAGCCAAAATTATGATTTTGAAGACGAAGAGGGGAGTGAGGGATCCGAAACTGTAAAAACGATTACTCGTTTAGGATTGGCATACGGTTTGATGACGCAGTTTACGTCTTTTGTAGCGGTGGAAGAAGTAATTAGAAACGAGAACGGGCGACTTGTCCGAGTTGAAGTTCCCGTCGATCTAGCTCACGGAACCTTTGGCGAAGACGAAGATGATAAAAATTACAAGGGCGGAATTGGTCAAGTCGCTAATAGACCTGCTGGCGTCACAAAACTGACAATCACTACACGAAAGATAGGAGATGTAAAATCGGGTCGCGGAAGCGGGCAAGGCGGCGGATTCGGTACGGGTTCGGGTAGCGGTATTGGAAACGGGAACGCTTCCACTCGCCCAACTCCGGCTTTGAAGGCTAAACCGAAACCTTCCGGATTGACGCGCCCTCTGAAAATTCTGTCCAAACCGCGACCTGGCTATACAAAGAAGGCGAGTCAACTAAACATTGAAGGAACGGTCATACTCAGAGTTACATTTCTCTCCACGGGAAAGATTGGAGCTGTCATACCGATCAAGTCGCTCCCTCATGGATTGACCGAACGGGCAATTGCTGCAGCGAGGAAAATCCGCTTCACGCCGCCTTTGAGAAACGGCCAGCCGTATTCAGTAACAAAACGTGTCCAGTTTAACTTCACAAACTATGGAAGCTGGACCGAAGGCGACGAATCTTCAGAACAAAAACCAAAACAAAATGATTCCCGGATGAAGCGTCGCTCTGAAAAGTTCCATTTTTGGATTTTTGATCTCTATAAACGGCGCCAAAATGGGAACACAAATCTTAACGAAAATGATGAGCTCTTTCTCTCCGGCAGCAGCGCCCACGTTCAGATATTGTTGAGAGAAAAATCGACTACTGTTCTGCAAAAACTTATTAAGATTGGGTTTGAGTCGAGCGGGGAGCACGATAAAAAGGTCATATTTGGCAAAATCGCAATCAGCAAGCTCGAACAGATCGCTGAGATTGATGAGGTCGAGTATATTTTGCCTAAGATCAAATAGATGAATGTTTTTTCACACTCTAGTCTGCTTGTGGCTGTTAAAGTTGCGGGCAGACATTCTTTTATCTACCATTAACAACTTATGATCAAGCGTTGGATGCACAAGCGGGAGCGGTATTTCGCGATGTTAAACGACAATCGCATTGTGCGTCCGTTTGAATGGGGAACTGAATTTGTTAACCCTGATACCAATGGAAACGATCCGCTCGAGGTTTTTCGCGAATACTCAAGAAAGGTCTTTTCCGATAGCGAGGGGTTTTACGCTCTCCCTGAAAAATTGAGCTTTGAATTCGAACCCTCCGGAGGCGACTTAGTTTGGAGCAGCTCAGTCAAAACACCTTCCCCGGAAAATAACCTTGCAAGGGCAAAACTTTTCAAACATGAGAATGACAAGAAAGCTGCGGTTGTCGTACTTCCGCATTGGAATGCTCAGGCAGAAAGCTACTTCAATCTATGCGAATATTTCGAGCGTTTTGGAATCACGTCTCTGCGTTTGACGCTCCCCTATCACGAGGAGCGTATGCCGCCCGAATTAGAACGCGCAGATTTTCTGGTTTCACCAAATGTAGGAAGAACCATACAATCTGTAAGACAGTCTGTATTAGACACCAGAGCTGCAGTACGTTGGTTAAAAGAAGAGGGTTATGAACGAGTCGGTGTAGTCGGAACCAGCATCGGATCCTGTGTTGCCTTCCTGGCCTTTGTTCACGATAAGGAGATCCAGGCAGCGGTTTTCAATCATGTTTCAGGTTATGTAGCTGACGTGGTTTGGCGGGGTTTATCAACCTATCACGTAAAGGAAGGGCTCGAGAATGATATTTCGCTTGATGAGCTGCGTGATTGCTGGCTTCCGATTTCACCCATGGCCTATATCGAAAAACTCGCCGCGCTCCCCGAACGTCCACAACGGTATATATATACGCTCTACGATTTGAGTTTCCCAGTCGATCTATCGCGGGAAACGATGAAAGCACTCAATAAAAATGGGATTCGTCATGACGAAGTCTCGATTCCATGCGGCCATTACACGCTCGGCGAAAAGCCCTGGGTTTATCTCGACGGCTATAAAATTATCTCTTTCCTTAGGAAACATCTTCGATGAACGCTGAAATTTTTAGGGAATACGATATACGCGGGATCGTGGACAAAGAACTGACGCAGGAAATCGTTGACAGAATTGGACGCGCAGTCGGAACCTATTTCCGTAGAAACAATTCAAAAAAGATTGCTGTCGGCTACGACGCACGCGAATCTTCGCCCGACTATTGCGCCATATTTACGAAATCACTCAATGCGGCCGGCTGCGATGTCCTTTTAATCGGGATGGTTCCGACACCCGTTCTATATCACTCCGTTTATACAAGAGACGTCGATGGCGGCGTGATGATAACCGGTTCGCATAACCCTTCGGACCATAACGGTTTCAAAATCTGCCTTGGCGAGCAAACACTCCATGGAGCGCAAATTCAGGAGCTAAGGAAAATTGTTTTGGCGGAGGATTTTTTACGTGGAGAGGGTACAACTGAGAAAATCGAAGTTCGGAAATCCTACGAAGAAGATGTAATTTCCAGGATCAATCCCTGCGAAAAAGAATTGAAGGTAGTGATCGATGCCGGCAACGGAATGGGGGGTGTAACAGCAGTTCCGGTTTATCGAAGACTGGGTTTCGATGTCGAAGAGCTCTTTACTAATCCCGATTCTGCTTTTCCCAATCATCCTCCTGATCCTGCAGTGTCTGACAATTTGCAAGACTGTATTGAAAAGGTGTTGAAAATGGGTGCGGATCTTGGTATCGCATTTGATGGAGATGGTGATCGTATAACCGTAATCGATAATCGAGGAGAGATAATTTGGGGCGATGAGCTAACAACACTTTTTGCGCACGAAGTGCTCAAAGAATATCCCGGCTCGACTGTGATAGGAGAAGTAAAATGCTCGCAAACGCTTTTTGATGAAGTTGAAAGGTTGGGCGGCAAGGCAATAATGTGTAAAGCCGGTCATTCGATTGTGAAAGCAAAAATGAAAGAGCGCGGAGCACTCCTTGCCGGTGAAATGAGCGGCCACATCTTTTTTGCCGATCACTATTATGGTTTTGACGACGCGTGTTACGCTGGAGCGCGACTTCTCGAAATGCTTTCAAAGACAAGCCAGTCTTTGTCTGAAGTAAGAGACGGCCTTCCGAAAACTTATAATTCGCCAGAGATTAGAATCGAATGTGAGGAAGCACTTAAAATTCCCGTTGTAAAAAAGATTGTCGAAAAATTTGCCGGCGAGTTTGAGGTGATCACGGTTGATGGAGCCAGAATAATCTTTGATGATGGCTGGGGACTGGTAAGACCTTCCAACACACAGGCGATTTTGGTTTTACGCTTTGAGGCAAAGACCTCGGCGCGACTGATTGAACTGCAAAAAGAGGTCGAAACCGAAACTCGAAGTCTGATCGATAAACTTCGTTCTGATGCGGATTCGACCCCGTAACTCGTGCTTACCTAAGCCCATTCCTCTTCATAATTGAGTTTCCAATTTCGTCTAACCCAAATCTGGGCGGCACTTATCGCCCTTTTTTGCCACTTTCTTAGATTATTTACAACGGAAAGCGCCACCAAGGGCTTCCCCGGATCGCGCTCTACACGGATCACCTTCATAAAGGTTTCAATAACCTTTTTATCTCCGTCAAACAGGCGCAATTTTACATCGCTTCCAACCAGCGGTAGCACATCGACCTTTACGAGCGCTCCCGCTTCTCCAACATTTTCCGTAACTCCACTAATAGAAATGGTCTCACCACTTCTTAAATCCTTCCAGCTTAATTGGGCCTGCAAATTCGCAAGCACTCTTTTTGGAAACGCTGTCTTTTTTCCTTGTTCGTTTGGTGCTTTCTCCATACTTCCCTCCCTTTCCTTGTTCAAAAAAATAGAAAACGCCTTGAAAGGTCTGATGTGCGTTCCCCCGATTCCGTTGTTTGAAGCCAAATCGTGAAGCCCTCTTGCAACTTCTGTCTCGAGAAAAATCAAAACCGTAACACTTATTTAATTTACGACTGAAATAATTCCACTTTGGCAAAAAAAGAGGAGTTTTTCGGAACTAAAATTGCGTGTAAATTAGTTGAATTCCTATTTTTCTAACGCTACGTAAAGTTTTCTTTCCTATCGGTTTAAACCGCATCTGGGAAATTGTGCGTTCTCAACACTTATGATTCTTCCAACAAATATTTTTCGAGATTTGTTCGGTTTTAGAAATATTTTGGACAACAAAAAAATCCAAAATATCGAAGATAAATTTGAAATTTAGGAAGGTCTTACCAAGACATTCCTTTTTTTATGCAATTAAGCAATAGATTTTTTTAATTTTAATGAAGGGGCAAAACAAAATGACAAGAAAAATTTCAGTAAGAATTTTACTAACTACCATTTTTTGCTTGTTCGTCGGTTTTGGGCAGATCTTCGCTCAATCGCAGGCAAGTACCGGTCAAATTACCGGGGTTGTTTCCGACTCGACTGGAGCTGTTGTTCCAAATGCGACGGTAACGATCTCTAATAAGGATACGGGGTCCAATAAGACCTCGTCCACGAACGACAATGGAATATATAAGTTCATTTCGGTTCAGCCGGGTAGTTACACGGTAAAAGCCAGCGGCGGAGGTTTCGCTGAGCAGAGCCGGGACGTAACTGTTAATGTTGGTAGAACTGTTGACGTTAACTTTCAACTTGGCGTAGGCGATGTTTCCGCGGTGGTCGATGTAACGGGAGAAGAAGTTCAAACGACTGTGAGCACGCCGGATTCTGTTCTGAACAATGACGAAATTAAGAATTTACCGCTAAACGGACGTCGTTTCCAGGATCTTGCGACGCTAACTCCAAATGTTGAAATTGATCCGGATCGCGGACAGCTTTCGATCGGTGGTCAGAAAGGTATCGATCTGGCAATTAATGTTGACGGCGGCGATTTTACACAACCATTCTTCGGCGGCATACGCGGTGGTGAAAGATCAAACTTTTCCTTTACGCTTCCGCAAGAAGCTGTTCGCGAGTTTCAGGTTGTTTCTGCCGGGTATTCGGCTGAATTCGGACGTGCGACGGGCGGCGTAATCAACGTTGCTACGAAAGGCGGCACAAACGAATTTGGAGGAAGTGCTTTTATTAACTTCCGCGGCGATAGGCTGGCGAGAACTAATGAATTTGCAGATGCCTTGATAGCGGCTTCCGGAGTCGACGATCCGCAAGTGGCCGCTGACAGGTATCAATTTGGCGGTTCTTTTGGTGGTCCGATTGTAAAAGATAAGTGGTTTTTCTTTGGAACGTATGAACAACAGAATCTGAGCGTAGAGCGAATTGCTACTGCCAGTAGATTAACCGGTTTAGCACCTCTCTCTGGTCAGTTACGCCCGGAGGAGCAGGCTGTGCTAGATTTTTTCCAGTCGCAGGAGGAGTCCTTCCAGCTTACAAATGATGTTTGGGCGGGCTCAATTCGTACGGATTTCAACCCGAACGATAAAAACAATATAAACTTCAGGTTTAATATGAGCTGGAATGACGCTGAGAACGCTGTGAACACAGGTGAAACTTCATTGAATCCAACCACGGACAATGCTCTTTCCAATGACGGTATCGAAGGAAACAGAACTTACACCTATGTAGGACAGTGGACGTCCTTTATCAACAATACGTTTACTAACGAATTTAGAGGACAGTATTCGCGTGGTGAAAGACCTCGTCTTGCGAATTCAGCGATCCCGAATGTCGAATCAAATTTACTCGATTTTGGTCTAAGGTCTTTTATGCCGACCACGCAATTTGATACGCGGATGCAGTTTTCAGATAACCTGATCGCAATTACCGGAAATCATACGATGAAATTCGGTGTTGATTACCAGCGAATTCACGCAGATCAGCTTTTCGGTTTTGGTCAGCTAGGTAGATTCTTTATATTCCCGACATCGTCCAGCAATCCGGAATTTGGTCGTGTGGCGGGTTATTTCATGGGTGGTAACAGAAATATTCTTACCGCGATGTCGACTTTGCAGGTAATCGATCCGTTGAATCGAGATGCGAGCTATTTCGGAAGATTTGACGACGGACGAACAGGTCCTAACGATTACTCCAGACAAATCGGAAACCTTGAAGCGGCCTATACCGTTCAGGAAGTCGCATTTTTTGCTCAAGATTCGTATAGGGTAAATGCAAATACGACGCTCAACTTCGGATTGAGGGTTTCAAAACAATTTAATCCGGATCCGCAAACTGGTAATACCGCTTTAATTGATGTGCTCCGGAATGCGAGCTTCCCGCTGCTTGGAGGCGCCGGGGTTGATCCTACAGTGATACCTGACAGCTCGTGGCAAATAGGTCCGAGGCTTGGTTTTGCCTACGATCCGACAGGTGACGGTAAGGGCGTAATTAGAGGTTTTGGCGGTGTGTTCTATTCGCGAACGCCGCTGCTTCTCTTTGCAGGTGCGATTAACAATTTCAGAACGGTTCCTGGTGATCTTCAGGCAGGCTTCTCAAGACTCCATAGCAGCTTTAATCAGGCCGCTTTCGATGCTGCTAATCCGCAGTATACGGCGATCGTTGGTAACGGCGTTCGTCCCGATACGGTTTATCGCTTGTTTGCAGTAGCTGGTATCAATCTTAACGATCATCCGCTCGGCAATCTTCCGGTTCTTACCGTAGATCAGCTTAATAATGTAAATGCCGCCCTGGAAGCAGCTTCTCCGGGAGCAACACCGAGCACGCTAGGAGCATTTACGAATTCATTCCCGCTTGCGATTGACCCTAACTATAAGAACCCAGCGTCTATCCAATTAGGAATTGGTTACGAACGTGAGGTGTCAAGAAATTTCTCGATCGGCTTTGACTACTCTCAGATCCGGGCGTTCAACCGACAGAGAAACGTGAGTATAAATCTTCCGCCGCCTGTCGCGGTTACGCCTCTCGCGCAGCGACCGGACTTTCAGGATCGAAGAGTTGTATCGAGTCTCGCGGGTATTCAGCTAAGGCAGTCTTCCGCCAGGTCGTTCTACCAGTCGTTTACGATTCGATCCCGATTTAATCAACCTTGGATGCGGTTACAAATGAGCTACACACTTTCAAGGAATATGTCGGACGACGATAATGAGAGAAGTGCAACCGGTTTTCAGGATTCCGAGAATCAATATAATCGGCTTCCGGACTATAGCTATTCGCTTCTTGACCGTCGTCATCGATTCACGGCGAGTCCGATTTTCTTCCTTCCGGGGGGATTTGAGGTTTCAAGTGCAATCAGGCTTCGATCTGGTAGTCCTTTTGATGCCGAAGTGTTTAGTGACGTAAATAACGACGCCTTGACCAGTTTTCTTGGAGGTCCTGACAGACCTTACTCGGCCCCGGGTGTTCCGTTTAAGCGAAACTCCTTTAGAAATCGTCCGATTTACGACATTGATATGAGAGTTCAAAAAGGATTCAATTTCGATGAGCGTAAGCGTTTGATTCTTACGGCGGAGTTTTTCAATGTCTTCAATCTCCAGAACATACAGTACGGTGATCGTCAATACTGCTCTTCACGAAACGAAGCATGTGGACTAAATGGCGCCACAAATTCGAGATTTAGGCAGATTCGCGATTCAAACGGTAACTTCGTTCTGAGAAATAACCTGGGCTCACCAATCTTCCAAACGCAGATCGGTGCTAGGTTCGAATTCTAAACGGTTCGAGATCCAAACTTATACGACGCGTTCTTCGGAGCGCGTCTTTTTTTAGGCAAAGTCCAAGAGAGCCGTGATAAACCCCTCGCGTTAGCTTCGTCCAGAAAACGACTCTCCAAAAACACTTCAAGCCGGGACTAAAAGAAGACAGCCTGATAAAATTGAGCAGAATAAAACATCGTCGCGGGGATCCTTTATATCTACCGAGGATCAATCTTCCACGACGAGTCCGTCGTAGGCAAGCTGGATATTTTCGGGAAGTCGCAGAGATTCGCGAGCGTACATAATGTCATGATTGAGATGAGTTAAAAAAGCACGTCGCGGTTTGAGTTCTTCAATGTAAGAAATCGCTTCATCCATGCATAGATGGGTCGAGTGTGGTTTTAATCTCACGCAATCTAAAACCAGTGTATCAAGATTGCACAGGCCGTCTATGGCATTGTCAGGAATCGTCTTGAGATCAGTCGCGTAGGCAAAGTTATTAAACCGATACGCGACTACGGGAAGTTTTCCGTGGACCACTTCTAGCGGCGTAATTACCAAATCCTGCCCAAGTGAAAACGGAGAGTTTTTATAAACCGTATGAGGAATAAGCTGCGGCAGACCCCCTCCAAAATGCGTCGGCTTAAAAATGTAACGAAAAATTCGTCTTAAATCTTCCCACGCAATCTCGTTGGCAAAAACGCTCATTGCGCCGTGGCGAAAGTTCAAAGGACGTATGTCGTCCAGGCCGAAAACGTGATCGGCATGGCAGTGGGTGATTAAAATCGCATCAAGTTTCGTTATTCCGTACCTTAATGCTTGCTGGCGAAAGTCGGTTGAGGTGTCGACAAGAATAGATTTTCCGTCGTGTTCAATAAGAACGGAGACGCGCAGCCTTTTATCGCGCGGGTCATCTGATTTACACGTTTCGCAATCGCAGCCGATTGACGGAACGCCCGTGGATGTTCCCGTTCCTAAGAAAGTTAATTTCATAAAGTGAGTTGACCAAGTTTTCCGAGTCGCTGAGTTTTAAGTTAGTTGCTATTTCGTAGATATTTGGCAAGTGAAACCGTCATTTTAGAAATTTCGTTCAGCATTTCATATGTTTCTTCAAATTCATTTTTAGTGATGTATCCTAGATCTAAAGCTACATAGAGATGCGATTGAAGCTCGATAGCAGAGCCTCTCGCAATATTTAAGAAATTTGCAAATTCAGTGCCGGTTCGTCGCCCATGACCTTCGGCAATATTTGCCATGATTGAAACGCGTGCCCGCCTTGTTTGATCTTTAAGGCTGAAATCTTTCGCAAAATCCCTTTTACCCGAAATCGAATATACTCTTCTGGTAATTTCTCTAGCTTTCTTCAAATCTCTTAAAACTCGCCATTACATACGAACTCGCAGAACTCAGAAAACTCACGCAACTCAGGAAAACTGAACCTTATCCACCTAAAATATCTTTTGATGAAAATTTCTGAGCTGCCTGCGCTTTCAATTTTTCTTCTGTCGCGCGTGTAAGCGCGACGTACTGCATTTGGAGATCGCCCAAAATACTTTTCAACAATTTTTCTTCCTGAGAATTCAGATTGCCACGTGTTTTTTCGTTTAACATAGACAGGACTTCGATCCAATATTTGCCGGTTTCAAGATCAACCGATTTTTGTCCCGTCACGGGATGCGGCATTGCGCCAAGGGCGGCAGCGGCGTTTGTAACCAAGGTTGAAAGAAAATTAACAAAGCTCGCGGGATCCTCGTCATTCATGATGTCCTCCTCGCTTGGTTCTTCTTTCTGAGCGTCGGTCTTAGGAACTTCGGGTTCTGGCGCTTGCCTAGGTGAAACAGATTGCGGGGTCTGCGCTTCAGTATCTAATACGATCGGAGAGTCTGCCGTCGGCGCTGTATCTGTCTTCCTTGGCTCCTCTTTTTCAATCGTCACACCCTCACGCAAGCTGCCGTCAGCCTTAAACTTACGTTTATCCATAACCTTTAGTACAGGCTCTTCTTCTTGATTTTCGTCTTCTTTTCCAATCATTCTAATCACTAACTTTCCTATTAATTTCTGTGTTTTGATAGTAGCATTTTGGCTCAAGAAAGTTCAAAATCGATTGAATATGTCTGATAAATTCACTGAGCTTGTAGATGTGATGGCCCGACTTCGTGCACCCGGCGGCTGTCCCTGGGATCGTGAGCAAACTTACGAATCGCTCGCCCCTTACCTTCTCGAAGAAACATACGAAGCCTACGACGCCATTCAGGAAGCTGCGGAAACGGGCGAAACTGCAAACTTGTGCGACGAACTTGGCGATGTTCTTCTTCAGGTTGTTTTCCATTCAACGATCGCAAAGGACAGAGGTGACTTTACGATTGATGACGTCGCAGAAGGAATCGCGCAGAAATTGGTTCTTCGGCATCCGCACGTTTTCGAGGACGAGGAATTCGAAACCGCGGACGAGGTTTTAAGCAATTGGGACGACCTCAAGAAAGCTGAGCAAAAAGCGCGTGGCAAGGAAGTAAAAACAAACAGTTCGATTCTTGACGATGTTCCGAACGCTTTCCCGGCCCTCATCGAGGGAAACAAAATAACAAAAAAGGCTGCGAAGGTAGGCTTTGACTGGGAAAACACTGATCAGGTCTTTGAAAAACTTGATGAGGAATTGGATGAGCTCAAAGAAGCAATTGTCTCAAATGATACGGATCACACCGAGGAAGAGATCGGTGATCTGCTTTTCGTCGTTGTTAATCTGGCGCGCAAGCTCGGTGTCGAACCAGAAGATGCCCTGAAGAAAACAAACAGGAAGTTTCGAAAGCGTTTTAAGTATATTGAAGATAATCTCAAAGCAAACAACAAGACCTTCAATGACATTAATCTAAATGAAATGGACGCGCTCTGGAATAAAGCAAAATCACCTGAATAATTACATTTTACGTTATTCCCTACCATTTATTGTAAATGAATATATTGATGTTTACTCTCATAAGGTTAACTCTAAGCTTTACTTTCTATTTGATTTTGTAAACAAATAAGCTTACTACATAGAGTTTTATGGTCTAGGCTTTTCACAAATGCAGGATGTCAAATTATGAGTTTACGCAACAAAAAAAAGCTGTTAATTGAGCAGCTTGATAAAAAACTAAAACCTTTCAAAACCATCGAGAATGTTCAGATTCCGACGGATGGATGGATAAGCCATATTCGGAGATCCTTAAATATGACACTCGAACAATTGGGAAACAAGCTCAATATCACCAAGCAAGGAGCAAAAAACATACAGAAAAGCGAGGTCTCCGGCTCGATTTCGTTAAGATCATTGCGGGATGCAGGCGAGGCTTTGGGAATGAGGTTTGTATATGGCTTTGTGCCGCTTCATGGCTCAGCAGAGAAATTTGTTGAGATGAAAGCAAATGAATTAGCCCGCAGAATCGTTTTAAGGACAAACCAAAGTATGCTTCTCGAGAAGCAGGGAAACAGTAGCGAACGAATAGATAAAGCTATAGAGGAATTGGCGGGCGAAATAAAACTGGAAATGCGTAAGTCGCTATGGAACTAGAACTGGAATACAATGACGGGCAAACTCCGCTAGACCCCGACGAGAAAGAAGGATTATTGATAAACACCATTTCGAATCATGGTGAGCTTGATGAATTCGAACAATTAAATATTGAAAAAGCCGTCGAATGGACGATAAACAACAAATTTAGTATTGAGAAAATCCTCAGTGAAAAATTTATAAAAGATGTTCACAAAAAGATGTTTGGCGATGTTTGGAAATGGGCTGGAAAGTTTAGACACACTGAAAAAAATATCGGGATTGATCCGATCTTTATCGGCGTTGAACTAAAAAACCTGCTTGATGACGCTGTATTTTGGATTGAAAATGAAACCTACCCGCCCGACGAAATTGCGATTAGATTCAAACATAGACTGGTAGCAATACGTTGTTTTCCAAATGGACATGGTCGCCATTCGCGTCTAATGGCAGATATAATTATTGAATCAGTTTTCAAACAAGACGTTTTTACATGGAACAATTCGAACATGGTCAAACCCGACGAAACTCGCAAAAACTATATTAAAGCAATTCATAGGGCTGACGCAGGAGATATAGGACCTTTATTGGAGTTTGCGCGAAATTAAATTGAATGATCGCTATGTTCACGTTTCGAATCTAAGGCACAAAATTCGGATTCTTCTGGATAATAAACTGTTTCTTAAAGCCTTTTATATCGTGGAGCATCGTCAAATTATCCTGTAAGCCCGCCCGCCTCATGATGTCGCGAACTTGCTGCTTTCGGTACATCGAATAGAGTTTCAGACCCTTCTCGTTAAGCTCATCAAAAAAGTCGGCAAGCTCTTCGCAGCCGCTTACATCTACGTTGTTTACACCGGAAAAATTGATTACAACATGTTCTAATTCTTCTCCTTTTTGCTCGATTAGCTCTTCAATCTGCTGTTCGATCTTAGCTGCGTTAGCAAAAAATATCGACATATCGATTCGCAATATCAAAATATTCGGAAAAACCTTGTGTTGGTTACCAAAAGTAATTTTCCTGAATCTCTCCTTTTCTATTTCAAACGCTAGTTCAATAACATCTGCGTTTATCGTCATCCGCAAAAACAATATGAGGGAAACCAAAATTCCTATAAAAATCGCGCTATCCGGTTTTAATATAAACGAAAATAGAAACGTCGTTGTTATCACGATTCCATCCGTTCCCGACAGGTTGAAGGTCTCCTTAAATTTACTAAATTCGATTAAATCGACGAGCGCCGCGATAACCACTGCCGCCAAAATCGCTTTTGGTAAAAAATATAACAGCGGTGTGAAAAACAGGATCGTTATCAGAACAAATAGGGAGACGAAAACCGAAGAAATTCCGGTTGCAGCGCCTGCCGAAACGTTTACGGCGGTTCGGGAAAACGATCCTGCGATTGGATAACCTTTAAAAAGGCTCGACGCTACATTTCCCAAGCCCTGTCCGATCAATTCCTGATCTATATCGAGCTTTTGCTTAGTTTTTGAAGAGATAGATTTGGAAACTGCATAGGCCTCCAAAAATCCCACGATTGAGATTATCAACGCACTTGGCAGAAGAGCGAGTACATTACCGAATGAGAGTTTGGGAATAGCGGGGAGACTTATTTGTGCATTGATGTCGCCAACTACCGCAACTCCTCTTGCTTCCAAATTTAGGAAATACGAAAGCGAGATCCCGATTGCCATCACGATTAAGCCCGCAGGAAAGGAATTGGAAATACGTTTTTTCGCGAGAACTATTAGCAAAACGGAAACAAAGCCAATTGCCAGCGTCAAGAGATTTGTGCTCGGAATCGACTTAATTATTTCGTAAAAATTCAGGAATACGTATTCGTGTTTCTCGACGGAAAATCCAAATAGATTGGGAATCTGTGTTGAAGCAATTATGATCGCTGCCGCTGTCGTAAAACCGGCAACTACGCTGTGAGAAATAAAATTCATTATGAAACCGAGTTTAAAAACGCCCATCAAAAGTTGGACCAACCCAATTATCAGAGCCAGTACTATCGCAAAGCCTATAAACTCAGGAGATTCGGGTTCTGCCATTGGAATCAGAGCAGTCAAGGTAAGAAAGGAAACGAGTGCGACCGGACCTGAGGACAGATGACGGCTGCTTCCCCAAAGCGCGGCTACTGCCGTCCCTAAAAAAGATGCATAAAGTCCGTAAACCGGAGGCAATCCGGCGAGAGTTGCGTACGCCATTGCCTGCGGGATTAAAACGATCGCAACCGTCAACCCCGCGATGAAGTCCTTTGACAGCTTGCCGGAGTCATAGTCTTTCAGCCACGAAACAAAAGGATAAAAATTTTCTGCGTTTAACCTATCCTTGGAGGACATTCTTTTTCGGTGAATCAATCAGAACTTATACTCGGGGCTCGAAATTAGGGTTTTTCTGAATGATAAATTCTTTCTTAAAGCCCTTAATATCCTTTAAAGCTTTCAGGTTTTCCTGCGCTCCGGATATTCTCATGATATCCCGAATTTGTTTTTTTCGGTAAAGCGCATAAACGTTAATTTCTTTTTCGTTTAGCTCTTCAAAAAGCTCTTTAAGCTTCTCACAACCGCTCACGTCCATGTAGTTCACACCTGAAAAATCTATCACCAGGTGCTCAAGATCTTTCCCGCGGTCTTCAACGAAATCTTCGATTTGCTCGACGATGTTATTGACATTCGCAAAGAAGACCGACATATCCACTCTTAGAATTATAATATTCGGAAGGATATTAATTTGATTGCCAAAAGTGATTGTTCGAAAGCGCTCTTCATCCATTTCAAAAACCTGTTCGACGACATCTGCAACAAGCGTCTTTCGAAAAAACAGAACGAGCGAGACCACGATGCCGATAAAGATAGCGTCATCGGGTTTTAGAATAAAGCAGAACAAAAATGTCGTTGCAATCACGATTCCGTCAGTTCCGGAGAGTTTGAAAGTCTCGCGGAATTTACCGAACACAATCAAATTAATAAGTGCGGAAATTACAATTGCGCTTAAAACTGTCTTTGGCAGGAAATGTAAAAGGGGCGTCAGAAATAGGATCGTGATTAGAACAAAACCAGATACGAAAACCGAAGACATCCCGGTTACAGCACCTGCTGAATAATTAACCGCCGTGCGGGAAAACGATCCGGCAACGGGGTAACCACGAAAAAGGCTTGACGCCAGGTTTCCGACACCCTGTCCAATCAACTCCTGATTAACGTCGATTTTTTGTTTCGATTTCTGACAAATAGCCGAAGAAATCGCATAGCCCTCCATAAACCCAATTATCGCGATGATTATTCCGCTCGGTATTAGTTCCAGAAGGTGTCTCAAGGAAATTTGCGGCAAGGACGGAAGGTGTATTCTGGCGTCGATGTCTCCGATTACAGCGACGCCGTGATGTTCAAAATCAAATATATAAGAGAGAAGAATTCCGATCACAATTACCACGAGCGCCGCCGGAAAAGATTTGGAAATCCAGCGTTTCGCCGCAATAATCAGAAAAATACTTCCCAAACCAATTGCAAGAGTTGGCAAATTTGTCAGCGGTATATCACGAAGAATTTCGTAGAAATTTAAAAACACGTATTCGTGTTTAATGATTTCAAAACCTGCGAGGCTTGGGATTTGTGTCGCAATAATAATTATTGCAGCGGCTATCGTAAATCCGGAAAGAACACTATGGGAAATGAAGTTCATTATGAACCCCAGTCTGAAGAAACCCATGAGAAGCTGAATGATCCCGATTATCAACGCAAGGATTATCGCAAGCGCGACAAATTCCGTGCTTTCCGGTTTAGCATGCGGAATGAGAGCGGTTAAAACAAGGAACGAAACCAAGGCAGCCGGACCCGTCGAAAGGTGACTGCTGCTTCCCCAAAGTGCGGCTGCAGCGGTTCCTAAAAACGCTGCATAGAGTCCATGGACGGGCGGCAGCCCCGCCAAAATCGCGTATGCCATTACCTGTGGTATCAGAATGATTGCAACGGTTAAGCCGGCAACGAAGTCCTTTGAGAGTTTTCCGGCGTCGTAATCTTTCAGCCAGTCATGAAAGGGATAGGATCTCTGGATCAGCGAACGTTTAGCGCGCATTTATCGTTTTTGGGGCAGTTAAGAAAGTTGAGAAGATACCTTGAAAAGTTCTGTCAAAAACTCAAACGTTTTGTCGTAGATTTCCGCATCTTCAGAGGCACGAGGTCCGGCAACGTTCAGTATTTCACAATCTACCGATTTCATCCAATCATTCGCGCCCGTCGCTGCAAGGGCAAGTTCTTTCGAGGCTAAATCTGCATGAAAAAACGGCTTGCGAAACTTTAGGGAAAATTTCTTTGTGAGTCCTGACCCACCCCTTAGCGCACCTTGTGAGATGATTAAGGTTGCATCGGAATCTAGTACGTTTCTTTCCGTACGTTCGCCATAGTCAGTCGTGCCGGTTTCTTTTAAATTTTCGTAGCGATGAGCAATAATTCCGTCCTCGGCAATCCTTCCTTTTGGAACCCAACCGCCAATCTCAATTGCCATTTCGAGGGCAAAATCAAAGGCGGCGCGGTCTGCTCCCGTCTGTCCGCCTGAAATAATTTTTGTAATTGTTAAATTGCTCTTTGTAATTTGGTGCCTATTAATTGTTCATTTTCGAGCGGGAATCGACCTTGTGGTTCCTTTTCTTTTCAGGTATCTCAACCAAAATTTTCTCCTTCTTTTTCACTGCACTTACGATTTTTTCAGCCGAGCCCAATTCGACCTTCGAGGATAAAACACGCGAAACTCTTTGAGGTAGAAGTTTAGGAGCGATACCGGCGATCGCCGAAGTTAAGGCGATAATATCCCCTCCGCCTTTCCAGTGTTCGCGAACGATTTTTTCATCGGTGTAGTTTGTAAGGCGCAGGAGAGTGAGGGCGATTAAATATATGTCGTCGATCTGTCCGATAAACGGGAAAATGTCCGGAAGAAAATCGATAGGGGATATCGCATAAACGATTGCAGCGGCAAACAATGCCTTTTCAGCGATCGGGACTCGATTGTCCATGAGAAGATTTCCGCAAAGCTTAACCATATTCGGCAGAAACATCAGAAAGTTTTTCATACGCCCTTTCATTAGCTTCTTTTCCTTGCGCTTTACCTTAACTACTTTTTTCTTTGACATAATTTTTCTGCCCGCCTCATTTATCATTTAAGGATTATCATTTATCATCTATCGGTGGCGCCCGAGTTTTTAGATGCAAATTGTCGGGGATTTGTTTAATGATAAATGATAAAAGTTTAATCACAAACGACAACGTATGATTCTGGAGAATATCAGACAAAGGGCCTCTCTCGATCAGCAGCACATAATTCTGCCGGAAGGAGAAGACACGCGAACCATAGAAGCCGCTGCGACCTGCGCCCACAACCGCATTGCGAAAATCACGCTCCTCGGACGTGAGGAGATCGTACGTCAAACAGCTCAGGAAATTGGTGCAAACCTCAACGGAGTAAACATTCTCAATCATCGCTCCGCACCTGATTTCGGAAATACGGCGCGCCTCTATCACGAACTCCGACGCTCAAAAGGAATCACGCTCGAAGAATCCGAACAAGTTGTAAAAGATTCGCTATATTACGGAAACTTGCTTGTAAGAAATGGCGGAGCTGACGGCTCGGTAGCGGGCGCAGTTCACTCGACTGCGAATGTTGTTCGCTCGGCGATTCAGTGTGTCGGAGTTCGGGAAGGTTTCAAAACCGTTTCATCATTCTTCCTGATGGTTGTCCCTGACAAACAATTCGGACATGAAGGCGCGATGGTTTACGCAGACTGCGGAGTAGTAGTAGATCCGGATGTCACACAGCTTGCAGAAATCGCCATTGCATCGGCCGAATCTTTCAAATCGATGGTCGGAGTCGAACCGAAAGTGGCGATGCTTTCATTTTCAACAAAAGGAAGCGCGAAACACGCTTTCACGGAAAAAGTGATTGAGGCGACCAAAACAATAAAGGTAAGGAAACCGGATATTGAAGTAGATGGCGAGCTTCAAGGAGACGCGGCTCTGATTCCTGCTGTTGCCGCAAAGAAAGCCGAGGGTTCAAGCGTCGCCGGACATGCGAACGTACTGATCTTTCCCGACCTAAACTCAGGGAACATCGCCTATAAACTTACCGAACGCCTGACCGGAGGAACCGCCATCGGACCGATTCTGCAGGGTCTGGATAAGCCTTGCAACGACCTTTCGCGGGGATGCACAGCCGAAGATATAGTAAATGCTGTCGCGATCACGGCCGTTCAATCGCAGACAAGAAAAAGTCAAAATTAATTTTCGTAAGCCGTTGGATCGTCTGAAAGCTTCCAGTATTTTACGCCGTCGATTCTTGTCGTTTGGTGTAACTCTTCCTCCACAAATTTGTCGAGGCTCAACTCCAAAATCTCTTTGGGCGAGATTTTCTTTTTAATAATCTTCCCGCCCTCAATCTCGTACTCGGTCGCGGTTGATCCTGAAGCCTTCACCCATTTTCCACCTATCCAAAGCTCGACTCTCTTCATTTTTAGTATCAATTTACCATTTGAAACTTTCCACTTTCCCGAGTGAGAAATTACCCGCTTGGTGGCGTCCATTTGGTTAAAATTGAACACGTATTTTCCTGAGGCAAAAACCTGAAAATTGTCTGCCATTCCCGATCCAACGGCGGAATTATCCTGCCAAACGCCGAGGAGTCTGCGCTCAAGAGCTTTGTCCTCCGAGACTTTCTGCGCATAAATACTGGCCGAAAACACACAAGACAAAAACGCGATAATCGACAAAAATCTAGCTAAATCTTTCATAATTTCTCCAAAACATTATAATTGCTTGCGCGATAACAGTTTAGCAGCTAGTAAGACGAGAGATTTTTGAACCGTTTGCAACCTCGCCCAGGTTCCTAAAAATATTTACTTACTAGAATTTAATGTTATTATAAAATACTTTTGTTGATACCTACCCCGGCATAACTAAAAGCAATGGTTGCGGTTAAAGTTGGAAATTGGAGTTTTGAGTTTGGATCAAGGTCCTTAGATGGACGAAAGCGTCCGCTTGCCCTCGTGATTGTGGATGGGTGGGGACATTCAAGCCAGCGAGAGGGCAATGCGATCGCCTTGGCTAACACGCCAAATTACGATCTTCTTTGCAAAAATTATCCCAAAACGCTTTTAGCAGCGTCTGGCTCACGCGTAGGCTTGCTTCCGGAGGCTCCGGGTAGCTCTGAAGTCGGACACCTTAGCCTCGGCACGGGTCGTGTTGTGCGAACCGATCGAGCTGAAGTTTCGGAGGCAATTCGAACAGGTTCCTTTTTTGAAAACCCGGTGCTTAAACGAGCATTTGCAAAAGCCCGCGAGAAAGAATCTTCCGTGCATTTGATCGGCCTCATCTCTGATGGCAATGTTCATTCCTCGATGAATAGCCTTTTTTCTCTTCTTAGAATGGCCAAAGATGAGCAATGCGGAGAGCGGACCTTTATACATGGAATCTTAGATGGGAAGGATGTCGCACCTCGAACGGCTGACATATACACCGAAGCTCTCCAAATTAAGATGGCTGACATCGGATGCGGAAAAATCGCCACGCTTTGCGGAAGACATTACGCGATGGACCGAGGGGAAAACTGGGAAAAGACCGCACGGGTTTATACGATGCTGGTTCATTCCGAGGGCGAACGCGCTTTTGACCCCGTCTCGGCGATCCGAGGTTCGTTTCTACGGGGAAATTCAGACGAATTTGTTCAGCCGATTGTTTTTGAAGAAAAACCCGGCATTCCTTTGGCATCCATTAAGGATGATGATGTCGTAATTTTCTTTAATCATCGGGCGGATCGAATTCGGCAGCTCGTAAAATCCGTTGCCGTGCAGGGTGCTACGGCCGGGGGCGGAACGCACGGAAAACCTAAAACCGAAAGTGTCTGTTTGGTTGAATACGATAAAAAATTCGATCTCCCCGTCGCATTTAGAACAAACGCGGAAACCAACCCGCTCGGAAAGGTTTTAGCGGATCATGGTCTTGTAAATTGCCGGCTTGCGGAAACCGAAAAGTATTCTCACGTAACATATTATTTCAATGGCGGAAAGGAAATCGAGCATCCAAACGAAAAGCGGATTTTAGTTCCTTCGCCAAAGGTTTCTTCAAACGAAACCCAACCGGAAACGGCGTGTTTTAAGATTACCGACAAACTTTTGCGAGGTTTGGAAGCCGGCGAGGACGACGTATTTATCGTAAACCTCGCGTCAGCAGATATGCTCGCGCATACTGGTAATCTTGAAAAGACAATTGAAGCCGTGCAATTCGTGGATACTTGCCTTGGCGGAATTATAAGAAAAATTCATGAGGTAGATGGAGTCGCGCTGATCACTTCGGACCACGGAAATTGTGAAGAAATGAATAATGGTTCTACAAATTCCCATACCTCAAATCCCGTTCCTTTTCACTTCGTCGCAAACAATACCAACGGGCTAAAACTACGTGATAATGGAGCCCTCGAAGATGTTGCGCCAACGATTCTCGGAATCCTTGGAATCAATAAACCGGATGAGATGACGGGAAACGACCTACGCCTCAGCTAGCTTATTAAAATGAAAACATTCTCCAGATGGGCTACTCGTTTTCAATATCTGTCGCTCGTCATTCTTACCGTGGTTTTCACCTCCTGCTCACTTTTCAAATCGTCAACCAAACCTGGGGTTGAAACCACTGAGCCAGCGTTTGAAATTCCGAAGCCGAAAATCGGCCATGATAAACCTCTCGAAATTTCCCGAAGGCCGGATGACGTAAACCTGTGTTTAAGGGTTAATGACGCTATTAATCAAAGCGAATTTAAGAAGGCGCGTTGGGGCTTAGTAGCGATTAGTTTAGTGGATGGGCGTGTAATTTGCGGAAGAGACGCACAAAAACTCTTTAACCCCGCCTCAATCCAAAAACTTCTTACCTCGATCGTCGCGCTCGATAAATTGGGCGGAGATTATCAAACAAAAACCTCGATCTACGCGACCCGGGAATTCGATAACGGAGTGCTTAAAGGCGATCTAATATTGTATGGGCGCGGAGCCCCGGATTTTGATACCGAAAAGCTGTCTAGTCTCGTTAATCTGGTCAAATTAAAAGGCTTGCGCAAGATTGAGGGTGACGTAATCGGAGACGAGAGCTATTTTAAGGGTGACGGTCTTGGCGATGGTTGGACTTGGAATGAAGCTCAGTGGTACTACGGCGCAGCTGCTTCGGCTCTTTCTATTAATAAAAACCTTGTTACGGTTACGATCGAAAATGGAAAGCCTCGGGCAGACGCAAACTTCGTCGAGCTTTCGGGCGAGGTTGAGCCAATTGAAGACATCGAGGCCATCGGTGTAAAACGCGAACTCGGTACAAATAAAATTTACGTGTGGGGAAACGGCAAAAACTTGGATGCGAGAATCGCCATTAACAACCCAGCGCTTTTAGCGGCTAAAATTCTGAAGGAAACTTTGGAAAAAAATGGAATTGAGGTTTCTGGTGAAGTGCGCTCCGCAGATTGGAAATCGAGCGATAAGTTAGATCCGGAAAAGGCGATCGAGATTGCTAACTTAGCCAGCCAACCGCTCGCCGAGACGATCCGCGAAATGAACAAGGATTCGGTTAATCTATACGCGGAGTTGATACTGCGCATACTTGGCAAAAAATTTGGAAGTGAAGCGCCCGATGAAAACCCAAAAATGCAAAAGCTCCGAGGCGACGACTCCGCCGGCGCATCGGTAGTAGAAAAATGGCTTGTTGATCAAAATATCACGACTATGGATGTAGCTATTCACGACGGCTCCGGACTCTCGCGTCTTGATTTTGTAACTCCCGAGGCCATCGGACGAGCTTTGATCTTCGCTGCCAAAAGTGAGTTTGCCGCAAACTTCAAAAATTCATTACCGGTTGCAGGAAAAAGCGGCACCCTTCGCGGACGTTTGAGAAATGTCTCAGGAAGGATTCTTGCAAAAACAGGATCGATTACCTACGTCAGCTCACTTGCCGGATACGCCAAATCTGAAAACGATACCGTCGCCTTCGTGATAGTTTCAAACAACGAAACACGGAAAGCGGAAAGTTCTGCAGTTATCGATAAGATTGCCGCAATTTTGGCGGGAAATTGAAAAGCAGAGCTCGCTGAGATCGCGGAGTGTCAAAGGAAAGAGTGGCGTTGTTTGATTTCTTGCCGAGAGCCAGGAGCCGCCTGTCTGCCTTATTGATCGATCCGCAATCCTTTTTTTCTGTTAATCTCACGGTGACTTTGGGTAATTTTCGCGTTTTTGTTGCGGAAATCCTTTTGTGATAATCTTGCTTTTCTCAAACACACAAACGGAATTGCGAAGCAAAATGATTGATGAACTGGCTTTCGACAACACTACGGAGCGTCGAATTAAGAGGCAAAATGGTAAAGGCTGGATTGAGGTAATCGTCGGGTCTATGTTTTCCGGTAAAAGCGAAGAGCTCATCCGCCGACTTACGCGTGCAAAAATTGCACGTCAAAAAGTACAGGTGTTTAAACCAAAAATCGATGATCGCTATTCAATCGAAGAAATTGCTTCACATTCCGGCATGACGCATATTTCAAAACCTGTGATGACGGCTAAAGAACTCCTCTCCCGGATCGATGATGATACCGAGGTTGTTGGCATCGACGAGGGACAATTTTTTGATATGGCGTTGATTGAAGCTGCGAATGATCTCGCAAATAGGGGAAAACGGGTTATCGTAGCGGGGCTCGATCAAGACTATATGGGTAAGCCGTTTGAGCCCATGCCGCAGCTACTTTCAATCGCAGAATTTATCACTAAAACTCACGCGATATGCGTTAAGTGCGGAAACACCGCAAATTATTCACAGCGCACCTTTGAATCCGAAGAGCGTGTCGAAGTAGGAGCAAGCGGAAAGTACGAGGCGCGGTGTCGGAAGTGTTTTATCCCGCATTCCGATAAACCTACGCCCCTCGATTAATTTATTTGTCGATTTTCATCGAATATAAAATTGCGGCAAATTCATTTTTCTTCTCGTCAAATCGGCTTCCTTTAGTTGTAACCATGACGTTGAGCTGCTGATTCTCGCCTTGATAATTTCTAAAACCGATCCACTGATGTCTACGCGGATCGCCTTTATCTTCAGGCATAACCTCGATCCATTCAACCCCTTTGACGCCGTCAATTTCCAGCCAACGGACGCTCTCATATTTGCCGTTCTTAAGCTGCTCAAGGGCGCTTGTATATGTCGCGTCAAGGCTCGTTTCGGAGGGGAAATTCGCGGGCATAGTTGCAATTGTCGCGATAAGAAACCCTGTGTTTGGCGACCCATAATTAAACATCGCCTTTTTCAGGTTCATTTCTTTCCAGGCCTTCGGCAAAGTAAATGCAATTCCCTGATAATCCCACTTTACTTCGCTGCCCTGATCGAGAACGCTCTGCTGAGCCGGAGTCAGCTCCGGTTTTTCTATTTCACCGGTGCGCTCTTCCGGTTTCGATTCTCCGGAACCCGCTTCTTTTTTGGCAACTTCCTCCGTCTTCTCTTGAACTTGATCAAGCCTTTCCTGAATTTTCTCGCTCAGCCCACAAAAGGAAAGTGCGAAGAATAGTACGTAAAATGCCAACAAAGATTTCATGATAGTCGCTCCCAAAATTGATTCTGAATTCTCATTATTTTTACCGAATATTTTACTAACTGCAACGAAAGCATAAAAAATGCTGGTTGAGTTTGCAAAACGTGCTACTATTAGCCACCTCCTGTAAGTGCGGTCCCCAAGCGCGATTTAACTTTTTTATCGGCTAATCGGTTTGTTTGCGCGTCTAAATACAATTGGCGATTTTTAAGATCTCGGGGAGACAAGAAATGAGGAGTCCGATGCCAGAGTATTTTTCTTTTGCAATTTACTACATAAAGCTCCGCATATACGTGGTTCTCGGTCTACATAAGACAGTGAATCCTTTGGGTATGAAGTGGCGTTGGAAGCGTTGGGGAAGGTTAAAAATTAGGGGGTTAAGGGGGTTCTGAACAGAATTTACTGAATCTCCTGATGAAGCCAGGCCTTCGCCATATTCCAGTCGCGTCTGACCGTAACATTCGAAACTCCCAAAACATCCGCTGTCTCATCAATTGTCATCCCACAAAAATATTTTAGTTCGACCGTTTTTGCTTGCCGTTCGTCAAATTCGGCAAGCCTTTTTAGTGCGTCATCAAGCGCGACGAGATCGATCGATTTTTCTTTTCCTGAAAAAAAACGCGCTTCATCAAGCGGCAGATTCTCCACTTTGCCACCTCTTTTCTTTCGATTCCGGGCACGGGCATAATCGACCAAAATTCTACGCATCGCCTTTGACGCTACCGCGTAAAAATGTGAACGGCTTTCCCACTCGATATCATCTTTATCTATCAAGTTAATATACGCTTCGTTGATCAACGCCGTCGTCTGCAGAGTATGATCCCGTCGCTCGTTTTTCAAATAAACAGATGCGCGCCTACGCAGTTCTTCATAAACAAGCGGCATCAGTTTATCAAATGCCTTTTTGTCTCCACTGCTCCAGTCCTTCAGGAGGCGCGTAACCTTAAAAGCTTCTCTTTCCATTTCCAACACAATAAACCGATTTTCAATATATTTACAAGTTTTTTTGAATTTAATGAGCGGTTTTTCTTTTCGTTGTCGCCCTTATTAATGAACAACGAAAACTTTGGGGGAACGGAATGAATTCGGATGTGATGCGTAAAAACGAACAAAACGATCTGACGCTAAACATATGCATGGTTCTACTAAACACATCTGCACTTTCGATTATCGGATTGAGCATTTGGTCGGCCGTAAAGGTTGTCGAACACTCGAGCACTATCATGACGATCCTAAACGGGAGTTTCCTACCCTAGTTTTACTTTTTTTAACTCAAAAGGAGACAAACAATTATGAAAAACTATCTTATATCGATGATCGCTGTGTTAATTCTATTTCCGGTTTATTCGATCGCTCAAACTAAAACGATCTGTACCGCGGACGAAAATGCTGTTCGGCAGATTGTTCAAAACATACAGGACGCCTGGGCTGCCGGAGACGGCGTAAAATGGGCGGATCAATTTGTTGATGATATTGATTTTACGGTCTGGAACGGAAAGCAAATTTCCGGGCGTGAGGAAAATCTAAAAAGTCATCAGCAAATTTTCGACACTATCTATAAAGGAACTGAGATCAGAACGAAGATCAAAAAGATTCGATTTTTGACTGATGAAGTAGCGGCCGTTCATCTCGAGAGTACGATGTATAAAGATGGAAACCCGGTTAAAGATGTCCCTACGGTTTTGCCGCTATTGGTTTTGAAAAAGGAAGAAGGCAAATGGCGAATAGCTGTCTTTCAAAATACGCCGATTATCAAACGAGGTGAATTGGTGGTTGGTCGAACTTCTAAAAGTGGGAAGGAGGAAGAATAATGAAAGACATATTTGAAACTACTTAGCTGCAAACTCGCGGCAATATGTTTACAGGCGCCCCCTTTCTCTTATGATTAGTAGCTTCATACGCGGCAAAAGTATTATGCTTGTCAAGATTTGCGTTCATCCAAGAGGTCACGCCAATAGATGATGTTATTTAGATACGCCTAGGTCATGGATAAAGCACGCTGGGAAAAAATTAAATCCCTTTTCGAAGCCGCCTCAGATCTTGGGGACGAAGAGCGGGCGAAATTTCTAGACAATTCTGTTGGCGACGATCCCGAACTGCGAAACGAGGTTGAGAGGCTGCTCAGTTCCTCATATGAAGCCGACACCTCGTTTCTTGAAGAATCTGCTGCAAAAGAGGTCGCTACGGAAATCCTCGAAGGCGAAACCCAGTTGCCAAACCAAACAACGGGAGAAATCCAAACCGGAAATTTAGTTGCCGGAACGGTTTTAGCTGAACGCTACCGAATCCTTGGGTTGCTCGGCAAAGGCGGAATGGGTGAGGTCTATAAGGCAGAAGATATCAAACTTAACCAAACTGTCGCATTAAAATTTCTGCCGGAAAAACTTGAGAAAGATAAAGATGCCTTCGATAGATTCATTAGTGAAGTCCGCACGGCAAGACAGGTTTCGCACCCAAACGTTTGTAAAGTTTTCGACATCAGTGAGATCGAAGGCAAACATTTTCTTTCGATGGAATTTATCGAAGGTGATGACCTCGCGCAGCTTCTTCGCCGAATTGGAAGACTTCCGTCGGATAAAGCCGCTGAGATCTCACGCCAGATTTGCTTCGGTCTTCACGCTATTCACGATGCGGGAATTCTTCACCGTGATTTAAAACCTGCAAACATAATTATTGATTCAAATGGAAGAGCGCGGATAACAGATTTCGGAATCGCGGGAATTGAAGAGGACATTTCGGGATCAGAGGTTCGGGTTGGGACTCCCGCCTATATGTCGCCGGAGCAGATTACGGGAAAAGAGGTAACGACAAAAAGCGATATCTATTCGCTTGGACTTCTACTCTACGAAATTTATACGGGTAAACAAGCAATTCGCGCCGACTCGCTCGATGAGCTGATTAAAAAACATAGGACGACTTCGCCGACAAATCCCTCAACCTTCGTCGAAAATATCGAACCAATTGTCGAGAAAACAATCAATCGTTGCTTAGAGAAGAATTCAGAGGATAGACCCGAATCCGCTTTACAGGTTGCGCTTGCCTTGCCGGGCGGAAATCCTTTGGAAGCGGCAATCGCGGCTGGCGAAACTCCTTCGCCGGAAATGGTTGCGGCTGCACCCAAGAAAGGTTCATTGAGACCAATGGTTGCGTTGGGTTTTCTCGCTCTATTTTTGGTCGTATATTTTGGTGCTTTGGCTTTTAATCAAACCTATAAGGCTTTCAGTCTGACGCCATTTGAAAAACCATCCGAAGTTTTGGCGGAAAAATCTCGTGAAATGCTTAGAAAGTTTGGCTATCAGGAACGTCCTTTTGATGCAGACTATGAATTTGTGCAGGACAATTCCTTTATAAAAACCAGGGATTCTGTAGTGTTTGGAGAGAATAAATACGGACATTTGAATAGAGAAATGATCCGTACAGGACAACCGTATAATATTTATTTCCTGTATCGACAGTCCCCTGACTACCTCGTGCCCGTAGACGCCGCGAAAGTAACTGAGAGCGAACCGCCATTGACCAAGGAAAATATGGCAAACGTAAAGCTTGATGTTCGAGGGCGTTTAATCGAGCTGGTTGTTGTTCCGCCGAAAAATGCTTTTCAACGAAACGATTCGGAAACTAATTGGAGAGATGTTTTTGCGGAAGCGGGCTTGGAATTCGCGAGATTTAAGAAAGCTGAATCAAATGCCACTCCGCCCGTATTCGCTGATAAAAGATTGGCATGGACGGGTGCTCTGACAGATTTTCAAAACATTCCGATCCGCATAGAAGCCGCTGAGTTTGAAGGTAAAGCGGTTTTCTTCAAGGTATTTGCTCCATGGGATTTGGAAACCGCAACGGCAACAACCGAACAAAACAATTTCAGAAAATACGGCACAATAATAATTATTTTATGGATCATCATCGCAATAATTGGATCTTTCTTCATAGCGTTCCGAAATCTAAAAGCGGGTCGCGGCGATCTACGTGGCGGTTTGAAACTAACAACAGTTTTGTTTGCGATTGCGATTTTTGGTCAGCTCCTCATCGCCGATCACATTCCGACAATATGGGGCGAGTTATCAGTCATTTATGAATCGATGAGTTTTGCCGTGATTTCGGCTCTTTCCATTGGATTGCTGTACCTTGCCCTGGAACCCTACATACGGCGCTCGTGGCCGGAAATGCTTATTTCATGGAACCGAATTATGGCCGGCGATATTCGTGACCCGATGGTCGGACGAGACATTTTGCTTGGCGGGCTTCTCGGGCTCGGTCATACCGTTGGAATTCACATCGGATTATTTCTGTTGCAGTTATCTCTTGGAACGTTTGATGTTGTTACTGATGCCTTTTCATTAGCGGGAATAAACGGAATAGGAAGTTTAACCTCGGTACTTCTTCTGAACACCGTATCTCAAATTGTTCAGAGCTTTGTAATTCTGTTTTTGGCGTTTTTGTTTTACCGATTGACGGGTAAAAAACTTCTGGGCGTTATGCTGGTTGGCCTATTGGTCTTTCTTATTCAATTTCTGTTTTTTGCTCTTACGGTTCATTGGTTACTAACCATTTCTGCTTTGATAAACTCGGTCTGTCTGGTGATCGCCTTGAAGCGTTTCGGATTACTTGGGCTGATCGCCTACTGGTTTTTCTTTATCGTCAGCTACACTTCGCCTATTACCTTTGACAGTTCGCTGTTTTATTTTCCGAATTCAGTATTGTTGATGGTCGTTACTCTCGGGATAATTATTTATGCGGCGTATGTTTCCATCGCCGGACAGCCAATTTTCGGCGAACCGGCACTTGAGGAGTAGTTGGTCAAATGATCTTGGATTACGAAAAGGTCAGAGAACTCCAACGAAGTATTGAAACAACAGGAGGCTTAGCCTTAGAATTGCGAAGAAGTAATTCGGAAGGTCAGAGGCTTTCCGTACTTGAAAGCCAAAGTTTCTGCCGGGGTAGAATCAATGAGCCCAGTTATAATTCTCCGCTTTTTCTTTCATCGCTTTTCGAGTCTCATTTGGCATATACGCTTTGTTGGTTCCTTCAAAGAAAAACGATTTACGTTTTGCTTTGCTGCCGTATTCGTTCATCGTCGCGGCATCGTAAACGCGTCCGTTGATCACGGTATATTCAACGTATTCACTACGTTTTAAGTCCTTTAAGACATCGCCGTCAATTACAACCAGATCCGCGAGTTTGCCGGCTTCAATACTTCCGATGTGTTTATCCATGCCGAGATGTTCGGCGCCGCCGATCGTGCCGTTCCGAAGTACCTCCCAGGGGGTAAAACCGCCTTGCTCCATGATCCACAACTCCCAATGCGAGCCCAAACCTTCGCGCTGCCCGTGGGCGCCAATATTGACCATCACTCCTTTATCGCCCAAAATTTTGGAATATTTCGCAACCTCAAAATGATTGTATTGATTGTCGGGCGCCTTTTGCCTACGGATAGCACGACCGTCGAGCAGAAAATGCGGTGTGTAGCGAAGTAGGCGCGGATTTTTCCAGACATCTGTTCGGTCATACCAAAACATTTCGCCAGACAGACCTCCGTAAGAAACGACATATGTCGGCGTGTAGCCAAATTTCGTTGCGGCCCAAAGGGTGGTCAGATCCTTATAGCCTTTCGCAATCGGAAGCGAATGCTCGAGTCCTGTGTGTCCGTCTACAAGCATCGTTATATTTTGATGAAACTTACCGCCGCCCTCGGGAACGACCATCATCCCCAGGTTGCGGGCAGCCCACAACAGTTGCTGCCGCTGCGCACGAGCCGGCTGATTATAGCTTTTCACAGAAATTGCGCCTGTATCTTTCATTCGCTGAATATGAAAGAGCGCATCTTTATAGTTGTTTACAATCGCCTTCGCGCCAACCGATTCCGCGCCGTATAAAATTCTTCCGGTCGAATAAATCCGCGGGGCAACGATCAAACCAGCTCGTTGCATTTCGGACGCTGAAAAGATTTCGGTTGTGTTGTTAGAAGGGTCGTGAATCGTTGTCACACCAAAGGCAAGATTTGAATACATTACCCAATTCTGACGAGGGATTAACTGATTTCTTCCCTGCGAGCCGTGAGCATGAGCATCAATCAAACCGGGGATTATCGTTTTACCTTTTGTATTTATTACCTGAGCACCACGCGGAATTCTGACGGATCCGGCACGCCCAACCTGCATTATCTTATTGTCTTTGATTAAAACGACGCCGTTTTCAATCACTTCTTGCTTGTTTTTCGCGTCGCGCATTGTTACGACTTTGCCACCAACTAATGCCTTGTAACCGCTCGGCTTAGCAGCTTGACTCGAAAACGATAGATCAATTCCTTTTGTTACCGGTTTTGGTAATTTCGGAGCTGCCCCTGAAACAAAGCTAAACGCCTCCCGAAGCGAACGCTCATAGTAGTTCGATCCCTGATACCAACTGACAGTTTTGCTATCGGGATGCCATGTCAGGAATTCGCCGGCCCTTTCTGAAATCTGTTTTACAGGTACCGATTTCGATTTTGGACCAATGCTGATACGTTTTCCGGTTTCGATAAATGGTGTTACGTAAGCTCTGAACTGATGCGTAAAAGCAACCCATTTTTTGTCATGTGATAAACGAAATTCTTCAACCTGATCACCGCCGTACAAATGCGATTTTCGATCTTTGCCATTGAGATCTACGCTTGCAAGCTGCCGCTCGGGGTACGAACTGCCCGGCACGGAGGTCGTAAAATAGACGCGCTGATTGTCACCTGCGAAATGTGGGGCGGAGCCCGAACGCGAAACGCGGAGGTGCTTTCCGGATTTAAGATTCGCAACATAAACTCCGGGATCGATCGAATATCTTGGATCGAGCAGAAAGCCGCCGGAGAATTTGCGATAGGTAATAAGTTTTCCATTGGTGGAAAAACTCGGCTCGATATAATGACCAGGCAATTTTGTGATCGTTTTACTACTCCCGCCGCCCGCGGGCATCACCCTTACGCTTCCGAGCTTTTGATCATTCCAGGTTGTGTAAACAATCGATCGACCGTCGTTTGAATAGCGCGGATAGAATTCATCGTGATCGTTTTGCGTGGTCAATCGACGCACTCTTCCCGAAGCCAAATCCCGTAAATAGAGTTTACCGAGCGCCTGAAATAGTATCGATTTTTTATCGGGTGATTTCTGAGCCCAACGCACAAGTTTTACGTTGAAATTGTCCGGAGCTACATCTACCGGAAACCTCAGTGCATCGGCATATTTCACATTTGCCCTAACGCGAACCGGAATTTGCTTAACCGATTTATCTTCCAGCGAAAGACGGTGAAACTTTCCGCCTGTCCAAAAAACAATAGCCTTCGAATCCGGTGTCCAGTCAAAATACGCGTAATAGCCTTCCGTTCCAAAGCCCTCCTGCATATCTCTTTCCATATCGAGATAGAGGGGCTTTTCAATTCCGGTCGCAAGATCTTTTAGAAAAAGTGCTGTCTTATTCCTGATCCGCCTTATAAATGCTATAGATTTACCGTCCGGCGCAGGTGTCGGACAAATCGCTCCGCCCGTTCCGCCGATGTAGCGTTCTTCCCGACCCTTTTCCATATCATAGCGCGTGATCGCAAAGATCGATTTTAAGGGATCGCGGTTATAGCTAAATGTATAGCCGGGTGTAATGTCTTTGGTGTAATAGATGTACTTGCCGTCCGGTGAAAACGCCGGATCAGCGATATTCTTTTGGTCGCGTTTTCCATTCGCGCGTTTTTTGATCGGCAAACCGCCACCGCCGGACATATGGTAGAGCCAAATCTCCCCGGCCGGGATGCTGCGGCTCGACATGATTCCTTTCGTCGCTGCAATGTATTCCCCATTCGGACTCCACTTCGGACTGTGAAGAATATTCTTCTTTTCTTTGCTGATTTGCCTGAGGTTTGATCCATCAATATTCATCACCCAGACATTCGAAATACCATCGCGATCCGAAATAAAGGCTATCTTCTGACCGTCAGGGCTCACTGCGGGATGAATGTTCCAAGCAAAATCCTGGGTCAAAGAACGCGCGCTACCGCCATTGATACTCACGATGTAAATATCGCCGAGCATATCAAAAACAAACGATCGGCCATCCGGCGTTAGATCCAAGCTCGACCAGGTCGTTTCATCAGTATCTATGGCAACGGAATTGAGCTTAAAAGGAGGATTGAGAACATCCCACTTCTGCTTCTTCTCTTTTAGATCTTGTGTCGTTCCTGCTGATGAATTCTGTGCGAGAATTACCGGCGGATAGCAAAGAACCGCGCAAAGAACCGTACACACAAAGTTGTTGATCGCTTTCTTTCTCATAAACTACTCCGATGAGCGTCGCTTTTGATATGTTTACTATTTTTGTTTAACGCTTACTATACGAAAAAGAGCGGAAGAGGTCTATCCTGTTCAAAATGATAAAGTGCAAATCTCATGCTGATACTTAACCACAGCTATCGTAAATTTGTCCCTGCCGGGTCTGAATCCGTAGTTTTGCCCTCACGGATCCAAACAGGACCGACAAAAACAACCACCCGATCATGATCCGGCGTGTTTCATTTTGCCTCCTGCCAAATTAACGTTACAAAATTATTGACAAAGGCAGCCTGGCTTGCAAATAAAAGTGTTGACAGGTGTGACAAAATACTGGATAAGATGAACAAAAAAAGAACTTTGCAGATGCTGGCGTTGCTAATGTTTCTTGTGCTTTTAGCCGGTGCTTTCTTACTTAGGCCGCACAACTCGAAGGCAAGATCAAATAACCCCGACAAAAGTGAACAAACAGAGAATCAGCTCCCCGAAATCGCAGATCTTCGGCACGACAAAATCGGTCTCGGGCAGCGTTTGACGTTTGGACTTGAAGTCATTGACGAAGAAGCAGATTACATACGGATCGAATTGGTCGAAAAGCCAAAATCCGCCAAGTTTGATCAAAACACGTTGACGGTAGATTGGACGCCGCAGCCGAGTGATGGTGATTCCGGAAAGTTTGTAATAAAGGTGACAGAAATGTCACCTGATAAATCGCGCCCTAATAGAAGCGTCACGAAAGAGTACAATCTCAAGATCGTTAAGGAAAGAGTTAAGCTTAAGGAATTGCCGCCGACGTCGCTCGAAGTAAATGCATTTGTTTCGATCATTGATCCTGAGCGTTTAAAAGCCGCAAATAAGAAATGGGGCATCGTAAGTTTTTTCCAAAGAGCGGCAGAAATTGAAGCAGAAAAACAGATTAAACCGGGAAGCGGAATTCAGCCTTCTAGCGGCAAACAGCTTTTCCGCGACGCCATGAAACAGCTTGCGATTCTGCACAAAAACCCCGCGGTGGATCCGACCAGTTCAAAATTCGATCCGGTTTGGAAGGCCAAAAATTGGGAACTGATCGCTGTCAGACCGCGAGTTAACAAAAAGGTATTTGAGCTGCGCCTAGTTTACTTCAACGAAAAAGCCGGACCTCAAGCCTACTTTATGCCGCGTATGAGAATTATTCGTGGCGGCGATGCAACGAGGCCCGAAGCGCTCCGCCAGAAAAACAACTATATCTTTGCAAAGAAATTTCATGAAACTTTTTTCGACGGCGCAGAAATTAAAGACTTTGTAAAAAATGACAAAGCAAAATACGGAGAGGCTTTGGCCAATTTCATAACCTGGACACTGAATTACAGCCACCCAACCGAGCCAATGCTGCGCGCAAACTTTGCCGCGCTACCGCACAATTCACGTCTAGGAGGCGGAAATGCTTACGACAACAACGGCAAGTATCTACACGGTGATGGTTGGCTTTTGGGTGCGATGAAAATTAATCCGGTCGTGCGAAACGGCAGGAAAGTCCTGGCCGTAAACAGTCCGCCGATGGCAGGTTTTGTCGCGGGAGTAAAACCGAGTGAAAGCGGTACACATTATGAAAAAGCACGCGCTCCAATAACCGACAAGAACAGCCCGCTTTATAAAAAAGGCTGGGAGAAACTTTACGATCCGGTAAATCACACGGTGCACGTTCCCGAAATTATGCCTGACGGTTCGATCAAAAAAGCGAATGTAGATACCACGCTTATCGCGCGCGATTACAAGTTTAAGTATATGGTCGCAAAGACGAAGCTTCGCGATCCACGGCGGCGTTTGTTTGAAGAGAAAGGAATGACCTGCATTCAATGTCACGTTCGAAATTTTGACGAGGGTGATTATTTATCGAGTGTACAGAAACCGAAGAAATCAATTGCAAAAGTTGAAAATCGGAAAATTCCAAGGGTCTTCTTCATTATTATTCCTACGCTTCACAACGGGCGAAATGAATACATACACCGCGAGGAGCAAGAACAGATAAGCAACCTGCAAGGCGTTTTCCGTGATTATCTTGGAATCAAGGTTCATATGAATACGCCGCTCGCGCTCGATTGGGTTCACTCTACGAAGAAAGGACGAAGTTGAGTTTTGATTGAGATACTTCCCTCGATAAGACTAACAGAAAATGAGGCAGAAAAATGATTTCCAAAGCATTAGAAAATCCCTTGATCCACAATGTATTGAAATGCTCTCTTTTCGCTGCGTTCGTTTTTCTTCTAGTCGAAACGGTCGAAGCTCACGTTAAATGGTTTGCAGAATTTGACGTGGCGGAGCCGCCCCTTCCAATCGGCGAGGTGATAGACAAAACTTTTGTTTACATGTTTATCGCTTCGGTGATCGCCTGCTACGTATTTTTCCTTCTTGACCGATACATTTATGAAGAAGAGTATCTAGCCGAATTTGATAAAAAACTAAAACTTTTCGACAACCTCGCAAACTACATTATGCGAGCGGCAGCAGGAATTTTTTTCTTTGCGCTTTTCTTGTGGTGGGCTTTGGGTTGGGGAGAGAGTTTCTATGTCACGCCTGAATTAAAAACGAATGCAGCGTGGGTTCCATGGCTCCATTTAATTATGGCGCTCTGCGTTATCTCCCGCTATACCACACCGATTACGGGAATAGGCATTTTCGTACTTTGGATTATCGCCAGTTTCCAATACGGGCTCTTTCACACCCTTGATTACATGATCTTTCTAGGGATCGCCTACTACCTGACCGCCTCGGGAATCAAGTCAAAGGGTTGGCTTAAATCCGCGTTCGTAGTGCTTTTTGCCTGCACCGGACTCACTTTGATCTGGGCATCGGTCGAAAAATTTGCCTATGCGCATTGGACCGATCCGATTTTTGAGAAAAGCCCGCATATGCTCATGGGAATGTCCAGCGAATTTTTCATGAAGCTCTCGGGCTTTCTGGAGTTTTTCATAACTTTTATCCTGCTTGGCGCGGTTTCCGTGGTAGGAAGACTCATATCTCTTGGGTTTATGTCGATTTTTGTTTTGGCGATTGCGGAATTTGGGTTGCTTGACGCTGTAGGACACCTGATGATCATCGCCATACTTTTTGTTCTGATTGTAAGAGGTCCGACAGACGCTCGCGAAATGCTCGTCCTGCGTGATAAATCGCTTTTCACAGAAGCCTATTTTATGACCGGGCTATATTACCTGGCTTTCGTAACAATCTTCCTGCTCTATTACGGTCTACACTATCTATTTTACGGACCTTACAATTAATCGGTCTATTCAACCCTGAAAACAAACGGCACTGTGATTACTTTGCCGTTTCGCTTAAACTGCGCAAAGATTTTATAAATCCCTCGATTCGGAAAGTTGGTCATCGCAACTACCTTTGATTCCGGATCCGCTCCCAAATCAGGCATTTTCATATTTGAATTCGTATTTTCAGTCATAGTTTTTGAGGACATCGGATGTGCGTGAACGAATCTCCCGAGTCCCTTTCTGATGATCACAAAATGAGCCTTTTCGCCTAGGTAAGTTTGTAAATCAGTCGCGGGAGCGTCAGTCTCAGCATCAAACATCTGAAACATAAACATAACGTCCTTGCGTTTGACCAAATCGATATTTGGTTTCATCACAACACGCAGACCGTCAACAATTTTCTCAAATTTCTCGTCCGGAACTAATTCAACCTCTTCCCGACCTTCGCCCTCCACATCCACGACAAAAGACTCAACCGTCTGATCCTCTTCGCCTTTTGGCCTAAAATCGATGTAGATTTTAAATTTGCCGCCATTCGGATATACAAAACCCGTTAGTTTGTACGTTCCGTCGGCCTGCTTTTCGGGATGCTCGTGAAAATACTGTGACAAATCCTCCGACACCATGAAAAGATGCATCGGCTTTTCATGAACAATTTCGAGCTCACTGGTTTTCTCCCCTTTTGGATTTTTGACCTGAAAAATCAAATCGGTCGGCTTTCGGGCTTCGATCGGTTCGGGGGTGATTTTTAGGTCAGCTGTATAATGCGGATGCTCTCCGCGGCAGCCCGCAAGAACAAGAGCAAGACCTAGGCAAGCAAAAACTAAGCTTTTCATAACGTTTTAATATTACCGCAACTCTTACCTGTGTACCCGCATAAATAGTTGGCCACTTCGCCAAAGTAAAAATTTCGCTCCTGTTGCAAGACGTTTTCCCTACTTCGTTCATCTAATCAAACAGTTCTTCCCAAAGAAGTTTAAAAATTGAGGAGTACACCATGAAATTACAAAGCATTTTATGCGTAGCACTACTGTTAACACTCGGTGTTTTCGGTACGGTAAAAGCGCAAAGTTACAGGGTTTCGAAAGCCTACAGCCACAAAAATCTATCCATTTTTCTTATCTACGGAAAGGATAAATATACAAAAAACAATATTTTGACGCTGCAGGAAGCGTTGGAAAATAAAGAATTCGTCGTTTACGAAACCTCCGACGTAAACGAACTCTCCGTACAGAATTTGTCAAAGACGCATGACGTTTTCATTCAATCAGGCGACATCGTAAAAGGCGGAAAGCAAGACCGGGTGCTCGCCGTTTCGATTATCATACCGGCAAATTCGGGGAAAATTTTGATTCAGGCATTCTGCGTGGAATCCGGGCGTTGGTCAAAACGGGGAAAAGAAGATTCCGGAAAATTCTCGTCCTCAAAAGATCGAATCGTCACAAAAAAGCTAAAACTCGCGGCAAATAAATCTCGTTCGCAACAAGAGGTTTGGAACGAGGTGAGCAAGGCACAGGATAAATTGAGTGCTAACGTTTCCGTTTCAGTTGCAGACGCCAAGTCAGCCACAAGTCTTCAGTTGAGCCTCGAAAACTCAAAAGTAAGAGAAAAAATCGACGGCTACCTGGATAAGCTTGGCAACATCATTGACGGCAAACGCAACGCCATCGGCTATGCTTTCGCCATCAACGGCAAGATCAATAGCGCGGATGTTTACGTTTCAAATTCGCTTTTCAAAAAGCTTTGGCCGCGAATGCTAAAGGCCGCAGCGGTTGAGGCCGTTGCGAATTTGAATGAAAAAGTGAAGTTTAATCCGGTTATGCCCGGCCAGGTTTTGGCATTCCTAAGGGGCGCTGAAAGTGGAAAGGCATCGACTCAGAACGTCTCCCAACGCACGAAGGTTGTAACCCGGGAAAACGCAAAAAACGTGCTTTTTGAAGCCGTAGATGCGAAAAGAAAGATCGTTGTCCACAAAAATTATGTGAGCAAACAGTAAACGGTGGGAGCGCACGCGAAGGCGCATGCGCTCCTTTAATTCAAACACTCTCCAATTATCCGGATACTCTCCTCACGGGTTTTTTTCTCCAATGGGCCAAACGAAAATCTGATGTATTTACCAAGCTCACCGGAGTTTCCGCGGCGGTGCATGTCGCAAAGGTGTCCCGGCAGAATCGCTGCTTTGTGCTTAAAGAGTTTTTCGTTAAACTCATCCGCCGTTAGATCGCCCGGAAGTTTGCCCCAGTGATAAAAACCGCCCTCGCCCGTAAACAGTTCGATCCCAACTTCGCTTAGTTTCTCCGCATACCAATTTCTCTGATCGTCAAAATATTCTTTCACGGCATTGCGGGCCTCGGTCACTCTCTCGATCTCGAGCATTCCTGCTACGGCGATTTGCGATGGTCTTGATACACCCCCCATTGCAATTGACGAGAAGTTTCTAAATATCTCAATCGTTTCCTTCGCCGCGATTACCCAACCCGTACGCATACCCGGAACCTGAAGTCCTTTTGTTGCCGCACCGACAACCAGGACGTTTGTCTCATCGATATCGGGTACATATTCGAGCGCACTCTCCGCCCGGTTTGTATTGAAGAATTCGTAAGCCTCGTCAATAAGCGCCGCATCCCCGCGCTCGATCACGCCTTCGACAAACTCCTTCAAAACCTCGCCGCTCCAGACATGCCCGGTCGGATTACACGGATTGCTTTTTATGTAAAATGGCGTCTTTATATCCCTCGCCGCCCACTCATAATCCTCGGGATCAGGCGCAAATCCGTTTTCTTCGTTCGACGGAATGATGTGATAGCGGCGGTCAAGCAATTCTAAAAGATCGTAATAAGGTGTGTACTCCGTCTCCTCAATCAAAACTTCATACTCATCCGGCAAAAACGCAACCGCTGCAAAAATCCCGGGTCTTCCGCCTGCAAAAACGCAGACGTTATCCGTTGTTATATTCGCGCCATAAAAGTGTTTGTAGTAATCGGTTATCGATTCAAGGAGTTCGGGATTTCCAGTCGCCTGCGGATATTTCAGATCCAGATAATCGAGTTCGACAGTTTTTGGTAGTTCCGGTCCGTTTGGCAGTTGCTTTGTAAGCGGAAATCCCTGCGCCCATGGGTGCGTCCCCGGTTCGCCCATATAAACACCGGTCGCATCCTGAAATTTAAAGAGGGTTTCATAAACTCCCATTGGCGGAAAGTATTTCAATAGTTTTGAAGAATTTGGCATAATATTTTCGTGATTTTGTGCCGGTGAAGTTAGGATTATAGAATCGGGTAGATACGTTAAACAAGTCGCCCTTTACTGAAGGCAGGATATCTCATGAGCAAACGAACTCACGTGTGCGTCAAATGCAAAAAATCATACAGGCGTGAACAGAATATTAAATCGATAGATTGCCCGATGTGTGGGAATAGATGTGAATTTGTCCACAAAAAAATACGTATTCCCTCGCCAAAAAAGAAAAAGGAATGGAAAAATTTTTGGGAACAATATCGAAAAGAAGTGAGACTTATCGAAGAGTTTAGAAACAATCCCAATCTCAAGGAAGTAAAGTTGGAGATCTTGAATCAAGTATGGAGAAAAGACCCGGCACCTTTAACAATCTCAACCATCGAAGATGGTGACTAGAATGTAGCCCGTAGCAAATGCTGCAGGAAAACGCGCCCCCCAACACCGAGCCTTTGAAAAAAGGCGAAAGAAATTTATGCCTCATACTTATGCAAATTTGCTCTATCACATTGTCTTTTCAACCAAGAATCGCGAGCCTTATTTAGCTGAAGAATTAAGAGAAAGAATCTATAAATATATTTGTGGAACCGTTCGCGGTTTAGGCGGTAAATGTATCGAGATTGGTGGAATCGAGGATCATGTTCATTTGTTGGTCGTGCTTAAGCCAACGATGAATATGTCCAAATTCATCCAAGATTTGAAGCCGAATGTAACGAAATGGGCTCGCGCGAGTGTCCATCCTACGTTCGAATGGCAGAACGGATATGGAGCGTTTACGGTTAGCGAATCTCAGGTTGAACCCGTACGTAAATACATAAGAAATCAAAAGGCGCATCATTCGAAAAGGGGTTTTGAAGATGAATTTGTCGCGCTTCTTGATAAAAGCGGTGTTGAATACGAGCGGGAATTCCTGTGGAAATAGGTATCGCTATCTACGATAGCTTGGTCTTTTCTTTATGTATACCCACAGCTAAACGCTGTGGGCTATATGCTGATACTCGCTACGCGAGCTTTGATTCAAAAAAATACAACCGGATAAATTAAAGATGGGTATTGGTAGCCGAATCATTTCCGATCTTTATTGCTGTATCGCGAAACCCTACTTGTCCAGACGTTTCCTCAACCACCCACTAACATCCCCCAAACTCTCCTGCGAGATTTCGTGAGCCATTTCATATTCCTTGTATTCCAGATCAACAGGCAGCGTTGATAAAAATTCCTTTGTTGCGCGCCCGTTTTCGATTGGAAGAATAGGATCGAAAATTCCATGAGTTACAAGGATCGGAAAATCTTTAAGTTTTTCGGTGTCGACTGAGGCAGGCATCATTTCAGCAGAAGCCCGCCCGCTCATACAAACCAACCCAGCAAATTTCCCTGGCTCTTTAAACACAGAGGCAAGACACATCGCTGCTCCCTGACTAAACCCGCAGAGATAAACGCGCTGCTGATCAAGATCATGTGCTCTGATCAAAACATCGATAAACGGTTGAAGTTTTTCGACACTTTCCTCAAACTGTTTGACGTTTAAAGAGATGCCCTGCGGCTCAAAATAGATCTCAAACCAGGCGTAGCCGCCCATCGGCAAAGCGTAGGGTGCACGGACACTCGCGATAAAGAATCGTTCGTCCATAAAAGGTGCAAGGCCAAAAAGGTCGTTTTCGTCCGCGCCAAAGCCATGCACGAGAAGAAGAAGTGGAGGTTTTTCGCCTGAGGCTATGGTAGGTGGTTTGTGTCTGTATTCAAAGTTCATAATTTTTTGTCATAGCAATTATCTATTACAATATCTACGGATGATAATCTTTGAATGGGATGAAGAGAAGGCGAAAACGAATCTTCAAGAGCATAAAATTAGTTTTGAAGAAGGGGCATCAGTTTTCGAGGATGAATTTGTTGTAACCTTCTAGGATAATTTTCATTCGAACGACGAGGAACGGTTTGTCAGCATTGGGTTTTCAGTTACACATCGAATTCTTCTCGTAGTTCATACAGAACAATCTGAAGACGACTGGACGATTCGTATCAGGATTATTAGTTGCCGCAAAGCAACTGCGATAGAGAGAGAAGTTTATGAGCAAGGAAGATAATAACGAAATTCAGGAGGAATATGATCTTCGCGGAAAGTTTGGTGTCCGCGGCAAATATCGAAAAGCGCTAAAAGGCGGGTACAAGACTATTATTCACAAGTCAGATGGTTCAGCCTTAGTCAGAGAGTTCCGCCCGATATTTTTAGAACCTGAACTCCAAACCAAATTCCCCGACTCCGAAGCAGTTAATCGCGCCCTTCGGGAATTGATAGAAATCAAGGGCTAGGTTTGGCTTGTTACCCGGAATTATGTATAAATCCGCATTCTGTTCGAATCTTCGGCGATTCCTGTCAACGTCTTAATTCAAAATTGTCAATCAAAAAAGAAGTGGTTGCTCCTTTAGCCTGAACAACGATAAGCAGATTATTTCCCTCGGTTGTTACCTTGTATTCGCCTGAAAGCGTAACCCATTCCGAGTCAGCGATTTCTTTGTAGGGAGCGACTTCAACGAAGGTTTTTTCTCCACCGGGTGCGGTTTGCTGCACGGAAAGTTTTATCGAATCCGCTTTTTGACCTTTTACCAATCTTACAGAAATTGAAAGCTGATATGTCCTTCCCTTAAAGAATTTTGGCGAGAGATCAAGAGCAACTCCGTGAGTGGGTTCAGTGCGGCCGGCAACCCGAACACACCTCGAACTTCCAAGGGGTTTGGAGCTAAACATCTGTACTCCGCTTCCAAACGCGTACCACCCCTGTGAGGTGAAATTTTCAAAGTCATTTTTTACAAGTACACCCGCTTGTTCCGGAATCAAAGGGGCGCCTTCAATCTTAAAATCATCCAGAAAATAGGCGGTCGTACTCCTACCTGCTTCGATAAAAACTAACAAATACGGGTCGCTTCCTGAAGGAACGAATGTTCCGGAAAGAGTGGTCCATTCATTCGCATTTGCTTTCGCGCCGGCGATCCCGGAAAAATTGCTGTTGCCCCTTTCCATCGTCATCCTGATCACATCAGGAGCTTCTTTTTTTGAGAGTTTTACGGAAACCGTAAATTTATATTTCTTTCCGGCGACGAGGTATTTTGAAACGTTGAGCTGCGCACCCTGCCAAACCTCGCGTCTTCCCATTACACGTAAGCTCTTCTTTCCGTTTGCAGCTTCTTTCTTTGTCGTACCAATTGAGGCGCCGCGCTTTTCCCACGTTTGCTTGCCCTTTTCGAAATCACTCTGAAAAATCATCTCATCCTGAGCAAAACCCGCGACGGAAAACGCCGCCAGAGACAAAGAAATACTGATAAACAAACCTCTCATTTATAGCTCCTTACTATTTATTTAACGAATATATTATTAGAAAAATAAGACTTTTGTAAAGCACTACAACAAAGCCGTTAAAATCAAATAAACTACTGTTTATCACTACCCGCTAACTGTCTTTGTCTCTCAAAATGATCTACCACTTCACCGGCTGCTTTTCTTCCGATAACCTCAGCCAGCTCTTCTGCTTCCGTATTTGCAATTCTCTCGATTGAGCCAAAAAATTTCAGCAACCGCATCTTCCTTTTCTGTCCGATTCCCGGAATTGCCGTTAGCTCCGACGTAAAATCGCGCATCTCGCGCCTTTTGCGATGATATTGAATTGCCACTCTGTGTGTTTCATCGCGGATCTGCTGGATAAGGCGAAACATCGATGAGGTAGCGTCAAACTCGATTGGCTGATTCTCTCGTCCTTTTACGAGGAGGTGTGAGATCTCTTTGTGTTTACGCGGCGGTTTTACCAATCCGACGAGCGGAATCGCCTCAAGATCGAGCTCTCGCATAGCTTTCGCGGCAGCCGAAAGCTGACCTTTGCCGCCGTCTATAAAAACCAGATGTGGCAAGGGCGTTTTTTCCTCGACAGCTCTACGGTATCTGCGAAAAACGGCTTCATTCATTGAGCCGAAATCATCCTGCCCCTCGATCGTTTTGATCTTATAGCGCCGATACCTTGAGCGATCGGGTTTGCCGTTTTCAAAAGCCACGATTCCCGCAACATTTTCCGCGCCCTGTATATTTGAAATATCAAATGAATCAATGCGCTCGGGAAAATACGGCAGCTCGAGAATTTCCTGCATTTCGCCAAGAACGATCTCCATGTCCGGCTTGAGCACACGAAAACGCTGCTCAAACGCATGCCTGGCATTGGTTTCAACCAACGCGACAAGCTTCTTTTTCTGACCACGCATTGGAACCCGTATGTGCACCCGACGCCCGCGGCGCTCTGTCAAAATATTCTCTAGAATTTTCCGATCTTCAAAATTTACGGGCACATTTATCTCAAGCGGCACGTAGTCAGTTGAGTAATACTGCGCTAGAACTTCGCCCAAAAATTCCGACGCATCAAAATTCTTATCATCCAAATCTTCCCAGAAGAATTCGCGCCGCCCAACGATTTTTCCCTCACGCATTGTAAACAGTTGGAGCGCTATTCGCGGTGTACCTTCCTCACGATAGTAGCCAAAGATATCTATGTCGCGGTCCGGCTTTGTCGCCATTTTTTGGTTTTCGTCCAGAGCCAAAACCGTGCGCGACATATCCCGGAATTTTGCGGCGAGCTCAAAGCTGTGATTTTCCGAGTAATGCCACATACGTTTTTCGAGTTCCTTGGCAAGCTCCTTATTCTTACCGTCGAGAAAGAGTATCGAATCGCTTACGGCCTGCTCATATTCCTCGGGTTTGCATAGATCTTTAACGCATGGACCCAGGCAACGCTTGAGATGATACTCAAGACACGGACGCTCGAGTTTTCCGTCGATATCGATGGTGCATGTGCGTAGCTGAAAGGTGCGGTTTGCTACGTTTAGAGTTTTTCGCGCGAGGCTCGCCGGCAAGAAAGGACCGTAGTATTTTGCACCGTCTTTGAGCAGCTTTCTGGTAATTGTGATCTTCGGAAACGCCTCGTTTGTAACCTTTAGATGCGGATATTGCTTGTCGTCCTTAAGCATCACATTGTAACGCGGTTTGTGTTTTTTGATGAGATTGGATTCGAGCACGAGTGCTTCGGCTTCCGAATCCACCACAATGAATTCAAAATCCGCGATCTGCTTCATCAGGCGATTTACTTTATAACCTTTCCCCTTTCCGGACTGAAAATACTGGCGTACGCGGTTGCGCAAGTTCTTCGCTTTTCCTATATAGATTATCCCGCCCTTAGAATTTTTGTGCAGGTAAACACCCGGATCGGTCGGTAGGTTTTTGAGTTTTTTCTTAAGATCACTCACACAGAAAGTTTAGCGTGTTTACTGAGCAAACAAAAAGCAGTGCGTTTTCGTCACACTGCCTCTGGCTATCACTCAAACAGTCCTTTAAATTAAGCCTCTATTTGCTCCAAAGTCATTTCTTCATTTTTTGTCGTTTCGATATGTCCTTTACGATCCCGACAAAATTCTAAAACTAAATCTGTGAAAAGCTCTGGTTTTTCCTCCGGCGGAAGGTGTCCACAATTTTTTAAGACTACAAAGCGGGAGTTTAAAATCTTGTCGTAGAGTTTCTCTCCATTGCCCTTTGGAATAACGGTATCGTGCTCGCCCCAGACAAGAAGTGTCGGCTGCCCGATGAGATGAGCGTCTTCTTCAATTCGGTTTGCGTCCCAGTTACGAGCTGTTTTTAAAAGGGAGTTATGGGCGTCCGCGGCGTTGAGGGGTCGCATAATGGACTCGATTCTTTCACGGGTAATCAAATCGTGATTTGTTTCGTGAAGTGTTCCGTGCATACGGTATTTGAGAAACGCATTTGAATCGATTAGGAAGGGTGAGAGCGTCTCGCCAACTCCTTTCACGCCAAGCAATTTAAAGATCGCATTTTTAGCCGGTCTATTGTTTATTACTGCTCCGATAAGAACAAGTTTTTCAACCCTTTCAGGATTATCGAGCGTAAACCACGATGACACGGCGCCACCGAATGAACTTCCAACCAATGTTGCTTTACCGATGCCGAGTCGGTTCATAAATCGTCCGATTATACGCGCCTGCGAAGAAATCTTGTAATCAAACCACACGGGCTTTTCTGAAAATCCGTAGCCGATGAGGTCCACCGCAATCACGCGAAACCCCTCTTCAGCAAACTTCGGAGCCACAGTTTTCCAAACATAGGTTGATGCCGTATAGCCGTGAACCAAAATCATCGCGGGATCTTTCTCATCGCCAAATTCCTGATAATGAACCTCGATTCCATCAACTTCGATAAAACGCGAGTTTTCCGCGTGCGCAATTTTGTCCGCGTGGTCTTCGAAATTTACCGTGGCGGGTCTCGTTGCGAGTTTCCAAGCGATTGTTGCTCCAATCGCGCCGCCGATTCCAAGTGCTACGTGTTTCTTTGCCATTGTTTTTCCTACTTTTATACCATAACAATACGCGGCTTGATAGCTTTTTCTTCCCTATCAAAATAACCAACCGCGATTAGTTTCTCACGGGAATCGCTGAGTCTGATCGGTAATTTTCCGTCTTCTACAACTTTTTCAAACCCGAAAATCTTTCCGCCGTGACTTACTTTTTTTACGTCTTCGTCACTTAAGCCGATTTCGGGCAAATGGGCCAAAGCTTCATTCATTGAGATTAAAACCTCGTCTAGTTCGTTTGCCAAAACCTTTTTTTCTAAATCTTCGAGCGAAATAGCTCGCGAAATATCAAATCTTCCGGCTTTTGTTCTTCTGAGTTCTCCGAGATGACACGCTGCGCCGAGTTTTCGACCGATATCCTCTGCAAGAACACGGATGTAGGTTCCGGCAGAACATGAAATACGTATTCGGAATTCGGATTGGCGCCTCTCCTTCTCAAGGATAGGGGACGCTTTAGCGTAGGGGTGGTTTTCAGATTCCAAACCTGACCCACCCACTGATGCAGGCGGTTTTGACCCAGCCACCGGCTCTTTGGGTACTGATTGCACACTCCCTCGCGGTCGTGTTTCTGCCTGCGGTTCGTCCTTTGCGTCTTCGTGCCCTTGCGGGATGCCTCCCGCCAAATCTATCTCGCTAATCCTAACTTTCAAAGGCTTTCGCTCAATCTCAATTCCTTTCCTCGCAAGCTCATAAAGCTTTTTGCCTTTTACTTTCTTTGCGGAATACATTGGTGGAATTTGTTCAATTTCGCCGAGAAATTCAGGCAAGACCCTTTCAAGCTCTTTTCTTGTAACTTTTACCTTTTCAATTTTTCCTTTTGCCTTTCCTGTTCGATCCCCTGTATCGGTTTCATAACCAAATCTCAATACAGCCTCATAAGACTTTTCGTCTTTATCTAAAAATCGCGCTAGCCGCGTGGCTTTTCCAACCAGGATTACCAAAACTCCGGTTGCAAATGGATCAAGCGTTCCGGTATGTCCGATCTTTTTCGTTTTCAGAATCCCACGGAGCTTCGCTACCACATCGTGAGATGTAAAGCCTTCGGGTTTGTCTATGATAAGCGCGCCGTTCATAATTGGGACCGAGGCGGACACTCTTGTCCGCAATGAGCGTCGTTTTTCGACGCGAATTTAGTTTAGCAAAAGCCACAATATGCGGACAGGAGTGTCCGCGTTCCGAAATGCGCAAATTCAAAAAACCCATCAAAGACGAAGACCGCGTGATCAACGATCTCAAGCGCTCAAAGAAAAAGACGTTTGATCGCGCCGTAAATTTGCTTACCTTCAAACCGCGTTCGACCGAGGAGATACGCACGCGTTTGCTTGAAAAAGCATGGACGGATGAAGATATCGTCGATGACGTAATTGAAAAACTGAAGAAATACAACTATCTAAATGACGAGGAATTCGCTGCTTCTTTTGCCTCTTCAAAGCTTCGCCAGAAGCCGGTTGGAAAATATCGTCTTGTGCGCGAACTAAAGAAGAAAAAGCTCGACAAAGAAACGATTGCTCGCGCTCTGAAAACTGCCTATGAAGAAACGCCCGAAGAGGAGCTGATCGAACGTGCGATTGAAAAGAGACTTCGCATCAAAGGCACGCCCGAAACACACAATGAGCGCCATAACTTCTTCGGCTACCTGGTAAGACTCGGTTTTGAATACGATTTGATTCAAGATAAGATGCGCCAACTTCCCAAGCCGGAATCAAAACAGGATGAATAGGCTAGCGGATAGTTTTCCCGCGGCGACAGACTGAGCATTAGCTTTCCGGTTACAATTTTTCTATGAGCAAAATAAGCTACGATGGCAAGAAATTCATTTCCGTTTCAAACTCAGAAACGGGCGAAATCTCAAGCGAAACTGTTTTTCATTATCACCAAAAAGGCAGTCTTGTCTGGGCGGAATATAAGGGCGGAAATATTGTTTTCGGAACGCTTTTAGCGAAAGCCGATCCCGACGGCGTATTGGACATGCGCTATCAACACTTAAACAAGAATGGTGGCTTAATGACCGGCGTATGCAAATCCACTCCGGAGGTTCTTAAAGATGGAAGAATCCGTCTGCACGAAAAATGGCGCTGGACGTGCGGCGATCTATCGGAAGGCCACTCAGTCGTTGACGAGATAGTTAATCGTTAAGCGCGTTCCGTAAATCCTTATCCAATCCCAAAATTTCTTTCTCGGATTCTTTCCATTCCTCGCTTGATTTCTTTGGCGCCTCTTTATCTATCAGCAATTTCGCGAGCTTCCCGCCTGCAAAGTAGAAGCGTTTCTCCACAGTTTTTACAACCTTTGGCGGGGGATCAGCACCAACCTGTGTATCGTAGCGATTCATCTCAAAAAACGCGAAAATCAGCTCACTATTTTTGTAATAGAAGGCGGCATTCGCACGAAAAGTTTCGCCATACATATCCGCTTCGATCTTTCGTAAACCGTATCGCGAACTATAAAAGGTCGCCTGGGTTCCTTCAAGCGAGATCCCTTCAACGAGTTTTGTTTCCTTCTCGTATTTTGGGATCGAGCTGTTGATTTTTCCAACATCTTTACGAATTTGCTTTACGAAATCCTCAGTTTGAGCGTAGGTGCTCGTCAAACTCAAACCCAGAACGACGATCAAAAGTATTAAAGTTTTACTCCTCATATCGAATAAATGACGATAAGCTTGGAGGCTTTTTGCAGAGCTTCAATCGAGTTCGATGTCAAAGATGAATATGATCTCCTTGGCGATGAGCCGTTTCCTGAGCCTCTCGCGCTCGATTTTCCCTAGCTCGTAATCACCTATCGATACTCGAGAAATATCGTTGCCTTTTTCATCTTTCGCAACAAGCTCTTTCGGTTTGAACCTGTTTTTCAGGTAAAAATGTTCGACCTTAGGATCTTCAGCGGATCCGACGCTCACTCTTCCCAAACCAATTTCTTTGACCGCCCCCTTAAAATGTTCAAGTAGCTTCGAACCTACGCCCTTCCTCGCATAACCATGGCGTTCATTAAGATTTACCGCAATCCCTTCCAAAACTGCCGTTGAATCGAGATGTCTATGCTCCTTTCCATAACACACGCCAATTACCTTAGCGTCATCAAGCGCGATTAAATATAATTCCGGATTCTCGTCGACGCGATGGACAAACTCTTCAAACATCTCCGAATCTAAATATTCGCTTTGTAGCCGATAAGCGGCTTTAAAGTCTTTTGGCTTGATCGTCCGTACTATTAAATTCATTACACTATCATTCTAACCTGAAGACGAAACTAAGATTACATATCGCTGTTTTGTTCGTGTTAGAATTTCCTTTTGCTTAAGTGGTGTATTTATGAAAGGTAGCGAAATCAGACAAAGATTTATCGAGTATTTTGAGAAGCGCGGACACAGGCCCGTGCATTCTTCCCCTCTTTTACCGTCAAACGACCCGACATTGCTTTTTGTAAACGCGGGAATGAATCAGTTTAAGGACGTTTTTCTTGGTAACGAAAAACGCGAATACACCCGAGCCGTTTCATCGCAAAAGTGTATACGGGCGGGTGGAAAACACAATGACCTCGACGAAGTTGGCAAAACCGCCCGCCACCACACATTTTTTGAAATGCTAGGTAATTTCTCGTTCGGTGATTATTTCAAGGAAGAAGCGATAAATTTTGCATGGGATTTTCTCGTTAACGAACTCGGCTTAGAAGAAGAACGCCTTTGGTTCTCGGTTTTTGAAGGCGACGATGAAGTTCCTGCCGATACGGAAGCCGAAGGATTTTGGAAAAAAGCAGGAGCAAAACCCGAAAGAATTTTGCGTTTTGGCAGAAAAGATAATTTCTGGCAAATGGGCGACACGGGACCTTGCGGACCCTCTTCGGAAATTCACTATTACGGAGGCGACGGCCCTAATGATCCGGAAAAAAATCGTCCCGATTTAGTAAATAACGAAGAAGGCGATACGACGATGGAAATCTGGAACCTCGTCTTTATGCAATTTGATCGTTCGAAAGACGGAAATGGAGGCTACAATCTTACAAATCTTCCAGCACCTTCTGTTGATACCGGGATGGGTTTTGAACGGTTTACAGCTGTTTTACAAGGCGTGGATAACGTTTACGACACCGATATTATCCGACCGATCGTTGATTTTGTTGTAAAGCTTTCCGGTAAGAATTATTCCTATGATTCTCAGGAGGGCTTTGCAATGCGTGTAATCGCGGACCACTCGCGAGCCGCGGCGTTTGCGATTGCTGACGGAATTTTGCCCGGCAGCGAAGGCAGAAACTATGTCCTGCGGAAAATTATGCGACGGGCAATCTATCACGGCAGAGAGCATCTTGGCTTTGAAGGTTTATTTTTTAATAAGGTGTGCAACTTCGTAGTTGAACACATGAGAGAGGTATTTCCCGAACTCGAAAGTCAAAAAGAGTTTATTGGGAAGATGGTTCGTCTGGAGGAAGAAAGATTTGGGAATACTTTGACGGTTGGGTTGAAAAAATTGAATGAAATTTTATCGGAGTTTGAATCCAACCCAACAAAGCCGATCTTCGATCTACAAAAGGAACTCGAAGTTCTTCCGGATTTAGAGCAATTCAAGGGGTTCCTGAAAAACCCTGACAAAATAGTTGAAATGTTTGACGACCCCGAGTTAGCCAAAACATTCGGTAGCGCCCTTCCTGAAGAATTGAGTGAGAAGCTTGGCGGGCAGGAAGGGTTCATAAAAACTGTAAAGGAAATTCTGCAGAATGAAGATTACACTAAAGGTGCCCTAGAGATGGTTGAATCCCCTCCCGCTGGATTAATTTCGGATTTGGTTAGGCTTTATGACACCTACGGCGTTCCGAGGGACCTTATCCGTTTGAAATTGGAGGAAGTTACTAAAATCCAATACCGAGAGGATTATTTTAACACCCACTTTGACGATGCTCTCAAGAAACTTCAGTCTCAAGAGAACATCGGCGAAACCCAGCAAGCTGAAAAGATCAATCCAGTATATAAAGCGCTTGAGCGTCAAGGCATCAACTCAAACTTCCGCGGCTATGAAACGACCGAGGTCGAAGACGCAAACGTTCTCGCCATTGTTAGAGGTGATGATCGCGTCGAGCAGTTAAGCGAAGGAGAAGAAGGACTGATCGTTCTGGACGAAACGCCTTTTTATGCGGAAGCTGGTGGACAGGTGGGTGACAAAGGGAGGTTGATCGGTGTCAGTAGCCCAAGCGTGAGCGCGGGCTCAAGCGAGGGTGCCCTCCCTGACGGTCGGGCTACGGACACGATTGTTCTCGACACATTCGCCCCAATTCCCGGAATTACGCTTCATAAATTGAAAGTTAAGAGCGGTTCGATAAAAGTTGGCGATACTGTCATAGCAAATGTTGATACCCCAAAACGCGATGCGACCCGGCGAAATCATACGGCGACGCACCTCGTTCACGCGGCGCTCAAAGAGGTTTTGGGAACGCATGTAAAGCAAGCGGGTTCGGTAGTTGCGCCGGATTACTTGCGTTTTGACTTTACGCATTATCAAGCCATGTCTGATATGGAGCTCGAAGAGATCGAAGACTTGGTAAATGGCGTAATTCTCGCAAATGAGACCGTAAACACCGATTTGATGTCGATTGAAGAAGCGATGAGTTCGGGCGCGGTAGCGATGTTTGGCGAGAAATACGGATCGGAAGTTCGCGTACTTAGCGTAGGCGGTGGCGAATTTTCAAAAGAACTTTGCGGTGGGACACACGTGTCAGCAACGGGTGATATCGGTTCATTTAAAATCACGTCTGATGAAGCAATTGCCTCAGGCGTACGTCGAATCCGCGCGATTACGGGCTTTGATGCTTTCAAGCGTTTTCGCGAAGACGAGGTTCTGATTGACGAATCCTTAAGCGTTTTAAATGCTCAGCGCGATAACATGCCAAACGCAATCGCTAAATTGCAGGACGAACTGAAACAAAAACGTAAAGAAGTTGATGAGCTAAAACTGAAAATCGCGAGCGGAGCAATTGGTGCGTCATCAGACAATGGCGATGAGGCTAGAGACGTTAGCGGTATTAAGGTGATGGCAAAATCGGTCGAGGATTTGGACAAAGGCGGAATGCGGCATCTATCGGATACGATGATGGCAAAGGTGAAATCCGGCGTGGTGATCATCGGAAATAAGGGCGATGGAAAAGTTTCGTTTGTCGTCCGCGTTTCGGAAGATTTGACCGACAAAATAAAAGCCGGAAGTATCATCAAGGAAATCGCACCGATCGTGGGCGGTCGCGGCGGCGGCAAACCCGATATGGCAGAAGGTGGCGGCACTGAGCCGGAAAAACTGGGTGAAGCGATTGATGCTAGTTATGGAATTGTGGAGAAGATGCTAGGAGGAAAGTGACAAGTAAACCGTGACAAGTTACAAGACCTGCCCGCACTTCTTGTTACTCGTCACCTGTCACTCGTTACTTAATCTATGAGCGCAGTAATAGAGATTCCTGTAAAAGATAACGAACTCGTTTCAACCAACCTGGCAACGGGCGAGGAGGTCGGACGGGTAAAAATCTCTTCTAAGGAAGACGTAGAGGCAACGGTCGGAAAATCTCGTAAAGCCTTTGAGATTTGGCGTAAAACTCCCTTTGCCGAACGCCGTAGAATCGTAATGCGCGCTCGCGAAGTGATCCTTGCCGAGATGGATGAGATCGCACAGCTTATCTCTGACGAAATGGGTAAACCTGCAGCCGAGGCAATATCAGCCGAAATCGCACCCGTGCTCGACTTAATGCAGTACTTTGCAAAGAACACGGAAAAGCTTTTGCGGCCTGAAAAACGAGGAATCGGTTTGCTTGGACTGATGGGGCGTTCTTCGAAAATCGTCTACAAACCGCTTGGCGTCGTTGGCATTATCCCTGCCTGGAATTTCCCTTTTTCGATCCCGCTTGGTGAAGTCGTAATGTCTCTTATGGCTGGAAACACGGTCGTTCTAAAACCTTCTGAGCTTACGCCTCTAACCGGACAAAAAATTGCCGAGATTTTTGAAATTGCGCGTTTGCCAAAAAACGTTTTGCAGATTGTACAAGGCGCCGGCGAAACGGGTGCGGCACTGGTCGATTCCGGTTTGAATAAAATTATGTTCACCGGAAGTGTCGCGACGGGCAAGAAGATTGCCGCAAGCGCGGCGAAGCATCTGACTCCAGTAGTACTCGAACTCGGCGGAAAAGACCCGATGATTGTTTTCGCGGATGCGAATTTAGATAAAGCTTCGAGCGCTGCCGTTTGGGGGGCTTTTACAAATTCAGGGCAGGCGTGTTCGTCGGTTGAGAGGCTCTATGTAGAAGCGAAAATCGCTGATAAGTTTACCGCGTTGGTCGTTGAGAAAACGAAGAGACTTAAGCAGGGAAAAGGGCGCGATGCCGATACCGATATTGGATCGATGTCTAGCGAAAGGCAAACTGCGATCGTAGAAGAACACGTTCAGGCGTTTAGAGATAGCGGCGCGGAAATTTTGACGGGCGGAAAGCGAAATGAAGATGCGGGCGAGATTTTCTTTGAGCCGACCGTTATAAAAGGCGCGGATAACAAAATGCGTCCGATGCAGGAAGAGACGTTTGGACCAACGCTTCCAATCGCAACCTTTAAGACTGAAGATGAAGCAATCGAATTGGCAAACGACACGGATTTTGGTTTGACGGCGAGCGTCTGGACGAGTGATCTACATCGAGGAAAACGCGTAGCCGAGAAGGTCTTAGCCGGTTCTGTGAATGTAAATGAAGTTCTTTACACGCATGGAATCGGGCAGACGCCGTGGGGCGGTTTTAAGGATTCGGGCTACGGCCGTACGCATGGAAAAGAGGGTTTGATGGAACTTGTTGCACCACAGCATATCCACGTAAACCGTTTTCTGTTTACACCTGACGTCTGGTGGTTTGGATATTCTCAAAATGCAGTGGAAACCTTTAAACAGATGGCGCGGACATTCTCAAGCGGATCGGTTGTGAGAACCATCGGATTTTTACCGCAGATGTGGAAAAGGATTAAGGAATTGAGCAAGTAATAATTCGTTTCCTTCGCAAACGCGCAAGCAGGGATGCTTACGCTCCATCAAAAATCTCCGCGATCATACATCTTACCGAACCGCCACCGCAGTCTTCAATTGTTTCAATATCGAAAGATGCAATTAGTGCGTGAGATTCGAGTTTTTCGATTTGTGTTTTATCTAGTGAGCGGCGTGCACGCTCAGACATCACCAGAAACTTTTTGCCATCAGCATTTCGAAGCAGCAACATATTTCCGGCAAAATTATTCATTTGATCAAACGAAATCTCTACAATTTCCTTGTCTGTTTTTTCCAAATTTTCAATCAAGTTAGCTTTCTCGTTTTCGTCCGCCACACTCTGAAGACAGATCACCGCGAATCTGTCTCCCAAACACATCATTACATTTGTGTGATAGATAGGAATACGCTGCTCGTCATACGCATGGAATTCGATGATTCGAAACTCCAATTTTTCAGCCCATATATTTAAGACATCTTCATTCGTACGCGAAGATAAGCAGGCATATGCAACCTTATTTCTGTGGTCTAAAATCAGGCTCCCGGTGCCTTCGAGAAACTTTTCCTCATTCTCAAAGCCGGTTAAATCGAATGTTTCCGATTGATCGATTTCGTCTTGAAATTCTTTCAGCTTAGCTAAGCGCCTTTCAAATCGCCGCGCCTCAGCCTCCATCGGATATAGACAAAACCTACCCCCGGGATGCGTGGAAAACCAGTTGTTTGGAAAAACAGAATCGGGAGTGTGAAATTCATCGGTATCTTCTAGTACGTTTACATCAATTCCCAAATCGCGAAGTTCTTTAACCATTTGATCAAACTCTTTCAAAGCCGTTCGCTGAATCTCTTCGTCGCTCAGGTTTACCCGTTTCTGAAACGCATTGCTTTCAGCCGTTTGCGGATTGTAGCCAAACGCTGCGGGGCGAACCATAAGGATTTTTGAAGCACTGAATTTCATTTGAGAGATTCTAACAAAAAAAGAGCCGAGCGAAAGATGCGCCCAGCTCTGATCATATTGTAGTGTGCGGACAGGAGTGTCCGCGTTCCGCTAGAACGTAAACTTCGCGCCGAATTGGAACTGCCGCGGATCAAACGCCGCCGTCGGTCGGCTAAAGTAGCGTCCCTTGCTGTCACGCTGACCAAAGGCATTTACGTCTGTAAAGAACGGAGATGCCGAAGCTTCGTTGAAACGATTGAACAGATTAAATACTTCGCCGATCAAATCGAGTCTGAAGCGCTCGCCAAATCGAATCGCCCTTGTAAGACGAAGATCAACTGATGCAAATGTATGCGTGATCCCGCGATTACGCCCTAAATTTCCCGATGAAAAGACACCGTTTGAAATCAGCGGAGTTACGCAGCCAAGAGACCCAGGGGCACATAAGGAGCCGTCTGGCTGAACACTCGGTCTGTCCGTTTGAGTCGCTTGGTCGTTGTTTGTATCCGTATTCGTAATGATGTTAAACGGACGACCAGATGAGACCTCAATGATTGGCGCAATCGTGAAATCAGCAAACACCTTTTGCCATGTCGATCCGGATCTCCAGGCATTTGGTGATGAAACCAACCCGCTGAATACGAATCGATGACGCTGGTCAAACAACGAATCAGACTTCTCAGCGCGGAAGTTATTCACGTCCTGTGCAAGCAACAATGTCTGAAGGTCAGAAGAATCGTCGATCGAATGCGCCCATGTGTACGAAGCAAGAAACGTCATATTGTTAGCAAATCGGCGTTTCAATTCAACGTTCATCGCATTGTAGCTTGAATTACCATCCGAAACCTGAGCGTTAATCGATCCGAAAGGAGTAAGAACCCCCGGTGTTCGCAAAGTATTCGAACCTGCCAACGCCATATCAAGCACAGCTTTTGTCACCGCACCGCCACTCAAAGCCTGAGCCAAGAAATAGTTTGGCGCATTTGGTCTAAAGAAGTTCGCGACTGCCGGAGCGATAACGCCTTCACCGGTAGCTCCATTAACCGAAATCATTCCCGGTATTACATTTACCCAAACTCCCGGAGCGTTACACGCAGTTGGATCGACAGTTGATACTTGCTGAGTGTTGATCGGATCCGTGCCAAAACATCTTCGGTAGTTCTGAATCTGAAGCGCGACATCCGGAGTATTCAGATCAGTCGGGTGCGGAAGGTGTTTCCCAAAAACACCAATGTATCCAACCGAGAGCGACATATTTTCCGTAAGCTGTCTTTCAACCGCAAAATTTGCCTGAGTCGCATACGCGTATTCGAAATCTTTCGAAACCGGAAGCGAGAAAGGTAAAACCGCGCCGAATCCCGGGAAGGTTTGGTCGTTAAACCTTTGTCTTCCAGCTTGATAGTCAGCCGAAGCCGCTACACCCGGCGTAACGCCAGGAATCACCGTGCCCTGAAAGATCTGCGAAGCATTAAGCAGGCTTGTCGGGCTAGGACTCCCGGCTGTGAAAACACCTTGCTGCTGCTGCGCTGCGTCTCCAATATCGGAGTTCGTAGCAACGGCTAAAAGCGGATGATCGTAAAATAATCCAACAGCTCCACGGATGATCGTTTTTCCATCGCTCCAAGGATCGTATGAAAAACCAAAACGCGGCGCCCAGTTGTCAAAATCTCTGGGGATGCCCTGCTGAACATTGACCGCATCTTGGGCTGCCAAAATATCTGCTGCCGAAAGACTGATACCGGATAACGGATCGTTAAATCCAACCGTATCGATCTGCTTTGTCAGCTCTGCGTCATAACGAACACCGTAATTAATCGTCAGATTCGGTAAAACCTTCCACGTATCTTGCGCAAAGAAGGCTATCGGTGTATTGCTAAAGCTACCCGTAGGATCGCCAAATCCCTGAATGTAGGTGGATGGCAAACCCAATCCGTACGACTGAACCGGTGTAAACGCCGGCAAGCCAGCAAAAGCCGCATTCAGATTCGAAGGATCAAAAGGTCCGAAGTTAAATAGACCGGCAAAGTTTAACTCAAAAATAAAGCTCGAGATATTTACAAAGTTGAAGTCGCCTCCGAATTTGAAAATATGATCTCCGGCAACCCAGTTAACGTTATCGGCTATTTGCCAGCGATTTTCACTTCTTACTACCGGCGAGAACAATTCACGACCAATAAACGCTGCACCAGAGATATTGAAAGCAACGGCTTCGCCATTTTGAGAGGTAAAGCTCGTTTCCCTGCGTCCGAAGTTAAACTTAAATTCGTTCGCCCAGTTTGTACTCAATACCGAGTTTAGCTGGGTCGAAAATGAATAATCCGTCAGATCCTGAACGCCCGTTCGCGAGAAGTCGTTTTGTCCGAGTGATTGGTTTTGTGATTCAACCTGAATACCGGTTACATCATTGGTATTCCAACCAAAACGCATATTCATCTGGTGGTTGTCGTTAAAGAAATGATCCCCGCGAATCGAAAAGAAGTTTGTGCGTTCCGTTACCGGGAAGACTCTCTGCAAATCATTAAGCGGACGAAAAGCTATCGGCAAGCCATTTGTTCCGGTCGTGCCCGAAGGAACCGGTGCGCCTGACAAGAAAAATCTCGGGCCAATCGCTCCCGGTCCAATAGGAGTAATTGCAGGACACATACTTCCATCATTTGGACTATTCAAACCATTTGTTCCGGTAAGCGCCGTACCCCCACCGCTCGACGCAAAATAAGCGTATGAGCGAAGTCCGCAGATAACAGCTCCGGCCTGCGCTCTGACCATCGGATCGGGGTGCATGAGTCCGGGTGCCGCTTGCTGAAATGCAGCGGTTAGTGTACCGGCTTGCTCAGCCGTTAAGTTTCCAAAAACGGTAGCGTTTGGATTTATTCCCGGAATAGCTGGAATAGCGAATGTAGAAGATAAACCTGAAGTTAGATCCGAAGTAAAGAAGCCTGATTCGTCGCGGTCTCTTCTTTCATAGGAAGCAAAGAAGTGGGTTTTATCTTTCACGATCGGACCGCCAAAAGTTCCACCCCATTGTTTTCGATTAAAGTCTGCGTTATCGATCGGAGCAAACGGATTGTTTGCCTGGATGCTTTTATCGCGAACGAAGAAGAATAGATTTCCATGAAAATCATTCGTACCGCGCTTTGTGACAACGTTTACAATACCGCCCGTTGCACGTCCGAATTCCGGTGCGTAAGAGTTTGTCGCAACCTGATATTCCTGTACTGCTTCCTGCGAAACCGTCGTGCGTGACGCGTTGATCGAGTTGTCCGTAAAATCCGCTCCATCGACCTGGACAAGTGTCGAACGTCCGCGCTGTCCGCCAACGTTAATGCCGGACGTAGGCGCCGGACCAATCGGGCGTCCATTGTCGCGACCTACCGTTGAAAGCGTAAGTGCGAAACCCGTTGCGCTTCTTTCGTTGATAGGAAGATTCTCGATCTTTTCCTGTTCGATGGTACTTGAAACTGTTGTCTTTGTAGTTTCAATAAGCTCAACCGAACTAACATCGATATCTACAACAGCGTCGGCTCCCCCAAGTTCGAGCGGGATCGTCAATTCAGCGCGTTGTCCAACCGTAAGTTTTACATTTGAAATTTTTACGGTCTTAAACGTGCTGGCTGACGCCGAAACTTCGTAAGCACCCGGAGGGATACCAATTACTTGATATTCTCCTGAGTCATTTGCCGTAACGGTTCGCGTAAATCCCGTTGTCGGGTTCGTTACCTTAACCGTCGCACCGGGAACAACCGCTCCGGTGGGATCTGTTACCGTACCTGTCAGGTCTGCAGTACTCGCCTGCGCCTGCGCAAATGCAGCGCTGACGCTCAGACACAAAATCACCGCCAGCACCAAAGACTTTTCAACAATCGCGGATATTCGCCAATGAAACGCTCTCATTACTCTTTACTCCTTACTTGTTTTTTACTTAGCAAGTTCTGTAGCAAACACTTTATGGGGTTCAAATGTTTTCTCGAACAGCTGAAAATGAAATATTTCACCCAGCCGCTTTGTTCGAATTACAGAGTTATTTTATAGATTTTAATAGCTTTAGAATTCTAATCGTATTGACACGCTAAAGGCAAGGAAAAAGTTAAAGAAAATATAACGTGAAATCGCGAAACAATTCGAAGAGCAAAGATTTCCGCATTTTAATTTCGTGACCAAAAGGTTAATATAACTCTTCTTTATATGAGAATAGTTCCGTTTTCATTGCCGACTCCTTTCTATGTAGGGGATGTCAATGTTTATTTAATCAAAGAAGATCCGCTCACGCTTATAGATGTAGGCCCAAAAACCGATGATGCCTACATCGCATTAAAAAGAGGGCTCTCAAGAAGCGGAGTAACCCTCAAAGATATACGCCGGATCGTTTTAACCCATGCACACGAGGACCATTGCGGACTCGCGCGACGAGTAAGAGACGAAGCAACAGATGCAGATGTTTTGGTCCATGGTTGGGAAACGGGACACCTTTTTGGGCGTTTGGCAAGAGACGAGCATCAGAAATTAATGCAACGCGCCGGGGTTCCAAATGAGGTTTTTGAGCAGATGCGTGAAACCTACGAGAGCATCAGCCTCCTTACGGATTCCCTCGCTGACACGGAATTTACCAAACTTGAAGACGAAATGGAGATCGAGTTCGAAAGCGGCTCGCTTCAAGTTTTGCACACTCCCGGACATACCCCAGGTTCGTGCTCGTTTATTAGAAAAGCTGACCGAACGCTGATTTGCGGAGATTGTGTACTGAAGAGAATTACGCCAAACCCAATCATTTCTCCCGACCCCTCGAACACTGAAAAACGTTTTCAATCTCTCGCCGAGTATCTTGTAAGTCTCGCAAAACTTCGAAAAGAATCGCCAACTGTTGTTTACGGCGGACACGGAGAGCCCATCCATGACTTTGAAGAAATCTTTAACCGTTATAGAAGGGCGATCGACGAACGGCAGAATAGAGTTATTTCAAACGTGGATAAAAAAGGGGTCACAGCCTGGCAGATCGCTCAAAAAATCTTCCCAAATGCTGTTAAAGAAGAGGTTCATAGATTTCTGGCGGTTTCCGAGTCTACCGCTCATCTCGATTATGCCCACTCCAATTGTAAGATTGGAATCGAATTGAGCAACGAAATCGAGTACTTTAGAAAAAAATAGCGTTCCTCACCGCTAATAGCCTTTTCAAACCACATTTTTCCCGGCCCTTCTACATACCTCTGTAAATTCCCTTCTACATACCTCTCTAAATTAATGTAAAACCCGGCCCTCCTTTTTTGCCGAAAAAATATAAAAATAAAACAAAAAAACTATTGCTAAACAATGTTTAACTATGTATAATTTAGCTGGTGTTGCAAATCTGCACCCAAACAATCCAACCCCTTAAACTCCACTTTTCAGTGGATTGAGACATACGAAAACGACATTTTGCCAACTGCTTTCGGGCGGTAGCTGTGTGTGAAACTCGGCAATTTACAGAGAATCCGGAATAAAAAGTTATACCAATTTGGAGAAAACAATGAATAAGAAACTAAGAAAAAAACAAGATAAACGTAAAGACGCTCCGCAGTTTAGATATGCGCGCACATTCTTTACGGTCGCTTTGACTCTTATATTCCTGAGCGGCGTTGCGGTTTTCGCAGGCAAAGGCGGAGAAACACTTCTCGCCTATCTGCGACCTTCCGTAAACGTTGAACTTTCAGGAACGGTCAGTCGCGACAGCGGAAAAGTTGAACTCAGCGAAGCTGGAAATGTAAAGCCCGGTGAAGTTCTTGAATGGAAGATCAAGTCTGAAAATAACGGTGATGCTAGTGCGAAAGGCTATCGAGCCCTCGGACAGGTTCCTGCGGGAACCGAATTTGTAGCTGGATCGGCTCATGGGGATAAGGCGCCCGTTGTTAAGTACAGCATTGATGGCGGTCAAAGTTTTTCCGAAAAACCGGTGATCAGCGAAAAACAAGCCGACGGCTCTGAAAAGCTCGTTCCGGCTCCAGCCAGCATGTACACGCAAGTTAGTTTTGAGTGGGGTGAATCCCTCGAAGCAGGAAAGGAATTCAATGCCTTCTATTCGACTCGCGTTAAATAAAGCTTAAACACATTTCCAATGCGAATCGAGATTTCGCGACTGACAAAAAGGATTGAAACGATGAAAACAATATACTCTTCTTTAAGAATCAAGACAGCGCTGAAGGTAATGACAATTGCGGCGATGGTTTTTGCGCTTACGCTCCAGGGATTTGCGCAGACCGCTGCCGGAACGGACATTAAAAACACCGCAAGTGCAACTTATGATGATGGAAGCGGTAACAGCTACGAGACCGAGTCAAACGAAGTAGTTGTAACCGTTGCCAAGGTTGCCGGATTGACGATTACACCGGATGGACAAACTAATCCAACCGTTGTAGCAGGACAAACCGGTGTAACAATGGATTTTGTAGTTACCAACACCGGTAACTTCACGGATCAGGTTAGATTTCTTGCTAATGGTGGAAGCTTCCAGTTCCCAACGGGAATTACTGCAATCGCTGCCGTAATTGATCCGGCAGGAACACCTGTAAACATTCTAACGAACAGCGCCGACGTGCTTCATTCGTTAAACGCCGGTGATTCGGTAACCGTCCGCTTAACGTTTGACGTTTCGGGCGCCGTTGCTGCGGGCACCGATCTACAAGTATTCCTTGGCGACGCCACTACCGGTACAAACTTCGATAACGTTGCGGCAGACTCTTCCGCAAGCGAAGTTAGAACAGTTGATAACACTGCGGTTAATGGTTTGCGCGAGGCGCGAGGTGACATCACGGTCAAAGTTGATCCTGATGCTCAGATCCTTGTAAGCCTGACGGGACCTGCAGGACCGATCCCCTTGGGTGGAGACATTACTTATGCGACCAATGTCTGTAATCCGGGCGCTCGTAGTCTCGATCCGTTTGATCCGGACGGCGCAGGACCGGCTGGTACGGCTATCTGGGTAGTTGCTCCGATTCCAGCCGGAACAGAGTTTAAGGCAGGCACAGCGCCGGCAGGTACTCTCTTCTCGACAACGGATGCAACCACAAATCCGCTTACACCAGCTGATTGGGTAGCTACTGAACCTAGCCCGGCTTCATCAATCAAGCGTTTGTTAATTCCGGTTTCGACCTCTGCTTTGGCAGCTACCGATCCGGATACCTGTACGGCGGACTTTAATTTCACCGTTACGGTTACGACCAATAATGCTAACGATCCGATTACACTTATCGTTGACGGCTTTGGTGAAAACTCCACGGGAGTCGTAATCACCGATCAATCCGGTGACAATACACCGGGTACGTCCAGTACGCCGCCTCCGGGTACGGAAGTGGAAGTTCCGCTTGCCAAGACCTTTAGCGTTCTTAACGGACCAAATGGTGCACCTGCTGCTACCGGACCGACCGACAACAATGATGATTTCACCAACATGAGTGTAAACACCGGTATTTCCGGCGTTGCACCGGGTGGAGTTACCACGGCTGCCGGACAAGTTGTGTTTAACAACACCATTCAAAATACGGGTAACGCTGATGACGTTTTCGTAATGACAGCTCCGACTGTTCCGACAGGCGCAACCGTTGAAATTTCGACGGATGGCGGTGCAACGTGGACGACCGTTAGCGGTGGCGGAAGCGTAAATATTCCGGTTGCCTTTGGTGCCTCTGCAAACTATCAGGTCAGAGTAAGCCTGCCTGCCGGTCAAACTGTCCTTACTGGTTACGACACGGTAATTCGTGCGACTTCGCAAAATGACAATACGAAGTCGAACGACACGATCGATCGTGTTTACACCGGTTTCGTGCGCCTCGACAAAGCCTTCGCCGTTACAAACGGTACGGGCGTAGGCGGTGCGACGGATGCGGTTCCGGGTGCAGTGATCAAATACACGATTACCTACACAAACGTTTCGGAAGATCCGGGAACGGGCGGAAGCGTTGGCTTGACGGCAACCAGTCTCGTTATCACGGAGAACGGAAACGTAGCTCCGAATAATTGGGGTTCGACAACCGATCAGGTGGTAGGCAGCGCAGCCGACTCAAACGGAGGAACCATCACAGGTGATTCGGCCGGTTCGAGCGTTCTGACCGACACCATAGCTTCCCTTGCGCCTCAAGCAAGCGGAACATTCACCTTCGAAAGAACGATCAAGTAAATCTTGGTCGCTTTTGACGACGGAGACGACACGGGTGTTTCGATGACACCTCAGTTATTAAGAGACACCCGTGTTATTCAAAAAAGGTTTTTAGCTCAGTTGCAGTAATATAAAATGTTTACGATATTTCAAAGCAAAAAGTGCCTTTTTGTCTCATGCGTTCTAATCGCTTTTCTGATTGGCTTCGCAGATTTTTACGTTAAGGCGCAGCAAATTTCCGTTGCAGGCGGAACAGATATTGTTAACTATGCAATAGGGGAATACGAAGACGAGCAGGGAAATACTCACGAAACTCAATCTCCTCCGGTTACTATAACCGTAGAGGAAATTTCTTCGCTTTACGTAACTCCTGATGAAAGCACGCCTACGGAAATCGTTGTTCCGAATGAAACTATCACGCGTGAGTTTGAAATCTGCAACACCAGTAATGTTTCAGACAGCTACACGATAACAGGTCTTGACGTAAATTCGCCTGCTGAAATCACTGCAATCTTTTACGATGCCGACAGAGACGGCGGAATCTCCTCAGGCGATATCGAAATAACTGTAAACCAGGAATTAGCGAATATTGTCGATCCGGGTTCCTGCATGAAAGTTCTTGTAAGGATCGATACCAATGACATCTCGCCGAATGAGAACCTGACCGTAACGCTAAAGGCGCGTTCGAATAACACGGATGCGGTAAATGGTCAGGCTGAAGATGAAGGAACAATCGTAAACTCAGGCGGGAATCCCGCAAATCTTACCGACCCAAACGATCCGACCCTAATTCCTTCAAAGCTCGTTCAAAATAAGCCGAGTTACGTTTCAAGCAAAACCGAACCGCTTGAATATGAGATTTCTTTTAGAAATAGCGGCGACGTTGATGCTCGAAATGTAGTTATTACTGACGAGCTTCCTGTCGAACTCAGTTACATTGCAAACACCCTTAAACTCGATGGTGTTTCGTTGACGGATGCGTCCGATAGCGACGAGGGTGAAGTCAACGGTAGGGACATAATCGTAAGACTTTCTCAGCCGTTAAAACCGAACGAGGTCGCTCGAATTACCTTCAAAGCACTTGCGTCCGGTGGACAGGCGGCACAGGGAATTATAAACGTCGCCAAAGTTTCCGCTGATAACGCGAAAACTGTCGACACGACTAACGCGGTTGTCGTAATCGATCCGTTTGGAACGGTCTATGCTGCGCGCGGCGGAGCAAGCACTCCGATCCCGGGAGCACAGGTCGTGATCTTAACGGATCAAAACGGCACGCCGCTTTCGATTCCAGCAGGGCAAGGCTTCGACCCGAATTTCGATAACACAAATCCTTATTCTACCGACAGCGAAGGTCACTTCAGTTTTGGTTTAGCGCCTGATCAATTGGGCACGGTATCTCAACCGGCGACCTACTACGCTAACGTAAAAGCAGATGGCTTTAGAGATCGTTTGATAAAAATCACTTTGAGCCCTGCCGGAAACGGTTTGTTCCAGATGCTTGTTGAATCAGCTGATGGATTGCCGGTCGCTGTCGCCAATGGATTCGAACTGACTACGAGTATTGTAACGATCTCGAGTATTGCAGATGTTGCGTTTAACATCCCGATGTTCGAGAAATCGATAATTAACGTGACCAAATCGGTCGAACGAATTCAGGCTGAGATCGGCGACATTGCAAACTATCGAATCGATGTGGAAAACACGAGTCTGGCTCCGATGCTCGATGTCGTAGTAAAAGATACGCTTCCCTATTCCTTCAGCTTCGTTGAAGGAACCGCTCAGATTCGCAGAAACGCAGACGCTTCATTGATCGAACCTACGATAAACGGAAACGTGCTCGATTTTAATATCGGAGATGTCGCCAGCGGCGAACGCGTTTCGATTACGTATCGTGTGCGCATCGGCGTAAATGCTAAAAAAGGAGATAATTACAACTCCGCTCTTGCTAAAGGAAGATTCCCTTCCGGTGAGGAATTTGAATCGCCAACGACTCGCGCCGTTGTAAAAGTTGGTCGAGGTCTTTTCTCGATGAAGCAGTTTATTCTCGGTAAAGTTTTCGTTGACGAAAACCGAAATAACCTTTTCGATAAGGGCGAAAAACCGATCGCCGGTGCGCGAGTTTATCTCGCAAACGGAAACTCCGCAACGACCGACACGCAAGGGCTCTATAGCATTCCGGCAGTTTCAGCAGGTTCGCAGGTAATTGCGATCGATCCGATTACACTACCGAAAGGTTTCGTGCTCACGGATCAGGGACGCCGCTCAGGAAAAGATTGGACGAGACTTCTACGAACGCCTCTCGGCGGCGGCGGTATGCTACGTCAAAATTTCGCTTTAATCGAAGAAGAATCCTATCAGGAAACCAGCGAAATAATTAAGAAGATTTCCAATAAGTCGGTCAGCCAGCGAATTCTTTCCAAAAGAGCGAAAATCTCGAAGGAAACTGAGCCAATTAAATTCACGCGGGTACCGGTTGGTGAAGTTCTGATTCATCGCCTTGTCGATGGAAAGGTTGTCGGCAAGAGCGCTTTAAATCTTGACATAAGCGTCGCTAAAGGCTGGTTTCCGAAACTCGAACTAAACGGTAAGGAAATCGGAAAAGAAAATATCGGCACAACCCGGGAAGACAAGAAGAATGAGATAACTACCTATACTTTTGTCGGGCTCGGACTCAAACCCGGACCAAACAAAATTAAAGCGGTCGCGGTAAGTCCGAAGCTGGGAAACGGAAAAGCCGTCACGATGGAAATCTACGGTCGGGGTCCCGCAAAAAGAATCAGAATTACGTCGGATAAAAACGAACTTCAAGCTTCGGGTCGTGATTCGACGCTTCTCGTGATCGAAGCTTACGATGAATGGGAAAACCCGGCTCAAGACAGTTCGGTAATGATCGAAACCTCAAGCGGTCGTCTGGTGAATCCTTCCAAACCGATCCAGGAAAAAGGTGAAGTTGCCGACGAGAAACGCGAAGTTGGTCTGTACAACGGCAACCGTAAAATGAGGGGCGAGGTTACGGAATTTTCTGCGCAGCAAAAAGTTGAGCTTGTCGATGGACTAGCGCTTGTAAAACTCATCTCAGGAAACCGCAAAGGAAAAGCAAAGATCAGAGCCGTTTTGGGTCAAACCGAAGCAGAAACTGATGTTCGCTTGATTTCAGAAGTAAGACCTTCTTTTCTTGCGGGTTTAGCCGAACTTACGGTCGGTAAAAACGCTCCCGAAATGTTTAACCGCGGAGTCAACCAAAACGTACGGGGTCGCGTTCAGTTCTTCTATAAAGGAAAGGTTTTTGACGACAAAAACATGCTCACCTTGGCTTACGACAGCCAAGAGCCTTTGAACCGAATTTCGGGTCAGGACAGGCTGTTCCAGCTTAATCCGCTTGAGCATATTTATCCGCTCTTCGGTGATTCGTCGACGCGCTTCCAGGAAACTGAATCAAACAGCAAGGTTTATGCGCGACTCGATCGAGGACGAAGCTACGCGATGTTTGGCGATTTCGACCCCGGTATGTCTGACAGCCGTCTGCTGGGTTATTCAAGGCGTTTGACCGGCGGAAAAGTTCATCTTGAAAACGCAAAAGGCGATTATGTAACTGTTACAGGCGCGAAACCTGATACTTCCTACGCACGGCAAATTATCCCGGGTGGAAGCCTCGGACTGGTTCAGCTCGATCACCCTGAGATTCTCTTTGGGTCGGAAGTGATTGCGCTCGAAGTAAGAGACCGGCGCAACCCGGCGATAATTCTCAGTCGTGAAGTTCTCTCGAGATCGGTTGACTACAATATTGATAATTCAACCGGAACGATCTTCTTCTTAAGATCCGTCCCGACGTTTGATCGTGATTTGAACTTGATACAAATCGTCGCTACATACGAATTCCGCAGCGATGGGATGGAGTCTTCCGTTTACACGGCGCGAGCGAGTAAGAACATTGATCGTCTCGGGTTACGACTCGGTTTTTCATACATAAACCAGAAGCAAAACGGTGTGTCACCTTACCAACTTGGCGGTTTAGACGGCACGCTTAAACTTCCGAATAGAGGAAAACTCAATTTCGAGTGGGCAAGAAGCAACGGAATGTTGAATCAAGGCTTTTCTTTTAACGGGGGAACACCAAACGGGTCAAACGAATTTAACGGCGATGCGTTTTTCGTGTCCCTTGAACAGCCTTTGCCTATGTACGACAGTTTCCTGCGCTTTGAGGGTTATAGCGCTTCGAAGAATTTCTACAATCCTTTCGGCGCAACGGTGATCCCCGGATCAACAAGAGCAGCGGTGACGCTCGAAACCAAACCTGTTAAAAACGGTTCGCTAAAAGTAAATCTTGTCGGTGAAAAGAACTTGACGGACAACGTAGACAACAACCGCGTTACCGCCGGCGTGAAATGGTCGCAGACCGTCAGCGAAAAACTCAAGGTTGATTTTGGCTATGATTTCAGAAGATTTTCAGATTCGAAATCGGATAAGGTTGTAAACTCAAATCTGCTTAGCCTCGGAGCGGATTGGAAGCCAACCAACAAACTCGAATTCGCAATCAAACGTGAGCAAAATCTTGGCGAGGAAGATCCTTCCTACCCAAGCCAAACGCTCATCGGCGCAAGCTATAAATTTACGGATTTCGCAAAGCTCTTCTTCACACAGAGAATTGCGTCGAATCCGATCACGCCAATTTCCGATTTCTCAAGCACCGGATTTGCTTCGTCAAATGCGCGTTATGAAACGGCAATTGGAGTTGAAACTCAGTTTGGAAAATACACAACCTTCAGCGGTCGCTACCAGCTTGAAAACGGAATCAACGGAACGGATAGTTTCTCGATCATAGGTTTGAAAAACCGTCTACCGATTAACAAGAAAGTCGCACTCGAGCTTGGCTACGAACGCGCTTTCCATTTAGCAGGGCAGGGCGAAAGCTACAACAACTTCACGTTTGGCGCTAACTGGCTGCCGGACGAAGATTTCCGTAGCTCTTTCCGTTATGAGCTGCGAGATCGAAATGGCTTTGGTCAACTATTTAGTCTCGGAGCGGCGGGACGACTCAAACCCGGCTGGACGACACTCGGTAATTTCCAGTACGGCGACATCGATTTCAACGGCAGGAAAAACACCATAGTAAACGGACAACTCGCTCTGGCAATTCGTCCACACGATACCGATAAGTACGGCGTTCTCCTTAGCTACAAACATCGCGAATCATTCTTCGCTACAACCGAAGACGGTACGCAAAACGACATAAGCCACGATATATTCTCGGTTGACGGCTTCCACCAAACCACTCGCAGACTCGAGCTCTACGGACGTTTTGCGACGAAGTTTACTGCGGACGAAACCCCGAAACTTCCCTACGCTTATAACCTGTCGCTGCTATCGCAAGGTCGCGCCAGATACCAATTGACGCGTTCATTTGATATCGCAGGCGAAGGCAGATTCTTGTACCAGCCGTATTCAGGTTCGAGCAACCGTTGGTTTGGTATCGAAGGCGGCTACTGGGCGACTCCCGAACTACGACTCGCGGGCGGTTACAATTTCTCGCGATCCAAAGAGGTGCTTGGATTCAACAACAATAATGTGTTTGACCGAGACGGGTTTTACTTCTCGATTTCATCAAAACTTTCAAGAATGTTTGATCTTTTCGGCACGAAAAAGAAAGGGCTTAAGCACTATGAAGATAATAACAGGAAGCCAAATAAAGACGTTTCGAAAAACCAAAGAAAATAAAACGCTGGGATCGAATACAACTTAGTCTGGCTGAGAAACGAGATGCAGCAGAAGGATATGAAAGCAGAAATAAAAAAATTGACTTACAGAGCTTTGATGCTATTCAAAATAGCTCTAGTTTTGATTTTCATATGCTTTTTAGCTGTACCCACGAATTTTGCAGGAGTTTCGCGGAATTCGGGAAGTAGGTTCTTATTCAGTCGTTATTTGGATTTTAACAAATTAGTTTCCGAAGGAAGCGTTTTCGAAAATAACAAAGGTATTTCATCGTCCGCCAGTCTAAATACATCAAATAATTTCTCGCCGATAAGTATGCCGGCTCCACCAGCTGTATATACGTATTCGGATGTGCCCGGCAGTCCTATTACAATAGGAGGTGCCACACCGTGTAGCAGCCCAATTGTTAGAAATATTGTAGTCAACGATTCTTTTACGATTGACGACGTTAAACTTGGCTTCAATGCTAATCATTCATACCGGGGGGATATTCGAGTTACTTTACGACATCCTGATGGGACAACTGCAATAGTAATCGCAAGCAGTAACGATTCTCTCAATAATTACGATCTCGAACTCGACGATGCGTCCAGCAATTCGATTAATGATGGTAACAACGATAACACCGCTTCTCCTTACTATGATCGTAGTTCTTCGCCTTCAAATGCTCTTTCCGTTTTTGACGGAAAAAACTCTGCCGGAACCTGGCAAGTAAGAATATGTGATACATACACCGGAGCTGACAGCGGCACCTATAATAGAAGTCTTTTAACTTTAAATGAAGCGACTCCACCGGGCCCGTCAAATGGGGTGTTAGTTTATGCGGATAGTGGATCAGGTGCGTACAAGGAAGAAATCTCATGGCTTACTTGGGGCGGAACTAGTCTAGACAACGGCATACAAGAAGGTGATCAAGTCACCTACCCACTGCCTTGTCGGGCAGGGACATTGACAGTAACATTTTCAAACGTAGTCAATACTAACCCGACAAATGCCTCTACACCGCCGGGTGGACCGGACCGATTTCAACCCACGGACATGGAAACCTGGGGAGGTGCGAGTACATTCAATTATTATCAGTCTACATCAAGTACCAGTGAAGCTCTGCTCGGACATATTGGACCAAGTAACAGCTTCAGCTTCCGCTTAACGTTTGACATGACGGTGAACGGATCATCAGTTGCCCCGGAAGTCATTTGGGCGGATGCAGAAACAACCAATGGTAGCGGGGAAAGTTTCTCGGTCACGACCAACGGGTCAAGCTGGCGTTTAATCGAAAATATTATTGGCTCGAGTTATACCGCGAGTGGTTGGGGTACAAATACTCTGTCTATCAGCAAAACCGAAGGGCCTGCCAATTCTCCTTTGAATCTGACGGAGGGAGCTACTCAGCTTGATATGACTCTTTCCAATTCATCAGCTGGCGGATGGGGATTCCAGGGGTTTGCCATCGGTATTCTTGATCCCTGTGACAGAGGTGATGCTCCGGGTTACGGCGACCCAACTCATTCATTCGATCTGGAGGCTGCAAATCCCCCTGGTTCAGCAGGTTCACCTGCAGGACTTGATAACGCATCTGGGCAACCTTATCTGGGTAGTAAACCACCTGATGCAGAAAGATCGTTATCCGCCAATGATAATTCCCAAGGCAGCAGACCTGCCGACGAAGATGGCGTTGTAATCAATGGAACGTTAACAACCGGCAGCACTTCATTCACCATACCCGCTAGCGACATCACAGTAAATACAGGGAGCAGTTCGGCAACGCTCCATTCTTGGATTGATTTTGACGGCAGCGGAACATTCGATGACGATGAATATCACTCCGCAAATGTTCCCGCTGGCACGACCAATGGAAATCCATCCAGTGATCTTGTTTGGAACAGTGCGAATGGAAATGCTCCAACAGGAATGACTGTTGGAACTACTTATGCACGTTTTCGTCTGACCACAGATGCACTGACTGATACAGATGGAAGCAATGCGGACTTTAGAGCAGTAGCCCAAGCTGTAACGCAAGCACTTGATGGTGAGGTAGAAGATTATGCGCTGATGATCGCTGAGTCGCCACCGTCGCCTTTTGTTTGCGGACCGGAGTTGTATCAGTATTATCGAATTTCAACGGGACCGGACGTTTACACCTTATCGAAATATAATGTCGCGACCAATACCTACGACAGTTTGTTTACAACCTCACTTCAATTAAATGCCGTAGGATATAGCACCAACGATAATTTCATCTACGGTGCAGAAATAGCATCTGGTGGCGGTGGCGATCTCTACAGGCTTGATGCTAACGGTACTCTCGTGCCGCTTGGAGTGACAATCCCTGTAAACGTTTACGCCGGCGATGTCGATGATAACGGTATTTGGTACGGCTTTGATGGAACAGTTACTGGAAATACTATCTATGTAGTCGATACAAAGGCGGCTTCACCAACCGTAACGACAAGAACGGTTACCGGCACATTCGCGAGCACAGCTGATTTTGCTTTCAATTCCGCAGATGGAAAACTCTACGGACTCAGGCATACAGGGAGCGGAAATTACGATCTACTCGTTTACGATCCTGCGACCAACTTACTTACAAACAACGCTGTTACCGGCGACTTGGTAGGAAGCGGCGGGGCGATCGGTGCTATCTGGTATGCGACCGATGGATTTATCTACGCTCATAAGAATCCGAATGGAATAATTTACCGAGTTGATCCTGTGTCGCGCACTACGGTTCAGGTTGGAACGGGACCTTCAGGCTTGCAGCAAAACGACGGAGCGGGTTGTCGTGGACCGTCACCGTTCCCAGAGGTGGATTACTCGGACGCACCAACTAGCGGAACAGCTCCGAGCGGTTCCGGAACAAACGCTTACGGTGATGCAATTCACAATATAGTCACTGGTATTCAACTCGGCACAAATATTGATAGCGATAGCGGTTCGCTCGCTAGCGCCAATGCCGACGGCGACGATAACGACGGAACGCCCGATGATGAAGACGGAGTTTCTTCTTTCCCAACTCTTACCGAGGGCGAGAACAGCTATTCAATTCCTACCTCAAGTATTTCCGCCACGGGAACTGGAACCCTTCACAGTTGGATTGATTTCGACGGCAATGGAACTTTTAATTCCGATGAGCATACGAGTGTATCGGTGAGCAGTGGAACGCTATCAGGTGCGTTGAGCTGGACCTTTAGCGACCTAATGTCCGCAGGCAATACCTTTGCACGATTCAGATTCACATCCGATGCAAGCGTTACATCTTCAACTCCTTCGGGCGCAGCATCTGATGGTGAGGTTGAGGATTATCAGGTGACCATCGATCCACCTGCTCTGGATTTTGGTGATGCACCTAATACGTTTAACACGAATCTTGCTAGCGATGGTGCCAGACACGTGGTGGATGCCAACCTGTATCTGGGTGCAACCGTTGCCGATTCTGAAGCGGACGCCGTTGGCACAACTGCTGCCGCTGACAGTGATGATGGTGACAATACAGATGATGAAGATGCAGATGTTTCCTTTGGCAGACTCGGCTTCCCTTCAGTTGTAACCGGGGCATCACAATACAGGATTCCTGTCATTCAAACAGTCAATTCTACTGGAAGTGCCGCAACGGTTTACGCCTGGGTTGATTTTGATGGAAGCGGAACGTTTGATGCCGATGAAGCCACAACCGTAACTATTCCGGATGGCTCAACAGGCTCTGATTTCTTCGCTCTTGAATGGGCAAGTATCCCTGCGGGATTTGCTTCGGCAGGTTCACAGATAAATGTTCGTTTGAGAATCACGACAGACAGCCTCGTGGACAATGGTGGAACGACCATTGACGAGCGATCGTTTGGTCTTGCGAATGATGGTGAGGTCGAAGATCACGTGATCAAGGTGCGCAGCGTCGTAAACGTGGCTTGTAACGTAAACACCTTGTGGGCTTCGAGGGGACAAGCGAGCCCGATATACACATCGCTATCTTCGGTTAACATTGGTTCAGGTACACCGACCGATCATTTCGATGTGTTTCAGAACGTTGCATTAGCCCAAGCTCCGAATGGAAATCTATTCTATCCAGAGTTTAAGAATGGAACGGAAAGCAATCTTATAAGATTTGATGGAACAAATGCCGTAAACGTAGGAACGATTCCAGTGGGCGGACTCAATGTAATCCGCATGGATATCGGATCCAATGGAATCGGCTATTTCACGGAAGGACTGAATTTATATAGATTTGATTCAAATGCCGCTACGGTTACCTTTACAAATCTTGGAGCTATCACAAATGCGGCTGGCAATGCTGTAAATCTTACAACAGGTGGAGGCGACCTTGCGATCTTTAGTGATGGAACTATTTTCATAATAGACAGCAGCGGTAACGCATTTACTGTTGATCCAACCACGGTCGAAGCGGTTTATAGAGGACAAGTAACAGGCGCGGGTACCATTGGCGGTATTACTTTTGCTGATGACGGAACTCTGTATGTGGGAACATCGATAGGTGGAACAACTGGTGCTCTTTATTCAACCACGATCAATCCAGCGACAACTTCTTGGGCTCTAACTCAGATAGGCGGAAGTAGCACTGCTTACGGCGATCTTGCTGGATGTGGTGAAACGACTAATCCATTCGGTTTTGATGTCTCGGCGTATAAATCAGTGAAGTTGACGAATGACGCCGATTCTAATTCTATCGTTTCGGCTGGTGATACGGTTACATACACTATTCACTATGTAAACGAAGCAGGCAGTTCTTCTACAAACTTCCAGATCAATGATCAATTGCCGGCTGGTTTAACAATCACTGCTGCTGGTGCTCAGGTTGTAACCGTCTCTGGTACCGGAACTACCGCAACTGCCAATGCTTCTTACACGGGTGCAGCAGCTGGTGCGTTAAGTGATCTGCTGGCTTCGAGTGCTACTCTCGGTGGTCAGGGTACGATTACAGTTACCATTCCTGCCACGGTTGATGTCGGTGCTTCGGGCACTCTTCTCAATCAATCTTCTGCTACGGGTGATGGTCTTACGGTAGCTGTTCCGTCAGACAATGCTGGTCAGACATCCGATCTCCCTGCTGCGCTTCAAGCCGCTCCGTTTAACCTGACGGTTCCTGCTTCGAGTATCTCGCAGACGATCACTGCTGCTATAGATCCGACTGCTATTGTTCTTGCCGGTTTGCCAAATGTAGGCTTGGTCAAAGCCTGTACCGTGCCTGCCGATTGTACAACCAATCCGCAGCTTCCCGATACTGATTTGACGTATGAGATCACATTTACTAACACGGGTAATATAGCTGCAACCAATCTTGCGATTGTAGATGCAGTACCAAACGATACCGACTTTAAGGTTGGATCTGCTTCGGCTAGTGTCGGTTCGACCGGGTTGACCTTCGTTATTGAGTACTCAGACGATTACAACGCAGCTAGCCCGGGAACCGCTACATGGACCTACACTCCGGCAAGTGGAGCCGGAGGAGCTGATGCCGGGTACGATCGAAATGTGAAAGCAATTCGCTGGCGGGTAACAGCCGGCACATTGTCTCAAACCTCCCCGAATAATTCGGGAAGTGTGAGCTTTATCGCGAAAATTCGATAGAGTTCACTTTTCAGGCAGAGTCGACGATCTTCCGTTTTACGGCAAGGTCGTCGATTCGTTTTAAATTCACATCGAAACCGATACCGGGCTTTTCCGGTGCTTTGATAAAACCGTCTTCCGACACCGTCACCTCGGGTTCAATGATGTCTTCATGCCAGTAGCGCTTGCTCGCGGAGACATCGCCCGGAAGTGTGAAGCCTTCAAGCGTCGACATTGCGATGTTGTGCGCCCGACCGATTCCAGCTTCGAGCATTCCGCCGCACCAAACAGGAACTCCAGCCTTTCGGCAAACTTCTTCAACTCGTTTCGCTTGCGAATGTCCGCCGACGCGTCCGAGCTTAATATTTACTATTTCGCACGCTTTCATTTCGATTGCCTGGCGTGCGTTCGCGGGAGATTTTATGGATTCATCAAGACAAACTGGCGTGTTGATTTCTTTTTGGAGTTTTGCGTGATCAAAAATATCTGAATGGCTTAATGGCTGTTCAAACATCATCAAATCGAATTCGTCCATACGTTTGAAAAGTTCGATGTCGTCCAAAGTGTAAGCAGAATTTGCATCGCCCATGAGCTTTACATCGCCAAATCCTTCACGCACTTTTTTGATAACTTCAAAATCCCAATTAGGAGCAATTTTAATTTTGATCCGTCGGTAACCAGCATCTACCTCGGTCTGAATTTTCTCAAGAAGCTGCTCGACCGAATCCTGAATTCCTATCGAAACTCCGCATGCGATTTCACTTTGAGTTCCGCCCAAATGCTTCCACAGAGGAATGCCGAGCTTCTTCGCTTCCAAGTCCCAAACCGCCGTTTCAATCACAGCCTTCGACATACGATTGCCGCGCACCTTCCGCATCAAATTCCAAAAATCAGAAGCTGTTTCAAACTCCTCTCCGATCACCATCGGCGCGAGAATTTTTTCAAGCACCTCCCAGCAAGAATCTGTCCACTCTTCCGAGTAAGTCGGAATTTCGCCGGCCGTACATTCGCCCCAACCTACGACGCCATCTTGATCTTCAACTCGCACCAAGATGATCCGGCGTTCGTACGTCCTGCCAAAACTCGTTTCAAAAAAATGTACGAGCGGCATTTGGATTTCAATCAGTTCGAATTGTTTCAGTTTCATTGATCTTGGCTTTGTTTCAGTGCGGAAGGTCTCCGACCTTCCGAAACCGAGTCCCTGAAATTGAAGGCTGAGCCTTCAAAATTGTTAGTTTCGAGTGACGGAAAGTCAGAGACTTTCCGCACGTCCGGATAATTCGCTAGGCGTCATCAAACCTACCATTTAGCTAGCCCGAAAATATTCTCTAATTCCCTTAAAAGTCTCGCGCCAACCGATCTCGCAGGCAGCATAAAATTCGTCGGCCGAATCGTCACAAGGAAAGCCATCTTGGATAACCTTAAGCGAACAGCCGGATTCTTTTGCCTCAACAATAAATTCCGCCGTTAAATTAGCATCAAACGGCAAGGCTCCATCTTTTGAAAAGTATTTTGAGTCGTTAAAAAGAATTCTTTTCGGCGGTTCGTATTCGGCTATAGTAAAAGCCGAAATATAGTCCGGATTGTCTTCCTCGCCCCATTCGGCAGCCCAAACTCCGTTTTTCTCTGCCAAAACAATTGCTCGCGAAGCTCCCCACCATTTGCGGATCGCGCTTGGGATAATCAGAATTTCAAACATCTTCTCCGCAGCTACCGAAAAGTTTTCTTCGTGTATGTGTTTTCTCGTCTCCATAGATTATTAGTGCGGAAGGTCTCTGCCCTTCCGAAAAATAAGCCTCTTAAGATCGAAGGCTGAGCCTTCAAGAGGTTTAGGTTTAAACCTCGGAAAGTCAGAGACTTTCCGCATATCCGAACTTCGTTTTAGTTAAAAGTATCATTGGATACCGCAAAAGTATTTTCTAACTGTTTCAACAAAATATTTCAATTGAAACTACAGCCAATCATTCGCGTTCGGTAATCTCTTCCAGTATTCGCCTGCCATTTTGTGTTGCACGAGGAGCGATACACTGCAAAACCGATTTCCGCGCTTTTTCGAAGGCACTTTTATCCTCATGCAGACGGTAAAACCAATTTGCTTCCTGAACCGCGCCATGCAATTGAAAAACTAAAAGCTCGACATCACAGCTCGTTCGTAATTCGCTTAGACGCACAGCGAGCCCGGCTTCTGTTTCGAGCGTTCTTACCCAACTGAGCGTTAGCCCGGCAATCAGGTCGCGAACCCTTCCCGGCCGATCATCCATTTCCGCAGAGGCCGCGATAAAGAAACATCCTCCGCGAAAAACACTTCGCTCAATATACGAAATCCAGGCCTCCAGCATTGCGCACAATTTTACAAGCCCACTCTCTTCATCTTTGGTGGTGTCGATAATTTCTTTAAGAAAAATTTCGTGTGCCGCTTTAACGGTCGAAAGCTGGAGTTCTTCCTTTGAACCAAAATGCGCAAACAGTCCGCTTTTGCTCATGTTCAGCTCTTTTGCTAGTCTACCTACCGTCAAACCCTGCAAACCTTCTATGGACGCAATATTCACCGATGTTTCCAGAATACTTTTGCGAGTTTTTTCGCCTCGAGAAATTTTTTCCATAAACGCCTCTAAAAATCGAACGATCGTTCTATTAAAATAGCATGATCATGCTTTTTCGCAAGCGTACGTTCGTTTTATAGAGATTTGGCTCCTGATTTTTAAGAAACGGCCCGGCAAGAAATTACGGCATTTCAATTTCGAGAAGCGCTAGTCCGCCTTTTTGAGAAGTTTTGGCTTTTCCAATGCCACAAATCATCTTCTTGTCGGGGTTTGGAAGTTTTGATAGCCGTCCGAAAGCCTCGAAGATTCGGTTCATACGGTTTGCGGCTTCGACTTTCAGATCCCTGACCTCGCTTGCCCTTCTCGCCTGAACCATAATTTGCCCGTTTCGTTTTCCCATATCGAGCAGGACCGTACCATAAGGATACGGCACTTCTTTCGGATCTTTGCCAAACAGACCACACTGCGCAATTTCGCGAACGAGTTTTCCCTGAACCCGTACGATCTTACCGCGAAACTCCGGGTGCTTATCGAGGCCCCCCTTAAAGGTTTTCTCGTTTACAACCGGAACCCGCAAACGGGGCAATACTTGTTGATCCATGTAGGTATATGTAAGGAAAATCGCCAGCGGCAGCGCAATTAAGTACCACCATCCGACGGGAATATATGGGGGATCGATTGTCATCGCCTTGATCCTTCTTCCCAATACATACCAACAAAAAACACGGAAGATAGGGAAAAAGAAGGCGAGCAGAATCGATGCCCACCCCATCGCCCACCCATTATTGAGCTGGCACATAGTTTCACTTCTACCGCTCTGAAATAAAGCAATCGCCGGAATGAAAAAAAGCGCGTCGAGAAAAACGTAAAGCGGATGAGTACTAAAAAAAGGTATGTTGATATCAGTCGGTGCAAAAGCAAGGTGTTTGTTTATCTTTTGCAGCCAAACGCTCGGGTGAAAGATATAGTAAACACTTACGCCAAAACAGCCCAGGCCCAGAACGCTCAAAATCCAAAAGTACCAGTTGTTAAACTCCGGACGCGGCGGACAGCCTCTTGCGCCAAACGCCAGCGCTGCTAAGCCTGAAGCATAGGAAACAAAAAAGAGGCATCCGGCTTGCACACCTACAATGCGCAAGACATTTACTATTTGTAAAAAGCCTCTGAAAAGGGATTTCCTATCCATTAATTCTTATCTAATATTTACCGCTGGAGTTAGATGAGAATACTGGAATGCACGTTTAACTGCAAGGATTTAGAGAGCTATTGCAAGATCGGAATTTGCCTTGGGTCATGGGAAGTTTCGTTTACCCTACGACCAAGATTACCGGCAATCGTCCTGGCACGTTCTTTCATGGCTTCCGCCATTTCGCCTGCGAAATTTCTATCAACCGTTCCGACCAAAATCTCAACCCATTTGTCAAAGTGCTCAATCATCAGGGGTGATTTTTCGTTAAGGACTTTATGGACAGCGAATGGATTTCCGTAGTAGATGGGTTTTCCAAAAAGCACCTTTTCCCAAAAATCGGTTATGGTCGGCAAGTGAGATTCGAGATCCAGGTCATCAAAGTGGTGCCCGATTTCTTCGTCTTTCGTTGCAACGGTATAAAACTCGTTTAGCAATTTTTCGAGGTCTTCTCGTGTTTCAATGTCTTTCATCTATTGTGTATTGCCACCGGGAATATTTAGCCACAGAGCACACAGAGAAAGAAAGAGCAGAGAAGACTATGTAATTGAATAAATGAAATCGAACGATGGATCTTGTCCATTCTCTTCCAACTCTGTGTGCTCTGTGGCTCTGGGGCTAAATCTTTTCTGATTCTCCGTTTCCGTACGCAGCTTTTACTCCGTCGAGACTTCCCCTTCGTCATTGAGTGCGGCGTTAACGGTATGCCAACTCAAAGAGGCACATTTTACACGTGCGGGAAACTCCAAGACTCCCGCGAAAATTCTGAGTTTTCCAAGATCGTGTTCGTCAGTTTCAATATCGAGCTTTCCCGTCACCATTCTGTGAAACTCATCAAACATCTTCTCGGCTTCCGCCTTAGTTTTACCTTTTACTGTCTGCGTCATGATCGAAGCCGATGCCTTAAAGATCGCACAACCCGAACCTTGAAACGCCACGTCTTCAACCACATCGCCATCCATATTCACAAAAACCTGAATCTTATCGCCACACAAAGGATTGTTCCCGATCGCACGTTTATCCGTCCCTTCAATCTCTCGAAAATTCCTGGGATTTTTGTTGTGATCTAAAATTACTTCTTGATATAAATCGTTTAATTCAGACATATTCTAGCGTTGCAGAAACCCGCACGAAGTAAGGGTGTTTCTTTTTCACACACTTACTCCGTGCGTGTTTCCGCATTAAATCTTCTAAAATTTCTCCCATCCGAGAAGTATCAACCAAAAAACAAATCCGAATACGATTCCCAATGCCAAACAAACTTTTAGCCAAAAAGATTTGTGCTCACTTTCAACTGGTAGAAAGCTATAAACTTCATAAATCAAAAGCGTTGTCCCACAAACTATTAGGATCAACAAACCCAGATTTTTTATGATTGAGCCAACTTCCAAAGTTAAATCTTCTCCACATTCCGAGCTGTAAATTTCTCGTCCTCAACATTCCCGGTATTTCTAGTATTCGCGGGCTCAAAAAGCATCACTTCAACTTCCTCATCAGCGACCGGTCGATGCTCGACTCCTTGTGGAACAACAATAAACTCCCCTTCATTTATTTCAACCGTTTTTTCACGAAACTCCAACCGAAAACTTCCCTTGAGTGCCATAAACATCTCGTCTTCCGTTTCATGGTGGTGCCATGGAAACTCACCCTGAAATTTCACGACCTTAACTTCCTGACCATTGAGTTCTGCAACAACCTTCGGCGACCAATGCTCATTTATCAACGCTAATTTTTCGGAGAGGTTAACCTTTTGCATAAAACTTCTTTCTTTTTCCGAAAGTCGCCAACGGCGACATAAAAATCAATTCACTCCCCGAAAAGAGTTAACCACCACATTTTTCAGAATCTTGCGGAAACCCGCACGAAGTAAGGGTGTTTTATTGAACAATACCAACTCCCGCTCATCATTCGTCTTCGACACACTTACTGCGTGCGTGTTTCTGCATTTCTTTACGCAAAAACATCAACCACTTTCTGTATCGAATCACACAATGCATCAACTTCCTCTTTCGTATTGTAAAAAGCAAAACTTGCACGAGCCGTTGCGGGAACTTGATAAAAATCCATTACGGGTTGAGCACAATGATGTCCTGCACGGACGGCGATTCCTTCCTGGTCTAAAATTGTACCGATGTCATGCGGGTGAACGTCTTCGATTGTGAATGAAATGACCGAGGCTCGTTCGGCTGCTGTTCCGATAATTTTTACACCATCGAGTGCGGCAAGGCGTTCGAGAGCATAATTTGTCAGCTCGTGTTCGTGCTCAAATGCGCCATCGAGATCGATCGAATTCAGATAATCAATCGCCGCACCAAGTCCGATACTGGGAGCGATTGCAGGCGTTCCCGCTTCAAACTTTTCGGGTATCCCTGCGTAAGTCGTTTTCTCGAAAGTTACGTTGCGAATAATCGAACCGCCGCCCTGATACGGATTCATTTTTTCCAAAAATTCTCGCTTGCCATATAGCACACCGCTTCCCGTTGGGGCAAACATTTTGTGTCCCGAAAAAGCGTAAAAATCCGCATCCAAATCCTGAACATCAATTCTCATATGCGGTGCGGCTTGAGCTCCGTCCACCAAAACCGGAACGCCAAATTTATGTGCTGTTTCGATCACTTCTTTAATCGGATTGATCGTTCCAATCGAATTCGAAACGTGTGCGATTGCGACGATTTTTGTTTTCTCGTTCAGCAAATTTTCGTATTCATCGATTATCAGTTCACCCGAATATATCATCGGAATCACTCGAATCCTCGCTCCTGTTTCCTCTGCGACCATCTGCCACGGAACAATGTTTGAATGATGCTCCATTTGCGAAATGATTATCTCGTCGCCTTCACCCAAAAACTTACGTCCAAACCCACTCGCGACCAGATTGACGCCTTCGGTCGTGCCGCGAACAAAAACACACTCCGCCGCTTCCTTTGCGTTGATAAAACGCTTCACCTTCTCGCGTGCCGCTTCGTATTCGCTCGTAGCCTTCTGCGATAAATAATGCACCCCGCGATGCACATTTGAATGCTCCTTTTTCAAATACTCCGCACCGCGTTCGATCACCAAATTCGGCACTTGCGAAGATGCCGTATTGTCCATATAAACCAATGGCTTCCCGTTTACCTCCTGTGACAAAACGGGAAAATCTTCACGAATTTTGTTTACGTCAAAATCTTTCATTTCTTTTACTGCACTCATACTTCGATCGTTTCCGTTATGACGTTGCTTTCAAGGTATAGCGTATCCGGACTTATATCTTGTTCGTCTGCCCATTGAACCGTATCAAAAGCAACATTTATATTTTTGAAATAGGTGATTTCGTTCAGTTTTCTAAAAACCGGATACTTCAAATACGGCTTCATATCGAATTTTCTATAGCTTCCATCATTAAATTCAATATCCAATGTAAAGTCATCATTCGCTTTCGCGGAAATTACTTTTTTCATATTTCTTTACCTCAACGGTTCGATCTTAAAAACCTCTTGTCCGTTAATTGCCAACTCCCAATCCGCCATTAAATCTTCTTGATGAATTTCAATCCAAGCCTGCACCAGTTTCATCTTGTTTGAACGGAGTTCGCCTTCCATCAATTCGCCGTCAGGAATTGAAACCACCGCCTCTTGCTCACCATATTTGACATGTATATGCGGCTGATGATGCCTTCGATTGTCGAAGTAATACATCATTACAATCAACCATAAAACATTGAAATTACAGGCATAAATCTCACTCCAATTTTTCGCTTCGCTCACGGGCTTTGGATCTGCCATCTCCCCTACAATTCCTATTCGCGTTGATTCGCGTAAATTCGCGGGTAAGTTTTTCTTTGCGTTCTTCGCGTCCTTTGCGGTTAAACCTTCCTAAGCCTCCAATCTCGCATGCAAACGATTCAACACCGCTTCATCCAAACGCTTTCTGATCGAAGGAATATCGATCTTTTCAATGATCTCTTCCGCAAAACCATAAGTTAAAAGATTCCTCGCCAAAGCCTCATTCAAACCGCGGCTCAGGAGATAAAACAATTCCTCTTCTTCAAGCTGCCCGACGGTTGCTCCATGGGCACATTTTACATCGTCGTTAAAGATCTCAAGCTGCGGCTTAGTATCGACTCTGGCGTCATTTGAAAGCAAAAGGTTTTTATTCGATTGCTGAGCATCTGTGCCGCTGGCGTTTTCGTGCACATAAACCTTTCCGTTAAACACCGCTCGCGATTTTCCGTCTAAGATGCCCTTGTAATTTTGGTGCGAATAGCAGTTTTTTACGCGGTGATCGATTCGCGAATGCGTGTCAGTATGCTGCCTGTCCTCGACCAAATAAAGCCCGTCGATCCAAGCCTCTCCGCCCTCATCGTTAAAGCTCAAATTTATATCGTGCCGCGAAAGTTTTCCGCCAAGCGTGATGTTTGTGTTGTCGTAAATGCTTGTCCGACCAAGGTTTGTATTGGCTGTAACAATGTGAAAAGCCTCGTGCGATTCGCGTTGGACTCTTGGGTGAACAAGCTTAGCGTTATCAGCCAGGTTGATCTCAACGACGGCGTTTGTAAAATACTTCGCTTCGCTCGTTCGACGGTAATTCTCGATGATCTGCGCTTCGCTGCCCGTTTCGCCCACGTATAAAATTCGCGTGAAATTTGCCGTATCCGTTTCACCCAAAAAGATTATGTGAATCGGATCTTCGACCTTCACGTTTTTAGGAACGTGTATAAAAACGCCTTGGTTCGCAAAAGCTGTGTTTAAAGCGGTGAACCCATTAAAATCAAATTCTACTGATTTCGAAAAATTCGCTTTAAAGGTTTCGTCTTGAGAGGCTTTGGGAAAGCTCAAAACCTTTACACCTTCCGGAAGACCGGAGAGTTTGCTGAGCTCGGAATGCAAAATACCGTCGATAAAAACAATGCGATTCCCCGTTTCAATATCGATTTCATCTAAGAGGTCTTTTGTTTCAATGCTAAGCCCACCCGCTAACGCAGACGGTTCTGACTCGGAACTCGGAACCCCAAACTCCGAACTGACGAGCGAAGCGATGTCAGTGTATTTCCACTCTTCATCTTTCGTTGTCGGAAAGCCGTTTTCAGTAAAATGATCAAACGCTTTTTTGCGTAGTTCGATCAACCAATCCGGTTGATCTGATCCTTCAATGCTCTCTTGAAATCGTGCGTTATAAATCGTTTCTTTTCCTACTTGTAAACTCATTTTTAAAACTTTTTCGCCATTCGGCTCACGGGCGAGGACAAGCCGTCGCCCCTACAATTCTTATCTACCGTTTATTCGCGTAAATTCGCGGGCAATATTCTTATATCCAACGCCGCACTTTTCGCTTATATTCCAAATATTTCTCGCCGTGGAGTTTCTCTAAATGCTCTTCTTCGAGCCGTACCTGGATTTGCATCAACACTTCGCTTAAAACCATCGAGCAAAACGTCAACACGTTTGGCAACGCGAGAAAAAATCCGAAGACTGCAATTCGCATCCCAAAAAATATCGGGTTCCTCGAAATCGTAAAAAGCCCTCGATTAACCAATTTGGTTTTGTTTTCGTTGTCAATCCCCACTCGCCAAGAACTGCCCATCTGCTTCTGTGCTATTGCAATCCAGAGGAGCGTTGCGAAAAGTAGAAACAGCCCAAAAATGCGAGTGGGCAATTTTTCAAGCCAATGGATCGGTGCGATGTGTTCGTAAAACGTCGGGATAAACGAATAGAAAACAATCGCGATTAAGTTCATCGCCAAACTGAGCCGGTAGGCAAAGCCCAAATAGTCATACGCACTATCTGATCTGCCAAGCACATAAGGGTTTACGCCCGTCTTTTTCCAAACGACATACGAACGCCAGAAGAATCCAACTGCGAAAAACGCAACAAAATAGATCGGCAATCCGATGCGCAACACTTGCTCCATGTTTTCAAACTATTTTTCGCTTCGCTCATTGGGCAGGCACACGACCTGCCCCTACAAATTTAATCAAAATTTTTTCTTTGATTCGCGTCTTTTCGCGTTAATTCGCGGGCAAAAAATCTTATTTGCCAGCCGCTTTTACCCAATCGTAGCCCTTTTCTTCAAGCTCAAGAGCCAATTCTTTTCCGCCTTCTTTTACGATCTTGCCGCCAGCAAGAACATGCACAAAATCCGGCACGATGTAATCGAGAAGCCTTTGATAGTGCGTTACCAAAATGATTCCGTTTTCTTCAGATTTGAGTTTGTTAACCCCGTTTGCCACGACACGCAATGCGTCAATATCGAGTCCCGAATCGGTTTCATCCAGTAAGGCTAATTTTGGTTCAAGCACCGCCATTTGAAGAATCTCGTTTCGCTTTTTCTCGCCGCCCGAAAAACCTACGTTTACCGAACGCTTAAAAAATTTAGGATCCATCTCAACGACTTTTGCTTTTTCTTTCAGCAGATCGTTAAACTCAAGCGGATCTAATTCTTCGCCGCCCTCGTGTTTCATTTTCTCGTTGTAAGCGAGACGCAAAAATTGAGAATTCGAAACACCGGGAACTTCAACCGGGTATTGAAACGCCATAAAAACACCGTCTCTTGCACGCTCGTCCCGATCCGTCTCAAGCAAATCCTTGCCGTCGTAAAGAATCTCGCCTTTGGTCACTTCATAGCTCGGATGCCCTGCAAGAATCTTTGCCAGCGTAGATTTCCCCGAACCATTAGGTCCCATAATCGCGTGAACTTCGCCGCGTTTTACCTCGAGGTTCAAACCCTTCAAAATGTTTGTGCCTTCAACAGCAACGTATAAATCTTTTACTTCCAATAACATAATTTTTTCGCTTCGCTCACGGGCGAAGATAAGCCGTCGCCCCTACAATTCTTATTCGCGCTGATTCGCGTAAATTCGTGGCAATTTCTTTGCGTCCTCCGCGACCTTTGCGGTTAAGCCCCCGACGCAACCTTCTCGTCTCTCAGCCAGTTTATAAATCCCCTCAAATGCATGAAGAAGAATATCGAGCTTCCAATCACCACCGGCACGCTTTTCGTTAAAACCCCGAAAGTTACCCAACTGATGCTTGCGATCATAAAAAGCACAAACCCAGTCTTGTTTTTGTTGCCCAACAAATAAACGCCCGTCAAACCACAGACGGTCGCAATCCAGTCAATTCCGTAATATTGCAAAAACTGCATAAATTCCTTTGCGGAAACCCGCACGAAGTAAGGGTGTTCTTCATCAATGCGGTCCAAGAAACACACTTACTCCGTGCGTGTTTCCGCATTAACCAACACTCCCTTCCAACTTCAAGCCCAAAAGTTTCTGTGCCTCGACTGCATATTCCATAGGTAGTTCACGGAAAACTTCTTTGCAAAATCCGTTGATAATCAATGAGATAGAATCTTCTTCACTTAGCCCACGCTGCTGCAGATAAAACAACTGATCTTCCGAAATCTTCGAAGTTGTCGCTTCGTGTTCTACCTGTGCGGTGTTGTTCATTACCTCTATATAAGGAAAAGTATTTGCCTCACATTTGTCGCCGATGAGCATCGAATCGCATTGCGTATAATTTCTCGTCCCTTCCGCTTTCGGCATCACTTTCACCAAACCGCGATAGGAATTATTCGATTTTCCTGCCGAGATTCCCTTTGAAATAATCGTCGAAGAAGTGTTTTTGCCGAGGTGAATCATCTTTGTTCCCGTGTCGGCAACTTGTGCATTATTGGTCAAAGCCACCGAATAAAATTCGCCGATTGAGTTATCACCTTGCAATATCACCGAAGGATATTTCCAGGTGATCGCCGAACCGGTCTCAACCTGTGTCCACGAGATCTTCGAATTTTTTCCGCGGCAAGCACCGCGTTTTGTTACGAAATTATAAATTCCGCCTTTCCCGTTTTCGTCTCCTGCATACCAATTTTGCACGGTCGAATATTTGATCTCAGCATCGTCTAACGCAACTAATTCAACAACCGCCGCGTGCATTTGGTTTGTATCGAATTGCGGAGCAGTACACCCTTCGTTATAGGCAACATAGCTTCCTTCTTCTGCAACAATCAGCGTTCTTTCAAACTGCCCGGATTCCTGTGTATTTATACGGAAATATGTCGATAATTCCATCGGGCATGTAACACCTTTTGGAATAAACACAAACGAGCCATCCGAGAAAACTGCCGAATTCAATGCCGCGTAGAAATTATCCGAAGTCGGCACAACTGAGCCAAGGTACTTCTTGATCAGCTCAGGATGCTCTTCAACCGCCTCGGAAAACGGCATAAAAATCACGCCCGCTTCTTTTAGTTTTTCTTTGAAAGTTGTCGCAACCGAAACCGAATCAAAAACCGCATCGACCGCAACATTCGCAAGCATTTTTTGCTCGCTTAAAGGAATGCCGAGCTTATCGAAAGTCTCAAGCAATTCCGGATCAACCTCGTCCAAAGACTTTTTCTTCTCCTTTTCTTTCGGAGCGGCGTAATAGGCAATATCTTGGAAATCTACTTTAGGGTATTCAAAGTTTGCCCAGTAATCAGGCTCTTCCATTTTCAGCCAATGGCGATAGGCCTTCAGACGAAACTCCAACATCCACTCAGGCTCATTTTTCTTCGCCGAAATAAGACGAATCGTGTCTTCGGATAACCCTTTCGGAATTACTTCCGTTTCAATGTCGGTCGTAAAACCGTATTTGTATTCCCTGTCTTTTAAAAATTCTGTTGCTGTTGACATATTTTCTTGCCACAGAGTTCACAGAGGAAAGGAGTTTTTATAGCGTCCTCTTAAACCACTTTCTCGCTCGGTGCCCTCTGTGTCCTCCGTGGCTAATTCTTCCCTGTTAAATGTTCAATGTTGAATGTAAGCCTTGAATCTTATGAAATCTCTCGTCCACCTTTCGCTCGGTTCCGACAAGCTGAGCAAGCGTGATATTCGAAAGGGCGTTTTGAACTATCTCGTGAAGCCCAACAATTACCGGTCTGATTCCACAATCTCCAGTGTGCACACATGAATCTTTTACACCCGTGTAGCTGCCGCAGTGTCCCTCGATTTCGTCGTCGTCTAAGACCTTAATTACCTCACTCAAATAAATGTCTTCCGACGGTCGAGACAGTGAGTAGCCGCCTTTCGTTCCGCGGGTCGCTTTTACGAAGTCGCCTTTGCTCAAAAGCCACATAAGCTTTCCGGCGTTGGCCTGCGAAATCCCCTCGCGTTTTGAAATCTCCGGCAAGGTTAAAGTCTCGTTGTCACCCAGGTTTGCCAGCTGGACCAAACACCTCAAACCATATTCTTCTTGTGCAGATATTTTCATAGGTCTTATCCGTCTTTTCTATTAATTACTTTAAAGTAAAGAATCTCAAAACATTACCTTTTCGTCAAGATTAGATTTATGGTGAGATTGCGGCTGGAAAAAGGTTCAAGCTTCTTTGCCATATTTCCCGGAAATTCCATCCCTTCGTGCAATATTCAGGCTAGTGAAGTATTGCGGCCAGAAAACCAAACGCACAAAACCGTTACTCCTGAGCATTGGCAGCCGTTTTTACAAACTTAAGGTCTCGCATTCGTGCAGCGCCAACGTGTAACCCTACTATTTGACCCGCTTTATCCCGCTCGACCCAGACAACAGAATTAGGATTTGGTCCGATCGAAAAATGATCTTTGTACTGTGGTAACAAGGGGATTTCAATCAACGACTCAAGTTTTATGGACACGTTTGAATTCTTGACCCTTACCTTGACCTTAGCATCCGCTTCGTCGCTATACCAATAACCCGCCAGACCAACAAGTTCCCCAGGTTTTGGGGACCATTTTTCGACGGCGAAGTACCGCACCTCGCTGCCTCCAGCTATCCGAACCAGGGAAACCCTTTTACCGTCGGGGCCGAACTCAAACCTGAACCGGTTAGCGCCGTTCCCCTGCTGAAAAGAACCGTCCTTTAGGGAGTGGAGGACAGAATTTCCTGCTCGTAGCTTTCCGGTTTTCTTGTCAATTCTAGTAGAGGTAGTCATACGGGTCCTTTCATGTCTCCAAAGACCTACGTATCTTTTTAGCATACCCTGCGCGAGTTCCCGTCTTTCCGGTTGGAGGCTCTTGGGAAACGGACCAAACGCTTCATCAACGATGGCGTGCGCAATCCGCGCCGGATTTCTAAACGGAGCATTGCACAGAACCGAAATCGAGAGAAACTTCTCCGGGAAGCGCACCAAATAGGTAACGTATCCGGCAGTTCGTCCGCCGTGCGCGACCCTCCTGAGGCCGTTGTATTCACTCACTGAAAGCCCAAGTGCGTAATCAATTTTTCTGCCGTCGTTCAAAACCCCCTGAGTTTCAAGCATATCGACCATCGTCATCCACTCACCGGAATCGAGTGCCGCATTCCACTTCAGAAAATCACCTGTCGTCGTAAGGATTCCGCCATTTCCATAAACATTCATAAACGGCATTGAAAGCTTCCAAGGGCCGTTTGGAGGCCCCACATAAGCCTGCACGCGGCGCGGGACGAGGCGTTCGAAATCGTCGCGCCAGCTGGTATTCTTCATATCCAGCGGATCAAAGATTCTCTCCTTGGTAAATTTGGGAAGGCTTTTTCCCGAGACTCTTTCAACAATTGTCGATGCTAAGGTGTAACCGCTGTTTGAGTATGAATATTCGGCGCCCGGAGTAAAATCCAGGTGCTTTTGGCTCGTAACGACGTGCATCGCGTAGTTTTGTCGGACGATACGCTCTCCGCGCCCGACCCCCGAAAGACCCATTACGACACCCCAGTCTCTAAGTCCCGCAGTGTGGTTTAGCAAGTGCCTGATCGTAAGCGGCGCCCCGTAATCCGGCAATTCGGGCACATATTTTCTAACCGGATCGTCGATATCGAGTTTGCCGTCGATCTCAAGCAGTGCTAGTGCGGCAGCAGTAAATTGCTTTGCCACTGAGCCTGATTCGAAGATCGACGCTGCCGTTATTGGCACACCGTGTTCCAGTTCAGCGATTCCAAAACCTTTTTCGAAAACCGACTTTCCTTCAAGCCCCACTCCCACCGAGCAACCCGGCGCGTTCTGACCAGCAGATGCGACCGATCTCGCGACAGCGTTTTCGGCTGCGGCGATAACCTTTTCCTTAACGTCGGTTTGCCCATAGGCGCCGGCAGCGAACAAAACCGATAAGATCGTTATCTGCAACGCAGCCGAAAAAAGAAAATCAAAATCGTTTAGATTCCGCAAACAATCCCACGCGGGCTTATTCTTGTCGATCAGTACGAACATAAATCAGCGCTCCTTCTCAGTCGTCAAACTCCTCAAGGTATTCCAACGGAGATTTTAAGTAGAAAACAATAATACCCTATTTAACCTATGATCCTACATACCATTCAGCCAAGCGTACCGGAATCACGAAACTAAAAGAATCGGCATAAAACAGGGGGAGGAAACTAGCCTGAATATTGCATGAAGGGATGGAATTTCCGGGAAATATGGCAAAGAAGCTTGGACAAAATCGCGAATGGCCTAATTATTTTAAGCCTTGAGCTATTTTGTTCAAGATTCGAAGCCATATTTTTTGGAAAACCATTCCGGTACAAACTGTAAATGCCCTAATTTCTTATAACTTGTTATTAAGTATAAGTTGCGGTCGTTATGCGCGTCCTCGTGCAATATTCAGGCTAGAACTCCGGATGAGTTTCGTCAGTTTTCGCACTCATACCTCACAGGTTGAGCACCTATACATAAGGCTTTGGCGCTCAAGCAATGGCCGACCTGCCAATAACTTCAAAAAAGTTGCTAAGATTTTAGTGTTACGAACGTCATTTAAATAAGCGTATATTACGAGAATGCTAAAACTTCTAAAGAACGAGCCTGTTTCAAACCACGAAGATGTCTTTTTGTCTCATTATGAAAAGACCTTGAAGTGGTCGCTGCAGCTTACTGGAAATGACCGTCAGCAAGCGGAAGACCTGGTTCACGATGTCTTTATTCAGTTTGCGCTAAGTCAGCCTAACCTCGAAGAAATTGATAATCTTGAGGGTTATCTTTTTGCGATGCTTCGAAATCTTATGCGTTCGGGGCTTCGGCGGGAAGCTCGTGGTGTTGGTAAAGCGGTTCCTTTAGAAGAATACGAATCTGCGGAAATCGGTTTGCGGTCGATAGATTTGGAGCAGCATCTGAAGGCCCGGGAAGAACTTCGTTCTATATGCGATTTCTTATGTGAGCGAAAGGAAACCTCGAAGAGTGCAAGCGCACTGATCTTGCGTTATTTTCTCGGCTATTTTCGAAGTGAGATCAAGTTTGTAACGCGAAATTCTGAATCGGCAGCGGATTTTTTGCTCAGCTCGGCTCGCGGCGAGGCAAAAGCGTTTCTTAATAAACCAGCCCGTCTGGGTTTTATAAAAAAGGCGAATTTGAGAATGGCTGAGGTGTCTTCATCAAGTGAGGAAGACTCAGCGGTTTTAATCGAGGATTTTCTTACCGAACAAAGAACTAAGATATTTAGATCCTGCCAAGGCGCTTGCCCGACCCGAAAAACCCTAAAAGAGACTTATAAAAAAGCTGGGACGCAGACGGTTGCAACAAAACTTATGGCGCATATCGTGAGTTGTCCGTCTTGTCTAGAAGAGGTGAATAATATCTTGAATCTTCCGACACTCGAAGATCGCTTCGAAAACAATTCAGGTGGATCGGATGATCCGGGGCAGACCGGCGGCGGTTCGGGAAGCGGCAGCGGCAAAAGCGGTGAGGGAACGAAGAAGCGTGCCCTGAATACCTATCGAAAACGACTTCGAGAAACAATCGAGCACGAGCCGCGCGAACTCCTCGTCGCGGTTAATGGATCAGAGCTGGGAACACTTACCGTTAACTCGGAAGAAAATAAGCTTAAGCTTCATATTGAAGAAGAGGAGAAGATGAACTACATCGAAATCTTCAGCGAGCAAGGTTTGAGACTCTTCTTCGTGAATGTGGAGCCTCCGCCAAGGGGCTCTTTTGAAAAACGCGAAATTATTGAGCTAAGTCGCGACAGAACGTTTGAGATAGATCTGAATTTTAATGGTCCGGGCGCTGATCTCGAAGTTGTATATAACTACCCGGCGTTTCGCAAAGCATTTAAGCCTGACGCCCAGCTATTAAATGAAATAAAGACAGAACTGGATAGCGAAACATACACACCAGAGGAAAATGAAAAAATTGATCCGCAAGAAACCGCGTCCTCAGGTTTGTTTGAAGGTATTCCATCGTCTGAGGGAATCGCTTCATGGTTTAAGTTAAAGTTTGCTTTGCCTGTTGGAACGATTGCAGCACTTCTGATCTTTGCTTTGATCTTTACGCAGATATCGCCGACTACTATCTCTGCTGCTGAGCTTCTCAATAAATCTACTCAAACGGAAGTTGCTCTCGCCGCTGATTCAACGATCGCCCTACACCGTTCGGTTAACCTCGAACAGCGTGACTCAAACGGCAGTTTGATCGAAAGAAGACGTCTGGACGTTTGGCAGAGTGCTGCTAAGGGGCTCAAGATTCGCCGTCTCTACGATCAGGATAATCGCCTTATTGTTGCAGACTGGAAACGGGCAGATGGTTCGAGGACTCTCTATCGTCCGGGCGACGCTCCTTCTGAGATAGATATCAATTCAGGTGCTGCTTTACCAAAAGATCTAAACGACGCATGGCAGCTTGATCTCTCAGCAAAAGACTTCTCATCGCTTGTCGGTTCAACCGATTCGGTAGAGGTTGAAGAAAGAGAAGATACATATCTCCTATCGCACGAAAGCGATAAAACCAACGGACTCATCAAAGCCAACCTGACGTTGAATAAAGGTGATCTTAGAGCGATCGAGACAAGGCTCGTTACAAGAGAAGGTAATGAGACGCGGGAGTTTAGATTCTCGGAAACACAGTTTGAGAAGCCACTCTTAAAGGAGGTACCTGAGAGTGTGTTTGAGCCTGAGAAAGAGCTAATCCCGCAGGTGATCGAAGCGCCGGTAGAAACACCTGAGGAGAGTCCTGAAGCATCGCCGGAAGAATCACCCGAGGCAGAAGAGAGCCCTTCGGTTGAACCGGCGCCCTTGAAGAAAAACGAGAAGAGAATCACTTCAAAGCGGGAAGCATCGACCGAGCTTGAGATCGAGGCTCTGAGCCTTTTGGATAAGATCGGCGCGACACTTGGTTCTGAAGTTACTGTGACGAGGACAGCAAATGGAACATTGCGAATTGAAGGAGTAGTTGCTAACGAAAAGAGAAAGCGGGAAGTGTTGGCTGCCTTAAGACCGATAAGAAAGAACCGGGCAGTAACGATCAGGATCGAGACTCCGGAAGAAGCCTACGACCGTACCCAAAGATCCAGAAAGAAAGACGAACCACCTAAAGTTTCCATCCAGGATGTAAAACCATCGTCCTCGACAATTCCGTTGGATGCCGAAGTTCGAAATTATTTCAAAAAACGCGGAGTCGCTGGCGAAAATGTGGATCGGGAAATTAACAAATTTTCGAGCCAGACGATATCAATTTCGAGGCAAGCGAAACTGCATGCGTGGTCGTTGAGAGATTATTCAAAGCGTTTTTCGGGTACAAAACTCGGGGAATTGAAAGTAGACGCTAGAAAGAAATGGTTTTCTGTAATGGCGGGGCAAGCACGTGGATACCGTCAGAGACTTTCTTCGCTTCGTAGCAAGCTGTCTCTCGTGGTTGGAGGTAATGCGGGAAGAAAAGGTGCGCCGAAGATCAGAGATCTAAACTCCCTGAAAAAAGCTGTCGCGAGGCTAACCGCATTAAGCGAATCGATTGATCGAGCGGTTCGAGTTTCGTTTACACTTTCCAGCGGCAAATCCGCACCGGTTAAGGGTAAGGGTTTTTGGAGCGAGTTATCTGAATCCGAAGGTCTGGCACGAAGCATTGAAGAAGGTGCAATCAGTTTGAGTAGAAATAAATAAAAGACAAAACCGTCAATGGAGCAATAAAAGGACAATGAAAAATAGAACACACTTAAATCAACGAAATAGCTCGATATCACCTCTGATCTCATTAGTTATGAGCATTTTGATTTTTAACGTTATGGCAATTGGGCAAGGTGGTCTTGCGACGCTCAGCGGAACCGTGACCGATGAGTCCGGAGCGGTAATTCCCGGTGCGGAAGTTACAATTGAAAACCGTGCAACCGGACTAAAACGGAGTGTAACCACAAATAACTCCGGAGTTTATCTGTTTCCGGCTTTGAAACCAGACACATACACGATTACCGCCCAAAAAGATGGTTTTGCTCCGATTGAATTTAAGGACATCGTGCTAAACGTCGGCGACGAAAAGGGGCTTGCGATCCAGATGAAAGTAGGGGATGTCGCAGCAGAGGTTACTGTGGAGGCTAGTGCAACGCTTTCAAATGAAAGCGCTGCGATCTCGACGGTCGTTGACAGCAATCTGGTTGAAAACATGCCCCTCAACGGTAGAAGCTTACAACCGTTAATTCAATTGTCACCCGGAGTAACTTTACTTCCGACAAATGACGCAAGCGGCGGATTTGTAGTTAATGGGCAGCGTGCATCCTCAAACCAGACTATTGTCGATGGTGTTAGTGCCAATACCAACGTAACGATTGATCCGAACGGTTTCTCGACACAATTAAACGGATCTTTTGCATCGACCAATGTTCAGGGAAGTTACTCAAGCATCGCCTCAATTGATGAAGTACAAGAGTTTCAGATTCTCACCTCGACCTTTGCAGCTGAGTTTGGGCGGTCTCCCGGAGGTCAGGTAATTCTGCGAACCAAATCCGGTGAAAACGATTTTCACGGCAGCCTTTATGAATATTTTCGTAACGACGCCTTAGACGCAAACGATTTTTTCAACAACGCACTAGACTTGGGAAAGCCGGCTTTGAGATTTAACCATTTTGGAGGAACGTTTAGCGGGCCTTTGCCATTTCTGAATTTTGGCGAGGGTGTGCCCTTTTTTCATAACGGAAAAGACCGCACCCATTTCTTCGTATCGTATGAGGGACAAAGATTTGTATTGCCTCAGACGGCAATCGACGTAATGGTGCCGTCAAACGAAATTCGTCAAAATGCACCGTCACAGGCAGCAAGGAATTTACTTAGCTATTTTCCACAACCCACGGGTCCGACCGTTGCCGGACAAGACTATGCACCGTTTCGCTCAGTATATTCCGATCCCAACGAATCGGATTCACTCGGAATCAGAATCGATCATAATTATAAGGGTAAATATACCTTTTTCGGTCGCTACAAATGGGCACCTTCATATGGTGAATTTAGAAACGGACAGTTTGCGGCAGGAACCGACGTGACTCGGGTTGGAAAGAAAAACGAATCTTTTACGTTAGGCGCCACGCAGGTATTTACCTCCAAACTTGTAAACGATTTCCGATTCAACTATACGCGCGGTTCGGCAGACACTGAATTTATTTCAGACGGTTTCGGTGGCGGAGGCGAGTTTCCGCATGCCGACATTGGTACCGATCCCGAACAGGGTGTCGCAGCGGTAGAGATTCGTACAACAACTACGCTGATCGGACAATCCGGACTCGATGTGGGAAATACGACACGACAGCTTAATTTTATTGATAATATTTCGTACAGCATTGGTTCTCATCAGCTAAAATTTGGAATCGATTTCAAGCGGTTGAAGCCCACTGTTGGAAGAATCGGGGTGAACCGGTCGGTAGCATTTAGCTCCTTTTTTGGCGGCGGATTGGGACCGGCGATCAATTTCACGCCGGTGAGCGGCTTTCTTAGCTATCGAACACCAACAACACAGGTATTCGATACGTTTTCTTCCTATTTCCAGGATACGTGGAAAATAAATTCAAAGGCTACGCTGACTTACGGAGTTCGCTGGGATATAAATCCATCGCCAAAAATCGAAGGAAATCTTCCGTTTGTCGTGCTGGACAGAATACCGGATCTATCTCAGAACGATCAATCCAACGTTGGTGTGAGGGTAACGAACAGGTATTACGATACCGACTTCGGGAATTTTGCTCCGCGATTTGGGATTTCGTACAAAGTTAGCGAGAAGCAGGGCCGTGAGCTTACCCTAAGAGGCGGGTTTGGAGTGTTTACAAGTCTTGGTACGACAGGTTTCGGCGGTCTTTCCTTTCCCTATGGCGGATCACAGTTTCTGTTCGGTCTGACAGTTCCGCTCCAGCCGTTCGTTGTTCCGGTTGCTGATTTAGACAACCCTCCGCGTACATCTTTTCAAGGACTGTTAAACGATCACAAACTTCCGCGTTCTTACCAGTGGAATGTGAGTGCAGAACAATCATTAGGACAAAATAATATCTTGAAGGTCTCTTACGTGGGGCAATCCGGTCGAGACCAAATCTCCGCCAGGAATGTCGCATTGGCTAGAAATGGATCGGATCCCAATGCCATTTTTCACCCCGATATAAACTCTTATAGACTGGTGAGTAATCAGGGACAGTCCGACTACAATTCGCTTCAGGTGCAGTTTATTAAAAGGCTATCGGAAAGATTATCCCTAAACGCAAATTATACCTTGGGATACTCGGAAGACAGCATTTCGACAGCTGGTTTCGTAAGCTCGCCGCCGGGAACGACCGTCTCAGAAAATCTAGGTCCCTCAAGTTTTGACGTTCGTCATAACTTTACGGCCGCGGCCACCTATAATATTCCAAATCCGAAAAATTGGAGCAGTCTTGTAAGAACGCTCTTTGGGGGATGGGCAGTTAATACATTTGTGGTTGCACGCTCAGCTCTGCCCTTTTCCGTGACATCATCACAGAGGTTTCCCGGAACCTTCAGCAGGTACCGGGTTCGGCCAAATCTGACCGGCGAACCTATCTGGATTTTTGACGACTCGTTAGCCGGCGGACGTAAGTTAAATATCGCAGCGTTTGACTTTTCGTGTGACTCCGGTTGCGGCCACGGAGACGTTACGAGAAACAGCTTAAGAGGACTGGGAGCTTGGCAAGTTGATTTAAGTTTACACAAGAATTTCCGTATTACGGAAACGCTAAACGTAAAGCTTGGTATTGATTCGTTCAATATATTAAACCACACTAACTTTGCGAACCCTTCCAATACGGATGCGTTTGGCGGAAGGCCGAGTTCGACGTTCGGATTGTTTAGATCTACTTTAGCTCGGGCAAGATCGAACACAGCCGGCGGTACCGGCTTCGTAGGAGGCAACCCGATATTTTCGCTTGGCGGGCCGAGGTCGCACCAATTGTCCGTCAAATTTACATTCTAGTCGAATAGACCAGATAGTTTATCGTGAAACGGGCTGTCCCCTGTGGGGACAGCCGATTTTTTAGATTGACCCTTATAAATCGAGTATGAATTCTTTGAATAGCAACCGTCGTCTATATACAAAAAGCACTATATTTATTACCGTTCTCCTCCTTGTATTTGTCGGAAGAACACCGCTTAGCGCTCAGTCTAAGGATAAAGCATTAAAGGGTTTGAAAGCCTATGAAGATGTAATATCAAGCAAAGCGATCAGCCAGAGTGGAATCGTAAAAACCCACAAGGTCGACGAAAAGATTTATTGGGAAATACCCGTTGGTGAGCTTCAGCGGGATTTCTTATGGCTCGTTACGATGTCGAAAGTGCAAGCAGGGCGTGGGAGAGGAGGGGTTCTACATTTTGCCAAAAGCCTCGTCTATTTCGAAAGGCGAGGTGATCGTTTGTTGCTGCGTTCGAGGGGATACGGAACGCGGGCTGCGAGCGGCTCGAACGAGGAGTTTGCCGTCAATGTTTCAAACCTTCCCAGGATCATCGCTTCAATGAAGATACTTACTTTTGGAAAAGGGGGAGCAGCGGTCGTCGATATGACCAAATTTTTTAACGGTGATGTTTCTGGTTTTAGCGGTAAGGGTAGGATGAAAGCGACCGGTATAGATAAAGATAATTTCTATATCAACTCAATAAAAACTTTCCCGGCGAACATAGAAACGAAGATACTTTTAAACTACAAGCATTCGGGTGGCGGTCGTACCACTGCAGAGATTCATCATTCGGTAGTGGCTCTGCCGCGAAAGCTTATGCGATCACGGTTAAGCGACCCGCGTGTTGGTTATTACAAGGGAACCTCCTACCGCGATTTCAGCTCGGAAAAACATGTCTCGGAAAAGGTCGAACTGATCAAACGCTGGCGTCTTGAGAAAAAGGACCCGAAGGCGAGAATCAGTGAACCAATTAAGCCCATAGTTTTCTGGGTCGGAAGAGGGGTTCCGAAGAAGTGGAGACCGTATGTCGCCAAGGGAATAGAGATGTGGAAACCCGCATTTGAAAGTGCGGGTTTTAAGAATGCAATTATTGCAAGGATAGCACCGACAAAAGAGGAAGACCCTTTCTGGGATGCTGAGGATGCAAGACATTCAACCATTCGTTGGATTGCAAGTTCTACTCGAAACGCAATAGGACCTACCGTAAACGACCCTCGTTCCGGAGAGATCATCGAATCCGATATTTTGCTTTATCATGACACGCTCGCCATTCAGCGCGATTGGTATTTCACTCAGGCCTCGCCGGCAGACCCCGAAGCACAAAAGCTGCCATTCCCGGACGAACTGATGGGAAAGTTACTGTTAAGGGTAACCGCTCACGAAGTAGGTCACGGGCTAGGTCTTTTACACAATCGAATGGCAAGCAGCTCTTATCCGGTGGAAATGTACAGAAACCGGAAGTTTGTCGAAAAATACGGATTGGCAGCATCTATCATGGATTTTGCCAGGTTTAATTATATTGCTCAGCCCGGGGACGATACCCAACTTTATACATCCGTAGTTGGTCCATACGATCACTTTGCAATCGAGTGGGGATATCGGCAATTTGATGGCTCCAGGTCTTTCAAAGACGATATTCCTTATCTAAACAAGATAGCGGAAAGACAGGTTAAGAACCCCATGCTTAGATACTCCGATCCTGGTTTTAACCCTTACGCCCAGGCTGAAGATCTTGGTGACGACGCTATCAAAGCTACGAAATACGGATTAAGAAACATAGAGCAGGTAGCCGGTTTTCTCGTCGAAGCTACTAAGGAAGGTGACGGTGCCAGAACCGATCTACTGTTTCATATGTATGAGCAGCTTCTAATTCAAATGTTTACGGAGATCGGACATGTTTCTCATTATATCGGCAACACATATCGCCTGCCGCAGGTTTCGGGAAAGTCGGGCCCAAGGCGGGCATTACCGATTAAAAAGCAAAAAGAGGCATTGGCGTTTGTTGCAAAACATGGATTTCATGTGCCGGATTACCTACTTCGCCCGGAAATCGTCCAACGCATTTCCGGTAGAGTAAAGTTCATGGGTACTTTCCCAAACGTCACCTCTAAACAGTTTCTAGAATTGATTTCGGAAAGACAACAATCGCTGCTTAAGAGAGTGCTGCATTCATCGAAAATTAATAGGATGATCATACCGGCTCCGGCATTGCGATATAAGAACTATCCTCTTGACGATCTTTTTGCCGATGTCAGGAAAGTTGTCTTTTCAGAGCTTTATGAAAGTAACCCGTCTCCGGATATTTTCCGCCGAAGATTGCACAGAGCATTGGTCGATATTTTGCTCGAGAACGTTAACGGTAAAGACTCCAAAAAGTTTGCTGAGATAAGGGTTACGTCCCGTTCCGAACTTGCCGTATTGTCCAGAGATCTGACCGAGTCTGCGAAAAAGCATAAAGGATCAGACGTGGGAGCCCATTTTTCGGATCTCGCAACGATAATAAAAAAAGGGTTAACGAAGTGAACAGGTTTAGGTTACACATTCATTTCAAGAAATGGATTGCGAAAAATAGTCCATGTGGAAATTACAAGTCGGAAGGCTTTCTAACTCCTCTTTGTAGTCTTTGATATTTTGAAAAACTTTCGTAACTGATTAGGTTAAAAAGTTTATAGGTTATTAGGAATCGTGTTTTCTCGATGTTCAGACACGCTTGATCATACTCGCGTTTCTGTCTTTTCTGTCTGACTACTTACTTTCATTATTGCTTAAATCTAATTAGTTACACAAAAATAGAACAATGTAATTTTTTACTTTTTTTCCTAAGATTTCTCAAATTCTGGCGTCATATAGCTAGAACCAAAAAATATTTATGCTGAAGCTTTGGGAAAATAAGCCAATACCAACCCGTGAGCAAGATATTTAAGTGCTACTCAAAAAGATAACAATACGCTAGAAAAGTTGGAGCAATTAATAATGAGTAAGAATGAACTAAATTATAAATATATATCAAACATATTGATAATGTTATTTATCAATATTTTATGTTGTGCGAACATACTTTTAGCACAAGGTGGTCTTGCGACGCTCAGCGGAACCGTGACGGATGAGTCCGGAGCGGTAATTCCCGGTGCGGAAGTTACAATTGAAAACCGTGCAACCGGACTAAAACGGACTGTAACCACAAACATCTCCGGAGTTTATCTGTTTCCGGCTTTGAAACCTGACACCTACACGATTACCGCCCAAAAAGATGGTTTTGCTCCCATTGAATTTAAGGACATCGTGCTAAACGTCGGCGACGAAAAAGGACTAAAGATTCAGATGAAGGTTGGTGATGTTTCCGCGGAGGTAACCGTCGATGCCGGAGTTGTGCTTTCCAATGAAACGGCTGCTGTTTCTACTGTGGTTGATCGGAATATTATTGAAAATATGCCGCTAAACGGCAGGACAATGCAACCGTTGATTCAGCTTTCACCAGGAGTTGTTCCTCTCCAGACCTCAGGAGAGCCGAATGGATTCAGCGTAAACGGGCAACGTCCGTCTGCGAACTACACCATTGTTGACGGTGTCAGTGCAAACACGGGAATCACAATTGGAAACCGCAATATTGCTGATGGAAATAATGGGTCGCGTGCCGGAACAAACGCACAAGGTAGCTATGCAAGTCTCGTTTCGGTCGATGCGATTCAAGAGTTTCAAATTCTAACTTCAACGTTTGCTCCCGAGTTTGGGCGTGCTCCGGGAGGACAGGTAATTATTAATACGCGGTCTGGTGAAAACAAATATCATGGAACTCTCCACGAAGACTTTAGAAACGACTACTTAGATGCCCGCAGTTTTTTTGATGTTGAGAAGCCAGCTTTACGATATAACAACTTTGGCGGAACCTTTAGCGGTCCCTTGCCTTTTTTCAATTTTGGGGAAGGTGGACCGTTTTTTCATAGCGGAAAAGACCGCACCCATTTCTTTTTCTCCTATGAAGGACAAAGATTTCTTCTTCCTCAACCAAGAACGAGTGCACCCGTGCCGTCGGTTGCGGCTCGTGAATCTGCTACCAGCGAAGCTGCACGATCGATTTTCGATGCCTATCCACTGCCCACATCGTCGATTAATGCAGACACAGGGCTATTTGAAGCCGCTTTTTCCGACCCAAATAATGCCGACAATGCAAGTTTAAGGATTGATCATAACTACAAAGGGAAATTTATGTTTTTTGGACGTACAAACTGGTCACAATCCGCCTCAGAAACGCGTGTTATTTCCGATCTCAATTCAAGTCAATATGATTCCAAATTTTTTACTTTTGGAGCAACTCAGATACTCAGTTCCAATTTGGTAAATGATTTGCGGTTTAACTGGACAAGAAGTGAGGCTAACTCGGTTATGAAATATGACGGATTCGGTGGAGGTGCAGGATTTCCGAGCGATGTATTGGGAGTTTTTGACGGTGCGTCGGCAAATATGACTATAAGACTAACGAGGGGGTTTACCGCAAGAATTTCTTCGGGAGAAGGAGCACAGAATACCCAACGTCAGATGAACATTGTTGACAACGTCACTTATAATGCAGGATCTCATCAGCTAAAGTTTGGTGTGGATTTTCGCAGATTAAAACCATCCATAGGTCAGGTAGGAGTTTCTGATCAGCACATCTTCTTATTCACTTCAGGCGTCAATGCACTTCGAACGTTTATCCTAAGACGTACGGCCCAGCGACAGGTTACTACAATCTACGATACGTTTTCAGTTTATGGACAAGACACATGGAAGATTAATCCAAAAACCACTATGACTTTTGGTTTACGTTGGGAAATCAATCCGTCGCCGAGAGCCGACGACGAAAATCTTCCGTTTGTAACATTTGACCGCATACCGGATTTGACGCAAACGGATTTATCGGCGGTAGATATTGCGGTAACTAATAAATTCTACGATACAAGCTACTCGAATTTCGCACCGCGTTTCGGAATCGCCTATCGGGCGAGCGAAAAAGCCGGGAGGGAATTGACGATTAGAGGCGGGATTGGATTGTTTTATGACATAGGGCAAACAGGATTTGGCGGTGACACCTATCCGTATGGGATTAATCAACGGGTGATAAACGCATCTCTGCCGCTCGCTCCATTTGAATTCCCCGATCCAAATTTTGATTTGTCGCCGATTAATCGCCAAGCCCTGAACGGAGCAGATGAAACCTATGCAACCCCAAGAAGTTACCAATGGAATGTTACGGCGGAACAGTCGCTCGGAAGTAATCAAAGAGTTCAAGTTGCTTATGTTGGACAAATGGGACGGAAGCTTCTGCGAGTCAGAGGTTTCTTGACAGCTAGCAATGATTCTGTACCGGGACGTTATTTCCATCCGGATGTATCATTTTTTACGTTAGTCGGAAGTCGCGGAGAATCAGATTATCATTCGTTGCAGGCTCAGTATTCGAGGCGTTTTTCACGCAGGTTTTCCACTCTTGTAAATTATACCTTGGGAAGGTCTCAAGATACCGAATCAGAAAATTCCGGCGATCAACAACCGATTAATGAGATTGCAGAGGAACAAAAGGGACCTTCAAGTTTTGATGTCAGACACGTATTTAGCGCAGCGGCAACATATGAAATACCGACACCGAAAAGTTGGAACGGATTCGTAAATACTCTTTTCGGAGGTTGGGCGTTGAATGCTTTTGCAACCGCTCGTTCGGGAACACCCTTTAATGTGGCGATTTCTACGAATGACATCGCTTCAAGTGGTTTAGTAAACGTCAGACCGAATGTGACGGGCGAACCTTTCTGGATTTACGATGATTCGCTTGCAGGCGGTCGAAGACTAAATCCGGATGCATTTGATTTTGCGACAATTCCGGCAAACGGACTGCACGGAAATTTAGGACGTAATCAACTACGCGGACTTGGAGCCTGGCAGGTTAATCTAAGTTTGCATAAGAATTTCAGATTTACCGAAAGAATTAATCTTCGTCTGGGAATTGATTCTTTCAACGTATTAAACCATGCAAACTTTGCGAATCCGACTCAAACCAGAGGTAGTGTGTCCGGTCCATTCAGGGATTTTGGTCTATTTACAAGGATTCTATCAAGAGCCGGAGTCAGTGCAACGGGAGCGAGCCCGCTATTTGCGTCTGGCGGGCCGCGGTCGCATCAGTTGTCGATGAAATTCAGTTTCTGATCGGATTGGCGGGTGGTTTCTTTAGTTACCTTCCGCCACTTTTTCGTATCGTGGTAGTTCCTTTTGTGGCTTTAACCGGTTTCCCTGTTTGGTCAAAGCCTTTATTTCATAACAAACATTATGAGTAAATTTATCCAAGTTTTCTACACCGCTTGTTTGCTGGCTTTTTCTGCGAATTTTGCTTTTGCTTTTCAAGATAGCAAGAAACCTATTGAAGTAAAGACGGAGAAGGATGCTATTACGAAAAAGAACGCAAGCGACAAAAAGAAAAAAGACAAACCAAAGTTTAAGAAATATGAAGATGTGATAACCGCAAAAGCCGATACCAAAAAAGGTATCTTTATAACCCATGAGATTGGCAACAAACTCTATTATGAGTTTAATCCTTCTCATTTTGGGAAAGAATTTTTGTGGCTCGTCCAAATAGCAAAGGCCGAACAGGCAGGGCTAATAGGGATGGAAATAAAACGCCTTGTTGTTAAATTCGAAAGACTTGGCGACCATATTCTACTGCGAAATGTGTCCCACGATATTCGGGCAAAAAGTGGCTCTACTGAATATACTGCGGTCAAGGCTGCGAATTTGGAAGGTATTATCGCTGCTTTAAAAATTGAGACTTTTGGGGTTGAGAAAACTCCGGTTGTAGAAATGACAAGTGTTTTTAAGGGCGATATCGCTGAATTGAGCCCCAAAAGACGTCTGAATGCATCTGCAATTGATAAAAACCGCGTTTTTGTTACTTCGGTAAAAACGTTTGAAAGAAACATAGAAACCCGGGTTTTGGCAACATTTAGACTCAAACCGCCGTCTAAAGGTCAATTTTCAATGGGGGATCACGCAACTGTGGAGCTCCATCATTCGATGGTTGTTTTACCGGAAAAACCGATGCGTCCTCGTTACCGCGATAGGCGAGTTGGCTTTTTCTTCGGAGATTATGTGGATTTTAGTTCGAAAGAGAATGTTGCCAAAAAGGTTTCATATATTCAGAGGTGGCGTTTGGAAAAGAAAGACCCATCGGCGGCAGTCAGTGAGCCCCAAAAGCCAATTGTTTATTACGTCGGACGCGGAACTCCGAAAAAATGGCAAAAGTATGTGCTTGAAGGAATCAAGATGTGGCAGCCGGCTTTTGAAAAAGCGGGATTTAAAAATGCCATCGTCGGCAAATTAGCTCCGACCGTGAAAGAAGACCCAAATTGGGATGCCGAAAATGCTCAAATTTCAACCGTTCGTTGGGTGGCTACCGAGTCTCGTAACGCTACCGGTCCCCGTGTGCACGATCCCCGGACCGGAGAAATTCTGGAGGCGGATGTCCGTATGTTTCACAACGTTATTTCCTTACTTCAGGATCTTTATTTCGTGCAGGCAGGTGCATCCGATCCGCGTGCGGCAAAATTGCCCTTACCAGATGAAGTTATTGGCGAACTGCTGCGATACGTCGTTGCCCATGAAGTTGGACACACTTTAGGGCTTTTACATAACTTTATTGGCAACAACGCTTATCCGGTCGAAAGCTACCGAGATCAAAATTTTGTAAACAGGTATGGAATGTCGTCATCAATAATGGACTATTCGCGTTTTAATTACATTGCTCAGCCGGGCGACGGTGTTGCATACATTCCAAACAAGGTGGGACCTTACGACGATTTTGCAATTGAATGGGGCTATAAAGAATTCGACAATAGTCGCCCCGTAAGTGCAGACAAACCTTTTCTAAATGCTTTGGCGGCAAAACAGATAGACAATCCGTTGTTTCGTTTTGGGGGTGGTCAACGGGATCCGCGCTCGCAAACCGAGGACATCGGTGATGATGCTATTAAGGCGACAGCTTACGGACTGAAAAACCTGGAACGCATCGCAGAGAATCTTGTTTCTGCGACTGCGGAAAACGGTAAGGATTTTAGTCGTCTAGAATCGACTTATACGATGCTGGTCAACCAAATGAGTACCGAATTGAAACACGTTAGCACCTATATTGGAGGTATCGAAGAAGATTTACTCGTTTCGGGGCTGTCTCGATCTGACACATTTCGCCCAACTCCAGTTAGAAAACAAAAGGAGGCACTCCAATTCCTGCTCAAGCATGGTTTTCATACCAAGGAATTCCTCCTCCGACCAGATATTATTCAGCGGATTGGAATCCGTGAGGTAGTCAGAAAGATATCCGGCTCCCAAAAAAGTCTGATGCTAAAGATTCTTAGAGATTCAGTGGTTTCCCGTATTAATAATATGGAGGCTGGCGGATATCAGGTTTATCGTGCGGTAGATATCTTCGATGAAATGAGAACGGGTGTTTTCTCCGAGATTTATGAGAAGGGCGAAGCTCCAAATATTTTCAGGAGGAATCTGCATCACGCGACGATAGACCATCTAATCGCTTCCATGGTTCCGAATGAAAAAATTTCCAATGATTTTAGGGCTCTGTGTTTGGATATGCTTGTAAAACTCAGATCAGATTTAATCCGAGCTGCTGCACAATCAAAGAATCAGTTGGAAAAGATTCACTATTCGAGTCTAGCTCAGAAAATTGCTAAGGCAATGCAAAAATAATATACCCTTTAGAAAAGGGTTTGCGAAAAATAGACCAAGCGGAAATTATAAGTCAGAAGGCTTTCTAACTCCTCTTTGTAGTATTTGATATTTTTGAAAAACTTTCTTAACTTTTATCAGTCCATCCCTAACCGTTTGTATCGTTTTCTAAAATATCCGGCATTATCCATAAAGACCTTGATTTCGTCGGAGCGCACGCGGCTCGCGTGCCATTTCTACTCTTAAGTTGGCATTATTAGATTATCTCTACAAGCAGCATGGTTCAGCCTTACCTATTTGGGTAATGCAGCTCTTTGTAGTCTATCCATCAAAGCCAAACCTAAGCCTGTTTTATCAACCTTTTCGCAGTAAATTACTTCTATGTTTTGTTGATCACACGTTCTAAAAAAATCAAAAAATGAATGGGCATAATCTTCGACTGATTTACAAAGTTTTATAAAATCAAATTCTTCTTTAGGCTTACTTAAACCAATAAATGCACGTGTTCTTGAATCTTGAATCTTGAATCTTGAATTCACTAAAACCACTTTCGCTTTTGGCGAATAATGTTTATGTTTTAATCCCGGACTGCGTGGTTTTTCATGGTTCTTTGGTTTATAAATTTCTGTTTCAGGAACAGCTTTTCTCAACTGTTCCAGCGTAATCGCCCCTGCTCTTAAAATCAGAGGTGTTCCGAGTGTGCAATCCAAAACGGTTGACTCTAAACCGATTTCAGTTGTTTCCCCTTGTAAAATGCAATCGATTCTTCCGTCGAGATCTTCGAAAACAGCTGTCCAACTCGTGGGTGACGGCTTTCCCGAAAGATTTGCCGATGGCGCAACCAAAGGCGTATCGCACTCACCCAAAAATTTGAGCGCCAAATCGTTTCCTGGCATCCTGACGCCAATTGTTTCAAGATTAGCCGTTGCTATATGAGGCACGCTGTCAGCCTTTGGCAAAACCAAAGTAAGCGGACCTGGGAAAAATTCATCGATTAATTTTTGTGCAGTTTCACCTACCTCTTCAGTAAGCAATTTAATCTGAGCGATATTTGCTACGTGCGCAATGAGTGGATTATCCGAAGGTCTTTTTTTCGCGGTGAAGATCTTTTTGATCGCTTTCTCATTAAAAATGTTAGCCCCGAGCCCGTAAACGGTCTCGGTTGGAAACGCAGCGATACCCCCTTTCTTAATAAATTCGGCGGCTTCCGCGGGCGAAGTTGTTAAAACGGTTTTCACCCTAAGAATTTAAATCGTTTGTCATCGGGTAACAAGCGGCTATTTGAAGAAACGGTAGTGACCGGTGATCTCCCATTCGAAAAGGCGATCTTCGAGTTCGGTTCCGCTGCCGATATTGTGAATTATGAGGTAGCGTTTTTCTTGTTCGTTCCAGATATTTGAAACCAAGCCGATATGAGTTAAACCCTTTCCGTTTAGATCCCAGGAAACAATATCGCCCGGTTTGTAGTTAGATCCTTCTTTGCTTACTGACAGAGACTTTCCGTTTCGCTCAAAAAATCTTCGCAAGTTTGGAACGCGACGATGATCGATATTTGTATCGGGTTTTTTCAATCCCCATTTCTTTGGATATTTAGAAAAATTCGCCTTCATATCTTCATGAACTTCTTTTTGAAGATCAATACCGGCCGCGCGATGCGAACGAATAACGACATCGGTACAGGCACCCGTCGTTTTGGGAACATCGCCATTCGGATAAGAGATCGTATAGTACTTTTGAGTGTAGGAAGTCGTTGTATCTATTTGCTCGTTAGCGCTCTCAAGAATTGCGCGGATTTTGTCGGACTCTATATCAGAAAGCTTTGGTTTTTCCTTATGCGTGATAACCAAAAAACCGATCGGATCCTGCTGGGCGATGGTTTGAAAATCGGTCTGACAGGCAAATGCAAAAGCCAAGCTAAACAAACAGGCAATAAACAAAATTCTTTTTGACATCATATCTAAACCCACACCTTCAGATGTCTCTAATTAGACACGCCGATGCCAAAAAAGTTCCAAAAAAACTCAGATTCTTTTTTCAGAACGCAGCTTTTCGAGATGCGCCTCTACCGACTTTTTAGCGAGCGGTAACAATTCAGGGTCGAGCCCGACATATACCCTCCGAACGATGTCCGAAATGTCGCTTACTCCTTTCGCCAATATATCGAAAATCTGGGTTTCCCTTTTTAATCGATGATCAATATATTCCTGAATTTTCCCTTTCGCATTTGAAACTGCCGACCCGTGAGACCCGCAAAGAAAGTTTAGGTCAGGCAGATTCTTCATTCTTCCGAGCGAACCCAGATACTCAGACATATTTCCTTCCGGAGACGCGATCACCACAGTGCCTAAACCCACTACATTGTCGCTCGAGAGTAAAAACCCAAACTCCCGGTCGTAAAAACACAGATGCCCGCGCGCATGCCCGGGTGTATGAAGAACCTCAAATCGAAACGAATCATTTCGATTATCTTGCAATATGTAAGTGTGTTTATCTTCAATGAATTTCTCGATTTCCACTTTTCCCTTAAGGCTTTTTGCAGTTATTTTATGTGAAGATATCGGGATATCAACATTGTGTTTTTCGAGCAAATATTTCTTTAGCTCTCCCTCGCCGCCGAAGTGATCCGGATGCAGATGCGAAACGACGATTTCCTGGCATTCGCCGCCGTTTTGAATTAGCTGATCAATAAGATTGAAAAGCTTTTGCTGTTCTTCGGGAAAAGGTGTCGCAGCGTCAATTACGATAAATCGTTTACTCCCAACAATAAAACAGTTTGTGTGGGTTGCTGGAGGGAGTGTCTTTGTTCGTAAAGGCAGGCATATGATTCTTGAGTTTAACTCAATATACTTCGCATTTTTATCTTTTTCTGCAGCAATCTTGCACAGCCTTTTAGGTGATTTTTCAAAATCTGCGGTCCCACTTTTCAATTCCCTGATAGGAGCGAGAACAGGCGGAGCGACCAAGACTTTTGATCGCCGCCATAAATCATAAGCCTCATTTGGCTCAATAAACTCAACTTCTTCCATTTCTGAAGTAGCTGATCTTGGAATCTGTTTTTGCGGGCACTTCGCCAAAAAGAATTTCGTTCGAAATCTAATAGGCGAAAATTCGGGAGTCGTCCAGGTTCCGGCATACCTGAAATCTTCGGCATCAATCCATAGTCCCCAATTCTTCAGAATTTCATCAAAGCTGCTTCTAGCGGATATCAAATCATCGTGTAAAGACACTATCTGACCCTTAGTAAGGGTATTTCCGTTCCTTACCAGTAACACGCCAACTTCTTCAAATGTTTCGCGTACGGCGCAAGAGATTAATGGGGCATCTTCCGGCTTCCCGCAGTTTGTAACTTTGGTTTTGTAGTCACTTTCATCGAGTTTTCCACCCGTGAAACTATGGTAGCCGCCCATGAAGCGCATTTTCGGATTACGTCTGGCCCAAAGGATTTTGGTGAGGTCTTCGTTTACCAGGATAATTGCAGAAGCGTCTTTCGGCGGTGCGGGTTTGTTTTCTGTCACGAAAGCATTCTATCGAAAAACAAGAATAGAATCATTCGATGTTAAAAACTAAAGTTTTGATTTCGTCTTAAAAAACTCCCAAATTACTTTTGTTGCGCTAAAATCGCGGCATACGTTTCCGACAATTCTTCGCGGCAGATATTGTCTTCCCCCTGCCCATGTGTGCCCGCCGCCAATCATTTTGTACAGAACGACTTCAGTATTCTTTGTGCCGTTTCGCCATTCGTATTTTTCTACAATGCAGCCGTCGCTCGGGTCGGTATTCGGAAGCCGCCCCTTAACGGCATTTTTATTTGTTCTGTTTCGCTTCGTCCAGAGTTTTAACGCTTGATCTGTACCAATCACTTTTCCGCGATCTCGCCGACGACCGAGACCTATCCCTTTATGACCTTCATATGGCACAAGTCGATCCTCGGTTCCTTGTATAATCAACACCGAAACTGCCTCCTCCGGATCAAAACTTTTATGAAAAGGATCAGCGATTCCGCCAATCACCGGTGCGATCGCAGCAAATTTGTCAGAGATCTTTGCGCCAATATAGTGTGAAAAAATGCCGCCGTTTGAAGAACCTGTCGAGTAAATTCTTTTTTGATCAACGGGATAATCCTTTGAGATTTCCTCGATCATCGCCCTCACAAAACCGACATCGTCAACGTTTTCGCGATGCGCACGGGTCACGTTTGTCACCCGTCCATCATTCCAGTTTCGACCAATTCCCGCAGGATAAACCACGATAAACTTCTCTTTTCTTGCGAGCTCTGTAAAACCCAAACGTCGATCCGTCGAAAGAGGGTTTCCGCCACCGCCGTGAAACACAAAAAGTAGCGGCAAAAGTTTCTTACCCGCGTTTTTGGGTGAAAAAACGTAATAGGTACGTACGTATTTACCTAATTGAATTTTGTTTTCGGTCAAATGATGGGGAACTCTGTTTCGCGCAAACTGCCCAAAAATCGCCGAAATCGCCAAAAGAAAAATGCTGCTTAGGATTATCGTCTTTTTCATACTCCCTCATTATTAAGACGCATCCTGAGCTAAAATTGTTAATTTTTTCTCAGCCCGCATAGTTTTCTTAGACCCAACATCCGTGAAATTGGATTTTCGCTCAATGTTTGATAAAAATTTCATAATTCCTTAAGGACATAAAAAGCGATTTTATGCGAAACTATGGGGCACTATGAAAAAGCTTACCTTTATTATCCTTGGTGTGTTTTCGTTGGGGCTAAATTTTTTTGCTCAGGAGCAATATAGAGCAAGCGATGAAGACCCTTTCGGCAAGCCCCACCCTAACGCTCCACAGCAAGTAAAAAACTACTCAAAGCTTAAAGGGATAAGCGACTGCAAGTCCTCCCAGCGAGGACGGGATGGAAAATTCAAGGATCCCGAGGATTCCGTCTGGCAGTTTAAGTACATTATGAACGGAAGGGCTGTTCAGGACGAGAGTTGGAAATCTGACGGAAATCATACTACCAGTGTGCGTCAATTTGATCCCAAAAAATCTCAGTGGTACGTAACTTTTTTTAGTGCGAATTCGCCAACCGCAACTCCATCAACATGGACAGGTGGAACCGAAAAATCAGGTAACATTGTTTTGAAACGAGATCAAAAAGCGCCAAACGGCATGGAAGGAGTTTCAAGACTTACTTTTTACGAAATTTCGGACAGAGGTTTTAAATGGAAGGGAGAATGGGTGAGCAAAAACGGAAAAATTGTGTATCCTTTTTGGCGAATTGAGTGTGAGAAGAGGAAAAAGATTAGTTTAAGAATCAAAAATTAGGTCGAAATTTCGCCTCGAATTTAGCACGTGTAGAATCTTAATCGTTTCGTCCCTAACCAAATATACGATGAGATAATTCTCAAACTTAGGTATTTGCCAGACTCTTACACCGTCAAGTCGAGTATTTTCAAAGCGTAAGGGACTGCCTATTCTAGGTTGTTCACTTATTAACCGATAGCAATCTTCAACAGCAACCAGGAATTTTGTTGCGATTTCGATATTGTCGATACCAATATAAACAAAAATCTCCTCAACATCGCGTTTGGATTCGATGCTTCTCTCAATCGATAATGTCATTTATGATTTTTGCTTTAGCTTCTCTATTCTTGCGAGCCCCCGGTTCTTAATATCTTCGAAGTCGTGAGATGTAACCGGAGAAAAGTCACCTCTCTCGAGAGTTTCCACTAACATCGCTTCTAGTTTTTGACGTTGGCGTCTTTTTAAGTAGTCGCGAAAGAGATCGCGGAAAAATTCGCTTGTGTTTCCATAACCATCAGCAGAGACAACCTCTTCCAGCTGGTCCTTCATTTGTTTTGGGAATGCGATCGTAAGCGTTGACTTTGACATAGATTTCACCAAAACTAGAATAGCAGGGTAAGAATTATTGTCAATAGTTGTTAACTCTGTGTAAGATTTCCTGATACTAACGTCTGTGCACCGAATGTTATGAAATAAGCTTTTTCGCCTTCTCCACGGCATTCTCAACAGTAAATCCGTATTTCTCAAAAACGACATCTGCAGGGGCAGAGGCTCCGAATTTATCAACCGTGATCGCAACGCCTTTTAAGCCGATATAGCGTTCCCAACCCTGTCGGACACCGGCTTCGATCGCTACGCGAGCCGTAACATCCTCCGGCAAGACTTCTGCTTTGTACTCGTCGGTCTGCTCCTCGAAGAGTTCCATACAAGGCATAGAAACCACTCTAGTAGGTGTGCCCTCAGATTGGAGTGCTTCACGGGTTTTCATCGCAAGTCCAACCTCCGTTCCCGTTGCGATGATGATCAATTCGGGAGTTCCGCCTTCCGCTTCCGCCAAAATATATGCACCTTTTTGTGTTCCAACTGCCGACGCAAATTTTTCGCGGTCGATCAGGTCTATTTTTTGACGAGAAAGCGAAAGCGCTGTCGGTGCGTGGTTACGTTTTAAAGCAATTCGCCACGCTTCGCGAACTTCGTGGGCGTCACATGGTCTTACTACATGTAAGTTAGGAATAGCACGGAGCGCAGTGACGTGTTCTACCGATTGATGCGTCGGTCCGTCTTCGCCGAGTCCGATTGAATCGTGTGTGAAAACAAAGACCGTTTGGAGCTCGGAAAGTGCAGCCAGTCTGATCGCTGGACGCATATAATCCGAAAACGTCATAAATGTTCCGCCGAAAGGAATCAAACCGCCGTGAAGCGCCATCCCAACCATCAAAGAGCCCATCGCGTGTTCGCGGATTCCAAAGTGAATTATTCGTCCTCCGTAGTTGCTCGCTGACAGGGAATCGCTCGATTTAATGTCGGTCTTATTTGAAGGCGCAAGATCTGCCGAACCACCGATCATGTTTGGAATATCATCGGCAATCGCGTTGATTACATCTCCACTGTAAACCCTTGTAGCAGCTTGTTTTACATCTGCAAAACTCGGCAGCTTTTCCTCCCAGTTTTCGGGGAGTTGGTTGTTTGCAATTTTTTGAAAAGCGTCGCCGTTTGCTTCGGTATAGCCTGCAAGTAATTTGTTCCAATCGGCCTCAAGCTCCGCACCTCTTTCGGCAGATTCCGCAAAATGTGCATAAACTTCATCCGGCACATAAAATTTCTTATCTTCGTCCCAGCCTAAATTGCGCTTTGTTTCCGCCACGCCCTCATCGCCGATCGCATCCGAGTGTGCGTCGGCCGTTCCGGCATTTGGCATTCCAAATCCAATCGTTGTCTTAACTCGAATCAGCGAAGGTTTATCCGTCACGGATTGAGCGTCACGAATCGCAGTTTCAATCGCCGTAAGATCATTTCCATCCTCAACCATCGAAACGTGCCAATCGCAAGATTCAAAGCGCTGGGTCACGTCTTCAGAAAAAGCTAAATCCGTCCCGCCTTCAATCGTTATTTCATTGTCGTCATATAAGTAGATCAGGTTTCCGAGTTTCAAATGCCCGGCCATCGAAGCCGATTCGTACGAAATTCCTTCCATCAAATCGCCGTCTGAAACAATCGCGTATGTGTAGTGATCGACAAGCGGAAATCCTTCTTTATTAAACTTTGCTGCAAGATGTTTTTCCGCAATCGCCATTCCAACGCCATTTGCAAAACCCTGCCCAAGAGGCCCGGTAGTAACCTCCACTCCCTCAGTCATATGATTTTCCGGATGCCCGGGCGTCGTCGAACCCCATTGACGAAAATCTTTTATCTCATCTAAAGAAACCGATTCGTAGCCCGTTAAATGAAGCAGTGAATAAAGCAGCATCGAACCATGCCCCGCGGAAAGCAAAAAGCGATCTCGATTAAACCACTTTGGGTTCTTCGGATTGTGGCGCAAAAACTTAGTCCACAAGACGTACGCCATCGGCGCCCCTCCAAGCGGCAAACCGGGATGACCTGAATTCGCCTCTTGAATCGCATCAAGCGAAAGCGTGCGGATGGTGTTAATGGAAAGTTGTTCGATATCGGTATTTTCGTCCTTTTGCATTTTGGTCGTAGCGGTTTCCATAATATTCGATTTTAGTTTTCGCCAAATTTGGGGTTGGCTTTGGAATTAAGTTAAAGATTGGATTGATTCACGAGCATTCTATAATAGGTTTCGTGTCTTTTTCTAGCGCGCTTATAAATTTCGTGATTTTCAGCATCAAACTCGAATTTTGTACCTTCTGCAGATCGACGTTTTGCCACAACTTCTAAAAAGCCAATCGATTCCAACGCAAGTAAAACAACACCCCTCGAAGAGGCTTCCCGCGTGGGCGGTAAATTCATATTTTGCCCAAGCACATCGCAAATTATTTGGGTCCAAATTGGCGATTCCCGTAAGGCTCCGCCCGAAGCAATAATCTCTTTGATATCGAAGACCTCGTTTAATTGCTCATAGATCTCTGCAAAACGATATGCGACCGATTCAAGTGCCGCCTGCACAATATCGATTTTGTTGTGAGAATGCTTTAAGCCCAAAATCGCACCTTCCGCAAAATCGTGATATCCGGTGCTCCGCTCACCTGCAAGAAATGGCAAAAACGTTATTCCGTGCTGATCTGGTTTTCGTTTCTCGATCTTCGCTTCCGTTTTATCGTCATTTTTCTTCAAACGGAAATTCTTTTTGAGCCAACGGTAGAGCCCGCCGCCATCGGAAAGCGCTCCTCCGATCAAAACCCGTCGGCGATCAATTCGATAACACCAAAGTCCTACGGGAATTCTGGCAGGGATGTCGCCTTCATAAGCCACACGCATTGCTCCGGAAGTACCAATCATAAGCGCAACTCTATCTTTCTGGACGCAATTTGCACCGATATTATTTCCGGCGCCATCACCAATCGCGTAAAACCATCTTGCATCTCGTAAGATAGGCCAAAGACGTGCGCATTCTTCGCTTAGCTTAAATGTATCTGCGTCATTTTCTGCGATCTCGGGCAAATTCGCTTTTGAGATTTTCAGGTAATCGATCAAACGCTCGTCCCAAGTGTTGTTTCTTATATCAAAAATTCCCGTGCCGGAAGCCATTGAAACACTCGTTTTAAGTTCCCCGGAAAGCTTACATACGACATAATCGCAAAATGATATCCACTTGTAGGTTTTTTCAAATTCCTGAGGCCTTTCTTTACGAAGCCAGAGCAATTTTGCGGTCCAGTAGCTAGAATGAAAACGACAGCCGGTTCTATTATGGGTTTCGTCTTCGTTTAGGTCGTTTCTAAGGGTTTGAACAAACTTCGCGGGGCGTGTTTCTGCCCAGGCAAAGAGCTTTGTCGTCGGATTACCGGATTTATCGATGCCCAGGATACTATGCCAGAAAGAAGATGTTGCTACGTAGTCTATTTCATCCGGAGCTGAGGCTGATTTTACCGCTGAATCTAAGGTACTTACAATTTGTAAGAATGCTTCATCAGCGTCGATTTCGAATCCGCCGTCTTGAGTGATATCAAGCTGCCGTTCGTTTTTAACTAACGTCTCCGGGAGAGGATTAGCGTCTTGATCATAGACACCCGCGCGGATGCTGGAGGTACCTATGTCGAGTGCCAAAATGCGTGGTGATTTCACAAATTTAACTGAAAAAAATTAGCCTAGCCAAATTCTACTCCGAGAATTTTCTTAACCCACCAACGGAGTCCCACTAATAAAAATCTCCAGTCTTTGAAAAACTCGGGCGGTTTTCCCTCGAAGTAATGTCCAATAAACTGCAATATCCAACCCACAACAAACAGCGTGAGCGGGAATCTCCAAAATCCTGCAATAAAAAAACAGGTTGGCGCAAGAAGAATCGAAACAGCTATCATCGGAATCCCGAATGCGTGAGTCAGTTTATTAATTGGATGTTGGTGGGCCTCGGAATATTCGTCAATCCAATCATCCCAACTTCTTCCTCCCATCATAATCTCTTCTCCTTTTTACCTCGCTCGTAAATACGAACGTTCAATTTATCTACAAGCTCCAAACTCTCGCTTTTCTCAAACCCGTCCAAAAAGTCCCCAGACATAAATGTGTCCGCATCCTCAATCTTTTCCGGAATTTCCGTAACGATCCATTTACTTATTTCATTCGCAAAACTTCTATAGGTCGCCGCTCCCCCGATCACGTATAGATCGCAACCCAGGAACTTACGCAAGGCGAGCACCTCTTCCTTACTCCGCGATAAAACAACATTCGGCTGATTTTCAACAGTACGAGACCGACTGAGCACAACACTCAAGCGTTTCGGAAGCGGTTTCCCGATCGAAGCCCACGTGTTAAAACCCATCAAAATCGCATTTCCGCTGGTAGTGCGTTTAAAGAATTTCAAATCCGCCGGGTAGTGCCAAGGCAATTTTCCATCTTTGCCTATGGCGTAGTTTTCCGCGACCGCAACGATACCGATTATTGCCATATTTTAACCGTAAAAACTCACTTTTGTATGAGAACCGTCGCAAAAAGGTTTCACGGCTGATGCGCCGCAGCGGCATAGGGCGTTTGTTTTTCCCTCGCACGTAATAATGTTTCCATCTCGATCTTCAATCTCAAGCTCACCCGTAACAAGAAAAGGGCCATTTTTTGAAGCTTTAATTCTAATAGCTTGCGAGCTTCCTTCGGAAGTTTCATCCTGCTCCGCCGTCCTGTAGGAGAGAGCACCCGAAGGGCATTTATCGATTGTAGCTCTTATTTCTTCTGCGGATGAATTATCGATTTGAACCCACGGTCGCTCGTCAGGTTTAAAAACCTCGGGCGAGCCTTTTACGCATTCTCCGGCGTGAGCACACAAATCCGGTTTCCATACGACCGTAATATCGTCTCGTGAATACTCTAAAAACTTTCCTTTGCCCATAATTATCTAATCCTCATATTCTCGCCTTTATAAACCGAAATTTCCGAACCCTTTGCGAGCAAAAGTGATTCGGGTTCAGTTTCGCTCAGGAAAGCAAACTGTTCACCATAGGTTTTTCCAAAATCCACCTCGATTTCCGCATAATTAATATCAGAAAGTTCCCACTTAGGATGCTCCACACGATATTCGTCTGTTCGGTTTTCGCCGCGTTTTGTGTAGCCCCAATAATGCTCAATTATAAACTCTTCGCCCGAACCCTCGTCCGGAACTCCCAGATTTTCTCCAAATTCTACTTTAACGCGATTTGTGATTTCTTCTTTTGACCAGCGGTATTCAAGTTCGTCCTCAGCCTCCTCATGAGACATAGTCCAGGTTTCATAAGGTTCGCCATAAACCATTCTTGCTACAAAGGTGATCGCCCGCTTCGGAACAATTTCTTTTACAAACACAACCCCGCGTCTCATCTCACCGTCTTTCGCCCGCCGCGTAACGTAAAAGCGTAAATTAACTTCCTCAAAATTTTTATGAAAAGGAATCGCGAAATCCAAAACCTCTGTGTCGAGAAACTTAAATGCAACGAGGCTTGCAAAACACTTCCCATCGTAAAAATCGAGCTCAGTTCCTTTTGGTAGAAACTCCGTTAGCAAATCGGGATCAATGGCATAGTTTGCCATGATCAGATCTTGCCACCTTGCTGTTAAGAATGTTGTCATATTGCCGTTGTCTTTAAACAGCTACCGGCGCTGCAATTTTTTTGTGAGATTTATACCCAATCAAATTAAGGTGTTCGTATTTAAAATCCAAGAGACCCGCCAGACCCTTTAATTCGGAAGTAGTAGTAATTTCGAGCCTTGGCAAGTTAAGCGGCTCGCGCTCTAAAAGCAGCTTCACTTGCTCAAGATGATTCAGATAAATGTGCAAGTCGCCAAAAGTATGTATAAATTCGCCCACTTCGAGCTTACAAACGTGTGCGATTAAATGCGTTAATAGAGCATAAGACGATATATTAAAGGGCACACCTAAAAACGCGTCGGCACTTCTCTGATAGAGCTGGCAATGAAGGGTCTTTTCATTTTCAACCTTAAAATGAAAGAGTGTATGACATGGGGGCAGATCAACCCTGGTAGCTGTTTCGGGGTTCCATCCGGAAACAATTAGGCGCCTTGAGTTTGGATTGGTTTCAATCTGCTCGATCAGGTCTTTAATCTGGTCAAACCCATTTCTTTCAGGATAATTACCGCCAAAACTTCGCCAGAGGTAACCGTAAATCGGTCCGAGGTCGCCTTCCTTCCGACCAAAACGAGAAGTATGCTCCTCGTCAGCCCACTCCTTCCAGATATCGACACCTTTCTCGCGTAAATTCGCTTCATTTGTATCACCTGAAAGAAACCAAAAAAGTTCCTCCGCAACCCAACGAAAGGGCACGCGCTTTGTCGTTACAATAGGAAACCCTTCTCTTAAATCAAACCTCGTTTGATAGCCAAAAGTGGAAATTGTGCCGACACCGGTGCGATCTTCGTGGCGGATTCCTTTGTCTAAAATGTGCCTTAAAAGTTGCTGATACTGCTTCATTTCAAGTGTTTAATCTTGTGGATTTACGGTCTTAAAGTTACCATATTTTCTTGGAATTTAACTAACGAGAGGATTTATGTCTGGAAAATTAGAAGTTAGTTTTAACAGCCCGCAATGCGGTTGGATGTCGATCGGTTTTGAAGACGGCGTGAGCGAATTTCATACGACGACTGCGCATGCGCCTCATTCCAATGCGCTCTCCGAGATGCTCAGAGGAGTCGTCTCCTTAATTGATGCGAAAACTCCCAAAGATGAATTTGTTGTGCAATGGAGCAGAAACCCCGAAGCTTACGATTTTAGGTTCAGTCGCAAAAATGGCAGCGTAAGATTACTGGTGCACGAGTTTCCAACAACAGACCGCGCCTACGATAAATCACAAGAAGTTTTTTCGCACGAAGGCGATGCCCGGCAAATTGCTTCGGCTTTTTACGAGACCTTTGAGCAGCTATACGAGGAGCGTGACGTGGATGAGTTTGAAGATAATTGGCACCAGGAATTCCCTTACGAGGAATTTTCAAAATTGAAAGAGGTGCTCTCAAAAGATGGATAGCAAGAAGAGATGTCAAAGTTGCGGAATGCCTGTTTCGGATGAGTTTTCGAATTTTGGTACCAATTCGGATGGCTCGGCTTCCAGCGAATATTGTACTTTTTGTTTTCGAGAGGGCGCTTTTACAAATCCCGAACAAACTCTCGAAGAGATGATTCAAAGCTCGATCGACAATATGACGTCTGACCTCAACATGCCGCTTGAGCAAGCGACTGACCTGGCAAACTCCTTTATTCCAACCCTCGGTCGTTGGAAAAATTCCGGCTCTAAATGAAAGAAAAGCTGATTAAGCTGCTCGCATGTCCTGCTTGTCGTGGAGATTTGTCGATAGCAGAAGTAGGCAAACGTGACAGCAATGAAATCATCGATGGACTGATTTCATGCGCCGGATGCCGGCTTGAATACAAAATAGTAAGAGGAGTTCCGCGGTTTGTAGACCTAGCTGAAGAAGAAGACAAAGCCGCGACTGCTGAAAATTTCGGTTGGCAATGGAACAAATTTACACAGGAAGACACAAAGTATGCCGAGCAATTTCTAGGATGGATCCAACCGGTTGAGCCGGAATTTTTTAAGGACAAAATTGTGCTTGAAGGCGGGTGCGGCAAAGGCAGACATACGCAGCTGGCACACGAATGGGGAGCGAAAGAAGTCGTTGGGATTGATCTGAGCTCGGCGGTCGAATCAGCTTTTGACGCCACACGCGATCTACCAAACGCACACATTGTCCAAGCGGATATTTTTCATCTTCCGTTTAAGAACATTTTTGACTATGCATTTTCCGTCGGTGTGCTCCACCATACGCCCGATCCGAAGGAAGCTTTTCTGTCGCTTGCCTCGAAAGTCCGCAAGGGTGGACACATTTCCGCGTGGGTATACGGCGAAGAAAACAATAAATGGATTGTTAGTTTTATAAACCCTCTGCGCGAAAAGTTTACGTCGAAAATTGCCCAACCCACACTTTATCAACTTTCTAAATTACCAACCCTCGGTGTGTTTGCCGCCTCGAAATTGATTTACAAACCGCTGAACAATCTCACTAAACCGGTCGCGAAAAAACTCTTTTACAATGATTATATGAATCATTTAGGCGGCTTCGGTTGGCGGGAGCAACACAATATCGTGTTTGATCACTTAGTTGCGCCGACTGCTTTTTATATTTCAAAAGAAGATTTTGACGCATGGTGGGAAGAGGCTGGCGCGAGCGATATTGAGATTACCTGGCATAACAAAAATAGCTGGTGCGGATTTGGAAGATTCAGATAACCTCTAACCGAAAAAGGAGAGACTGTTCAAAAGTTTGAACACTACCTATTTCACGTCCCAGGTTTCTGAAAAGTTTTCGAGTTCCCGCAAGGCTTCTTCTTTTGCTGAACGATAAATTTTCTTAAGATCCTTGGCCATTTCCGCGGCCAATTCCTTAATCTTCTTTCCTTGTGCTTTGTTCATTTTAATACCTTCCTTTTCAGGTTATCTTAAATGAACCTTTCCACAGAATTATTTACAGCCTTGGAAGGAGGTCAGATAGAATGAGTTTCGTGTCCTCTTTTACTGAGCCACTTCAAAGAGCTTGAGTCGGCAAGGATACTTCATTTGTCGAAACAACCGTAGAAAAAACCTACTTCCACGAGCAACTAACCGACACTCTTTTTTGCTTTGTCCAAGTCGAATAGATTCCGACATTTATCTTCCAAGATTCCTTCGAAAAAGTGAGGATTCTTTCTGCGGAGCTTTCTTCCTCAGAAAATCGCCATTTATCCTTCGGCGAAAATGTCCTTTTTACTGCTTCCTCAAGGCTCATAGTATCAGAACTAGTTGTATACCAAGCGGAAACAACCCCGTGTGAACCGCGGTTAATTTTCCGATCCCGGGTTTTCCGCAGACTGTCCGGCACCGGAATCTTTGCGCACAATGCCTCAGCTTCCGCCATTTTTTCCAAATCGTAGCGCGGAATTTTCGTGCACGAAAGCGTGACTATCGATAGCACTAAAACTACGAGAACACTCCGTACATAATATTTGTTTAACCCGATATCCAAAAACCCTCCAATTTGGTTTCCGCAACCTAATATTCATATGCGCTACCATTTTACACAACCTCTAAATAGATTCGTAGTGTATTGTGCCCCGCCCGGATTTATCCCAGGCGTACCAACGCCCACGTTAACCACAGGAGTGAATTGTGTAGGTCCAGTTTGAACTATATCTATTCCGCCATACCCTCTATATCCTGCCCCAAAAGTCAATGCTTCTCCAGTTAGAATACTGGTACGCTCATTCGCATCCAAATTTCCACGGACGAATATTTTCTGAGCAGTGAAACTAAAACCGGGGGCAATTTTCGTTCCATTTGCTATACTTTTTGGGATATCAACAAATAATCCTATGGGATCAAAATTTCCTCCAGCCGAGAACAATACGTTTCCGTCTCTCGAATTACTAATTCCAAGAGTTCCACCTAGGAAGTTTCCTTCTAATTGGAATGAATCGGGGGCAATATCCTGACCGACCGTGGCTTCGAGTTGACGAATCCCTCGTAACGGATTGAATAAAGAAGAACACGAGCTATTGATTAAATAGTTGAAAATATATTCCGTCCCATTATCATTAAAATCCCAAAATCGGCGTTTTAATTCGTTCAACCCTTGTAAACTAGTAGTGATTCGCGCATTCGTGCTTACTGGTGTCAAGTTAGGGGGTATTTTGACGTCGACTTCATGATACTGTTCGCTTCCGCCACTTACCGGATATATTTCACCTTCATGCCAAAGCATTACATATGAACCGCCAGCTGGTATTTGATTTCTGTATCTACCGTACCCAAAGTCAACCCAAACTACAGCACCGTACGGTATCAAAAGTCCTGATAAATTTTTTCCAAGCTCATCACGATACCAACGATAATCTCTTCCTTGCTTGAACCAATAAAGACCGCTTGGGTCAACAAACCCAACTGGATCATTTCCAACATAGGCAAACATATTTAGGCTTTGCGGATTTCCAATACTTGCAGCAGCAATTCCGATCGGATCAACCTGAGTAAACCTACTCTGTCCTGAGTTATAAGTCCTGTTTACAGCATAATCGAGATCCGTTGCTCCGCTTCGATCGTATGATGTGAACTTCTGATTTGTGTTTGCTTGAGTTTCAGCAGCTATCTCCGTTCCGAATGGAAGCGTTGCCTGCTCCTTCTCATTGGCTGCTACGGGATCGCTGACCATCTTGGTACCGAGTCTGTCCGGGTGATGGTATTCAACCTTTTCAGATGAACCGTTCTTGGTAGCTGTGGAGAGAAGTCTTGATCCGGCGTAGACGTAACTCTTAGACCATTTGAGGTTTGTTTCGCTTCCGGTTTCAACGTGTTCAGCCAGTACGCTTGATCCGCCCCAGGCGTAGTAAGTCCTTGTACTGCCAGCGGTCTTCTTGAGACGTTCACGAGACGCAGCATATGTATTTGTCTCTAACACAGTTCCGCTATCGGTCTTGATATGGACTATTCTTCCTGCTTCGTCATATTCGAACCTCTGGAGGCTTCCATCAGGAGCTTTGCCGCGGGTCATATTCCCTGCATGATCGTAAATGGTATGAAAAGGTAGGACGAGGTTGAGCGAGCTTCCCATGAATCGTTAAGATTCAAAATAGAATGGTTCGGGCTTTGCCTGCTCAACCTCGTTTTCGCCTTAGCGTGAATTGATTTGAGCGGCGGTTTGACTATGCGTATAAGCCACTTAGAGCTTGCAGTCGTAAATAAGCCGCCCTTATCGCATCGGGCCATCTTGAGCTAATAAAAGCTCGTATCAATATATGATGCTCGCTTCGGCGAACGTCAAACACCCTTAATTGGAGGTACTTAACGTTTTATGAATTTAGCAGATTTTTTTGTGCGGAACAATTATTTTAATGAGTCTCAGCTATTCCTGGGTCTTGATCTCGGAAAGAAGACTTCGCAGCTTTGTGTTCTCGATCCAAACGGCAAGGAGTTGGCCAATTTTGCTTTTGCTTCAACGGCTAAGAACTTTGTTCTTATCGCCAAAGCATTGCGTAAGAATGATCACATCGCAATGGAGGTCTCAAACCCGGCCAATGCCGTGATGGCTATCTTTAAGAAACATTCGAAGGCAAAAGCGGTTCTTTCAAATCCGCTCTTTACACGTGCGATCTCAAAGGCACGGGTGAAGTCCGACCGCGAGGATGCCCGCAAACTGGCCGACCTTAACCGGATCAATTATCTCGAGACGGTCTGGTCTCCGGATGAAGACACTCTCAGGCTAAGGCATCTGATCACCGACCGCGAGGCTTTGGTCAAACACCGCACGGCGATCAAGAATCAGGTTCATTCCGTCTTGGCCAGAAATCTGATCGAATATCAGTTTACCGATCTCTTTGGATCAGAGGGCAGGGAGTGGCTCAGGTCTTTGCTTCTGGCCGACGAACTCGATTCCTTTGAAAGAGACCGCATCTCGTTTCTATTGGGCGAGCTCGATCGTCAGAATGCCCTGACAGAAGATGTCGATAAGCTGATTGCTTCCTTTATCCATTCAAGACCGGTCTTTTCGCACCAGCTTGATCTTCTTCTTTCGATACCGGGGGTTTCTTTGGCAGTCAGTGCCACCATTTTAGCAGCCATCGGAGATATCTCCCGCTTCTCCTCAAAACGGAAGTTCGCCTGCTACTTTGGCCTGACCCAAAGAATTAAACAAACCGGCGGCAAACCTCCACGTCCCGGAAAGATATCTAAACAGGGAAACAGTTATGCCCGCTTTATGCTTATTGAAGCCGCCGAACACTTCCGGCGCTCTCCGGTCATATACAGAAATATGTATCAGCGGATCAAGAAGAAGAAGGGGCACAATGTCGCTATCGTTGCCGTTGCCAGAAGACTTGCCGAGGTAATCTATTCGATGCTTTCAAAAAACGAGGAGTTTATCTATGCACGTCCCCGTCTGATGGACGAAAAACGAGCCCGGATCAGAAAACTCGCCCGCGATAAGGCTTCTCTTAACCTCAAACGCCGTCCATCCAATACGATCATTCGCGGAACCGCTCTCAGGGGAAGAGAGTTAAAAGAAGAGATCTTTAAGAGAGCCGCCGATGAGGCCTTGAAGATCAAGGATCTGATAGGTCTCGGTAAACGCCTAAGCGACGTATCCCCGACAGGCTTTAATCCAAACAAACCCAATCATATCGATTGGCAGAAACTACTAAAGGAGGTCGCTACAACATACGCCAAAGAATTGGCGGCAAAAAAGAAAAAATCCAAAGCCCCGGCATAAAACGAAACCGGGCTAAAAAACTAAAAAAGAATCACTTCGGGGTGCGGCTGCATTATAACTATTTTATCCCGGGCATTACCGGTTTATTCAAAACGCGATACGCCGCATCCGTAGTTTCAGGCAACTTAAAAAAAAGATAGAGTTATTTGTCAATTATTGCAGTTTCTACTTTACCTTTTCATCAATATTCATGACCGCTTGTTGTGATTCGGTTGGTGGCTGCAGCAAATGTCTGGCTTGCAACTCCGTCGAGTGGGATGGCTTGTGAGTCTGCTGTGATGCCAGACTTAGCAGTCGTCTTCTTATTGCCATACCTGTCATACGTGTAGGTCTGAGTCCAGTTTGCGACTCCACTGCCTCCTGCTGCCACTCCGCCCTTGGCTTTGATCAAACGTCCAAGTGTGTCGTATTCATATTTGCGATCCTTATTCCGATCAAGATTGTTGACGATCTTGGTCAGATTGCCTGTCTTGCCGTTGAGAGAACCCTTAGACAGATCACGGGCGTAGTAGTAGCTCAGGTCCATAAGACTTGTGGCTCCGCGCTTCACTTTCTGATTTGTCATTAAGCCCGTGTTTGCATCAAACGAATACTGCTCTGTCAGCGGATTACTCCCTCCGCCGCCGATTCGTATGCTTGTTGCCTGACCAAAGTCGTTGTAGCTGATCTGATCCATCTGAAGTGAGTTGTTCACTTTCAGATCCTTCAAGCGACTGGTTTGGTCATAGGACACGTTGACAGTCTTTCTGGGGTTACCGCTCATTCCGTATTGAGCCGGATACCTGACTTCCGTCAAACGATTCGCCGTGTCATAGAGATAGCTCGTCTCAAGCGGATATGAGGTTCTTCCCGTAAGAGACATCTTGTAATTCGAAACGCGTCCCTCGACATCATAGGTGTAAGTCTCGGTTGAGACTCCTGCCGATGCGACGGTGTAAATCCTTTCTTTATCACCACTTGTCATGTATGTGTAGGTGATATTCGGCGCTTCGTGGATGGTGCCGTTTGACGTGTCCGCTCCGGTCTTATCAAACGTTATGCTTTGAAGCCTGTTGAGAGCATCGGAGTTGTAGTTGAAGTTTGTCTTAACTCCTCTTGAGTCGGTTCGCTTGATCAGATTCGATCTCGCGTCGTATTGAAACGCATCACTCCAGACTCCGCCCGATGTGCCAACATAGTTTCCTGAGTCGTTGATCGTAGCGGTCTGCTCGGCTAGTTTTTGAGCCGTCATACGACCAAGAGAATCGTAAATGGTATGAAAAGGTAGGACGAGGTTGAGCGAGCTTCCCATGAATCGTTAAGATTCAAAATAGAATGGTTCGGGCTTTGCCTGCTCAACCTCGTTTTCGCCTTAGCGTGAATTGATTTGAGCGGCGGTTTGACTATGCGTATAAGCCACTTAGAGCTTGCAGTCGTAAATAAGCCGCCCTTATCGCATCGGGCCATCTTGAGCTAATAAAAGCTCGTATCAATATATGATGCTCGCTTCGGCGAACGTCAAACACCCTTAATTGGAGGTACTTAACGTTTTATGAATTTAGCAGATTTTTTTGTGCGGAACAATTATTTTAATGAGTCTCAGCTATTCCTGGGTCTTGATCTCGGAAAGAAGACTTCGCAGCTTTGTGTTCTCGATCCAAACGGCAAGGAGTTGGCCAATTTTGCTTTTGCTTCAACGGCTAAGAACTTTGTTCTTATCGCCAAAGCATTGCGTAAGAATGATCACATCGCAATGGAGGTCTCAAACCCGGCCAATGCCGTGATGGCTATCTTTAAGAAACATTCGAAGGCAAAAGCGGTTCTTTCAAATCCGCTCTTTACACGTGCGATCTCAAAGGCACGGGTGAAGTCCGACCGCGAGGATGCCCGCAAACTGGCCGACCTTAACCGGATCAATTATCTCGAGACGGTCTGGTCTCCGGATGAAGACACTCTCAGGCTAAGGCATCTGATCACCGACCGCGAGGCTTTGGTCAAACACCGCACGGCGATCAAGAATCAGGTTCATTCCGTCTTGGCCAGAAATCTGATCGAATATCAGTTTACCGATCTCTTTGGATCAGAGGGCAGGGAGTGGCTCAGGTCTTTGCTTCTGGCCGACGAACTCGATTCCTTTGAAAGAGACCGCATCTCGTTTCTATTGGGCGAGCTCGATCGTCAGAATGCCCTGACAGAAGATGTCGATAAGCTGATTGCTTCCTTTATCCATTCAAGACCGGTCTTTTCGCACCAGCTTGATCTTCTTCTTTCGATACCGGGGGTTTCTTTGGCAGTCAGTGCCACCATTTTAGCAGCCATCGGAGATATCTCCCGCTTCTCCTCAAAACGGAAGTTCGCCTGCTACTTTGGCCTGACCCAAAGAATTAAACAAACCGGCGGCAAACCTCCACGTCCCGGAAAGATATCTAAACAGGGAAACAGTTATGCCCGCTTTATGCTTATTGAAGCCGCCGAACACTTCCGGCGCTCTCCGGTCATATACAGAAATATGTATCAGCGGATCAAGAAGAAGAAGGGGCACAATGTCGCTATCGTTGCCGTTGCCAGAAGACTTGCCGAGGTAATCTATTCGATGCTTTCAAAAAACGAGGAGTTTATCTATGCACGTCCCCGTCTGATGGACGAAAAACGAGCCCGGATCAGAAAACTCGCCCGCGATAAGGCTTCTCTTAACCTCAAACGCCGTCCATCCAATACGATCATTCGCGGAACCGCTCTCAGGGGAAGAGAGTTAAAAGAAGAGATCTTTAAGAGAGCCGCCGATGAGGCCTTGAAGATCAAGGATCTGATAGGTCTCGGTAAACGCCTAAGCGACGTATCCCCGACAGGCTTTAATCCAAACAAACCCAATCATATCGATTGGCAGAAACTACTAAAGGAGGTCGCTACAACATACGCCAAAGAATTGGCGGCAAAAAAGAAAAAATCCAAAGCCCCGGCATAAAACGAAACCGGGCTAAAAAACTAAAAAAGAATCACTTCGGGGTGCGGCTGCATTATAACTATTTTATCCCGGGCATTACCGGTTTATTCAAAACGCGATACGCCGCATCCGTAGTTTCAGGCAACTTAAAAAAAAGATAGAGTTATTTGTCAATTATTGCAGTTTCTACTTTACCTTTTCATCAATACTTGAACTTCCTCGTCTGGCTTCCTTGCGTGATCTGCGTCAATTGATCAACGGCATCGTATGTATAACGTGTGACCTGATTGCCTGCTCCAAACACACCTCCGTTTCCTGTGTCTTTTGGTTCGACAACTTCAACGAGTCTGCCCCAATCGTCACTCCTTGCCCAACGCTCACGCCCCCACGCATCCTGACTTCTAACAGTATTTCCCGTTGTCGTCAGTGCCGATGACGGCTTTGTCGATTCGTTGTAAAAGGTCTTTGAGGTCGAGTTATCGGGCGCGGTAACCTGCGTCACCCTCGAGTGATTATCGTAAGCGTAGGTCGTCCACTTCGTTGGACTTGATGTAGCCGGATATGGATTCGAGACATGTGTCTGTCTGCCCATATCGTCATACTTCACCTTCGTAGCTGTCTCACTGCTTGTTCCCGTAAGAAGCTTTGATATCTGAGGCTGTCCGCGCCCGTTTACGATTGAAGTTGATTGGCTGACAACCACATTGTTTGAGAGCTTTGCAGTCTGCTTCGTCGTTAAAGTATTCGGGAAGTACTCATAGACGGTCTTACCGCCTGTCGAGAGCGTTACCTGCGTGGGACGTCCAATGGAATCATAAGCAGCAGTCGTAACTCTGCCGTTTGCGTCCGTCGATGTCTTAACGAGCCCTGTGTTGAAGTCGTAGACGGCTGAAGTTGTGTTTGCGACCGAACCCGTAGGCGCACCTCTCCTAACGGATGCCGGATAGGCGTATTTATACGTCGAGGTATAGGTGCTCTTGATCTGCTGACAGCAGTTTGTAGTCGCCGTCAGATTGTTTCCAAGTACATCGTAGGTGTAGTCGTAATCGATTACTCCCGTAAGACTTGCCGCATTTGTATAAGTTCTGGTCTTTGTTACATTTCCGCGCTTCTTTGTATATGAAGAACTGTTATAGGTCGTATCGAAGTTACTTACGCCGGTTCTTGTCGTCATAGTCCCCGCGTCGTATGTGTAGTCCATACGGCTTTGTCTGACGTTTGCATTGCTTCTGACTTCGGTTGTCTTTGGAAGACTGAAGATGTGCAGACCGCTCATCCATTTTGAGCCCGAGTATGTCCCGCGGTAGGTCGCACTGTTCTCATAGGTCGTGTAGCTCTTTCGAAGCAGATTGTTTGAATAGCCGTATTCATAAGCCCATGTGACCTGGTTGTAATAGGTGCCGTAGGTAAAAGTCTGCTTTTTCGTCTGATTCTTCTCGTCGGTCGAGAGTATTTGAGTTACGCGCGGCGCAGTATTGTAGCCCTGAGCCCAGGTCATCTCCTGTTTGGAAAGAACGGCGTTTGTGGGCGAGAGGAACTCAGTTTTATAGAGCATCCCGTCGTTCCACGTCGAGTTGTTGTAGGAATAGGTCTTGTTCTTTGTGCCGTTTGGCAAGGTGATTGTGGTCGTACGTGGATTCGCGGTGTTGTTTACAGAGTAGCTTGTTACAGCCGTCCCGGTATCCGAACCATGCCAGCTCTCAGTCTTGGTTGTATATTCAGGCGCCTTCGTTAGATTCGAGGCGCTTGCGGGGTAGTTATAAACGGTCTGCGTGCTCATTGTGCCCTTCGTCGCCGCCCCTTCAGCCGTGCTTGTCCCACTCGAAGTCATCGAACGGTTCATCATGACCTTTTTGATCATCCCGTAGCTCGAATAGGAATCGGAATCGCCAAACCAGTAACCCGTGTTCGTTACGGGATAGTAGATCGCCTTGATCTGGTACGGCGAGTTGTCTCTTACGCCTTTTGTGAGCCCACTGAATGTAGCGCTCAAGGTCTTCTGGACATAGTGAAGACGCACGTATGTTTGAGTCGTACCGTTATAGCCCGGTCCCTGTATGTTTATGAGCCTGCCGTTTTGATACTTGAACGTGATCACACGCCCAAGCGTGTCAGTGATCGTGTTGATCTTTGGTCCCGCATTTCCAACGTATGTGATCGTGATGTAGTTGCCGTTGGCGTCTTTGATCTGCGTCGGGTAGATGACGCCGTCTTCAGGTGCCCCGTAGGTTACAACCGTGCCGTCGGGAAAGTGCGCCGTTCCTGAAGTAATACCGCTTGAGGTCCTCGATACGATGTAATCGATAAACGAACCGTCCGTGGTTCTCCCATAGTAGGTTGTGTTTGAACCCGAGCCGACTATCTCGCCGTCATAGGAATGTCTGGTTCCGTTTGGGTCTTCGAGCATAGCTCCGCCCGTGGTGTCCATATCGAGGATCTTCCCAAAGCCTATGTCCCAGCCGGGTGCGGGTGCGCCTTTGTCTATGTCGTAGATAATCTCCGAGCCGTCTTTATGCCACAAAAGCGAGTTGTAGTTTAAAGAGAGGTTTACATCGAGACCGTTTCTTCCCGGAAGCGACGCAACCGGCGCCGAAAAGCTGAAGTTGCCCGAGCCTGCCCCGGTCGTTCCCTGATTCGGAGGCGTTCCAACCTGTTTGCCTGCATCGTCTGCAGTCTCGTGGTTGTCGTTTGTCCATTCCGTATCGGGTCCCGATGAACCGATTGTGAAGTTGTAAAGACTCGGACCTGTCTGCTGCATTGTAAATAGCTCGTCAACCGCATAGGCATAAAGAGTGTGTTGCTGTCCATCGTGATAGGTCGAAGGAATCGCTATACTCCAGCTGCAAGAGCTCGCCGTACAGACGCTTGTTCCGATAAGGTCTCCTGTCCACATATCGCCATCGACATATAACAACAGCTCGGCGTAGTAGCTTCCGCCAATCGGAATGCTGCCTTTTTTGGATTCTTTCTTTGATTTCGGGTTTGCCGCGCGCTTTGTATATTTTGCATTCTCGTATTGAACCTTGTCTTGGCGTCTCGTCTCTGCCTTCGCCATCCAGCCTCCGCCTCCGCCCCCGCCGGAGTAATAGAAACCGTTTACCGTTCCATAGGCGTTATTGCTTGAGTCGACTCCCGTAATGCTCTGCGCCCGTACGGGTGCTTTCTTTAGTTCTCTTTTTGCCGCGGATTTTGCGGATTTACGTGATTTGCTGTACGCAATTCGTTTTTCCTCTTTTATTCGTGCTGATTCGCGTGATTCGCGGGCATCTTTTCGCACCTTCCCGTAGGAAGCTCCTACAAATCTCACTTGCCCCTTTCTGTTTCTCGCTCTCTCTCCGTCTCTATTATCTCCGCTCTCTTCCCGTCTTTCTGCTAACTGCTCACTGCTTACGGCTGACTGCGTTGCCTGCCTGAGTCTTCTGAGTCTTTCTTCCCGTCTCTGCTGCTTTCTTTTTCTTTGAGCTGCGCGCTTTTCTTTCTGCTCTTCGTCCCAACGTTTGAGTCCAGCCTTATCCGCTTTTCGCATTCGAGAGGAGTTTTTGAGCGAAGCGGCTCGTCCTGCTTTCATCTCCTTTTTGGCGTCCAATACTTCTTTTCTAACTTCTTTGCGGATCCTCCTTTCCAGATTTCCAGCTTTTGCTTCGGCTTCCTCAACCTCGTCTGCCATAAGCTCTTTCATCGCGCGGTATTCCACATCTTCACGCACTACGACCATTACGTCGCCAATCACTCCTGCTCCTCTCGCCTTTACGCGGTAGGCTCCCGGCTCAGCGTCTTTGAACACTCCCTTTTCAATGCTTGCATCGACGGGATTGCCATTTTTGAGATCTTCTACTTTCCATTCAAACTCGACTCCCTGAACGGCGTTGCCTTGAGCGTCCCGTGCGATCGCGCTCAAAACGAGCTCGTCACCCTCAAGGATCGCGCTTGGTCCCGGTGCAATCTCAACCTTCGCCACAGCTTGCTTCTTCCTGCCACCGCCCTTTGCTCTTAATCTGTAAAACAATCCAAACAGTGGATTATATGAACTGAGGTTTTCGAATGAGCCGAATGTCGAAAGAAACGAATAGCGAACGTCCTGAGAAAGTTCACCTGCTGAAACGGCAATCACATTTGGCGCCGCAGGATTTGATGTGACCAGCAGACTCATGATCATCAGTACCGAGAAGACTCTTAAAAGCTGAAACCTGAATCCGGAAGGCGTAGTTCGTAATTCGTTATTATGAACGTGTTTCGTATTCTTTGTTTCGTTTGAAGTCTCTTCCCGCTTTCTCGTTTTTCTCGTAAAGAAAGATTGAAGCGTTGTTGCGGCTCGTTTTAGATTAGTCATTTTTGCTCTCCCTAAAGCTATTCGTCCCTTTGACCCTACCTTGGTCCGTTTTAGCTTTCGGAGCGCTTTTGACTTTCTTGATCTTAAAAAGAAAAGCCGCATCCCTCGTGCCTCAACAGACATTGATTGATTTCAATGTCTTCGGCCTAAAAAGATGCGTTTTACCTGATCTTGCTAGATTGTCTGATATAGCGATCAAGTTGCGCGTTCGGTTTATGCCGAAGACAAACTGTTTTTGAACCCTTATTGCGGAAGGTGGTTACCGGATTATTCTTGATCCCTTACCATTTCCGCTTTCTTCCAGGTTCCGATTCTTAAAGATCTATTAACTTTCTATCTCTATCGCCTCTTTTGCCTTCCGCTCACTGGAGCCGATCCTTTAAAAGGTGAGACGTGAAACAATGGTTACTTTCCCCCTTTGGTATTCATTTACCCGCTTTCCCCAATTCTTCTCGGGCACAAAAAAAACACCGCAAAGGTTTTCGAGTATTTTCGAAATCTTTCGGCGTCGTCGGTTTGTGAGACTCGGGAGTCATCATCTTCCCCTCTTAATACTAACCGGGCTATTTTGAGTTAACTTTAAGGGCCCAGATTAACAATAAAAAAACTATGAAGTTCGGTTTTCAATTTTGAGTACAACATATACCTTTTGTTTTTGATCTGTCAACAGCTTTTTGAATATTTAATATTTTTTACCGTGCTTTTCGGTTTGTTTCTTCAGCCTATTCAATGTGTTTTGTTAACTTTACATGTATCGAGATAAGTTTCTACCTGACATGACGGATCGGGTGAGAATTGCAGTATGTTATCAGAATGCTTTTCGCTTTTTTGTGAAAATCTTGGCTTTAGTACGGTCGACTGGTATATTGTTTGTGTTGAAAAAAAGAAAAAGAGCCTGATCGTTAAATCAAGCTCCTTTTTGATTTAGAATCTCGGCACAAACCGAAGCTGCACCTTGATCGCTATATCAGACAGATAGCATATTAACGCACCTTCTGTGCCGAATACAAGCTTTTTGGTTAAGAAACTTTTTTCGTTTCGGGATTAAGTCCCAGATCAATTGCTCGACGCTTGCGGTATGTTTGGTGTGTTCTCATTTTTGAACCCGCTCACTTAAATTATCTTGCCGGTGCCTTTCGTGCTTTGATCTTACGTTAAAGCTTCTTGCCTTGCTTTCTTGGAGGCACGGGAATGATTTACACAAAGCCCTACTTGGTTTCGATAATTTCTCTTTTATTTAGGCTACGCTTATGGCGGTCTTTTATAGTCTTTGGGATTCTTGCTTTATCCCCGGTTTCGCTATTTGCCCAAAGCTACCAATCGGGCTACCCGAGTAACTACATAAGGCGAAATGCGTTTCAGCAGGAGATAGCACGTCTTGAGATAACGGTTGAACGGAAAGGGAGCATGCCGCTACCGATTTCTCTTGTTCCACGTGTTCAGAGGAATGATCTTTTGCGTGTAAAGATGCTCGACGAGCCGATCAACGGCATCCGACCTGAAGAAAGTTTCTGGGATTGGACTTTCGTCGTCGCCTTCGTCAATCCTTCCCGCAATGAGGTTGAAGAGGAATCCGTTTCGCGAGAGATACGTTTTAAGCGCGACGGCTGGTATCGGGAGCATCTCTTTAAGGTTCCATACGATTCTCAGCCGGTTTTCTTTCTCTACCCAAAGGGCAAATACCGCAAAAAGATCAGAAAACTGATCAACAAGAACTTTAGTCAGATAAAGAAGATCGGCGAAAAGACGCTTGAGATCGCAGGAGCCTATGCTCAGATAGGCATCTTCTTAAACGAACTCCAGAGGACGATCAATCAGAACCCCTACGGGTTTAATGGCTACGGTGGAGGCTACAACAACTACGGTACGGGAAGCCCATTCGGTGAGCAGTTTATAAAGAATCAGATCGTTGAGCGGCTTGCGCAAAGTTTTAATATCACTTTGCCTTCATGCTGGAGAAACGGCAGCTATACACAGGCAAACGACTTTGTAGGTCGTGCTCAATGCGTAGCTAAAAATGTGCGTCTTGAAGACTTTGACTTTAGTGTCAGCCGTATATTGCAGCAGGGAGGGCTCCTCGCTGCGACGAAACTCGTTGAAAAATATCCGCAGCTTGCGTACTGGATCAACGTCGCTGCAGCTGCCGCCGATCTGATCCTAAAGATTCTAAAGAAAACGCCGCTTCGGGTTGTGCCGACAATGGCTCAGGCTCGCCAAAACGATCAGAACAACTATAATCAATATAATAACTACAACAACGAACAGCCCCGGCGTCTGATGCCGATACAGCAGAAGATAAGTCTTTTTGCAGAAAAGCCTCCGACCGATAGTAGTTTTGTTACAGCCTTTCCGATCGTTCTGCACAAATGGCAGGCTGAACCGGATCCGGAGGTTATCAATCTACCCGTTCCTTCTCTTTTAGAGCCCTGTCTGCACATGGGACAAAACATCATTAAGAACACAGACCTTTCGTATGACTGGCTGAGAGACCCCTTTGCGAGAGATTTTAAGCTAATCATGAGTGCTGAAAACGGTTTCTCAAGAGAATTTTATCTGACGAAGAATATGGGACTTTCAGGCTGGATGCTCAATCTCAACCCGCAAGATGTGCAGGCTTTCCCAAAGGTAAAGATGAATCTCGAGGCTAAGATCGTAGCAACACGCGGTTTCAATCAGATAGAGAGCAAGAAGTTCTCGATTCCTATCTCGGGAGGAGGACAATGGGAAATCGTCCCCGAATCTATAGGTGAGTTTTCGGTCGGAGGACAAAGACGCGTTTTTATAAGAAATACACAAGGCAGCTGCAGATGTCTCCAATCGGTTAAGTACCGTCCTTCTTTTGGAGGCGAGTTTACCTTTGTAGCAAACTCGGCTTCCAATCCTTTGAGATTTAATGAAACGGGGACTCTGGCGTGGTTTGACATTGACACGACGCACTTTCAACCGGGCGATGGAACAATAGAGTTCAGAGCCTACGGCAATAATCAACAACCGCAGCAAACCCAAATCAATCTGTTTCCCAGCCCTCCTGAGATCACAAAGCTCGGTGTCCACAAGGGAGACAAAAGGATAACGATTGACGGACAGAGAGTAGACCAAATCACGATGGTAACCGTCAACGGAAAGACGGCTCAGCCTGCTATTGAAAACAATCAAAGTCAAAACAATGGAAATAACAATAGCCCCAATCAAAGAACCTTTGTGTTTCAGAATCCTTCCGATCTTATTCTTTCAAAGAGGGTCACAATCGAAATGACACTTCAGGGAAACCGTACCTACAAGTATCCCCAAAGTTTCTCGGTGCTTCCGGCAAGACCGCAGGTCGAGGCAAACGAAAAACGGGAGATAGAGGCAGTTGTTGTGGATACAGCTAAAAGTAGAACACACGGGTTTGATCTGAGTAAGTACCCGGTTGTTCCTGTTGACACACAAAAGATGACGGTTGCTGTAAAATCAACGCTGGCTGATTATTCGTTCAGACGGGAAAACTTGCTCATTGAAACAAAAATAGAAAATGGACAGGTTGGGCAGGAAGCGCTTCCCCAAGCAACGTTTGAGGTTCTCGATACTTTCAACCTGAGGATAGGTTTTCAGTTTAATGAGCATAATCAGCAGTTTCTTGCGGGAAGACGTCTGCAGTTCAGAATCAAGGACAGACAAAGAGGCGATTCCGATTGGTACACGATCAGGCAGACTTTTGTAAGGATCCCCAGGATTGACTCAATCATCTGTAGAGGTCAGGAATGCAAGATCACAGGAACAGGGCTGGATTATATCGGACAGGTTTCGACCGACGGAGGCAACATATGGCAGCCGCCTTTGCAGGTTCAGCCGACTCCGGACGGAAAATCGTTTATGGTAATAAATGGCGTTAAGTCGAAGCGTCTTCTCAGAATAAAGCTAAGAGATTTCCCGGATACAGAAGGGTTTGAGATGAAGAAATGACGCGAAATATAAAAAATCGATTTGGAGAATATACATCCTTAACCGTTTGTAACTTGTATTCAATGGGCCTAATTCCATCTGCGAAAAACTATCCGAGTGAGATGCGGAAAGTCTATGACTTTCCAAAACCGGTAATCACCAATCTGTGAAGGCTGAGCCTTCACGCTCCCTCGAATCTCTTACTGAAGGTCGGAGACCTTCCGCCCTGCAAAATTCTGATACCTTCAACGGGCTTAACTCCATCTGCGAAAAACCAAAGATGCATTCAAACCGCCGAAAGCAAAAGAATTTGAAACTGCTGCCTCAACTTCCGTCTCGCGCGCTTCATTTTGAATTACGTCAATATCACATTCCGGATCAGGCTCGGTGAAGTTTGCCGTCGGGGGTAAAACTCCGTGTTTTAGTGCCAAGACACTAGCGACCGCTTCGATCGAGCCGGCAGCTCCGAGTGTATGACCGTGCATCGACTTCGTTGAGCTTACCGCGATATTCTTTGCATGATCGCCAAAGGTTTTTCTTATCGCCGCGGCTTCCATCTTATCGTTTGCCCGGGTCGCGGTGCCGTGAGCGTTTATGTAGCCGACGTCTTCGGGATCTAAATTTCCATCTGTTAAAGCACCTTTTATCGCACGCGCAGCACCATCCGCAGCAGGTTTTGTAATGTGTCCGGCATCGGCCGACATTCCAAATCCAACAATTTCGGCATAGACTTCCGCACCGCGATTCTTTGCATTTTCCAAAGTTTCTAAAACTAAAGTTGCGCCACCTTCTCCTAGAATCATTCCACTACGATCTTTTGAGAAAGGACGACAGGTATCTTGCGAAACAACGCGCATTGCTTCCCAAGCTTTCAGGTTTCCAAAACTAATCGGCGTTTCGCTCCCGCCTGTGACCGCACGATCAACCATGCCGTGTCTGATCAGATGAAAAGCCTGTCCGATAGCGTGATTCGATGAAGAGCAGGCAGTGGTGGTCGTATAGGTTGGTCCGTAAATCCCAAACTCCATCGAAATATGGCTTGCAGCAGCGTTGCTCATTGCTCTTGGAACGATGAATGGCGGAAATCGAGTTTTCTTTTCGCAAAATAAATCGATGTAAAACTGATCGATATTTACCTGCCCCCCGGCTCCGGTACCGGTAACGATTGCCGTGCGTTCGCGTTCCGTTTCAGTATTCCATGTAATTCCCGAGTCTTTGATCGCCTCCCGAGCAGTAACGATTGAAAAATGTGAGAATCGATCGAGCATCGGCAGCTCACGACGTTCAAAGTGTGACTTTTCGTCAAACCCCCTAACCTCTCCCGCGTTAGTAAAACGCAAACCTGATGTATCGAGTGATTCGATTTCTCCTAAGCCGGATTTTCCCTCAAACAGCTTTGACCTAAACTCGTCAGCGCTTAAACCAAGCGCAGAAATAACACCAATGCCTGTAACTACAACTCTTCTTGCGTTCATAAAGTTTTTAGGCGGCATCTTCTCCGGAAGCTTTTGCGGCAAGAAGTTTTTCAATCCCGTCAATCATCTCGCCAATCGTTTTCATTTCAAAGGCTTTCTCATCCGGAATTGTTATGTCGAAGGTTTCCTCCATTTCAAAAACGAGGTTTAGCGAATCAAGGGAATCGAGTTCTAACTCTTCGAGCGTAGTTTCGGCAGTGATTTGATCTTCCGGCATCTCCTTAAAATCTGCCACAACAGCGATCGTTTTCTTTGCTGTCTCGTTGCTCATCAAAATTTCTCCAAAGAATTTCTTTCTAGTTTACTCTCCAACAAGAAAATATAGGTGAAACAAGAGCCGGAATCAAAGACCGTTTTATTTTCAAAGACCTTTGGAATTAGAAATTTTGAGGGTGTTTTCGCCGCACAAGAAATGATACGATTCGTGGTTTGAGCCTGTAGTATTGGCTGCTATGGAAACGAAGCTGGACAAAGAAATGCAGAAACACACCTACGCAATTTTAAATCGCGTAGAGGATTCTCATTGGTGGTTTGTCGGAAGGCGAGCGATTCTCGAATCGTTTCTCGAAGAGATTTTATCCGAAGTCAGCAGAGAAAATCCCGATCCGAAAATTCTCGACGTCGGCTGCGGAACGGGCGCAAATCTTGAAATGCTTGGGAAATTCGGCAAAGCAGAGGGCGTCGATGTTTCCGATGAAGCGCTGGATTATTGTCGCGCAAAAGGTTTAAAGGTGCGAAAAGGCTTGGCGGAAAAGCTGCCCTTTGAAGATGAGAGTTTTGATTTGGTTTCGGCTTTGGACGTTGTCGAACACCTCGATAACGATTTGGCCGGGCTTCGTGAAATGCAACGAGTTTTGCGCGCTGATGGCCAAGCGCTGATCTTTGTCCCGGCGTTTATGTGGCTTTGGGGTGTGCAGGATGATATTTCAAACCACAGAATTCGCTACACAAAAAAGCAAATCGCCTCGCGGCTTAAGCAAGCTGGTTTCAGTATCGAGCGCGCTACCTATGCTAATATAATTTTCTTTGCGCCTATTTTATTGGGCAGGACTTTTATAAAAATTACGGGTCTTAAACCGGAATCGGAGAACAACATTAATATCGCTTTATTAAACTCGTTTTTTGGGAAAGTGTTTTCTGCCGAACGCCACTGGCTAAAAAGGGCAGATTTTCCTTTTGGCGTTTCAGTTGTCGCTGTTGCGAGAAAGTTATGATTGAAAAAGAATCGTGGAGCAAATTTCGAAAAAGGATTACGATTGACGCTCCGCCACTAAAAATTTACCAGGCTTTTGCTTGTCAGGATGGACTGGAAACTTGGTTTTTACGCAGGGCGCAGTTTATGGCAAAGGACGGTCGCGTAAGACGCAGTGACGAGCTTATTCAGAAGGGCGATATATATTTCTGGCTTTGGCACGGATACGACGATGACGTTTTTGAAAAGCGTGAAATTATTGAAGCAAACAACCGAAATTTTTTGCGGTTTGCGTTTACAGGCGGGTGCCGCGTAACGGTAACCGTAAAGAAGGCGGGAGGCGAAAACATACTTGAGCTTGTGCAGGAAGATATTGAGTTTGACGAAAACCCTTACAACAACCTTTTTGTAGCCTGCGGTGAGGGTTGGACTTTTTATTTGAGCAATCTGAAATCCGTCTTGGAAGGCGGGGTCGACTTGAGAAATAAAAACCCGAAAATTCAGAATCTTATAAACGCCTAAATGGTAAAAAACCCGGAATCAAAAATAGAAACTTTTCCTAAGGCTCAGCGAAAGCCTCATCTTTCAGTTTTTCTACCGGTTTTTAATGAAGAAAAGAATCTTCGGAAAATGCAGGAGAAAATTTCGTTGGCGCTCGGTGAGGTAGGCGATTCGGCGGAGATCATTTACGTAGATGATGGCTCAACGGATAATTCGCTGAGCATTCTGAAGGAAATTGCCGGAGAGGACGCTCGTGTTCGCGTAATTTCTTTCAGGCGCAATTATGGTCAGACAGCAGCAATGTCAGCGGGAATTGATGCCGCAAAGGGCGATATTCTTATACCGATGGATGCGGATCTTCAGAATGATCCAAAAGATATTTCGCGCCTGCTTGCAAAGCTTGACGAGGGTTACGATGTGGTTTCGGGTTGGCGAAAAAAGCGCCAAGACAAGTTTATTACCCGCCGGATTCCCTCGATTATTGCAAACAAGATAATTTCCTGGATCGGCGGTGTACATCTACACGACTACGGCTGCTCGCTCAAGGCTTATAAACGTGATATCTTACAAGATGTAAGGCTCTATGGAGAAATGCATCGTTTTATCCCAATTTATGCTAGCTGGGCGGGCGCACGAGTTGCGGAAATCCCGGTCGAACATCATCCGCGAATTGCGGGAGATTCAAAATATGGGCTTTCGAGAACGATCAAAGTCATTTTCGATTTAATCACGATCAAGTTTCTCGCGACTTACCAAACTAAGCCTCTCTACGTATTTGGAACATTTGGCATTCTTGCCTTTCTGCTATCGGCGGCGGCCGGAATTTGGGCGCTCATCTTGAAATTCGTTTATTCGGTTTCTTTCATTTTAACTCCTCTGCCATTAATCACCGTCGTAATGCTCGCGATAAGCGTACAGTTTTTTCTGATGGGTCTCCTTGCCGAGTTGCTTGTTCGCACGTACCACGAATCGCAGGATAAGGCTATTTACACGATCAAGGAAAAAATAGGTTTTGGCCGAGCAGGCGAATAGTGATAGTTAATTCTCGCGAAATCTTAAACTAAAATGTGTGGAATCGTCGGTTGGGCAAACAAGGATCCAAAGGCGCAGACAAAGTCTGGTGACAAACATCAGTTGCGAGAAATGTGCGATGCTCTCACCCATCGCGGTCCGGATTCTGATGGAACCTGGCTTGGAGATGGAACGGCGCTGGGGATGCGGCGCCTCGCCGTTATAGATTTAAAAACGGGTGATCAGCCATTTTTTAACCGCGCGAAAACTGTCGCTGTCGTAATGAACGGCGAAATCTACAATTTCCGCGCGCTTCGAGCTGAGCTTCAAAAAAAAGGCTACGGGTTTTCTACAGATTCAGACACAGAGGTTTTACCGCATCTCTACGACGAATACGGGAAACGTTTTATTGAAAAACTCAATGGGATGTTTGCAGTCGCACTCTGGGATTCAGAGCAAAAACGCCTGATACTTGCACGTGATCGGTTTGGCGAAAAACCTGTCTACTACGGCATCTTTGGAGAAAAACTTTTTTTCGCATCGGAACCAAAAGCACTACTTGCTCACCCGGAAATTCAGCCTGAAATCAACTTCAATGCGCTCAATCAATATCTCTCGTATGATTACGTACCCGCGCCGCTATCGATTTATAAGAATCTGAATAAGCTGCCGGCGTCACACACGCTTGTATTTCAAGATGGCGGAATTTCGCTCAATGAGTACTGGAAACTTAGTTTTGAAAAGCCTCCGAAAGCTCCAACAATTAATGAGGCTGCCGACCGACTGTCTAGGATTCTCTCCGAGTCGGTAAAAATGCGGCTGGTTTCGGATGTTCCGCTTGGCGTACTGCTATCGGGCGGGATCGACTCTTCTACGGTTGCAGCTTTTGCGCAAAAACACGTAAGCGAACGAGTTAAGACTTTTTCAATTGGGTTTGAAGAAGACTCATTCGATGAATCAAAACATGCACGAAAGGTTGCGGAACATCTTGGCACCGAGCATTTTGAAAAGCGCTTAAGCGTAGAAAAAGCTCAGGACCTGATCTCCGAAATAGGCGTTTGGCTTGACGAGCCTCTGTCCGATGGCTCGCTGATCCCGACATTTTTGCTTTCCGGATTTGTACGCAGGTACGTAACGGTAGCGCTTGGTGGAGATGGCGGAGATGAAATTTTTGCGGGTTACCCGATGTATTTTGGACACAAGGTCTCAAATGCCTACCAAAAAGTTCCCGGGCCCTTTCGTTCCGGACTGATCGAGCCGCTGGTAAACCGATTACCTACCAGCACCAAGAATCTTTCGTTTGACTATAAAGCCAAGCGATTTGTGAATTCCCAGAATGCCGATCAAGTTGCTCGCCACCATTCATGGTTTGGATCTTTCAGTGTCGATGAAAAACAACGACTCTGCTCAAAAGAGCTGCAAACGGTGTTTGAAAAAGCGGATGTATATGCGGGAGCGCGAAATTTGCTCGACGCAAATCCGATCAAAGATACGATTGAGCAAATGCAGTTTCTCGATATGAAATACTATCTGGCGGAGGATATTTTGACGAAGGTGGATCGTGCGAGCATGGCGGTATCGCTTGAAGTGCGCGCTCCATTTCTGGATGCCGGCGTCGCGGAATACGCAGCCTCACTTCCCTCAAATTACAAGCTCCGCGGCAAGCTTTCGAAGTTTATCCTGAAAAAGGCCGTAGAAGACATTCTCCCAAAATCGATCATCAAAAGACCAAAAAAGGGGTTTGGGATTCCGATCGCGGAGTGGCTCAAAGGATCACTAAATCCCTTGCTACGCGATATGCTTTCGCCCGAACGGATTAAAAGACAACAGATTTTCGATCCCGCGTTTGTGCAGGAATTGATCGAGCAGCACGAAAACGGCAAGGCTAATAATTACAAGCAGCTTTGGACCCTACTTGTCTTTCAAATTTGGTACGAAAATTTTGTGAGATAATCGCCATCAGGCGGTGTCCTCTTTCGTAATTCGATAAATAGAAAACCTTCCCTGCTCGTCGTTTTCGTAACGCAAAAATTTCATTCCGGCCTTTTTTAAAACTTTGAGCGAGACATAATGGTCATCGTCGACTGTTCCAAAAACTTCCGCCAGATTTAGCTCTTCGAAGCAAAACCTTATCAGCTTGCGTGCGATCTCAGTTCCGTATCCCTTTCCCCAAGCCTTCCGGCGCAAAATAAATCCGATTTCCCAATCCTCGGCTTTGTTTGGTCGCCGAACGATAAGTGCGCTCCCAAGATAATCTCGATCTTTTGAAAACACTGCCCATACGTTTCGATTTTTGCCATCTACGTCGTTTAAGATTTTTTGAAAAAGTTTCTCAGCCGCGTCTTTAGTATAAACACCCTTATCGACCCACCTCATCACAGCTTCATCAGTCAAAAGATCGATGAAAAACTTCTTATCCTTTTCCTCGTAAGGTCTGAGTCTAAGCCGCTTGGTCAAAAGTTCGGACATAAAAAAATCCGGTGCCCGCTTCTACGAACACCGGCTTCTAAATAATTCCTAACTCACTATTCCTTGATGGTGAATTTAGCAACGGGCTCAAGCGTGCGTCTTTCCGTTCCACTCTTGCCGGAGCCGACGTTGTCTTTAATGCGAATTTTTATCTTGTAATCACCAGGTTCTAAACCGGCGGTCGGAAGAAGTCGAGCAAGCGTGAGCCTCTGCCCGGAATCACTCAAACCGCTCCAGTCTTCGGGTTGCTCCATCAAGACCTTTCCATTTTTCATCAAGATATAGCTGACGTCTACCGCCGGACGAAGCGTCGTTTGATCGATACCGGCATTATAAACCTGCATGTAGATTCCAACGTTTTGTCCCTTTCGATAAACTCCTGAAAGATTTGGAATTACTTTCGCATCGCCGATTACAAATCTACCGCCGATGTCTTGATCGGTCGTTTGTCGAAGTTTTGAGGCGAGAATCAGAGTCGATGTCCAGAGCTGCTTTTCGCTAAATTTCGGAACTGTAAACCCCAGGCTTCTGACGCCCTTGTTTCCGGAAACAACATCGCGTACCACCACCTGGACTTTGTACGTCGCACCAGGTGTCAAAGGATATGCTGCCTGGTAAACGGACTTAAGATCGCGCGCCTGGGCAAGATCCTGAGTTGAAGCCGTTGTCGTAACCGAATCTTCGAAGATACCTGCGCGTTTGTTTGTCACGGCAGTAATTCTTCCAAAGATGTTCATACGAGCAGTCGGAATGCCGCCAACTTGTTCAAATGTTAATTCCTTATTGTCGGTTTGCAGCGTAAATGTGGTCAAAACTCTGTCGTCGGATTGACGGAAGAAATCTACGCGCAAATCAAAATCAACCGGATTATTATCGATCACCGGCGAATCGGTGAGCGTTCGCTCAAGATCGGAGAATTTCACTTTCGGCGGACGCTGTAGCGCAGTTTGTATTTCAAGGCGTCTAAAGGGTGAATCCTGCTCGCGCGTATATTGAGAATTTGCATTTACACCAGTAATACGATCTCCTTTATTGGACAAACCGAGCGCTTCCGAGGTTGTAAGTCCAGCTCCGGGAACCATAAGCAGCGCGTCTTTATCATGCGGACCTTGTGCGATTCGATATTCGCCCGATCCGGTAGGATCAACGAATTCGATCTCAATCCCGCTTCCAACGCCCTCAAGATGTCTGTAAAACCAAACTTCAAAAGGATAAGTCGTTGTAGAGCCACCACCGTGATATGACGGTCGGTCGTAGGCACCCCCCATTGGGTGACTTTCAACACCATCGGGCTTGCCCCAAGTAATATAAATTCTCCCGCGGTCGGTCATCCAACCGGGTTTACCGGAGGCAAAATGTTCGTTAGCGTAGGCGATTCTTTCGTAGTATTCCTCGCGGTATTCGTTTTCTTCGGTATCCGGATTAGGATCCCTCCGTCTCCAAAAGTTCTCTATGAAATTTTCTCGTTCCTCATCCGTGACAAGAGCCCTAAAGGCTTTTTTCTCTTCTCGTGTAATGATGTAGCGAACATCTTTACTCAGCCATCTACGGTAAATTTCAGAAACTTCTTTCTTTGTTTTTCGGGCCTTCTCGCTCGGGTCAGTAACCTGCCCGAAGGCACTTGAGAGACCAAGACCAAAGATTATCGTTGCCAAAACGAAATTCTTAAATACTTCATTTCTACGCATGACAAATTTACTCCTTACAAACTTCTCTACCTAACGTTTTATTGTTACGGTTTAGCTACCAGAAAGATTCTAAACAGAATTCTATAAATGTTCAAGATGCTTGAATAGCCTTAAAAGGTTGCTTTTTCAGCATATTCCGCACATTTTGTAATAGCATTTTACGCGCGGTTTTATTCCTTCTCCGGTTCTCTCTTTTTGCCAAAAAACCATGCGACAAAAATTGACACAAGATATAGCACCATCATCGGAGTGGCAAACAACATCATGTTGAGCACGTCTCCCGTTGGAGAAACAAACGCCGCGACAATAAGCATTACAACCAAGGCTATTTTCCAACTACGAACCAAAAATCCAGCAGTAATGATCCCGATCCGAGAAAGCACATATGCTATGGCGGGCATCTGAAAAATAATTCCCATTGCTAGCATTATTAAAGTAATAAAGTCGAAATAATCAGTAGCTTTTAAAAGTGGCGTGAAATTTGCCCCGAGCCCCAATAAATATCCTACTGCTGGCGGGAAGAGTATGTAATATGCAAATGCGGCGCCCAAGATAAAGGAAATCGACGACAACAAAATAAATGGAGTAACGTATTTTCGCTCGTGTTGATAAAGCGCGGGCGAAATAAAACCCCAAATTTGTAAAAGCAAAAAAGGAACAGCAAGAGCGATCGCGCTATACAGCGAAACCAGGATCTTTAATTGAAAAGGCTCCATCGCCGTCGTAAAAACGAGCTTTTCATCGGTGTTTGAATCGCTAAGAGTAAGATCATCGACAATATCTCGGAGTTTAATCCCTTTAGGAATAATTGCGTTTCCGATCAAGATCGATTCATCTGTAAAAAGAGCAAGTTTTCCATTTGAATCTGTAGCGACAATTGCTTGAACGCCCGTACCGGCCGGAACCGATGTGGCTCCAAGCGATGTGGGTTGATCGAATACAAACCGTCCTTTATCACCCTCAATGAGACGATTTAACTTCAGAAGCTTTTCATCGCCTTTCATTCCCTGAACGGGCACTTCAAGCCTCTGAGCTTCCGTCAACGCTTTCCTAACAGGTATTTCAAGAAATCCAAAAATGTAGTCGGAAACAAAAAAACAAAAAATAAAAGCGATGCCAATCGCCAAGACCGAGCGAATGACACGCTTTCGAAATTCGTCAAGGTGTTCGAGAAAAGACATCTGGCCGCCGAGCCTTTCTCGAATACTATCTTCCTCTTTTTCAAATGTTTCCATCGATTTTGAAGATTCGTGCGGTTTTGTTAGATCCAGCTTTCCTTGTCACTTTCCGATACCTCGCGGTCCTTCTTCCCTTCTTCCACAAGTTTTTGGAAATCTTCTTTACTTACCTCTCTTACTTCAGGTAAGATATTATCTTTCTTGTTGTCAGAGTGGGAACTAGCTTCTTTGTTTACAACAGATTCCGGCAGAATGCTGTTTTCGTCATTCGTTCCTTCATTAAGCCCCTCTTTCTCCTCGGCCAGCCTGACTTCTTCAGTCCACGTAGATTTAAAGTCGTTTGAAACGCTGCGAAGCTCTCTCATGAAACCTCCAGCCTTTCGCGCCATTTGGGGAAGCTTTCTTGGTCCAAAAACGATCAGCGCGACTATGCCAACCAATATAAGCTCCTGGGTTCCGATCGTTTCGAAGATAAATAAATACATGGCTTTAATTAAATACAGACGTAAAATTCAATTCTAACAGGATTGAGCAAAAAGAACATCAAAAAGAATTCATTGTGTCTATAAATGTTCTAAACAGTATACTTCCGACTACGCGATGTTGAGCAAAAACCCGCCGAATGAACCTACATTCCCGATCACTTTTGCGCCTTTCACACGGCTCATAAATTCATGGGCTTTAGATTCTTCAAAACTTATTAGCAAACCACCTGCTGTCTGCGGGTCAAAAAGAGCACTCTGAAGTTGGGAGGAGATGCGATCAGAAATGTTGACGGCCTCGCCAACGTAATCCCGATTGTTTTTATCGCCACGCGTTAGCATCTTTTGATCAATCAAATCCAGCACGTCGGGAAGCAAAGGCACGCTATCTGCTTTAATTTCAAAAGTTACGTTACTTGCCTTTGCCATTTCGTAGGCGTGACCCAACAAACCAAAACCTGTCACATCGGTGCATCCATTTGCGCCAATTTCGCTCATAACTTTAGATGGCTCGCGCGCCGATGTTGCCATACTTTCCAAAGCGTATGAGGCGGTTTCTGAGCTGGCCTTTCCAAACTTCACTCCGGTGCTTATTACACCCGTACCGATCGGTTTGGTAAGCACCAGCACGTCTCCTTCTTTCGCCCCTGAATTCGTTATAACTTTATTGTTTTCAACAGTTCCGGTTACCGAATAACCGAATTTCATCTCCTGATCATCGACCGAATGCCCGCCCAAAACAGCGACACCTTCCTCATTCATCGCCTTATGCCCGCCGAGCATAATATTGCCCAATACATCCCAGTCGCCTTTTTGAGGGTAACAAACAATCGAAAGCGCTGTAACGGGTTTTCCGCCCATTGCGTAAACGTCGTTAAGCGAATTTACCGCAGCAATGCGACCGTACGTTTCCGGGTCGTCTGCAATAGGAGTGAAGAAATCAAGGGTTTGAACCAAAGAGATCTCGTCATTTAAACGGAAAACCCCCGCATCGTCAGAATGTTCATATCCGACAACGATGTTTTCATTTTTTTGTAGGGGAAGTTTGCTCAAAACTTGAGCAAGATCGCTTGGCGCGAGTTTAGCCACTCATCCCGCGCAAGAAACCATTTCCGTCAAACGTTTTTGCATATTATTCCTTAAAAAAACACGTAATTACTTGTGCATCAATAGCTTATAGATCCTGTCTAAATCGGCTTCGCCGTAATACTCCAGCTCAATTTTGCCATTTTTGCCTCTCTTTGCCGGCTCGATTTTCACCTGTGTCGCGTAAAACCGCCTCAACTTTGTTTCCGCACGCTTAATATTCGGATCCTTGGTTGTTTTGCTCGCCTTCCTTTCAGTTTTTGAGCTTCCTCTTGCAACCTTGTTTACCGCTTTTTCCGTCTCTCTGACCGAAAGAGAAGCTTTGATTATTTTTGCGGCCAGAGCCTTTTGGGATTTTACGTCTTCAAGTCCGAGCAGGGCTCGCGCATGTCCGACGGAGAGGGTTCCTTCCTCAACAAAGCCCGTAATTTTTTTTGGTAACTTCAATAAACGCAGATAGTTAGTGATAAATGTACGGGTTTTTCCAACCTGTGCAGCAACTTCTTCCTGGGTTAGACCCAAAGACTCAATTAACTTTTTATACGCTCTCGCCTCATCGATCGGGTTAAGCTCCTGACGTTGTATATTTTCAATCAGCGCCAGTTCTAGCAGTTTTTCGTTCGACACATCCCGGATTACTGCCGGAATCTTATCAAGGGACGCACGCTGCGCTGCGCGCCAGCGTCTTTCACCCGCAACTATCTGATATTGCTTACCTTTAGGGCGAACCACTATGGGCTGAACGATACCATTGGCCCGAATCGATTGAGTCAGCTCCTCAAGTTCCGCTTCCGGGAAACTGGTCCTGGGCTGTTCGGAGTTTGGCTGGATGAGGTCAATATCAAGCTCGAGAAAATTCTCACTTCTTGCCGGGGCTACTGCAGCAGGCTCGTCTGCGATTAAGGCGCTAAGCCCCCTTCCTAATGCTTTTCGGCTCATTTCTGATGATCTCCTTTGCTAATCTCATATAACTTTCCGCACCCTTCGAACGGATATCGTAGAGAATAATTGGCTTTCCATAGCTTGGTGCTTCGGCCAGACGGACGTTTCGGGGTATGACGGTTTCCAGCACTTGGGAGCCGTAGAAGTCCCTTAAATCCTGCGCAACCGCTGCGGACAGATTCGTTCGCTCGTCATACATTGTGAGCAGCAATCCTTCGATCACAAGACTTGGGTTCAGCACCCGTCGCAAACGCGCAAGTGTATCAAACAGTTCAGTTACGCCCTCAAGCGCAAAATACTCACACTGAATCGGAACTAGTAAAGAGTCCGCTGCTGTCAAACCATTAACTGTCAGCAATCCAAGTGACGGGGGACAATCAATAATCAGATAGTCGTACTTCTTTTTTACCTTTTTGAGAGTTTTTTTTAGTCTATATTCTCGCTTTTTTCGATCTACTAACTCAATTTCGGCGCCCGCAAGGTTTTTATCGGCCGGTAAAACATCGAGAAGCGGAAGCTCCGTTGGCACGATAATATTTTCCAAAGACTCCTTTCTGGCAATCGCATCGTACAGAGTTTTCTGGGACATCGAACGCTCAATACCGGCTCCCGAAGATGCGTTACCCTGCGGATCGGCATCAACCAAAAGTACTTTTTTCTCCTCCACAGCCAAGCCTGCAGCGAGATTAACGGCGGTGGTTGTTTTTCCAACTCCACCTTTTTGGTTGGCAATTGCTATCGTTTTCCCCATCTTTATGCGAGCGTTTGTGGATTTAGAGATAATTTAGCATAGAAAGCTAAGGGCAAGCTAATCGATTTATCAATGTTTCACGTGAAACATAATTTTCTGCGGATTAGTTCCGAGAAGCGGTGAGGTGTACCAAAACGGTCGACATCGCGACCGGCGTAAGCCCCGAGACTTTGCGAACTTGTCCAAATGTTTGAGGTTTTGCGCGTTCGAGTCTTTCGACCATCTCAAGCGATAAACCACTGATTTCACTGTACTTAAAGTCTTCCGGGACCTTTAACTTGTCATGTCTGTTGACCCGTTCGGTAGCTTGCTCCTGCTTTTTTATATAACCGCTATAAAGCGAATCAGCGAGAGCCGTATCCAGGTCTGCGTCACTGATTTCCCTCTGAACCGACTCAGGGAGCATCTTATAAATCAAATCTTTTTTTACACCCTGACGCTGCGCTAATTGCGAAAGTGTAAAAGAATCACCAAGATCGCTTCCCAATATCCGGGATACCGCTCCATATTCGGCATCTGAGCGCTTAAACCGAACTTTATCGAGCGTATTTCGAAGTCGCGCAATATTATCTCTCTTTTTGCTAAATCTGTCCCAAGCGCTATCCGCCAATAAACCAAACTCGTATCCTTTTGGAGAAAGCCTCTGGTCTGCGTTGTCGTGGCGAAGCAGAAGTCGAGCCTCGGCCCTAGATGTGAAAAGTCTATAGGGCTCGTCAACCCCGTGGCGTATCAAATCGTCAACCAAAACGCCTATGTAAGCCTCATCGCGCTGCAAAACCTCACCTTCGCGATGTTTCACGTGAAACGCTACGTTGATTCCTGCCATCAACCCCTGGCACGCAGCTTCCTCATAGCCTGTAGTTCCATTAATCTGCCCGGCAAGGAAAAGCCCTTTTATTCGGGAAGTTTCCATCGTCGGCTGAAGTTCCCTCGGATCAATAAAATCGTATTCGATCGCATATCCCGGGCGTATAATATTGACCTTTTCAAACCCCTCGATCATCCGAAGAAGCCCCTGCTGGAGTTCGGCCGGAAGTGAGGTCGAAAACCCGTTCAGATAAACCTCGTTGGTGTCGTGTCCCTCCGGCTCAAGAAAAAGCTGGTGTCGATCCTTCCCGGCAAATTTAACGACCTTATCTTCAATTGACGGGCAGTAGCGAGGTCCGATTCCCTTTATCGCGCCGGAATAGAGAGGCGATTCTTTTATATTTTCCCGAATCCGTTCGTGCAGACGGTCATTTGTGTAGCCGACATGGCAATTGATCTGCTTTTGGGTGATTTCTTTGGTCGCAAACGAAAACGCGACCGGCTTTTCATCCGGTGGCTGCTCTTCAAACGCGCCCCAATCGATCGTACGCCCATCCAGCCTCGGAGGTGTTCCTGTTTTCAGACGTCCAATCGGAAACCCCAATTCCTTAATCGAATCGGCCAGGTCTATTGACGCCGGCTCGCCTGCACGTCCGGCAGAGTAGTTTTTTCTACCTGTATGAATCTTGCCGTTTAAAAAAGTCCCGGTTGCCACAATCACAGACTTTGCTCTTATTCTTCGCGTATCCTGAAGCTCAACACCTATAACCTCTTTATTTTCAACAATTAACTCGGCCACGATACCCTGTCTCAGATGTAGATTTGGTGTCGCCTCAAGCACCCGCCTCATTTCCGTACGGTAAAGCGCACGATCCGCCTGAGCCCTTGGGGATTGTACGGCTGGACCTCTCGAACGATTGAGAAGGCGAAACTGAATTCCCGTGCGGTCAATAACGCGGCCCATGATTCCACCAAGAGCGTCTATCTCGCGCACAACATGCCCTTTTGCGATTCCACCGATCGCCGGATTGCATGACATCTGACCAATTAAATCTAGATTGATTGTGACCAAAGCTGTTTCGACACCTAGACGCGCGGATGCAGATGCCGCTTCACAGCCGGCGTGTCCTGCTCCGATCACGATCACATCAAATTGTTCGTCGAAAAACATACTTATAATTCAAGCCTTAGAGCGAATCTATTATTTTATTGTAAAGATTATTGTTTACCAAGCGAATTCTGGCATATGGGATTTAAAATTTATTCAACCCCAACGTCCGTTGAGCGCCTTTGCCGGAAAGGCGATAGAATGAAAACCGCCTAGTCTGATTCGGTCTTCGTTGAGAAAGGAAATTACAGGCATCAACCCCTGCTCGATGATCAGATCGCATGCCGCGTGGGTAAGAGGTATTTCGGCGCAAGGTTTGGTTCTGGTTTCTCCATCATCTGGATAGATATGAACTGGCAGGCCGTCTAAATCCAGGATAAGACTACGCCCCATTTCCCAACCGCTTTCCGAAAAACTTTGAGCCAGAAGTGTCGCGCACGCAAACGAGGGATTTAACCAGAGGTAGTCTTCATGTTCAAAATCCGCCCTAAACTCTTCAAAATCAAACACTTCCGTAGGTTCAGTATCTTTTCCGTAGGGCAAGCGCCCGAGAAATCTAGGTGTCGCAAATCCAATCGAAGTGGCTTCGGGAATGGTTCTAAGGGTTGTCCAAAGCTTACCTTCAGAAGTCTCCTCCCTCGGATTCCAGCGTCCCTCCTCTGCTCCTTGTGACATCGATTCAACGCCTAGCATCTGCGGCCCAATGCATGAGATAAAAGGTGCCTTGGCAATACTCGAAAGTTTCGCAAGTCGAATTACGGTTGCAGCATCCTCAACAGACAGCTTAAATTCGTAATTTCCACAAACAACTGCCCAGGGTTCTCCTCCGTGAGTCTGGATTGTTTCTGTTATAAGCGTTTTATAGAGTTCGGAATCGGTAAGATCGGTGACAGACTGCAGGTCCAGCTCAAGTTCCTTTTTGCTTATATCGAGTAAAGAAATTTTTAGATCGCTATTCGTCTCGACTCTCCTAACGAGAAAGTAGAGACCTCGCCAGGCAGCCTCAAGCGCCTTAAATTCGGGGTGTCTGAGTATCTCACGCATCAGATCGCTTGTCGCCGAATCGACCAATGCCAAGAGTCTTGCCTGCTCAGCCTCATCCGTTTGAACAATATGAGGAGAAACCACATCGCGGACAAAATCGCCGAGTAAACTGCTTCCCCTTTGTTTATATGTTCTTGCCTCAGCTTTAGTTTGTCCACCCAAAATATCATCAAGCAAATTTCCCGAGCTCGCTGAAAAATCCGGTGCTTCTACGTCTTCTTGATCTTCCGTCTCGCCTTCATCATTCTGATCATCTGCTTCAAACCAGGAATTTATTTCCCGGGCGGCTTGATCAAAAGTTTCAGGATCTAAAAGCTGTTTTCTAAGTTTTCGCAGGTCGGAAAAAAGTGATACTTGCCTAAAGATATTGTCAGGATGGAAATCATCGAGCTCCGAAAAACTCAAAAGTAGCGGCTCATCTTCATTTCCGTGTAAATGTAAGCGAAGACTGACGTTAAGCTTCTTTATCGCGTCTTCAAATGTATCGCGATCAACTTCAAAAGGTTTGGTTTTGGGAAGCGCAGAATCGACCGTTCGCGCTAGATTTTCCCTGCCACTGTAATCGCCGAGTAGCAGAATTCGAAATGGCGGATCATCGACAACCGGGGTCGCTTCCTTCTCCATTGAAAACTCAAATTCTAAACCGCTGTCTGTCGGAAACATGGGGTAACCTCAATATCCTATCATGATTAAAACTATCTGATTTTAGACAATCTATGTCAAGATTGTTCACCCAGCTCGATCCCGATAGACGATTACCCAAATATTTCCTCTGATTCAGCAAAGAACTCTCTAAATTTGCAACATCGAACATTCACCTCGTCAAGTTCGCATACTGCAGGAACCTTCATTTTCCTTGAATCGTTCGGCAGGTTGTTCTGAACACCTTCCTCAGTTACTAATATCAAACCTTGGGTTTTCGCAGTTGCGATTATTATAAGATCGTTTTCTCCGACTCCTTTTGGATGATAATCCTCTTCCTCAATATTCAACACGGCTTTGATTTCGATTGCGGAGAATAGAATCTTGTCATCGGCTATTATTCGATTGATTCCACAACTCTTAAGCCAGTCACCGCACTCGGGTGATCGTAATTTCACCTCTTCATACGCGACAGATGATATGAATATTCTACTAGCCTCAATTTCCTTCAGCATCCAGTCCCAAAGCCCTGGAAAGTTTACTATTGGATACTCATTCCATGCGTAAATAAATGATGAGGCGTCAAACAGATGCATAGAATTTCTGAAGTTTGTGGATGTCCCTTATCTTAATATTGTCCAGATAAGAGCTTGCTCGATTTAAAGTAATTGTTTTCGAGTTTAATGCATCAAGAACCGTTGCTACATAGGTGTCTCCAAAAATATGTTTTGGTTCCCGATACCTGTATTGCCTATTTCCTCCTTCCTTTTTAGGGTAGACAATCGTTTTCTTCCATTCCCGATACTTCCGATAATCAGACTTAGTGATAAATTTACTGTCGAGAAGTCGCCGAAGAACAACCTCGAAACTCACGCCCCAATTTCTTGTAAGTGGCCGGAGCCAGTTTTCAAACTCGTCAGCACTATCAGGTTTATTAACAATTGAAATCTCATCGAGAAAAGAGTTAGGAACTAACAATTGCCCTGCAAAGGAGTTAGCGGTCTTTTCCCTTGCCTGGTGTGAATTCAGATCGCTCTCGTCGTCTAAAAGCCCGCCTCCATGAATCAACAGATGTGCCAATTCGTGAATCAAAGTAAACAACTGTCTTTCAAGAGAATCCTGTTTCCTGACAAAAATTATCGGGTAGACCTGATGATATATAGAAAAACCAATAACCGGACTCTCAGATGGAATCTTCCATGCGCCGGCGTATCCATTACTGCGGAAAACAAGAATTTCACGAGCTTCTATAGCTTTCCGATATGAATCAAAGTTCATACGCGAACCAATCGATAACCAGTCGCGGACGATTGCTGCTGCCTCTGGAACGGAACTTGGTAACGCTCCGGGTGACTGAAACTCCGTCAGTTCTCTGTCTCCTATTTCTTCCTTAATAGAAAGAAAGACCTCTCGTTGCCTTTCAACCTGCTCAATAATCCCTTTAACTTTAGGGTCGAGCTGGGGCTTATCGTTGGCGAGCGTGCGAAATCCAGCCGTTCGAATTTTTGATTCCTTCACAGGTGCTTTTTCAAAGAAGAAAAGTAGTCCACGATTGAAATATTTCGCTATCTTCTTAATTTCAGTGATATTAAAGGTATCCTTAGAGCCAAAAACCTGCCGTATTTTATTAAAAGAAACACCGGTCGCGTCTGCTAGCTCCTCTATGGACAGCCCGGCATCCTTAGCGCACCATTGAATTCTTTCAGTATTTACTGACTTTAATTTTCCCATTCTATCTAGGTCAGTTTTACCCAGTTTATTTTTTCCGCATCCTATTATAGCTCACTTTCCGATACAAAATGTCGAGAATATCTGTGTGAGCATATCTTCGGTTGTGGTTTCGCCGGTGATCTCTCCAAGGTAGCGGATTGCATTGTGAAGCCCGACTAAAACGATTTCTTCGCTTAGTTTTTCATCCAGCTGAGAAACTGAACTTTCGATCTCGGATTTCGCGCGAAGGAGTAAATCCTGATGGCGAGCATCTGAAACTATAAACCCAGTGCTATAAATATCTTGTGGTGAGAATGGTTCGATTATTGATTTTTGTAAAACGCCTAAACCTTCACCCGTTTTAGCGGAAATATTGATAATTTGCGATTTCATATCTGCGACTTTCGATTGAAGATCGTTTGCTGAATCGAGATCGATCTTATTTAACGCGATTACCCGATTGAGGTCTTTGGTAGCTGCTAGAATTTCCTCGTCTTCCGATGTGAGTTTTTCAGAACTATCCAAAAGCACCACCACCAAATCGGCATCAGCCATGGCGCGTTTCGCGCGTTCGACACCGATGCTTTCAACCGTGTCGATTGTTTCGCGTAAACCTGCAGTATCCATCAACGAGATCGGAATGTCATTGATCGTAAACGTTTCACGAAGTTGATCGCGGGTAGTGCCCGGGATTTCGGTAACGATAGCGTGTTCTTGTCCAAGTAAAGCATTGAAAAGACTTGATTTACCTACATTCGGACGGCCAACCAGGGCAACCTTAATCCCTTCCCTCAGGAGCTTGCCGGCTTCGAAAGTTTTGGTAAGTTTTTCCAGCTTTTGCGAAATCTTTGCGAGGTCTCTTTTAATGCCCTCGACCTGCACATCCGGTAAATCATCTTCCACAAACTCGAGCGCCGATTCCAAAACCACAATCACACTCAGAAGATCGTCTTTGAGCGGTTGGAGTTGGTGGGAAAACTCCCCGCGAAGTTGGCGGATCGCCTGCCGCGTCATTGCAACGCTGTTGGCGTCAATTAAATCGCGGATCGCCTCAGCCTGCGAAAGATCTATTTGACCATTTGCTAAAGCGCGAAGGGTAAACTCCCCCGGGTCTGCGAGTCGCGCATCGAGCCGTAAACAAATATCCAAAACTCTACGGAGCAGCACAGGCGAACCGTGACAACTTATTTCGACGACATCTTCACCCGTAAACGATTGAGGCGCCTTGAAATAGGTGATTAAGGATTCGTCAATCAATTCTTTTGTTTCGGGATCGTAGATCTTTTGAAGCGATACTTTTCGCGGCTCAGGAGCGAAACTTTCGGCTCCCACGAGGTCTTTAACAATCTCAAGCGAACCGGGACCGCTCAACCGAATCACACCGATCCCGCTACGTCCGAGTGTTGTTGCTAGTGCTACGATTGTGTCCATTGTCTCGTGATACGTAATTCGTAACTCGTGGTTCGCTTTACGTAATTCGCTACTCTTCTCGCTTTCTACGTATTGCGTATCACGAATCACCTATTACCTATCACCTATCACCTATTACCTATTACCTATTACCTATTACCTATTACCTATTACCAATTAATAAAGGATGCCAGAATCGAAATTCTACCATCCCTGATTTCTAAAAACAGTGGTCAGCTTTTATTTCAAACTAACCTGCAAACGCCGATCACGCCCTTCACCGACCGATTCTGTAACCAAGTCCTCTTCGTCCTTGAGCGCAAGATGAATCGTACGCCTTTCCGTTGAATTTAGAACCCCAAATGTAAAAGGGATTCCTTTTTCCCGAACGTTTTGAGCCGCAAAATTAGCCATCGCATTGAGTTCGGATTTTCGCGTTCCGCGAAAGCCATCTGCGTCACAAATAAATCTATGTTGTCGATCCAATTCGCGTCCAAAAACCTGAAAAAGAAGCGTTTCAAAAGCATCTAGCATTTCGCCATTTTCACTTAAGGTTAAAGGCACATCCTCTCCGTCAAAACTTAAGATACACCCCTCATCATCCTTCCATTCTGACGAAACTTCCAGTTCGTAACCGAAATCTTCGACTAACTCAGCTAAAAACTCTTCTGCATTTTGGCAAACTTCATTCATAAGACTTATTTAGCAGGCTCCGGCTCAGCCGTAGGCGTATCTTCTTTATTTAGCCAGTTTATAAGCATCTGCTGTCCAAACATTATTATATTTCCCGTAAACCAATAAAGTAGGAGTCCGGAAGGAGCTCCCCACATGATAAACAGCATCATTACGGGCATGATATAGGTCATCATCTTCTGCTGCATTTGCTGCTCGGGTGTGACCGCCGGAGTGGTCGGCGAAAACTTAAAGCTCAGAATCATCGAGATCGCAAACGCAAATTCGAGGATGTGATACGGATCACCTGACGAAAGATCAGGCAGCCACATAAAGGATTCCTGTCTGAAACCCAGGTAAATCGAAACCGTTATGTAGAGCGCGATAATGAGAGGAAACTGCAAAAGCATTGGAAGACAGCCGCCAATCGGCACTGCGTCTTTCGTCATCTTAAGCTGCTCCATCTGCAGCTTACGCATCTCCGGATCATCCATCGGAACGCCCTTCTTCTGAAGTGCCTTAACTTTTTCCTGAATCTCCTTCATCTTCGGCGCGTTTTTTGATGCCTTCTTAAACGACTTCGAAGAATACCAGCGCAGCGGAAAGAGCAATGAATAAAACAGGAGCGTGAAAAGTATGATCGAGATACCGTAATTGTGAGTAAACCCATAAAGGAATCTCAAACAATAGAGAATAGGCACTGAAAGCGGTTTTGTAAGAAATCTAAACCAGCCATAGTTTATAAAATCTTCTATGTCGATGGTTCGGCCTACTGTATCGGTCAGGCTCTGATTGTAATCCGTTAAAACGAAATAGTCCTTGGTGCCTGTATAAACTCTTGTTGGCGAGCCATCGGTTGTAATCGGCACGTAAGCGGTCATCAAATGCTTCGTAGTTTTCGTGCTTTGGCTACGAGTAACCCATGCGATTATTCCGTCATAAAACGGTTCGGTTTCGACTTCGTATTTCTGCGAACGATATTCAAGTCCCTGGGTTTGCTCGGAAGGAATCGCCGCCATAGCAAAATATGTATCACCTACGCCAGCCCAGTCCACTGCACCCGGCACACTTACCGAGCCTGTCTCTTGTCCGCTTTCAATTATCGATGCAGCGTATTGTCGGTCGGCTCCTCCGTTGACATACCCAACACCTTCAGGCTCAACCTTATAAAAATTGTATCTTTCAATTCCCTGATCACCGATGCTTGGCCCGATTAGCAACTTTGTGTTTGGAACGGGGCTTCCATCTTTTGTGAGTTTTATCGAAAGGTCCGATACATAACTATCCGCACGAAAGACAAAAGATTTCGTAACTTCGGTTCCGTCAGTTCTTTTTAACGTAAACTCGATAGTTTTCGATTCCGACCCTGTAAGCTCAATGGTATCTTCACTTTCGGAGACGGTGTAGTCAGTAGTATTTACAAACTTATCGAGTTTTTCGTCGCCCGTAACAAGTCTGAAAGGTGCCTCGCTCGGATTGCGCTTCACGCCTTCGGGTGAAATCAATTCAAGCGGTTTCTTTTCTTCATCCGTCGACCCCTGGGCATATAAAGGTTTGCGGTCGTCCGTTGATTTTGAATCATTTAAGAGCAGAACCCAGCTCGAAGCGACAGCTCCTTTTGAATCGAGCTTAACTTCATAAAGGGGTGTCTTTATGGAAACAGTTCTGTTCGGGGCTTCATGTTCGACATCTGCCGTTTCGGGTTCCTCTTCAGCTTCCTCGGTTTTTTCAGGCGTTTCGTCCGCCTTTGGTGCGGAGCCTGAATTTGCTTCTTTATTGGTATTAGCAGTATTTGTTTGCGCTACATTTGCATTCTGGTTGTCGGTTTTAGTAGGAGCGAAAAAGTAGCCCCAAGCCGTGAGAACAACCATTGAAAGGAGTGCCGCCATCAAAAAGCGGCTTTGATTTTGTTGTTTATTCGGATCTTCCATAAAACAGTTGTCAGGAGTCAGTTATCAGAGGTCAGATTCGATTTCGTCTGCAACTAAACACCGGCCACGGGTCACTGATAACTCATTTAACCGGATCATGCCCCCCTTCGCATAAGGGCTGGCAGCGACAAATTCTTTTCACACCCATCCAGCTTCCACGTATCGCTCCGTGTTTTTCTACAGCCTCCATCGCGTATTCCGAACACGTCGGTGTAAAACGACATGAAGGCGGTAAAAATGGCGAAATAATTGCCTTGTATAGTTTTAATAAATCTATAAATAAAAACTTCATTATCCGGTTTTACGTTCCCGTGAATCCGTTTGTTTACTTTCCGCTTCCAATCCTCTTAATTTCAAAACGATTTCGCGAAATTCTTCGAGCGGTTTTTCAAGTTTTTCTTTAAGCAAATCCCCACGCGCGTTCAAAACCCAATCGTATTTGGTTTCGAGGTTAACGAGTTCCGGTTTGTTCAAACGAAAAGCTTCTCGCAAAAGTCGTTTCGCACGATTTCTTTTTACCGAATTTCCGATCGCTCTCTTTGTTGCTGTAACCCCAACACGCTGAAAAGACGTTTCTGACGGCAAAACAAAAGCTGTCATAAAACGTCCCTTTATACGTCTACCTTCCGTATAAACCCTCTGGAAATCGCGTCTCTTTCTAATGCGCATCTCCTTCGGTAAACGGAAATCTAGTAGTGAAACGGTGTCAGTCTCTTGCGACCCTTCGCGCGCCGCCGCTTGATTACGTTGCGCCCGCCGACGGTTCTCATTCTCGCCCTGAATCCGTGCTTTTTCGCTCTTTTGCGATTGTTTGGCTGAAATGTTCTTTTTGGCATATTTATCCATCCTTCACTCAGAAGTGAAACTTAAGATTCTATGGATATTAGGGGGTTATGTCAAAGCAAAAAGGAGCCTATTTGAAACAGGAAGTGCTAGTGTTTGCCGAAGGCGATCACTAACCTTTGGGTGCGCATGTTAGATTATCGCGGTGTTTCTTTGAACTCAGTCAGTATCGTTGACGTCCGATTTTAGCCCAGTCGTTTACGGCTGGGTAAGGATAGCTAAACAGACCGGAGTCCCTTTAGGGACGTCTGACGCTGTCGAGTTTTTATGTCGCCCTTTTTCAGTGCTCCAACGTTTTCCGAAACATAACCCAGCCGTAAACGACTGGGCTATTTTCATTTATGCCTAATCGCCATATCGCCATACATCTTGCGTATTTGGTGTCCCTTGCCTCCAAGGCTATTTAACAGCGATCAGTTTCTTTGCTTCTTGGCACCTAAGCGGGATTCCTTTTAACCACACGTCGCCCATCTATCCCAATCTCCCCAGCCGCGATTCGCCTTACCGCTTCCACATAGGCTTCGTGTTCGTATTTTATTATCCGCTGCGAAAGAGTATCAGCGGTATCGTCGTCTTTGACCTCAACCGCCTTCTGCAAAATTATTGCGCCGTGATCGAGGTGTTCATCAACAAAATGCACCGTACAGCCTGAGACTTTTACGCCATATTCGATCGCTTGTTCATGCGCGTGAAGACCTTTAAAAGACGGGAGCAAACTCGGATGGATATTTACAATTCTATTAGGGAAAGCTCTTACAAAGCCGCTCGAAAGGAGTCGCATATAGCCTGCAAGGCAAACAAGTTCGACACCGCGTTTTTTGAGTTCCGAAACAATCTCAGCGTCGTGTTCCTCACGCGGACGTTTCTTACGTGTGACTACAACTGTCTCAACTCCAAGCGCTTTTGCCTTTTCAAGTCCCGGCGCCCTAGATTTATCGCTGATAACAACCGCAACTTCCGCATCCGGAATTACTCCATTTAGAACGGCTTCTGTAATCGCGACCATATTCGAACCGCGACCCGATATGAGAATTCCTATTTTCATAAATTCTTAGCCACAGAGCGCGCAGAGCTTAGAGAGGAAGATTCAAAAACTAACTTTTTGGACTGTTTCTGTGTTCTCCGTGAACTCTGTGGCTATATTCCTATTTGATAAAAACAGTCCGTTGCCCTTCCGATACCAAGCCAACATCAAAACACTCCTCGCCTAAACCTTTTACGTGGGAAACAATTCGTTCTTTATCGTCTTTCGAGCAAACAATCGCCATACCGATTCCCATATTGAACGCGCGAAACATTTCCTTATCCTCAACGTTTCCAAGCTCCTGCATAAAACCAAAAACAGCAGGCTCTTCCCAAGTACCGCGTTTGATTTCTACCCCAGTATTTTCGGGCAGAATTCGCGGGACGTTTTCGAGAAGTCCGCCGCCGGTGATATGCGCGAGACCTTTGATCACGCCTTGATCGAGCAAACCTTCGATCACAGGCAGATAACTTCGATGAGGCTCAAGCAAAACCTCGCCAACTGTTTTGCCCTCAAGTTCTTCAGGCTTGTCATCAACTTTGAAACCGCCGACTTCGAAAAAGAGTTTTCGCGCGAGCGAGTAACCATTTGTGTGAAGACCGGTCGAAGGAAGCCCTAAAACTACATCTCCCGCCTCGATTTTTTCACCTGTAATCACCTTCGACTTATCCACAACGCCAACGATGAAACCTGCGAGATCATATTCGCCGTCGGCATAAAAGCCAGGCATTTCGGCGGTTTCGCCACCGAGAAGAACGCAGCCGTTTTCCTTGCAAGCAATCGAAAGCCCCTCCACAACCGAAGCAGTTACGTCCGCGGAGAGTTTTCCGGTCGCAAAATAATCGAGAAAAAATAGAGGCTTTGCGCCCTGCACCAAAATATCGCCGACGCAATGATTCACGAGATCTTGCCCGATTGTACTGTGAACTCCCGTTTCAAAGGCGAGCTTTAGTTTTGTGCCAACGCCGTCTGCGGAAGAGACCAATACGGGCTCGGACATTTTCGGAAACTTCGCGTCAAACATTCCGCCAAAGCTCCCGATATTTGTAAGCGTGCGCTCATTAAATGTAGATTTTGCAAAGGCGCTGATCTTTTTTACGGCTTCATTTGCAGTATCGATCGAGACACCGGCATCGGAATAGGAAATCGAAGATTCCTTCTCTGTTTGTGGTTGTGTCATAACTTTTTTGCGATTATAAACCGCGCACTAAGATTTAACCATTCGTCACATCTCCTTTAGGTAATATTCCAAATTCGACACTCAGAATTTCATAGAATTGATTTTCGGTTAAAACATTCATCTCTATCTTTTCCGATTTTTTTGTAACGAGATATTTCTTTTCGGTTAGCGTTTTTCGCCCGTTCTCAGTCATCAGCGAACAGAGTTTCCCGTGCGTGAAATGAGATTCAGGTGAGGTCTGGTTGTGAACGCACATCGCTGCGAACTCACTCAAATTCCTTTCAATATTTTTAAAGCAGTACTCATTCTCCCAGCCGCTTCCACTCTGTTTTTGCACCGCAAGATAACCATCATCAGACTCCTCGATTCCGTAAACTCCGTTTGGATCTTTTTGTTCGAGCCCCAATTCCAATCTCAATGGCTCAGCGGAAAAGTCTCCAAAGCCTACGTCCGAAAGAAATTCAACTCCGCCAAACGATACAACGATTGCAAGGTGATCGAATTCGGGTCCGAATTCTCCCATGGCGTTTGCTACTTTCGCGGAAATTACCTTTGTTTCAAAGCCAATCTCCTTGAGTAATTCATTGAAGTTTCCGTTTAATTCATAGCAAAAACCTCCGCGCCCATCTTCCACAATTTTCTTGTAGAAACGGGATAAATCCAGAGAAATTTTGCGCTTCCAACGTATGTCCAAGTTTTCGAATGGCACGTTAAGAAGATGGTTTCTTTGAAGCATTTTGAGGCTTTCAATGTTTGGCTCAAGGGTGGCATTTTGAAGGTCTATGCGTTTTAGAAAGTCTTCGGTATTCATCGCTTCGGAATAAATTATAGTCGGGACAAACTGCCCGGTAAAAGTTAAGATCGTTTTTTGACTGAAAACATGCTTCGCGTTTAGCATTTTTGGTAGAGGGTAATTATGAGTTTCACATTAATGGATCTTGGTTCGGAAAACTTTGAGTTTCGCGCCAGCGTATGGAATTGGAAAGCGGCATTGGCGATTATCAAATCGTTTAACGTCGTCAGCGAAACAAAGGTTAGAGAAATGGGAAGCAATGCGACCGGCGTTTCGGTTTCAAGCGAGGAGGCACAACTTATTTCCGAGAAGATAAAAACCGAGATATTGCCAAAACTCGCTCCGAATAAGCGCATGTTTTCCAACCTCAGCATCACCGATAAACCAGACGACGGCACAATTTATAAAGATAAAGATGAGCAGTGGAAAAATTACAGTGTAAAGCGCGATTGGCTCGAGGATTTTGCTGAGTTTTGTGAAAGCTCAAAAGGGTTTCAGGTTTATTAAAGTTTTTGATGGATTTTTGGCAGCAGATTCAACCGCTATTTAGCAATATTTGGTTTCAGATCGGTTCACTGATTTTCATGGCCACGGTTCATGGCTATGCAGGTGCGTGGCTCGCGGTAAGAATGCTTTTTCGTCCCCGCCGTCCAGTAAAATTTCTCGGGTTAACCGTTTTCCCGCAAGGTATGATTCCGCGTCATCGAGCACGTATGGCAAAGGCGATTGGGAAAGCTGTCGGCGAAGAGCTCGTTTCGCAAGAGACGGTTTTAGAAGAGCTTTTCGAAAAGGAATTTCTTCAAAGAAAAATTCAGGGCGTAGTAAATTCCTATACTGAAGAGATGCTTACGCGAAATCACCCGTCTCTGATCGAGGCCCTTCCGGAAAATTTACGCCAGCCTGTTTTAGAATCAGTGTCGTCGGTTAAAACACGAATAGGATCCTATGTAGAAACGGTTGTAAAAAGCGAAGAAACGATTGACTCGATCGACGCCTTTGTCGGAAAACGCGTAGATGAAGTCTTGTCACAAACGGTTTCGGAAACCGTAACGGATAAGACCTACGGACAAATTCTCGATTTTCTGGAAACACGCATTCGCACCGTCGTTAAAGAACCCGCTCTCGAAAAAAAGATAAGTGAATTTATCAGCAAGCGGGTCGATGACCTCGCCAATACCGAAACACCTCTTTCGGCAATGTTCACAGACGATGCGATCGCTTTATTGAAGGAAAAAGCGACCGAACAAATCGAGCCGATCGTGCATCAGCTTTCCGAACTCGCCACCGAGGACCGTACAAAAAACCAAATAAGTTCGCTTATAAAAAAGGAGGTGCATACTTATTATGAAGCGCTTCCTTTTGTAAAAAAGATATTTGTTTCGCGGGAAAATTTACTGCGTGAAGTAGACGACCTGGTTGACGATAGTCTTCCAAAGCGCCTCGAAGAAACTCTTAAAGGTGATTTTTTCGCCGATGAGGCGGAGAAGTTTGTAAACAAAACAATAGATAAAACCCTCGAGCGCCCACTTCCCGAACTCATAGGACAAATCGCGCCAGATCAATTGGATCGACTAAAGTTTCAAATAACTAAAAACATTCTCCGCGTATTGCAGGGCGACGAGATGCAGAAATCCATTTCCGCCTACCTAACGGATTCGCTTGAAAATATCCGTACTCAGAAGATTGGCGAGCTCTTGCGTTCTGCTCACCCCGAGGCGTCAGTGAGAATAAAGGATACACTTTCGAAAGGTCTTGTGAAGATTCTCAAGAATGAAGACACAAAGGAAATTATTAATAGCGTTTTATCTAAACAAATCGATACCCTTATCCATATGCCGATCGGCAGGCTTTCAAATCATCTCTCTGAGGATCAACTCCTAAGCGCCGGCGAATCGCTGACAGACACAATTATTTCAACTGCAAAGTCGAAATTTCCCGAGGCCATCCAGGAATTTGATATTGGCACTGTGGTAAGAGAAAAGGTCAATAGCTATCCAGCCGAAAAGCTTGAGTCTTTGGTTTTGTCCGTAGCTAAGGAACACTTGAGGACGATCGAATTATTTGGCGCCCTCTTTGGTTTGTTTATAGGGATTGGGCAGGCAATACAATTCTACTTTTTCTCGAAATAGGTCGAGAACTAAAGAAATGTTTTGATATCTTCAAAACCTTCGGCGCTATCGTAAATCAAATCCACCGAATTCCATTCGTTTACATATAGCCCAACGATTCTCACACCCAGTTTCCATGAGGCCAATAATTCCACACCTGTCTCAATGTGCTTTTTATGGGTTTCCAAATCTACTGGGTTTCCCGCGCAATCAAAATGTCCGGCAAGTGCCAGAACCGTCGATTGATGGTTTTCAATCGAAACTCTAAGCTTTTCGTAGATTGGCGAAACTTTATTTGCTTGTCCCTCGGCGATCACTTTGTCCGCGCCAGGCTCCGTAATCATATCTACATATTGAACGTGGCCGTGGAGTTTTAACCACTCCGAAACGGGCGTCTGTACCCGCCCATCAATACAATTTATCGCTGTCCCGAATGTGTCTGTGCTCTGCATATATGTTTTTGTATAACCTCAATTTTCACAGGTTTTCTATCAAATGTTAAATTAGGACTGAACTTTTTTTGAGGTAAAAGCGTTCAATTCGGCAGGGTTAATTAACACCACATTTTTGGAGGAATTATGAAGAAAATTGGCGTGATCATATTTATCGTTGCCGTAGCTCTGGGGATACTAGTTTCAAATATCGTTTCTTTCGGAAACTTTTTCTCTCTTAAATCACCGGTTTCGATTTCGTTTAGCTCAAAGACGAAGGGATCCGGAAATGTAGCAACTGAAAAACGAGAGATTTCAGATTTTACAGCGGTCAGCATTGGCGGAGTTTTTAAAGTTGAAATCGAGGCGCAAAGAGAATTCGGTGTTGAGGTCGAAGCAGACGACAATCTTCTTCCTTTGATTGAGACAGAAGTTGTAGGCGATACGCTAAAGTTAAGTACGAAAAGAAAGCTATCAACGAAAAACCCTATTATTGTTAGAGTTTCAGCTCCGAATATTGAAAAACTGGAAAATTCAGGCGTGTCGAGAGTTACGGTTTCGAATCTGTCCAACAACTCTTTTAAGCTCGATTCGAGTGGTGCTTCGAAAATGAGCGTTAGCGGTAAGACAAACTTTTTCGAGATCGACTTAAGCGGAATGAGTAGAGTTGAAGCGGCCAGCTTTCAAGCGGAAAAGGTTTCAGTAGATGCAAGCGGCGCGAGCTCGGCGAAAGTTTCCGTTTCGAGAGAACTTAGCGCCGACCTATCTGGTGCATCGAGGCTTCGCTACAAAGGGACACCTGATCAGATCGAAAAGAGTATTTCTGGAGCAAGTAGCTTAAAGCAGTTTGAAACGGATCGATAGAAAAAGTCTGTAACTTTGCGAAATTGCCCAGTCTTAGATCGGTTTTTTTCGTCTTTGATTTGATAGAAAGCAGGTAAATTTTTGTTCGTTTTTGAGCCTTTTTCTTTCCCTTAAAAATTTTTTTTCTAGCCCAAAATCGCGTAAAAGAAACACTTTGTTAACTTTAAAGAATGTTTATTCAAAAAGCTGTGGATAACTGTTTGCGTTTCTATATATTGTCTGATAGTCTTTGTCTCGTTTCATATACCAAAACTCTCGTAAGTTGTTGAAAACACAGGGCTTAAAGTTTTACGTTAACTTTTAAGCGTTTTTTTTGTAAACTGTGGAAAACTTTGTGGAAAAAACCTTCGTAAGGCGCGTGCTAATATTCACGAAAGTTACCAAAAAGTAACAACTTGTCGCGTTTGCGTTGACCGGATTTTTGGCGTTACGGTCAGTTCCCCAAATAAGCAAACTGCTTAAGGAGTTCATTTTAAATTTTAAGGACTAATCTTACTTCTGTTAGCGATGGGTGCGTCAATCGAAAATCACAAAATTTGGGATAATATTCTTGGTACGGTTCAAAAACGCCTTAACGGTCAGATATTCGACACGTGGTTTAAACCGATTGAATTTGACAGTTGCGATGAGGAAAATCGCATACTTCGTTTAAAGACTAGTCAGATGAATAAGGACTGGATTGATCAAAATTATCTGGACCTTATTGATCAGACGATGTCGGAGCTCAATCTTGATGGCTATGAGCTTGCCTGGCAAATAGAAGAAGAGAAGGTTTACGACCAATCAATCTCGGATCACAAAAACGGGCAGGGTAATTTTTCTAGCGCAGGAGGAAGCACGTCACCCCCTAAACAAACAACAAATTTTGTCGATCTCGAGCCGATTGAAAATACTCTTAACAGCAATTACACGTTTAAGAAGTTCGTTGTCGGCTCCTGCAATCAATTTGCCCATGCTGCGGCGGAAGCGGTAGTAGAAGCACCGGGGCAAACCTACAATCCTCTATTTATATATGGAGGTGTAGGTCTTGGAAAAACGCATCTGATGCACGCCGCCGGACAGGCGATCCGCGAGAGAAACAAACACCTGCGAGTTGCTTACATCACTTCCGAAAAATTTATGAACGAATTGATCAATGCAATTCGCTTTGATCAAACACAAACATTCCGGGATAAATATCGCTCGATAGACGTTCTTTTAATGGACGACGTACAGTTTCTGGCCGGGAAAGAGCGTACGCAGGAAGAATTTTTCCATACATTTAATGCGCTTCACAATGATCAGAAGCAAATCGTAATCACATCGGATTGCCCACCAAGAGAGATTCCTACGATCGAAGAACGCCTCCATTCTCGTTTCGAATGGGGGTTGATCGCCGATATGGAGCCGCCCGATCTCGAAACAAAAGTGGCGATTCTTAAACGAAAGGCAGATATTGATGGCGTAGATCTACCTGACGAGATAGCTTTCTTTATAGCTAATAAAATAAAAAGCAATGTACGCGAACTCGAAGGAACCCTTGTCAGGTTAATCGCAATTTCTTCTCTGCGCGGTTTACCATTTTCAAAAATGCTCGCTCAAGATGCGATGAAAAACATCATTGGCGCTGAAGCTGCTGAGGGCATTACGATCGAACGAATTACGAAGATGGTTGCGAATGAATATGACCTCGCGCTTGAGGAAATTAAGTCGAAAAATAATTCCAGAAAGATTGCCTTTCCAAGGCAGGTTGCGATGTATCTATGCAAACGGCTCACCAAGCATAGCTTTCCGGAAATTGGTCGCGCATTCGGCGGTAAGCATCATACAACCGTGATGCACTCCGTAGAAAAAATTGAAAATAAGATAAAAGACGACAGGGAATTTCACAAAGAAATTAGCGAGCTGATAGATATGCTCGTCGGGTGATAAGCTCACGGGAAAAAGTTTTTCACAGGTATTTTATTTTTGAAAATTAATTAGAGCAAGTAATAGATGGAGACGGGGTTTAGTTTTCCACATTTCCACAGAATTTAGTTTTTTGGCGTTGTGGAAGGATGTGGAAAAAACGAGAGGTTTTTCGATTTCATGAGTTATTCACATTTATGCCACTTGATCAACACCTTTTTCACACCTGCTGTGGAAGCGTAAAGAGCTCTTTATATTAGCTTTAGACAGGTTTTCCACTTTTTCACAGCCACCTATTACTACTACTAGAAATATACATAGTTTCTTTTATTCTTAGTAATAGTAAAAAGGCGAGCGATGAGTGAATATTTGAGTATGAGAAAAACACTCTGGTTTTTATTAGTTGTTCTTTTTTTATCATGCAGCAGTCAGATAACAAAAAAGCAAGTTATTTTCTCGGATGGAAAGGCTGGAGAAATTGAAATCGTTGTTGAAAAAGAGCCTGAAAAGGTTTTGCATGTAACCTTCAAAAATGACGGGAAGGTTGTAAGAGAAAAAGAGGTTTTCGATCAGGTAGAAAAGATTTGGGAAGCAGCGAAAACGGAGGCTGAAGAAAAAGAGATAAAAGAAGGACTCATCAAATACATCTACTTATCGGATTTTGATGAGAAGAAGAAAGAGCCAATTTACAAAGTGATTCTTTTTGAAGCAGCAAAGATTGAGAGCGGGGATTGGACAATTCGGAAAGTAAGTTAGCAGCGCCGTAAGAATAGCCCAAAAGAGAATCGTTGAAATAAGTTTGGTAAAATTAGGGAATCAGAAAATTTAGGAGAGCGAAATGGAATTTATTGTTAAGCAAAGTGCGCTAAAAAAAGAATTGGGTTATGTACAGGGAATAGTTGAAAAGAAATCTACAATCCCCGTTTTATCAAACATCCTGATCGAATCGGTCGGAGAGAACACGATCAGAATCGTTGGCACTGATCTTGACGTTACCCTCAGGTGCGAAGCAGAAGCCGACATAAAAGAGCCCGGTGCGATGTGTATTCAAGCACGCAAACTTTTTGATATCGTGCGCTTGGCGGACGAATCCGATATGCATTTCAAACGCCTCGATAATGATTGGGTTCAACTCACTTTTGGCGACGGAAAAAAATACCGTCTGGCAGGAGTTGCGCGCGACCAGTTTCCCGAAGTTCCTGAGTTTAAGACGGCAAATATGTCGCTTCCGGCGGAAATTCTCAATCATTTCATCAATACTACTGCTTTCGCTATTACAAATGAGCAATCGCGCTTTACGCTCTCTGGCGCGAAATTCATTATCGATCAAGGTAAGGCAACGATGGTTACTACCGATGGACACCGCCTTGCGTTTATCGAAAGAGAATTAGCGACGGCTCTCGAAGATTCGATCGATACTCTTATTCCAAAGAAATCTCTGATCGAGTTGACGAAAATCTCGCGCGAAACGGATGAAAACATAAGCTTTGGCGAAGACCAGAATCACATTTATTTTGAAGTTGACGGCAGGCTTCTGACAACGAGAAAACTCAGCGGACAGTTTCCAAACTACGAAATGGTCATTCCGAAAGACAACGACAAAACAGCCATTTTTGATTCCGGCGAACTCAAGCGCGCAGTTGACCGGGTTGCGCTTATGGCAGACGAACGCACACGCTCAATACGTCTAACGGTACGCGAAGGAGAGATTGAAGTATCGGCGCAGAGTTCGGAAGAAGGCGAAGGAACTGAAGCCGTACCGGTGGAATATACAGGCGAGGAAATAGAGCTTGGATTTAATTCTCAGTACTTACAGGAATTCCTAAATATCGTTACCTCAACCGAAATGGAAGCCACCGAAACCGAAAATGAAACCGAAGGCGAAAAGGTGAAAGTAAAGGAAACGGGCGTAAAACCAAAAATCGCGTTTGAGTTTAAAGATTCAAACGGGCAGACCCAGATGAGCTTCGCTGGCGATACCGAATATGACTACAAATATATTGTCATGCCTTTGAGGATTTGAATATTTAGTCACAATCGGTTTAAGGAAAGTGTTGATTTAGAAAGAAAGAGCTATCGAGTTGGTAAGAAAGCTCATTCAGTAAAAATCTCTAATAATTTTCATCTTAATTTCCGCAGGTCTCTTAAAGCCAAATCCATGAACCATGGACTTCCGTTACAGCTTTTACAACCAAGTACAGTTACGGGGAAGGGTAGAGCTTCACTCCAAGATGACGCAACCAGGGCTTGGAATTTCTGCACGGCTAAGTATTACAAAGCTGATGGAGTACCTTGGAGACCGATCGGTTTGGAAGAAGATAATTGTTTTATTGGAATTAGCTTTTTCGTAGCAAGGGAAGGCAAGAAGAACTCGATGAGAGCAAGCGTCGCGCAAGTATTTGACTATTTGGGTCAAGGATTAGTTGTTAGAGGTGACGATTTTAAATGGAACTCGGAAAAATTCGGAAGAAGTCCCCATCTTAGTAGTAGTGAAGCTAAACAACTAATTGAGAAAATGTTAAATGAATACATTAAGCAAGGCGGCACTCCGCCCAAAAGAGTTGTAATTCATAAAACATCTGAATTTTGGGGAGATTCACATCCTGAGCACAATGAATTGGAGGGGTTTCAGGAAGGAATAGACAATATTTTTTCAGGCTGTGAAACTGATTTCGTAGCTTTGAAACAAAGAAGTACAAGATTATTTAGGGAAGGTAAATATCCTCCTTTACGGGGAACATATTTTGATATAGAAAATGTGGAATATTACCTGTATACAGTAGGATGTGTTCCGTATCTCGAAACTAGTCCAAGTTCCTACGTACCTGTTCCATGGAAGATTACTCAACATGTCGGCGGAAGTTCACCAAAAGATCTATTGCGAGAAGTTTTTGCGTTGACCAAAATGAATGTAAACAATTGTTCCTATGCTGATGGAACTCCCATAACAATTTCGTTCGCACAAGGGATCGGCGAAATATTGAAACATATTGAGAAAGATCAGGGTATACAACCATCCTACAAATTTTATATGTGAATCCATTGGGCGTGTTCTCAAAATGTCTAAAAAAAATACCCGTTCCTGATGGTCATGTTTAAACCTGTTTTTAAGTGATACGATTCTGCCCCTGCCGGATCTCTGTCAGAATAAACAACATTAACTTCTGGTGTGAGTCAGTTCCAATATGCCAATTGACAAGAAAATCGAAAAAGTCATTCACGAACGCCTTGCTGGCGCAGAAGCAGAACACAATGTCTCAATTGTCTACGCATGCGAATCCGGAAGCCGTGCATGGGGATTTGCCTCGCCCGATTCGGATTATGATGTTCGGTTTATTTATGCAAGACCGCGTGATTGGTATTTGTCGTTTGATGTTGAGAGACGCCGGGATGTGATCGAATATCCGATTGTTGATGAGATCGACATTTCGGGTTGGGATGTTCGAAAGGCGCTCTATCTTTTTACGCGGACCAACGGTGCGTTGCTTGAATGGCTCAACAGCCCGATCAAGTATTCTGAAACCGGTCCGTTTGCTAGCCGTCTGAGGGATTTGGCTCCAAAGGCGTTAAACGATCTGGCTCTCAGATATCACTACAGCCATATGGCCAGGAGCAACGCCGGGGAATATATACTCAAGGAAAAGGTTAAGCTGAAGAAGTACTTTTATGTACTCCGGCCGCTTCTGGCGATACGGTTTATTGAACGGGGTTTGGGTGTTCCGCCGGTGAGGTTTCAGGAGTTGGTCGACGCGGTGGCGCCGGAAGTGATTCGGCCGGGGATAAGTAAGCTGCTGGATCTGAAAAGGAATTCGCCGGAGGTTGGGACGGGAGATCCGATTGTTGAGATCAATGAGTTTATAAAAGAGGAACTGGCCCGGCACGAGGGCGTGCTTACGGGATTGGGCCGACCGGACCTACTCGATAAAGCGTCGGTTCGGGATGAGTTAAACGAGATATTTCGGGAGACGATAGGCGATAAGTCGTGAACTAGAGATGTAAGCTATAGAGATATATTTAGCGATGTCGGCAATGTCGGTCGGATGATAATAGCCCAGTCGTTTACGGCTGGGAACAAATTACCAAAATATTTTTGAGTCCCTCTAGGGACGATAGATGTTTCTTATTTCTGTCGCCCTTTCAGGGCTCTAACCTTTTTGTTAAACGTAACCCAGCCGTAAACGACTGGGCTAGTTTCGAATGTGCCTGCGGCACAACTTACTAGATTACCCGGATAAAATCGGATGTGTTTAGAGTTACAACGAAATGAAAATATCAACCATACGTTCATTGGATGATTTTCGGCTGCCTCTGCGCACTCTATAAACAATCAGATCATCATTTTTACCAATTATTATTCGCTTGACAGCATCGAGAGCGGTTTCGCGGGTGGTGTCGTATGAGACTGTGGCGAGGAGTTTGAAGCCGCAGAATTTCATAAACTTACGTGTACTGTAAGGCCTTCTCCTGGCGGTCTCTTTGAGGCTGTCCGGCAACGTCTCTTTATATTCTTCCCAGGAGATTATCGGCATATTAAGTGAGAAAAAGGGCAGCGTCTCCCACACACTGCCCCTCAACGAGCAAACGTATATACATCGCCCGTCAATTGTCTGCATTGCGCAGACAAATCCATTTGCCAAACTCTTTTATTCTTACGTTGTAAAAATAATGGCATGGGAGTTTTGTCATTGCTCAAGAATCGTGAATAATTGATCGTGAAATTATGCAATTGGCGGTGACACGCATCTTGTGAAACACCGTGCCGGGAGCAATTACCTACCTTTACTTTCGGCAAAAAAATCTAACAAGGACAGTTTAGAGCTATATAAGTCCGCTGTCAAGATTGAGCACTTGAGTTCGGTCTGTTACGCCCCATCGCGAGGTATTCGTTGATGGGACGTGGCAAACGAGAAAAACCGGCTAGGCTAAGCAAGAAACTTCTGCAAATACGACAGGATTTAGGCATATCGCAAAACGATTTGATTTCACATTTGGGAATGAAAGATAAACTCATCCGTGAAGACGTTTCTAAATTCGAGCGAGATATTAAAGAACCCACGCTGATAATACTCCTGGCTTACGCACGCCTCGCCGGAGTTTCTACCGATGTCTTGATTGATGACAAGGCAGATTTGCCGAAGTGATTGCGATTATCATATTCACGAACCTTTAAACGATGTCCGCAAAGCGGACAACAGTTAATAGCCCAGTCGTTTACGGCTGGGAATAGGATCAACAAAGAATTCGAGTCCCTTTAGGGACGACAGATTAAAGGATAAATTTCTGTCGACCTTTCAGGGCTCTAACCCTTAACCAAACCATAACCCAGCCATGAATGACTGGGCTAATTTCGAATGTGCCTACGGTACAGACTCAATCGAACATATTGATTAATCGAATAAAGCGTCAATATCCCGGTGTCCCTCAACAATCGTTACAATTTTTAGGTAATCATCCTCGTACATAAAGAAAATTACATAATTACCTTCCGGGAAACTACGAAGTCCATTCATAAGCTCAGGACGGGGTTGACCGATCTTTCATGGCGTTTCGGCAATAAACTCGCATTGAGATATTAACCTGTCAGCAAAATTTACAGCCGTTTCAATCGAACCGCTTTCTTTTGTAATATATTCGGCGATGGAAATGAGGTCTTCTTCAGCTTGGTCGAGGAAGCGTAGTTTGTACATTTATGAACGATCGAGAGATTTGAGTTTTGATTTGACGGAATTCTTAACTTCTTCAGAAGTATTAGATCCACCGCGTTCAACGGCTTTTTCAAGATGTTCTTTTAAATCCTTAACTTTGCGCTTTTTGATTTCTTCAAAATCAGCTTTTGTTAATGGGGTCGCATCTCCGCTTTCGAGCCCCTCTAATAGTAACGTTTCCAGCTTAAGTTCCTGACGCCGTTTTATATAGTTGCGCACGAGATCACGAAAGAATTCGCTTGTATTTCCGTATCCCTCTGCGTCAATAATTTCCTCAACTTCAGCTCTTAAGCTATCAGGTATTGAAATATTTATTGTAGAAATTGCCATTTTAACGACTCCGAAAACAGAATAAACACCTTGGCAACCATTGTCAATAATTTTTAACTGTGCTACGAATAAAAATATCAACCACACGTTCATTGGATGATTTTCGGTTACCTCTGCTCACTCTTACGAACCTTTTAAACGATGTCCGCAAAGCGGACAACAGTTAATAGCCCAGTCGTTTACGGCTGGGAATAGGACCAACAAAGAATTCGAGTCCCTTTTAGGGACGACAGATTAAAGGATAAATTTCTGTCGACCTTTCAGGGCTCTAACCCTTAACCAAACCATAACCCAGCCGTAAACGACTGGGCTATTTTCGAATGTGCCTTGCGGCACGATCCTATGTTAAAAAAGGATCGCCAAACAATTAAAGCGCTTTTAAAAATAGCGCAGATGTTTCGTTCTTTTCGATCTCCATTTCAGGATTTAAAACTCGTTGTTGTACATAACTTTATTTATAAGTGTGTAAGAATACAAAAATTGACAAAAATTGTATAAATGCTAATCTATAGATGTTATGGCAGATACAACTACAATGCATATTTCGTTACCTAAAACAATGAAGTCATTTGTCGATGACACCCTTAAAAGAGAGGGTTATGGCACGACAAGCGAATACGTCAAAGCTCTTATTCGGGCTGACCAAAAGAGACGTGAAGAAAAAGAACTCGAGCGCGTATTGATACAAGCTCTCCACACAGGGGACGCCGAAGAATTAACAGAAGGTTTTTGGGATGATCTTAAACAGGATGTGCGGAAGCGAGCTGTAGAACTTAAAAAACGTAAGAAATGAAGGTTAAACGAACAGTATCGTATTTGTTTTAGGTGGACGGATTCGGCGCGGAAGATGTTGAGGTAGTTGATTATCATTAGAGGTATTGAAGTATGACTAGAGTTCCAACAAACAGGGTGCCGACGCATCCGGGCGAGATGCTTAGGGAAGAGTTTCTTGAGCCACTTGGAATAACGCAGAAAGAGTTAGCAAATTCGATTAAGGTTCCTTATCAAAGGGTGAACGAAATCGTTTCGATAAAACGCGGCGTTACTCCGAGCACGGCGCTTAGGCTTGCAAAATTTTTCGGAATGAGCGAAGGTTTTTGGCTGAATCTACAAATGAAGTTTGATCTATATTCAGCGAGAAACAGAGAAAAAGAGATTCTAAAGAAGATTATGAAGAGTAGATCGTTGAGGGCAGCGTAAATGCGGACAGGAGTGTCCGCGTTCCGTTAAAGAATGCCAAAAGTCGGAGAATGGATTGACGTTAATGACCGGATGCAGAGCGGCTATCGATATGAGATTGCAGCTCGCGTCGGGAGAGAATTCGACTCGGATTTTAAACCGGAGTTTACGCCGAAGCAGATGCTTGAAGCGGGTGTTTTTGAAGGAAAATACTTAAACGATTGCAGGGATGAATTTCCCAAGAGCTGGTTCAAGAAAGCAAAGCTTAGCGACAATCCGGATCCCTCGCTCAACTATTTCAAGATCAAAAGCAGACAATCTTTAGGTGAGTGGAGGCGAAAGGGCTGGATAATTGAGCCCGATCCGCGCGGCTGGTTTCAATGGTACTGCCGTTATTATCAGGGGCGACGGATTGAAGATGTTGATCGCACTCAGATCAAACGTTGGAAAAGTTTTGCAAGACACGCGGGACAAATCCGCACAAACTGCAAACCCGGTGATCTAACATGCCGTCCACGTCAGAGACAGGCGCTTTTGCAATGGTCTCACGATGCTTTTATTTAGTTTCTGATGTTACCTTTTTTTGCACGCTTCCTAGCGGTCGCGTTTCCGCCTGTATAATACGATGGAAATCAGGATAGACGATCTAAGCGGTGTTGAGATAAAGGCGCTCTTAAATGAGCATCTGGAAGATATGAATCTGCATTCTCCGCCGGAGAGTGTTCATGCGCTTGATCTGGATGGCTTGCGTAAGCCCGAAATTACATTTTGGACGGTTTGGGAAGATGGAGAACTCCTAGGCTGTGGCGCCCTGAAAGAACTCAATTCGACTCACGGCGAAATAAAATCGATGCGCACGTCTTCGAGACATTTAAGAAAAGGAATTGCGGAGTTTGTACTCAAACATATTATTGACGAGGCAAAACGACGCGGGATGACAAAACTGAGTTTGGAAACAGGCTCAATGGATTATTTCCCTGCTCAAAAACTCTACGCTAAATTTGGTTTTGAATATTGCGAACCCTTTGCATGGATTATTTCAACCCTGCTCAAAAACTCTACGCTAAATTTGGTTTTGAATATTGCGAACCCTTTGCAGATTACGTGTTAGATCCGAACAGTGTGTTTATGACGAAGGAAATTTAGAACGGATTACTTTCGAAAAGTATCGATAGCACCTAACACACCGAAATAAGCCAAATTCAAAATCGCTGCGCACCTAAGCCACAAAGGCACGTCAGGATAAAACCAAACGGCGAGCGGCATTATTATCAGGATCGAAATTGTAAAGATAATCGTAAGAGACTTCATATTTGTTGCGCGTGAAGGGTAGGCGAACTTTACCGGAGCGAAATGAAGTACGGCGCAAGCGATTATGAGCGCGGCGTTTATCCAGGGTGTAGTATTAAAAATAAAAACGAGATAGAAAACGACCGCATTCCACATCACGGGGAAACCCACGAAATAGTAGTCGTCTGAGACCATTCCTTCCTTGCCGTAATAAATCGCTGAAACAAGTAGGATCAAAAATGCGAGCGGAAGATTGAGAGATGGCGGTACAAGCTCGGCAGCGTAGAAAAAATATGCAGGAATGATCGAGTATGTTGCGAAATCGATCACGTAATCGATTGTTTTTCCGTTGATGTGAGGAAGGATTTCTTTTGCGCGAAACTTACGAGCGAGTGTTCCGTCAACGCCATCAATAGCGAGAGCGACTAGCAGCCACGCCATTGCTGCACGCCAGCTTTTCTCGGCGATCGCAAGGACTGCCATAAAACCGGCGAGCAAGCCGGAAGCCGTGAAAAGATGAACGCTCCAAGCGAGAGTTTTATCTAAGGTATTATAAGAACCGCTCATTTCGAGTTATTTTAACCTAGATTAATTAACGAGAGGAAAACATGAAACAACTAGCGCCTTATTTGATGTTTGCAGGCGACTGCCGGGAAGCGATGGAGTTTTACAAGGAGTGTCTCGATGGCGAGATAACGGTGATGGATACCTTTGGCAACGCTCCGATTGACTTTCCAGACGAAGCCTCAAATATGATTTTCAATTCCGAAGTGCGCGCCGGAAATATTTGCATAAAGGCTTCAGACAATCCTGGGCTAACTAAAGGATCCCCAAGTGAAACAAACTTCTCACTTTTCGTTTCCTTTACGGAAGGAGCGGAGTTTAAAGAGGCGTTTGAAAAACTCTCAGCGGATGGCGACGTCACGATGAAAAATGGCGAGCATTTTATGATGCTAAAGGATAAGTTTGGAATTTCTTGGATGCTGGTATTGGGCGAATAGTTTTGAACGAGAAGAATCCATTAAAAAATATTCTTGATCGAGAGTCTTTTGCGATCCTAGACGGCGGTCTTGCGACTGAGCTAGAACAAAAAGGTTTTGATATAAATCACATACTTTGGTCGGCGCGTTTGGTAATTGAAAATCCTGAGGCGATAAAAGAAGCTCATCTTTCATATCTCGAAGCAGGTGCGGACATTATTACTACCGCGAGCTATCAGGCAAGTTTTCCAGGTTGCGCAAAGCTCGGAATGAAAGAAGAAGAGGTCGAAAGCCTCCTAAGAAAAACTGTCGATTTGGCGTTGGAAGCTCGCGCAGAATTTTTAAGGCAAGTCGATGAAAACCGTACGCCGGCAATCGCAGCGAGTATCGGACCATACGGCGCATATTTAGCAAATGGGGCTGAATATACCGGCGACTACGGTGTTTCAAAAGAAGGCCTATATGAGTTTCATTCAAGGCGTTTTGAGATCCTTGCCGATACAGAAGCGGATCTATTGGCATGCGAAACGATCCCTAGCTTTCAGGAAGCAGAGGTGCTTCTTGAAATAGTTAATCAAAACCCAAAACCTGCCTGGGTTAGCTTTTCTTGTAAGGATGAAAAACATATCAACGATGGCACTCCGATCAAAGAATGCGCAGAATTGCTGGCAGGAAGCGAGAATGTTTTTGCTATTGGAATAAACTGCACAAACCCAGAATTTGTTTCCGGTTTGATTGAGAGACTGAAACCGAGCACAGGCGAACAGGAAGTCGTCGTTTATCCAAACTCCGGAGAAATCTACGATTCAATATCAAAAAATTGGAAAGGGAAACCACAAGCTGAGGGGTTTGCAAAGTCTTCAGTAGGCTGGTTTCTGAAAGGTGCCAGCATAATCGGCGGGTGCTGTCGGACGAGACCTAACCACATAAAAGCAATACGGCAATTCTTACAAAAGACCGCAAAAAATTCATTGTAAAATAAGCAAATTTGTGTAAGAGTTGGGAAAAATAACAGATAAGGGTCCGTGAGTATGTGAACTTATGCGCGCGGAAAGAATAGATAAGGAGAAAAGAATATGAAAAATTTTACCTGGGTCTTGTTGATTGCGTTTGCAGTCTTTTCTTTCAGCTCCTGCGGTAACGATGGATATAGGGCTAACTCAAACAGCGGTAACAAAAATGCCGGTAACACAAATGCTGCCGCAAAGCCTGAAAAAGACTTGAAGGCGACAGCGAAAGATTTGGAAATGAAGGCATATGAAGCATGGCAAAAGAAGGATGGTAAATTCTTTGAAGGATTTTTAACCGAAGGCTTTGTTGGAAACGGTGCGAACGGTCGCAATACAATGGCTGGCGTAGCTAAAGCGATTTCCGATAATCCCTGCGAAATAAAAGGCTTTACGATCGAGGATGAGCAGGCTACTGAGCTGGCAGATGGCGTTGTACTTTTCACCGCTAAAACGACTTCGGATGTTACGTGTGAAGGAAAGGCTTCGCCAAGCCCGCTGCATGCTGCTACGGTTTACGTGAAGGACGGCGATGATTGGAAGGCGGCTTTTCACCAAAATGCACCTACTGCGGAAACAAAAGGAGAAGCTCCGGCTCCTCCTGCTGATGCTCCGAAGGTCGAGCTACCGAAAGGTGCAGACGAAGAAGTTGCAAAAGCCATTACGGAAACGGAAAAAGGTCTTTGGGAGGCCTGGGTGAAGAAGGATACGAAGGCTTTTGAAGAATCTCTTGCAGATAACTTTACGGGTTTTAATCCAGGAGGTCGGGAAGACCGAGCGGCGGCACTAAAAAATATTGGCGAGCACAAATGTGACGTAAAAACCCATTCCTTGAGCGATTTCCACACAGCGAAGTTAGCCGATAATTTATATTTGCTAACCTACAAAGCAGCTGCGGATGGAACCTGCGATGGAAAGCCACTACCAAAAGGTTTCTGGGTTTCAACTATAGCAAGTAAAGATGGAGACAAATGGAAAGGACATTTTCATATGTCGACGCCAACAGGCTAATCCATGCGATAATTTTTAACTTAAGCGGTTGCTTCGGCTGCCGCTTTTTTGTTTTAAAGAGAACCCAAATCGAGCCGGAATCTCGTATGGTTGAAGAAGGGGGCGAATTAATCGTCAGGTGTTGTCGAATAGGCCCCGCTAACTAAAAAAAACTGCCTGTTGTTTGCCGGAAAAAAGAGAAGACACACCAGTTGAGCTACTAGTGTGTCTCTCAATCTCACAATACTTTGGACCCATTATAAAGTAAAGCGAGACGTGAGCTTAATCTCTATACTTATATATGACAAAAAACCGAAAAATATTTCATATAGGTGACGATTGAGTAAGAGTTTTTTGCAAAAGGGAGAGATTTTTAAGGTTAGAATTGGATAAAATCAGTCAGCAGATTAGCTTTTAAAGCGAACCGAAGTCTAATAGAGATTCTTCTTCAAAATCCGGTTCTTCATCAAGCGGCGAACTATCCTTAAATCCAAGATATTCGAAATCAGAAGGTGTTGTGATAATCATAAAGGGTGTTCCTTCTTCATTTGTCAGCAGGAAAGCCGTATCTACAATAATTCCCTTTCGGTAGCTGAAAGCGAATTTGTAAATGTCTCCGTCTTTAAGAAGCTTCTTTAGAGCGTCAAAATTTTCGACATCGTGAAGATGATAGACTGATTTCACCTGGTGGGAAAGGTATTCCTCGACCGTAGCTTTTTCCACTACTTCGATAGGTTTTAAAAACGAAGATTCCACTTCGTCAATTGCTTCGCCATCTTCAGTTATCGGAATGAGTTCGGACTTTTTTACAAACTCGCCATCTTGGTTGCGAACAGCAAAAGCGATCCCACCCTTACCGAAAAGCGTTTGCCCGTCGTTTGCAATTGAAACGATCTCGCATTTATTTCCATCTTCATCGAAGGCTTCGATTTCCGTGTCTCCATAGATTTTTTTTCGGTCAACCTTAGTTAGCTCGACCGTAAAATCCTCTTTTAGCTTTGGAACTGTAAACGCGAGTTTTCGTGCCATGTGTCAAATATAATAACCCTTCAGGCACCCATCCGAAACTTTAAAATTGGAACTTGCGCAAAAATGAACCTATATAAGTAGTTAGGTTGTTCGGATAGGCAAAAGGCTGAACACCAGAAAAGGAATAGCATCGGAGGGCGATCTATTCCTTTTCGCCATTTTAAAACCAAATTCCAAACAAACTCTTGACAATCACACCTCGCCTACCTGATTCTATTTTGATGCCGATCAATTTAGCGAATAAGAAGAAACGCGATGCTCAGGTTTCGGTAGAGAGCGTCCGCCAAAAACGCGAAGTTAAATATATCGATGAATCCGGGAAGCTGACAGAAAATGTACGTTTTCTAAAATCGACCCTCGAACTTTCATCTGCAAGTCTTCTCGAAAATACAACTCTCGATAAGCTCGCCGAAGCGATTATTTCGAGTGATCCGGAAATCGATATCGAAAAATTTGGAAAGTATCTGACGGAAACAAGCCGCGTTTATTCTCACAACAATAAGATCGTGTTTCACGTAAAAGAAGAAGAGGTCGTTAAAAACCCTGACGGTTCGGAGAAAGAACGCCGTACACGTGAGGTTAAGCTCCAAAACACGAACACAGATGTTCCCGTTCCCTGGTCAGGCGTAATGATTCCTAAGGAAGATGCGATCCGGAAATTTGTATTTACCTCGACAAAACAGATCCTTCATACAAATGGTTTGACGTGGGATTTTCTTTACGAAATTGCCAGCGAACTCCACGAGAAAAATGCGTTGATGCTTGTGGGAGCTGGTGCGAAAGGGAATGAGCCGCTTGTTTTTCAGCGCGGCGGAAAACCGTTTCGCGGTTTTTTAGAGGGCAGGATTAAGGACGAAAGTTATGTTCTCTTGCTGCATCTTTCAAATATGGAACTTAAGGTGCCGGAGGACGAGGAATAAAAACGGTAAATGGCAAATGGTAAGTGAAATGATGCGGTTAGTACGGGGACCATTAGCGATCCGTTTGATGTCGGTTTACAAGAGTTGTTTATTCACCAAGCGGGGACATGAGCGATCGGTCTTCCTGATGGTTTAGGAAAAAGCAATCCAGCCTCCGAAGGCGATTCTCTTGAACGTTGCCGCAATTTTTCTGGAGTGCTTAATCACCAAACGAATTACGTATAGCGAATTACGAACTGAATGAACCTCAAATACGACAAGAATAAGCTTAACAAAAAGCAGGGCAAGTATTTTACCGGTCCCGCAACGACGCTTGAAGACCCAACGCTTCACGCAAAAGCTCAGGATTATAAACGCCGCATTTCAGGTTTGATGTATCCGATCGAGCCTTCGTACATCGACGAAAAGATACCAAATATGGAGGGTTACGCCGTAACCCGAAAGATGGACGGCGAATTCTCGATGCTCTTTTTTGACGGCAAAGAAACGATCTCTGTAAATCCGGGCGGAACAATGCGGGCAGGGCTTCCTGCGTTTGCGGAGCTAACAAAGCATCTTAAGGATGCAAAAATAAAAAGCGCTTGTTTGGCAGCGGAACTTCACTTAAAAACTGACAAACGCGAGCGAATTCACGATGTGATTCGAATCGCACGGAATCCCAAATCTCCGCAAGATTTAAACAAATTACAAATTTCGGTTTTCGACATACTTGAGCTAAACGGCGATGAATTCACCGAAAGTGTCAAAACACTCAACACACTTGACGATCTAATTCAGGACGGAAATCTGGTTGGTCCCGTTGAGTATGAAACTACCGACAATCGAAAGGATATAAAATCGGCAGTCGAAAAATGGGTGACGGAGGGCGGCTCGGAAGGGGTCGTTGTAAGAAACGAGCAGACGGGTTGGTTTAAGATCAAACCCTCTCACACGATTGATGTCGCCGTTTTGGGGTTTAGCGATTCACCCGGCGAGCGTCGCGGCTTACTTCACGACATCTTCGTCGGGCTGGTAAGAAAGGACGGCACCTATCACACAATGGCAAAAATCGGCGGTGGTTTTTCGGACGATGATCGAACCGGACTATTCAAAAAGCTCAAAAAACGCGTTGTTGCCTCGGATTATATCGAGGTAAATTCTTCGCACCTCGCCTATGAAATGGTTGTGCCCGAATTGGTGGTAGAAATGAAATGCCTCGATATGATCTCGGAAAACAGCCGCGGCGGACAGATAAACCGTATGGTTTTGGCTTGGAATGAGGGCGAGCAAAAATATTCGGCGGTAAGGCGTATGCCCCTTGTGAGTATTATCTCACCGCAGTTTAAGCGTTTGCGGGAAGATAAATCTGTAAGCAAAACCGAGACTTCGGTGAAGCAGGTTTCATCGTTGGTCGATATTCCGGACATAGGGAAAAAGGTTGCGGATTTGGAGCTTCCGCAGTCTGAGGTTTTACGGCGCGAGGTTTTAACAAAAACGATCGGCAGCAAGATGATGGTTCGCAAACTACTTTTGTGGAAGACAAACAAAGAGATCACAAAAGAATATCCGGCTTATATTGTCTATTACACCGATTTCAGCACAGGCCGAAAAGAGCCTTTGAATACTGAGCTATATCCCGCAAACACAAAACCCGAGGCGGAGGTTAAGTACAAAGAGGTTTTTAAGAACGCGAATAAACAGGGCTGGGAGCGGGTGTAAAAACGTTGTAATAGGTAATTCGTAATTGGTAATAGGTGACTGACCAATGAACGGCAGAAACACGACCGCAAAGTGTCCGTAGCCCGACGGTTATGGAGGGCTCCCGTCGAACTTGCGAGTTTTTAGATGTAGAGAGCCCGCGCTAACGCTTAGGGTACCAACACGACCGCGAATCTACACGAATCGGTCGTTTTGCTAAAATACCGAAATGCCAAAAGTTCCGACAGTTGATCCGATTCTCGAAGATCCACATCTCAAATGGATAGCTAAGGAGTGGGAGGAAAATGCCGAGCGTTTGGCCACCTGGGGTATCAAACACTTGGTAAACCGTTTTGATGTTTGGGGTCAATACTCGCTTAAAACAGATGGCATCGGACAGAAAATAGGTGCTGTCACACTACCGGTAGTAGACCTGCGCGGTAAAGGAGATCACGTCACACACAATAAACTCACGCGTCATTTCAAAGGAAAAAAGCCAAACGATCTGATCGGACTCCATTGCACATCGGCGGAAGAAACGTCGCGTTGGTTTGCGATTGATGTAGACGTTCACGAAAAGCAGGAGACTAGCTATTTAGCCGATCTAAATTTCGACGCGATGCTCCATTGGCACAAAATCCTGCGCAAACAGATGCTTGATCCTGTGATAATGGACACAAACGGAATGGGAAGTTTTCACCTATGGGTTTTGCTCGACGACGACTATCCGCTAAAAGAGGTTTTCGCGTATATGACAGAAACCTTTGGCGACTACCGCGAGATAGGACTTTCGCGGAAACCTGAATATTTTCCGAGTTCTGAAAAGCTCGACGGTCTTGGTAAATGGTTACGGCTTCCGGGTCGACATCATACTCATATGCATTTCACAAAGATTTGGTCGGATGAAGATGGAGAAGGGAAGTGGCTCGAAGGTATCGACGCGATCGACTACATGTTGAGCCTTCGTCCGATGCCGCTTCCGAAATCGAGACCAAAACCGAAGAAAAGGCGAAAGAAACAAGAGCCTGATCAACGCCGTACAATTTGTGTCGATCTAGACGGAGTGCTCGCAAAATACGATGGGTTTAAGGGAGTAGATCATTTTGGCGATCCGATTCCTGGCGCAAAAGCGTTTGTCGATCAACTCAACGAATACTTTGACGTGATTGTTTATACCGCGCGTTTTTCAAACGAGAGGATCGAATCCGAAGATGACGTTTACCGTCTGAAAAATTTAATCGGTGAATGGCTTGATGAGCACAAATTTAATTATCTCGAGGTTTTTGATGGCGTCGGGAAACCTCTCGCCTACGCCTACATAGACGACCACGCGATCAACTGCAAACCTCTCAAAAATGAAGGCGCTTATGAAGAAACAATTGATCGCATTGAATACCTATTACGCAAGAAAAAAAAAGATAAAAGCTAATAGATATTGCGTTTGAAAAGATATTTCGACATCTGCCTAACGGACGAACGATAATAACCCAGTTGTTTACGGCTGGGTAAAAAAGAGAAATAGTGTTTGAGCCCTGAAAGGGCGACATATTTTCTGCCGCCCTTTCAGGACTCGATATTCACACCGCATCCGCCCACGCGCTGAAGCACGTGGCTATAGGAATAACAAGAATTCTGAGTCGCACTTCTTTCTTGTTAGCTCGGTTTTATAAAAACACTTCCGGTTCGGATATTTAACCCCTCAGCGTTCATAACTGACATCTTCGGTCGGTTTTTACCTTTCATCGAAGCGCAGCCATAATCGCCGTTTTTATTAAGCGCAACAAATTTTTCGCTCGGGAAAAAGTTTGGGTTTACCTTTTTGTATTTATCTACAATCAATTGAAGCGCGTCTTCGCAAGCCTGTTGCGGCGTTCGTCCGTGCCGCATCTGATGAACGATAAAAAAAGAGGCACAGGATTTAATCACATCTTCGCCTCTTCCCGTCGCACCCGCAGCGCCAACATCATTGTCTACATAAAGTCCCGCACCGATAATTGGCGAATCACCGATGCGTCCGGGAATCTTCCATGCCAAACCGCTTGTGCTCGTAATCCCTGCAATATCACCATTTGAATCAACCGCCAAGACGTTCGTCGTACCGTGGTAATGCTCAATTCCTTCGTATAAATTGTATGCGACGCCTTTTGGTTTTCGCAGGTGATCGGGCGGACCCCAATCGTCTTTTGGATTTAGGCGCTCACGCCAACGCAGATAAAGACGTCGTGAGAGATCGGTCATCAAATCCTCTTCTTTAAAGCCAAACTTCTTCGCAAACTTAAGTGCACCGCGGCCGACCAGCATCACGTGATCGGTTTTCTCCATTACAATCCGCGCTACCGAGCTCGGAGTTTTGATTCCTTCAAGGCACGCAACCGATCCGGCGTTATATGTTTTGCCGTCCATAACGGATGAATCGAGCTGCACGATACCGTCTTCATTTGGCAATCCGCCGTAGCCTACCGAAGGATCTTTTGGATCAACCTCGATGATATTCGTTCCCTTCTCAACGGCGTCCATTGCCAGACCGCCTTTTGAAAGAATCTCAAAACCTGCTTTTACCGCATTTTGGCCGGTTTGGTTTGTGTGATCGGTAACGATTACGGGAATTGAAGTTTTCGTCTGAGCCCGAACACTTTTCACATTTCCGAGCAAATACGCACCCGTGCCCAGTCCTATACTCCGATTAAAAAAACGCCTTCTGGAAATCTTTTTCAAGACAAGCCTCCTAAACGAAAATTTGAATAATATTGGAAGATTTAGCGAAGACTATCACGGATGGGCCTGATTTCGGAATATACGGGGCGCGAAACACGGAGTAAATAAGTTATTCAGCAAGTAAGGCTTCCAGTTTCTCTTCGAGGTCTTTGCCGCTTAAGTTTTTGGCTACGATCTTTCCATCGGAATCAATAAAGAATTTTGCCGGAAGTGAGGTAACGGCGTAATCAAATGCTGCTGAAGTTTCGAAACCCTTGAGAGAAGAAACGTTTGTCCAGGTGCGCTCGTCTTGCTCAATTGCGCGTTGCCACTTTTCGCGGTCATCGTCTAAGGAAACTCCGTAAATTTCAAACCCCCTGGATTTGAATTTTTCGTAGAGTGCACCAAGTGTTTTGCTTTCCCTACGGCAAGGGCCGCACCAACTTGCCCAAAAATCTACTAGAGTAATCTTTGCCTTCGCGGGCATTAACTTCACGGCCTTTCCATCTCTATCCCTGGATTCAATCGAAGCAGCTTCGCCACCAACGCTAGTCGCTTTCAAAAGCGCAACCTTTTCGTTGACACGTTTGGCGATTTCGATGTCGCCGTGTTTCTTAGAAAAGGCTTCGGCAATTGATTCAAAAAGCGGGATATTTTTGTCGCCGTCCCAACGAAGCGTCGTTGCATAAACTGCAATTGAATTACCCATTTTGGTTTTCACAAAATCGTTCAACTCGTCTTTGTGCTTTTCGTAATTTTCGACCTCGGCGCGCCCCGCTTCTTCCGAACTTGGATCATTTGTCTTTCCGGAATCTTTCAGCTTTTCTCTAACCGATTTCACGAGCCGCTGAAGCGATTCTTTTCGAAAACTTTCATATTCCTGAAGCTTTTTCGTGTCTTCGGAACCTGTAATTCTTAAATTTTCTAAATCATTTGCATCGCCCTGAATTTCTATCCTTTGCCCGCGATTAACTGCGAGCGTAATCTTTTTATCGTCATAGAAATCGATTGTGTAGATGTGCGGCTCCAAATCAAAATCTACAGAAAATTTTCCATCATCGCCGACTTCTATTTCCTTTATAAACTTTTTCTTTTTGCCGTTGATATCCTCTTCTTGAGTAAGAATTATCTTTCCTTCTTTTGGGTTCTTGATGTGGCCGCTAATTGTGAATGTTGAAGAGGTAGCGTTTTGTTTACAGGATGCGGCTGCAACTACTAGTCCGACGATTAGCGCCGTGAAGATCTTTTTCAGAGACATAAGAATTTGATGTTTATTTTTATAAATCTCGAAAGAAACATATCTATTCCAAACCGAAAAAAAGAAGAGGATGTCTGAAAAGTCAATTTTGTCGCTGAAAGCGATTGATTTAATAGCGTCGGGGGCACCCCGACGTTATGCCATAATAATCGGGCTTTGTCCCTGAAGGGGACAAACAAACTATTGCGTATATGACACTTACAGCGTCGAAAAACAACTTCGCCTGAATACGTCGGGATTCTCCGACGCTACTCAATTTGTCCGCTTCACGGACGCTTCAGACTTTTCAGACATCCTCTTCTCCAATTTCAGCTAAAAAATCTGACTATCGCTCATCAAGCTTCCTTCCGGTTTTCAAACTATCGAAGTTTAAAATTGCATTGAAAACAAGGAAATAGCTTCCTTGTGTTTCCGCTCGCCAAAAAGGATTGTTGGAAAACAGCACGACATGTCCCTTGCCATGCGGAACATCAATCACCGCCGGAGCCTGCGCGATCTCGCCACCGTTATCAAGCAGGCCTGAAACGAGAAGTCCCTTAGCATCTCCATAGCGGAGCACCACGCGCGGACGCATCGCCGGCGGAATGATGCCAATACCATTTCGAAGCTGCGATTTTCTTACTGGCTGTGCTTCCCAACGGTTTACTCGCTTTGGCGGATCCGGAATCTCATCCGGCCTTCGGTTTTGAACAGTGTCGGGATCGTTGATCCCGCCGCGCCCGGTCATTCGAACACTGCGGCCGCCGCCGCGCCCACCTCTACCGCCAACAAAATTACTGACTCCAAAGATCGGCCCGCGTGCAGCAAAGATCGAGAGATTGTCTTTGTATCCATAAAGAATCGGACTCTTGCCATCGACAATTTTCGAACGCACGATCGTACCCGGCATACGCATCCTTCTAACAGGCGTTTCCGAAACACCCGCTCCGAAGCCATATCTGATCGCAAACTGTGAGGTGTCACGAGCAGTAATCAAAAGACCGCCAGCCGAGACAAACTGCTGCAAATTCTTAAGGCCGTCTAAACCAAGTCCGGGCCGCATGTCATCGGTCGAATCAATTTTGCCGATATTTGGCGTAAGCTCGGTAGTTTTCCAGGGGAGCTTGTTTCCGTACATTGGCATTCCGTTGATGATCATTGAAGTCGAACCGCGTTGGATCGGCGCAAAAATAATCACGTCATATTTTGATCGAAGGCTCGGATCTCTTGCCACATCCTGGGTAGAAATGTAGTCAAATGGAACCTTATATTTATCAAACTCGATTCTCCACCAACCCTCAGCCTCGGTATGGATCCAGGTGTGCATCATTGCGATACGAGGCGCACTAACCGTATGGGTTTTCACCGAAGGAGAAGAATTCGCTGCGTATGCCTTGATTCCAAGAGCCTGAGTCGTCCGACTGAGCTCCCCGCCGTCAACGTTTTTAATAATGAACGATCCGCGATTGAAACTGCGGCCGCCCATTTTGAAAGGCTCTTCAGCAGCTTCAAAACTCGCTTCCTTAAAACGGTAGCGCAGCGTTACCAAAGCATTGTCAGCATTGTGGTTCACCACGTATACTGAACCGTTTCCGGTAACCCCGCCCGGCGCCATGACCGGTTCGTCCATAAGTTCCATCGGAGCATTTAAAACCCCTTCATCCATTACGCGCACAACTTTTACGTTTCCCAGCTCGCCAAATGTCCAACCCGAATCGTCATAAATATTCGGATTATCGCGCGGGGACCAAAACTGATGATCAAGCATCATGTCAGCAATTCGGCTATAAGGCTGGTCCATTCTCACAAGATAACTTCCCGCGGGAAACTCCTTCCTAACTTTCTCGCCTTTCTTTTTGCCGGGCATCATCGCACTGAATTTAGATCTCGCGCGGTGAACCTCGTTGCCCTGATCCTGAAGAAGCCCTAGCAGTTCCGCTTGTCCTCCTGGACGCGGATCATCTCCCGGGAAAACGTATGCGGCTGGTCCGGCTTGTTTTGGCTTGAGAACGGAATTCTTACTTTTCTTGTAGAAATTACCGAGGAAAAACTTTCCGTTTTTTTGAAAATGGGCGAGTGAGATAAGGATTCCTGTCTGTTGATAGTTATTGTTATTTCGCTGCGACCACAAGGCTTTCGGGTACGGCGGATTCTGACGATACCAACGCCGCTCGTACTGCCTCGGAGAAAGCTCTCGCTCGATTGTGTCTGCGCCGCCGTTTCCAAACGTTTCATATAAACGGCTTATGCCATTGTGCGAAGCAGCAATAAACATCAGATAGCTCGGTGACCACGTATCAAAACCGCCATGGGCGTAGACGCCGGGCATACCCATCTTGGTCATTTCAGCGACGTTGTTCCAACCAATCATCTGCCATTCGTCAGACAAAATAGGATCAATCCACGCGTTATAGGGTTCGGTGCCGATTGTATTGTCGTAAAGATACGGAAATGATTCATGAAGATCGTGAAGCACCTGAACCCTCCAATCGATATAGGTGTTAAGCACGTTTCGCGTAAGGTTTAGCGAAAGCGCCATCGAATCGCGATTGTTATCGTGCGCTACGTATTTTCCCCAATAGATTAGATTTGGCCAGTTTTTCCCGGGATTTGCGCGATGCCAATTGTAAATATCAACCATCCGATCACGTCCGTCAACCTCAACGACCGGTGTAATTAATGTGATCAAATTATCGCGTATGTCTTTAATGTATTTGCTTTCATCTACGGCAAGGCGATAGACGAGTTCCATCAAGGCGGTTGGCGAGCCGGTTTCAGTCGAATGGATCGCGCCCGTTAAATAATAAACCGGAACGGTATCAGCAATTATTTTCTCAGCTTCAATGTCGTCAAGGTTGATCTTACGTGGATCAGCAAGCTTGGCGAGCCTGGCGCGGTTGGTCTCAACATTTGCGAGGTTCTTCTCCGATGAAACGGCAACCGCGATCATCTCGCGTCCTTCCATCGTTTTTCCGATCGAATAAACTTTTACGCGCTGGCTGGCCTTTTCCACCATACGCATATACCGGTAAACCTCTTGCGAATACGGAAGTCTGCCTTCGGCACCGGCGATGTAACCGAGAGCGTCTTTCGGAGTTGGAACCTTACTCGACGCCGGCAGGTAATTTGTTAGCGGCGAATTGAATTCCTTACGCGTCGTGAACTTCTCTATCTCTTTTGTATAGGCTTGATCAATCTTCACGTTTGGGTCGCGTCCCATTTTTGGTTGGGCGCTTATTTGCGGGAACGCGGCCGCTGCAGCGAAAACACCAACGATCAAACTCAAAAAAGATACTCGGACAATACGGATATTCATCATTGTTTCCTCACCAAAGTTGTTAGTTAAATGCCGACGCGCAGCAGACTGCAAACCTTCTAGATATTCATTTTTATACGGTAGCAATAGCCTAGTTTATTGGTTCGATTCTTTCAACTTTTCAGTAGGAAGTACAAAAAGACGTATCTGTAGCCCGAGTGTCAACGAGGGCTCCCGCGAAAGCAGCGATAGCTGGTCAAGAGCTGATTATAGACGGAGTCCCTCCCTAACGGTCAGGCTGCCGACACCAAAGGCATCCGCAAATCTTGTTGCCTTTAAGATCTCAATCATGTCTCATTGTTTTCTCCACGGTTTCCATTTCTCTCTAGTTCTCCGCGTCTTCTGCAGCTTTATCTCAAAAAAAAGAAGCCGCCTTCTTTGCAGCTTCTTTTGATGAAAACCCAAGAACTTCTTTCGCTTACATAGCGCCAAGTTCTTTTAAGAGCTTTTCGGAATTGGCTTTTACATTTGCCGGGGGATTCAAAGAAAGTGCCTTTTTTAAATTCTTGATTGCGTTCGCTTTGTCTCCGGCTTGCTTGTACGCTTCACCCAGACTGTCATACGCGTTTGCGTCGGTCGGATCGCTTTTAACATTCATCTTTAAAACTTCTATTGCTTTTGGATATCGCTTTTGAGCAAGCAATTGATATCCAAGCGCATTGATCTGTGGTCTAGTGGCTACCGCTATAGCCTGATCCAACGTCCTATCGCCATCAACCGTTTTGCCCATTTGAAACAAGAGTCTCGCCTTGGTAGTAATCGTTGGGAAAGAGTTGTTTCTGGCAACCGCAATATTGGCCCATTTTAGCGCTTCCTCATGGTTGATATTATTGTTAATGCAATAATTAACTGCGGTTTGATACCCCTGAAATCCAAATCCTCCGGTTGATCGGAACTGTTTTCTAAAGTTTGCAAGGACTATATTGTGCGTATCAAACTCAACCTTAAATGGAATCTGCTTTTTCTCCCAGCTAAGGGCCACAATTCCATAGGTTGGAGTGTAGTCAATTACGCTGTACGTAAGAGCCTCAGTATGGGGTGCGTCCTTCATGGTTGTATCTACGCGAAGCGCATCTTCCGCCGGATCATAGAAAAAGCTACCCCATGAAGTATAATTTTTCGAGAAAATCAAAGTTACTCGATTGTCTTTGTAAACTGCCATATGCAAACCATACTTACCGGCCGATAGAGCTTTGCCTTGAATTTTTACGTCGTGTGAAAACTCAATCGTTGTATTCTCATTCGCCCCCGCCCGCCAAGGCATTTCTTTCGCAGTCCCAAAACCCGGGTAAAAAGGGTTTGTGTGAATTCCATATGGAATCTGCTGGCCCCAGATTTTTCCCGTCCGGTTGTTTCCGCGAAGAGTAACCTTGGGTTTTGAGTAATTTACCGTAATGGTCGAAATTCCGATCGTTTGTTTTAATTCTGCCGCAGGGCTTACGGGCCTTGGAGTTGTCACATTCTGGCTAAACGCCTGAATCGTAAAAACTGCGAAGACGAAAACCAACACCCCGAGATTTATTCGTTTGGTTAACCTTAAATTGTTCATAACTATTGCTTCTCCTTAAAATTTCTTTAGTTTCTAAAAACGGCATGCACACTTATGCCCCGTTTTTCACCATTTAACGAACGAAGATTCTAAGCAGGGTTAGTTTTTAGATACGCACGCATTTGAGGAAGGTTTCAATCCGGCCGAAAAAGAAAAAAGACAGCCCGAAAGCTGTCTTCTTTTACTAAATTGTTCAAATTTTTACCAACCGGAGTAGTTTCCTCCTCCTCCGCCACCGCCGCCGTAGTTACCACGACCGCGACCGCCGCCACCGCCACGATTCTCACGTGGGCGAGCTTCGTTTACAACCAGGTTACGACCTTCGTATTCCTGACCGTTAAATTGCTCGATAGCTGCAGCAGCTTCTTCATCCGAAGACATTTCCACAAAACCGAATCCACGCGAACGTCCTGTATCGCGATCTTCAATTACCTTAGCGGATTCTACCGTTCCGGCGCCTGCAAAATAGTCTTGTAAATCATCACTCGTCAAATGAAATGACAAGTTTCCTACATATAATTTGTTACCCATTATTTTTATTTAATCTCTTAGATTGGAAAGGAAGCAAAGGAAGGCTGATACGTTACGGAATTTCCCGTGATGCGACACGCCTAACTATTGAAAAAAAATCTACTCAAAACTGCTTCTAACTATTACGAAAAACTCTCTAACCGAACTAAGCCGTCGCATGCTTTAGAACTAACGGTGTATCTTCCTGAGATCACTGAGAGCGAAACCTTCCAAAAGTATGCGTGTTTTTAACGATTTATGCAAGGGAAAAATAGCTGTAAACTCTCTTGATTATTGGGAAGCGTTTTTAACAAAAGTCTTTCCGTACGGAGCGCGGTGACCCATCGGCAACTGTGGTGTCTTAGTTCGTTGACGATCGTTTCGGCATTGATATTTAGCCATCTAATTAAACGGACTTAATCGTTTGGCCGTCTTGACCTGGGTCCACACGCACTCGCCTAAGGCTGTCTACCTTACACCTGCTACGTACGCTATTGCGAGTAAATATGTCTAGTTCTCAAACAAACTTTTCACGTCACGATGTCCTTCTACGACAGCAGCAATCGTCAGAAATTCTTTTTCATAAACGAAAAAGATCACATAATTTCCATGTGGAAAACTCCTCAGATTTTCTCGAAGATCGGGCCTCGGCTGGCCAATCCTTCCTTTAACGCTTGCAAGCCATTTACAACGGCTTCGTACATCCCCAACAAACTCTCGCCCAACATTATCAAAGCCACTTTCTTGATCAAGATATTGCTTAATGGATTTTAAGTCGTCGACTGCCTGTGGAAGATAGCGAAGTTTGTACATATAAAATGAGGAAACCTACTCAGGTTCGTTTAGTATTTTTTCAACGTCGTCGTCGGTATGATAAACACCCTCATTACCAAAAGCCCGTTCAATATGCTCTTTCAAAGCCTTGTGTTTAAGCTCGCTCTCTTCAAGGAGCCGCAATGCGTTGCGGACTACTTCGCTAGCGTTATTGTAACGTCCTGCAGCTACCTGACCACGGATAAACTTCTCGAAATGTTTACCTACATAATAACTCATAGATTACTCAACAGGCAGTATACCAACAGTTGGCATATTTTGAAATAAAATTTGAAGCCGAATTTAATAGAATGATATGGGAAACAGTACTGACGTGTGTCCGTTGATAAATGCTAATCCGTATAAATAAATGGCAAAACGTCAATATGTGCCGATTAAAGAAAGATCCTGACCAAGAAAGTAAACTGCAGCATCGTTACGGGAAACCGCGCGACCCGGTCTCTTGAGGCAGATTATTACGCCGAGCCGTCTTTCAAAACATCCAATAGTTTTCCGTGTATTCCGCCAAAACCGCCGTTAGACATTACGGCTACGACGTCACCTTCTTTCATTTCTGGCGTAAGATGCTCGACGATTTCGTCGGCATCCGGAAGACTGATTGCCACTTGTCCTTGTAGGTTTAGTTGCTCTACGAGTTCGTTTGTGTCTAAGACCTTACCGAGCTCGCTCGCTTTTGAGGTGTCGTAAACTCCCGCGATAATTACATAGTCGGCGTAATTAAATGCTTTTTCATACTGCTCCTGAAAAACTGCAAGTCTCGATGACCACGAACGCGGTTCGAAAACTGCGATCAGCCGTTTCCCTTCGTATTTCTGTTTCAGGGCTTTTAAGGTTTCTTCAACTGCTGTCGGGTGATGCGCGAAATCGTCTATCACCGTTACACCACGCTCGACGCCGCGTACCTCAGCCCGCCTTTTCACAGATTTAAATGAAAGCAAGGCTTCCTGAATTTTCTCCTGCGGGATTCCCCAGGCATCAGCGGCAATTATCACTGCCAGGCAGTTTCTGACATTAAATTCACCGATCAGATGCGTTTCAAATTCGCACCATTGTTTGTCTTCTCGAAAAACCGTAAAACGGGTCGTGTCGCCTGAAAAGTCTATATAATGAGCTTGCCATTTTGCGTCTTCGTGTGTTCCGAAGGTTTCAACCTGTGTGAAAAGCTTGCCGCGCATTTCTTCATAAACATCCCGCACAACTTCGGAATCCCAGCCCAAAATCAAACGTCCGTTTCCCGGCACAAGATTCATCAGCCGCGAAAATTGAAACTTGATGTCCTGTAAATCACGGTAAATATCGGCGTGATCAAATTCGATATTATTTATGATGGCGATCTCTGGAAGGTAGTGCATAAACTTCGGCTTTTTGTCGAAATAAGCCGTGTCGTATTCATCGCCTTCAATAATGAAATAATCACTATCCGTCACACGAAAACTCGCATCGAAATTCTGCACAACGCCTCCTACCAAAAACGCAGGATCAAGCCCGCCAACTTCCGCAAGCCACGTTGCAATACTCGTCGTCGTCGTCTTTCCATGGGTACCGGCGACGACAAGAGAATGACGCCCGCGTATAAAAACACGTTTTACGGTTTCCGCCTGGGAATAATATGAAAGCTTTCGATTGAGAAGTTCCTCAAGCTCAGGATTTCCTCGCGAGATCGTGTTTCCAACGATAATACTGTCAGCGCCGACATCGAGATTTTCGGGCTTATAACCCTCCATAATCTCAATTCCAAGATCTTCGAGCTGCGTTGACATAGGCGGATAAACATTTTGGTCAGAACCGGTTACCTTATGTCCGCTTGCCTGTAGCATTCCTGCAAGAGACGCCATCGCTGTTCCGCAAATTCCAATTAAGTGATAGTGCATAAATTAATGATCATTCATTACTGATCGGTGATCGGTATTGAGTCACACTGAAAGAATAGATATTACCTAGTTTGAGAAAATTAATGAAATGTTGAAACCGAAGTACTGTCGGACACTTGAGGATTGCGGGCGGGATTCACAATGCTGCATACGATTCGACCAGCAATCATCCTCAAATTTTGGATGAAATGAATTTATTGAGATGAGAACAGAGTTATCTCAAAGTCGTTTTAACCTTTTCGATAGCCCCTTCCAAAATTTGGTCTTCGCGCGCGATACAGATTCTTACGTGTGCGTCCCAAAGATCAGAATCGGCAAAAGCACTTCCGGGTGTTACTCCAACGCCGCACTTTTTCATCAGCATCTCGTTAAACTTGATGGCATCATTATATCGCTCAGGAATTCTAGCCCATAGATAGAAGGCCGATCCGGTATCGGAAATCTTAAAGCCCAAATTCTTCAAACCGACTGAAAAATAGGCTAACTTTTGAATAAAACTTTCGCGCAGCTCATCATAATAGTTTTCGTTTAGATCGAGAACTCTTGCGAGTGCTGCCTGAAGCGGGGTTGTCGGGCAAACATAAACAATGTTCGCGACCTTCTGAACCGGAGCGAGCAGTTCACCCTTCCCATATGCGTAGCCCAAACGCCAGCCCGAAATATTCCAGGACTTTGAAAATGAATTAACCGTTATCGTGCGATCATGCATCCCGGGAAGCGTCGCGATCGAAATGTGCGGATTCTCGCCGGTGACGTAGTGTTCGTAAACCTCATCCGAAATAACCAAAAGATCGAGTTCGTTTGCAACTTCCGCAATCGCTTCAAGCTCCTCGCGGGTCATAACCTTTCCGCAAGGGTTTGACGGCGAGCAAACGATGATGGCTTTGAGCGGAAATTCCTTCCGGTCTTTGAGTTGGCGGCAATGGATCATCAATACGTCCTTATCAAACGCAAGATTTTCATCTACCGCAAACACTTCCGTTTTCCCACCAAATTCATCGATGATCTTTTGGTGATACGGATAATAGGGCTCGAAAACGAGAGCTGATTTATCGCGCAGGTAACTCTGAGCGACTCCGATCAAAGCACCCGTTCCTCCCGTTGTGATCAGGAGTTCGAAAGGCTTCGCATCGACATCTATCTCAATTCCATTGTGTTTTTTTATCTTTTCGGCGACCGCTTTCCGCAAGTTAGCATCGCCTTCGGCACCGCCGTAATGATTTTGACTGGCGGCAATAATTTTGTAAGCCTCTTTTGCAAGTTGCGGATCGATCGGAAGATCTGACTGTCCCTGAACGAGGTTTCCTTCACGGGATACAAGCCGCGTAATCGCGCGAATATCCGGTTTAATTTTCTGGGGTTTTGCTTCTGTCATAAGTAATTACTTTATCAGTAATTGGTAGGGAATTTAAGCTTAAAACAAAAACAAAACCCGGCTTCGGCTACCGGGCAAAACTTTGTGGGTTTTTTAAAAGTTTATTTTTGCTTGCTGAAAATATACTCCACCGAACCTGATTGCATAAATACTTTGTTAACAGAAAAATAAGAATCTTTGGAAGGAACATAATAGGGCTCGGCTTTCACCCAAACATTCCACTTTCCACCTTCGCCAAGCAAGGCGGACTCAGAAATTATTTCATAATCGTCCCCTCCAAAACGAAACTGGAGTTTGTTATTCGTAATGAGTCCTATTTTCTTAAAGTCGTAGCCCTTTCGACGGAATGGGGAAAAGATAAATCGTCCTTTTCCAGGCATATATATAGCTACGTTTCCACCGCTTCCACCTCCACTTGTTTGATAGAGCGTTTTTCCGTTTACCTTGATTTTGTATCTATCAAATTTGATATTTACGTCGTCTAAAGTGAAGTCTTTTGGAATGTGTCTTCTAGCGAATCTGGGTCCGACGGAAGCTTTCCTTGTCACGACAATATATTCTTTTATTTTTTCTTTCGTTTTCAGGTTTTCCATTAAATCAAGACTCACGATATCTCCATCGTTTACAGTGATCTCGCGCGGCAGGCTTGGAAGTGGAATTTTTCTAAACCCGATTCCTGTTTTCCAACTCTTATGAGGTTTTCCTGTAAGCGGTTTGAATGTGAGTTTAAACTTGCTCGTATTTGCCACCGGAACAACATGTAGATCGTAGCCAAAATAGGTTTTAGTGTTCTCGTCGAAAAAGAATTGAAAAAGGACACCCTTTTTAAAATCGTAAGTTCCGCCGCTGGAAAAATTGTTTTCATTTTCCGTCATATGAGAAACGGTTATTCCATTTGGAAACATAACGCTACTTTCCGTTTGAGAAAGAGTTATGTCCGCGAAACAAAAAAACAATAGCTGGATTGAAAAAACAGTTAGAATCAATTTATTTCTCATTGGTTTCTCCTTTCTTAACTATTTGAGGACTTAAATCAGGAACCACTTGGAAGCTATCTTCGCCCCCCTTCGTATTTATAACCTTAGGATTTATGTCAGATGTAATTTGATAATTTGTAGAATCGGAACTGCTTGCAGAATCTCTAAAAGGTTCTTGAGTCCGTCCAGAAAGGGTCCTGCAGCTGGGTGTTGATTTTAAGTACACTTTTTGGGTCACAACTTTTTCTCTGACAGCGGGCACCTTCACGATCCTTTCCTGCACTACCGGAACCTCGACAATTTTTGTTACGACCGGTTTTCTATTTTCGTCTTTTGCAAACTGATTTGTATCCGAAGCTTGATCGGAAAGAGTACTATTGGTTCTATCCACAGTGCTTTGACCAATCTCGACATTGTTTGCCGATAGTTTGCCAATCTGAAAAGCTAAAACGCTGGACAGCGCAGCAAACAACAAGCCCGCCGCAAAGGCAAATCTCGGAATTCCAAACCAACCAACCACGTCGCTTTTCTCCGAGGTTTCTTGTTTAGCGTGGTGACTCTTGAAGGTTCCTAAAACTTTCTGGTCCAAAACCGCTGGCGCAACAGTTGGCAACGCTTGCCTTATTGCTTCGCCAGTTTTTTCCATACCCCGAAGTTCCTCGGCACAAGAGATACAGATCTTAATATGCGACTCAAACGAGCTTTTTTCAAAAGAATCGATCTCTCCATCCACGAAAGCTCCCAAATTTTTCTTAACTTCTATGCACTTCATAACTAATCCTTTCGGTTTCTAAATAGGGTGAAAGCTCAGACGCTAGACTTTTACGCGCTCTATGAAGGCGTCCTTTCACAATTCCCGCATTCGTCTTCGTGATCATGGCAATTTCTTCGTACGATAATTCTTCGAGCTCTCTTAGCAGCAAAACCTCTCTCTGGAAATGAGTTAGTTTCGCAACGCATTCTTCAACCTTTTCGGAGAGTTCTTTATCCAAAAGTGTTCCTATTGGCGAATTACCGGCGCTATTAGCAAAGCTTTCAAAATGCTCTGTTTCAAAACCATTTGTCTCTAATCTAGTACCGCTCTTTTTTAGGTGGTTAAAAATCTTGTTTCTTGTAATTCCGCACAAGAAAGAAAAGAGTGAGCCCTTCTTAGCCTCATATTTTTTCGGGTGTTCGATAAAAAAAACGAAGACTTCTTGAGTAATTTCCTCGGCGATCTGGCTTTGATTCGTCATACGAAAAGCAAAACTATAGATTGAATCTTTTAGCTGAAAATAGATTTCGCTGAAAGCCTCTTCATCACCAGCAGATGCCAGCTCAATTAAATGTTGTTCGATTTCTCTTCCCAATTATTTATTTGATGCCTTAGCATCTTTCTTAACGATTTCTAAATCACCTTTTTCGTTTTTCTTAACTACTTCCCAACCGTCGTTTAGATCGATTTTATAAAATTTACCGATTATTGTTTTGCCCTCAATCTTAATAGGTAGCGGGAAGATATAAGTACTTTTTTTATCCTTAATAGTTCGTAAAATTCCGGTTTCGCCAAGTTTCGCTTTCGATGGATCAATTTCGAAATTTCCGAAATTACTATTATCAAGACTCTTTCCTTTGATTCCTGAATATACTGTTCCTATGTTTTTGAGGCTTAGGGTGCCATTCATATTGAAACTCATGGAATACTCGTGACTAATCAGAGAAACTCTAAGAGTCGGTTGGTTTACAAGAAGGTCCAGATAATATTTGGTGCGTTTTTCAAACAGAGTTTTCCGCCCAATTTCTTCGGTTCGAATCTTCTCATAGTTGTTTCTAGCTTTTGCGGCGAGAATATCTTCGCTCTTGAAGGTATGGGGCTTTTTCAAATACATTGATTCGTAAATTTCGAGAAAATTATAAACTTTATCGAGCCCTCTACTTTTCCAACTAGGGGTAAGATAATCAAAGATCAGTCCGTAAGCGGGTCCTGTTGCGTAGGGAAACGGTCGGGTATATGTTGCGGAATTTTCCCACCCATTGATTCCGCTAATTGCTCTTTTATATTTGTTTGGAAAGGTGGATAACTTAAAACCCGTGTAAGAAGCTAAACCCTCTACCGTTTCAATTTCGATTTCCGGCTGAAGGAATTCTTTGTACTTGTCTTGTCGAATCTTTCTAAATAAAAACGCGTCTTTTACTGAAGTTTCGATTTTCGACTGGGCTTCCTTGCCATCTATAGCCTTAAGCGACTTTCGAAGTGCTTCGTATTCCAAACGCAACAATTCTCTAGCGTCGAAATTATCCAGATATGAAACCGGATCAGATTTAAGTTTGATTTTTTTTGCATCAAGTATTTCAAAATGCAGCCGATGAAAAAGTTCGTGAATAACTGTTGAACTTTCATCGTTCATATAAAAATCCGTAGCTAAAATGGTCGCATATTTTTCTCCATCCAATTCTTGAACCGTGTTTGTCTTGCTCAAAGTATCTTTAGGTAATTTCTTGTAAAAAAGAACTGAATCGTCCGTTTTACTGCCTTCTAATTTCTTTAGACTAAAAATCGTACCTTCAAAATCTTGAAACAAAACGTTTTCATGCCATAGGTTCTTACCCCAAAGCTTGCCGTCGTCTTTTTGAAGCAGTTTTTTCGCTTCAAGCAGAGCGTCTTTTATCTTTTGGCGTTTTCTCGCAGGCTCAGTTTTTTTATTTTTCGTAACTTTTTCGAGGAGCGTTTTCCACTCAGAGAGTGGATGCAGGTTTTTTAAATCCGGGTCTTTAGAAATGTGGTCAAAATTCGAATAAAATTTCTCATCGGCTAGATAATTTAAAATCTCAAGGGAGCGTTTGATTTCTTTGTTTAATGCATAAATGCAGGCGCCATTATAGAGAGTGATTTCCGGAAGTTTAAAACCGTATTTTTCGTCGATGATTTTAAATTTTTCGGATGCCTTTCGATAATTTTTGGCTCTCAATTCCTTAAGAGAGTCGATATAAACCGTGTTTATATCGACATCTTGAGCCAAACTTGCTACTGACAGACAGAGAATAAAAATAACCGCTAATTTCATAAATTTCCTTTTGAGTTGTTAAATAATCCTTAATAGCTATTTTCTCCAACTCGAAAAAAGTTACGCTACGGTAATAGACATTTTTTCTGTCACTAATCGTATTGAGGGTTAGAGATTGTATGAGGAAAGTGGATTTATGAATACAATACTAATGTTTATGGGTGAATCTAAAAACAAAATACCACCAAGCGTCAAAGCCGGGTTGATCGGCGGACACTTTTTTAAGTTTCGCAAGCGTCCGACGGAATTTTTAACGGAGATCGCAAAGCTCGGCGACGTAACGTATCTGCGTATGTTTCGCCAGCCAACATACTTCCTCAATCATCCGGATCTAATACGCGATTTGCTCATTACCAGCAACGCGAAATTTGAAAAAGGGCGGGCGTTAAAACGAGCAAAAACCCTTCTTGGCGAGGGGCTTTTGACAAGCGAAGGCGAGAAGCATCTTCGCCAAAGGCGTATGATACAGTCCGCATTTCATCGAAACCGGATCGCGGAATATGCAAAGGCAATGACTGAATATGCGTTGCGGATGCGCGATGGGTGGCAGGATGGCAAGGTGATTGATATCGACAAGGAAATGATGCGGCTTACGCTCGAAATCGTCGGTAAAACTCTCTTTGCCGTGGATGTAGATGACGAAGCGGATGAGGTCGGAGCGGCAATGACGACGCTGATTGAGATGTTTGATTTTCTATTGATGCCCTTTTCTGAGCTACTTGAAAAACTCCCGCTTCCTCAAGCAAGGCGCTGCCGGAAATCGATGGAAACCCTGGATAAAACCATTTACAGCATTATCGACGAACGCCGACGGTCCGGCGAAGACAAAGGCGATCTGCTTTCAATGCTTTTGATGGCGCAGGATGAGAAAGACGGATCAGGAATGACTGACGAACAAGTGCGCGATGAAGCCCTAACGCTTTTTCTTGCGGGCCATGAAACCACTGCTAACGCGCTAACCTTCACCTGGTATCTGCTCTCTCAAAACCCGGAGAAAGCAGCCCGGCTTTACGAAGAACTGGACAAGGTTTTGGACGGCAAAACACCTTCAATGGAGGACGTAGCGGAATTAAAATATACAGAAGCCGTTTTTGCCGAATCGCTCAGGCTTTTTCCTCCTGCGTGGGCGATTGGAAGGCTTTCGATCGAGAAGCACCGGTTTGGCGGATACGAAATACCAAAGCACGCATTGATTTTGTTGAGTCCTTATGTGACGCATCGCGATAAGCGATTCTGGGATAACCCGGAGGAGTTTATTCCTGAGCGTTGGTTTGAGAGAGGGATAAAGGAAGCCGGGCAGACGTTTACCTATTTTCCGTTTAGCCGAGGCGTGCGAAGTTGTATCGGAGAAAGTTTCGCGTGGACGGAAGGGATTTTGCTGATTGCGACGCTTGCGCAGAGATGGAGACTACAAATGATTCCTGAACAGAAATTGGGATTAAGCCCTTTGATGACCTTGAGACCGAAATACGGAATGAAGATGAAAATATCGAAACGATGATTTTCGCAGAAAAAAAAGTGGACAATCAATGATCGTCCACCCTCGTAAGTTAAATCATTAGTGTTCCCCTAGATTGCCTCTGCTCCCGCAGCCCGATTGTAGTAAAGGTACAAATCGTTGAAGTCTTCAAGTGCGCGGCTTAATATCAATGGCAGCTGATCTACATCACCCGAATTTATAATCAAGTTCAGATTTCTTAGAAACGCTTCGTGAGCGTTCATCGTCGTCCCGCCATCTTCGATCGATGCGAGAAAGAGTCTTCGGCGCTCTGCAGCAGGCATACTATTTACTTTTTGCTGAAGTATTGAAGCGCCACCAAATTCTGCGGCAAAATCAGGTGAGAAAAGAAGTACTTCGGTTTTACCTTCCCGCAGACGCTCATTTGCCTGTGCCGGGGTTTGAGCAATATAAACCTTATATCCAGCGGCTACAAGTGTTTTGGAAACGACTTCGCCCATCGCGCCGAGACACAGTAAAACACGTCGCGGCTTTATCTCATCATCGTCATTCATTTCGAGCGATTTGCTTTCGCCTTGAAGTGCGCCGAGCAGAGACTTTAGGGCATTGTTTATCTGAAGGTCTGATTCTTTTTGCGCAAACTGAGCTGCGTTTTCATCAACAGCCGGCGCGGGCGAATTAGTTTTCAGTTGGTCGACCGTCTTACTTCCCTTACCGTTTTCCCCTACGCGCACCTGGATAAGGTTTTGGCACCTCGGACATTTTACGGTAAAGGCCTTACCCGGAATCTTGGATTCATCGAGCTGAAGCGAAACGGAACAATTGTCACATCTTATAATCATAGCTTTTATCTTTTTGTCAGCAATTTATTCAAGCATATCGAGAACCGAACCCGGAGGATTTTGATTCGGAACTGGTGGCGGAGTTTGGGTTGCAGGCTTTGCTGCTTTACCCGGTAATACCTTGTCCTCTTTAGCTTGCGAGTCCTGATCGTTTACATAGTCCTCAGTCGAGGCGAGTCCTTTCAGTTGAAGCATCAAATTATTTTGATTGGTTGCGTACGACAGACCTTCTTCAAGCGTAATCTTATTGCTTACGATCAGTTCGCGAATGACTGTATCGAAATCCTGCATACCGTCAATAGCACCATCGCGCATCGCATCCAGAAGGGTTTTTCCTTCCGATTCGCCATTTTCGATATACTCGCGGGTACGTGGATTCGACTTAAGAATCTCAACCGCCGGAATTCGCCCCTTGCCGTCTTCAGTAGGGATCAAACGCTGCGAGACGATATAGCGAAATGTTTGAGCAAGCCTCGTACGTATAATTTTTTCCTCGTTTTTAGGGTACAAACCAATAATACGATCTACGGTTTTCGAAGCATCAATTGTGTGCAGAGTGGATAAAACCAGGTGGCCCGTCTCAGCAGCTTCGAGTGCGATCTCGGTCGTTTCCAGGTCGCGCATCTCACCTACGAGGATCACTTTTGGAGCCTGACGAAGTGCGGCGCGAAGAGCAGACGCGAATGTTTGCGTATCGGAGCCGACCTCACGCTGGTTAATCGTAGATTTTTTGTGTGTGTGAAGAAATTCGATCGGATCTTCGATCGTTACAATATGGTAGCTTTTTGTTTGATTAATCTTATCGATGACCGCTGCGAGCGTCGAACTCTTACCCGATCCGGTGGGACCGGTAAGAAGTACGAGGCCATTTCTCATTTCGCTGATTTCGCCCAATTGTGTTGGAACGTTCAGAGATTCAAAACTCGGAATTTCATGTGGAATTACACGCATCACGATCGAAAACGAACCGCGCTGCTGAAAGATGTTTACACGAAACCGGCATCGACCTGGAAGGCTGTAGCTCAAATCGGCAGTGCCAAGCTTTGCAAGCTGTGCACATGCTTCTCGATTATCGCGCATGATCGACATAGCGATCATCTCTGTTTGAAATGCTGTCAATTTTCCAAGACCCATCGGCGAAGCGGAAAACAAACTGCCGCTAATTTCAACCTGCGGTTTTTGGCCGGTGGAGAAATTAAGGTCACTTACATTATCGGATATGAGCAGCATCTGCTCTATTAGCGGTGTTACGTCAAGCAAACTCATTGTCTGGAAATTACTCCTGAATTTTATTAGATGTGAGAAAGGATGGAGCGATTGGGATAGTCGTTTAAGACAATACTATTCTCGCTTATTTATGTGAAAAACGCAAGAAAAGTTTTAAGAATGTTAATAAATGTTTATCGCAAAGCGGCTGTCGCGAAATTTTTGTATGTTTCCCCAATCCTGTCTGCGTCTGAAACAAGTTCTGAAATCAGTGCCACGGAATCCGCACCCGCCTCTAAAACACCCGCGAAATTTTCAATTGAAATACCGCCGATGGCAACCAGCGGCAAATCTCCAATCGCGTCTCGAACATCTTTTACGCCTTCAATTCCAACAGTTTCATCGGGGTTTTTCTTCGTTGCAGTGGCAAAAACGGGTCCGATGGCGATGTAATCTATTGGAAGCTCAGATGCTTCAACGGCCTGCTCTGCACTATGTGTCGATAATCCAATAATTGCTTTTTCGCCGAGAAGTTTTCTTGCCTCCTTCGCGGGCAAATCGTTTTGGCCCAAATGAACTCCTCCGGCATTAAGAGCCAACGCTATGTCCACGCGATCGTTAATTATGATTTTTGTGCCGGTTGATTTTGCTGCAGAAATTGTTTGAAGAGCTGATTCGTAAAATTTGTTTGAGGTCGAAAATTTATCTCTAAGTTGAATAAACCTTGCACCAGCGGAGATAAGAATTCTGGTTTGTTCGAGGTGTGAAATCCCGGAAAGATTTTCGTCGGTGATCGGATAGATTTTCGGAAGCCGCATTAATAAATCGATTTTGACATAAGGTAGGCATCTTCGCCATCAGAATAATAGTTGTGTAATTTCTGGATGATCGTATATCCAAGCTGATGATAAAGATTCTGTGCGATGTAATTACCTACGCGAACTTCCAGCACAACCGAATCAAAGCTCCTATTCTTTAGGGCTTTTTCGGCGTGGAGAAGAAGTCTTTTTGCGAGGCCCCGTTTTCTGTGTTCTGGTGCAACGCCGACAGTAGTAATATGTGCGACCTTTTCATTAGTAACCGTTACGAATATAAAGCCGACCATTTGCTCTTCAGCCGTAATAATGCGGTAGCTTAAAACACTCGGTTCAGTAAGTAGGTGTTTGAAGGTTTGAAGTGTGTAATTCTCGCCGCCATGAAAACAGCGCAAATTAAGGTTTAAAACGTCCTGCGTATGTTTTTCCGTAAGCGGAATTATTTTGTAGGTCGTGGCTTCGGCAAGCGGAGCGGGGCGCTCGTCCGAAAGTTCATCAGGAAGCAGTATGTCCTTGATTTTTTGCACTACAGCCATTGTTTTCAGTCGGGCGGTCTAGTTAAGTCTTGGCAGTCTGGGAAGGTCTGTTGACTTCCAAGACTTCACGGACTTCCTAGACTATAAATATGCAATCACCGTAACTATAAAATCTATACTCCTTGCTCACGGCGTGTTTGTAAGCGTTCATTATAAAATCATATCCGCCAAAGGTCGATACTAAAACGAGCAGCGACGATTTTGGCAGGTGGAAGTTGGTCAGAAGCCCATCAATTGCGCCGAAAGTAAACCTAGGCGTAATCGTCAAATCAGCGACCTGGTTTCCGGAAACAAATTCTTTATGTTTGATAAGGCATGATTCGAGCGCACGAGTCGTTGTGGTACCAACGGCGATAATTCGTTTGCCGTCAAGGTTCGCCTTATTTAGAGCAGCGGCCGAACTCTCAGATATTTCAAAGCGTTCGGCCATAACCTTATGCTCCGATAAATCCTCAACCCTGACTGGTTCGAAGGTTCCATAGCCAACATGAAGCGTTATTTCGATCAGATTGACACCGCGGGATTTTATCTCGTCCATAATTTCGGACGTGAAATGCAAACCAGCTGTCGGAGCGGCAATCGCTCCGCGTTTTTTTGCGTATACCGTCTGGTAGCGTTTGCGATCTTTTCCTCCATCCCCCATTTCTCTTTTAATATATGGCGGAAGCGGTGTCTTACCGATTTCATCCAGAACTTTATTGAGATTTTCTTCCGTTTCAAATTTCACGACAGCTTTGCCGTCAATCCTCTTTTCAACAACCTCGGCCGAAAGTTTCTCGCTAAAGTGAATCTTCTTTCCCGCTTTCAGACGCTTTCCGGGTCGGGCCAAAGCTTCCCAGATTTTTTCGTTTGTTTCCTGAATTAGAAAGAGTTCGATCCGAGCTCCTGTTTCACTCCTTCCAAAAAGCCTTGCCGGAAAAACCTTCGTATTGTTTAAAACGAGCAAATCTCCTTCTTTCAGTTGCCCTGGGAAATCGCTAAAGGACAGGTCTTCCAAAGTATTTGTTTTACGAGCCGCCAGCAGCATCCTCGAAGCATCACGCTCCTTGGCAGGATTCTGCGCAATGAGATGTTCGGGGAGATCGTAATCAAATTCGGAAATCTGCATAGTAGATCACTATTTGAATGTTTTGGTTTCGAGAATTTTTGTGAAAGTCGTGATCGAGGAATCGTATTCGTTTAACTTCTTGGTCACACTAGCGCTTTCCGAAGGCGAAACGTGAACTGCGATTACATGCTTCGGTTTGAACTGTTTTTCAACCAAAGTTCGCCCACTTTTTGAAAGCAAGTACCAATAAGGAATAAACGCTACGTCAATACTCTCTTCGTAAAGTTTGAATGCTGAGAAATTCTCCTCAGACATTTCGGCATCGCCAATATGCAAAAACTTTTTGCCACCGGCTTCGATCAAATGCCCAAGATTTTCAATCCACTTAAAGCGCGCGCTTCCGTGTCTTAACCCCAAAAACTTAACCTTTACACCGTCAAAATCTTTTTCAAAAGACTGTTTCCAATTGTGCTCAATCGGCTCGATTTGCGTCGTGATTTTTCCGTAATCAGCAAAGCCGTCCTTTATCCGACCGATAATTTGTTTGGATGTTGCTAAACGGGATCGAGAGTTGTTTACCAGGTGGTTTGCGACAGATACCGGGTGGAAATGATCCCCGTGAAGATGTGAAACGAGAACTAAATCAATTTCATCGTAAGGCTTTTTGGCACCTTCAAGAAGCTCTTTCAAATCAGTAGGAGGAAATGCGTAGGCGTTCTTATAAAAACGGTGAAGACCGTCTATTAGAATCTTTTTCGCGCCAGCCTCGATCAAAACCCCTTCGTTAGCGATATATGTTACTTTTGTTTCAGTCTTAAGACATTGCGGCTTAGGTTCTGCTTCGGTCGAGCTGGATTTCTGACCACACACCGCAGTCGCAAAAACAAAAAGCATCAAACAAAATAACTTTATACGTCCTTCCATGTTGCTCTTACGTTCGGAAAGCAGCGCGGGTTTTGCCCACAGATTATATTAAAAACGGTTTCCGCTTTGTCACAGGCGAAAACCGAAAAATTCTTGGTGCCGGAGGTCGGACTCGAACCGACATGAGCTAAATGCTCGCTAGATTTTGAGTCTAGTGCGTATACCAATTTCGCCACTCCGGCGCGATTTATGATAATAAAACTCTGTCACTCAAGCGTCAACTAAATTCCATAAAAATGCTAACCTGCACCACCCGCTCCCGCTCCAAATGCAAACTTCACACCCGTCAATCCTTCGGATACGTTCCAGAGATTTTCGGCAATCTTTGGGTCTTTTGAAAGTGCGTTTGATTCAACCTCAACCGGATAACCGCGCATTTCCATAAAACCATTTGGTCCAAAATACTCACCGCCTGTTGCGTTTTGATCAAAAGCAGCGCGCAAAGTTGGCAAAGCCCCCATCGTGATATCCTGCGCAAAAAAGTTGTTCAAGAATCCTGCAAGTCCCGAATTTCTTTGGAGCTCCGTTTTTGTCCAACCCGGATGCGCAGCGGTGGCTATCACACCGAGTTCTGTTTCCTTTAATTTCCTGTCGAGCTCATAGGTGAAATAGAGATTGGCTATCTTGCTGTCGCCATAAGCCGTCCACGGTTTATAGTTTCGACTTTCCCAATTCAAATCGTCAAAATCTATCTCGCCGTATCTGTGGGCTGTACTCGAGACGTTTACAACTCTCGAGTTCTCAGTTTTAACGAGCAAATCCAAAAGCTGTGCCGTCAAAGCAAAATGCCCCAGGTGATTTGTTCCGAATTGCAACTCAAAACCGTCTTTAGTTTTTGAATACGGCGGAACCATAACGCCGGCATTGTTGATCAATAAATCAAGCTGCGAGTATTCGTTTTTAAAAGTCTCGGAAAATTCTTTAACCGATGCCAGGTTCGCCAGATCGAGCTCTAAAATATGTAAATCCGAATTCTCAAACTCAGCTGCGATCTTTTCCGCCGCCGCTTTTCCCTTATCCAGATTTCGGACGGCAATTACCACAGTCGCTCGTTTTTCAGCCAAAACCCTCACCGCTTCAAAACCGATTCCGCTGCTTGATCCGGTTACAATTGCAACTTTTCCATTTTGATTCGGTATATTTTCTGTCGTCCAATTTGTCATTTTTTTACTCCTTGCCAAAAACTGCTAATTTCTACATCTAAACTTATTCATTGCGTGCTTGATTGACTCATAGCGATTCTATGAACATTACCTGATTCATTATTCTAAAAATTATTTCATATGCGAGTTAAACCACTTGACCATAGATTCGGGGTTTTCAGAAAAATAGGAGTAACCTTTAAAACGCCACGGTGTGTCCTCAATATAAGAAATCTTCTTGTCCTGGGCAGTAGTAATGTCATACATCTCTTGTACATCCGTCCAACGAGAGTTCATATCGTCCCTTACCTGTAGAAAATAAGTTGGAATCTTAATCTGTTTTGCTTTAGGAATAATGTTGTGGTCTTCAATCGTCAAACCTGTGATTTTGTTATAAATCGGTTCAAACGCCTCTAAGGCATCAGCTACCGGAATGCCCATATTTTCAGATTGACGTTCTATGGTTGTTTGACCTTTTAGCGGAGCAATGGCAATCCAACACTTAATATCCTCAAATGCTTCCGGTTTTTTATCCATTGCATTAATTGTGGCATTCGCTCCCATGCACATACTCATGAGCGAGATGCTCATATTTTCTGTGCTTTCACTATTCTTGATGTAATCAATCGAAGCAAGCACTTCTTGCCATTCGTAATAGCCAACACCGGAAATTCCGTTTTCGCCATCGCCACTTTCGCCGTGGCCTCTAAGGTCGTAAGCTAAAACGTTATAGCCTGCGTCGTGCAAAGCTTTGTATCGTGGCAGAAAATTAACCTCAAAACCACCTGCAAAATCCAGTCCTTCTAAATGTCCTGCAAAACCATAACGATTGGCAGGCGAAAAATGATTGCTGATAATAACCTTGTCTGAATCCGCAGGAATTAACCAACCTTTGATGGTTACGTCATCTTCGGTTTTGAAAGAGATTTCTTCAAAGTTCAACCCATATTCTTCAGGCGTTCTCAAAATAGGTGTTCGAGGCGGAGTCGAAAGACCTTGAGCAAGACCTGTTAACAGTTTTGTTTGTTCTTCGTTTACCATAAAATTTATAATTCCGTTTCGTGTTCGACCGACTAATCACTCTAATATAGTTGCAAAAATTTTTTATGTCAACATTTTCCAGAGCAGTTCAAATGTTTCGTCTATTACCTGGTGTTGTTTCGACTTCGAAAAATCATTTTGCAGCAGATAAGAATGTAAACCGTAAGCGTGTGTTACACACAACATCACAATGTAATCTAAATCTTTTAACTTTATAGTTCCATCTCTAATTCCCTGTTCAATTGGTTCGAGATGGATTTGCGTTTCGGCGTGCAATTCCTCTTTCGGGATGTTTGCAACATATGGAGATGTCTTAAACTGCTCCATAAACTGGGCTTTAGCCTCATTTTCCAAAGCCCAATAAATGTAATTAAGAAAGATATGACGGATCTTATCCTTTACTTCCGTTTGCTCATCAAAACCCTGCGATATATATTCGCCTGAATTTGCTTTAACGGTTTTGTAAAGCTCGATTACCAATTCTTCCTTGCTTCTAAAATGATGGAAGAGAGTGCCATTTGCGACGCCAGCCTCCTGAGCAATCTTGCTCGTAGGCGTGCCATGAAAGCCAAACTCCGTGAAGAGTTTCAAAGCCGCATCAAGTATTTTCTTTCTTTTATCCATAAAAACCGACTGACTACTCTAGTAAGTTATCACAATAATAGTTTTTGTCAACCGGTTTCACACAGAAGACCGTTGCCTCGAACTCTCAGTTACGAAACGCAACGCTACAATCCCATCTGCTGCTTCATCATCGCTAGATACTCAAAATCATCCATTTGCTTTCGGGCATCAATTAGCTGCTCTGCGTCGGCACCTGCGATGTAGCGAAGTTGATCCTTGCCATCCGTCGCAGCTTCGTAAATTTTCTCTGCTACGACGATCGGTTCGGAATGCTGAGAACCCGCTTGTTCAATTCCTTTTAGACACTTTTCAATAAAAGGTGCGTATTCTGTTTGGGTTGGGTCAATATTCAGCGAGTTCGCCGTTGTTTCAGCAAAATTTGTATTGATCATTCCGGGTTCAATCATTTTTACTTTTACGCCGATGCCTTCGAGTTCGTAAGAAAGTGCTTCGCTCATTCCTTCCACGGCAAACTTGGAGCCGTGATAAAGCGTTCCCATTGGAAAAGTGATCTTTCCGCCCATTGACGAAATGTTAATGATGATTCCGTTTTTCTCCTTACGCATATAAGGCAGCACATTTTTTGTAACCAAAAGTGTTCCGATCACGTTTACATCAAATTGCATTCGGATGGCTTTTTCAGGCGTCGCTTCCAGAATTCCGTAAGAGCCGTAGCCCGCATTGTTTAACAACACATCGATCTTGCCAAATTTCTCAACGCCCTTTGCGACCGCCGATTTGATCGTATCTTCTTTGGTAACGTCTAGTGCCGCGACCAAAACATTTTCGAGAGCGTTAAGCTCCTCGTCCTGCTCAGGATTGTTTCGAACGGTTGCGATCACATTCCAACCCTTTTCTTGAAAATACTTAGCGGTCATACGTCCGATGCCGCTGCTACATCCTGTAATTAAAATTGTCTTATTCATTTTTTATAACTCCTATATTTATGACTTACAGTTAAAAATCTGGTGGTGCTTGAAAAGTAAAGCTTTATAACTTGCCACTAGATTTATCTAGTGGATTCGATTTGAAAAAAGACTCTTCGGCTTTAGCCAAACGTAAAAAAAATCAGTCATCCGATTTGCTTTAGCTCTAGTAATAAATAGGACTAAAAACCTCTTATTTTATTCGGCTAAAGCCGTCCCAGCTGATTAAAACTTAGTCCACTAGCTGAAGCTAGTGGCAAGCTATGGAATCTATCTCAGCAATACTTTTTTTGAGAACTACCAAAATCTACTTTGTGTTAACGGTTTAACACCGCTTTTCCAACAAGCTTCGTAAGATTCCACCAGGTCGGGTGAACGATATAATCGACCTGTGCGGTGGCAAGTTTGTCCATCACGTCGCGATCCGTGATCAACATATCGCCCGGAGAAACAAACTGATCATAAAGAATCGATTTTTCAATGTTTTCAAAGTTCATCGCATTTCCAAAGTTTCCGTGTCCCGATACAAATTCCCTTCCTTCTTCATTTCCGCCCCAAGTAAGATAAGGATTAAAGAAAACCATCGGCGGAATGGTGTTGACCGAAATTCCCCCGTATGAGAGATCGTTGATCGCTTTTTTGAAAGTTTCTTGATGTGCTTCCCGGGTTTCGTCGTCAATTAAAACCATGCAGCCGAGCGTTCCAAGTAGATTGTTATTGGCGACATCAACCGCTTTTGGAAGAAAATCTTCGGCGTTTGCCTTGGTATCAATCGGAATTTCGCTAACGATCTGACAAAACGCTTCATGTTTTGCGGCATATCCATCCTCTTCCGCTCCGGTGATCAGCAATACATCCGAAGCCATGTATTTGCCGTCTTCCGATTTAAGGTTTTCGGCGTTTGTATATGCTTCCTGAAACCCCTTTTTGGTTTCGTCCGTCCGGGGATAGTAAGTTCCGCCGGAAACTGTCTGATCGGCGATCGCTTTTCGGATCGCATTCAGGAAGGCTTCCCTTTGCGACCAGTTTTTTGAAGTGATCATAGTCTGAGCTCTTCCGCAAACAGCTCCGCCGTTCATCTTTGCCAAACTCACGATTTTTATCGCTTGATGTTCGAGTTCCTCATCCGTCCATTCGCGATCACCGGGAACAACAATCAGGGGATTATTTCCTCCGCATTCCGATACAAGTGGCGTTTCAGTATTCTCCATAATCGTCTTCGCCGTGCCGGTTCCACCTGTGAAAAAAATTGCATGGAGCCCTTCAAGAGCTGTCAACGCACGCCCTTGGTCGGCATCGCAAAATGACAATGCCCCAATTTCCATCATCGGTGCAAAAATTTTCTGCCAAACGCCATCGCTTGCTTCATTCAAATGGTGCGGTTTATGAATCACAGCTTTGTTTTCCCAAAAGAGTGCCTTAACCATTTCAAGCGACGAGCTGTAATTTCCGGCTCCCAGAACGGCGATAACTCCAGCTGGTTTGTCCATCGGGTTAATTTGTTTTGGTTCGCCTTTCACACGCAAATGCCCGGTCTGCTTTCCAGCCATCAACCTTTCTTTCTTTGTGTGCGGAAAAACTTGAATGTCCCAAATCTCATCGTTGATTTGGGTAATCTTGGTTGACTTTAGGTTTTCACCTTTTTGGAGGGATTCGTAGAGTGTAACGCTCGCTCCAATTGAACCTGCGATAGGTCCTAAAGTTCCAAAGATATTAAATCCATGAAAATATAGTTCGTCGCCGATGATTCCGTTTTTCATATCGCCATCGGCTTGGGCGAGTTCGTCGCCGTATTTTTCCATGTTGTCTTGAATTTGTTTCAAGATTTGAAGTCGCTGTTCGATAGATGTTTGTGACCATTTTTGCGGATCAAGTTGATCAAATGCTTCTTGTGCTTTCATAGATCGCTCCTAAGAATCTTCTGTTTTTAATGACCTTATTTTTGTTGATTCTTAATTTAATTGCTATAAAGATTCCTTTTTTCTTTTGCACAAAACTCCAAAAACTATCGATTTTGCGTTTCATAAAGCTAAATTTGTTGTATATTTATTTGTGGAGAAAGAAATTTATGATCGAGTTGATAGAAAAATTCGCAGTTAACGAAGGGATAAATGAAACGAGCATAGAGGGTTTGGGGATTTACAAAGGAACCGAAACCCGCACCTTCACTAAAACGATGCTGCCACCGGCGATTTGCTGGGTGGTTCAAGGTGAAAAGATCACGCGGTTTAATGGAAACGAGTATCACTATTATGGTGATCGCTTTTTGGTCGCTTCGCTTCAGGTGCCGATCGAGTTTGAGATGATTCGTGCGTCTCAGAAAGAGCCCGCAATGAGTTTGGGGTTGATTGTCGATCCCGCCTTGCTAAACGAAATACTTCTCGAACTCGATGAATTTACCGTTTGGGAAAACTACGACCTTGACGACCAGATAATCGCGGCATCGAAAATGACAAAAGGTGTAAAAGAAGCGTTTCAGAATCTGCTGAGCATTCTGGATAAGCCTATGGATATAAAGGTTTTAGAAAGGTCGTATAAACGGCAATTGTATTACGAAGTTTTAAAAAGCGATATCGGCTACATATTGCGAAACACTGTTCGAAGCCGCAGCAAGGCACACAAAATCGCACCGGTCGTGAAATATCTCGAAAGGCATTTTCAGGATCAAATCACCATTGATGAATTGGCAAAATATGCAGGAATGAGCCAGGCATCGCTTTACGAACACTTCAAATCGTCGACGTCGCTTTCGCCGATGCAATACCTAAAACGCGTCCGTCTCCACAATGCTCATATGCTTCTCTTTTTGGGTAAAAGTGCTGGCGATGCGGCGTACGATTCAGGGTACGGAAGCCAGGCTCAATTCAGTCGCGAATTCCGGAGACTATTTGGTCAGACACCTAGTGAAGTTAGAGCTGAAGCTGTTCACTAAAACGCAAGAGCTTTCAAACTATGTATGGAGAAAAAGAAAAATCTCCCGTGCCTCGATTATTCTTAACCGTCAATCATTTGATCGCAGTTTTGATAGTAGCCTGGCTGTTGTTTGGCGGCGGAATCGAGATTGTAACTAATAAACTTGGCTACCCATGGGCAGCTGGTGATTACTTACGGCGCATCCTGATTTTTTTATGTTCGCTAATTTACTTCTTAAGAATAGTTCTCACAACCCACTATCTATTAAAAAGGAGAATGGATTGGAGCGAGTGTCTCACAATAGTAGTTTGGCTTTATTTCATTCATCTCATGTTTGCCTTTTTCGGCGGAGCGAATGAATCTCCAATTGGAGCAGTCGAAATCTTTGGCATACTGCTTTACTTTATTGGTTCTTATTTAAATACGGGCTCCGAATATTTACGGAAACTCTGGAAGGAAAAGCCTGAAAACAAAGGAAAACTCTACACGGAAGGGCTTTTTCAATATTCGGTGCATATCAATTATTTTGGCGACTTCGTATTGTTTGGAGGCTTCGCTCTCGTAGCAGGTAGTCTTTACACGTTTCTTATTCCGGTACTGATGTTCGTATTCTTTTCGACCATAAATATACCGATGCTCGATAAATATCTTGCGGAAAAATATGGAAGTGAGTTTGAGGGGTATCGGAGGAAAACAAAGAAATTGATTCCGTTTGTCTATTGAAATTAACTTTTCAGGTTTTCTAGTCGTATATATCCCATGGGTAGTGAGCAGATCGATGTTTGGCGAATCGACGAACTCGAAGGAATTGAGTTTCGCAGCGGTGTGGCTGTGAAAGAGCCCTATCCCAAGCATTGGCATGAAGAATATCAACTCTGTTTCCTGGGAGAGGGCGGTGGGGAGCTTACGTATCGCGGAACAAGTCATAACACGCCAAAAATGAGTTTGTTTATCGTACATCCGGGCGAGGTCCACTCAAACAGTACTGAAACCGGTTGTTCGTTTCGATCGATCTACGTTCTGCCCGGAGTAGTCCAAAACGTTCTGAACGATTCCGATCGAAAAATTACAGAACTTCCTTTTTTCCCCGATCCGATGATTTTTGATTGGGATATAATTCAGGAGTATTTAAGACTTCATCAACCGCGCACGAGTTTTTTTACAGCACTCGAACGCGAAACGGCGTTGCTTGAGCTGCTTCAAAAACTGGTGAGCCGTTACTCCCGCGATAATGCAGCCGCTCAAACGTTTGGAAAGGAAAGCGATGCGGTAAAAAAGGTTAAAGAATATATTGTCGAGCACTACGAACAAAATATTTCTCTCAAGACGCTCTCACGGGTGGCCAATTTAAGTCAGTTTCATCTGAATCGAGTATTCTCAGACGAGATCGGAATGCCGCCTCATGCTTTTCAAATTCAGGTACGAATCGCAAAAGCCAAACAATTTATTAAACAAGGGTTTCCACTTTCCAAGGTCGCTGCTACCACGGGGTTTGCCGATCAGAGTCATTTCAGCAGACACTTTAAAAGATTGATGAAAATCACGCCGGGTGAATACTAATCCGCAAGAACGTTCAATACGGACCCTTCAAAAAATAGATAAACTAGATCCCAACATTTTTATGGAGAGGTCTTTATTTTATGAACTCAATTGTACGTTTCTTTGTCTTGATAGCGGTAATTTTTGCATTTTGCTTTTCCCTGGGCGCTCAATCCGAAACACAGCGCTTTGAAATCAAAGGGTCAAACAACGAATGGTTTGTGGATGCCAAAAATCGCGTCGGACACGCAAAGATTGGAGAATTTTCAGGCCGAAAATCTCTGATGATCAAAAAGGGTTCGCATATCCTAAAATCGAATGTGGAATTTTCCGAGGGAACGATTGAGTTTGATGTGGCGCCTTTAAGTGAAGCGCAATTCATCGCCGTAATTTTCCGGCGGGATACGTTTCGAAATTATGAAAATATTTATTTAAGACCAGGACGATCCGGAGAATATCAGGCGCTTCAATATGCACCGGCAATAAATTCGAGCTCTACCTGGCAAATTTATCCTGAATTTATGCGGACGATTGAAATTCCTCGAAATAAATGGACAAACGTGAGAATTGATGTACGAGACGGCGGTATGAAAATTTACATTAATAGATCTGCCGAGCCGACATTAAAAGTTGCGCGCCTAAGAGGCATTCCGAAAAAAGGGACGGTCGGATTCTGGAGCCGTGTTTATGATCGAAAATCTGAGGCTTGGTCAGCGGCGTTTTCAAATATTTCGATTGCGCCAAGAACTCCCACTGGAGTAATAGCAAAGCGTTTCAAGCCGCCGGCGGGAACTTTCGATTCGTGGCAAGTGGCCGAACCACACGAACTCAAAGAAGGAGCCGTAACAAAACTACCGAATTTATCAGGCTGGAAGACAGTCATTGCCGAAGAATCAGGTTTGGTTAATCTAAATCGAGCCCTAGGTATTCGGCGGGGACGCTGGACCGCCTATGCGAAAACAAACATAAAATCTCCGACCAAGAAGACCATCGCCCTGGACTTTAGTTATTCAGACGACATAACTATTTTCCTAAACGGCAAACCAATTTTTTCAGGCACAAACGGTTGGGAAAGCCGCTATCCGGGATACATGGGTTTGGTCAAACTGGGAAACGATAGGGTGTTTTTAAATCTGAAGCGTGGAAATAATGAGCTCGTTTTTGCTGTCACAGACCAAAGATTCGGTTGGGGATTCGTATCAAAAATGTCGGGACAATAAACTTCAATATGCATCCGGAGCCGCAAGTTCCATCCAGCGCTCGGGATGTTTTAGATTTGTGAAGCCGAATTTTTCGTAGAGCTTGTGAGCATCGCGGGTTGCAAGAACCCAACGCCTAAAACCCTGCAAATCCGGGTGATTTATCACGACATCCATTAGCCACGTGCCAAGTCCGTTACCCTGAAACTCAGGCAGTACATAAACGTCGCCGAGGTACGCGAATGTGGCGTAATCGGTAACAACCCGTGCGAAACCTATCTGTTTTTTATCTTTATAGAGTCCAAAACACAAAGAGTTTTCGATTATATTTTTCATTTGCTCGGGCGTGCGATCTTTCGCCCAATAGGAATCATTTCGCAGGTAATCAAGGATTGCGTCGATCTGCAAATCTTCGGGATTCGTCGTTATTACGTATTCGTCTTTTTGCCATTTTTCGCTCATCAAATTAGCTCGCTAAAAACTTCTCAATTTCCTCGTTAGATTTCAAATGAAAAACATCTCGACCCTTAAATTTTTCCACTCGCGATTTAAGAAGCGGATTTTTATCTCGCGGGAAGTTCCAAACATACTTAATGAATTCCCAATCGAACCTTTCGCGGCAGCCTTCCGCCATATCAGGGCGTTTTTTGTTCCAATAGCGAACGATGCGCTTGATAACCCGCCAGGTACAAACCACTCTGGGGAAATCAATCCAAATCACGGTGTCGGCGCGTTCCATTCTGAGTTCCATAGTACCGCCAAAGTTTCCGTCAATTATCCATTCATCGCCATCGATAAGATCTTTTACCGTTGCCAACCACTCTTCATCAGTCGGCTGCTCCCAATTCGGTTTGTGATAAAACACATCGAGATGAATAAGTTTTAGTCCGGTCTTTTCACGCAAACGGCGGGAGAATGTAGATTTCCCAGCTCCACATGAGCCGACTACCAGCACTCTTTTCATAACGAAAAACCTGCGATCCTAAACGGAGCTTTGTTCGTGCCATTTTTTGATCAGCGCTTTCTCACGTTTGTGCGTTAGTCCCGCCCGCATTTCTTCGCCAACCGTCCTGCGCCAATTCAAAGTATCGAGGATCGTTTCTTTTAGCGGTCGAATAAGTAATCCCTTCGAGATTGCCTTGTCAACATTTGCCGTTTCCAAATGCCCGTAAGATTCCGGCGCATAAAGAGGCATATCCGAGCCGGCGCTCACATCGTTTTCTTTTAGAAACTCTTCGCTCACCCACGTAAATCTTGCGTCGCTCGCGGACGCCGTTTTGATTTCGTTGAGCATTGTTTCAAAAGTCAACGCGAAGGGTTTGTTAACCGCATTGTATGTTCCCGTCTCGCCGGATTCGATCATTTTTACGATCCACTCCGACAAATCCTTTGCATCAATAAATTGAACCGGGGAATCGGGTTTTCCGGGTGCAAGAACCTCGCCACCCTTCGCCACGCGCATAACCCAATATGTAAACCGGTCTGTAAAATCCGATTGACCAACGATGAATCCCGGTCGAATTATTAGGTTATTTTGAGGAAACGCACACAAAACTTCTTCTTCACAAAGAGTCTTTAGCGCACCGTACAAATCTCCCAAATCCGACGCAACAAAATCGCCTGTTGGGTCAATTTTACTAAATCGCGCTACTTGCTCGGGTGTGAGTCTTGCAAGGGAGGTGTCTTCGTTAAAATCGGGTTTTGAAAAATCACCGTAAGCCGAAACCGAGGAAATAAAAACGTAATTCTCAACGGAGTTTGCTAACGCCGCTGCGGAGGTTTTGACCCACTGCGGTAGATAACCGCACATATCGATAACAACATCCCACGAACGGTTTTCGAAACGTTCAAGATCAAAGTTTCTATCTCCGAGTATCTCTTCTACATCCCCCAGATCACCCGCAGCGTGATTTCCCCTATGAAAAACAGTGACTTCATGCGAATTTTTTAGCGCAGCTTTTACGATATGCCGCCCCAAAAATTTTGTTCCGCCGATGATCAGGATTTTCATAGAAAATGCGCCCACGAAATTACACAAAGAGCACGAAAAAGAATCATTTTTATTTATTCTTTCTTTCGGGACCTTTCGTATTTTTCGTGGGCAATACGACTTTTATTCCTTAATCTGATAAAAACTATCGCGGCCCAAATACGTTGCCGAGCTATCGAGATCTTCTTCAATTCTCAAAAGCTGATTATATTTAGCGATCCGATCCGAGCGAGATAGCGAACCAGTTTTGATCTGCCCCGCGTTTGTCGCAACCGCGAGATCTGCAATAAACGTATCCGCGGTTTCACCCGAGCGATGTGAGATCACAGCGGTCATGTTATTGGTCTTTGCGAGCTCGATCGCATCAAGGGTTTCGGTCAATGTGCCGATCTGATTCACTTTCACAAGAATCGAATTTGCGGCTCCGATATCGATACCTTTTTGCAGGAATTTCACATTTGTCACAAAAAGGTCATCGCCTACCAGCTGAACTTTATCGCCAATTTTATTCGTTAAATATTTCCAGCCATCCCAATCGTCTTCCGCCATTCCGTCTTCAATGGAAATGATCGGATATTTTTCCGCCCAATCAATCCAATAATCCGCCATTTCTTCGGACGTCAGCTCGCGATTGTCGGATTTGTGAAACACATATTTTCCGTCACGATAAAACTCGCTTGAAGCAGGATCAAGCGCGATCAAAATATCTTCACCCGATTTGTAACCAGCTTTTTCAATTGCCTCCAGGATTGTCTCCACAGCTTCTTCATTTGACTTCAGATTCGGAGCAAATCCGCCTTCATCACCAACCGCCGTCGAATAGCCCCGATCATGAAGAACCTTTTTCAAATTGTGAAAAATTTCCGCGCCCGCCCTTAAGCCTTCCGAAAAAGTTTCCGCTCCGACCGGCATTACCATAAACTCCTGAAAATCCACGTTGTTATCGGCATGCGATCCGCCATTGACGATATTCATCATCGGAGTCGGGAGCGTTTTTGCGTTTGTACCGCCGATGTAGCGATAAAGCGGCACTTGAAGATGAGTAGCTGCCGCTCGGGCGTTTGCCAGCGAAACGGCAAGAAGCGCGTTGGCGCCAAGACTTGATTTGTTTTCGGTGCCGTCGAGCGCGAGCACGGTTTCGTCAACGATTGTTTGATCAAGCGAATCCAGACCTTCAAGTTCGTAAGCGATTTTATCGTTTACATTGTTTACCGCCTGGGAAACGCCCTTCCCCAAATAGCGCGATTTATCCCCGTCTCTGAGCTCAACCGCCTCATTTTCCCCGGTTGAGGCACCGCTCGGAACGGCTGCGCGCCCAGTTTCTCCGGTTTCCAAAGTAACCTCAGCTTCAAGCGTCGGATTACCGCGGGAATCCAAAATCTCTCTTGCCCATACGTCTTCTATTAAACTCATTTCTTAATTGCTCCAAATGTTTTTATTAACTCGATAAATTTAACTTGAAAAGAAAAGCGCGACAAGTGTGGCAATAGAAAAGAAGGTGATTTTTTGCTTTATCCGAAAAGAGGTAAATCGCAGGACAATTACCGGTATTTGATAGCCACTGCTTCAGCGCGTGGACTACAACGAAACATGAACTATTAGCCTGTTTTAACGGGGGCTTTTCACCACTAGTTTATGCCAATTGGAAAGGACGTTGAAAAACGCCCTAACGACAATTCCTACCATGTATCCCATGCCGTAAGCGGCGTGGCTATTGAGAGAGGATTCTGCGTATGTTCCTACTTTAACTCTTTTTCATACGCACCTTAAGAATTCTGCGTTTTTTAACCTCTTCAATCTCAAAAACGTGCCCATTAAATTTCACTTCTTCGCCGACACTGAGAACCTGGCCGGCTTCGCTCATTAAGAAGCCAGCGATCGTCGTATAACCCTCCGAAACCGGCACTTCGACACCCAGTCGCTTGTTTAAATCTCTTACCGCAAGCCCGCCATCAAGCACGTAGCTCCCGTCTTTCTGCTCGTGAATTTGCTCAATCGCTTCCTGATCATATTCATCTTCGATCTCGCCGACGATTTCCTCAAGAAGATCCTCGAGCGTAATAATGCCCTCTACGCCACCGTGTTCGTCAACGACGAAACCAAAGTGGAATTTCTCCTGCTGCATTTTACGCAAAACGTCTTCGAGCCGAGCCGAATCTACTACGTAAACTGGCTTGCGCAAGATTTTTTCGATGCGGAATTTCTCACGCTCAAGCAGGTTAATCATCACATCCTTGCTATGGATCACGCCCGCAATGTCATCCAGTGATTCTCTATAAACCGGAAGCCTTGAGTGGCCACATTCTCTAAATGTTTCTGCAATTTCTTCGATTGGGGTTATTACAGGGATCGCAGTTATCTCGGTTCGCGGAATCATCGCTTCCCTCACACTGGTTTCAGAAAATTCAAATACCTGATGAATAAGCTTTTGCTCTTCCTCGTTTAAATGTCCGCTTCGCTTTGAAATATCAATAAGCTGCCGCAATTCGTCTTCAGAGTAGATTGAGCCATGTTCTCCACCTGCATGAATCCCTACCGCATTGACCATTTTTACGCTGATCCAATCCAAGGCGTGGATTGGAAGCTTAAAGATTGTATAGAAAATCTTTGTCGGAAGAGCTGTCCAGAGAGAAACCTTTTCTGCGAGTTCGAGTCCTAGTAATTTTGGTGCCTGCTCCCCAAGCGTGATATGGAGGCTTGTAATGATTGCCAAGGAAATTATTAAGGCGGTGGGGTGCCTAGCAGCTTCGGGCAACACGGAAAGAGGTCTTTCTAATAGCTGCGCGACGGTCGGTTCGGCAAGCATACCGAGCGCAAGCGAAGCGAGAGTGATCCCTAATTGGCATGCAGAAAGATAGGGATTCATATTGTCTAGAATCTCCATCAGACGGTTTGCGCTCTTCATGCCCTCATCCGCAAGCGTTCTGATTCTGGATTTTCTCACCGCGACATACGCAAACTCGGCCATCACAAAATAGCCGTTTAGCAAAACGAGAATTATAACCATTAAAAGCTTTACAGCTATGAAAAGGTAATTGGTTGGTTCTGTGGCGGAAGCCGGTTCCGAAAAGAAGAGTAGGAATAAACTAGCTGGGTCGTCCATTGATTGTTGTTTTAGTGAAAGTAAATAAGCCTTTGGCCAAAAAATTATAGCATGAAAAAATTTCTCGAATAAACCGACGTACACGCAAAATAACGGGTTTTAACGCGAATCCAGAATCTCTTGAATTAAGAATTGACACGATCCGCAGCCTGTTCCCGCATTACAACTTTCGCCGACTTGCTCAACGCTTTTAATGTCTCCCGATCTAATCATGTTTTCGATCGTTTCTTCTTCAACTCCAAAACACGTGCAGATCAGAGCCTTTTCGCCTGTCCACTCAGTGACCTTCTGAACGCGATATTCTGCGAGGGTTTTGTGAAGCGCGTCAAAGCACAGATTAACGCAGTGGTGGCGAGCGGGCGGAACTTCTCCAAACTCTTTAGTTATCTCTTTTTCGAATAGCTCCAAGCCTTGAAGCTCGGGGAGCTTTTTGCCTACAACTCTTTCAGCCAGAAAATCCGAGATTGCTATAACATAACCGCAGCCATTCGTTTTAAATTTTGCCTTCCTGATCGTTTTCGAATCGCCATCAATATCTAAATAAAACTCAAGCAAAACGCCGCACGTGAAATTTGCCTCAGTGCCGACAGCCGAGATATCTTCGAGTTTCCCTGCATTTTTTGTTTGCGCAAATCGCTCGCTAATTTTTGGCGGATAAAAAGACACGGAATCAATGGTAAATGGTAAGCGGTAAATGGTAAATGCCGGTATTGGCAAACGGTAAGTAGCAAATGGCAAGAAGGTGGATTAAAATTAGACCTGCTACTAGTATGAGACTTTTTTATTTTTCCCTTTTTACTTTTTCCCTTTTATTTTCGTCTGCTTGTCGTCCGGCGGCGGAGCCGATATCGATTTCCGATCAACCGCTCTCGCGCAGCCGTATGCCGCAAACGAATTTGCCGATGCCGCCAACGAGACCGGTAGAGCAGTTGGGCTGGAAGTTGATTGATTCGGGCGTTGAGCAAAAAATGGCGGATCTTCAAGGCAAAGTTTTAATCCTCGATTTTTGGGCGACCTACTGCCCGCCTTGCATCGAAGAAATTCCACATCTCAAAGAACTTCAGGCAAAATACGGTGAGAGAGGTTTGCAGGTGACTGGGCTTCACGTTGGCGGCGCTGAAGACAAACCGCGTGTTCCGGCTTTCATTGAGCGATTGAGCATCGATTACCCACTTGGTTACCCGGAAGATGAACTCACCTATTCCTTACTTGGCACCGATAATCGCATCCCCCAAACGCTTATTTTCGACCGCAAAGGAAACCTTGTTGAGAAGTTTGTTTCCTATGATGAAAATGTAAAGAAGGGAATTGACGAGGCTGTTGAGCGAGTTATCGCCGACAATGATGAAGATTAACCCTTATCAAAAGGCAGAAACATGAGTGCTAACGAGTTTGCGACTCCAGATTGAGGAAACTTTTTCTGCACACTCCCTCGCGGTCGTGTTTCTGCCTGCTATTAAATAGTTAAATTTATGCGTGACATACCGGTCGGAAATGGTTCACTACTTGTAACTTTTGACGAAAAGTATCAGATTCGCGACGTGTATTTCCCGCACGTTGGGCAGGAGAATCACTCCGAAGGCTTTCCCTTTCACTTTGGTGTTTGGGTGGATGGAGAATTTTCTTGGATTTTTAGTGACGATTGGCAGAGGGAGCTTAAGTATCTTCCCGAAACACTCGTAACGGACGTTCGCTTGGTAAACGAAAACCTAGGGCTCGAAATTCGCTGCAACGACACTGTGCTCAGCCATGAAAATGTTTTCCTAAGACGTGTGAGAGTGTGCAACTTACGCGAAGAGCCTCGCGAAGTGCGCGTTTTTATGCACCACGATTTTCGCATTTACGAAAACAAGGTGGGCGATACAGCATATTATGATCCGGAAACGCTTTCGCTTATTCACTATAAAAAGCACAGATATTTTCTGATCAATACCGAGCCGCATTTTGATTCGTTTTCGACCGGGCGAAAAGCCTTTCGTGATAAGGAGGGAACCTGGCGGGACGCCGAAGATGGCAAACTCGAAAACGGTGTAATCACGGAGGGCTCAGTAGATTCGACGATTCAAAATAATTTAGCCATCAATCCTAAGGAAACAGAAGAGTTTTACTATTGGATAGCCGCCGGAACATCCCACAAAGAAGCTTTCAATCTCAACGAATACGTACACGATGCGACACCAAAGAAATGTCTCGATTACACGGAAAACTATTGGCGAATCTGGGTTAATAAAAACGAGAAAGATTTTGATGGGCTGTCAGACGAAGTGGTTGAATTATATAAGCGTTCGCTGCTTGTAATCAGAACGCAATTTGATAATGGCGGAGCCTTTATTGCAGCAAACGATTCGGATGTTACCGAGCGGGCGACCGATCATTACAGCTACCTTTGGACGCGCGACGGAGCCTTCATCGCGAACGCTTTAGATCTGGCCGGTTACCCACATTTTACGCGTAAGTTTTTCAGATTGTGTGGAAAGATCGTTCATGAAAAAGACGGCTATTTTCTTCAAAAATACAACCCCGACGGAACCGTCGCCTCAGGTTGGCATGCTGCCTGGGACGTCTGGTCAAAACGAAAACTTCTGCCGATACAGGAAGATGAAACTGCGCTTGTTTTATGGGCACTATGGCAGCATTACGACAAGTATCGCGAGATGGAGTTTTCAAGGAATCTTTATCGACCACTGATAAAAAAATGCGCAAATTTCCTCGCAGATTTCGTTGACGAAAACCTAAACCTCCCAAAAGCTTCATGGAATTTATGGGAAGACCGCCGGGGTATCCACACTTATACGTGCTGTACGGTTGTCGCCGGCCTGCGCGCATCCGCTAATTTTGCGCGTCTATTTGGCGAAACCGATAAAACAGATCGTTTTGAGCGCGTCGCTGACAAAATCACCGCGGCAATGAAGGAGCATCTCTACAGCGAAGAAAACGGAAGATTTTTGCGTGCATTGAACTCAAACAACGGAAATTTCGAACCCGACCCGACAATCGACGCCTCGCTTTTTGCGCTCTTTTACTTTGACGTGTTTGACGCAGAAGATGAACTTGTAAAAAACACGATGAGCGCTATTGAAGAGAAATTATGGGTCGATGGAGTTGGTGGAGTGGCGCGGTTTGAAAACGACGGTTATATGCGCGTAGCGGATGAGTTTGCGGGAAACCCATGGTTCTTGTGCACACTCTGGCTCGCTGAATATCGAATCGCGATCGCGAAAACGAAAGCCGACTTGAAAGGAGTTTTAGAGTTGTTGGAATGGACGGCGGAAAATGCTTTATCATCTGGCGTTTTAGCGGAGCAGGTAAGCCCGCTTGACGGCTCGCCTGTTTCGGTTTCACCGCTGACATGGTCGCATTCAACTTTTGTAGCGGTGGTGGAGAACTATTTGGAGAAGTTAAAGGAATTAGAATAAGGGGGTGACTCATGGTGAATCGTTCGTTTTGGTTATTGGTCGTATATTTATGTATGAATCTAACTCCTTTATTTACTCACGGGCAAACGCCGCAAACACTAGGTGACACGCTCGTTTCGGAAATAGAGGAAAATTTTTCGGAACTTAAGCTGAAAATGATACGGCGGGCATATTCATTCCACGATACCAGAAGGACACCATACATCGGCTTGCGATGGGCTGCAAAAAATGAGCGTTCCCTGTCAGTTAACGTGGAGTTCGATACAAACATGGTATCTGATAGCCAGAAGTTGGAGAAGCGGAGGCACCAGGAAATGTTGCGTTACGTGTTCCGGGCTGTTCCGGTTCCGTATCGTATTATCGATGTTGCTGGTGTGAAAGGAATTCTTGTCTCGCGAAATTATGAGGTAGAGATTTTGTTCTTCAAAGAAAATCTTCGAGTACAACTCGAATACTTTGTTCCGCGTAGGCAAGATATAAAACCGATGTCTTGGCTCGTCCGGACACCCAAAGAACATGAGCAAAAAATATTAGAGATCGCGAAACTCGTCGCCAATTTTATTGATGCGCCGAAAATCTACTCGCCCTGTTACAACGATTTTCAAAAGCCGATAGTTCCTGACGGAGACACACCAGAAGAACAGTTATCCGCCGCAATTCTTCGTGCCGAAGTCAAAAATGTAAAAAAGATTCTAAAAAGAACTGTCGACTTCGGGTCTTCGTTGACGGCGTCCCGTAAGTTAATGCATGTTGCCGCCTATCAGGGTTGCGTAAAAATCGCCGAACTTTTGATTAAGGCGAAAGCAAACGTAAACGTAACGAATAATATGGGCGAGACGCCTTTGATAATTGCAGCGCGTGAAGGAAATTTGGAAATGGTTAGATTCTTACTTGCGTCTGGGGCAGATGCTACTCCTAAGGCGAGGTGGAACGGTTACGGTAGGTTTGCGTCGAATTATTATTATTGGAATGCTGCATTTTATACCGTCAGATCACTGCATTTTTACCGCAACGGATCTGTGTCCAGATTAGAAATGCTCAAACTCTTGGCTGAAAACGGTTTGGATCTAACGACAACAGACGGGCCGTCTGGAGCAAATTTACTTTTGTATGTTAGATGTAGTCAAAGGGATCCATGCCCTCAAATGATCAATTTTCTTTTGGAACGTGGGTTGGATATCAATCAAACTAATGTCGAAGGAGATTCAGTTTTGATGAGAATGATTACCATAGCCTTATCTCGCGAGGTTTGGGACTACCCCGACCAAGCCTTGGCTACCATAAAAGTGCTCATAAATAAGGGGGCGAATATAAATGCTCGGTACCAAAACCAAAGCGTGCTAGAACGAGTTCTAAAAAAAAGAGAGAGAATCCATTCTACAAATACAAGTCTTCTACAAAGATTTGACGAAATAATCAAAATCCTCAAAGATGCCGGCGCGAAATAGAAAGTATCAATGCCCAAACCCTGGACAGAAAAAAACCTCCAAAATTTCATTGATAGCGAAATCGAAGAATCGCTGACGCTCGAATATAAGTCCGGTGAGGCTCTCGGAAAAAGTGACCATCAGAAAAGGGAAATTACGAAAGATGTTTCGGCGCTGGCGAATTCAGCGGGCGGGATTTTGATTTACGGCATACGCGAATTCTCGGAACCCGAAAAGAGACATCTTCCTGAAAGGATCACACCCGTAAACCGCGCGAAGTTACCACGGGAATGGCTCGAGCAGATAATAAACAGCATTCGCCCACGAATCGAAGGAATCGTGATTCATTCGATTTCATTGAGCAGCGGCGAAAACAATGTCGCCTTTGTGATTGAGATTCCGCCGAGCAACACCGCTCATCAGGCAAACGATCATCGATATTATAAGCGTTTTAATTTTCAGTCAGTACCGATGGAGGATTACGAAGTTCGCGATGTTATGTTTCGTGAACAGACTCCGGATGTGAATGTGAGATTTCTTATCGAACTCACAAGCGAAGAGGCTACAGACGAATACAATCTCGTAGTCCAGGCAAGAAATACGGGTTCTTCGTTTGCCCAATACGTAGCATGTTCAATCGACGTACCCATCGAGGTTGTTAGCGAAGTAAAAGAAAAAATAGACCTGCGAGATGGCGGAAAGTTTTATCGTCACCGTCTTTACAATGTCGAGCAAGTTTCCGGCGAAAGAAGAGTGAAAGCAAATTTTCCGATCCTTAGAAATATGTCCAGAAGCTGGAGAATTCCTCTGAGCGAAAATTTTGAGGAAGTTGATAGGTCGAAACTGTACATAAAGTGGAAAGTTTTTGCTGACAATGCGCTTCCAAAAGAAGGAAAAATGTCCATCGGCGATATCGAGATAGTGGATCTGCGTAAGAAAATAGAACTTTGATTTGTAACATTGTGTCTCAATAAATAAGCTATATTGATATTTATGCGAAGAGTAAAAATCCTGGCGACGCTTGGTCCTGCCGCTCACACACAAGAATCAGTTGAACAACTCATAAAAGCCGGCGCGGATGCCGTCAGAATCAACATGTCCCACGGCACTAGGGAAGAACACGAAGAATTAGTCACTAACGCACGAGCGGCAGCCGAGAATCTTGGAGTTCCACTTGCGATACTGGTTGATTTAGCCGGACCAAAGATACGCACGCGATCACTAAAGAATCGTAGCCCTGTGCTTCTCAGACCCGGAAAGAAATTCACCTTAACAACGAAGGATATAGTAGGGAATAAAAAGCAGGTTTCGACCAATTTCGATAAGCTTCCGGAGGTTGTAAATATTGGCACGAGAGTGTTGCTCGATGATGGATCTCTAGAGCTGGAGGTGATCGACAAAAACGAGACCGATGTCGAATGCAAAATAATTTCAGGTGGCTATCTATTTGAAAGTAAAGGTATTAACCTTCCAAACACAATTTTGCCGATTCCGAGTCTAACGAGCAAGGATCACGATGATCTCGATTGGGCGTTGGAGAAAGATGTTGACTATATTGCTTTGTCTTTTGTGAGGAAGGCGAAAGATTGTATTGAAGTAAAACGGATCATAAAGAAGCATAATACGCGAAAGTTTGGGCGAGCCCTCTTGGTGGCAAAAATTGAAAAAGACGAGGCAATTGAAAATCTCGACGAGATAATTGACGCCTCAGACGGAGTGATGGTTGCGCGAGGAGATCTCGGAGTCGAAACCCGTGTCGAACTCGTACCAATTTATCAGAAACAGATCATCGAAAAATCTATCGCTGCGGATAGATTTGTGATCACGGCGACCCAAATGCTTCAATCAATGATTGAAAATACACGCCCGACACGCGCCGAAGCGTCGGACGTTGCAAATGCCGTTTGGGATGGAACCGACGCCGTTATGCTTTCCGCGGAAACCGCAGCCGGAGATCATCCGATTGAGAGCGTTGTTACGATGTCAAAAATTGTAGACTCTGCAGAATCATTAAAAGCGGGTCAGCTAAAGCGTTCGATTAAGTTTGATCAAGAGCCTTCAGGAAGAACTTCACAAGCACTGTGTAATGCAGCGGGTTATTGCGCGAAGGAAATTCAAACAGAGAAAATCGGCGTATTTACCGAATCCGGCTTGATGGCGCGTAGGCTTTCAGCATTCCGTTCGGGTTTGCAAACATTTGCGTTGACGACCTCGAAAAGAGCACGAAACCAACTTGCTTTGATATGGGGCGTAACGCCGCTTTACCATGAGCTGCCGGAGTCCACGCGTGATATGCTAAAAATCGGTGAAAGAACTCTCCTTGAATATGATGCCGTCGAACCCGGTGAGACAATAGTGATGATGGCTGGACGACTTTCGGGACTCGGGCTTTCGAGTTCGGTTGTCGTTTGGACAATGGGTAAAGATGTTCCGAAGAGGTAGCTGCTCGCCAAATGAAAGCTTCACAAAACAATGCATGATATTGATATTGAATCCGTAGAAATGACCCTGGACATAATGAAATATGCCATTGGTCGGATCACTCGAACTGCTCCCGAACTAGGAAGCCCAAAAAAAGAAGAAGACTTAAAAGCGCTTGTTGGCGAAACAATTACTCCGGAAGGAATTGGCGGCGAACGGGCATTTCAGCTCTTTAGAGATGTTCTTGTAAAGGCCACAGTTCCAATCGATCACCCGCGTCACCTCGCCTTTGTTCCCGCTTCGCCAACCCGCGCTGCCGTAATGTTTGATCTCATCACGTCGGCTTCGAGCATACATGGTGCTTACTGGATGGAAGGCGCAGGCGGAATTTTCTGCGAAAACGAAGCGATGAAATGGCTCGTAGAGATTACAGGTTTGCCATCGGGCGCTTTTGGTGTTTTTACGAGCGGCGGAACGGCAGCAAATCTTTCGGCAATTGTAACTGCACGCGAACACTGGCGCGGAAAAAGCGAACGCAATAGAAACGAAAAGGGATTGATCATAACTTCAAATGGAGCGCATTCTTCGATTCGCGCGATGGCAAAGGTGATCGACGCCGAAGTGTTTTTAGTCGAGGCAGACGACGAACGGCTTAGCGTGTCCGAACTAGAAAAAGAGATTGATCGTTTAACTCCGGAACAACGGAAAAGACTTTTCGCCTTAATCGCAACGGGTGGCACGACAAATGCCGGAATAATCGATGATCTCTACGGAATTGCAGATCTGTGCGAGAAGGAAGACATTTGGTTTCACGTTGACGCAGCTTATGGAGGAGGAGCCTTGGCTGCAGATTCTGTTAGACATCTGTTTAACGGCATCGAGCGCGCTGACAGCATTACAATCGATCCACACAAGTGGCTTTTCTCGCCCTATGATTGCGGCGCGATTATCTATAAAAATCCGTTGCTTGCAAAAAAGGCGCATTCGCAGGAAGGCTCCTACTTGGATATCTTGCATGATGAGGGCGCAATCGGGTTTAATCCCGCCGACTATCAAATCCAGCTAACCCGTAGATTGAGAGGCTTGCCTCTGTGGTTTTCGCTAGCGATGCACGGAACCGAAGCATATAAGGGAGCTATCGAACGAGGCATTGAATTAGCTAATACTGCAGGCGTAATGATCGGCAATCGTGATTATCTGGAATTAGTACGGGAGCCAAGTTTGTCTTGTGTCTTGTTTAGACGAAAAGGTTGGTCACCGGAAGACTACAAAAAATGGACCTACAAAAATCATAAGGAAGGTTTTGCGCTTGTTACTCCAACAAAGTGGAAAACGGACGAGGGAAAGGAAACCGTCACGCGTTTCTGCTTTATAAATCCTGACACTACGGAAGGTGATATCGCTGCTGTTCTCGGTTCGATGCAAACGTGATTTTGTTCCCGCGAACAGATCTCCCAAATTTTTTTGTTGAAAAGTGAAATGAGTTATCAAGCGACTCGCCGGATCAAATCAATCCACAAGTTCATTTCGCCAGGCATAAACTGCCGCCTTTGTGCGGTCGGTAACATGTAGTTTGCTGAGGATGCTGCTGACATGCGATTTGACAGTTTTTTCGCTGATAAAAAGTTTCTCGCCTATTTCACAATTTGACAGACCTTCGGCGATGAGTTTGAGAACCTCAGTTTCACGCTTTGTAAGTTCTTTGTAATTTGTTGCGGGAGTTTTCTTCCCTTGCAGACCCTCAATTATTTGTGAAGCGAGGCTCGGATGCAAAACAGCTTCGCCTAGTACGGCTTTTTTTACAGCCTCTACCAGTTGCTCAGGATTTACATCTTTCAGCAAATAGGACAGCGCTCCTGCCTCGATTGCGGGAAGAACACATTCATCATCGTCAAACGACGTAAGAATTATCACCTGGGAACAAGGGCTAACCAGTTTTATTTTTTTCGTTGTTTCGACGCCGTTCATTCCACCCAACAATAGATCCAGCAATACAACGTCGGGATAGAGATTTTCACAAATTTCAATCGCTTTCTCGCCTGATTCAGCTTCGCCGACAACTTCTATTTCTTCCTGAGTTTCCAGAAAGCTACTAACCCCTTTTCTTACTACAGAATGATCGTCAACGAGCAGCACGCTAATTTTTTTTTCTGTCATACTTCTATCTCTTTAGCTCACATTGCATGTAACCCGTATCGTCGTGCCGGAGTTCTCAACACTTTTAAGCTCAAATTTTCCCATTGGAAGCTGTTCAGCACGCGTTTTCATATTTTGTAAACCGAACCCCCAATTTCCATTTGAAGCGTCTATACCTTTTCCATCGTCGGAAACCGACAGAAGTAAAGACCCTACTGCGTAACGAAGATTTATTGAAGCTTCTGTAGCACCACTATGACGAGCAATATTAGCCAGTGCCTCCTGCACGATACGATACAATGGTTGGGTTATCGCAGGGGACAAATTGGGAAATTTATTCGCCCGTAAATCAAGTTTGATTTCATTTTGCCTCGACCAATCTTCCCCAAGCAATCTTACCTTTTTGACCAAATCAATCGCCTCGGTTTTTACAGGGCTCAGTTCATTGATTAGATCCAAAAGCTCGTGCTGAATTTGTTCGATAAGATTTTCGGCTTCAGTCAAGTGAATTTTTGATTGGTAGGCATCCTTTTCAACCAAGGCCTGTGCCGTGCTAACCTGCATCGCCAGTCCGAAAACCTGTTGTCTTACAGAGTCATGAAGATCACGAGCTATGCGATTTCGCTCTTCTGAAGCTGCGATTGTCTGTTTTAGATCGAACGTATTACTCAGATCATTAGCCATATTATTCAAACGACGCGCAAGAATCCCCACTTCATCTGACGAATTTTCGTTTGCACGTATCGAAAAATCTCCTTTTTGCCATGAATGAGTAACCTCGGCAATTCGTTCAAAGCGCCTCGACAGATATGCCACAAAAGGGTAGCCAAATGCAAGACCAAGCAAACCAAAAAAAATAAAATCTATAATTGGCTCATCAAAAGTCCATTCCAAAGCGTTTATCGGAGCTTGATACCAGTTTAAGGGAAGAGTTTCTTTTATAAAAAGACCGCCTTTTACATCGTTTTTATGATCATCGGATAAAAATATCGCAAAGCGGATTTGTGGTGTATCATTTTCAGCAAAAGAAAGAAAATCGAAATGGTTTTTGCTTAATCCTAGATTTATATACTTTTTTTCTTTTTCAAATTTTTCAAACGCGCTTTCCTTTTCCTTCAACGAAGATGCGATCAAATTTGCGTTTTCATCGAACAGAAAAAGCTCAATAAACTGGTCTTGGTCGGTATGGTCATGCTCGAGTCTATGGTAGCTCGCTTCAAACTTGGCTTTCCTCATAAGCAACATTTTGTCACGACAGATTCGCAGCCAGGCTTCTAATATCTCTTTATTCTCTTCGTCTAACGACGAAATTCTCGAATGCATTTCCCGTTTGAGGTTTTCTCGTTCGGCTACAAACATGCTATCGAGATCGAAAGTGAAAGAATTACCGGTTTTGGCAGGTGTGACTTCAGCATTAGCTCTGAATTCATGTCTTAAAAGTGCGTATTCAAGCAAACCCAGAGAGACCCCTAAAAGCGCGAAAACACCTGTCACCAACGCCAAAAATATTAGCAACAGTTTCCAGCGTAATCCCCTGAAGAAGCTTGGTTTTTCTAGTTTTGAAGGTCTTCCTTTTCTCACTGATTTACATCCAGCCTATCACAAAGTCTGATGCATTTCGTCCGTCTCTGGTCTCATTTCTTAGAAATATTTTTCATACTTTTGACCTATGCGAAATCGTTCAAATGCCCGATGTGTTTTACGTTTACATTCTTAGAATAATGCTATGCCGTTTAACTAAAAATTTTGCGGCATTAATTTAAGAAAATTAAAGAGGTACTTATGAAGAAAATTTCGATGATTTATATTGTATTGCTTTTTGTTTCAATTGGTGTGAATGGTCAATCTGACAATAAAAAGTATGAAGTGTTTTTGGGTTATTCTTTTGAAAACGCCAGGTTTGACGAATACAAAAAAGACAGCGGTTTAAAATCGGTACAAAGCAAATTGGCGGATAAAAACAAGTTCAACAAAAGCGAATTGTTTAAACGCGGATTTGAAGCTTCCGGCGTTTATAATTTTTCGCGCTATGTAGGCGGCAAAGCGACCTTTTCGCTTCATACAAATAAGCGCTCCGGAAAAATTAACAAAAAGGATTTTGTTGTAAAGGAAAGGTTGATTAATTATTTGGGCGGAGTACAAATTAAAGACAACTCTAAAGACGCCGCTGCAGTTCGTCCTTTTGCACATGCTTTAATCGGCGTCGCAAACACGAAATCCAGCTTAAAAAACTGCACCGAATTTGAGACAAAAAAGAAATGCCCTGCGTCTTTGAACAAAAGCACCTATGGTTTTACGAGCAAATTCGGTGGAGGTCTCGATGTAAAGATCGACGACAATATTACTTTCCGCGCAATTCAACTGGATTACCAAAAAGGAAAGATTTCCCAGGGTTTTGGTTTTAGCACAGGAATTGTCTTTTAGTTAGATGTTCGGAGAAAAACTAACTCTCCTCCTCCGAACTAAACGAACTCTCCTGAAGTTTTTTATTATGAATAAAATGAAAATAAATGCAGCAATCATACTAATTATTTTAGTTTCTATTTCAGGGAAAGTAGTTTTTTCACAGCAGACTGTAGATAAAGAAAGCTGTGAAAAAAGCTCTGGTTATTGGTACAGCGAAAAGTGCTGGCAGGGTTTCGAAGACGAGGGGATTCCCGAAAAGGATATTGACCGGGTTGTAGAAAAACAACTCGAAAGTATTAAAAACGCAAAGCTTGCCGTTAACGATAGAGCTTATTCCATCAAAAGCGTTGACATAGATTTGGATGAAAAAGATGGTAAACAAATAGGTTTATTCGTAGTTAAAACCGAGGATTCAAAGCATAATTTACTACTAATGATCGATAAAAAAGATTTCGATCGGGAAAAACGTTTTGCGCTGGCTGGCTTCTTGTTTTCAGGCGAATTTAGTGAAAAAGCGATAGAAAAATCAGCCGGCGGTATTCTTACAGCCGAGCGACTAAAAGATGATGATTTTCTGATTTCCGGGACGGTGTCTAAACAGGGAGATAAAGAGATAAGGGTGAAGTGTGACCTGAACGAAGCAATTATTGGTGCAGGAAGCAGTAAGCTTGAAATTAAAAACGGAGAAGCCTTTCTTTCAGGAGATTTAGGAACAATTGCATACAAGCAGATTAAAGATTTGATTAAAGACCACCCTGAAGTAAAAGTCCTCACTCTCACCAAAATTTCTGGTTCGGTAAATGACGTAGTAAATATGCACACCGGCAGACTTATCAGAAAAGCCGGTTTAATAACAAAAGTAACGAGTAAAAGCAGAATCTATTCCGGCGGTGTAGACCTGTTTGTTTCAGGTAAAAAACGAATTATTCAAAAAGGTGCAAAACTCGGTGTTCATTCGTGGTGCTGCGTGGCTGAAAAAACAGCAGCTGATCTTCCTAAAGACCATCCGGCTCATCAATATCAGATAGCCTATTTCTCCGAAATGCTTGGAGCGAAAGGAAAAGATTTTTATTTCTACACGTTAAAAGCGGCTCCTTTCGATGGAGTTCATGTGATGAAAAAGAAGGAATTAATCGAATGGGGAATCGCTACAAGGTTGGTCAGTAAGAAAAGTAAAACTATATGGACGAATAAAATACCTCAGCGTTCATATTTCGCGAAGACAGTAAATCCGCTCAGTAACGACTTACCGGAATATATTGTAATAGCAGCAACAAACGGAGGCTGGCTGTCGGATATTAATGTGGATATACGTATTAAAAAATCAAAATACAAACAAGGGCTCAAGAGGCTTGAGAAGCGTATTAAGAATGGCGGAATTGTAAAAACGTACACAGACCTCCTAAATGAAATGTACGAACAAGGATATGAGTTTGTAAACGCTTTTCCGCTCAAGGTCGAAAGTAATGGTGAGTACGCAGATTCAAAAGTTCGACACAATCTCGTTTTTCGAAAACAAAAATGAGCGAGCTGAATATATTTTTGTCAAATGTGTCGGGATTAAATCATTCCTTAGCGGTCTTATTCCCCGTAGCTCTGCTACGGAATCAAGGATAAGGAAATTTCCGAATTTGATACCCCGCCAGCTTGCTGCGGGGCGGTTTATTAGACAATCCCGATCAAAAAATGTATTTTTTATGTTGCCGGAAATCCACAAAAGTTGTGAGACGAATTGAACGGCATTTGAATTTTACAGTTATTTGGTAGTCAAGTAGTATTTCAACACTGGAGAAGAAATCGGGGATACTACTAAAAATTGTGTTTACGAAGCGCATACTTCAGTTTGGTACGTTTGTATCTGACTAAGGTATGCGCTTTTTATGTTAGAGGTGAAAAATGAATAATTTCGAGCCATTCGTGATGGAACGAATGATGTCAAAGTTTGAGCAGAAGGTTGATTACAATCTTTCGGAAAGCGGCGTTCATCCGGTGCTTTTGAGCGAACTTTTACAAGATGATCCAGGTTACATCGATGAACTTCTTGCGACCGATCTCAATTATCCGCATGTAAACGGCATTCCTGAGTTACGCCGGAATATCGCCCGGTTATATGACGGTGCAACACCCGAGAATGTTCTCGTAACCGTCGGTGCGATTGAGGCAAACTATTTGACCGTTCGCACACTCCTTTCGGCAGGCGACGAGATAGTAATTATGTCTCCAAACTATATGCAGATTTGGGGAATAGCCAAGAATCACGGGCTCAACGTAAAGACGTTTAACCTTCTTGAAGACAAAGGTTGGGCGCCTGATCTCGACGAACTTGAAGAGAAAGTATCGCCTGAAAGCAAAATGATTGCCGTCTGTAATCCAAATAATCCTACGGGACGAGCGTTAACTCTTGAGGAGATGGATAGAATTGTAGCGATTGCGGAATCCGTCGGGGCGTGGATTTTGGCTGATGAAGTTTATGCGGGAGCCGAACGCGAGACCGAAGAAGAAACGCCTTCTTTTTATGGTCGTTACGACAAAGTGATCGCGATGGGAAGTATGAGCAAGGCTTATGGCTTGCCGGGTTTGCGGGTCGGTTGGGCAGTCGGACCGGAAGAAACGCTCGACCGTTTATGGGCTCGACACGAATACGTTGCCTTGAGTGCAACGATGCTCTCCAATAAGTTAACCGCGTTAGCATTGTCACCGGAAGTTCGTCCTAGAATAATTGCGCGTACGAGAAAGTATATCCGCGATGGTTTTCCGGTCCTCAAAGAATGGCTGGATTCGCACGAAGGGGTGTTTAAAATAACGCCGCCTGATGCTGCCGCAATCGCTTTTGCAAGATACGATCTCGAGATTAATTCAACCGAATTTGTTGATCGTTTGATGAAAGAAAAGAGTGTGCTGATCGTTCCGGGAGATCATTTCGGACTCGATAATTTTGTGAGAATTAGTTTCGGTTTGCCCCAGGATTATCTAACTTCGGCTCTCGATAGGATTCATGAGTTGATTGTTGAAATTAAGGGGAAATCAGCTAGTGCGTAGCTGGAGCGGCTTTCACGCTCCGGCATCAGTACTGCGAACGATAGTGAGCGAGTCTGTCTATTAGTTCAAATGCCTGTGCAGCTCAAGTGGGTAAAACCCGACTTTGAAGAAATTAGTCCTGCTCGCTATAGCTCGCAGTACTGATTCGCTTTTAACCGAATTGAATATTTTACAAGAAGTAAAAGAAGCATATGATCGAATCAAACCGCACGTTCGGAAAACTGCGCTTAAAAGATCTCTGTTTTACGGTCCAAAGACCGGGGCAAGTGTTTACCTGAAGTTGGAAAATCTGCAGCACACGGGTTCGTTCAAAGTTCGCGGTGCAATGAATAAAATCTTGTCGCTCACGGATGAAGAATTGGAACGTGGTGTGGTCACAGCTTCTACTGGAAATCATGGCGCGGCGGTTGCTTTTGCACTCCGAAAGATTGGTGCAAAAGGTACGGTGTTTGTTTCGCCGAAGGCAAGTAAATCTAAAATCGAAGCAATAAAGCAGCTTGGGGCTAAGATTGTCGTACACGGAGACGACCCGATTGAAGCGGAAAACTATGCAAGAAAATACGCTGACGAAAACGGACTTCAATATATCCCACCGTATAACGACCCGAAAACGATCGGCGGACAGGGTACCATTGGAGTCGAACTAGGACGACAGTTGGATAAAATTGATGCGGTTTTCGTTGCCGTCGGTGGCGGTGGTTTGATCTCGGGAATCGGTGGATATTTGAAATCGCGTAATCCGGAAATAGAGATAATTGGCTGTTCACCCGAAAATTCGAAAGTGATGCACCAATCAATTGAATTAGGCAGCCTCGTAGGCGATCTACCGTCGCTTCCAACTCTTTCTGATGGAACAGCGGGAGGAATTGAAGATGGATCAATCACATTTGAGCCCTGTCAGAAATTTGTCGATGAATGGGTTACAGTAACTGAAGACGAGATAAAGGAAAACCTGATTGAGTTTATCGATACTCATCATATGTTGATCGAAGGCGCAGCAGCCGTTGCGATTGCGGGGTTTTTGAAAACCAGAGAAAGGTATGTGGGTAAGAACGTAGTGATTGTTCTGTGTGGTGCGAATATTGGTGTGGAGACTTTGAAAGAGGTGGTCGAGCAACAGGCAGAAACACGTGCGCTAGCAAGTGTGCATGATTTACAGAGCAGGTAACTTAGGAACTACCGATTAATTCGCAAATGGCACACTCCCTGGCGGTCGTGTTTCCGCCTTTGGGTCAACGCGAAAATTGGAGACTTACGTAGCATGAAAATAATTCCGCTCAGGCAGATCAAAGAAGTCTTACCTGAAATCGATCTAATTTCCGAGATCGAAAAGGGGTTTGTTTCCTACTCTCAAAAGAAGGCTGTAGTTCCACCGGTCGGCGAACTCCTTCTCGATAAAGGTGATGTCCACATTAAATACGGCTACGTCAAAAACGAGGAATTTTATGTGATTAAAATTGCCTCGGGTTTTTACGATAATTCAAAACTCGGAATCCCTTCGAGTAATGGTTTGATGCTCCTCTTCAAACAGCAAACTGGAGAACTCGCTTCGATCCTGCTTGATGAAGGACACCTTACGGATGTGCGAACCGCCGTTGCTGGCGCAATTGCCGCAAAATATCTCGCTCCAAAAGATGTCGAAAGAATTGGCATTGTCGGAACGGGAATTCAGGCGCGTTTGCAATTGATGTACTTAAAAGAGATTACGGAATGTCGAGACGTCTTGGTTTGGGGGCGTGGTGATGAGCAGATAGAGGATTACCGAAATGCTATGGGATCTGAAGGGTTCTCCGTTAAAGGAACTGACGCAGCAAGTGAGGTATTGCTTAGTTGCAACTTAATCGTAACTACGACACCTACGGAAGAGCCACTCCTTTTTTCTCCCGGTCTCCAAAGCGGAGCGCACATTACAGCCGTCGGCTCGGACACACCGCATAAACAAGAGCTCGAATCAGAAATATTGGCAAGAGCTGACCTCTTGGTGGCCGATAGCATTTCGCAATGCACGGAGCGGGGCGAAATATACAAAGCCCTGGAAACCGGTAGCATACTTGAAACCGACTTGATTGAGCTTGGGGATATCATTTCCGGCGCTAAAGAAGGAAGAACTTCGGAAGATCAGATAACTGTTGCAGATCTAACAGGCGTTGCTGTTCAAGATATGATGATCGCAAAGGCTGTGTTCTCAACAATTTAACGCTAATGGATAGATTTTCTTGATGTTTCTTGCTAGTTACGTTACAATCTGTGTTACGTAAATATTAGTTTACGTAACGAAAATGTCATGGAAAAGCAAGATCAGATATGGAAAGCGCTTTCTGACGGGACCCGTAGAAAGATCCTCCAAATTCTACGTGACGGCAAAAAAACGACAACTGAGATCGTAGACAGCTTCCCAGAACTCACCCGTTTTAATGTAATGAAGCATCTGGATGTTTTGCGCTCGGCGTCGTTGGTGGAAACCGAAAAAGACGGCCGAAAGAGATTTAACTCTCTAAATAGCATGCCGCTGGAGAGGGTCTTGGAAGAATGGGTGGGAAATATCGAAATTCCGGAAAATTCCTCGCCTGTGGAGATAAATATCGAGAAAAAGCCCAAAAGAATCTCGCAAACAAAAAATCGAGCTGACTTTGGCTGGAAAAGGTACGATTAGTCCCGCGTACGCGCCGTTCACCTCGGTGAGCCCTCGCTCACGCACGGGCTACTGACACCTTTTTCAATTAGCTGGGCTCAAATCTATCAATTATCTTCAGAACCTTCGCAGCCTTTCCCTTCCTTACTTCCTTCCAGTTTGAACCTGCCTTTCCTTTCGAACGATCGGTAAGATAAGCAGCTTCAGGATGCTGGGTGAGAGAATATTCATCGCGCGCCTTAAGCCACGCATCGGCATACTCCTTGAAGGTAGGCGCCTCGCCGTTGGTCCAAAATTCCCGGCAAAGAATCCGTGCGATTGCACCGTTTCTAAACTCACCGTTTGTTAGATCTTTAAGAAGCGAAATCATTTTCGGATTCTTCTTTTCATAACAGCCGTAAAACAAACGATCGCCTGCCGTAATCGTTTCAGGTAACCCCTCAAGATTGACAACTTCCTTTTTGAAAAGAGTGACGGGTTTTATCTTACCGGTCTTGAGGTAGTGAGCGACGCGATCGATGATTATCTTTTGCCGGTCTTTGTCGCGAGACTTTTTGATCTTTCCATCTTTCGTCTCGATCAGGATTACGTAAGGAATCGAATGCCGATCGCAAAAAGCTTTGAGCTCTCCAGTGTTTAGATAGAATAAATCTCGAAAAAGAGTATCGTGCTCAGCATTAGATAGATGTGTAATCAATGACGGCATCTTATCTGAGTTTCACCGCTGTCCCGTAAACAAGGATCTCCGAGGCGTTTTTCATTATCGAGCTCGTTGTAAACCTCAGGCTCACAATTGCATCGGCGTCCATTTCTAAAGCGTGTTCGACCATACGGCTTATCGCCTTGTGCCGGGCTTCAGTCAGCATCTCCGTATAGCCGGTGATCTCTCCGCCGACCAACGTCTTAAAACTCGCGACAATATCTTTTCCGACGTGTTTTGTCTGCACAACGTTTCCGGTAACGACGCCGAGTACCTCAACGATTTCTCGCCCCGGTACCTCCGGTGTATTTGTATAAATCATCGGTCTGTTCATAACTTTTCCTCACGTTGGCCAGAAGCTGCACGGGGCATACTTGTGAATAAAGACTGGAGCTACAAGCGTCTCGCTGCTTGTGAAAAATGCGAATAAAAACCCCTATGACGCAAGCGGGACGCTCGCGGCTCCAGTCGTTATTGATTACTGACGAGCGCAAGAAGTTTTCCATCGGTACTTACTGCGATTCTCGTGATGTCTTCAATGCCGACGCCCTTAAGATCAGCAACTTCAACCCAGCTTTTATCCGTCTTCTCATCAAAACGAAACAGTTTGCTTCCGCTGCTCATCAACAAACTCCCGTCGCGCAGCCAGCAATAGTTCTTCTTACCGTCCTTTGCCTGAATGATTGGTCTGACGCTCTCGGTTTTCGGATCAAATTCCTTTATCCAAAGCGAGTCGTCCGGATGCCTAACCATAAAACTAAATTTATCTGTGCCCGGAATCAGATGTGGAACGCTCGGCTGAGCGTAGTTTGCGACGTAACGGTTAATCGATTTTTCCGTGTTTACCCACTTCATCCAAAAAGCATATCTCACCCAGACAAGGGCATCGCCGTTCTTGTTAAACTCATAATAAGCGATTGGATCCTTTACCTTAAACGCCGGCGTTTCGGTCTTTGTATCTAAGTCAGCGAAAAAAACAGTCATTAGCTGGTCATTGCCCTCGCGAACAAATGCAATTTTGTTTTCATCAACCTGTTTCGCGGAATACTCACCAGCATCCGAATTCACAACCGGCGAAATCTTCTCATCGGCTAGCGAATATTTATAAATATCGAAATTATTTTCTCGTCGAGTGGACGTGAAAAATACAAACTTGCCGTCAAAGGAAAATGAAGGCTGATTATCGTAACCCTTTCTTTTCGTGATGTTTTTGCCATTTGAGAAAACGTACTTGTCGTTATTCTTTTCAACGGAAAATAAATAAATGTCGGTTGTAGGTATTTGAGCGGATAAAACCGCGGTAGAAAACAAAACACAACCAAGAACTGAAACAATCTTCTCTATAAATAAATTCTTCATAATTACCTACTGCAGTTGGCACGTTTCCATCTTTCACATGCCTTTTTCGAATCAGGTCCAAATACGATCGTATGCGTTGCCATGATGATTGCATCCTCAGGGACAACGATACAGCCTTTATAATTTGTATCTACTTCAGCGGCCACTATAAACTTTTTATTTTCCGTGACTTCTCCCAGCCGTGTTCCGGCGATATTCATTCAGTGGCTGCTCGTTTCAAAGCCATCCCCGGCATCGCGTCTGTCATTTTCTCGCCGTCAAAAACGATTCTGCCATTTACTATCACCGATTTGAAACCTTCTGCGTATTGATGCGGTTTTTCAAAGGTAGCTTTATCGGTGACGGTTTTTTCGTCAAAAATTACAATGTCTGCCGCAAAACCCTCTTTTAACAAACCGCGATCTTTGAGCTTGAAAGTCTGAGCTGGCAAAGACGTCATTTTCCGAATCGCATCTTCGAGCGAAATAATTTTAAGCTCGCGAACGTATCTACCTAGCACCCGGGCATTGTTTCCATAGCCTCTCGGATGCGGAACGCCCCGTCCCAGAGTACGAACCCCGGAATCAGCCGCGATCATCGTAAACGGCTGACGCATTATGTTTTGAACATCGCTCTCATCCATCATCCGGTAAACCATCTGTACACGCCCGGTTTTATACATCTCAAAAACCTGCTCGATCTGGGCGTTTAGTTTCTTTGTGCCGCGAGCCATCTTTGTAATTTCGGCAATATTCTTGCCGTTAAAGGCAGGATTCTTTTTGTAGCTCGCAACGTATGCGAAGCTGAAATCTCTAAACCCGCGTGCCTTTAAATACTTCTTTACATCCTTGATGATTCTTTTCTTTGTGGCCGGATCTTCCATCCGTTTGGTTCCTTCCTCGCGGCCTCCGGCAATCGCCCAGCCTGGAAGTCGTGCATCGAGCGATGTTGAAGAAGCCGTATAGGAATACTGATCGATCGTAACCTGCTGACCGCTTTTGCGAGCCGCTTTTACCAACCCGATCGTTTTAACGCTCTCGCCCCACATATTCTTGCTGGCAATTTTGAAATGTGAGATGTGGGTCGGCATGGCCGCTTTTTCACCGATATTGATCGCTTCTTTAATAGCAGGAACAACATTTACGCCCTCATCCCGAATGTGGCTGGCATAAACTCCACCGTATTTTGAAACGATCTTAGCCAATTCAATGACTTCTTGAGTCTTAGAATAGGTACCGGGAACGTAAATTAATCCCGTTGACATACCGACCGCACCGCCCATCATCGCGTTTTCAACAATCCTATCCATTTCTGCTTGTTGTTCGGCTGTGGGTTGGACATCATCTAAACCTAAAACTTTTTTGCGAACGGCATTGTGTCCGATCAAAGTTCCGATATTGAGTGCAAGCGGCTCGTCCTTTACGCGGTCTAAAAACTTTCCGGAAAACACAACGGAGTTTCCGCAGTTTCCGGTGATAATCGACGTTACGCCCATGCGAATAAAGTTTTCAGCTTTTCGGTTTTTGTATATCGACTCGGTGTGGGCATGAACGTCGATGAAACCCGGAGCGACGATATGATTTTTTGCGTCGATGATTTTGTAGGCTTCGCCGGGATTAATATTATCGATCTTGGCAATCATGCCGTCTTTGATGGCGATCGAACCATAAAACCAGGGGTTTCCGGTGCCGTCAATAATTTTCGCGTTGGTTATCAGGAGATCATATTTCTTATCATGAGCAAAAGTGTAGCTGACAGTGACGAACAAAATTAAAATTAGTGAAATATATCGTTTCATAAATGTCTTCCCTTGACTGGGTATAGGCGTCAAGGCTTATTTCGTACAAAACACTCAACGCAAGCATGGATGCTTACGCTCCAGTAGACGCTATTTTCGAGTCCGCGAATTTATCCGATCCAAAACTAATTGTGCAGCTTTAGCCATCTGCTTCTGACTATGCACAGCTCCCGGAACATCAACCAAACGCCAGTTGGAGTCGGGGTTCACGCGCTTAATTCTTTCAAACATATATCCGGCCCGCTCAAACCTGTTTTTTCCCTGTGCATCAGCTTCCTTCGTCTGCCGTAGGTTGGGCGTTCGCTCGGTGTCGCTTGTTCCACGAAGAATATAGACAGTTCTCTTAGTCCAATTCAATAGGTCATTTTCCGTATAAGAAAATTTTGGATGCTTAAGTCCGTATGGAAATTCCGTGTTCAGATCCGGCAAAGTGTACCAACCCGGATTAGCAGCCAGAGCGATCCTTACTTTTGACTCGGGCATAAAAAACATAAACCGATGAACAAACTGTCCGCCGGCAGAATGTCCGAAAATATCAAAATGCTCGGTTTCCAGATTAAACCCTTCTCGAATGGTTTCGTAAAGGTTTTCGACTACCTTGAACGACCATCTCGTCCGCGGGCTTTTCGTTCCATCCTTTCGAAACATGTTTCCGAGATTATATTTTCTCGAGCCTCCCCAATTGTCTCTATCGAATTTTGGGGCGACAACGATATAGTCATTTTTGCCCGCCCATTTTTCCCAGGACCCAATGTAGTTATAGGCAGTGCGGCTCAATCCGTGCATTACAAGGAGAACGCGGGTTTTCGAACTCAAAGTTTTCGGGACAAAAATATAGGTGCGAATCGGTGGGTTCGGTTTCGTCCTAAAAAGAAACGAACAAACTGTGTTTGGATCGAAAACATGTTCACCGCTCAGCTTGAACTGGGTTTCTTGCCCACTGACGATAGCGGCTAAGAATAAACCTAAGATAATTGCAGATATTCTCATTTCACCTTTAGTATCTCCGGAAAAGGAGTTGTTTCAAAATTCCAAAGGTACGGCAACAGAAAATAGGCGATCATTGATAAAAGACATATCGACATGATATTCATCCAAATTCCGGTTTTTACCATGTCGGGAATCTTTAGATAGCCCGATCCAAAAACCACCGCGTTTGGCGGAGTCGCAACCGGAAGCATAAACGCGCATGAAGCTGCCACCGTTGCGGCAACCATCAAAAGGAAAGGATGAACGTCGATCGTTAAAGCCATCGGTGCCAGGATCGGAAGAAGCATCGCGGTGGTTGCGAGATTTGAAGTTATTTCGGTCAGAAAGTTTACGGCCGCAATCAGGATAAACACCACCAAGATGATCGAAATACCCTGAAGCAGGGTTATCTGTCCGCCGATCCACTTTGCCAAACCGCTCGATTGAAACCCTGCGGCCAAAGCCATTCCACCGCCAAACAAAAGCAAGATTCCCCATGGCAGTCTAACGGCTTCCTCCCAATTAATGATCCTCTCGCCTTTCTCTTTTGCAGGAAGCAAAAACAATAGTATCGCCGAAAACATCGCAATTATTGTGTCATCGATGGCAGGAATAAACTGCGTGATCAAAAACGAACGCGTGATCCAGCAAAACGCTGTAAATATAAAAACGGCTAGGACTATCTTTTCTTCAAAAGATATTGATCCCAATTCATCAAGCTGTTTTTTGACCTCCGCCCTTCCGCCCGGAAACTCCTTTTGCTTGAACCTAAAAGCAAAACGCGTCAGATAGATCCAGCAAATGATCAGAAGTGCAATTGAAATCGGTAAACCAAACATAAACCACTTCGAAAAAGTGATCTCCATTCCATAAATCTCTTGAACAACGCCGGCTAAAACCAGATTTGGAGGTGTACCAACCAGCGTGGCTATTCCTCCGACGGTTGCGCTATAAGCAATTGCAAGCATCAAAGCTTTGCCAAATATCAGATTTTCGTTTTCTTCCGTCGCAGGATTATTTTCAAGCTGCTTTACTATTGCCATCCCGATCGGGAGCATCATCACGGTCGTTGCGGTATTTGAAATCCACATCGACATAAACGCTGTCGCGATCATAAAGCCGAGGATGATTCTTACTACGTCAGTACCGACGAAATTGATAATCGAAAGCGCGATGCGTTTGTGAAGGTTCCATTTTTCAATCGCAATAGCGAGAATAAAACCGCCGATATAAAGGAAGATATATTTGTGGCCAAAAGAAGCCGTGGTTTCCGTTAGGGAAAGTCCACCAGTTAAAGGGAACAGAATTATCGGGAGCAGCGCGGTAACGGAAATCGGCATCGCCTCCGTGATCCACCAGATTGCAACCCATGCGGTCGAAGCCAGAATCGCATTTGCCTCTTTAGACAACCCTTCAGGGTGAAATAAGAAAAGTATCAGCAAAAACGCCGTCGGTCCTAAAATCAAGCCTATTGTTTTAGAGTTTAGCCTCATATTTTTTCCAGACTTAAAACGGACGCAAAAATGGCGTGATAATTTCTGATCCTTTAAGACTTTTAGCTACCACGCCCAAAATCGGGATTGAGACGGATGAGTCTGCTATGTCAGCTTTGTATCCATAATTTCTTCAAACGCTTTTTCGTCTTCATCGTCGATATCCAATTCCTTGTCAAAATCAATAGTACCTGCGTCGGGGTCATTGTAAACATCTATGTCAATTTTGCTTTCGCCTTTTGCAACAACGGTTGAAACCATTGCATCACCCGTGATGTTTACCGCTGTTCGGCACATATCAAGTAAGCGATCTACGCCAATTATTAGTGCGATTCCCTCGACTGGCAATTTAACCTGAGTTAAAACCATCGACAACATAATCAAACCAACTCCCGGAACTCCGGCTGTTCCGATCGAAGCCAGAACTGCCATACCGATAACGGTTATATATCCTCCGATACCTAACGGAACATCAAAAGCATTGGCGATAAAGACAGTTGCAACACCCTGCATTATTGCCGTTCCGTCCATATTTATTGTTGCTCCAAGCGGAACAGTAAATGATGCAACAGAATTTTTTACGCCGAGACGTTCCGTTACTGACTGCAAGGTTATGGGAATTGTGGCTCCCGAACTCGCCGTCGAAAATGCAAACGTCTGCGCGCTATACATTTTCCGCATAAACATAATCGGATTTAGTCTTGTGAATAAATAAAATATAACCAGAATCGTTACAAAAAAGTGAATACCCAAGGCTCCCAAAACAGTTAAGAAATAACTTGCCATCGGAAGTATTAGTTCGATTCCCTGCTCGGCAAAAGTTTTTGCGATCAAACAGAAAACACCTATATGAGCAACGCTCATTACGATGTCGACCAGCTTCATCGCAATTTCATTTAACACTTCGGTCGCTTCAACAACCTGTTTAGCAACTCTGCCGAGCATCAGAAGTGCTACACCAACCAAAATCGAATAGAAAATAATGCTGAGCATCTCGCCCTCTGCAAAGGCTTTAACGGGATTGCTTGGAATAATATTTATAAATACATCAGTTATCGGCGGTGCTTCTTTTGCCTTAAATTCAGGACCGCTACCCGGAACAAGACCTAAACCTTTCCCAGGTCCAACCAACACCGCAAGCAAGATGGCGGTTGAAATGGCAATGGCCGTTGTTAGCAAGTAAAGAAGAAACGATTTTATCCCAATGCGTCCAAGAGCGGCGATGTCACCGATTCCGCAAACTCCTGCAATGAGTGAAAATGTAACAAGAGGAACAACTAACATTTTCAAAAGGTTGAGAAACATTCCTCCACCGAGTTTGAACAATCCATCGACTATCCAAGTCCCGACGAAATCATTACTCCAAAGAATTTTTCCGTCTTTGATTCCCACATAGAAGAGTAAATTTATGATTACGCCCGTTATTAATCCTAAAACCAACCCAATCAGTATCTTCGTCGTCAGACTCATTTTTTTTCGTTCAGACATCTTTTCTCCCCGCTACTTTTCTCTTTTGCAATTTAGTTTCTCTTTTTTACTATTTTTCGACTCCAACAATACCCAATACTATCAGCAAGGCTCTTTGGCTTCCGATGTGGCTGTCTTTTGAATCCCACTGTTCGTCTAGCGAATGAGATCCTTTCCCTTTGCCGCCACCATCGATCGTGAGCGCCGGTATTCCAATACTAATCGGCATATTCGAATCGGTACTGCTAAACCCAAAATCGTTTTCCAGTTTCATAAACTTGTTGGCAGACGCCGCAACCTTAATAATCGGAGAATCCTGAGATTGAGTTCCCGTCGGTCGGTCACCGATGAGTTTAAGATCCAAGCTAATTTTTCCTCGATCGTTCCAACGCGCGTTTTCTTCTTCGAGAGCAGCTTTGGCGTTTTGCTTGAAACGATTCTCTAGTTTAGCCAGTTCGTCCGGATCTACCGAACGCATATCGATATCAAAAGAAGCCGTTCTGGCAATCGAATTTACGCTCGTTCCACCTCTGATCATTCCAACGCTGAAAGTTGTTTTTGGAGAGGCAGGGGTTCTAAACTCCGAGATTTTAGCAATTAGCCTTCCAACAGCGTGAATCGGGTTTGCCATTCCAAAAGCGCCGTAAGAATGCCCGCCTTTTCCGGAAAACGTTACTCGATAGCGTTTGCTCCCCACTGCTCCCGTTGTTACGCCAAGCCCAGCTCCATCGATTGAAATGAAGTGAGTGATTTTGCCTTTTAATTCTTCATTAAAAAGATGGCGTACACCTTTGAGGTCTCCTAAACCCTCTTCCCCGACATTGGCGACAAAGATTATATTTCCGGTCGTTTTGATTTTATGTTTGTTTAGAGTGCGGATAATTGCGAGTAAAAGCGTCAATCCGCGTCCATCATCGCTGATTCCGGGAAGTTTTATAATTGTACCTTCGCGAACGGTTTCAAGCTTGGTTTCTTTTGCAAACACCGTATCAAGATGCGCTGCCAAAACGAGCGTCGGAGCAGTTTTTCCACCGGTTCCCATTCGCTCTCCGATAACATTTCCGACCGCATCGACGCGTATATTTTCGAGCTCCAGCTCGGTAAAACGTTTTTTGAAATAAAGTCCGCGTTCCCGTTCTTCGAACGTGGGCGCAGGAATCTCGCTGATCTTTATCTGCTCTTTTATAGTTTCGGCTTCGATCTGCTTGATAAACTTGAAGGCCTTTTTTACCCGCGATTTTTTCATCAGCTTGCTGACATCAGTCGTCTGGGCGTTGGTAGCGGCTGTTTGTAAGCCTACAAACAAAACAAGTAGCGTGAATTTTCTTAAAACTGTATTCATGATTTTCGTTTGGGGAGAGGTTTTTCCAGATAAAAAATCGGTTTTACCATTAAGCTAATGCAAAAACGATAAAACCGATAAACACTTAGCGAAAAAGCATTTAGAAGTTAAGCTTCAGCGCAAACTGCATAAGCCGTGGATTTGTAATCGTGGTGGTGGTCTGACCAAAACTCGTGCTGAATATATCCGTCGCCGGTAAGCCGAAGTTCACGTTGTTAAAGGCGTTGAACACCTCCCAGCGAAATTCCATATTCATGGTTTCGGTGATCTCGGTGCGTTTCGACAGATTTAGGTCGACAACGAAGCGCCGCGGACCGTAGATCGGCGTCTGGGTTAATTCACCGAGTTCGCCAGCATTTGGTAACTGGAATAGCCCTTGAGTCGCATTTGAATCGGTGCATGTTGCTCCTGTTCGAACCGACAAACATGGGTCGAGAAAGAAAACACCACCTGCAATATCTTGCCGTTTGAAGAGATTGCGGAGTTCGCTGGCGGTCGTCGGCTGAGAAAGATTGACGGTGTTGTCATCCGAAATTGCCTGGCGATGGAATGTTCCCCTGTTGGATGTGATCGAAATCGGCCGGCCGCTACGCCAGTTGACGATGCCGCCAAACTGCCAACCGCTGAGAAGTTTGCGCAAGAAACCCTCGCCGCCCGAGCCAAACTTTTTACCTTTACCAAACGGCAGTTCATACAACCAGTTAGCTTTGAACATGTGCCGGGGCATAATCTGCCGTTTACTATAAAGAGGATTGCGGACGGAACTCGACCGGGTATCGTTCAGGAGGCTATTAGAATCGCCATCGTAGTCAGACAACGCTTTGCCAAACGTGTAATTGCCCTGCAGTGTGAACCCATCGGAGAAGCGCCGGCGTACCTCGATTTCCATCGCGTGATAGTTTGAGAAGCTGCTATTGGTAAATCGACGCGAGCTGGCCACAAACGGATTGGCCGAGAAGAAGTTAAGTGGGAAACGACCGCTTAGCACAGCACCCCAAAAGGCTCCGCCGCGGATGCGACTTTCGCCCGGGCCTGGCCGGGTGGTCCGGTCAATAAGGATTTCATCCAGAAACTCGCCGGGCTCATTGAAGTCGAGCGGATTGATACGATTGGAGCCGCTCCTTAACCGGGTCGGGTCGGCGGCCATTAATGCAGTCATCAACGGATTGGGGATGCTACAGGCGTTGGCTGCTATATAGTCGAGCCGAGAGCCGCTGCCACTGGCACGGTTGCAAGCCAGGTTTTGCTGAGCAATGCGAAACGATTCAATGAATGTCATCCCCGACACCGGATCAAACGCATTGAGGTTGTATTCATTGTAGTCTTCAACGCGGCGGAGTTTTCTGCCGACATTCCCAACATAGCGAATTTCCACAGCCAGGTTTGGAAGTACTTCGCGCTGAACACCCACTGTCCACTCATTGTAGTATGGTGTTTCGAGGTCGGCAGCGTAGGTTCGAAAGTCCTGGGCCGTGCTGTCCAGGATGGATCGGCTCACGGGTAGGGTGAATGCCGGCACGGGAGCGACCGGAGGATTTGAAGTATCCAGGTTACGGAGAAAGAGGGTATTATTGACGCAGTCTCCGTCGTTCGGAAAGCAATCCTGATTGACTGTCAGCCCTTCGTTATCATCCGTGTTTTGGTCGATTATGGAGAAGTGATCCTGCATATAGCTGACTCGGAAGCCCGCCCGAACTGAGGTCTTTCCATCTCCAAAAGGATCCCAGGCGACCCCGATGACTGGACCGAAATTGTCGTAGTCGCTGTTCCAAAGCGGCCGGCCGTTATTCGAACCGCCAAGCACATACGGGACCGAACAAGAGCTGATCATCGCAAGCGCATTGGCCGTCGTCGGAGCTAACGGTAATAATCCGAGAGTAGGACACGGAGTGCCATTGAAAACCCCCGGGTTAGTAAATCCATCAGGACCCGAGACGCCAAAAGCCGCATTTTCGCCACCATCGGGGATCAGTTGCAATCCTTGTGTCTCGAAGGGCACCGTGGCAAATTCCCAGCGCACGCCGAGGTTGAGCGTCAAATTTGACCGGAAATTCCAGGTATCCTGAACAAACCAATCAAATTCGCGTGTCTGAAATATCCGCCGCTCAGGCGCACCCGTGACGAAACCGGAATCAACCGAGCTTACGTTGTAACGAATCTCGACCTGGCGGATGGCTCCCACCAGGTTATTCATAAGGTCGCGAGCTCTTTCGATGTCTGGTGACTCGATGTCGCTGGTACCAACAATTACCCCCCCGATTGAGAGATCCTCGAGGTCGTTTTCTGCCCAGTCAGGTTCATTATCATTGTCGTCAAAGTCAATTTCGGGGAGCACCTCGAAGAAAGTGTAGTTGTCTACCCAGCGATGGCGAAACTCACCACCAAATTTAAACTGATGGTTGCCGCGCACCCACGTTAGCGTATTACGTAAATGTATTGTGACATTGTCGCGCACTGAATCGCCGCCACCCGGTTCATAAGGATCGGTGATCGTGTTCAGATCGAGCGTATATGGAGTACCGAAGGGCTGCTTCCTTTGGAAAGCATTTTCTCCTCCGAGATACCCGAACCGAAATTCATTGACGATCGTCGGTGTGAAGTTTGAGGTCAATCCAGCGCTATAACCCCGTGAATGTGTGAGACGCGCGCCAAGCGGTCCCAAGGCAGGGTATCGCGGTTCGCGATTGTTAATGAAATCGCCATCGATCTCGCGGTCGACATAATTAAACGTTCCATGGAACGCGTGTTTGTCATTGAAGCGATGATCGAGCCGAAATGACGGCAGATGTTGAAGTGTCAGCACACCCGCGTTAAATCGAAAGCCGCCGGTGTTCAGACCATCGCCGAGATCGAAATTATTGGGTAGAGGAATGTCTGGGAAAATGGTTCCTGTGATAAATGGGTCCGCGCTCGCGGGGTTGGCCGCATTAAACCGATTATCAAGGCAGTCGCGTCCCAACTCCGCCTGTACGGCGGCTCCACATTGGAGAAGGTCGACGCTGCGGATAAGGCCAGGGTTTGCGGCCACGTTTTCCGGAGTAGTTGTCAGGTTATTGAGATAGCGGAATATTCCCTGCTTTGCCTCGGCGGTATAGACTGTGCGGTTCACCGCGATTCCTCTCGACTCACGCTGCTGCTCATAGCCAAAGAAGAAGAATGTCTTGTCCTTCCAAATCGGACCGCCAATTCGCCCTCCAAACTGATTACGGATGAGCTTAGGTCTTTCCACGCCGGCGCTATTATTGAAAAAGTCGTTGGCGTTGAAAGCCGTATTCCGATGGAACCAAAATAACGAACCACGAAAATCGTTCGTACCCGAGCGTGTCACCGCAGAAATCTGCACTCCACCCCGACTATACTCGGCGGATGAGATGCCGGTAATCACCTTGAACTCCTGGACGTTCTCTGCCGACAGAGCCAATAAGGGCTGGTCGAGCATAATTGAGGACGCGCGGTTCAGGTTGTCCTGGGTATCAATACCATCCAAACTGATATTGATGGAACGGTGCCGCTGTCCATGAACGAGCAATTTATTTCCCTGTCCGTCAGGGCTGCGTTCGAAATATACACCGGCTTCGTTTAGAGCCAGATGTGAAGCATTACGGCCATTGAGAGGCAATTCCAGAACACGTTTTTCATCAACAACCGTGCTCAATTCTGCATCCGTCGTATTAACGACTTCCTGAGCTGCGGAAGCTTCGATCACCACTTCCTCCTGGATACCGCCGACCTTCATTGCGATTTTTAAGCTCGCTGTTTTACCTACCTCAACCGTGACATCTTTGACCGTCGCACGACTGAAACCGGAGGCTTCGACAGAAACGGAGAAACTTCCGAGACGAACACTAGGTATCGAAAAAGCTCCGGTTGCGGATGTCGTCGTCGTATAAACTGTATTTGTCGCTACATGAGTCGCTGTAACTTTCGCTCCGGCAACTACGGCTTTTGCCTCATCTGTTACGGTTCCATCGATTCTGCCCTTCAATTCTTGAGCAAATAGGAATCCTGTCGCCAGGAGTAGCGTCGCCACCAAACCAATTACGACTCGACCGCTAAAGCCTAGACTACGCTTCGATTTTCTACCTTCACACAAGAATCTTTTCATAACTGATGTCCTCCAAATGGGTCAATAACACTAAGATTTGGTTTCTGCCAAACAAAGTCATCTCGTTGATCTTGAACTGGTTTTTAGGAATCCTATATCTGCAAATAAACTCCGTCAATATTTTTGTAGCTCAAGTTGTAACTAGAAAAACTATCCGCAGACTCCTTTTTATAGCCTACTTCTCCTCCGCGACTAAAATATAGGTAAACCTGAATTATCCCACCCTATCACAAGGTTAAAGCGGACATTCTAAAGTCTTGTAACAAATTTGTAACAAACTGTAACAATTTATAATATTACCTAAACTTTTTCGAAAATTTAGATATCATGGGTGAATCTGTGACACAAAAATGGCTAAACAATAGGCGCTACTCATACCTGTTAATAGCTTCGGGCGTAATTGCGGTAGCGATCCTTACGCTTTTGTTTATGCAGTATCAGTCCGTTACGAAAAACCGCGAACAGGCAAATGCGACCATGAGAGCTAATCTAAAGCTGCGCTTGTTTGAGATTTCGGAAGACGCAAAACGCGGAATAATGGATCATGCGAATCATATTATCCACAGTGTCAGACAAAAACGAGTAAGAGAGCGAAACATTCGAAGTCTCGAACTCGCCTATACGCGACTCACTCGAAGATATAAAGAAGTCAAAGATTGCTATGTTGTTTTCTTTGAAAAGGGAATGGAAGATGAAACCTGGCTGGCATTGAAGTTTTTCCGTCCCGACAAAGACGATCCAAACGTCAATAGGTATAAAGGTACGCCCTATGGGAGCCTCATACCTGATAGAGCAACCTCGGAATCGCTAAAGCGTGCATGGAAATCGATCGAAAAGGGAAAAAAGACGAAACTATATTCCGCCTATGATCCAATAACGAAAGAGAGCAAGCCCAAACAATATTTCTTTCATACTGTTTATGAAGCGGATCGGCTGAAGCGCAGGAATAAATTGGAAAATATAGGGTTACTTGTTTTTAGCGCCTATCCCGATGAATTTCCTTCGAAAGAATTTTTTCCAAATCTGGTTGCAAAACATCGTGAGCGGCATAAAACAATAGAAGGTTTGGTCGGTGAAGTTGATTACACTGTTTCGTTGGATGTTGGCCCCGGGAAAACGGATCTTGTAGCTTCACAGAAAGATTTTGCGCCTGCATTGGATCTCCGGTTTGAGGATTCTGACAAACTTTTCCCGAATCTCTCGTTTGGCATTGTCAAACCAAAAGAAAATGCGGGAATCCTTTCGAGCGATTCGTTTCAATCAAGCCTTATATCGGGTCTTGTTGCTACCGCGCTTGCACTTTTGGCGCTGGCGATAACTTTACGATCTGCGCAGAGTGAGATGAAAATTGCGCGGATGAAATCTGATTTCCTGGCAAATATTTCGCACGAATTAAAGACACCGCTTACGTCCATTAGAGTTTTCGGTGACCTAATTCATTCAGGGCGATCAAAAAATATCGACCGTATTCGCGAATACGGCGGGGTGATAAAGACAGAAAGCGACCGACTTACAAAGATCATCAACGACATCCTGGAAATGTCTCGCCTCGAAAAGGGCACGCGCAAGTTTCGTTTGAAAAATGGTTGTCTACGAGATGTTCTGGAAGAGACGGTTGAGATATTCGGTCACTCGGAAGGGGCAAAGGGTTTTGATTTCGAACTTGATTTCCCAAAAGATCGAATAGAAGCTACCTTTGACGCGGGTGCGATCAGGCAGGTGTTTCTCAATTTGATATCTAACGCCGTAAAATACTCCGATCAGATCAAAAAGATAAGGGTTTCGCTTGAAAGAAAATCGGGTCAGGCGTTTATTAAGATCACCGATTATGGCGTAGGGATTTCTCCCGATGACCAGAAGCAAATGTTTAAACCATTTCGGCGTTCAATTAGCAAAAATGTACAGGCCGTCGGAGGAACAGGTCTCGGCTTAGCGATTGCGAGCGAGATAATAATCGGACACGGCGGAGAAATTAATGTCGAGAGTAAAATCGGAGAAGGAGCAACGTTTACGGTTAGACTACCCATAATGACAAAGGGGCAGGAGGAATCCGAGAGCAATATTCTGGAGGCAAGCAGTAGTGGCACACATCTTGGTTATCGAGGATGAGCCGAGCGTTGCAATGGCGCTTCAAGATACGCTCGAATCCGAGGGACACAGTTTCGAGATTGCGACGGACGGAAGAGCCGGTTTCGAGATTGCTTCCAAAAAGAATGGCGGCAAAAAGCTCGATCTGATTCTACTCGATGTAATGCTTCCGAAAATGAGCGGGCTTGAGGTTTGCCAACATCTGCGTGCTGACAAAGTAAACACTCCGATTATTATGTTAACCGCTCGCGGAGAATCGAGTGACGCGGCATTCGGTCTGAAACTTGGCGCCGATGATTATATCGCAAAACCCTTTGATGTAGGTGAGCTACTGGCTAGAATTGAGGCCGTTTTAAGACGCGCTGGTAGCGACATTGATAATCATCAAATGGTAAGTTTTGCAGATATCGAACTGGATTTTCTGCGTTTACAAGCAAAGCGCGCAGGAAAGCCAATTGACGTCACGCCAAAGGAGTTTGAGATTTTGCAGCTTCTCGTAGAGCACGCCGGGGAAACAGTTACTCGGGAGCAGCTTCTACACCACATTTGGGGCGATAGCGCTTCACTTTATACTCGAACGATTGACGCGCATATCAATCGCTTGCGTCAGAAAACTGAGCGAGATCCTTCAAACCCGAAGAATATAATCACCGTTCATCGGATTGGCTACAGACTCATCGTGGAATAGGGTCAGCCCGATTTCGCCTTGGCTTTCGCCTCAGCTTTTCCTTCAATATGATTCAAATAGTGGCGCTGTGTTGGGTACGCGAAGTCGATATCCGGGCATTCGCGAAACGCTTTGAGAATGTCTTCCCAGATTTCCTGCTCGGATCCGCGTCGCCTGCGCGGATTGCAGAGATAGCGCATTGTGAGCATTACGCCGTGGTCTTTCACGGATGTATAAACAATCGGCGTGAGTTTATTAAGGTAAATCATCATTTTGCTGGCAGCTTGTTTTATCTGCCGTTCTGCGGTTTCAGAGAATTTGTCTCCGTGGGTCGCTGCAATTTCTATAAGGATTTCCTTTGCTTTTTCCCAATCACTTTCAAAGGTGATGAGAACGGGGATTTCGTTCCAAATGTGTTGGAAGCCATCTGTGTAATTTGCGAGCGGTTCTGAAAAGACTTTTCCATTAGGAACGTGTACGAGTCTGCCTGTGCTTTGCTCTGCATCAACCCAATTGCCGATTTCCATCAGCGAAAACATGAATATCCTTTGATCGATAACATCTCCGCGCACGTCACCGAGTTGTATTCGATCACCGACCACAAACGGCCGCCGCCATAGGATAAAAAACCAGCCTGCCAAATTCGTAAGAGGAGTTTGAAGCGCGATCGCTACACCGGCTGAAACCAGACCAAGATATGTCGAAAGAGATTGAAACCCGCGAAACCAAATACTTCCTACGACAAATACAACTATTCCAAACGCAACGTAAGCTGAGGTCTTTCGCCAGCGATAGCGAATTCCAACATCCTTTGTCCGTCGATTTACAAAAAACAGTACGATTCGGCGGACGACAATCAAAAGGAGAATCGCGGCGGAAGAAGCCAGCAACTTTGTTTGAACCGAAGGCGCAAAGTCGAGCGCCTGTTGTATTGTCTCTACTAGATTTTGCATCTGCACAATAGAAACGACTAATCGCGTAAATTATTGAATATACGTACTATACCAATCTATACTGAGATATGCGATCTTTTTTTTGTTAGGAAAGTGATCTCGTAGCTGTGTAAACCGAGTTAACGGAAACACTTCCGGTGTAGGGATTCGGAAATTCAATTTCATGGGTCGCTGAATTGCCAAACACTTTTTCAAGGTGTGAACGAAAGTTTTTGTCGGGCGGATCGTCAGACCAAAGAGCAAATACTCCCGGGCTTTTCAGTTGGTTTTTAAGAGCTTGAAGCCCGTCGGCGGTATAAAACGATGCATTTTTCTTGTCGAGAAAGTGCTCGGGAGTGTGATCAATATCGAGGAGTATGGCGTCAAATTTCCGGTTTTCATCTGAAGGGTCAAAACCGGTTTGGGCAAGGTCGAAAAAGTCGCCGACATGAAATGTGCATCGATCGTCCTCGGTTAGACGCGTTCCAAGAGGCACTAATCCGGCTTCATGCCAATCGACGACCTCCGGAAACGTGTCGACTACGAGCAGCGAGCCAACGTGTTGATTGTCCAAAGCGGCGGCGGCTGTATAACCGAGACCAAGTCCTCCGACTACGACATCGAGCTCTCCCTTCAGATTTTTAAGACCTAGATCGGCGAGTTGTTCTTCGGCTTTTGTAAAAAGGCTCGACATCAAAAACTCCTCGCCGAGCTTAACTTCATAAACCTCATCTATTTTTAAGAGAGGTTCCGGACGGACGCGTAGAGTCAGGTCGCCAAGCGGGGTCTTGTGGTATGCGAGTTCTTTTATTGGCATAGGAAAACATTAGCCCACGAACACAGAAAACTGCCCACGAAAATCACAAAAAAAGACGAAACTTAAAGCCGGGAACAAGATTAGCAAATATTTAACTGACTAATAAAATTAATCAATTCCTTTTTCGTATCTTTCGTGTTTTTCGTGGGCCTATACCGGGATTCATCCTTCGCACCGCTCAAAGACGAAAATATCGTGCTCGATTTGCCCGTAAGTAATACGAAGTTGTTTCGCTAGCCAATCAAACGTCTCGATTGAATAAAAACAAATATGCGTACGGTCGTTTTTGTAATGCCAGGTCTTAAAATCTATCGAACCGTCAAAGAGTCGTGTCATTACAGCAAGGATACCATTGGGCTTCAAGATCGAGAGTAGTTTCCGGAATTCATCTAGCGGCGATTTAAGATGTTCTACAACTTCCGTCGAAACTATAAAATCGTATTCGCGATCGAGCGCGCTTCTATCAGGCGCATAGAACGGATCGTAAACCTCCATCTCAAAACCATCTTCACGAAGGATGTCAGCAAGCAGTGTCGTCGGGCCGCAACCAAAATCGAGTCCCCTCGAGTCGGCTTCAAACCTTTCCTTGATAGGAGGTACGATTCTTTCGAGAAACCCCCGGTAGCGAATATCGTTGGGATCGTTGTTGTGTTCTTCGTAGCGTGCTTTTTCAGATTCGGTGGAAACGTGGAACTCAGATGGTACAAAAATCAGGGAACAGGTTGAGCATTTGAAGAAATTACGGAATTTGTCTTTGAAGAAGAACTGGAGTTTTCCGGAAGAACATAGGGAGCATTTAGTAGAAACGTGTTCGGGATTCTTTTTCATTAAATTACTCAAACGGCATGTGCAAGGAGTGTAACCATCCATGGTTGCACGATTGCCCAGCAATCGAAACCTGTTGATGGGTCGAATTTTTGGATATTAAGATTAGTTTGCTGGAAAACGCAAACTCGCAAGCAGGGGATGCTTACGTCCTGACACGATTTAACTCCAATCTAAAAGTGTTGTAGGCGTCGAATCTTCGAACAAAGATCAGTTTGCCGGAAAACGCAAACTCGCAAACCTGGGTTCTTAAGCCTTCGACAAACTACTTCGCATTCAAAACACTTTCTACCGTCTCTTTCTTCAAACCATTTCCATTTTTCTCAGCGTACTCTTCCGGCGTGATCTGCTTGTCGCGCCAGGCGTCTAAGTGACCAACTTGATGCACGCATTGGATTGTGCAGGTCGGTGCGCACCACTTTTCGGTGTTATATTCGCGGCGCATGTCCGCTTCCGTGTATTCGAGGAGCGGCGTCCCGGGGGTGCCACGCTGCTGCGAACACCAATGAACCAACCCATCTTCGCATATGTATAGATACCGGGCTCCCGCGCGACAGCGCCATTCGTATTCCTCGCCTTCAACGAGATTGTCCTGAAACCAGTTCCAACGCGCGTAGCTTCTTGCGCCCTTGGATTTGATCTCTTTATAGACTTCTTTTTCACGTTCGGTTAAGCCTTTGCTTAAACCCATTTCGTCATGAATTACGCCCACCGTTGATGAAAAACCAAGTTCGATTGCTCGGTTTGCAATGGTTAGAGCTTCGTCCGGATTTGCTACGCCGCCGCCTACAACGGAATTTATGTTTACCTTAAAATTCGCGTTTTCAGATAAATTTACGAGTTTCGCATCCAAAACCTTAAGGCTTTTTTTAGAGACTTCATCGGGCGTTACGTTATCGATCGAAATCTGCAGATAATCTAGCCCTACCTCGTTTAATTTTTTGATTTTCGGCACCTGAAAATAGTAACCGTTTGAGATGAGTCCGGCGATCATCCCATGCCTGCGTATGCGGTCGATGATCTCATAAATTTCGGGATGCATCATCGGCTCGCCGCCTGAAATGGTTACAACGGATGTTCCAAACTCGGCGAGTTTATCAATCCGTTCAAGCATTGTTTTGATCGGTACGGGGTCGGAGGTTTTATCGTATTCGTTGCAGTAAGTGCAGGAAAGGTTACATCGCCGCATCGGTACGATATGCACCAACACGGGATGCTTCGTTGAGGCAAAAGCGCGAACGGTATGCTTGACGCCCCTTGTAAACCTGCTGAAACTGCTTGCTTCCGGCATAAATAAAAACCCTAAATTACAGAGCTAGAATGAATGATTATAAGGATTTTAAACCCAAAATAAAAGGCTCCGACCGTACAGCCGAAGCCTGCTTTAACGACAAACAACTCAAATTCTAGCCATCAATGATAGCAACATCCTTAGACAGTTTCTCGGTGAATACTTTTCCCGGAATTGTTACATTCTTTTGCAGATTCCTAAGTAAAATCGTGGTTGAATCGTCATTTTTTTCCATGATTTTCGCTTGGATAGGCATACCATTTCCATCTACCCATAAATCGGCATTTTTAAAATCCGCTTTCTTGCGCGGGAAGAGTTTTAGGTGCCACATTTCCTTACCGCCCACCTTTTCTACCCCTATATACTGAGGTCGATAGTTTGCGTTTAGCTCTTTTTTTGACATAGTCATAAAAGCCAAAATATTTCCCGAACGCTGTTTCTTGCCCGCTTCGTTAACCTTCCCAACAATTGCCTGCTTGATACGCGGCTGATAGAGTACATATCTGCCTCTCGCAATCAATAAAACCTCCCTAAATGGTTCTGTCCAATCTATTCTCAGAAAAATGTTGCGACCTTTTCCGGGTAGATAGGCTATCTTTCCCTTTTTTAATTCGTAATCGTCGAGAACCGAATCGTGCTTTGACATCGTGACATCCGCCTTAAACGAAGATAAGGCATTTGCATGTGCCTCCATGCGCGAATAGATCTCTCCGATCACTCCTTGCGCTTTTGTTTCAACCGCTGCAAAACCGCCGATAAAAAGCGCCGCAAAAAATGCCGTCGAAATCAATCTAGTAATATTTCTCATAATAAATGTGCGTTTTGATTCTTAACGCAAACACCGATTTTATCAAAAGATTGCCTGATCTGTCTTACTTTTTTTGAAGAGTTGAAAAAACGGGGTAAAAATTAATTCGGTGTATTTTTGTTTGAATGTTTAGCAAACTTCGCGGTTTTGTAACCGCTTAAAAAATCTTGGACTTTGACGACGGAAACGGTGGATTGGGTTGCACGTTTTTCTCCATTTTCAAACCAATATTTTGGCGTAAGAAATATAAACGCGACGATCAACAGGCAAAAAACATCGTATTGCCAGGTTCCACGAGAATAACTCCATAAGATGATTCTTTTCATTGGTTTAGCTATTCGTCTACAATCAGCCCATCGCGCATTTGAATAATACGTGTGCAGTGTTCTGCTGCCTCCGGGTTGTGTGTGATCATTATCACGGTTTGCCCGTAGCGCTGATTGAGCTCCTGAAACATATCGAGAACAATTTCAGAATTTTTCGTATCGAGATTTCCGGTTGGCTCATCAGCCAAAATAATCGCCGGGCTATTAATAACGGCGCGCGCAAGCGCAACTCTCTGTTGCTCACCGCCGGAAAGTTCAAGCGGTTTGTTGTTCATTTTATTTTCGAGTTGCAGAAGCTTCAAAATCTCGCGCCTTTTTTCGGCGCTTCCATGTCCATTTCCGATATGAATTCTTTCAGCGAGACGCAGATTTCCATCAGCCGTCAGCGTCGGAAAAAGATTAAATCTCTGAAACACAAAACCGATTTTCCTGCGTCTGATATCGGTTCGCTTAGCATCTGAAATCGTTGAGATATCCTCGCCATCAATTACGATCTTACCCGTTGTGGGTGAAAGCAGGCCGCCCAGTAGGTGCAGGAGTGTAGATTTCCCGCAACCGGATTGTCCCATGATCGCGACAAATTCGCCCGGCTCAACTTTCAAAGACACGCCGCGCAAGGCATGCGTTTCAACCTTGCCAACTTTGTATGTTTTTGTAAGATTTTCGGTTTCTAAAATCGCGCTCATTAAAATTTAGCGTTTGTTAGTCAATTTGTTTTCGGTCGAAATCGGAGATGTTTTACCGTTTCGAAATTCGAGAAGCTGTTTATCAAGATCAATTTCTCTCAAATTGGTGGTGTTTTCAAGTAAGAAAGCCCGATCTTTATACTCTTTTCCGGTTGTTACAGCTCTCGGAGCGGCATGGATAAGCCTTACCTTATACTTTTCCTTTGGGCGTGTCAGCGCGATTTCAAGAGGCATTCTTATGTTGCCTTTCGCTGTCATACTTGCCATTTTTCCGTAAACAATATCTGATTCGATCTCGCCTTTCTTGTCGAAGATTTGCTGACGGGATAAATTAATCCCGCCGACGCGGTCAAACCAAAAACGTCTCTTAATCGCGAGCTTTCCGTCTGCTAGTTTCTCGTACTCATCGAGAAGGTAGTAACCACGGAGCACCCATTTGATCGGCGACTTTTTCTTTGCCGTGATATCGAACTCTTCCCGAACAATTGAACTTTTTACGTACAGATACTTTGACGTGTCCGTGGGGCGCAAAAGCAGCGCATCAGTAAAATGTTGTGGACGGAGTTTTGAAAACGCACTTACGTTTTGCTTGAATTCTTTCGAACCTCCGCTTTCGGCTTCGACCACCTTTTTTGAAAGCACAGAATAATCGACATTATTAGTTCCGCGCACAAAGCTCAACGGCTTCTTATCGCCTCCGGCGTACAATACCGCCACGCGAAATTTCTCTCCATCAGAAGTCATTTTAGCGATATCCCAACCTACCACAGGCAATGCAACTTTCAAGTTTATTTTTGCAGGACGTTGGACTACTATCGTCGTATTGGCTCTTTTGTATTTTTTGGCGATTCCGAGCTCAGCATAAGAATTGTCCTCAAATTGGAGCATCATATTTGCCTTAATTGAGTTAATCTTCGCCAGCGAATTGATCTGAGATTCGAGTTCGGGCTGGGTCGCATTTGATACTTCGAGAAGTCTCGGTTTTACAACCTTGGCAGTTGGAGAAAAACAGCCGGAAAGAAAAATTGCCAGCGGAACTATAAAAAGGGGAAAGAGCTTTTTAAAATGGGGACTTTTTACGAACATCAGAGGTTTTTGATGTTTCGATGAAAATACTTGTTGTCTCAAAAATGCTTTCACTAGAACTACTTATAAACAGGGCCAAAAATATTCTACAAAATATCAAATCGAAGATGTTAGCACGAAAAAAAGACTTTAACTAGACGATAAAAACGGTACGCTTCGGCGTTTTGCCATCTGCGTACCGCCCATAAAATCTGTTCTTCCTGCTACCTTCCGATAATCGAACGCGTCAGATAATCCTGCATCGTAAATGCAAATATAATCGCCAGGAAAAAGAAGCTGATTACTATCGATAGCCAAATTAGCTTCGAACCCCATTTTACGTGCATAAAGAAAAGTATAACGAAGGTCATTTTTGTAAAGGCAATCAGAAGAGCTACCAACGTGTTCGCGCCTGGGAAAATTCCCTCGAGATCTTGAAGCGCGACTACATATGTCAGTATCGTTCCAACGACTAAGATTAGGAACACTCCTATATAGCCCGGTAATGCAATATGTGTTTCTCCGTGTTCAGACATTTAGTGTCCACCTCCTGCCAAAAAGTGTCTTCCAAGCAGATAAAGTAAAGGGAAGAGGAAAATCCAGACAATATCTACGAAGTGCCAATACAAGCCGGATATTTCTACCGGGGAATAATAATCCGCCGTATAGGTGTATTTCCAGGCTTTATACAAAAGCCACAACATTATCAATAAACCTACGACCATGTGGAGAGCATGGAGACCTGTCATTACGAAATAAATCCAGAAAAACAACTGAGTCATTTTAGAGAATTTCGCAGGGTCGAATTCCCCGTTTGAAAAGTAAGCAATTTTCTCAGAGTCTGTAAGAAATCCTTTATCTCCCTTGGCATACTCAGCATTGATGATTTCTATCAAAGGTTTAATTTCAGCTTTGTTTTGATCAATCTGAAAATCACCACGCGGATTCGGGTGAACCTCTTCGCCATCTCCAGCCGCCGAAGCTTTCGCTTCAAACGGCAGTCTTAATACAGCATGCTCAGTATGCGTGCCTTCCTTTACAACCTGATTCCAACCGTCAACCGGAATTTGTCCGTGCTGGTATTTTCCGGAATACTCAATCGCCTTAACGCCCAAAAATACCGTTCCGAATAGCATCGTCAGAATAATCATCAATACCTGCATATTGCGATTACCCTTCTGCGCGTAAAAAACGGTCAGCGCCATCGTTAAGCTGCTTACGATAAGTACGAGAGTATTTAGTCCTCCCCAGAATGGATCCAGATAATTACTACCGGCAGCAAACGCCATCGGATATTTCGAACGAAATACCAGATAAGCTGTGAACAATCCGCCAAAGAACATTATTTCCTGTACGAGAAATGCCCACATTCCGATTGTTACGGAATTCATCTGCTGTCCCATGTCTTCAAACTGGTGTTGAAGTCCTGGTGGATGATAATGATCGTCGTGTGTATTGTCTGTCATCTTATTAGATCAAACTCAAAAAAATGTTTTTGTTACGCCTCGGGCTTCTTTAGGCCGTTGGCGAAGTTTCCGCTTTCTTTCTGGCGCTTTCAATATCCAGTCCGTTGTCCTCGCTAAAGTCGTACGCTTCCCATGTAACCACCGGCGTTTCTTCAAAGTTGAAGGTAGGCGGCGGAGAAGTAGTTCGCCATTCGAGTCCCGGAAGCATCCAAGGATTGTCTTCAGCTTTTTCCTTGCTAAAGAGCGACGCAATCAAATAGAAAACCGGAAGTCCAAAACCAACTGCAAGAACGGAAGCACCAAGCGTTGAGAAAATATTCAGCACCTGAAATTCTTCCGGGTAAGCAGCGTAGCGTCGCGGCATTCCAAGGTATCCTAAAACAAACTGCGGGAAAAACGTCAGGTTAAACCCTATAAACACAAGCATTGCGGAAACCCTTCCCCAAAACTCCGAGTAGTTTTTGCCTGTCCATTTCGACCACCAGTAGTGAATACCTCCAAGATATCCCATTGTCGCTCCGCCAACCATCACGTAGTGGAAGTGAGAAACGATAAAATAGGTTTCGCTGAGGTGGATGTCCATACCGGCTGTTCCCAGGAATAATCCGGTCAATCCGCCGATTAGGAAAAGCCCAAGAAAACCAAGTGCGTAAAGCATTGGTACGTCAAACGAAATCGATCCCTTGTAAAGGGTCGCGGTCCAGTTAAAGGTTTTAACAGCCGAAGGAACAGCAACAATCAAAGTCAAGACCGAGAAAACAAGCCCCGCATAAACCGATTGTCCACTTACATAAAGATGGTGTCCCCAAACGAGGAATCCGATTACCGCAATCGCAATACTCGAAAATGCTACAAACTCATATCCAAACACGCGTTTGCGCGAGAAATTCGCAATGAGTTCGCTGATGATTCCCATGCTCGGCAAGATCATAATGTAAACAGCCGGATGAGAATAAAACCAGAAAAGGTGTTGAAAAAGAATCGGATCGCCGCCAACCGCCGGATCGAAAATACCCACTCTCGTAATTCTCTCTACGGCAAGAAGCACGATTGTGATTGCAACTACGGGCGTACCTAAAAGCATGATTACACTCGTCGCATAATGCGACCAAACGAACAGCGGCAGTCTAAACCAGGTCATACCTGGGGCGCGCATCGTATGAATCGTAACGATAAAGTTTAAGCCCGTCAGGATTGACGAGAAACCAATAATGAAAGCTCCAAGTCCAGTTAAGACCACGTATGAATTAGAAAACGTTGATGCGTACGGAACGTAAAATGTCCAGCCCGTATCAACCCCGCCCTGCATTAATGCATAGGCTGCCAACGCTGCGCCTATCCAATAAAGGTACCAGCTAAGGAGGTTAATTCTCGGAAGCGCCAAATCTTTTGCCCCGATCATTAGGGGAAGCATAAAATTTCCAATCACTGCAGGAATTGCCGGAATCAAAAACAAGAAGATCATTATGACGCCGTGCGAAGTAAAAACCTGATTGTATGTGGCCGAGCTAAGAAAATCGGCATGAGGCGTCAATAGCTGTATCCGGATTAACGCGGCGTAAATACCACCTAGAAAGAAAAAGAAAGAGACGCTCGCCAAATAAAGCATCGCAATTCGCTTGTGGTCTTTTGTAAGAAGCCAAGAACTTACGCTATGTCCATTCGTAAGGTAATTTTGCCCTTCTTCCTCTATGTTTTCGACATTCATTTCGTCTGCTTTTTCCATATTACTTACCCTTGTCTCCTTCCGGCGCTGCTTCAGCAGCATCTTTCTGGGTTTCGTCCGCTTTCTTGGTTGACGAACTATCCGCTGCCGGAGTCGTGCTTCCGCTCTGGTCGCCGCTTAAGGATTTAATGTATGCCACTAAGGAAACGAGTTGCTCTTCAGATACCTGTCCCTTAAAGGTCGGCATGATCGGCTGGAAACCTTCAACTACATGTCCGCCCGGATTTATAATCGATTCGCGTATGTAGGCATCGTCCCTGGTTAGTGATTTACCACTTGTAAATTTAACTTCTTTGCCAACGATCCCTTCGAGTTTTGCTCCTCGCTGGCTGTCTCCGCCCGTGTGGCAGGAAGCACATCCAAGTTTATTGGTAAACAGATCTTCACCAGCCTGGACAGGAGTTAAATCGGACTCCGTACCTGCAAGCCAATTGTCAAAATCCCTCTGTTCCATTACGTAGACAAAACCGCCCATTCCCGCGTGGTTCAAACCGCAATACTCCGCACAATAAAGTCTGTATTTGCCTGGCTTTGTAGCCTTAAACCAAAGATTCGTATATCGCCCGGGGACGACGTCAGCCTTTGTTCGGAAAGCCGGTATGAAAACGTCATGAACAACGTCTTCAGTGGTCATAACCAATTTTACAGTGCGATTTACCGGAATGTGTAGATCGTTGATTTCGCGATGTCCGGTGTTATGCTGAAACTTCCACATCCATTGTTTGCCGACCACGTAAACTTCCATTGCATTTGCCGGCGGCGTGTAGAGTTTGAAATATATATAGGCGCCGAAAACAAAAATCGACATTGCGATTACAAATGGAATAAACGTCCAGGTAGCCTCCAGGGCAATCGAACCATGAGCTCCTTCAGGCGACGCAAATTTTTCCCGCTCGCGGTACTTAAAAATAAACCAAAGCACTACGATTACTACACCAATCCCAAAAAATATCGTTATTGCGAGAATGTATGTAAAAAGTAGATCTACTTCCCAGGCAAACGACGAAGCCTGCTCCGGGAACAATCGAAACCAAGTTTTTTCCTGCATAACCATACAAATTTTATAGGTTTCAAATCCTAATCAATTCAAAAAATTGCCAATCTTTAACTACAAGTTTTTATAAACCTTCCTGCGATCCCTTTTTCTTGTTTCGGCGCCAAAAAACAAATACCATCATTCCCATACCGAGGAGCGTGACCACTCCCGCAATTCTGAGAGCATTTAGAATCGCAAATCCGTATTTCCCCGTCGCAGGATCGTAGTGAAAACAATATAAGTAAAGCTGCTCGACAGGATTTCCGATTTTATTCTCGGAGGATTCCATGATTCCAAACTTGATATCCTTGGGCGCATAATTAATACCGTAAAAATATCTCGATAATTTGCCTTCCGGCGTGGCGATCATGATTCCGCCGGCATGGGCAAATTGATTGGTTCTTTCGTCAAAGACGTAGTTAAAACCAACCGCTTCCGTTACTTTGTCAATTTCGCTTTGCGTACCGGTCAAAAAATGCCAGCCGTCTTTTGATTCCGGTCTTCCGTAGCGCTCCAAATATCCTTCTTTCTTATTTTTAGCAAGCTCCGGTTTTTCGTGTTCGCGGGAATCAAAGCTGATTGCTACAACGTCAAACTCTTTTCCTACTTCAAAAGAAACGCCTTTGAGCGAACCCGTTAAACCGTTTAACACCTCATTACAGAGCATCGGACATTCGTAATAAACCAATGCAAGTATTACGGGCTTTTCTTTGCCAAAATATTCGCCGAGCTTTACTTCCTTGCCGGCCGCATCCGTGAATTTTGCATCTAAAGGAAGTTGCGAATTTAGCTTCTGCTCGATCCCAACCTTTTTAAGCGCCTTCGGAATTCCGTTTGCCGTCGTTTTTGTCGGGTCGTATTTTTTTGGCGAATAGAGAGGAGAACTATAATGCTCCGGATTCTGCGCATAGACACTGCACGCCAACACCAATAAAATGCATAACTTAGCGAAAAGTTTCAGCTCTAAACTTCTTAAAACCGCCGAATTTCCTTTCATTTTTAAATTCACCATCCGCTCGCAATACAAAAAATGCGAGCTTTCTTACTTAAAACCGTTCCGGATTACTTACCTGCGCTTTTCGGAAGCTATTCTTCCCGCGCTCGATCCCGAAACAAAACTGTTGGCGCTTTCCAATGTCTTTTCCGCATCGGCTCCAGACGCCGATTTCAGACCTCCATCCTTCAAAAGCTTTTCTTTAGCTTCTTTTATCGGAAGCGCGATAATCGTTTTTCCATCCGGACCTTTTTCGCCATTTTCCCAAATATCCTTATATTGCCGTTGGAGTTCCTTCCATTCCGCTTGAGGCTCTCTCAATTGCAGCGAAATGCGACCTTTTTTAGGGTCGTCTACACCAAACCCAGGGGCCGATTGCAAACGCGGACCTGAAGGAAGTCTTTCTTCATCACTTAAAGCCAAAGGATTCGCGTTTTCTTCGTTTTGCGCATCAAGCCACGGCTGCAGAATTCGATACTGCAAATACCACATCAAGAAAAACGAAAGAAGGACAACTACGGCAAGCCCAATCGTCGTGTAAGCGATTCCTGTATAGCTAATCGCATCTTCTTCATATGGCTTATCCAAATCAACTTCTACTTGGCTGTGTTCTGACATAATCTTTAGTGTCCCCTTCCATGTTTGATCGCATTTTCAAAAAACGGATCCTTAAATGGCACGATAGGTCTCTGTTTCAATTCGCGTATAAACCACCAAATCCATATCCCACCGATTGCGACCGGAGCTACGAAATCCCACACACTTAAGCGAAACGGAATTTCAAGTAAATGCTTTTCAACTTCCCCAATTCTCGGGCTCGGGCCGATAATGCCGTACATATCTACGAGCCTCATAACAAGTATGAAAATCGCCAATGCCGCCAGCCACTTAGCTTTGCGTTTGAAATCCTGCATAAGCAGAATGAGAAACGGAAATACAAAATGGAAAACAATCAAAATCCAGCTCAGCGTTCGCCACCCGCCTTGTCCGCGAACCATGTAATAAGGAGTTTCTTCCGTAAGATTGCCCGACCAAATAATCAAATACTGCGAGAAATTAAAATATGCCCAGATCATTACGAGGGCGAGCATTAATTTTCCAATATCGTGAAAATGTCGTTTGCCGAGCACGCGATCCATTGGAGCCTTATCATTCAAATAAGCCAGTACCGCGACCGAAAAACAGAAGCAGCTTAACGCCCAACCTGCTACAAAAAGGAATCCCCACATGGTTGAAAACCAGTGCGGCTCGAGCGTCATCATCCAATCAACGGTGGCAAATGTTACGATCAGGACGTAAAAAATTATCGATGGTCCGGAGAACGCAGTTGCCGAGCCCAGGTGTCCGGCTGATTCTTCGTAATCTGAAGAGGCATCCTGGCGTTGCGACCAATTGTTAAGCATGTAGCCCATAAAGCTGAAAAGCGCAAAATAGAGCACCGCCCTCGCACACCACCAGAAAGGCTCCATATACCAGCCGCGCCATTTCATTATCTCGTCGTTACCAGCTGCCTGCAGATGCGTCCAGTCATACAGGAAAAACATTCCCATTCCGATTGGAGCAAACAAGACGGCAAGCAGCGGGATCGTACGCGAACAAGCTTCGACTACGCGCCGAATTACAACGCCCCAGGCCCCGCCGGTCAAATACTGTAAATGGAGTATCCCCAAACCGCCGATTCCAATTCCAGCCCAGAAAATAAAGCCCAAAAGCCACCCGCGCAATGCAGATTCAGTGTTTAGATAGCATCCGACGGCCCAAACGAGCAGTCCGATTCCGCCTACTCCGAGCGCAAGCGCCTGGATGCGGTCAAGCGCTTCAGGGGTTTTAAAAGTGTCGTTAATCTTCACTCTTTACCTCCCTCGTCACCCTCTTTTTTGGGAACTTCATTGTTCTTTGTCGCTTCATTTGATGTTTGTGTTTCTGCGTCAGCCGCTTCATCCGTTTTTGAATCTTCGTTTATCTTTGCAATTCCATCGGGGTTTTGGCTAAGTTGCAGGGTTCTTATGTGCGCCACAATCGCCCAGCGATCCGCAACTGAAATCTGAGATGCGTAGCTGTTCATTTTGCCCCAACCATTTGTCATTACGTCGAAAAAGTGTCCGACAGGGGCATCTCTCAGGCGGTCGTCATGATAAGTAGGTGGTTGTGGGTAGCCGCGTCTTACGACCATTCCATCGCCCTTGCCTACGGGTCCGTGACACACCATACAGTGGATGTTGTAGCGTTCTTCGCCGCGGTCAAGCAATTCTTTTGTGACGGGAATCGGCATCTCTTCTACGTCATTCGGAAAACTCGAAACAAGCGTGTTTCCCGAAGCGTCAGTAGTTGATTCAACCTGAATGTTTGGATCGGCGTTTTCCTTTTTCCCGGTATAAAAAGCCTTATTTTCATTTAGCTGTCCGCGTGCGACTGTGCCGGCAGGTAAATCGCGCATAGCCTTCTTATCAGGAAAGAAATCACTCGATTTATAGGGCTTTAAGCGCGGCTGATCCTGCATGTCGTAGCGACACGCTGTCGCAAAAGAAAAAGTTAAAAGGCAAAAAGTAAAAATAAGTATGCGCTTTTTTACTTTTTCATTCTTATTTGTTGTTTCCGCTTTATTCATCAACGTCAAAGACCTCCTGCGGACTAAGGCTTTCAATAAAATCCTTTGTTTCTTCGTAATCAAATTTCGGATCTTCACTTTTGATTAACAGGAAAAACTTTTCGCGCGAAGCGAGACTAAATCTCGGAACATTAAATACGGGGTGATATGGCTTTGGGAGCCCATTGAGCAGCAGCATTCCAAAAACCGCCGCAAACGAAGCGAGTAAAATCGTCAGCTCATACGCGGGTGGTACAAATGCCGGCAAACTAAAATGCGGACGACCGCCAACAATAAGCGGATATTCAATTACGTGGGTGTAATACTGCAATCCCATTCCCAGCAATAAGCCCAAGATGCCGCCGCCAAAAACCAAATAAGGAAGAATGCTCCTCTTAATACCTAGCGCTTCGTCCATTTCATGAATCGGAAACGGCGAATACGCGTCAGTTTCAGTAAATCCGGCGTCACGCGTTTTTTCAGCGGCTACCACCAACTCCGTTGATGAATCAAACTCCGCTAATAATCCGTACATTTGTTTTTCCATAACTTAAAAGTTTTGGTCGCCCACAGCCAGTATTTTGCCGGCAAACAGCCTCGGCATGGGTGAGTTGCGTCAAAAGCAGTTCGCGAACAAACCCCAGCTGTGAGCAAATTAATAAGAAACTAAATTTTCAAAGGGGCGACTTAATCGCCCGTTACAGTGCTCCCCGAATGCTCGTGCTCATGTCCGTGGTGATCAACTTCAGCTTCCGGTAAAAGGGTTCTTACCTCGAAAATTGAAATCACCGGCAGCAACCTGACAAACAGGAAGATGAGCGCGAAAAAGAAGCCTATTGTGCCGAGATACATCGTCCAATCGAATATTGTAGGCGAAAACATTCCCCAGGACCCCGGCAGAAAATCTCTGTGAAGACTCGTAACAATAATCACGAAGCGCTCGAGCCACATGCCGATCGAAACAATGACGGCAATGATAAACAGCCAAAATGCGTTTTCTCTAAAACGCTTAAACCACAGAAACTGGATCGAAATTCCATTACAAAGGATCAGCAGCCAGTAAGACCACCAATACGGCCCACCAAACATGCGGTTGTACATCATAAAGGTTTCGAATTTTGCTCCGCTATACCATGCGAAAAATGCTTCCATGGCGTAGCCGTAGCAAACGATCATTCCAGTTGCGAGCATAATCTTACCCATGTAGATAAGGTGCTTATCGGTGATCAGATCCTTCATGTTGTACCAGACGCGGAGCGGGATACAGAGAATCAAAACCATCGCAAAGCCTGCGAAGATAGCACCCGCAACAAAGTATGGCGGGAAGATCGTCGCGTGCCAACCCGGCAATTGCGCCACGGAGAAGTCCAAACTTACGATCGAATGAACCGACAAAACGAGGGGTGTTGAAAGCCCTGCCAAAAGCAAATAAGCAATCTCATATCGATGCCAGTGTCTTGCCGAACCGCGCCAGCCCCAGGAAAATAAACCATAAATCTTTTTGAAAAACTTGTTTTTAGCTCTATCTCTAAGTGTTGCAATATCAGGGATTAGGCCGACATACCAGAAAAGAAGAGAAACCGTCGCATATGTTGTTACAGCAAAAACGTCCCACATAAGCGGGCTACGGAAGTTTTGCCACATCCCCATCGTATTAGGATAAGGAAGCATCCAGAAAGCCAACCATGGGCGACCGGTATGAAGGATCGGAAACATGCCCGCACAGGCGACCGCAAAAAGTGTCATTGCCTCAGCGAAACGGTTAATCGAGGTTCGCCATTTCTGATTAAGAAGCAAAAGGATAGCTGAAATCAGGGTTCCGGCGTGGCCGATACCAATCCACCAAACGAAGTTGATAATCGGAAAAGCCCATCCAACCGGCTGATTGTTTCCCCAGATCGCGACACCTTTCGCAAATAATAGCGTCACAGTCATCAAAAGAAGCTGTGCGACTAAAAACGCAATGCCAAAACCGATAAACCAACCAAACGGCGTTCGCTTTTTAAGCGTAAGATCACTGATCTTGTCAGTTACTGAACCGTAATCGTGGTCGCCTTCGACCATCGGCGGATAGATTTCTCTTTGAACCTTTTGTAAGTCTTTTACGTCTTGCATAAATAGTTAAAGTTCCAAATCGGCGGCACTAAAACCCCGCAACTTCCCGGGAAACTTCGTTTAGTGGCTTTCGCCTGCAGTTTTCGTTTTCGGCGCAATGTAATCCGGCATTGCTTTATTCTGATTTCTTACGCCGGCTAAATATGACGTTCTCGGCTGCGTGTTCAATTCATGATTGAGCAGCGCATAATTTCTATGATCCTTCTTGGTTTTAGCGATCTTGCTGTCCTTATCGCGGAGGTTACCAAATACGATTGCATCGGTCGGGCAAGACGCCTGACATGCCGTAACCACTTCGCCATCCTTTATCTCACGCCCGTCTTTTTCTGCCTCGATTCTCGCAGCAGAAATTCTTTGGGTGCAATATGTGCATTTTTCCATTACACCGCGGCTGCGAATCGTAACTTCCGGATTGCGCATCAATTTGTATTGAGGCGTATCCCAATCTTGATAAAGTGCAAAATTAAAGCGACGAACCTTATAAGGGCAGTTGTTTGAACAATACCGAGTGCCGATACAGCGGTTATAAACCATGTCGTTTAGGCCTTCAGCGCTATGAACAGTAGCGTGGACCGGGCAAACGACTTCACAAGGGGCTTGCTCACACTGTTGGCACAATACAGGCTGGAAATTCGGCCCATCCGGGTTATTAATGTCCTCACCGCCGTAATAAGCATCTACTCTCATCCAATGCATCTCGCGGCTGCGTTCGACCTGTTCCTTACCGACCACAGGGATGTTGTTTTCCGATTGGCAGGCCAGCACACAGGAATTGCAGCCAACACACGAATTTAAATCGATTGTCATCGCCCAGCGATTATGAGCGGCGTAAACATCTTCAAACTCGTTGCCGTACATCGACTTTTTGTATTGCTCTTTTGGATCGTGATACTTCTCTTCGACGTGGTGTTCGTATTCCTCAAGACTCCAGTTGCGCAAGATATCGCGCCCTTCCATGTTGAAATGGATCTGCGTTGAAGCAACCGTCGTTTGATAATTTGTGTTTACGATGTCGCCCTTGCTAAACCACATCGCATCTGATTTTTGAACCTCGTAAGCGTTATACCCCAGCCCGTTTCCAACTCTTCCCGCTCTTTCGCGTCCATAGCCGAGGAAAATCGTGATTACATCATCGGGTTGTCCCGGTGCGATCCAGGCAGGAACGTTTTCACTTAATTTTGTGCCGTTTACGGTAAGCTCGAGCAGGTCGGATTCCATGTTTCCGCCTTTAGTATTGATAAATGCCCGACCCAATTCGCCGCCGGCGTAATCGTTGTATCTCTTATCCTGGTTGATACCGAGTTTCTTGGCCGTATTTGGCGAAATCAGCGCAACGTTTTCCCACGTCACCTTATTTAAAGGGTTTGGTAATTCCTGGAGCCAGCCATTATTCGCAAAACGGCCGTCATAGACAGATGGATCGGGAAGTATCGAAACCTCAATGGCTCCGCTGCCGCCCGAAGATTCTTCGGTTTCACTCAAAAATCCAGTGCTTACAGAGACAGATTTTGTCGCCGCTTCAGAGCCGGGAACAAATCCATCGTGCAAAACCTTTCGCCAATTATCTTCAAATGTTTTTGGAGTAGAGGCACCATTTTTTGACGCGGGCGCCGGTGTCGCAGTAGCTACAGGTGTCGGAGCCGGCGTAGCCTCAGGCTTGGCTTCCTTATTTTCAGTTTGAGCGGCATCTATGTTTTCTGCTGCCGCATCCGGTTTCGCCGGTTCCTGCGCGGTTGTTTTTGCAACCGGAGCCGGTTTTAGATTCTGTTTTTGCCAGTATTCTTGAACGACTGCTAAATCTTTCTTTTCAAAGTCTTCTTTAAAGAAAAGCTGTAAAACTTCGTAAACGCTTTTGCCATCGTAAAGCGGCTTGATAAGCGGCTGCGAGATCGAAACCGTTCCGTCAAAAGCTACTGAATCTCCCCAGGATTCAAGGTAGTTTGCGGCGCTTGCATGCCATTGGCAGAGAATACCGGTTTCATCCACGTATTCGCCCAAATGAACTCTGGACGGAATCTTCTCCATCCTTTCCTTAGTTAATTTAAGGTCGCTCGGTGTGTTGTAAACTGGATTTCCGCCGATAACAACGAGCATTTTTACTTTGTCGCCGTCAACATCTTCAATCAGCTCTTTGAGTTGTTCTTTTTGCGGCTTACCGGAGTTTGGCGATAGCGGCTCGATAAAATCTACTGTTTGACCGATGTTTCCAAGCGAATCATTAATGGCATGCGCGATGGCGTGGACGATTGCCGGTTGATTTTCACCGACTACGACGAGCGATTTGCCTCTGTGTTCCTGCAAGTCTTTCGCCATTTCCTCAATCCATTTTGCGTTTTCGGAATAATTGGTCGTTGCGGCCGAAACGCCTACTGCCTTTGCGATCGCTTTTGCAATTTCCGGCATTTCGCTCGGCTTCACGGCAAGCCTGTGATCGGCTTTGGCACCGGTCAGACTCATCGTTGTTTCAACGGCGTAAAGGCGGTTCATCTCCTTCTTGCCATCAGCAAGCGAACGCCCTTTTCCAAAATCCTTCATATAGCGGACGTTAAAACCCGAGAAAATATCCGCGTCGAGCGACAAAATTCTATCCGCTTTATCAAACTTGTAAACCGCCTGAGCCGGCGATCCAAATGCCTTCCTCGCACCTTCGAGAGCGTTGTCGCTATTGACCGGCTCATATTGGTGCCACTTTGCATTTGGAAGTTCTTCTTGAATTCTTTTAAATTGATCGATCAACGCTGGTGACGTCACGGTCTCTGTTAAAAATGTAAGACCTTCGCCGCCGGAAAGCTCACCAGCTTTATCGCGCACGGCCTTCATGAAGTCCTGCCAGGTTTTCGGTACGCCGCGATACAGAACCTCTTTCGAGCGATCAGGATCGTAAAGATTTAAAAGCGAAGCCTGTGTATATATGTCAGAACCGCCGAGACTTCCCGGGTGATCCGGATTTCCTTCAAGTTTTGTCGGGCGCCCTTCATTGGATCGCGCTAAAACTCCATTCGCAACCCCGCCAAGCGTCATCGCCGTCGAGTAATAAAGCGGTTTTCCCGGAACCAAACCCTCCGGTGCAGTTACATAAGGAACGATCTGCTCTGCCGGTTGGATCACGCAGCCGCTCAAACCGGCAAAAGCGAGCGAAGCTCCCATTACCTTTATAAAGTTTCTACGGCTCAGTGAATCATCCCATTCCTCTGCCTGGGCGGGATATTCATGTTTTACAAATTCTTCAAACTCTGGTGCGTCAACAAATTCCTCAACGCTACGCCAATATTCCTTACCGTTTTGACCCAGAACTTTTTCTTTTAGTAATGCAAAGTTAGTTTTACTGTCTTTGCTATCCATTCGTTTTTTCGTTCCTCAATTTCAAAGTATTTGCCAAAGGCACCGCAATTTTACCGATGACAAGTAGAACAACTCGTCAAAAGCTCTTTACTTCGCAGCTTGCCAATCTTTTCATCAACTTCCTTCTGCTGCTCGTCAGTTATATCCCTGGGATTCCATGAAGTATTAAAAATTTCTGCTTTAGGTCTTATATTAGGGCCTGGATCTCTATGGCACGACAAACACCATTCCATCTGCAAGGTGTTGTCCGGGTAAACAGCAGCCATATTCGATACATCGCCGTGGCAACTCGCACAGCCTACACCTTTCGCAACGTGTATGCTGTGGTCAAAATAAACAAATCCAGGTAAATCGTGTACTCTCTCCCAGCGAATCGGTTTGTTTTCCCGAAAACTCGCCCTGATCGGTTCCAGATAATCCTGATCGGCAAAGAGCTGATTGTGGCAATTCATACAAGTTTGCGTAGATGGCAAGCCCGCAGAAGCAGATGTCTCTACCGTCGTATGACAATACCGACAATCGATTCCGTCGTCACCAACGTGGTGTCTATGGCTGAATTGAACAGGTTGTTCTTTTTCAAGATACCTGCCAGTCATATAAGTTGATCTGACGAGATGGGAATATACGAAAAAAGCAACGACCGCTAGGATGATCGCCAATACCAGACTCGCTTTAGCTACATTGTTTGCTCCGCGATGAAAGAGTTGAGCCATTTTTTTCTCTGTTTTAGAAAATATTAAAGACTATAGTTCGCCTTCTGAATGGTTGAAATCAACTCAGTCAAAAGCCAAGGCAAACTATCAGATTGTTACTTTATATAAGACCTGTGCAAAAACTAGTTTCGATTTTACTCAATCTTAAAAATTCCGCAAATTCTAAAACGAAAATAAATAGTTTGCGGCGATTGTGCAAGTTTTCACAAAATTAGAAATACTGATAAAGATAATTAAGTTTCTTAGCAATAACTAATCAGCCGACGAATCCTTCAGGTTCTCTCGCTGCGAAAGCAGCGCCGCTCCTATTGCGGCGGCGTTTCGCCCAAGTGTGCCCCTCTTGATGTCGATTGCCTCAGAATTCGTATCGAAAGTGAGTTCGCGGGTTCGGCTTATTATCGGCTCCAAAAAAAATTCGCCGGCGTTCATTGTTTCTCCGCCAACTACAATTTTTTCAATGTTTAGAAGATTGACTACTCCTGCGATTGCTGTGCCAACGTAGAACCCGGTTCGCTCGAGCATTAGCTGGGCAAAGTCGTCTTCGTTTTGAGCTTCACGAACCACATCGGCAATCGTTATTTTGTCTTCCCCGATTTCGTTTAGCGAAGAAGTTGGATCCTGATGAAAACGATTCTTTGTTCGCTCGACAATGCTCTCCGCTGATGCTACCTCTTCAAGGCGCATTCCATCCGTGTTTATTGCAAAATAGCCAAATTCTCCTGCAAAACCGGATCCGCCGTGCCACAACTCGTTATCAAATATGAGCGCTCCGCCGACACCCTTGCCCAGTGTGGCGTAAAACATATTCCTGCTTCCCCGCCCGGCACCCTTTACGTGTTCGCCGTAGGCCGCAGCGTTGGCGTCGTTTTCAATATGAATTTTTACGTCAGAGACTTTTTCCAATTCGCGGGAAAGATCGATTTCCGCATGTTCCGGAATGTGGGTCGAATAGGTTACGCGGCTTGTCTGTCTGTTAACCAATCCCGGAACAGCTATACCGATTGAGTCAAAATCCCCAAATTTCTTTCTTAGCTCGTTTATAAAATTGCCCAGGTGGAGCGCCGTTTCTTCCCCGGGCGAAAAGGACGTTTCATAAACATCTACGATTTCCCCTTCGCTTGATAAGCACACGGCAGAGATTCCAGCGTCGTTTACCTCTGCACCAACGAGTCGCCCTGCCTTCTTCTTAGATTCATTCATAACTACTCTGTCCCTATCGAAGGTTATAGACTGATTCTAGGTAGTGTGAAAAAGGCTGTCAAACAAATTCTCTGCTCGAAAAAGTGTTTGACTCAAATCTTTCAGGAAGTTACTCTTTTTAAGAGACTTTCCCCTGCAAAAGCCTCTCTTTTCTTGTATGGAACAAACGTTTTATCAACTATTCGAACAATACGGCATCTACGCAGTTTTTGCACTTTGCACCGTTGAAGGGGATATCACACTTTTGTTGGCGGGGGTTCTGGCTCACAACGGCTACTTCGGATCGTTTAGTTTTTTGAAGGTTTATATTTTCGGCACGCTTGGCGGAATGGTTGGAGACACTTTTGGTTATATGATCGGAAGGGTTTTTCAGCAAACCGTAAAAAATTACAGCTTTTATAAAATGGCGCAGCCGAGAATTGAAAAGCTTGTCGATAAATTTGGCGGGTTTGCCGTGATTGTTTCAAAGTATATTTACGGAATCCGGACAGCTATGTGTCTTTTCAACGGCGTCGGGAGAATGCCTTTTGGGCGTTTTCTGTTTCTGGATTTCGTAAGCTGTTCGATTTGGGTATTGGCGCTTACGTCGGTCGGCTATTTTTTCTCCGGTGCGATTACAACCATTATCGGCGACTTTAAGCAGATCGGAATCGCTCTTTTCTTTATAATGTTGTTTGGCGTTGTGGCATTTTATCTGATCGAGCGCTATTTGCTTTCCGAGAAGATCGAAGATGCAAATCCCGAGACAATTCTCAAACTCGAAGAGAAGATTCACAATATCGAAGAAAAGCTTCATCTCCCGCATGGTGCACGCCGGATACATCTCACGGGTGAACAAAAACAAGCTGAGAAAACGGACGATGGCAGTGATGAAACTGCCGACGTTAAAGAAGTTGCCGCGGAAAAAAAAAAGGCGAAGGCCGCAAATGAGTAGTATAATTTAACAGTTACGAGCAAACCTTTTCCCACGCTTAACACTTCTAACTCTGAGTAGAAATCATTGTTACTAAATTGTAAGAAAAATTGTTATGAGAAAATCAATATTATTATCGGTATTATTAACGTTAGCGCTTGCGCTTTCTGTAAACGCACAGGATTTCCGAAATTTGGAAAAACTTACAAAAGACTTAAAAACCCAGGCAGCGGATATCGTTGCAAAAACAAACAAAGTGATTGAAAAAGAAGGGCTTCACTCTGCGAGCGAGATCAGGAATGCTTTTCTTGCTCGGCAGTTTCAAACGAGCACCTCGCTTATCGAGCGATTCATACATTCGAGATACCACATGAGCGAAATTCGCTACGCCGGGATGGTTCTTTCAGATCTTTCTCAGGAATTTCCGGTAGCGGGTCAAAACGCCTTTGAGTGGAAAAAAGCGAAAGACACGATTTATGAGCTCAGTCGCGAACTCCGTGGGCTAAATTCTGGTGTGCAAATCGAAAATGCTGCTTTTCAGGAAAATCTGGGCGGCATTATTGGTAAGGCTATATGGACGGGAATGGTCGATAAGGATGTCGTTTTAAGTATTAAAGGCGACCGTATTTCTTCGACAGCGATTTCCGGCACGCGTTATCCGGAAGGAACCTACAGTTTTAGTTCCGTGCTTCCTAAGGAAAAGAGGATTCGGGTTGGCGTAAAAATAAAGCGCGGCAGAGGAAAAGTTCACGTAATGCAGCAGCCTAATGAGGAAAATGAGTATACGACGATTGTTCAAGTGCGCGATGATGAGGGTGGCGCAAAACAATACGTTTTGGAAGTTTTCTGGTATCGAAGGTAAGGCATTTAACCACTGTTTAGTAGTGACGTTAAGACAAGAATAAACACGATCATCGTTAAGCAAGCGGTCTTTGACCGCGTTTTATGTAGATTCTTCGACGAGCGACTTAGCGATGATACGGTCTTTTGAAAGAAGCGCACTTTTATTGTTGTTCGAAACTGATTTAATCTTGCATCTCGGCTATCTTGTTGCTGAGGGATCGAAAGATATCACGTCCATCGGTCGAGCCGAGAAGTTCTTCGCAAGCTCTTTCCGGATGAGGCATCATGCCCAAAACGTTGCGATCTAAATTGCAAACTCCCGCAATATTCGAACGCGATCCATTTGGATTCGAACCCTTTTCGGTTTCACCCGACTCATCACAATATCTGAAAATCACCTGATTATTTTCTTCAAGCTCGTTAAAGGTTGAGTCGTCGCAAACATAGTTGCCTTCGGCGTGGGCGATTGGAATTGAAAGCACTTCGCCATCTTTTAGTTCATTTGTGTAAGGGGTGTTTTGGTTTTCAACCTTAATATTTACGTGTCTACAGACAAAGTGGAGTCCTTCATTTCTCATCAGTGCGCCCGGAAGAAGTCCGCTTTCGCAAAGAATCTGAAAACCGTTACAGATTCCAAAAACAAACTTACCTTCCGCGGCAAATTCTTTTACCGCTTTCATTACCGGTGAAAAGTGTGCCAGCGCACCAGCCCTCAGATAGTCTCCATAAGAAAAGCCACCAGGTACGATCACGGCATCGAAAGCGCTCAAATCGGTTTCCTTGTGCCATATGAAATCCACAGGTTGCCCTACGTGTTTTGAAATAACGTGATAAGCATCGTGGTCGCAATTAGAACCGGGAAAAACTATAACTCCAAATTTCATAATTTTCGTGTAGATATACAGTTTTACGCTGTACGTTATTCGTTACCCTCCGGTCTCGATAAGGAGCCCGCACATCAATCAGCGAACACGTATTGCGTAAGGCGAATTACGCACTTATTACCACCTCATAATCTTCGATAACGGGATTAGCCAATATGTCCTTAGCGATTTTCTCGGCGGTTTGCATAGCCTCTGGCTCAGACAAAGAGTCATCAAGCGCTATCTCAAAGAATTTACCCTGGCGAATATCACCTATATTCTCAAAGCCCAGGAGCTCCGTTGTGTGGTGAATCGCCTTTCCCTGCGGATCGAGAACACTCGGTTTTAGTGTTACGTAAACTCTAGCTTTCATTTATACCTCCAAACAAAATCGACTGAAATAAATTGTAGATTCTTACGCAAATTCTTGTTTTAAGCAACGTCTCTGTGTTAAATTCACGTTGAACATCGTTCAGAACACGGATTTCAGCATATAGAAATTTTCATGGACTGAGGATGTGCTTCGGAATTCCACGATTTAACTAAACAGTTTACTAAGCAATTTTGGGGAATACTTGCTCATCGAAAACTATCAAGAGTAAGAAAATAAGGTAACTTTATAGTTATCTCGTATTACTGAAAAACAGAGGGAAAAAACAAAAACTATGGAAAATGGAAAAACCGCTTTAGGATTGGATAATAATGTCGGGGCGTTGATATGTTACCTAAATATTTGCCTACCGATTGGCCTAATTTACAGCATAATTGTACTGGTAACCGATAAAACGAATAAATTGCCGCGTTTTCACGCGTTCCAGTCTTTACTGCTAACTGCTGCTGCGATAGTGGTTGGTTTCGTTATCGGCTTCTTCCTCGGTCTTGTGGGAGCGGTTACGGAATCCACAGTAATTGCAGGATTGGCAGGCTTATTTCAGTTCGGGTTTGGTCTGCTAATGCTAGGATTGGCGATTCTTTGCATGATAAAAGCTTACGGCGGCGAACTCTATAAACTTCCGATTATTGGAAACATGGCAGATAATTGGTCTAACTAATTAAAGACTCTTGTGAAAACTTTTTCCACGTTTCGCAAGTAGTGTTTCAGATCAAAAACGCGGGCAATTTCTTCGCTTGATAAATGCGAAGAGATGTCCGCGTCATTCGTTACGAGTTCCTTATAGTTACCACCTTCGTCCCAAACCTTCATCGCATTTCGCTGTGTCCATTTATACGCCTCTTCGCGAGATATCCCGTTTTGTGTGAGTGCGAGCATAAGCTGTCCGCTGAAAACCAAACCGCCCGTCGCATTTAGATTTTTAAGCATATTATCCGGATAAACTACGAGTCCATCCAAAAGGCTTGCTGTCTTCGCGAGAAGATAATCGAGGGTCACGGAAGAATCCGGAAAAACTACGCGCTCAGCAGATGAATGCGAAATATCGCGCTCGTGCCAAAGCGCAACATTCTCCATTCCAACAATCGCGTTTGCACGAACAGTGCGCGCTAAACCGCAGATCTTCTCTGATAGAATCGGGTTGCGTTTGTGAGGCATCGCCGAAGAACCTTTCTGCCCGGTTTTGAATTTTTCCTGAGCTTCACGAACCTCCGTACGCTGCCAATGGCGAACCTGGAGCGCCATTTTCTCAAGGCTCGAAGCAACGATTCCAAGTGTAGATAAATACTCGGCATAGCGATCGCGCTGAATTACCTGAGTCGAAATCGGAGCGGGCGTCAACCCAAGTCTTTCGCAAACTCTTTCTTCTACATCCGGATTCAGGTGTGCGAAAGCTCCCACAGCACCGGAAATCTTTCCGACTGAAACTTGGCTCTTCGCCTTCTCCAGACGCTCTTTATTGCGCTGCATTTCCGCAAACCAAAGCGCAAAGGTCATTCCGAAAGCGGTCGGCTCAGCGTGGATACCATGGGTTCGTCCGATTTGAGGGGTTTCCTTAAACTCAAACGCTCGGCGCTTTAAGACCTCCAAGAGCTTATCGACTTTCGCGAGAAGGAGCTCGCAAGATTCTTTAAGGAGAAGCGCGTTTGCTGTATCGACCACGTCAGAAGACGTAAGACCGTAATGTACAAAACGCGCCGATTCTCCGATGTTTTCTGCTAGGTTTGTTGTAAACGCGATCACATCATGATCTGTGACTTTCTCGATTTCGTTTATGCGCTCAACCGTAAAGGCGGCTTTTTTCTTGATTTCACGGGCCGCCTCTTTTGGAATCGTTCCGTCTTCCGCATGCACTTCGCAGACTGCTATTTCTACATCGAGCCATTTCTGAAATTTATTATGAAGTTGCCAAATCGCGCCCATCTCGGGCAATGTGTATCGTTCGATCATTTTTAATTTTTTCTCGCTAATCTACGCAAACAAAAACCATATCGGATCGGACACAGGCATTTCCTATTCGTGTAAATTGGTGTTAATTAGCGGCCGATTTTTTAAATTATTCCTTTTTCAATCAAAAGCTCAGCGTTTAACACTGCCGCACCCGCCGCACCTCGTAGCGTGTTGTGACTAAGAGCGACGAACTTGTAATCAAAAATATTGTCGGGGAAAAGTCTTCCAACCGTGATCGACATTCCTTTGTCGCGGTCGCGGTCGAGCCTTGGCTGAGGATGCGATGGCTCATCCGAAATATACATAAATTGATCCGGCGATGAGTAAAGATCCAAAGTCGGATAGCCGGTAATCGCCTCCGTAACTTCCTCTAGCGAAGCTGTTTTTTTGAGATTTACCCGAACGGAAACGGTATGTCCGTCAATAACATTTACGCGAAAGCATTGTGCCGAAACCGTAAAATCGGCTTTCTCAATCATTTCGCCATCGAGTTTCCCCAGAATCTTTTGTGCTTCGGTTTCCGCCTTCGGTTCTTCACCCGCGATATATGGCATCACATTATCGACAATATCGAGGCTTGCCACGCCGGGATACCCCGCGCCGGAAACTGCCTGTAGCGTTGTAACGACAACCGATTCAACTCCAAATTTCTCCTCAATCGCGGCCAGGGGCGGTGCAAAAGAGACAACCGCGCAATTTGGATTCGTTACTATAAAACCTTTATCGAAGCCGCGTTTGTGTTGCTGGAATTCGATCAAATCGAGATGATCGGAATTGATCTCAGGAATCAGAAGCGGAACATCTTCTTCCATACGCATCGCCGAAGAATTGCTAATTACCGGATAACCAACTCGAGCAAAAGCCTCTTCCGTTTCACGCGCTGCGGAGGACGGCAGACTCGAAAAAACGAGATCGCAATCGAGCGTCGGCTCAATATTTTTGACCTCGATTTCCTTGACATTGTCGGGCATCGGGGTCGTCAGCTTCCAGGAGCATGCCTCCTCAAACTTTTTACCGGCGGACCTTTCCGAAGCCGCCAAGGCTGTGATTTCAAACTGCGGATGATCTTCAAGCAGCTGACAAAACCTCTGTCCAACCGTGCCCGTAGCACCTAAAATTCCAACACGATAAACTTTCATAAGTAAAATTAAAAAGGAAAAATTAAAAAAGTAACCCTATCAGAATTTTTTACGCTTCCTTTTGCCTTTTCTTCTCTTCTTTTATTACCTTTTTCCTTTTAACTTTCCAACGCTCGTTTCATTCGCTTCACACCTTCGCGAATATCCGCTTCGCTGGCGCAGAAAGAGATCCTCAAAAACCCTTTCGCCTCTGCTCCAAACCCCGAACCATTAACGGTTATCACTCGGTGCTCTAAAAATTTGTTCACGATATCCATTTCATCACCAAGATGAGAGACATCTACCATCGAGTAAAATGCACCCTCGGGCGAAACCGCTTTTAACCCAAGCTCCGAATCAATCAGACTCACCAAAATATCTCTTCGGTTTTTATAGCGGGTCCGCGCTTCGGCTTCGGCTTGTTTCCCCTCTTCTGTCCAATAGGCGAGCGCCGCCTTTTGAGTCACTGTCGTTGCGCAAACGGTATTGTAACCATGAACGACGAGCGCCTTCTTTATCACCTCTGGAACACCCATCAGCCAACCCATACGCCAGCCGGTCATCGCCATGTTTTTTGAAAGCCCGCCCACCACCAAGGTGTTTTCGTAGTACTCCGAGATCGAAGCCGGCTTCTCATCAGTAAAATAGAGGTCCTTGTAGATTTCATCCGAAACAGCATAAATGCCGGTGCCGTCAAGAATCTTTGCGATGCTTTTTAGATCCTCCCTTGAAAGAGCCCGCCCCGTCGGGTTTGACGGACTTAGGACAATAACTGCACGGGTTTTATCGGTTATCTGTTTTTCAAATTCCGACGGATCAAAACCAAATCCTTTTTCCTTTGGCATTCGGTACAAAACAGTCTTAGCATCGGCCAGATTGTTGATCGCCGGATATGCGGGAAACGCCGGATTCGGTACCATTACCTCGTCACCCTTCTCGCACAGGGTCATGATCACATCGTAGAGCGCTTCATTGGAACCGACAGTGATTATGCAGTCATCTTTTGTTATATCCAGATGCGGGTATTCTGAGATCGCTTTCTCGCGGAGTTCAGGAAGACCGGCGTGCGATGTATAACCATTTTGTTCCTCAGTTATAACGCGAATCGCTTCTTTCCGAATACATTCGGGGGTTGCTAGATCGGGTTGGCCGAGGCCGAAGTTGATACTGCCGGGGAGAGCCGAGTCAAAAATCTGGCGGATGTTTGATTTCTGCATTCCCTTGAGTCTTTCCGGGACGCGAAATGCCATATTAAGTTTTGTTGCCTCAGTCATGGATCTTCCAATTCACAAAGATAAACAGGATGTTTAGGATAACGTATTTTCTTATCCTATTCATCCTGCCTATCCTGTTAATTTCTCTTCTTTTTCTCAGTGTGCTCTGTGGCTAAAACTACCTCAAGTAATCCTCAAGCTGCGTCGAGGCATCTGTTTTGTCATCGCGATATTTCACGATCATTGGCGCATAGAGCGACAAACCATTTTCTTTTCCAAAGCCTTTCGAAATTGCACGCGAACCTTGAACAACAACTGCGCCGGCCGGGATCTCAAGCGGGTCTTTGCCGTCACTCTTGATGATAGTTTCGTTTACAAGATCAAAAACCGGAGTCGAGCGAGTTAGGATCACGCCTGAGGCTAGAACCGCTCTTTCTCTTACAATCGTTCCTTCGTAAACTCCCGTATTTCCACCAACCAAAACATCATCTTCGATCACAACTGGCATTGCCCCGATTGGTTCGAGCACACCACCAATCTGGGCGGCAGCTGATAAATGAACGCGTTTACCGATTTGCGCGCAGCTCCCGACGAGTGCGTGAGAATCGACCATCGTTCCTTCGTCAACGTAGGCTCCGACGTTGATGTACATCGGCGGCATACAGACAACACCCGGCGCTACATAGCTTCCATCGCGAATCGTTGAACCACCCGGCACAATCCGAATCTCGTCTTCAAGCGTCGTTGGGCGAAGCGGATAAGTTTCCTTATCAAAGAATTGGAAGATCTCGAGTTCGCGAGACATCTTCACCATCTTGCCCATCTTAAACCCAAGCAAAATCCCTTGTTTCACCCACGCGTTTGTAAACCAATTACCTTTGTCATCTTTGTCTGCCGCCCGGATCTCACCGTTTCGAAGCGCTTCCTTAAATTCTTCGAAGACTTTTCGGTCATCTCGGGAAAATTCGGATTGAGTTGATAGATTTTCGATTTGTTCTTTTAGTTTCATAGATAATTAATATCCGTTTACCACTAAATCTGCTCTGTTCTTTGGATTGTCTTCTTCAACATATTTATCTTCCGCCTTCATCCATTCATTCACCCATTTTTCGCGCATCGCTTCTCCGTCTCGTTCCACACCGCGTTTTAGGCGCAACCCCCTTTGGCATTCTACCCAAATCTTAAAGTCGTAAAAATCGGCGAGTTCCTTTTTTGTCGAATAAACACCTTCGACTACTATAATCCCGTCCGCTGTTATCTCACGCCATTCAGCGAGTGTTTTAGATTCCCAGTCATAACGCTGATATTTTGCTGGTTTATTTTTGCTGAGCCGATCAAGAACTGCATTTTGAGCTTTTCCCAATCGAAATGATCGTGAAAGTAAAAATCATCCACCTGAACAATTTTCACATTGGAAAAATTTTCCTGAATATATTTTGCCAACGTACTTTTACCCGCACCTCCACAACCGTCTATTCCGACAATCATTGGGTTCCGATTTCGTGACAATTCCCGAAGGCAACTGATTAATTTTCTTGGTCTTTGCAAGTGTTCTCTTTCGTCACCGTAGGTGACCAATTCAATAGCGTCGGGTGAAACCCGACGAACTCGGATCAAAAAAGGCATCGTCCCTGAAGGGGACAAATATCAATCCCAGACATAGCGTTCGTCGTATTCTACATTATATTTTCTCAAGAAATATCTAAACTCGTCTTCAAAAGCTGCGTTTGCGTGATGCGCCTTCTGGTTTGCAATATATTTTTTAATAGAATCGATCTGCAAATGTCCTACAGAAAACGCTCCGTATCCATCTTGCCATCCAAATTTGACAATCCCTTTCGTTTTTAGCCACTTCGAGCTATCGCGTTTTATATCGCCGATCAGTTCCGGCAGTTTGATATTTTTGCTCATTGAGATTAGGAGATGAACGTGATTCTCAGTTCCACCCGCTGAGATTAATTTTGAGCCATTATTCACGCAAATCCCGCCTATGTAAGCGAATAATTCGCCTTCGATTTCACGAGTAATCAAATTTTCACGATTCTTTGTTGAGAAAATTGCGTGTATATAGATTTGTGTGAGCGTTTGAGCCATGTTATTCGTCCCCTTCAGGGACAGCATGCGTGTTGATTACGGTTCGTCGGGATTCCCCCGACGTTCATCGTTATTGCGGTTTTGTCCCTGAATGGGACAAATTTAATATCGTTGGAGTTGGAGTTCGACACCTTCAGCGTCGCGTTAAAAATTTCTAACCTGTCGTCGGGATTCTCCCGACGCTATTTGATATGTCGCTTTCAGCGACGCGAATCACAATGATTACGGAATTGTTCAATTAGATCGTTTCTGCAAAACTAACGGATTATTCATTTGTATTCAGTGATAAACTACTTCAATTCTTCCAAAATCTTCTTCAACTTCCTCTTCGACGCAGCCGCAACAGGCACCAACGGCAATCTGACATTATTCTCCAGCAAATCCATCTCAGACATCACAAACTTGCAAGGTGCGGGGTTTGCTTCGATGAAATTCGCCTCCATTAAATCAAGAATCTTGTAATGAATCCGACGCGCTTTCGTTAAAGTCCCCTTCAAAGCAGCTTCAACCATCTGCGAAGTTTCCTTCGGAATCTCGTTTGAGCAAACCGAAACCAAACCATCAGCTCCGGCGGCTATCATCGGTAGCGTGATTGCGTCATCACCGGAAAAAACGCGGAAATTGGTCGGGCGATTTTTGATGATGTTCATTATCTGAGAAAAATCCCCGGAAGCCTCCTTCGTTGCAACGACGTTTCTGCATTTTTCCGCAATCTTTACTTGGGTTTCCGCAGTGATATTTGAGGCGGTTCTGCCGGGCACGTTGTAGAGCATAATCGGAAAGTTTTTAACCGAATTAGCAATTTCTTTAAAATGTGCGAAGTAGCCAGCTTGAGTTGGTTTGTTGTAGTAAGGTCCGACAACGAGTGCCATATCAGCACCTAACCGCCTGACTTTCCTAGTAAAATCGATCGTTGCTGCGGTATTGTTACTGCCCGTTCCCGCGATCACTTTCGCGCCCTTAAATCGCTTCGCAACCTCGACAGTCATCTTGATCACATGAAGGCGTTCGTCTTCAGACATTGTCACGCTTTCGCCTGTAGTCCCACACGGCACGAGAAGCTTCACGCCGTTTTTTACCTGGCGTTCGACGAGTGATTTAAAACAGTCGTCATCAATCGAGCCGTCTTTCCTAAACGGCGTAACAAGCGCAGTCGCGCAGCCCTTTAACCAATTCAATCTCATTGTCATTAGGTAATCCTGAGAATTTCTAGCTACTTAGCTGGATCGGCATCCTCTTGGTCAGCGGCAGATCCATCTTCTTCTTTTTCTTCCGTTTTCTTTTTATTTTTACTTCCTTTTTTTCGATCTGCCTCGGTGAGTCGGTTAACCGTAATTCCTTTTGTTTCCAGATCTGCAAGCACCGCACGAAACTCGTTTCTGTTAAGACGCATCAGTGCGAAATCATCTTCCGTTTGCACGGTAAGCCAGTGATTTTTCTTCTTAATAAAAAGCAAAGGGAGAACAAAAACACCAAGCAGGATCGCGGTTGCAATAGCGCCAGACGTCGAAAGAATCGGCTTTTTCGAATAAGAATAATCCGCTACTTTGATGTCTGAAACCGCAAATTCTTTTGAATGCTCCTTAAATTTTGCCTTTTTAGGAACAACAGAAAAAGTGCTCTTATCAATAGACATTGTTGCTGTCGTTTCTTTCGTTTTTTTTCCTACCTTAAAGGCGTATTTAACTTTATAATCTGCGGCTAAAACTGCTTTTGAGGTCAGTAGCAAAATCGCGCAAATTAGAAGTTGTGTGGTTATTTTCTTTATCATTTGTTTTCTCCTTTATTCTATGCTGCTCGCTTATCGACGCGATTGTAAACCGTGTCTCTTTCCACAGCTTCAAATCCCGCGTTCTCAATCAGCGCGATTAGTTCATTCCGCGACATTTTTACCTCGCCGCCTTCTTCAACCGAATAGGCTTCGGTTAGTTCGCTTCCGTCGGTAATAGTGCCATCGAGGTCGTTTGCACCGAAGTGAAGTGCGGTTTGCGCGAGGTGTTTTCCGAGCATCACCCAATACGCTTTGATGTGATCGAAATTATCAAGCATCAAACGCGAAACGGCAATCGTTTTTAGCGAATCGATTCCGTCGGGTCCCGGAAGATTCGAAAGTGCTGTTTCTGGCGGGTAAAACGCTAAGGGGATAAAACACTGAAAACCACCGGTTTTATCCTGTTGTTCGCGAAGCTTTACAAGATGATCAACGCGGTCTTCGATCGTTTCAATGTGACCGTAAAGCATCGTGGCGTTTGTCTTAAGACCGGCTTTGTGGACTTTCCCGGCAAGCTCAAGCCAGCGCTCGCCGTCGCATTTATGATCGCAGATTCTTGAACGAGTCGGCTCAGCAAAAATTTCCGCACCGCCGCCCGGACATGAATCCATTCCCGCATCTTTGAGTTTTTCGATTACGTCCTCATCCGACATCTTGTAAAAACGCGCAAAGAAATCGAGCTCAACCATTGTCAGCGCTTTTAGGTGCAAATCAGGAAACTCGCGCTTAAGTGACGAAAACAAATCAGTGTAATACTCAAAGGGAAGTTTTGAATTCAGACCGCCGACGATGTGAAGCTCGGTTGCGCCTTCGTTTACAGCTTCGCGTGCGATATCTATTCCTTCTTCTATTGAATGAGTGTAGGCATCATCCTGCCGCGCCCGTCTGTAAAACCCGCAGAATTTGCAATCCGCAACGCAGATATTTGTGTGATTAAAATGTCGATTGACGTTGTAAAAAGTGTCCTTTCCATGTTTCTCTCGTCGAACGGAATCGGCGAGTTTGCCAATGGCGTTTAGGTCATCGGTGGCGAAGAGGGACATTCCCTCATCGAAAGTTAAACGCTCACCTTCTGAGACTTTTTCCGCAATCGTGCCCAGGTTTTTATCGAATGAAAACTCCATATTTCTATGCTAGGATTTTAACAAATCTATATTTGAAAGTCGCTTGTTTACTTTGCGCCTTTGCATCTTTGCGGGAGAATCCCGTCAAGACGCCAAGGTGCTACGCATTAAAATATGAAATTTGGAAGTGTCGAAAACCCCGAAGAAGTTGATTTTACAATCCCCAAGGACCACAAAGGTACAAAAGCCGCGCTGGCAAAATCGAAGTCGAAAGATTTTAAGGTTTACGTCGGCTGCGCGAAGTGGAACAAAAAAGACCTCAAGGGCTTTTATCCTCGCGGCACAAAAAACGAACTCGAATATTATTCTTCGCAATTTAACTGCATCGAGTTAAACGCAACGTTTTACCGCTTGTTTCCGGTGTCCACTTATGAAAAGTGGGAAGCGACGGTTCCTGACAATTTCAGGTTTTTTCCAAAACTCGGGCAGGAAATTTCTCATTGGAAAAGGTTAAACGAGGTTGAGGAAGTTGTAGAAAACCACGTTTCGAATGCCTCGCAACTTGGTGAAAAGCTCGGTGGTATGTTTCTCCAGCTCCACAATAATTTTGCGCCGAAAGATTTCGAGCGCGTTCAAAAGTTCGTCGAAAACTGGAAATACGATGTACCGCTTGCGATCGAGTTTCGCCACACAAACTGGTATAACGATCCCGAAATTGCCGAAGAGGTTTGGAAGCTTTTTGATGAAAATGGGATTACGAGCGTGCTGGTTGATACCGCTGGTCGCCGCGATTTGATGCATATGCGGCTCACTACGCCGACAGCTTTTGTCAGATACGTCGGTGCAAACCATGAGTCGGATTATGCTCGTCTCGATGATTGGGTTGAACGCGTGGCGAAGTGGAAAAAACAGGGACTCAAAGAACTCGATTTCTTCGTTCACCAAAATGTCGAAAAAGAATCGCCGCTTTTATCAGCTTATTTCATCGAAAAGCTAAACAAGAAGATCGGTACGGATTTGCAGATTCCGGAAACGCTCAAAACGAAACAGCCAAAGTTGGTTTAATGATTGACGTCGAAACAGTTAAAAAATTTGCGCTATCTTTTGACGAAGCGGTTGAGCAACCGCATTTTGAGAGGACTTCTTTTCGTGTGAAGAAGAAGATTTTTGCTACGGTTGATTCTAAAAAGAAGACCTTAGTAGTAAAGCTATCAGCGGCCGATCAATCCGCATTTTCTGCGTTTGATGATGAGATTGTCTATCCGGTACCTGGGGCTTGGGGTAGAAAGGGTTGGACAATCGTTGAGTTCGAAAAGGTTGAGCAAGAGATGTTTGAAGATGCACTGACCACCTCTTACTGCATGGTTGCGCCAAAGAAACTTGCGGAGAAATACCGTCCTGTGGGTTGAGGTAATTTTTTTCCAATCGCTTTTTCGACGAGTATGTAAAATCTAAAGAAAAAGGTTGCCCACGAAATACACGAAAGGACACGAAAAAAGGAAAAGAAAGTGCCCGCAAATGAACGCGATTTGGCATGAATTAAAGGCAAAAACCAGCCTCGTCAGTTTTTATTCACAGGTTCAACTATTATGTAATCTGTAACTTCTCAGACATCCCTTTCGTATTTTTCGTGTGTTTCGTGGCCAAAAAATTATGGAAAAAGGAATTTTAGAAAAATTTGGAAAGCCCGTTGAAGAATGGGTGAAAATCGTTCGCAAGCAAAACTTTGAAAAACACGGTGAAATCGTTAAGTTCTTAAAAACCGAACACGATTTTACACATGGCTATGCAAACTTCGTTGCACACAAAGCACGTCAATCGGACGCAAGCCACTTTGAAGGAGACGATTTGGTTGCCGCGCAGTATTCAAAAGGCAAAGAACACTTCAAGCCCATCTACGAAAAACTTGTGAAAGAAATCTCGAAAATGGGAGACGACATAGAGTTTGTCCCAAAAAAAGCAAATGTAAGCGTCAAACGAAAATACCAATTTGTGCTTATTCAGCCTTCGACAAAAACCCGAATGGATCTGGGCTTGAAACTCAAAGGAAAAGAAACGGGTGAGCGCCTCGAGGGCTCAGGTCCCTTTGGCGCAATGTGTACTCACCGGGTTCAGGTAACGGACATCAAGGATATCGATAAGGAGCTTCTCGGTTGGATCAAAGAAGCTTACGAGAAGGCTGCATAGAAGGCTGAATTAAATCCTATCCTTAACAATCAGGAGTTTATTTAGTGTAGAAAAGGCTCTGCCTTTCCGAGAGAGTTACTCTAGAACCGGAGGCTGAGCCTCCTTTAAATTTGCCTCATTCTGGTCGGTAAGCCATAGGCTTACCGCACTATCGCCTATTCATTTTTCCCAAGCTCAACCGCTTTTTTATACGCGGCAAAGACAGCCTTAGACATAACCGTTCTGAGTGCGCCTTTTTCCATTTGATAAATTGCGTCTGCCGAGGTGCCGCCCGGGGATGTAACCATGTTCCTGAGTTCGGCTGGGTGTAGATCGGATTCCATCGCAAATTTTACCGAGCCAAGCATCGTTTCCTGCACAAGCTCTTTTGACATATCGCGCGAAAAGCCCAAATGAACTCCGGCGTCGGTCAAGGCTTCCATCACAAGAAAAACATATGTTGGACCCGTCGCAGAAAGTGACGTCGCCATATCGATCATATGTTCGTTTTCGACATATAGCTCCCGTCCTAGCGCTGTCAGGAGAGCTTTGATTCTCTTGCGTTCGTCATCCGAAACCTCATCTGTGCAGGTCCAGGCGGTGATCCCGTGACCAATTTGAGACGGTGTATTTGGCATTGTGCGCCCCACTTTTTTAGTGCCGAGTGCGTTTGAAATCGTTTCGATTGTTGCGCCCGCGACAATTGACAAAACGAGCTGATCATTTGAGACGACTGCAGCGAGATCGTTAAGAACGCCTTCAAGTCTCTGAGGCTTTACGCACAAGACAATGATGGAATCTTCGGCGTCTTTGGTTGCGCACACGGCATCTTTGTTGCGCTCAAACGCGCTTATTCCGTGTTTTTCTTCGAGTTCGTTTCGGCGCTCTTTGCGCGGATGGCTAGCCGAAATTTGGTTGGCACCCACTAGTTCTTTTCTTAAAAGTCCGGCGATTATCGATTCCGCCATCACACCGCAGCCGATAAACGCTAGTTTTGTGTTTGATAGATTTTTCATCGTTAAATTAAGACGCCCACGAACAACACGAAAATTGCGAAACTAATTTTGTTAGCTTCCCATTGTTCATGAGATCTGCTCCATCATCGCAAGTCAAGAAACATGAATCTCCTTTTTCGTATTTTTCGTGGGCATCTCCTCCTAACTTTGTTAATAGCAAATAGTTGTTGCAAAATATGTCCGAAGCCTATGAACATCTGAGAACAAATAGCGTGTCCGTAGCCCGACAGTAATGGAGGGCTTCCGTCGCAAAACACTACATTATCAGAGCCCGCGCTGACGCTTGGGCTACCGACACAATGAACATTGACGAACAAATAGCTTTCCTCAAAAAAGGCACGGTTGATTTTATACGCGAAGATGACCTTAAACAAAAGCTCGAGAAGTCGCAAAAAACCGGGAAACCTTTGCGCATAAAACTCGGAGCCGACCCGACCGCGCCCGATATACATATCGGTCACACGGTGGTGATCCGGAAGCTAAAAGCCTTTCAGGAACTAGGTCATACGGTAATTTTTCTGATCGGTTCGTTTACGGGAATGATCGGTGATCCTTCGGGCAAGAATGCGACGCGCCCGCCGCTTTCCCGGGAGGAGATAGATAAAAACGCAGAAACCTACAAAACACAGATTTTCAAAATTCTCGATCCAGAAAAGACAGAGATTCGGTTTAACTCGGAGTGGATGGATGAATTTGACGCGGCGGATTTCGTCCGCCTTACATCGCACGTCACGGTAAAACAAATCCTCGAGCGCGACGATTTCCAGAAACGCCTTCGCGAGGAAAAGCCGATTTCGATGCACGAGCTCCTTTATCCGCTTGTGCAGGGTTATGATTCCGTGGCGCTCGAAGCAGATGTCGAACTCGGCGGCACCGATCAAACGTTCAATTTACTAGTCGGGCGTTCGCTTCAGCGCGAATACAAACAGGAACCGCAGGTCATTATCACGACACCGCTTCTTGAAGGCACGGACGGCGTAGAGAAAATGTCGAAGTCCCTCGGAAACTACATCGGGATTGATGAGTCAGCTGATGAGATGTTTGGCAAAGTAATGTCGATTTCTGACGAAATGATGTGGAAGTATTTCGAGCTCCTGACCGATATCAGCATTGAGGAAATCGAGGCGATGAAGTCGAGATGTGAAAACGAAAATGCTAATCCTCGCGATTTCAAAATCGATTTGGCCAAAAGAGTTATTTGCGATTTTCATCCTGAAGAAGCTGCGGATCTGGCTGAGCAAAATTTTGTGAGCCAGTTTTCTAAAGGAAATCTACCTGATGAGATCGATGAAGTCGCGATTGAGTCGGGAGACTACAAGATCGCTGATCTTCTGGTTGAGACGAAGTTGGTCGGATCGAAGGGCGAGGCGAAGAGACTGATAAAACAGGGCGGCGTAAAGGTTGATGGTGAAAAAGTCGCCAACGCCGGAATTGAAGTTTCGATTGCCGGCGAGGAAGTATTGCTCCAGGTGGGCAAAAGAAGTTTCATAAAGACACGCGGTAAATAAAAAAGGCGGCAAGCGCCGCCCAGTAAACTATAGTGTTGCCCAAGTACCTATGGATTTTTCGCGGTGACATTTCCTTTTTTGCCGTCTTGCCAAACAATCGGAAACAATTTTCCCGAAAGCAATTTTCCCGAATCAGCGGGCGACATTTTACGCCCAAAAGATTAGCATAAAATCCAAATTCATAGAAAGCATGCGAAAAATAGGATAAACGTATTGAATGTCCCAACTCATTGAAACCGAAGAAACCTTAATCATCGAAACGCCCGAACGCGTTCCGCTCGCGTTTGCGCTCGCCTCAATTGGGAATCGTTTTCTTGCCGTAGCGATTGATCATTTTATCCAGTATCTTGCGATTTTTCTCGTCTCTTGGATGGTTTTCAATATAACAGGACTCGGAGGCGCAGTTGATGACGGCGGGATGCTTGCCTTAATTGATGAAATGCCAAAATGGACAATCGCCGTTTTGATCATAGTGATTTTTTTGATCTTTGCCGGATACTTCGTTGTATTTGAGTGGCTGTGGAACGGACAAACTCCAGGGAAAAGATTGCTCAAACTCCGGGTTATACGTGAGGATGGACGACCCATTACGCTATGGGAGGCAGTTGCGCGCAACTTAATACGCATTTTTGACGCGATTCCCGGGTTTGTTGTTCCGGTTTATTCGATCGGATTGATAACAATTTTTGCAAACAATCGTGATCAGAGGGTTGGCGACATTTTTGCCGGGACGGTAGTTATACGCGAAAGAGAGGGCGAAGCGCCGACCTTTTCTGAAACTTTTTCCGAAACAATTGGCGACTTGGCGTTTAAACGAACTGCTGAGAAGATAGAATTTGAAGCAGATTTGGGCTCGCTGACAGAGCCGGAAATCGAAGTTGTAGAAAATTTCCTGAGGAGGCGTTGGGATCTCGCAGAAAAACAAAGGCTTTGGATGGCCTGGCGCGTGGCGCTTCCGATAATGTATAAACTAAAGCCGAAATACGATCCGGAAAACTTTAGCTACGAAGGATTCCTCGAAGAACTTCTGGAGCGTTTTAACAAGCGGCGAAAATTTCTAAATTAATTCGTTAGTAATTAGGTGAACAAAAACATACTCGTAACAGGCGGAGCGGGCTTCATAGGCTCGCATTTGGTGGAGCGTCTTCTGACTGAAGACTCCTGGAATATAACGGTCGTAGATGATTTCAACGATTTTTACTCTCCCGAAATAAAACGGCAAAACATTTCGGCATTTACGGAAGATTCAAGATTTACGGTGGCGGAAGTTGATATTCGGGATTTCGATAAACTACAGCAAGTTTTTGATAAAACCAAATTTAACGTAGTAGTTCATCTCGCCGCGCGAGCAGGTGTGCGTCCATCGCTTGAAGAACCAAAGCTCTATACCGAAACAAATGTAGACGGGACCATCAACCTACTCGAATTAGCAAAAGAGTTTGGCGTCGGGCAGTTTGTTTTTGGTTCGTCGTCGAGTGTCTATGGCGCACGAAGCGAGGTTCCTTTCTCGGAGGAAGACAAGATTTCCGCACCGATTTCCCCCTATGCGGCGACGAAAATCGCAGGAGAAATGCTATGTCATAGCTACGCACATCTTTACGGCATCCGTGTCGTTTGCCTAAGATTTTTTACGGTGTACGGTGCGCGACAGCGGCCGGATCTCGCAATTCATAAATTTGCACGCCTGATAAGTGCGGGCGAGCCGATCCCGGTTTTCGGCGATGGAAGTACGCGTAGGGATTACACATTTATCGACGATATTATCCAAGGTGTTCGTGCGGCGATCGATTATAGTGCGACCGTGTACGAGGTGATTAATTTGGGAGAATCGCAAACGATCGAGCTGCGCGAGCTCGTTTCGCTCCTGGAGAATGCCCTTGGGAAAAAAGCGATTATTGATCGTAAAGGCGAGCAGCCAGGCGATGTTCCGCAAACTTTCGCAAATATTTCAAAAGCAAGAGAACTTCTAAATTACGATCCCCAGACCCCGATCGAGAAAGGAATTGAGCATTTTGTTAAGTGGTTTCAGAGCAAATAGTTTAACAGGCTAGTACAAACCTTGTTCACCTTCGGGTCTTGTATTCCAGCGTTTGTGTATCCATAGCCATTGCTCGGGATATTTCCTGACAAATTCTTCTACGGTTTTGGTAATCTTTTGTGTGATTTCTTCTATGTCATCTTGCTGCGATCCGGTTTTTTCATATTTGATTGGCGGTTCGAGGTAAACGACATATTTGCTTTTTGCTTCATCCCAGACGGCAAATGCAGGGAGAATGATCGCATTGGTTTTGAGCGCAAGTTTGGCGATGCTCGTAGTCGTCGAGGCAGGAACGCCAAAAAAATCTACAAAAACTCCCTCTTTTTTCTGCACATTTAAATCGGCCAGAATTCCCAATGTCTCGCCATTTTCGAGTATTCGAAACATTTTGCGCGCCGCCTGTTTTTTTCCAAGGGTTACGCTTCCAAATTTCGTCCGAATTGCGTCTACGTAATTTTCAACGAGCGGATTATCTATACGCCTGACGAGTATATTTATGTGATAGCCAAATGCCTGCGGCAATAGATTAAAAACTTCCCAACTTCCAAAGTGTCCTGTAAAAAAGAGTATTCCGCGATCGCTCGCGTGGGCAGGGTCAAAGTTTTCCTCCTTGCCGATTACTTCTACAAGCTCGCGTATATCTTCCGGTTTGAAGTTTCTGAAGTGGGATATAAATCCAAGTTGTCTTCCCAGAGATCCGAAGGTGCCTTTTACGATCCGTCGTTTTTCAGAATCATCTATTTTGGGAAACGCAATTTCAAGATTTCGATTCGCGGTTTTCGAAAGCTTGGGAAAGAGTTTAACGATTGCCCAACCGAAAGTTTTTCCAAACCTCATCGAGGCTTTTAAGGGAAGAGCTCCGATCGCGGCGAAAACAAAACGCACCGCGAGTTCTTCAAGTCTAAGCCTAAATTTGCTGCGTTTTTTTGGCATTAAAGAAATCTTACTGCAAGGGGCGGAGAACGCCTGGGTTGAATTAATTGTGTGCCGCCTTCGTCCGCACTTCTAAATCTTGCTTTCGAAGCATTAGTTTCATCAATTCTCTTGCGCCGACTTTGCCTTTTCTCCGGATGAATTTTCGAGGAGTATTGTCACCAATCTCAAATACGATCGCTTCCATTCCGTGCGAATAATAAAAATAGTTTCTCGAAATCATCGCGGGTTTGAGACGTCTAGTTGGACTAACATTCGGCTCGTAACTTGGGATTTTTTCGTCGAGTTTGTCAATCCAATCGTAAACGAGGCCCGGCATATTGCCTACGATATTTTTGGGCATCGGGTAGTAAATATCGTCCCATGTTGAATGAAAATCAATACCAAAATAGAATTTACCGCCGGTTTCCGATTCGCGTTTTCTGAGGAAGTTGCTTACCGCTAAGCCCTCGGGCTGATTAAACTGGGTCCAGTCACGATTCAAATCAATCCCGCCCGCGTTGTGGCGCCAGTGTCCGCCATCTACGCCGTCTGGATTCATCAGTGGAAGTACATAAACGCACCAGTCTTTTCTAAAATTCTTTGATAAACGGGAGCCATCCGCAATTTTTTTTACGAAAGCCTTCATCGCCAGATAGCCCGTAACTTCAGGTGGATGTTGTCGCGAAATCACAAGCATCATTTTCTTTGAATCTTGCTTTCCGATTTGAAGCATACGCAGCGGACGACCTTCTTTACTTGTTCCAATTACGCTAGTTTTGATAAATGGCTTTTTCGAAAATTCATCGATCCAACGAAAAACGTGTTTAGACGTTTTAAGCTCCTGCGCAGAAACCCAAAGGGGTTCTTTGCTCGCTTTAAGCCGCATGATAATCCTTTTCGGACGCGATTTGGCGCCAAAATTTCCAGTCCCTTTTTCCTCTTCCTCGATTCTTTTTAAGCTGAGACGTTTCCAGTTTTTACCGTCTCGGCTAATTTGGGGTGCATAGCGGTGCTTGGCAAACTCCGGATAAATTAGTTTTACGTGTATTTCTTTTTTGTTCTTGGACCAAACCTTAAACGCGTACCACGGGCTCATATTTATCGGAGTGTTTTCGGGTGCGATAAATATTGTGTATTTGTTACCGCCTGTTCTTTCAATTTTGCTCAGGCGCGCGCCGTCAAAATCGTTTGTAAAAAAAACTCCGTCGGTGCTACCGTTTCGCGCAACGAAAACGTTTGTCGCACCTGTTTTTGTATTGGTTTTGTGGTCGTGTCGACCGGTTTGGCGGGTGGCTGACCTTGAAAAACCGGAGTTTTATCCTGAGCAAAGACGGTTAGAACTAAAATTAAAGTTACCAAGAATGGCGTGGAAATACGTCTTTTGACTGAGGTGACAGTTTGATCAAAGGGCATGCGGCTGCCCCTTCGAACCAACAATTTTCCAGCAAATTTAGGCCCTAAATTTCTCAATATTTTATACGAATCAGCGAACGCTAAAAAAGATAAATAGCTCGGTTGTTTATTTTACACCAAATTCGGATAATCTATGACGTGGCAGGTTTCCTTTCCGATAAATTCAGAGAAGAATGTGGAGTGTTTGGCGTTTTCGGGCATCCCGAAGCGGCTACTTTAACGCAGCTCGGGTTGTTTGCACTACAGCATAGGGGCCAGGAGGCTTGCGGAATAGTTTCTGCAAAAGGCACCGATATGTATCAGATCCGCAGGCTCGGTTTGGTTGCGGACAATTTTGACGAAAAAACGCTTGAAAGACTTCCGGGAAGTTCGGCGATTGGACACACTCGTTATTCAACCTCCGGGCGAAAATCTGTAAGGGAAGCGCAGCCTTTCTCTGTAACTTGCCAGCACGGAAAAATAGCCGTTTGCCACAACGGTAATCTTCCATTTGCTAAACAAAAACGTAAAGAGCTTGAAGAGCAAGGCGCGATTTTCAACTCAACATCCGATACGGAAACAATCCTGCATTCGATTGCGCGAACAAAAGCTAAGGATGCCGTTGAGGCAATAGCTAAAGTGTTAAGAGAAACTGAGGGTGCGTTTTCGCTTTTGTTTCTAACCCCGGACGCGCTCGTGGCAGTACGCGACCCGAGAGGTTTTCGCCCGCTCGTTTTAGGGAAAATGGATGACACATGGGCGTTGGCTTCAGAAACTTGTGCGTTTGATCTAATTGACGCCGAGTATATAAGAGAGATCGAAGCAGGAGAGATGCTTGTAATAGATGAAGATGGGCTCCATTCGATGCGGCCGTTTGAAGAAAAGCCGAGGTCGGTTTGCACTTTCGAACACGTTTATTTTTCGCGTCCGGATTCGTTTATTTTTGGACGCTCGATAAATCAATCGCGCCACAAGATGGGACGCCAGCTCGCCGTCGAACATCCGGTTGAAGCGGATATCGTCGTGCCGGTGCCGGATTCGGGCGTGGCGGCTTCGATTGGTTATTCTGCAGAATCCGGGATTAGTTTCCGGCAAGGAATTATTAGAAACCACTACATTGGCAGGACATTTATCGAGCCGACACAAAGCATACGTTCTTTTGGCGTTCGCCTTAAGCTCAATCCGATACAAGATCTAATAAATGGGCAGCGAGTGATTTTAGTCGATGATTCAATAGTTCGCGGAACGACGTCAAAAAAGATTGTTGCGCTTGTAAAAGAAGCCGGTGCTAAGGAAGTTCATATGCGTGTCTCATGTCCGCCGACGGCTTCGCCTTGTTACTACGGGGTAAACACACCGCAGAAAACCGAGTTGATTGCAGCGCAAAAATCTGTCGAAGAAGTTCGCCAGCACATCGAAGCTGATTCGCTCGGTTACCTCTCAATGGAAGGTATGCTTGAGGCGATTGGCACCGATGAAAGCTCGTCGTGCGTCGCTTGCTGGAACGGAAATTACCCGACGGATATTTGCCAATAACCGATTATCATTTATTATTGTTTCTGGGTTCGTAAACTACCCATCCGAAATTTGGAGGATGAAAATGCAATTTATAGCAACTTTTTTATTAGCGGTTGTGGGATTGTTTGCTCTGATCAGTTGCCAAACTGTTCCGACAAAAAGTGCCACGGAAGATACGTCAGCTAAAAGTCACGAAGTAACCGCGAAAAAAACCGATTCAGCTGATAAGCGAAACGAGGTTACTACTAGTGCCGAAGAAACGGTAAATAAGGAAGAACATAATCATCAGGACGAGGTAAAGCGAATTTCCGTTAAAGACGCTAAAGAGCTGTTTGATTCTGGTGAGGCTGTTTTTGTTGATGCCCGCTCGAAAAACTCCTATATAAATGAGCATATCAAGGGCGCAATAAACATTCCTGTAAAACAAACGGAAAAACGCTATGAAGAGCTTCCAAAGGACAAGAAAATAATTGTCTATTGTTCCTGACCGAGCGAAGGAACAAGTGCCCGTGCGGTACGAATCTTAAAAGAGAAGAACTACAAAAATGCATATGCGCTTCGCGGCGGAACCCACGCTTGGAAGACTTCTGGCCACCCGATGGCCAGAGGAAAGGAGCCTGGCGAATAGGTCTTTCATTTGCAAATCAAGTCGAATTTAAATACCCCCTATTTTCGGCGGAGTTAATGTTGGCTTCCAGTTGGCATTAATGGTTATCAATTCAATCTATTAGGGTGAAACGCCCACTGGACAGCCGCCTTAATGGCGGCGTCACAGTTTTATGAGCCATCCCGAACCAAACAAAGTCATCTTTTCGATGGTTAAGGTCAGTAAGTTTTACGACAAAAAGCCTGTCCTTAAAGATATTTACCTATCATTCTTCTACGGAGCAAAAATCGGGGTCCTGGGGTTAAATGGAGCCGGGAAATCTTCGCTTTTGAGAATAATTGCGGGTGTCGATCAAGAAATAAATGGCGAAGTGGTTTTTGCGGATGGCTACACCGTAGGCTATTTGGAACAAGAGCCGAAACTCAATGATGAAAAAACAGTAAAAGAGGTCGTCGAGGAAGCAGTGTCGGAAACCAAGACGCTGCTTACAGAGTTTGACGAAATCAATGCGAAATTCGCCGAGGAGATGGCCGATGATGAGATGTCTGCGCTCCTTGAAAGACAAGGCGAAGTGCAGGCAAAACTCGACGCGGCAAATGCCTGGGATCTCGACTCGAGGCTTGAAATGGCGATGGATGCGCTTCGCTGTCCACCGCCTGATACAAAAATCGAACACCTTTCCGGTGGTGAAAAAAGGCGGGTTGCTCTATGCCGGCTATTGCTTCAAAAGCCTGACATATTGCTTTTAGATGAGCCAACCAACCACCTTGATGCAGAAACAGTTGCCTGGCTTGAGCAACACCTGCAAAAGTATGAGGGCACAATCATTGCCGTAACTCACGATCGCTATTTTCTGGATAATGTAGCCGGCTGGATATTGGAGCTTGATCGCGGCGAAGGGATTCCCTGGGAAGGCAATTATTCTTCGTGGCTTGAGCAAAAACAAAACGCCTCGCTAACGAACAAAAAGCAGAAGACAAACGCCAAAAAACGCTCCAACGAGAGCTTGATTGGATTCGTATGTCGCCAAAAGGAAGACACGCAAAATCGAAAGCCAGGATTAACGATTATGAAAAGCTGGTAGAACAAGACGTTGAAAAACGTTCGGAAACGCTCGAAATCTACATTCCTCCCGGCGAGCGTCTCGGCGATGTTGTGATCGAAGCGGAAAATGTTTCAAAAGCCTATGGCGACAAGCTTCTCTTTGACGAGCTAGACTTTTCGCTTCCGCCTGGAGGGATCGTCGGGGTAATTGGTCCAAACGGCGCTGGCAAAACCACTCTTTTCCGTTTAATTACCGAGCAGGAACAGCCCGATGAAGGGACATTTAAAGTTGGCGAAACCGTGAAACTCGGTTATGTAGATCAATCGCGCGATTCGCTCAACGCAGAGAAAACAATTTGGGAAGAAATCGCCGATGGGCTTGATATTGTTAAGCTCGGCACACGCGAAATGAATTCGCGAGCCTATGTCGCGAGGTTTAATTTTTCGGGAAGTGATCAACAAAAGCGCGTAGGTACGCTTTCAGGTGGGGAAAGGAATCGGGTTCATCTGGCAAAAATGTTAAAATCGGGTGCTAACGTAATTCTCCTCGATGAACCGACAAACGATTTAGACGTAAATACGATGCGAGCGCTTGAAGAAGCGCTTGAAAACTTCGCCGGCTGCGCGGTAGTTATTTCCCACGACCGTTGGTTTTTAGACCGAATAGCTACGCATATTTTGGCATTTGAAGGAGATTCCACAGTGGTCTATTTCGACGGAAACTTTTCGCAATACGAGGAAGACAAAAAGCAACGTTTGGGAGTCGAAGCTGACCAGCCGCATAGAATAAAATATCGAAGTTTAACGAGGGACTAGTAAGCGCGAAAACAGGTCGTTGGTTATGAAAACCACAGAAACATCAAAGTTAATTGGATTAGCTTGTTTGATGATGTTTTTCTTTTTGTTTTCAGGTTGTGCTTCAACACAGAGTGGTGAACTTGCTGACCAGCAAAACCCCGCAACCTATAGACGCAAAGATCCTGCGGCACCTGCTACCCCGACTCCAACCGTCCAACCACTTCAACGCGAAATACTTTCCAAGAAAAATTCCAGCTCGATCACGAAAATCGGAACGTTTGATTTCAAAAACTTCACGTATCCTATGCCGCGCGGTTGGCAGGATAATGACGCAAAGGAAATTGTGCTGAGAAATGGCTCTCGCCATATGACCGAGGAAAAAATTGGAATGTCTTACGTCACAACAAAATATGGTGACGTTACCGGAAACGGCAAAGACGACGCGATGGTAATTTTGAAGGTTGAAACCGGCGGTTCGGCGATCCCACAACTCGTATATATTTTTGATTGGCGAAACAACGCTCCAAATCTGCTTTGGTATTTTCGCACAGGAGACCGAGCTGACGGCGGACTCAAGCGCGTTTATGCTGAAAACGGCAAGCTCGTTGTGGAACTCTACGGACGTGACCGCTATATTTTCACTAAGATGGAAACTTCGAAAATCGTTGGCGACGAACAGAATTTGTGTTGCCCGACCCATTTTACGCGCAGCCGCTACAAGAAGTCTGGTGATCGTTTTGTGCTTGACGGCGATAGGCTGACGTATTCGATCGATAACAACGACGCTGCTCCGGTAAAAAACATGAACGAAAAGAAGCTTAAGGAGGCACGTGGATCGAAAAAATAGCGGCGTTTTATTACTGCTACTCTACATAGCCCTATCGATTTACTTGATGCCAATCTTTTCCAAAAGTGGCTCGGCAAATGATCTCACACGCTGGGCAACAACCGTGTCTCTTGTCGAACAAAACTCACTCGATATTTCATGGTTGAAAGAAACCGTCGGCCAGGAATTTTCTGACGTAACTGTCCTCGAAGACGGAAAAACCTACTCCAATAAATCGCCTGGTATCGCATTCTTGTCAGCACCCTTTTATGCGATTGCAAAAGTGATCGTTGGAAAACCTACGAAGGAAAATGTGCGCACAACCTGGGCGGTGATGCGTTTTATGATAGCTAGCCTTCCGCTAATTGTTTTAGCGATGTGGCTGCTTGGGATGGAAGTGGATGCCTATTCGCTTGCAATACTCCTATTTGCCACGCCGCTTTTTCCTTACAGTCTTCTTTATTACTCACACGTGCTCGTAGCGGTTTTGGTCTATTTCGCGTTTCGTTTGATCTACGATGGGCGACGTGTTTTTCCGGAACGTTGTTTTATGGCGGGGCTGCTTACGGGATTTGCGCTAGCGTGTGAATATTCGGCGTTGATACCTTTAGTAGTCTTTGGTCTCGGTCTTTTCTTTACGGAATCCAGAGAACGCATGCGCCGTATCCTCTTTTACGTTTCGGGAATTGCTCCGTTTATTTTTCTCCTAGCTGTTTACAATCAGCTCGTTTTTGGATGGCCTTTCGCTATTTTTTCTCACTACGAAACTGTTTACCCAACGCCCTCAGGGTTATACGAAACTTTAATAAGCGCCTCGAAGGGACTCTTTTTCTTTTCGCCAGTTTTAGTCTTTGCCTTGCTGGCCGTTTTCGATTCCGAAGATCGAGGGTTTAGAAGACACAGAATTAAACTGATAACCGTTTTTCTGACCGTTTTGGCTGTCTCTGGTTTTGCGGCGAAGTATTCAGGAGATTCAATTGGTGCGAGACATTTGATAATTGTGGTTCCCCTTCTTCTCGACTCTTTCTTTGACGGCGAAGTAGAAGACTTTCCGAGTATCTTAAGGGGGCTACTTTTTGCGGCTTCCTTTTTGTTTTGCGCTGTTCCGATGCTTACCTACGCCTTTGCTCCGAGCATACTTGAGTTTCCACACAACTCTTTTTGGCAGACGCTGTTATACGATAAGAATCTATTTACGCTTACAATTGCAAACACGTTTGGGTTTGATAACAACCTTTGGACGATCCTACCCGCATTCGTGATCCTTTTGCTCGTAATTTATCTGGTCTGGCGCGATGCCAAGTTTCCTTTCAAGTTCGCCGTTGGTTTATTGCTGGGTTTTGTTGTTGTCGGAATCTACACGTTCGTACCGCAACTAGAGAAAGAGACCGCAGCACCTTACATACGCGAGCTAGCAAAAGAGCCTGCCGGGAAGTAACCCAAAAAAGAATTTTCTGAGAATAAACTGAAAACTCAAACAAATTAATACTTTGTATAATAAAGTTCTTGACATACGAAACTAGTTTAAGGTAGTTTTATGATGATGGCTACGATACATAAACTTCGCGAAAAAGAAGAAAACACTTCGGATCAACCGCCGAGCCTTCACGGGCGAGCTGCGGATAATCTGGAGTTTATACGTGATGCGATGCAACGCTCTACCGAGTTCACTGCCGTCCCGGGCTATGGTGGAGCGCTAATGGGAGCGACTGCGGTCGGCGCGACCATTATTGCGAGTATGCAGGCTAATTCGCGCACTTGGTTAATAACCTGGCTTGTCGAAGCGTTTCTCGCTTTTTTTATAGGGCTGGGAATGATGTGGCAAAAGTCCAAGCTGGTCGAAACTTCGTTGGTTTCTACTCCAGCCCGAAAGTTTGCCCTGGGTTTTGCGCCTCCTTTGGTGGCCGGAATCATAATTACGTGGCTGCTCGTTTCGAACTATTTGTTTGAATTTCTACACACTGCTTGGCTAACGCTTTACGGTTCGGCTGTCATTACGGGCGGGGCTTACTCAGTCAGGGCGGTTCCGGTTTTGGGCTGGCTTTTTGTAGCGCTTGGCGCGGCTTCGATGTTTGTGTCAACTGATTATGCAAACTGGTTTATGGGAGCGGGATTTGGAGGTTTACATATTATTTTTGGTTTGATCATCGCAAGGAAATACGGGGGTTAGTAGAGGTACAAGAACTATGGCAAAAGGAAATTTAGCAATCAAAAAAGACAAAAACGATGCCAGCGGAAATAGAAAGCCGCATGCGGTTGAGGTGACAAAAGCCCCCGAAAATGTTTCCAACGATTTGGACAAGTTGATCCACGAGAGAATGCGGCTTGGAATAATTTCAGCACTAGCGGCAAACAAAAAACTTTCGTTTGGCGAGCTGAAAACACTTCTGAATACTACCGATGGAAATATAAGCGTACACGCCAGGAAACTCGAAGACGCTGGCTATTTGGCATGCGAAAAATCTTTTAAGGGGCGTAAGCCGCTCACGGAATACAAGATCACAAAGGCCGGAAAAGCGGCATTAAAGAAATATCTTGATCACATGGAAGCATTGATTGCTGCGGTGAAAAGCCAATAACCCATGAATTCTTTTGACGCTGTAATAATCGGAGCCGGATTGGCCGGACTTCAATGCGCGAAGCTGCTGGCGATAGACGGAGCGAAAATCCTTCTCGTCGACCGGAAAGAAGATTTAACAAAAGGCGTACACACCACCGGAATTTTTGTTCGCAAAACCTTTGAAGATTTTGACTTTCCATCGGGTACACTCGGGACACCTATAAGCGAAGTTACTCTTTTATCACCGAAATTAAAATCTTTTGATATGAGTAGCGAAGTACCGGAATTTAGGGTCGGTAAAATGGGCGCTTTATATGAAACGCTTCTTCGTGAATGTAAAGATTTGGGTGTTGAATTTATGGCCGGGACGCGTTATGTCTCAAGCGAGTTTGAAGATGACTCTTCCGGGGCGCCCAAACTAAGTTTCCACATCGATCATATCTCAAAGGTTTTGGGTTATCACACCACAGTTCATCTCGAAAAGAAGGGCGAAACGAGTCAAATAAGAACTAAAGTTTTGATCGGTGCAGATGGCGCAAGATCCCGCGTAGCAAAAGACCTGGATCTTGACCATAACACGGAATGGATCGTTGGTTATGAAGAAGTTTTCAAAGGTGTTCCGCTTGAAGGAAACCCGAGGCTTCTCTGTTTTCTAGACGCAAAGCTTTCTCCCGGATATCTCGCCTGGATTACTAACGACGGTGAGGAAAGCCACATAGGTGTCGGCGGATATCCCTCTAGATTTAACCCCCGCGAGGCGCTAAAACAGTTTAAGAACGAAATTGCTCCGGAATTTATAGATTTGAAAACGGCTGATTTGGTAGAGACACGCGGCGGCAGAATTCCCGTCGGCGGGGTTTTGAAACGAATTGCAAATGAGCGCGGATTATTGATTGGGGATGCCGCAGGTGCGGTTTCGCCTCTAACGGCAGGCGGACTCGATCCATGCATGCGACTTTCAAAATTTGCAGCCGAGGTTGTGACGGAAAGACTTAGGAATGACGAGCCAAAGGTATTACTGAATTATTCGGGTTCGATGTTCAGAACGAAGTTTGCCTCGAGAATTTTGATGAGGCTTGCTCTTAAGAGATTCAGCTATCAGAGTCTGCTCGAAATCGGGTTTAAGTTTATGAAAGGAAGAATCGGGCGAAGAATTGCTGAGAAAATCTTTTTTAGACGCGGGTCATTTCCGGATATTGAGATTGACGGCAACGGGCAAGGTATTTCCAATCCATCCGCAATTTCGCGGTAACTAAATTAAGGTACGAAAACCATGAACGAAAAAACAAAAACCGCACTAATTATTTTGCAGGCATCCGTATTGCTCGGTGTCCTGGGTGATTTACTTCTTAGGGAATCGCCCTGGGGTTTAAATATTTTTATATGGCTTGTACTCCTGGTTTCGGCGATCATCGCAATAACTTTTCGCCAAAGACCCGAGCGGCTTGATTCACATACGCTTGCCTTGCACGGGGCGCTGATCTTCTTTGCGGTTACGTTTCTTCTGCGTGATTCGCTTGAGCTCAAGCTTTTCAATGTGCTCGCAATTCTCATAATTCTTGCGGTTCAGATTTTGCCTACTCTTAAAATCCAGACAAAGGTTGCGGGTGCTGCACATTATTTAATTTCTGGAATTTGGGTGTCGCTCAGCACAGCGTTTTCTCCGTTTTTGCTGTTGATTGAAGACATAAAATGGAAAGCGTTTCCCGAGACTGGTCTATCAAAACATTTGATTTCTGTCGCTAAGGGTCTGGCGATCGCGCTGCCGATTGTCTTTGTTTTTGGCGCACTATTTATGGCGGCTGACGCAGTTTTTGAAGGACTAGTTCAAAACACATTTTCGGTAGATCTGGACAGCTTTTTCAGTCACGCGATCCCTATTTGTTTCATAAGCTGGGTTGTCGCGGGTTATCTGAGAACCTCGAGTTTCGATTTTAAGAGCGCATCAAATGGCTTAAACGAAATAGCAAAAAAACCTAGCGATGTCCGCCCGCAGGTTCCAAGCGTCACGTTGCATATTTCCGACGATCAGACAGAAGAAAAGCGGAATAAACCCAAGGAGAAATCTTCCGAAGCGAAAAAGAATTGGGACTGGCGCAAGTTTGACAACTCCGTTCTGCCTGAGATTTTTACTCTCGGATCTATCGAAACCGGAATCGTCCTGGGTTTAATAAATCTTTTGTTTCTGGTTTTCGTTGTTATTCAGATTCCATATCTGTTTGGAGGAATCGAACTCGTACAAAACACGCCCGATTTCAAGTTGGCAGAATACGCGAGACGAGGCTTTGGTGAGTTAATAGCGGTTGCGGCTTTGGTGATGCCGATTCTTTTGGTTTCACATTGGCTTTTGAAAAAAGATGATCCTTTTGCCGAGCAACTTTTTAAGATTCTTTCGGTCATACAAATCGGATTGCTCTTTATAATCATGGCATCTGCGGCGCAGCGGCTACTGCTTTTAACGGGTAATCTTGGTTATGGGTTGACCGCTGAGCGATTGTATCCGCTTATGTTCATTATCCTGTTGGTTATGGTATTCCTATGGTTTGGGATGACGGTGCTGTTGGGCGCTCGGGAACACTTTGCGTGGGGAGCTCTTTGGTGCGGACTGTTTGTTTTAGGAACTTTGCATGTTCTAAACCCGGATGACTTCATCGTTAAAACCAATGTCCGGCTGATGCGGGAAGGGAGAGCGTTTGACGCCACCTATAATCGACGGCTTAGTTCGGATGCAGTTCCCGCAATTTTGGAATCAGTACCTTTGATGAGTGATCAAAATCGAGAGCAAATTTTTGAAGGATTACATTGGAAATACTGTGAAGCGAAAGAAAATGAAGATATTCGGACATGGAATCTTTCCAGAAGTAGGGCAAGAAGACTGCTGGAAAATACTCCGGAAGTTTCCGGGCGATCTTGCTCGAGCTATTCATCTCATATGCACTAACAACGTTCACCGTAAATAATTCTTGCAAGTATGGAAGTTAAAACTTAGGATACAGTCAGCGTGATCCTCGATTGGCTGTGTCCTTTTCTTATTCATTTTTCCATGTCATTTTCGGCTTCAAAAAAACGTGACCTAACGCGAGAGTTTCTTTCATATCTGCAGGTCGAGCGCGGCTTGGCGAAAAACTCTGTCGCAAGCTACAAACGCGATCTCGCTAAACTGAAAAGTTTTGCCGATGAGGAGGGCGTTGACCTTGAAGATATTTCGAGAACCAATCTGCGAGCCTTTATTGCCGACCTTTCTAAATCCGGTCTTTCTCCAAGCTCCATAAACCGAATCATCTCAGCGGTTCGTGGATTTTATAAATTTCTTCTTCTTGACGGACACATAAAAAAACATCCTGCCGAAGATTTAGATACCCCAACTAAAGGCTTCTATCTTCCGAAATTTATGACCGAGGATGAGGTCGATGCGCTTTTGAATCAGCCGGACGTATCTCAGGAAATGGGTTTGCGGGATCGTGCGATTTTGGAATTAATGTACGCAGCAGGTTTGCGGGTTTCGGAAGCTGCAAATTTGAGAATCGATGATATTGATGTTGACTCAGGCATCCTAACCTGTAAAGGAAAGGGAGGAAAGGAGCGGAAAGTTCCGCTTGGGAAGAGCGCGGTGGAATGGCTCAAAAGCCATCTGGCGAAGCGAAAAAAGAAAGAGTACCTAGAAATGCGAAATCTATTCATTACTTCTGCCGGACGCCCGATCAATCGCCAAATAATTTTTAAGCTGATTAAAGAGTATGCTGAAAAAGCAGGGCTTGAAGACGTTTCGCCGCACACACTCAGGCATTCTTTCGCAACACATCTGCTCCAACGCGGTGCCGATTCGCGTTCGGTACAAGCCATGCTCGGACACGCAGATATTTCCACTACGCAAATCTACACACATATTACCGACCAGCATCTCAAGAAGACTTACGAGAAATTTCACCCGCGCTCGGGATATATTTCCGACACACAGGAAGAAAAGGGAGAATAATAGCATTGCGGTTCGATGCTGAAAATCCAATATATTGTGGTTGACCTATTCTTCGATAACAACATCTTGGCGCTCCGTGGAAAATCCAGTTTCACCCCAATATTTCAGCGCATAACCAACTCATAGAAATCGTTGAAATGGGGCGTTTTCTGCTTGCTAAAGCCACGTTTCTTGGATATTATGTGAAATTTGCTAATTGGCTCCAAAAGTCGATTTAGAGTAGTAGTTTTTGACATATGCAGGGGTGGTCGAGTGGTTAATGGCACTGGGCTGTAAACCCAGCGGAGTAACATCCTTCGTAGGTTCGAATCCTACCCCCTGCACCATTTGAGATCTGAAATTTGAGATTTGGAATTTCAGACGAGCGAGAGTAGCTCAGTTGGTAGAGCATCAGCCTTCCAAGCTGAGGGTCGCGAGTTCGAGCCTCGTCTCTCGCTCCATTATTTTGTCGGGATGCCCGAGTAGCTCAGGGGTAGAGCGCATCCTTGGTAAGGATGAGGGCACGGGTTCAAATCCCGTCTCGGGCTTATAATTAAGGATTTTATTTCATAACTTTTTTCGAGAGAGGATTGGAAAATGAGCAAAGAGAAGTTTGACAGGTCGAAGCCGCACGTAAACATCGGGACGATAGGGCACGTGGATCATGGGAAGACGACATTGACGGCAGCGATCACGACGGTTTTAGCGAAGGGGAATGAGAACGTAGCGACGAAGGCGTTTGATGAGATCGATAACGCACCTGAAGAAAGAGAGCGGGGGATAACGATCGCAACGGCACACGTTGAATACGAGACAGATAACCGCCACTACGCACACGTGGATTGTCCGGGACACGCAGACTACGTAAAGAACATGATTACGGGAGCTGCACAGATGGACGGAGCAATACTCGTAGTTGCAGCAACGGATGGACCGATGCCACAGACACGAGAGCACATCTTGCTAGGACGGCAGGTAGGAGTACCTGCAATGGTTGTGTTTATGAACAAAGTGGACATGGTCGATGATGAAGAGCTGCTTGAGCTGGTCGAACTCGAAGTAAGAGAGCTTCTCTCAGCATATGAATTTCCGGGAGACGATATTCCTGTAGTTAAAGGGTCGGCGCTAAAGGCACTTGAAGGTGATGAGAAGTGGGAGAAGACGATCCATGAGCTGATGGAAGCAGTTGATTCATATATTCCGACACCTGAAAGAGAGACGGATAAGCCATTTTTGATGCCGGTCGAGGATATCTTTACGATTCAAGGACGCGGAACAGTTGCGACAGGACGTGTAGAAAGAGGGATAGTGAAGGTAAACGACCCGGTAGAGATCATCGGGATCAGAGAGACACAGGAGACAGTCTGCACAGGAGTAGAGATGTTTAAGAAGCTACTCGATCAGGGGCAGGCGGGAGACAACGTCGGACTCTTGCTCAGAGGAGTGGATAGAGAAGCGATCGAAAGAGGACAGGTGATTGCGAAGCCCGGATCGATTACACCGCACACAAAGTTTAAGGCCGAAGCGTATGTACTGACAAAAGAAGAAGGTGGACGACACACACCATTCTTTACGGGGTACCGACCGCAGTTTTACTTTAGAACAACGGATGTAACAGGAGTAGCAAATCTGCCGGACGGAACAGAGATGGTGATGCCCGGAGACAACATCGAGATGGAGATCGAGTTGATCGCACCGATTGCGATGGAGAAGGGGTTGAGATTCGCAATCAGAGAAGGGGGCCGAACGGTAGGAGCCGGAACGGTGTCGGATATTATTGAGTAAACGTGATTCGTGATACGTGATACGTGATACGTACAGCGTACGAGCGAACTACGAATCGCGTATAGCGAGAGAGCGCAAACCGAGGGGGCGACGTTATGCCACGAGATAACATAATTCTGCAGTGTATGGATTGCAAAGAACGCAATTACGTGACGACGAAAAACAGAAAAAAAACTCCAGATAGATTGGAGTTTAAAAAGTATTGTAGTCGTTGTCGCACACACACACTGCATAAGGAAACGAAGTAATTTGATGTTTGCGAAGTTTGAGTTTTCGATTGAGTCAAATGGACGGAATTGAATATCTCATTGCAAATGAATTTAGGGGTATAGTGTCAACGGTTAGCACGTCGGTCTCCAAAACCGAAAGTCCGGGTTCAAATCCTGGTACCCCTGCCAGGTTTAATATTTTTAAGGAGAAACAAAGTGTCAACAGCTTCTGACACCGTAAAAAAGAAAGGAAAGGGAAAACGCGGCGGAATCGGCCAGTTTATAAAAGAGACGCGCGCGGAATGGGATAAAACCTCCTTCCCTTCTTCGGAGGACGTATTTAATACGACGGTTATCGTGATTATTGCGGTGATTTTCTTTTCGATTTTCTTATATCTAGTGGATCAGAGCTGGGTATTTCTTTTGGATCAGCTCGCAAAACTTGTTAACTGGCTAGCGGGCGTTTAATTGGGACTAATTTTATGAGGCAGTGGTACTTTATTCACACATATTCTGGACACGAAAATAAAGTGTTGGAGAGTCTCAATGCGCGAATTCGCGATATGGAGTTGGCTGATCTGATCACTGAAGTTTTGCTTCCGAAAGAAACCGTTGTGGAGATGCGCGGGAATAAGAGAATTGAATCATCAAGGATGTTTTATCCGGGATATGTTTTAGTCGAAATTGAGTGCGAGGAAAATGGAAGAATTCCCGACAATGTTTTCCATGCGATCAAGTCCACGCCGAAAGTTACAGGCTTTCTTGGCGGTAAGACGCCTACTCCTTTGACACAGGACGAGGTCGATCAAATCGTGCACAACGTAGAGGTTGCGGCGGAGAAACCGAAACCAAAATTCTCTTATGCGGTGGGCGAAGTTGTAAGAATAAAATCAGGACCTTTTGCTAGTTTTACAGGGAAGGTTGAGGAAGTAAACGAAGAAAAAACAACTCTAAAAGTTACCGTCACGATTTTTGGGCGTTCGACCCCGGTTGAGCTCAGTTTCCTGGACGTAGAAAAAGTAACCTTTGCGGAAGAAGAGTAATACGTAATAGGTAATTCGTTATACGGTAGTTGGAGAAACCAACCTCGCAGAGCAGATTAAAAGCGATAGCGTAAGGCGTATACAGTATTACGGAAAAATGAGGACATTTTCGGGTTGAGAAATCGATACCCGGAATCGTAAATCGAAAATATGGCAAAGAAGATTGAAGGATATATAAAACTGCAGATTCCAGCTGGGAAAGCTAATCCGGCTCCGCCAATTGGTCCGGCGCTTGGACAACACGGTGTGAACATCATGGAATTCTGTAAAGCGTTTAATGCAAAAACGAAAGATGGCGATCCGGATTTAAAAGTTCCAGTAGTAATTACGGTTTATGCCGATCGCTCGTTTACGTTTGAAACCAAAACCCCGCCGGCTGCAGATTTACTTCGAAAGGCTTCGGGGATTGAGAAGGGTTCGGGTGAGCCAAACCGTGAAAAAGTTGGAACGATTTCGAAAGCAAAAATCGAAGAAATCGCAAAAACGAAGATGGAAGATCTCAACACGACGAAGTTGGAATCGGCGATGCGTACGATCGAAGGCACCGCAAAAAGCATGGGGCTAACGGTTGAGTAACCAGTGAGCAGCAAGCAGTAAGCGGAAAGCAGTTTGGAGATTGAAAATTTCGAGTATGTTTTTGCTAACAGCTAACAGCTAACAGCTAACAGCTAACAGCTAACAGCTAACAGATTAGAGGGAGGATTAACAATCCGTTTGAACCTTGGAGGAATAAATGGGAAAGAAAGGAAAAAAATATCTCGCGGCGCTTGAGAAAGTTGAGCCTGAGAAGAGATATGCGCTAGCGGATGCAATTGCTTTGATGAAAGAAATTGCATTTGCCAAATTTGATGAAACGGTTGAATTGACGATGTGGCTTGGAGTCGATCCGAGGCAGGCAGACCAATTGGTTCGCGGCACAATCGTTTTACCGAATGGTTTGGGAAAAAGTAAAAAGGTCGTTGTAATCGCGCAGGGTGACAAGGTGAAAGAAGCTGAAGATGCCGGCGCAGATTTCGTAGGAGGCGATGACCTGGTCGAAAAGATCAAAGGCGGCTGGATGGATTTTGACGCTTTGATTGCTACACCGGATATGATGGGCAAGGTTGGTCAACTCGGCCGTGTTTTGGGTCCAAGAGGTCTTATGCCAAATCCGAAAACTGGCACCGTAACAATGGATATTAAGAAGGCCGTTGGCGAAACAAAAGCCGGGAAAGTTGAGTATCGCGTAGATAAAACGGGCGTAGTCCATTGCGGTGTTGGCAAGGTTTCTTTTGGCGCCGATAAGATTGAGGAAAATACGAGGGCTTTGATTAACGCAGTTATGAAAGCGAAACCGGCTACGGCAAAAGGCCGCTACGTTAAAAAAGTAAACATTGCGTCAACGATGAGCCCGGGCATTTTACTCGATGAAATGAGTTTATCTTAATAAGTGAGGGAGGTAGAGCGATGAAAACAAGAGAAAAAAAGCAAGAAGATCTAAACGCCCTCACGGAGCATTTTAAGAATTCGAAATCTGCGATGGTGCTTAGCTTCAATGGATTGACCGTTGATAAAGACCAGGCGTTTCGAAACGAACTGCGTGAAACCGGGGCGACATATAAAGTAGTAAAAAATACTTTAGCAAGACGAGCTGTGGAAGGAACTTCTTTCGAGGAAGCTACAGAGCATTTCAAGGGTGTGACGTCAGTTGCGTGGACCGATGAAGAGCCGGTGGATTTGTCGAAAGTGATTTCGAAATATCTCAAAGAAGAAAAGGACATTTTCGAATTTAAAACGGGCATCGTCGACGGAAAGGTAGTTGGGCTGGACGAAGTAAAAGCGATCGCGAGTTTGCCTTCGAAAGACGAACTTATAGCAAAACTTCTTTATCTGCTCAATGCACCGGCACAGCGTTTGGCTACGGTTCTCAACGCTATTCCACGTGACCTTGCCTCTGTTGTGAAACAAGTAAGCGAACTTCCGGAAGACGCCCAGGAGGCTGATGAAAAGTCCGAAGCAACGGATGACGCAAAGCCGGCAGCCGAGGACAAGCCTGTAGAGGATTCGAAAGCGGAAGAAAAGGCTGAAGAGCCAGCGGACAAGAAAGAGGAGAAGGAAGAAAAGAAAGACGAGAAGCCCGCTGATGACGCGGACGAAAAGAAAGAAGAAGAAAAGGAAGCCGACGAAAAGAAGGAAGAGAAACCTTCTGAAGATGCGGCGGATGAAAAGAAAGAGGAATCTGATGAGAATGCGGACGACGAGTCTAAGGAAGATTCCGACGATAAGAAAGAATAAAGTTTTAAGTTTTTCTAATAAGCCGTACTCAAGGTAAAACGAGCGAAGCGATTTGTCAGGTCGCTGCGCGGCTCGGGCGAGATTGATTTGAGATGCAACCAAATTGATAGCGTTCCGCTGGGTTCTATCGGCTAACAACAAACAAGAACCCTATTAGGAGGAAATAGTAGAAATGGATAACAAGGAAATCGTCGAGGCGCTAAAAAACAAGCCTCTTATTGAAGTAGCTGATTTGGTTAAGGATCTCGAAGAAGCTTTTGGTGTTTCGGCTGCAGCTGCGGCTGCACCGGTAATGGCGGCAGCGCCTGCGGCTGGCGGAGATGCTGGAGCAGCTGAAGCGAAGGACTCTTTTGACGTTGAATTGACTTCTGCCGGAAGCAGCAAGATCAACGTAATTAAGGCAGTTCGCGAGGTTGTTGGCGGTCTTGGGCTTAAGGAAGCAAAAGAGCTCGTCGATGGCGCACCGAAAGTAATTAAAGAGGGCGTTCCAACCGAAGAAGCTGAAGAAATGAAGAAGAAGTTAACCGACGCCGGCGCAACGGTTGAACTCAAATAGCTTAATTGTTAAACTCAACGGTAAGTGTATTAAATGAGCGATTTTGCGCTTATCGTCTGGGTTTAGTTACTTAGTTTATTTGCAACTTGGCTTAGATAGTGCGGAAAAAAAAGGATTTGCCGCACAGAAAACGGAGAGTAATTGCCCTTTTTTGGAACTCTCGGAAAATTTATTAGATAGCGAAAGCTGCTAAAAAAGCGGTCAGGGTATAGTTTACCCTGAACCGCATTGTCGTCTTTTATTTACGGGGCATTTTCTTACTTTGATCTAATCGCATCGTACCAATAAAAGTCGATTTAATCAACATTTTTTTTCATATAAACCTAAGGTTTTCTAACTATGATAAACAATCCGCTTCAAGATAATGTAAAAGGACTCGGACGCCGAACCAGTGATGCTCCCGAGCGTGTGGATTTTTCAAAGATCGTGACATCCGCCCAGATACCAAACCTCATTGAGGTGCAGCGCGAATCCTACAATCGGTTTTTGCAAATGGATCTGATTCCGGAAGAGCGTCAGAGCGTCGGGCTCCAGGCGGTTTTCGAATCGATCTTTCCCGTTTCTGATTTTCGCGAAACCGCGACACTCGAATTCGTCGAGTATCAAATTGGAAACTGGCAGTGTAAATGTGGAAACCTTGAAGGACTCGACCACTTGCGCGCAGAGTGTAAAGAATGTAGCGCGAAGATCAAGGTTGACCCCTTTGGTTCGGCGGAAGTTCTCTGCGGAAATTGCAGCACCTTTAATAATGTAAAACCGAATCTTTGTCCGAATTGTGGTGAGCCCGTAGGGTTAAAACACAAACACGATCAGCAGGAATGCCAGGAGCGCGGTGTTTCTTACAGCGTTCCGTTAAAGGTAAAAATACGTCTTACCGTTTTTGATAAAGACGCTGATACCGGCGTAGCAACGATACGCGACATTAAAGAGGAAGAAGTTTTCTACGGCGAAATCCCTCTGATGACAGACAACGGCACTTTCATTATTAATGGAACAGAGCGAGTGATTGTCTCGCAGCTTCATAGAAGTCCGGGCGTTTTCTTCAAGCAGGACAAAGAAGCATTCTCGTCGAAAATTATTCCTTATCGCGGTTCATGGATTGAATTTGAATACGACCATAAAGGTTTGCTTCATTCGCGGCTCGGTAAGCGGAAAATTCTCGCAACGATTTTTCTGCGCGCGCTCGGACTCTGGCTTAGGCCGCAGATCGATATGAAAACGGCCTCGGATCAGATTCTGGAAGAAGTCGTTAAAAACGCTGAGTACACGAATTCCGATTTGATCGAAGAATTTTATACGACCGACGAAATTCGCATCGACAAAGGAAAATTCTTCATAAAAGTAAACAAAGAGGGAACGACCAATCTCTCTGGAATGCGTACGAAAGATCCAATTAAAAAAGGTCGAAAGGTTTTGGTTAAAGCTGGACGCAAAGTTTCAAAATTGGCGTTAAGAGAAATTCGCGGCGTTGGGCTAAAGGAAGTAGAAATGAATGTGGAAGCGCTTGAAGGAGCGTTTGCGCAGACAGATATCGTAAATACGGAAACGGGCGAAGTCATCATTGAAACAAACAATGAGATTACCTCCGATAAGCTGGAAGAAATCGTCGAGCAGGGTGTTGAGAAAATGTCCGTTTTCTTCCCCGAAAAAGACATTATCGGACCAATTCTTTCGCAGACATTGGTAAAAGACACAATTGAAAAACCGGTCGACGCAATTCTGGAAATTTACCGAAAGATGCGTCCCGGTGATCCGCCAACCGTTCCAACAGCTTACAAATTGCTCGATGGAATGTTTTTCGAGCCGCGACGCTTTGATCTGTCCCGCGTTGGGCGACTGAAATTCAATATCAAAATGGGTCGGGAAGAACTCGACGATATTGATAATTCGCTGCTCGAGGCGAAAGACTTCTTAGAAGTCGTAAATTATCTCTTCAGGATGAAAAACGATCCTGAGAATTATTTCCAGGACGACATCGATCATCTTGGCAATCGACGTGTACGCGCTGTTGGAGAACTTCTTGAAAATCAGTTCCGCATTGGTTTGGAAAGAATGGAGCGCGCGATCAAAGAAAAAATGTCGATTCAGCAGGATATGTTTACGACGATGCCGCGGGATCTCGTAAACGCAAAACCTGTTACAGCTGCCGTACGTGAATTTTTTGGTTCATCGCAACTATCGCAGTTTATGGACCAAACAAATCCGCTTTCTGAGATTACACACAAACGTCGTCTTTCGGCGCTCGGACCCGGCGGACTTTCGCGTGAACGCGCTGGATTTGAGGTTCGTGACGTTCACCCTACTCACTATGGCCGTATTTGTCCGATCGAGACGCCTGAGGGACCAAACATCGGTTTGATCTCGTCGCTTTCTTGTTTTGCGCGAATTAATGCATTTGGATTTATTGAGTCGCCTTACAGGAAGGTTGAGAAAGGACGCGTGATTGAATACGTGAAGGTTTCAAATGGTGGCGATACAGCCTTTAAACCAGGCGACCACGTTCCGGAAAATAAAGTTTTAGCGGCAAATCGAAAACTGAAGAAAACTCAGCGCGAAGCCGAGTACGAGCCGTTTCCCTTTTACCTGACTGCATGGCAGGAAGATCGATACATTATTGGACAGGCGAATATTGAACTTGATCCGAAAGGCAAGATAGTCAATGAGCGAAATGCAGCCCGCCTGACTGGTGAATTTATTTCAGCGAGTCGCGACGACATCGAGTATATGGATGTTTCGCCGAAACAGCTCGTTTCGGTAGCGGCGTCATTGGTTCCGTTTCTCGAAAACGACGACGCTAACCGAGCGCTCATGGGATCAAACATGCAGCGCCAATCTGTCCCGCTTCTTAGAGCTGACGCACCATATGTCGGAACCGGAATGGAAAGAATTGCTGCCCGAGATTCAGGTGCGGTAGTTGTAGCTAAGCGTGATGGAGTCGTTGATTACATCGATTCCGAACGAATCATCGTAAAAGCTGACCATCAGGTTGGTGGAATGATTTCCCGTGAGGTAACGGCAGACATTTATTCGCTCGTGAAATTTAAGCGTTCGAATCAAAACACGTGTATCAATCAGCGACCAATCGTCGAAGTTGGCGAACGCGTATTCAAGGGACAGGTAATTGCCGATGGTCCTTGTACCGATAAGGGCGAACTTGCTCTCGGTAGAAACGTGTTAGTCGCATTTATGCCTTGGCGCGGATATAACTTCGAGGATGCGATTCTTGTTTCCGAGCGCTTGGTGAAAGAGGATTACTATACGTCGATTCACATCGAGGAGCTCGAGGTAGAAGCTCGCGATACAAAACTCGGACCTGAAGAAATCACGCGCGACATTCCAAATATCGGCGAAAACATGCTGCGCGATTTAGATGAATCGGGAATCATACGGATCGGTGCACACGTAAACCCGGGATCGATTTTGGTTGGTAAAGTTACGCCGAAAGGTGAGACGCAGCTGACGGCGGAAGAAAAACTCCTTCGCGCGATCTTTGGTGAAAAAGCCGGTGACGTAAAAGATGCTAGCTTGACGGCGCCTCCAGGAATCGATGGAACGGTTGTTGATGTTCAGGTCTTTACGCGCAAAGGGCAGGACAAGGATGAGCGTTCACTCGATATTGAGTTGCTGGAAGAAGATGCACTTAGGCGTGACCTCGATGACGAGATTCGAATCCTGACCGAGCAGCGTGACGAAAGAATTTATGAGCTGTTTGAGGGAAGAAAACTCAAGAAAGATTTGACGGAAGCCAAAGAGGTTCTAATCAAAAAAGGAACCGTTTTGAAACCGGAAATGCTGAAAGGTATTAATATCAAGGTTTTGAAGAAGGCTGACGTTACTGCCGGAACGGTAAAAATTCCTGCTGAAATTAAGGAATATGAAAAACGTACTGACCGCCAGATTGGAATCCTAAGCGATATCTATGAGGAAAAGATCACCAAGATTAAACAGGGTGACGAGCTTCCTCCGGGCGTAATCAAGATGGTTAAAGTTTTCGTTGCAATGAAACGCAAACTTTCCGTCGGCGATAAGATGGCCGGGCGACACGGGAATAAAGGTGTGATCGCAAGGATCCTTCCTGAAGAAGATATGCCATATCTTCCTGATGGAACTCCGGCTGACATCATTCTTAATCCGCTGGGTGTTCCTTCGCGTATGAACGTTGGGCAAATTCTTGAAACGCACCTAGGCTGGGCTGGTAGAGTTCTCGGACTTCATTTCGCAACGCCGGTATTTGACGGCGCGAGCGAGAAGGAGATCAAGGAATATATCAAGCTGGCAAATAACAGATATGACGAACTCGGGCTTCCGCCTTCGGTTGGTCCTTCAGGAAAAACACGTCTCTATGACGGTTTAACCGGTGAACAGTTTGAGCAGAAAGTGACCGTCGGTTACATATATATGCTCAAGCTATCGCACTTAGTTGATGACAAGATTCACGCTCGTTCGATTGGTCCATATTCGCTTATTACCCAGCAACCGCTTGGTGGTAAAGCGCAATTTGGTGGGCAGCGATTTGGTGAGATGGAAGTTTGGGCGCTTGAAGCCTATGGCGCAGCGCATATTCTGCAGGAGCTTCTAACGTGTAAATCCGACGACGTTGCGGGTCGCTCGAAGATTTATGAAGCAATCGTTAAGGGCGCGGCAGATTTCAAACCGGGAATTCCTGAATCGTTTAACGTGCTCGTTCGCGAGCTTCAATCGCTCTGTCTTGACGTTGAGTTGATCGAAGAGGATTCGGTCGATGAAACGGAGAAAGAAGCGGGTGTTGGCGAAGTTGTAGGCGGTTAGTAAAAGCGACGGTAGATACTCCGCCTTTTTTGGCGGGGCATTTGGAGAAAAAGATGTTTCGATTTCAAAAAGAAAAAACACAATTAAGTCCTAACTTTGAGGCGATTCGTATTTCGCTCGCTTCGCCTGAGAAGATCAGAGAATGGTCTCACGGCGAAGTAACGAAACCGGAAACGATCAATTATCGAACGTTCAAACCGGAACGCGATGGTCTTTTCTGCGCGCGAATTTTTGGTCCGGTTTCCGATTGGGAATGTTTGTGCGGAAAGTACAAGCGCATGAAACACCGCGGCGTAAAATGCGACAAGTGCGGCGTTGAAGTAACTCAATCCAAAGTTAGACGTGAGCGGCTTGGTCATATTGATCTGGCGAGCCCGTGTTCTCATGTGTGGTTCTTTAAAGGACTGCCGTCTCGAATCGGGCACCTTCTCGACATCACCTTGCGTGACCTCGAAAAGATTCTTTATTTCGAACTCTATATCGTAGTTGATCCGGGCGATGTTCCTGATTTAACGGAAAAGGATTTGCTGACGGATGAACGATATCGCGAACTGATGCAGGAATATCCACATCAATTTGTAGCAAAAATGGGAGCCGAGGCGATCAAAGAGCTCTTGATGCAGATCGATATTCCTGAGCTTGTTGCGCGGCTGAGAACGGACATGCGGGAAGCAACTTCGCAGCAAAAGAAACTCAAATATTCGAAGCGGCTTAAAGTTGCAAATTCATTTCTGCGTTCAGGAAACAATCCGGAGTGGATGATTCTCGACGTGATTCCGGTTATTCCGCCGGAGCTGCGTCCGCTTGTTCCGCTAGACGGCGGTCGATTTGCAACGTCTGATCTCAACGATCTTTACCGACGTGTAATTAACCGTAACAATCGTTTGAAGAAACTGATGGAGCTGCGCGCGCCGGAAGTAATTGTTCGAAACGAAAAACGTATGCTTCAGGAAGCTGTCGATGCACTTTTCGACAACGGCAGAAGAGGGCGTGTGCTTCGCGGAGCCAACAATCGTCCGCTCAAATCACTTTCCGGTACGCTAAAAGGAAAGCAGGGACGTTTCAGACAGAATCTGCTTGGTAAACGTGTAGATTATTCCGGACGCTCGGTAATCGTGGTTGGGCCCGAGCTTAAACTTCATCAGTGCGGATTGCCGAAGAAAATGGCTCTGGAACTTTACAAGCCTTTTATCTATAACAAGTTAGAAAACGACCAGCATGCGGCCACAATTAAACAGGCGCGTGAAATGGTTGAAAGGCAGGAGCCAATTGTTTGGGATATTCTCGAGGAAGTGATTCGGGATCATCCGGTTTTGTTAAACCGTGCACCGACGCTTCACCGCTTAGGAATTCAGGCTTTTGAGCCGGTTTTGGTAGAAGGTAAAGCGATCAAAATTCACCCGCTCGTTTGTACAGCATTTAACGCTGACTTTGATGGTGACCAGATGGCTGTGCATATTCCGCTTTCAGCTGAAGCTCAGATCGAGGCATCGATGTTGATGCTTGCCTCGAATAATCTACTGAGTCCGGCAAGTGGTCAACCGATTGCTGTTCCTTCGCAAGACATAGTATTAGGTTGTTATTACCTAACGCTTGACCGCGAGAAGATGGTTGGCGAAAACAAAATTTTTGGTTCGGTCGAGGAAGTTTTGCTCGCGCTTGATGCGAAAACGGTCGATACGCAGGCAAAAATCAAACTCCGCTGGGAGGGCGATTTAATTGATTTGACGAGGGAGCATAATCCCCAAGATGTGATGCGGGGTCGCATACAGAAAGACTTTAAAGGCGTACTTGATACGACGGTTGGTCGCGTTATATTTAACGACCGCTTAACCCGCGACGGGCTTCCTTTTGTAAACGGAACACTTAAAAAGAAAGGATTGCAGTCGCTTGTAAACTTTTGTCATCTACGTCTTGGACATGATCAGACCGTAGCACTTCTTGATGATCTGAAGGCACTTGGATTCCTTTATGCAACTAAAGCGGGTATTTCGATCGGTATTGACGATATGGTTACGCCTGACAGCAAGGCGAAGATCATTGAAGATGCTCGAGCTGAGGTAGATAAACTTCAACAGCAATACGAAGATGCGACGATGACCAATCTTGAGCGCCAAAATAAAGTAACGGCGATTTGGTCGGAAGTAACGGATAAGGTTGCAAAAGAGATGTTTATGGCGATGGACGTTCGCGAGAAAAAGCGTAACGAACTCAATCCGATTCTTGTGATGGCTGATTCAGGAGCGCGTGGTTCTGAAGCTCAGATCAGACAACTTGCAGGCATGCGCGGTCTTATGGCGAAACCTTCGGGCGAAATTATCGAGACGCCGATCACAGCAAACTTCCGTGAAGGACTTAACGTCTTGCAATACTTTATTTCTACACACGGTGCACGAAAGGGTTTGGCGGATACGGCCCTTAAAACTGCTGACTCGGGTTATTTAACCCGTCGATTGGTTGATGTTGCGCAGGACGTGATTGTTTCGGATACAGACTGCGGAACGCTCAAAGGAATTTGGTCGAAAGCGATTGTCAGAAATGGCGAAGAAGTTGAATCGCTTCAAGATCGAATCGTTGGTTGTACGGCGCTTGATGACATTGTAGATCCGGTGGATGGAAATGTGATCGTTAAAGCGAATCAGGAGATCGATGAAGATCTGGCAGCACAGGTTCAACTATCTGGATTGTTGCAGGTCAAGATTCGCTCGCCTTTGACGTGTGAAGCAAGACGCGGAATTTGCGTCAGATGTTACGGACGTAATCTTGCGATGGGTAGAACGGTTGAAATTGGTGAGGCGGTCGGTGTTATCGCAGCGCAGTCGATTGGAGAGCCCGGCACGCAGCTTACGATGAGAACCTTTCACGTCGGTGGTACTGCGAGACTCGAGCAGGAAACGCAGCATACCGCTTCGATGGAAGGAACGGTTAAGTATATCGGTCTTAACGTAATTAAAAACCGCGATAAGGAGCTGATCAATATTAACCGCCAGTCGTCGGATATAGCACTGATTGATGATCGCGATCGTGAAGTTGCGCGTTATTCAATCGTTTACGGTGCGCATATCTTGGTCAAAGATGGACAAAAGGTAAAGGAAGACGACGTCTTAGCGACCTGGGATCCATTTACGCACGCGATCTTGACTGAAACCGACGGTAAGATTAAGTATCAGGATTTAGTTGATGGGAAAACGGTTGTTGAAGACATCGATAAAGTCACCGGTCAGAAACGCCTCGTTGTGAAGGATTCCGACGAGAAAAATCAACCGCGACTGGAAGTCCGTAAGGGAACGAAAGTTCAGAAAACCTATCAGATGCCGATTCAGGCAAACCTGATGGTTGAGGACGGACAGGGCGTTAAGGTTGGCGATATTATCGCGAAGATTCCTCGTGAAACGACGAAAAACAAAGACATCGTTGGTGGTTTGCCGCGTATTGTTGAGCTTTTCGAGGCGCGGCGTCCGAAAGAAACTGCCGTTATGAGTGAAATCAACGGTACGGTAAAATTCGGTGCGATTAAAAAAGGTAAGCGCAGCGTAATTGTCGCGAGTGAGGATGGAGAAGAACACGAGTATCTAATACCGCGCGGAACCCATATTAATGTGCAGGAAGGCGACTATGTAAAAGCTGGCGAACCTCTGATGGATGGACCGCTCAATCCGCACGATATTCTTAAAGTTCTCGGAATGGACGCTTTACAGGAATATCTTGTAAACGAAATTCAGGAAGTTTATCGTCTGCAGGGTGTTACGATTAACGACAAACACATTGAGGTTATCGTCCGGCAAATGCTTCGTTGGGTTAAGATCAAGGAAGTTGGGGATACTGACTTCTTGCTCGAAGAGCAGGTCGATCGTTTCCGCTACGAGGATGAAAACCGCAGAGTTTCCAAAGATAAGGGCGAAACTGCAAGCGCCGAGCCACTTCTTTTGGGAATCACGAAGGCTTCGCTTTCGACTGACTCATTTATCTCCGCGGCGAGTTTCCAGGAAACCACGCGTGTTTTAACGGAGGCTGCGATTTCCGGAAGGATCGATTATCTAAGAGGTCTGAAGGAAAACGTAATTATGGGTCGTTTGATCCCTGCAGGAACTGGGATGCGCTACTATCGAAATGTGAGAGTCGATGATGATCCAACGATCAATCAGAGAGAGGTAAATGAGTTTGACCATTTAGATATCCGAGGCGGGGTTGATGTAACACCTCCGGGCGGTATTCCATTGGTCAAAACCTCGGACAAAGTGAAAACCGTCAAAAAAGCCGATGCCGAAAAAGAAACGGCGAAGGTAAAGGCCGAAAAAGAGGCTAAGAAAAAAGACGCCTAAGTTTTTTGAGCTAAATACACCGGAAAGGCTGAGTGACTTGTTCATTCGGCCTTTTATTTTTTGGGGTGAACAAAATGTATTCAAAAACCGCTGAGTTTTACGATTTAATCTATTCCGAGTTTAAAGACTACGAAAAAGAAGCAGATCTACTGAACGAAATCATCAAAGAGAAAAATCCGGATGCCAAAACTATTCTCGACGTCGCTTGCGGAACGGCTGAACACGCTCGACTATTGGCGGAAAAGTATAGCTACCAGATAGATGGTATCGACTTGGACGAGCAGTTTATCGACATCGCCCGCACAAAACTTCCTGAGGGAAATTTCTACGTTGCGGGTATGGAAGCATTCGTGTTGGACAAAAAGTTTGATGTTGTGATGTGTTTATTTAGCTCGATCGGCTATTTGCAAACTCAGGAGCGGATTACAACTGCGATCGAACGTTTTGCAAGCCATTTAAAGACCGATGGACAGATAATCGTCGAACCGTGGCTCACTCCCGAAATTTTCAGCCCCGGATATATCTCACTTCAAACCGCTGAAGATGATCAAGTTAAAATAGCGCGAATGACCTACGGTGAAAATGAAGGCACGCTTTCTCGCTTCTTTTTTGAGTATCTGATCGGTGAGAATGGAAAAGTGAGAAACGAAAAAGAGGTTCACGAGCTAGGATTGCTAACGGTAGAAGAAATGATCGCTGCTTTCGAGAAAAATAATTTGAGAGTGGAGCATGACCCGGAAGGTTTAATCGGACGCGGTTTGTATGTTGCAACAAAAAAGGCTTGAAGAAAACTCCAAGCCTGGAAGTTAAAAATCAGAGAGAAGCCGCCAAATCAGACCCGTATCGTTTCGGGCCATATTTTTAACGTCAAATCCTTTGTTTTGCGCGGCTGAAAAGCTGCCAGAGAATGGTCAAACAAAAGGCATACAAATTGAAGAGAAAAATTACGCATTATGCTTCTCATGAAAGTACAAAAGTATGTGCATTTTGCTTCAATAATTAAGCAAAAAGAGAAAAAATGGTTTCGGTGACCTAAACAACTGGTATAAACTTCTCGCTAACCCGATTCCACAATTCTCTCGCGAGTTCCTTCCTGTTTGACTTTGCAACGGGCTCAAAGCCAAAACTTATAATGGCCCGACAATTTTCGAGCTGAAAAAAACGCCATAGATGGGTTATAAAAGTTGTGTCATCCCACCAGCAAATAGCATCGCTCGCTTTTGTTCTGTCGTCTGTTTGATAAGTGATCGAGGCGTAATGAATCGGTAAATCCGTTTTTGCGGCAAACTCAAAAAAGGATGAGTTAAACGGCAAAACTTCCTCGCCCTTTGTGCTCGTACCTTCTGGGAAAATGATCACACCCTCGCCTCGATTGAGTCTGTCTATGATCTCGGCTCCAGCTTGCGGAATGTTTCGGCGGTTTTCGCGATTTATGAAAATATTTCCCATGTCGCGAACCATTTTCCCCGCGATCATCCAACTTTCAATGTCTTTTTTTGCAACAAAAACGCTTTCAATTTCCGAGCGCAGCACGGGAATATCGACGTAACTTAGGTGGTTAGAAACAAGAAAAAAAGGTGGTTTTGGCGTTTCTCCGACGGTTTCAATTTCTATTTGGGAAAGCCAAACAAATAGACGCGACCAGCTTCGGAACACGATCTGTCTCCAATAGGTTTTATTCGGAATAACCAGATTTCCGAAAAACCAGGCGATGTATAACGCAATCGTGGAAACAAAGAACACGATGAACCGAATTGTCGAGCGAAGGTACCTCATTGGTTTGGGGAATGATTATTCTTCTGACTTAATATTCTTAAAATTATATCGTAGTAAAACTCTCATCGGCAAAGGTTTACCGTTTAGGTCGGCCGGTCTCCATTGCATCTTTCGCACCGTTTCAACAACCGATCTATCAAGGCCGAATCCTGCCCAACGCACGACTTCAGTTTTCAAAACCTCACCATCGGCGTCCACATCGACTGCCACGTCTACCGTCGCCAAAATATCGTAAATGCTTGCGATATCAGTGTACTGTGGTTTAATACGTCGATACGGCATCGGCGGTCTAAGTCCGTTAGTCGGTTCCGAACCGGCTTCAATCAGTTTCTCCGCGTTCGAAAGCGTGACCGAAGTTTCTGTCTTTTCAGTCACTGCAATTTTCGCCGAAATCAGCCCCGCTAGATCGCTCACCGAATCAAAAAGTTTCTTCCGCGAAACCATTTCCGAACTTTCTTCAAACTTCGATAATCGCCATAAAACCAGATTGCCCGTGCGCGAACTAACCAGATAAACAGCAATGTACGACTCGTAATATTCATCCCGCTTGAAGGCTGTTCGGCGAAGCGTATCGGTTTTTATTAGTAAAAAGTAGTTTGCGCCGATGATGTTTCCAAAGTCGCGGGAATTTTTGGCAGTAAGATTGTAGGGTCGCTCAAATCCACTCGCTGAAAATATCGATTTGCTCATTGATGAGTCGAGAATCCGAAATCTAGCCGACAACTCGCTTTCAAAACGCTCGATAACGGAATCAGATTGTTCGGTTTTTTCAGGTGCGAGGATCGCCAGACTTTGGCTATAACTACTTGAATTAAAACACGTTACTAGTGCCAAGGTGAGAAAGCAGAGCGCTATATTGTTTGAGAATTGTACGGGTAAAGACAAGCTAAACGGCCTTTGTTTCTGTCTTAAAATTTCCGCTATGGTAAAGCTCCGTAATTTCATTCTTAAGCTCATTCGGGAAGCAAACTCTGTGAATTTGGTAACCCTTTTGGAGTCCGCGCACGGCCGCACTAACTTCCGATATCTCTCGAATCTGCGGGTTTGAAAACCCGTCTTCCACATAGATCGAATTTTTCGGATCACTCGAATCTTTTGTGTAGAAATTGTAGGGCACATCGCCCGCGCTATCTTCGGTAAAATAATACTTTGAATTATAACCCGAATCGCTAACGATCGCTTCAGCTTTTTCCATAAAGGCGGCACGCTCGCTTTTCGGCATATCGAGATCAAAAACCTTAAATAGCTTTCGGTTGAGAAATCGCGAGGATAAGTCGGATAAGATATTGTCTTCGCTGTTTTGCCACTGTTTTATATGGAAAATAACGTCTGAATCGTCAATTTGAAGGTGTTCCGAAAGTGTAAGTTTTGCGCCGGAAAGGAGCTTTTCAAAGGCTGTACCTTTTGCAAACCATACCGCGCCGCTAATCTGAAATAGTTCGAGAGAGCGCCCAAACAAAGAGCCAAGGATTGCTTCAGCAGACCGCAAAGTGCGATGAAAATAGACTTGCCGAAACATATAGTAGCGGGCCTGAAGATAATCCTCGACCGCATAAACTCCACGCGCAGAAACATATAGGCGATCATTTTCCTCATCGATTTCTATCGACTTTATGATCCATTCGAGATCGTAGATTCCATATTTTGCACCGGTCATCAGGGAGTCGCGCAAAAGGTAGTCCATCCGGTCAGCATCTAATTGAGAAGAAACAAGTTGCGCCAACGCGACGGGTTTAAAGTTTCCTCGGATAATACTCGCTACTTTTTCCGGAAGTTCGCTCGAATAATCCGCCAGAAGTTTTCCAATCGCGGTTTCACCGCTTAAAATCGCCTCAATCGAAAAGGTTTCATGATGAAAATTCTGAATCGGCTCGACAACATGGGAAAATGCTCCGTGGCCTATGTCGTGAAGAAGAGCAGCAACTCGCACCGCAGTTTGATCAGACTTCGAGATATCGTATTTTCGGCTAAGTTTTGTAAGCAGTCGCGATGCGAGATGCATAACCCCAAGAGAATGTGTGAAACGCGAATGCTCGGCACCCTGATAAGCAAAGTGGGCCAAACCTAGCTGTCGAATGCGCCGCAGACGCTGAAACTCAGGTGTGTCGATCAATTCGGTTAGCAACTTTCCTTCGGAGTTTTCGGTTTCAAGCCGAATTATGTTATGAACCGAATCTCTGTATATTCTTTCTGACATTAAATAAATACTGAAAACCTTATTTTACGGGCGAATTACAAAATCCATAAAATTGAATAATCTACAAATTTTTGAAACATGCGTGTAATATTTAGCGGAAACGCGAACAGGCATTAATGTCTATGAATTTGTAAGTATTCATATTAATGAACTTAACACTTTTTCACAAGAAAACGCCAAAATGGCTCCATATTTGCCTATTTATACATACGTTATTGAAATAAATGTGCGAGTTTTAGACACATAGATCAATTTTTTACTTGTAAAATCTATAGAGGAGTTAAAAAATGTACAAAAACAAGAAGATTATTTCTTTATTTTTGGCAGTTTTATGTTTTGCCGCTACGGCAATTGCGCAGGAAACTACCGGAATTATTGAGATAACCACCCGCGACAGTTCGGGTGCGGTAGTTCCAGGAGTTACCGTAACTGTAACTAACGCCTCAGGTACATCCGGTTTCAAGCGTACTGTTACGACAAACGACGCCGGATTTCAGAGAATCATTAGGGTTCCGCCCGGTAAATACAACATTAAGTCGGAGGCTACCTCCGGTTTTGCGTCGAAAACCTATACAAACATTATTGTTGTTTTGGGTAAAGCGACTGCAGTAAATCTGGATTTATCGCTTACCGGTGTTGACGCCGTTGTTGATGTCATCGCAGGTGACAATGCTACGATCGATACTACGGAATCGAAAATTCAAACAAACATTACCGCGGAAACTGCAGAACTTTTACCTAAAGGTCAAAGCTTTGGTAGTTTGCTGAAGGTTTCGCCTTCGACCCGTCCGGAATCAAAATCCGGTGGTTACCAGATTGATGGAGCCAGTGGTTCGGAGAATACGTTTATCGTTGACGGTAATGAAGTAACAAACGCTATTTCGGGTACACTCGACAGCAACAATAACTTGCCTTTCTCGTTAGTTCAGGAAGTTCAAGTGAAATCGAGTGGTTTTGAAGCTGAGTATAGTGGTGCTACCGGTGGTGTGATCAACGTTGTAACCCGAGGTGGTAACAATGGTCTCCACGGAGAATTCGGTATCGGATTCCAGCCTGGTAAACTACAAGCTGCTCCGCGCGATCTTCTATTCTTGCAGGGCGGACAAGCTACCTATCTTTCCTATGAAGGACTTGGAAACCAAAGCGGTTTTTATCCAAAAGCAAGAATTTCAGGACCTATTGTTAAGGACAGATTGTGGTTTTTAGGAAGTTATACACCACAGATTTTTGAGACTTCCAGAAAAATTCCATATCAAAATCTGCCGCATGAAACGTTTCGTGCTCGAACTAAGTACGAATATGCTTTTGGTCGTATTGATGCACAACCTGCTGATTCACTACGGTTAACGAGTACATTTGTATGGAATCCAATTTCTACACAGGGATTGATTCCCTCTCTTTCGACTCAAACGGGTAATAGTTATCCGTCGGGTAATGGACTGGTTGGAACCGAATATACTGACACACGTGGTGGGCGTAGAAATGCAAATATCTTTACCGCTTCTGGTGTTTGGACTGCAACTGAAAACATTGTAGTAGGTGCTCGATATGGACGTAACTTTATTAACAATAAGTTAGGTACTTACGGTTTACCTGCTCCTTTCCCATATACTCCAACCAACTCCAGAATTGGTTGTAGTACTTCAAGTGGACCCCCTCCTCCAGGATCGGGTTGTCCGGGACCGGGTACCTATAATGGTATAGCCTGGGCAGGATCGACCGTTTTCGATGCTACAGTTCGTGAAACGATTGACGTTGATGCGACCTTTATCACCGAAGCTGGTGGACGACATGAGTTCAAGGGTGGATATCAATACAACAAAATCTTTAACGATGTATTGTCGCCACGAAACGCGTATATTCTTCTTTACTATGGTCGACCAATTGACCAATGGTCAGGACGTAATGTAACACCGACACCTGGAAATATCGGTTCGGCTCGTGTGATCACCTTTGGTGCTCAAGGACAAGCTTCCAGTACTAATGACGGAATCTTTTTCCAGGACAAATGGCAGCCGACTAATCGTCTGACATTGAATCTTGGTTTCCGTATTGAGAAGGAAGAAGTTCCTAGCTTTAATGAGTTTCCTGCTATCCAATTTGGATGGGGCGACAAGGTTGCTCCTCGAATCGGTGCTGCATTTGATCTCTTCGGAGATGGAAGCACGAAGATTTCCGGTTTCTTTGGATGGTTCTACGACAGATTCAAATATGATCTGCCGAGAGGTTCCTTTGGTGGAAACATCTACTACAGTAACTGGTTCGAACTCTTTGATCCTAATAAGGATTACAGAACTTACGATCCGGGTGCTATTTTAGGTGGTGCTCAGCAAATCATAGTTGGTGGTAACTGTCCGCAAACTGGATTTGCTTATTCGGAAGTTAGATGTTCGGTAGATCACCGTGTACCTTCGAATGATCCTTCGCTCGATATTGCTGAGCAAGGCGGTGTAGATCCGGATATTCTGGCTATGCGTCAAACCGAGTTGAGTTTCTCATTTGAGCGTGAAATCAACGAAAGATATAAATTCGTTGCTCGCTACATCAGAAAGAAACTTGACAGAGCAGTAGAAGATGCTGGATTCATTACCGCTTCAGGCAGTGAAGCCTATATTATCGGTAACCCTGGTCTGGGATTGGTTAAACAATTCTATGAGCAAAATGGATGGTCGCCGGTAACCGCTAAGCGTAAGTATGATGCAGTAGAAGTTGGCTTAAACAGAAGATTTGCCAATGACTTCTATTTCAACGCTAACTACACTTGGAGTCGCTTGTGGGGTAACTACTCCGGACTCGCGAGTTCCGACGAAGAAGGTCGAACCGACCCGAACGTTTCGCGGGCATTTGATGCTCCGTTTACGGAATCGACCGTAGCTGGCGGTGAAACAGTTGGAAAATTAGCAACTGATCGCCCACATGTGTTTAAGTTCTCCGGTGCTTATGCTCTTGATTGGAACAAGCGTTTTGATCGCTGGGCGAATAACACCACTGAATTTAAGACATTCTTTACGGCTCAAAGCGGAACTCCTGTAACTACGTTTGTTACGGTTGCTGGTTATAACAGCATCATCAAGACCGAACGTGGTGACATGGGACGTACCGATTTCTATACGCAAGCTGATTTAGGTATCAGTCACAGATATAGATTTGGTCGTGATAACCGCTACTCGTTTGTGTTTGATCTGGATGTATTGAACTTGTTTGACCAAAATGCGGTCACCGACTTCTTTAACAACTCAGATCTTACAAACTATTCGCTGGATGACCCGGCAAATGGTTTGGTTACTGCAGCTGAAGCGGCATCACTTTCACACGGTGAACTAGTTTCACTTGCTGAAAGACGCTTCCAGGCTGGTGGCGCGCAGACGATCTTGCAGAAGATCAATGCCAGCACCAATGTGGACGTTCGATATGGCGCAAATGAGAACTTCCAAACTGGTAGACGAGTAACCTTCGGATTTAGATTTATCTTCTAAATGGTTTGCCGAAGTTTAACTTTTAACCCGTCCGAGAAATCGGACGGGTTTTTTCTTTGCAACGGAAGCTATTAAGGACGAGCTTTTGGCGCCCTCCAAGAGGTGCCAAGCGGATTTACTTACACAAGCGTAGTATTTTCGCGACACCGGAAGAAACCAGAAAACTTGCGCGTAAAAGAATCGGACTGGTTTAGGTAGAGTTGAGCGTACCGGTTTATTGAGGGTGAATCAAAGCGTTAGCAAGAGAAGTGAGCGTGAGCTTACTTGAATGGAAGAGCAAATCGACGCGGTGAGTATCATATCTTCAATGTCTTAGATGCGGCTCAGTCGGAAAAGGGCACTAATTCCACATTCGCGGGGCTACACGCTTTGCTTACGACACGCGTTTGAAATAAATCAACTACTCCAGGGATTTTACTCACCCTTGCAGTATTTCATTTTTAGACGTTTAAGTTCTCTTTGACTTCTGCCGAAACTCTCTAATTAACGTTCTCAGCTGCGCCGCGTTTTCTGCATTCGGGTTTATTTTCAGATGAGCTTCGAGTTCATCGGCAGCCTTATCGTATTGCTTCAAATTGTAGGCATAAAGTAGCGCGAGCTCCCAATGAATTTGCTTGTTGTCAGAATTCTTAGCAAGAATCTTGGCCTTAAGAAAATGTTTCTCGGATTCGCGAAATTTTCCATTAAGTCTCAAAAGTCTACCAGTAAGAAACTGCGCTTCAAACGAGCCAGGACCAAGTGTGGAGGCGTTTTTAGCCGCAGTAAGCGCATCTTTATTGAGTTTTAGGGAAGAATAGGAGTACGCAAGCCCATACCAGCCTTTGTAGCTTTTAGGATGAATTTGCACTGCTCTTTGAAGTAGGATGCTGGCAGCTCGGTAGTGTTTAGCAACAATATATTCCAAACCAAGCTTTTCGATAGCCAGATAATAGTCAGGAAAGGCTTCAATTGCTGCGATTAATTTCTTGTATCCTTCCTTTTTTCTCTTTTTTCCAATCAACTCCACGCCCTCTTCGTAAAGGGCTTTTGCGCTTCTTGGAACTGATTGGGCAAAAATCGTTTCAGCTCTTCCGGGGTCATGTTTTCTCCGATCGAGTCGCAGGTAGAAATCTCTTTGAGCATTCATAAATGCTCCCCAAACGACCGCACCACCCGCATCATTTCGCAGAATATTTTGAATCTCGATCCTGGCGGTCGCTTCAAGATAGTCCGTACCGGTTGGTAAGACCCGAACTCGATATTTAGCGGTTCCTGCCTTTACGTCGAAGAAATATCGCCCATCACTACTAGTACGAACGCGAGTCTGTGTTCTTCCAAAATCATCTAGCAGCTCAACGGTTATTCCTTCAAGTGGTAATCTCTGTGGATTAAAAACATGCCCGCTGATCGAATTTGCACGCTGCGCGTTCACACCGACCGTAAGCAGAAAACAACCTAATACCACCGCCCCAAACAAACTCCTAAATAATTTCATTTCTCCTCCAAAACATCTAACAATTACGCTTTTCTGCGAATCTTTTTGATTAATTTTTTAACAGTTGCTACTTTTTGAGGATTCTTTTTTTTATCTTCCTTTGGAAGATTTTTTAGAAAAGAATCCAATTCATCTGCCGCTTTTTCCTTTTTTTTCAGGTTGTAATAATAAAGAAGCGCTAAATTCCAATTAGCATCGGATGACCTATTGTTGCTGAGGCGCTTAGCCTTCAAAAAACTTGTTTCTGCTTTTTCAAAACGCTTCAATTCTCTTTGAACAATTCCAAGCTGCAGATGAGTCCGCTCCGCGCTTGGATCAATTTCAATCGCTTTTCGCAAGTTTTCGATCGCTTCATCCATTCTCTTGAGTTTATATTGAGCAATCCCGATTCCGTAATAGCCCGTAAAGCTTTTTGGGTTTACATTCACCGCTTTAGTCAAGAAACCTTCTCCATCGGCAAATTTGCCCAGATTTATATGAAGAGTACCCAACTTTATCAGGGCCTGGTAATACTCCGGGAAAATCTTAACCGCTGCATTTAAATTGCTTACTGCCTCTTCAATGGAATCATCATTTAGGTTCTTAGTCGCTTTGGCAAACAAAAGCTTAGCTTCAGATGGAACCTCCTGAACAAACACAACCCCTGTTCGTGCAGGTGTCCTACCAGTTTTTCTATCATCAAGCTCAAGATGTACATCGACCTGCTTTACGTCAACGCCGCCAATTGCGTTTAGGTCACCAAGATCTATACGAACTTTCTTTCGCTTAAAATTAGTTCCTGCTACTCTCACGCTAACGTAATAAACACCACGATTAAGCCTCTGAAATGAATAAAAACCCGAACCGCGTGTTTTACGGGTCGCGATTGTTCGCTCGAGATCATCCAGAAGTTCGACGTTGATGTCTGGAACCGGTCTGCGGTTGTGGTCGAAAATCATTCCATTGATGGTGTTTTGTGCGGATACAGTTTGCGTTGTAAGCGCTAAAAAGCAGACAAAGAAAATTAAAAACAAAAAACTTTTCGTGCCTCGCATAATTACTTCCAAAGTCCTTATATTACTCGTCAAAGTCGAGCAAATGCCCCATCTTTTCCTTCTTAGTTCGCAAATAATGGGCGGCCGACTCCTGAGCGTCGACTTCGATTGGAACACGCTCGACAATTCTTAAACCGGCGTCTTTTAGAGCCCGGAGTTTTTCAGGGTTGTTTGACATTACGCGCACTTTGCAAAGCCCAATGTCCCAAAGGATTTCGGCACACTGGTCATACTCCCTCGCGTCAATTTCAAACCCGAGCTCTTCATTCGCCTCGACCGTGTCGGCTCCACCATCTTGAAGCGCGTAAGCCCTGATTTTATTGACGATTCCAATGCCACGCCCTTCCTGCTGTTGATACACAATTGCTCCATTGCCTTCCTCAGAAATCATTTCCATCGCTTTTTCAAGCTGAGGTCCGCAATCGCACTTGATCGAACCAAATACATCGCCCGTCAAACATTGTGAGTGGATTCTAACCAGCGTGGGCTCGTCTCGACTGAGCTCACCTTTAAAGAGGACGACGAATTCCTCAGAACTATTTAGAGACCGGTAACCAGCTATCTTAAAAGCTCCAATCCGGGTGGGCAGATTCGCAACGGCAATTTTCTCGACTGAGATTCCCTCTTTTGAAGGACACTCAACTGTCTTTTCCAACAATCTTTCTACTCCAGCTATATTTCGATTTAAGCAAGCATTATACCCTGAAAACCAAGAAAATAATAATTTTTCTAAATTAGCGTGTTAAAAAAGGCTGACCATGAAAAATTCACAGCCAGCCTCAAATTGGCAACTTCTAGCTACATTACTCGAATAATCTACTCTTCCTTCGTTTCCTCACCCTCGTCTTCTTTCTCTTCATGGGCAAAAACAGCTCCGTCGTTCGCTCCAAAAATCCTGCTCAGGATTCCGTTTAAGACTTCTGAAACTTTTGTCGGTTCGCCTTCGGTTCGCGCCGCGGGATGGGGTTCATCGGCAAAAGCGATGTCGAGCTTAACTAGTTCGGAGGAAATGTGTCTGCAATACGAGCATTTCGCCAGGTGGCTAATTATCGGTTTTGATTCGCCTTCGAGCAGATTGCCTTCTACAAACGCAGTGAGAGTGTCCTCGTCCAAATGAGAAACATCAGCCGCAACATCCCTGCTTAGCGAGCTTTTTTGCAAGTGTTTTTCGAGTAAACCCTGTATTTGCAGATGTCTAGAGTTTGCTTGCCTCTGGTTATTCATTTTGATGTTTCAGCCTCCAACCACAAGACGAAACACATTCGTAATATTTGCATAAAAATCTTAAGAAAATAGGGGGGGGGGGGAATTAAACTCTTTCGATGTAGGGGTAAAAGCGCGCGTTGTAATCTAATTAGTACTCGTCGCTAAGTTTTTATATAAATTCGGGTTTGCGAGATCACGGGTCGCAAGTTCCATACAAATATCAATTTCTTCCTCTTTTAACTGATGATCACCTTTTAGATCTTCGCAAAAGGTTTTCAACACTTTCTTATAAGTCTTTTCCAGCCAACGCATTATCGTCGATTCGTGAATGCGACTACCGGGATTTTTCTCTCTTGCGGCAGACCTTCGTTGAAACCAGTTTCGCAGGGGCGAGGTCGGCACTTCAACAAGACGAGCTATTTCGCGCAATTTTAGGCTATCTACATGATAATAAAGCAGTAGAAGTTTTTCGTGATCGTCTAAACCTGAAAAAGCTGATTCAATAGCAGATACAGTGGCCTTTCGGTAGCGTTCTTTCGCCACCTCGTCAATCATCTCGCTCTCGCCACCTAAGTTTGTTTCGGCAAAATTTGAGTGAGCATGTCCTTCGCCCACATTTTCAATAGTTTCGTCTAATGAGACTTCATCGTGGCTAGCACGATGGAGATCTACAAGCGAGTGCCATATTACGGTTCTGAGCCAACCTCTTATCGAACCCTTTCCGCTATATGTCGCGAATTTTGAAACCCTCTCGCCGTCCACAACACGTGTTCCGTAAAGCTCTACATAGACAAGATCAACAACTTCTTGAGCGTTCAAATCCGAGCTTGCGAGATGTCTGGAAATGCGTTCAAGGTAAGTACGGTGTTGGTGATCAAACTCCCACCAGGCCCGTTCATTTCCTTTCGCACATCCGAGGGCGAGGAATAGGTCATCTTTTTGAATTGAACGCAAGAATTTCTCCGCGTCTTCATCGCTTGGAAGCGAATCGCTTGACTTGATGAGGAATTTCTTCATGCTATTTCGGAGCGACGTTCTAAAAGTATCTTTATCGATACCGAAATTGGGTGCGGTTTCGATACATTCAGCGTAAAGCTCCTTTATCAAGCCTTCTTGCCGATCTAAAAAGCTTTCTTCTTGATCAGTTTTAGGGGACATTTGTAATCAAAAATTATACCTGATTTCCTCGATTTATCCTAATTTTTTTAAAAACTAATCTCTTAAAGTGTATTTTTCGCAATGGTTTCCAGCGTGTTACTAGTTTTCCGTTGCGATTGGAGAATTTAGGTCAAAACCGTGAAAGTCCGAATCCGAACGGGATTCTCTGGATGGTTCGGAGTCGCTATATTGAAGCTGGAAAAGCCTCCAATAAAGGCCTTTGGCTTTGATCAACTCGTTATGATTTCCCTGTTCGCGCAATGCGCCGTGGTGAAAAACCAATATGCGGTCACATCTTTGAATTGTTGATAATCTATGGGCGACAACCAGCGAGGTGCGTTTATCCATAATTCGATTGACAGCGCGTTGGATCAGTTGTTCGGTTTCGGTATCTATTGAGCTGGTCGCCTCATCCAGAATCAGAATTGAGGGCTCGAAAGCCAGGGCTCTGGCAAATGAAACAAGCTGCTTCTGCCCGACCGATATTCCTGCGCCGCGCTCCTTAACCTCCGTCTTGTAAGAATTTTCCATTCTTTCTATAAACTGATCGGCACGAACTTCTTCAGCTGCCCAACGCACTTTTTCATCCGAAATTCCTCTATTTCCAAGACGTATGTTGTTTTCAATAGACCCACTGAAAAGAAAAACATCCTGCAACACAACTGCAAAGTTTTCTCGAAGTATTTCTAGATCCCAGTCTCGCACGTCAACCCCGTCAAGCAGAATTCTGCCTTTTTGAACATCGTAAAAACGCATCAGAAGATTTGTAACCGTAGTTTTCCCTGATCCAGTATGTCCAACAAGCGCAACACTTTCCCCTGGTTTTACGGAAAACGAGACGTTTTTCATAACCCACTCTTTATCATTGTAAGCAAACCAAACATTTCGAAATTCGATTTCGCCTTGAGCACGCGAAAACTTTTTTGGGTCGGCTGGCGATCTAATCTCAACATCTTCATCGAGCAACACGAAAACCCTATGGGAAGCCACTATTGCAGCCTGTAAGACATTATATTTATCGGATAAATTACGAATTGGTTGAAACAATTGTTGGGAATACTGAATAAACGCAATTACGGTTCCGATTGTCAAAGCCGATCCGCTGGCTGATGTATTTGTTAAAATCTGATACCCGCCAAACCAGATAATCACGGCGATCCCTATGACGCCTATAAACTCCACCATCGGGAAAAAGATCGAGTAGTAAAATATCGTTTCGATATTCGCGTTTCGGTAATCATCGTTTATCTCGTGAAAAGTCTGTGTCGCCTTTTCTTCGGCGTTAAAAAGTTGGACGGTTTGTGCGCCGGAAATATGCTCCTGCAGGAAGGCATTGATTTTAGCCATACGCGTACGAACCTTGTCGAAACCAACCCGCGCGTGTTTACGAAACCAGTTAGTCGCAAGAATCAAAAGAGGCACAACGATCAGTGAAACAAGAGCCAGTTTCCAATCAAGCCAAAACATTATTCCAATGATTGCAACAATTACAACCATATCACCCAACCCTTCGATCACGCCGGAAGTGAAAAGTTCGTTAAGCGAATCGACGTCTGAGGTTAGGCGGGTGATTATTCGTCCAACCGGATTTTTATCGTAGTAGGATATCTGAAGCCGCTGAAGTTTAGAGAAAATCTGCGAGCGCAGATCAAACATAACCTTTTGTCCTACAACGTTTAGCAAGATTTCCTGCACATAAGAGAAAACAAAGCGGAACAGGAAAAGAGCAAAAAACGCAAAGGCGAAATACCAAATGCCTTCAGTTTTTTTCGGCACGATAAAGTCGTCGATAGCGATTTTTGTAAAAAATGGCTGTAAGCTTATAAGTGTGTTGGTCAGGAGCGTGAGGCAGAGCGCCAAGACCATCATTTTCCAGTAGGGTCTTAGGTAGGCAAAAAGACGCTTCGTAGTCTGAAAATCATACGATTTCTCGATCGCTTCTTCTTCGTGATATTTTTTCGCTTCGTCTGCCATACGTATTGTCAGATATTAGTTTTAACTCGCGAGTTTCGCAACGAACGATTTCTTTCGCACACGTTGGTTTACAATCGAGAAGCCAAAACCTAGAATTTCGAGATATGAGCCGCTTTGTAGACGAACGTAAAAGCAATTGGCAGCGACTTGAGGAGCTCCTTGCAAAAACGGAAGGCGTTAACGGTTTGCGGGCGCTTCCAAGGGCTGAAGTGCGTGAACTTGGCGAACTTTATCGCAGAGCTGCAACGGATCTTGCAATTGCTCGGTCAGAAACCCGCGATCAGAAACTTGTTAACTATCTAAATAGCCTCGTTATACGAACACATGGAAAAGTTTATCGAGCCGAAGCGCAGGGAGTCGGGTTGATATGGAAATTTTTCGCCGAAGATCTTCCGCGTACATTTCGCGAAACCTGGCGCTACACATTTCTTGCTTTTTTGGTTTTCACCGGCTTTGGCATTGCTTCCTTCATTCTCTGTTATTCAGACACGACCTTTGCCGATATTATGGGATTGGACGGTATTAGAACTGCCGCTCAAGAAAATCGACAGTGGTGGATGAAATTAAATGACGCAAACCAGGTCGGTGCGAGCGAGATTTTGACAAATAATATTCTTGTTTCCTTTCTTGCGTTTGCCTGGGGAGCTCTTTTAGGCATCGGCACAATATACATTCTGGCAAACAATGGTTTGTTAATCGGCGGGGTTCTGGGAGTTTGCTACAGGACGAATCCGGCGTTTGGAGATTCACTCGTCGAATTCATGGTCGGACATGGAGTGATCGAGCTTTCTTGTATTTTCATTGCCGGAGGCGCCGGGATGTTGATTGGCTATTCCCTGGTAGACCCCGGAGATTTGACGCGAACTGAAGCGTTAAAGAAAAATGGTATTAAAGCTGTTTATTTGGCGATTGGATGTGCCGTTTTGCTAGTGATTGCTGGGATCATTGAGGGTTTTTTGTCGCCGGCAAACATCCATCCAGTTTTTAAGTATGGCACCGGGATCCTCACGGGGATCGCTATGTATTCTTATCTTCTTCTAGTTGGAAAGTCGCGAGTTGAAACCGCAGCGTGATGCCTAGATCGAATGACAACAAGGGCTGCTACGCATCTTTACAACCTGACGGTCACTTAGAACCGGCATTCTTGTTCCGTGGACACTTGTCGTACGGTACATTAGGTTTCGATTGTGCGACATATGAACCGGGCTGAAATCGCTTTGCTGAAGTACGTGTCCGACTTCATGCGCGGTCGTCCAACGCGTTCCATCAGCGGCGATCGTACAAGCCGGACGGTTTGTCGAATGTCCACCGCACCCTAGTATCGAATCCTGAAAGTCTTGAACATAATAAACTAGGATATCCGTATTGGGTGCGTATCCACCTAGACCGTGTAGCTCATTAAACTCGCCAGAATTCATCAGCCAATTACAGTCTCCATCTACGCGATTAAAACGCTGCTCTTCTTCGCGACTTAGCAGTAGAGATTCACCCGAGGCGTATTCAAACTTTATACCATACTGACCGTAAACATTTTCCGCATCTTGTAACGAACGCTCAAACGGCACATTAGTCAAAGAAATACTGCGAAAATGCAGCCTGACGCGATGGGTATAGCGTCGGCACAGATGGTCAAGCGCTCCCATTGTGTTTCTGCCTACTTCACCATCCGGCGAAAGATTATTTGCATTCTGAAAATCAATTACCTTCTGCTTGGTTTCATCGCCAAAGCTGCCGTCCGGGCTATACCGACTACCACCGACCGAACGCGGCATAGGGTAGCCCAAATCAATTAACGCCATTTGAATTAAATGTACGTGACGACCACGCGAACCTTTGCGAATTACCTGCCCGGTGGATGCTCGCATAAGACGTGAATTGTTCTTAAAACGGGGGGAAGTTAGTGCCATATCTTTCTCCTTAAGTTCTCAAACGTTCTGCTCTATAGACGGATACCTACAGAGTTTTTTGCGAAACCACCAATCCTATTGGCAAACGAGAAATGAAGCAGTCTCTTCAGGCGGAGACCGAATCTTCAAAACGGCGTTTCTGATTATCCGCCTAGCATCAGAAGTTCGGAAGTGGTTACCGATTTTTAACGTTGTGTTTTTGAACTGATTTATAAAGTTTCCCGAGTTTCTTAGCTTTCTTGCGCATATTAAAAAACGACATCTCGTTTCGTTCATTTTCCCGTTTCATTTTTTCGTAGTTTTCAAAGCGGTCTCGCGAGATTTCCCCTTTCTCAATCGCCCCAAGTACAGCGCAACCAGCTTCCTTGGAATGGGTGCAATCGTTAAATTTGCACTGAGACGCGAGAGCAGTAATTTCATCGAACACGTCGTTGATCCCGGAATCAACCCCAAAATTTCCAAGTTCGCGCATGCCAGGCGTATCGATGATCATCGCTCCACTTTCCAACACAATGAGCTGGCGGCCCGTCGTCGTATGTCTGCCTTTGCTGTCTTTTTCGCGGACTTCCTTAGTCTCAAAAATTTCGGCGCCAATCAGTCGATTGAGCAAAGTCGTTTTTCCAACGCCGGATGAGCCGAGCAAACAAAAGGTCTGGCCTCTTGCTATTAGGTTGGAGATTTTGTCGAGCCCGTCGCCATTACTGCTGCTAAAAGCCAGTAAACTAACGTTGGGGATTGCGGCTTTGACTGCCGATATTTTTTCCCTAAGTTCTTCGTCGGAAACCAAATCCTTTTTGCTTAGGAGGATAAACGGCTCAATTTTGCCTTCGCGAATCATTACCAAATAGCGCTCGAAACGGTTTACGCTGAAATCTTCATCGAGAGAGCCAACGATAAATGCGGTGTCTAAATTCGCTGCGATCGGTTGAAAGTCAACTTTTTTCCCAGCGGTTTTTCTTTTAAGCAATGATTTTCTTGGAAGGACTTCGTGGATTATCGCCGGAGAGTTTTCGTCAAAAAACTGTACTTTGCACCAATCGCCGACCGCTGGAAAATCGAGCGGTGAATCGGCGGAAAACATGAGTTTTCCCGTAACCTCACCCCGCGCCGTCCATAGGCCGTTTGTTAAGACATAGCTCTCCTTATGAACTTCCGTTACGCGTGCGATCTCAAAGGTATCCGAATTTTCGGGGTCTACATGTTTGGCAAACCAATCGTCAAATCCCAGATTATTCAAAGCCGGATTGGTCATAGCAGTCCCCTTTCCTTCACGCGTAAATACGTTTCCAATAGATTAGGCGCGAGTGAATTCGCAGTGACGTCGAGCGCCAGACCTCCGAGCGTTTCTACTTGCCGGAGCGCAGAATCGCGCTGCAAAATTATTTCTTCGGCGGCTGATTGTGTAAAAACGTCCTTAACGTCTTCCGGGATTTTACTCACCGTCGCGTTGAGGTCGCGGTCGCCAATCGTTACAACAAGTGGCAGGTGTCTTGGGCGCAGAAGTTTTAAGGAATTGATCAGTTCGCGCGAGGATTCTTTATCGACCAGGTCGGTCAAGATTACGACGAACGAACGTTTTTTCGAGTTTCCAGAAATAAACTGGAAAGCGCGCGTGTAGGAAGGCTCGATCAATTCGGGTTCGAGATCGTAAAGAGCTTCAAGAACGCCATCAATATGTGCTACTCCTTTTTTTGGTGGCAGAAATTTTTTAATCTTTCGACCGAAAACCAACAAACCACAATTGTCGCCACCCTTTGCCGCGGCTGACATCAGCGCCAGACTCGCGTGGATTGCGGTATCAAATTTGGTTTCATTTTCAATTCTTCCGGTCATCAAACGTCCGGCATCGAGAGCGATTATTACGGTTTGATCTCGCTCGATTTGATATTGGCGGGTTGTAAGCTTTGCGCGTCTGGCCGTAGTCGTCCAGGAAATATGCCTTAGCTCGTCGCCGCGAACGTAATCACGCATCGATTCAAATTCCCGTCCCTCCCCGCGTCTGACCGATTTTCTTTGAACGGCCAAATAGGCATTTGCCCCAAGAGCTTTGAGCTCCATCTCGCGAGCGCGGCGCATATTTGGATAAACTTTTACTTCCTGCTCTTCACCCAAATCGGTCTGGCACCAGACCAAACTAAGTTTTGAATAGTAGCGGATCGCAGTTTTTCCAAACGTATATTTTCCGCGACGGGGAGGCGTAAGACTATACAAAAAATTCGCGGTCGTCTCGGCTTCGATGTTAAACTCCGCCTGCCGCTTTTCCGTCAAAACCATTTCCGGCGGATACTCGTCTTTTATTTTTATGTAAAAGTCATTTTCCGAGCCGTTTTCAATCAGCAGATCTACATCGGATTCTTCGCCGATAGCAAGCCTCCTTGCAAACCGGCGCTTAATTGTAAAATTCTCGGGAAATTTTCGACTGATGAAATAATCCGTGAAGGCAAACCCTATCAGGATTAGGTCGTAGGCTAACGTCAGATATCTGAGCCAAGGGGCACCCCAGGAAAGGGAAAGCGGAATAAACCCGAGCGCAAACAAGATGTAAAATCTGCGAGAGAAAACGAATTTCATAGGTTCGCACGATTATACCGTACTGGCCTCGAAAAAAAGACTAGGCTGCAGCTAGTTTTGACTTTCCGGGGCGCAAAAACCCGAGGGTCCAAAAGATTGAAAAGAGGCTGACGATCACGATCGCAAATACTATCGGATTCTCAAAAGATATTCCGCTAAAGAAAACTACGGCGAGCGCGGTAACCGGAATTCGCAAAAGCTCCGAGATCCAAAACCAGGCTTTCGCCTCCAAAATGCCCGACCAATTTATAATTTGCCACCAAAGCAAAAACGCCGCGATCCATTTCGAACCCGTGCTCCACGAGAATACATTTGAAATTATTCCCATCATCAAAAGAATCGCGAGAACAACTTGAACGACCAAATAAGGTTTCGACATCGCAAACATCAGCGGCCTGAACTTAACCTGATTTTCCGCGGTAATAATCGGCTTTTCTGGTTTCTCCAATCCGCGCGGAATCCAGCCCGCCGGCATAAACCAAATTCTGATCTTGTCCCACCAGTAAGGCGCTGCAACCGCATACTTCCAAAGCCTGATATAGAAATGGAAGTTAATATAGATCGGGTTCCAGGTTTTAGGGTGATCGAGAATCCCGTAGGCGATTTTCTCCTGCTCTTCTTCGAAAGTCCCAAACATCCGATCCCAAATAATCAAAAACTCGCTAAAGTTTTTATCCAGATATTGCGGGTTTACGCCGTGATGAACGCGGTGATGCGAAGGCGTAGTAAACAAAAACTCAATCGGCCGCCAGAGTTTTGGGATGAGTTCGGTGTGATGCAAAAACGCGATGAAAAGATGAATACCAACGAGCGTGTATAGATGAACCGGATGAAACCCAACAATTGTCAAAACCCAAAAGAAGAGAAATGAAGCGAGTCTTTGGGTAACGCTTGCCCTGAGCGCCACAAAGAAATTCATCTCTTCGGCCGAGTGATGCGGCGAATGCGCAGCCCAAAGAATATTGATTTCGTGTCCCCAGCGATGGATCCAGTAGAAAACGAAATCGACTCCGAGCAAAAGTAAAATCGAACTCCACCAGTTTATCGGAACTGTGAAAACGCGGAAATTTTCCCAAAGATAGCCGTAAACATAGAAAACGCCAACCATCACGAGTACGTTGGTCGTTTGGTTGCCGAGCTGCGTTCCGAAATTGGCGACCGCTTCGCTAAACGTGATGTAGTTTTTTCGGTAGTACCAACAGTAAAGTATCTCGAGCGCAATAAATAAAAGCGCAATTGGCGTTATATAGGCGTAGACATTAATTTCCTGCATTCCAGACTAGAAATATAGCAAACATCAAAACACAAAAAAACCTTTAGAATTCGCCGATTCGAGGTTTCGCGGTTTTTTGAAGGACCCCCTGAGAACTGCCTGGATGGACAGAGCCCTCCCTGACGGTCAGGCTGCCGCGTGTCTGTAGCCCGACTGTGAAGGAGGGCTCCCTTGAGTAGGTCTAGTTCCTGATCAAGAACCGACTGGATAGGCGGAGCAATCCCTTACGGTCAGGCTACCGCGTGTCTGTAGCCCGACTGTGAAGGAGGGCTCCCTTGATAGGCACAGTTCTTGATTAAGAACTACCTGGATGGACAGAGCCCTCCCTTATGGTCAGGCTACCGACACTGGAATTAACCCGTGTCCGTAGCCCAAGTGTCAACGCGGACTCTCTTGATAGGCATAGCTCTGATCAAGAACCGGCTGGATAGGCGGAGCCCTCCCTAACGGTCAGGCTGCCGACACTGGAATTAACCCGTGTCCGTAGCCCAAGTGTCAACGCGGACTCTCTTGATAGGCATAGCTCTGATCAAGAACCGGCTGGATAGGCGGAGCCCTCCCTAACGGTCAGGCTGCCGACACCCATCTGACTCATGAAGATCTCCTTAGAGCTCCTTTTGCTTTTCGGTCAGCTCAATCTTCATCGCCTCGAGCGTGACCTTGTTTAAGGTTCCGGTTTTTTTAACGTTATTTTGAGCCTGCCACTCACGAATGGCCGCGCGAGTCTCCGGATTGAGTTTCCCTGTTTCCTCGCCGGCATACAGACCCTTATCCCTAAGCATCGCCTGAACCCGAATGATCTGATTCTTTGTCGCACGGAAAATCTTCCGTCCCTTGCGGCTCGAGTTTGGGTCCTTTGGCTTGGCGATATCGTTCGGATTTACCGGAATCCCCTTTTGCTTCTCGGTTAAAGCGACGCCTAGTTTTTCAAGCGTCGCTCGGTTTAGCGAACCCTTTCTTTTCAAATCGTTTGCCGACTGAAAGTCCTTTATCGCAAGCCGCAAATCCTTTGAATACTTGCCGTTTATCTCGCCTGCAAAGAGCTTTTTGTCGGTGAGTATTTTCTGAGCCCGTGAGATCTGTTCCTTGTTTACGCGGAAAGCCGTGCGCCTCGTGCTGCTCCCGGATTTCGGTTCGGGTTCGATGCCCTTTTGCCTGTCGGTTAATTCAATTTTAAGCGCATCCAGCGTAGCCTCGTCCAGTTTCCCGGTTCGCTTGAGTTCCTCTTCTTCCTGAAAAGCCTTGAGCGAGGCGCGAAACTCCTTACTGTACCTACCCGTTGCACCGCCATCGAATTTCCCTTTGGTTTTGAGTTTGGTCTGAGCTTCGGTGATCTGTGCCTTGGTCGGTCTAAAGGATTTCTTGCGAGTTCCTGTAGGCGAATCGTCGTTGGAATCAAAAGAACGTGGGTTTACCGGATATGTCCTCTGCTTTTCAGTTAATTCAACTCCCATTTTTTCAAGAGTTGCGCGATTCAGGGTTCCCGTTTTTCGAAGACCGTTTTTCGACTGAAAATCCTTGATTGACTTTCTAAAATCGTCGTTAAACTTTCCGCTGACTTCGCCACTGTAAGAACCGCCGTCTTTGAGTTTTTGCTGAACCAAAGATATCTGCTCTTTCGTAGCCCGGAAAACTGGGCCTCGTTTTGTGGTTTTGGCGGAAACTTCCGTAGAAGCCTTATTATTGGCCGGTGTTTGACCAAACGTGAAAGTTGCGAGGAAAAGGCACACGAGTGCCGTTGTGAGTTTATTCATTTTTTTCTCCTAGATTGTGAGTTAAAGGACTTTCAGGAGCAGCAGAGTATTGGGGATGAGAAGACTACAAAATTGACAATTACTGCGTCAATTTAGCCACCGTGAGGAAGTCCAAGTTTATAGTTTCGAAGAAAAGTATCTTTTGAAATGGGCGGCATGTCAAGCTATTTTAAACGCAAAAGGTTTTTCGAGGTAGCGATATGGCTTGGATAAAAGTAATCAACGAAGACAAAGCGGAAGGGAAACTAAAAAAAAGCTACGATCGTTTTACGGCTCCTTGGGGTGGCGTTGACAATATTTTGAAAATACATAGCCTCAACCCCAAATCGCTCGATGGTCACTACGAATTTTATAAGGTTTTGATGACCTCAAGTAAAGAACTTCCGAAAGCAAAACGCGAGATGATTGCCGTGACGGTTTCGGCATTAAATCACTGCGTTTATTGAGTGACCCATCATGGGGCGGGTCTCCATAAATTGATCAATGACGAAGAATTAGTCGAGCAGCTAAAGGTTGATTTTCGTGTTGCCGAGATCGATGAAAAGGATCGCGTGATGCTTGAATACGTTGCGAAATTAACACTCGAGCCTTGGAGCATGACAAAGGAAGATGTTTCAAAACTCCACGAAAAAGGTTTCAGCGATGAAGCTATTTTAGACATTGCCCAAGTTACGGGATATTACGCCTTTGTGAATCGCCTTGCGGATGGACTCGGCGTAGAACTTGAAGATTATTGGTTTCAGGCAGAAACACGACCGTGAGAGAGTGTGTGGTTTCGAGGGGTAACACGCTTCCTAATGGTCGCGTTTCCGCCAAGCGTTATGAAAAAAATAACTTTAGAAATATTTTCGGATTTCGTCTGACCATATTGTTGGCTGGCGGTGCCCGCTATCGATGAATTGGGAAAGACTGATGAGACGCTCGAAATAATCTGGCGTGCGTTTGAACTTCGTCCTGAACCCGAACCTTTGCCGGATGCGACGAGCGATTTTTTCACGACAATGTGGGAGCAACAAATTTATCCACTTGCTGAGAACCTAGGTATTGAGATCAAGATGCCGACCGTTAAGCCGCGTTCGCGGATAACTCATCAAGCGGCAAAATGGGCTGAAACGAAAGGAAAATTCGACGAATTCAAACGCGAAATCTTCCAGGCGTATTTTGTGCGAGATGAAAATATAGGTGAGCTAGAAGCGATTATATCTGTCGTTAAAAAAATCAAACTCGATACGGACGAGTTACAAGAGGTCATTGAGCGGAATGATTTCCTCGAAATGGTTTTGGCTGATGAACAAGCGGCTGCTGAACTTGGCTTAAATGGCGTTCCTGCATTTATCGCCGATAGAAAAGCCGGAATGATGGGACTTCAATCAGTGGAGAACTTGAAGAAACTTGTTGAATCGGTTGGATAGCGTTATTTTTGCATCATTCTCGTTATGGGTTTGCCTTTGGGATGATTTCCATTGCCACTAGCTTTAGCTAGTGGATTCGGATTCCTCTTCTTTTTTCTTGGCTTTAGCCCAAGGTCAGTTTGGCTAAAGCCAAGCTTCATTTGCCTCAATATCCCCACTAGCTGAAGCTGGTGGCAAGTTATTAAGAAGATGTTGCACTAAAGAAGATGTTGCACTTATGAAAGCCGCGATTTACGAAGAATTTAAAGCACCTTTAGCAATCCAAAATGTCGCTGATCCCTCGCCCAATAACGGTGGCGTAGTTTTGAAAGTTGAAGCATGTGGAGTTTGCCGAAGCGATTGGCACGGCTGGATGGGAAATGATCCCGATATCGAACTGCCTCACGCTCCCGGGCACGAATTAGCAGGAGTAATCGAAGAAGTTGGGAGTAACGTAAGAAACTGGAAGAAAGGCGAACGCGTTACCGTTCCATTTGTAGGCGGATGCGGAAACTGTCCTCAATGCAATTCCGGCAATCAACAAATCTGCGATTTTCAGTTTCAGCCCGGTTTTACAGCTTGGGGAGCCTTTGCTGAATACGTTGCGATCGATTACGCGGATGAAAATCTTGTTCGTCTGCCTGATGAAATTGATTTCGTAACGGCGTCATCTTTGGGATGCCGTTTTATCACTTCTTTTCGAGCTGTTGTTCATCAAGGAAAGGTAAAAGAAGGCGATTGGGTCGCCGTTTACGGCTGCGGCGGGGTCGGGCTTTCGGCGATCATGATCGCAAACGCTTTTGGAGCGAAAACTATTGCTGTCGATATCGCCGATGATAAACTTGAATTCGCAAGATCGATCGGAGCAGCTGCAACCGTAAATGCAAAAACTGAAAACGCGGTCGAAGCCATCAAAGAAATAACAAAAGGCGGGGCAAACATCTCAATCGAAGCACTCGGAAATCCGCGGGTTACATTCGATTCAATTTCGTCTCTCGCCAAACGCGGAAAGCACATCCAGGTCGGCTTGCTCGAAGCGGAAGACAAAAATTCAGCCGTTCCAATAAATCTGGTGATTGCCAACGAACTCGAAATCCTCGGAAGCCACGGAATGCAGGCTCATAAATATCCCGAAATATTTGAATTAATAAAGCAGGGCAAACTCAAACCCGAAAAGCTCATCGGAAAAACTGTATCGCTTGAGGAATCGATTACAGAATTAATGAATATGAACAATTTTGGGACTACAGGCGTTACGGTGATTGACGAATTTAACGTATTAACGTATGCAGAAACACGCACGAAGTAAGTGTGTTTACCGTCTGCACCCTTACTCCGTGCGGGTTTCCGCAATAGTTGAACCCCTTGGGGGCAACTAAAAGAATGTACAGCAATAGTCAAAAATATGAGAACTATTATGACAAAATATCTCGTCATCACAACGATCATACTGACGGCGGTTCTTTTCAGCGGTTGCAGTATTTTGACGCAAAGATTAAACCCAGGCGGGATAGATTTTTCGAAGCTCGATATCGACAATCCGCAGGTTGAGAAAACCTTTCAAACAGCAAAAGCAGAGGGCAAAAATATTTTGGTGATATTCGACGCAGCGTGGTGCGGCTACTGCATTAAGTTTAACAAAAGGACAATGAAAGATGCGGAAGTCGAGAAAACCCTCAATGATTTCGTGTTTGTAAACATCGATGTAGATAAATTCCCCAAAACGGTCAAGGCTTTTGAAAACGAAACCGGAGGTAAGATCACCGGAGTCCCAACGCCGATGATCTTTTCATCCGATGGAGTTAAGAAAACAAGAGTGACAGGTTTTTACAAAGCGGGGAAGTTTGATCGGTTTTGAAGAAGAACTCTTAAACCGAATTAAAGTGATCTCGGTGTAAGGCGAACGGTTGCTGTTTGTCGAAATCAAACGAATTCTTGACGCACAATTCTTATCCAGTTAATCTCAAGCTATGAATTATAAAGACTACATCACGATTGAACCTAACAAACGTGGCGGAAAACCGTGCGTGCGTGGTTTGCGGATCACCGTTTATGAGGTTTTGGAATATTTGGCTTCAGACATGACACAAGATGAAATCCTCGATGATTTTCCTGATTTAACAAAGGAAGATTTGAAAGCCTGTATAGCGTTTGCGGCAGATAGAGAACGCCGTTTGATGACCATTCCTTCGATTGCATGAAGCTCCTATTTGACGAAAATTTATCTCACAAATTGGTCGATAATCTCTCTGACCTCTTTCCGGAATCTCTACATGTCAGAAATATTGGGATGAAAGGAGCTGATGATCCTGAAGTGTGGGATTTTGCGAAAGAGAACAACTGCATAATAGTTTCAAAAGATTCTGACATGCATGACCGTAGCTTCGTTTTTGGATATCCGCCAAAAGTAGTTTGGGTTCGTTTGGGAAACTGCTCAACAAAGGATGTCGAGAATTTGCTCCGCAGAGAATTCTCTTCGCTTAAGAAATTTTACGAAGATAAGTATTCGTCTTTTCTCGCCCTTTCTTAATTTGGTTTTGTCGCCAAAGGCGACCGACAATATAGCATAGGGTGTAGGTGCTTCACCGAAACCCTATGAACTTGATTACAATTCAACTCGACGCTGTAAGTGTCGAACAACGTGATTGATTGTGGCTCACTTTCAGCGAGAAATGTTTGTTTTTCACCTTACTCGGGAATTTTGAAGTAGTAAACATCGATTTAGATAAATTCCCAAAAGGCGTCAAAGCATTCGAAGAGAACGCAAGAGGCAAGATCAAAGGAGTTCCAACGCTAATGATCTTTTCATCTGACGGAGTTAAAAAAACAAGAGTGACAGGCTTGAATAAGGCGGGGAAGTTTAATCGGTTTTTGAAGAAGAATTTATAGCTTTTGTCATTTTTTCTTGAAGAAATCAATAAGCACATTAAAGTCCAGTCCAACTCCGTAAAAATTTGGTTTTAGCACGATTCCATCCGCAACCGCACGACCGAAACCTTTCTTCATCTCTCTTTCAACGGCAAAGTTTTCAAGATTCTTTTGATCCCGGATATCACGAAAAATCTTATCGATCAGTTTCGCTACGTCGGTTGTATCTTTGCAGAATTTTTTTAACGGAATCAGGATGATTTTTAAGTCATTCTCAACCATTAAAGTTCTATCCTCTTTGTAGCTCTCTTTGAATCTAGCGGGATGTCGATTGGTTAACAATATAGCTGGGAGAAGTTCTTCTGCATCTTCTCCGTTAATCTTGTGCCATGAAAATACTTCATCTTGAAAATGTTCGGAAGTCCCGGCAATTACCACCGCCCGGTTGTCCGCCGCGATCGAAGCCATTTTGTTGAAATTCTTTTCTAAAGCTTCACCAAGTGGTTCATCCCAGCCGTAATCAAGTAAATAAACAAAATAGTCTCGATGCACTTTATCGGGTATGTTTTTGAGCGATCTAATGTGAAGTCCCATGTCTCTCATTATATAAGAAAAAAACAGTTTGTCTCGAAATGGTTTGTTTATTTCGCCATCTTGCTGAATGAGCATTCATTCATTATAATAATTTGCACTAAATATCAGTTTTGAAAGGAAATAATAATCTATGTTAAAGGTTGAAAAAGCCGCTGTTTTGGGCGCGGGAACAATGGGAGCGGCGATTGCAGCACATCTAACTAATGCGGGGATTCCGACGCTGCTTTTGGATATTGCGGCGAAGGATGAGGACGCGAAAGATAAAAACGCGACGGTAAAATCGATGTTTGAAGCGGCGAAGAAATTGAAGCCGGCTCCATTTATGCTTGCGGCAAATGCTGATCTGATCACGCTTGGGAATTTTGAAGATGACATGGAAAAGATCGCCGATTGCGACATTGTGATCGAAGCGGTCGTCGAATTACTCGATATAAAACATAAGATTTTTGGCGAGGTTGAAAAGCATCGTAAAGCGGGCTCGATAATTTGTTCGAACACATCAGGGATTCCGATCAAGGATATCGCCGAGCCTTTTTCAGACGATTTCAAAAAGCATTTCTTAGGCACACACTTCTTCAACCCGCCGCGATATATGAAGCTCGTTGAAGTAATTCCGACCGAATGGACGGACGGCGAAGTTGCGTGCAAGGTTCATGGGTTTATGGATCAGCGACTTGGAAAAGGCGTTGTGCCCGCAAAAGATGAGCCAAACTTTATTGCAAACAGGGTTGGCACATTTGGAATGATGGCGACGATCCACGAGATGCTGGCGATGGGTTTTACGCCCACGGAAGTCGACCAAATGACAGGTAAGGCTATCGGACACGCAAAAAGTGCGACTTTTCGAACATCAGATCTCGTCGGTTTAGACGTTCTCGCACACGTAAACAACAATCTATATCCGGTGATTCCCGATGATGAAGATCGCGAGGCTTTTGTGCTTCCGGATGTGATCAACAAGATGCTCGAAAAGAAAATTTTGGGCGACAAAACAAAGGGCGGCTTTTACAAAAAATCGCGTGATGAAGAAGGAAATCGCGTAATTTTAGAGCTTGATCTTGAAACGCTTGAATACAAACCGCAGGAGAAAACGAAGTTTCCATCTTTGGATGCGGCTAGACAAGCGGGCGGAAAAGCGGCACGGATAAAGCAGTTGATGTGGGGCGAAGATCGTGTCGGAGAATTTTTGTGGAAGACGACTTCGCGAACATTGCGTTATGCCGCAAACAGAATTCCCGAGATCGCGGATACGGTCGTTGAGATCGATAACGCGATGAAATGGGGCTTTGGTTGGTCAATCGGAGTTTTTGAAACGTGGGACGCGATCGGTGTGAAGGAATCGGTCGAGCGTATGAAGGAAGAAAGTCAACTCGTTCCGGAATCGGTCGAGAAGATGCTCGCCTCAGGTGCGGAGACTTTTTACAAATCTGAAGACGGCAAGAAATATCACTTCGATCTAGTCGCGGGTGAATACAAGGAAATACCTTCGCAAGCGGGCGTTATAGTCCTCGACTCAGTGAAAGAAAAAACTGGCGTAATCAAGAAAAATGCGGGAGCTTCATTGATCGATCTTGGCGATGGCGTTGCTTGTTTGGAATTCCACTCAAAAATGAATTCGATCGGCGGCGATACGGTTCAGATGATGAACTTCGCTTTTGATGAAGTTGAGAAAAATTTTGAAGGTCTCGTGATCGGAAACCAGGGCGGAAATTTCTCGGCGGGGGCAAACATTATGATGGTTTTGCTCGCTTCGCAGGAGGAAGAATGGGACGACATAAATATGATGATCGCCCAATTCCAAAAAGCCGTGATGCGAATCCGTTATTCACCAAAGCCTGTGGTTACAGCACCTTACGGTTTGGCACTCGGCGGCGGATGTGAGGTTTCAATGCACGGAGATAAGGTTCGTGCGGCGGCGGAAACTTACATAGGCTTGGTCGAAGTCGGAGTCGGTTTATTGCCAGCGGGTTGCGGAACGAAGGAAATGACAATGCGTTCGATGGACAGAGCAAAAGCTACACCTGACGCTGATCCGCTCGCGTTTTTGAAAAAGACATTTGAAACAATCGGAATGGGCAAGGTTGCGACATCAGCTCAGGAAGCGAAGGATTGGGGAATTTTCCGACCGTCTGACGCGATCTCGATGAACGGCGACCGCCTTATCGCTGATGCGAAACAGGAGGTTTTGAACCTTGTCGCTTCAGGATATGTTCAGCCAGTTGAGCGAACGGATATTTTGGCACTCGGCGAGCAAGGGCAAGCGGCGTTTAAGATCGCACTCCATCAAATGCTCAAAGGCGGTTACATTTCTGAGCACGATCAGCTTATCGGTAAGAAGATCGCGAGAGTTATGTGCGGCGGTGATCTGAACCACACTTCTTACGTTTCCGAACAACACCTGATCGATCTCGAACGCGAGGCGTTTTTATCACTTTGCGGACAGCCGAAAACGCAAGCCAGGATCGCTCATATGCTCAAAACCGGGAAGCCTTTGCGGAATTAGGATAGTTTTAACCGCAAAGGATGCGAAGATCGCTAAGGTTTAAATTGTAAAAGACTTTGCGTCCGTTGCGACCTTAGCGGTTAATGAATATATGAAAACACTAATCATCGCTGGAGGATTTGTTTGGGTTGGTTTGTTTATTTTCCACGCACTATTTTGGCGATTATTTGATTGGAAAAGCGACCTTGAAAACCTGACTCCCCTAAACAAATCGGTGATGCAGGTGATGAACCTCGCTCTGATGGTTTTCATCCTCATCTTTGGCTACGTTTCTTTTTTTCACGCCGCTGATTTACTGACAACATCTTTAGGAAAAACCATCCTTATCGGCATCGTCGCTTTTGCTGCTTTTCGGACGATTCTCCAGCCCATTTATTTTGATTTAAATGATCATCGCTCCAAAGTATTTTTTGGCGTTATGGTCTTGGGTACGATGCTCTATTTGGTTCCGTTGGTTTCGATATTAAATAGATGAAAAAAGTGAATCGAAAATCGGTATTAAGGAAAAATAAGGCTCTTGGAAAGAGTGTCCCTAATGCCAATAACTTTCGAGATTACCGAATTGCTCACTATCGTTCGCTATACTGATTGAAAAGACCTAAAAAGATGCCCGAAAGTTTCGCCACAAAATTAGATCGTTGGAAGTTTAATCTTTTTCCTGCCTATCGGGGAACAGGTGCTCGCGTAATTTATATAGCAGACGATTATCGCGAGATGCGAATCAAGATACCTTTGAACTGGCGGACGCGAAATTACGTGGGAACGATTTACGGCGGAAGTATGTATTCGGGAATTGATCCGATGTACATGCTAATGCTGATAAAGATTCTCGGTTCGGAATATGTTGTTTGGGATAAATCCGCGAAAATTCGTTTTAGAAAACCCGGGAAAGAAACGCTTTACGCGAATTTCAACGTGACTGATAGAGATATCGACGAAATAAAAGCAGCTCTCAAAACGGAAAAATCTTACGATAAAGTTTACAATCTCGAACTAATAAACGAGGCTGGCGAGGTTCACGCCGAGATCGAGAAAGTTTTATATATTGCGAAAAAGCCAAGTGGAATTAGCATTTAATTGATATTGGCTAAAGCCTCTATCTTTTCTTCAAACGCCATGCCACTAGCTAAAGCTGGTGGCGAGTTATGAAAGAAAGACTTTCATTTAGCAGCCCTTTTGAATCACTAAAAAAATGAGCGAGACAAAAAAAAGGTGCGAATGGGCGGGAAATGACCTCGCGATAAAATATCACGATGAAGAATGGGGTGTGCCGCTTCATGATGACCGGAGATTGTTTGAATTCCTTATTTTAGAAGGTGCTCAGGCGGGTTTGAGTTGGGATACGATCCTTGCCAAACGCGAAAACTACCGTGAAGCCTTCGACAATTTTGATCCAATAAAGGTCGCGAAGTACGACGAGAAGAAAAAGGAAGAGTTGCTACAGAATGCGGGAATCGTACGAAATCGTTTGAAGATTAAATCAGCGATTCAGAATGCGAATGCTTTCATTGAGACACAAAAAGAATTCGGCTCGTTTGATAAATACATCTGGAGTTTTGTTGATGGAAAACCGGTCAAGAATAGATATAAAAAGATTAGTGACGTTCCCGCGAAAACAGAGATCTCAGATGCGATGAGCAAAGACCTCAAAAAACGCGGCTTCAATTTTGTCGGCTCAACGATTTGCTATGCGTTTATGCAGGCTACAGGAATGGTGAATGATCACGTGGTTTCGTGTTTTCGGTATAGTGAAGTGTATGCGGAAACACGCACGAAGTAAGTGTGTCTTTGATTGATTAAAGCTTTACACCCTTACTGCGTGTGGGTTTCTGCAAGATAGCGACGATTTTCTCGAAAAATGCTTGATAAAATTTCGACAGTTATCCTTTTCTTGGTCGGGCTTATAAACATCGCCCCTGTTATCGTTTTCTTTAGCCCTGAAAGAACAAAAAGTCTTTACGGAATAACGCTCGAAAACGAAACACTGACCCTTTTGATGCGGCATCGCGGCGTACTTTTGAGTATCGTTGGGATTGCTTTAATATTTGCGGCGTTCAAACCCGAATACAGAATTTTGGCAATAGTTCTGGCGTTTGTAAGCAAGATCGCGTTTATATTTTTGACGTTTACCTCAAACGGATATTCGCCTGAAATCAAGCAAGTAGTTTTAATTGATGTAGGTGCGATGGTTTTGTTGGCAGTCGTTTTGGGAATTCATTTTTACGGGAAATAGACTGCAGAAACACGCACGAAGTAAGTGTGTCAATTTTCAGCACCGTTACTGCGTGCGGGTTTCCGCAATCGATATGAACTATCCGATCACACAAGCAATCAGATTCTTGCGGCAGAAAAAGGTGGATTTTGTGCCGCATCTTTTTGATTATGTTGAAAAGGGCGGCACGTCTCATTCTTCTGAAGTTTTGGGCGTTGATGAACACGAGATAATCAAGACGCTTGTTTTTGAAACCAAGGAAAAAAGCCTGTTCTAGTTTTAATGCACGGCGATAAGATGATTTCAACCAAAAAATTTGCTCGCTATCTCGAAACTAAATCAGTTTCACCAACCACAGCGGAAAAAGCTCAAAAACTTACTGGATACATTTTCGGCGGCACATCTCCATTCGGCACGAAAACTAAAATACCGATCTACGCCGAGAAAACGATCTTTGATTTGGATGAGATTTATATTAATGGCGGCAAGCGTGGATTTTTGGTTGAGATTGATCCGAGAGTTTTGGAAGAAATTTTGCACATCGAAGAAGTTGAGATTGGCATTTAAAAATGATGCCGTAGGTCGCCAACGGCGACAAACAATATAGCCTAGCGAGAATCGCTAGGTATCTATCGAAAGAAAGTTCGTCGCTGAAAGTGACGAACATCCGGTACGGGTTCGACACCTTCAGCGTCTTCAGCGTCGGATCGGATTTTTTAGCATTCCTAGGGTTGCGGCGAAACGCCTTACCCTGGGCTATTTTCTAAATCGCCTTCAGCGACCAGATCGAAAACAACCTCTATCCTAATAAACACAAAGTGTCGCGAATATTACAAACACTCCATTTTAGAATATACTATCCAAATCATTTATTGATCGCGTGTATTCGCGTAGATTAGCGGGCAAAATAACATCTTATGTTCTTAGCAGAAACTGGAAACCCGGGACCCGGATTGAGTATTGAATCAATTGAAGCAATTCTTTTGATCGGTGCCGTCGTGGCAATTATCGCGAGGCGTTTGAAGGTGCCTTACACGGTTGGTTTGGTCGTTGCTGGAATCGTTTTAGCTTTTTTACCGCTCGGGCTGGAAATCACCTTCAGTAAAGAACTCCTTTTCCAAGTGCTTCTACCACCATTGATTTTTGAAGCCGCTCTCTATATTCATTGGAAAGAATTAAAACGCGATCTGCTTCCGGTCGTGACATTTGCGAGTATAGGCGTGCTTCTTTCTGCAGGAATTACCGCTGCTTTTATGCATTATTTGGTCGGTTGGGATTGGGTGATGGCAGCTCTCTTCGGCGTGTTGATTGCGGCGACCGATCCGGTTTCTGTAATCGCAACCTTTAAGGAAGCAAAGGTTAAAGGGCGACTTAGACTTCTCGTTGAAGCGGAATCTTTGTTTAACGACACCACGGCAGCTGTTGCTTTTGCAATTGCTCTGACTTTCGCTATGGGGAAATCGATGACGGTCGGAACAGCTGCTACCGCATTCGTTTTATCTATTGCCGGCGGAATCGCGAGCGGATTGATAGTTGGCTCGATATGCCTTTGGATCGCCGGACGAACGACTGATCACTTGGTCGAAATAGCTCTTACAACCGTCGCCGCATTTGGTTCGTTTTGGCTTGCTGAGAATTTTGGCTACGCGGGCGTTCATCTTTCGGGAGTTTTAGCTGCGATGACGGCAGGGATTCTAGTCGGGAACACAAACGAGCTCGGTTTTATAACCGAAAAAGGCGACGAGGTGATCGAAGACTTTTGGGAGTTTGCGGCGTTCGTTGTGAACTCAATTATCTTTATTGTGCTCGGGATTAGCGAGGCGGCACAGGATTTTAAGAAAGCAGCTTTCGCGATCCTGATTGCGATAATCGCGGTGATCATCGCACGGGCGGCTGCGATCTATCCGATCTCAGCACTCTATTCAAAATCGCGTTGGAAGATCGATTCCGAACACCAACACATAATGTTTTGGGGCGGTTTGCGTGGTGCGTTGGCGTTAGCACTCGCACTCGGAATCCCAGAAAGCGTTCCGTATCGACAAGAAATTTTAACAGTCACATTCGGCGTTGTAGCGTTTTCGGTTTTCGCTCAAGGATTAACAATGACGCCCCTTCTGAGAAAGTTGGGGCAATTGCCGGATTTGAACGTTGAGGTTTCGGGAGATGATAGCTAAAGCGTTTGAGAAGGACGTTAAAACGCCCTCAGATTATTTTTCGGGATTCTTGACCACGCCGTGAACGACGTGGCTAAAATCGTTTGTCGAATCGATTTTAATCGAGATCGGGCATAGCTGATATCTGTGTAGAGAAATCCGGTGGCGACGATAGAGATACTAATAGACCCATTCAACTTCAGCCGAGGTATCGAAGTGAGGTACCAGCTGTCTTATTAGCTTCAGCTCAGATATTTACGTGAGATGCTGACCATTATTTTGCTGCCTTAGGTTCAGAAATCATAGCCACGTCGTTTACGGCGTGGTATAGTTACGCAAAAAAGAGTTAGGGCGTTTTAACGTCCTTGCAATAAAGGCTTTAGCCATAAATCCTTATGTCCTCAACATACTCAGAAATCAACCTCCACATCACCTGGCATACAAAGCGAAATATGCCGCTCATTAAACCCGAAATCGAAACGCGCCTATTCAAATATCTAAAACACAAGATCATCGAAACGTCCGACGTGTATTTCCACGCCGTCGGTGGAATCGAAAATCACATCCATCTCGCCGTGAGCGTTCCTCCCAATTTATTGATTAGCGACTGGATCGGCAAACTAAAAGGCGGAAGTTCATACGAAATAAATCGCGATTCAAATCACAAACTCCTCGAATGGCAACGCGGTTACGGAATCGTTAGCTTTGGAACAAAAGATTTGGATTGGGTTGTTGCATATGTTCTCAACCAAAGGAGCATCACAAAAAGGGGACAATTCATGAAAGATTGGAGAAGTTTGCTGAGGATGATAGCTAAAGCATTCAGAGAAGGACGTTAAAACGCCCTCAGGTTTTTTTAGGATTCCTAACCACGCCGTAAACGACGTGGCTAAATAAAGAGTTGCCAGATTCAAGCTGCTCACTACGACATTAATGAGTCACCGATTTGCCGCTTCGCAGTAAAAGAATTGAGCTAATGTGCAATTTTGAGAATCGTCTAACGTTTTGATTCTGTTAATAGTTACGAGATTGATTTCGGTGATGATGGACATTTAGTTTGAAAAGATCGGTTGGAGCAGATGGTCGTCGCCTCCTTCTCCCGTATTTGTTAATGACACCGTCGATTAGTTGAATTAGCTTCGGTTGCTTTTTTCGGAGATTTCCTTTTAGCCACGCACTTTAGGGCGTGGGTATTGTAATTTGATTAAAAAAGGGCGTTTTAACGTCCTTCCAAAACGGCTTTAGGTAAAGCAAAAAAAGGACGCTAAAACGCCCTCATGCTATTTTGAGATTCCTTACCAAGTCGTGCACGAGGTGGCTAAACGCTGCTTCAAAGTCTCAGCGAAATTCAAGTTCGTTTGCCTTTTTGGTAGTTCTCCTCTCGCTCGAGTTCTTCTTCGATCATTTCGGATGCAAGTTGATTTAATCTTTCTACAGTTAAACCGAGGTTACTGGCGTATTTGAAGTAAACATTTTGTAGCTTTTCACAGAGGGCTTTAGTTTCATCAACTGAAAAACACAAATAGGTAAGCATTTCTCTTCTTCCCAAGTCCGAGTAAAACTTTTGCCCTTCTACCTTAAAGTATTTGTGGACGATATAATTTCTCTTGCTAAGAATGCTTCTCAAATCGGTAACTGTAGTGTCTGAAAGGGAATAGGATTGTTTCACCTCGTTAACGAAAACTCCTAGAGTCTTCTTAGAATTTTCTACATCGTCGATGATTTCATCGACCTCGTTTTTAGTTTTTGCTTTCTTTTTGAGAATCCGATCGGTTGAAAGCATATTTGAGGGTTCCTGTTCTAGGACTTGAAACTCATAAACTGCGAGACCAAAATAAGCATAAATCAGTTTTACCTTTTCGTCTTCATCGCCCGCTTCGTACTCTTCAAGAGCAGTATCGATTGTTATTGCCGAAGTGTTCATCGTTTCATCTTGCTTATGTTTTGAGTTGACAACTCAATGATACTTGACGTTAATTCATCGTGAAAATCGTATGCATCTAAAAAGGAATTAGTAAACACTGAGGACTTTTAGTATAATCAAAAATGAATGAACATTCACTCATTATGAGTTTAAGGATTAATTATGAAAGATGCAGTAATTGTATCGTCGGTGAGAACGGCGGTTGGGAAGGCTCCGAAGGGGACTTTGAAGAATACGCGACCTGATGATTTGGGAGCGACGGCGATAAAAGGTGCGGTTGATGCCGTGGAAGGATTGGAAGGATCGCAGGTTGAAGATGTGATCATGGGTTGTGCGTTTCCCGAAGCGGAGCAGGGGATGAACGTTGCACGGACGGCGGCGATTGAAGCTGGGCTTCCGGTTGAAACATCAGCGATGACGGTGAATCGTTATTGCTCGTCTGGTTTGCAGACGATCGCACTTGCTGCGGACAGAATTCGCACGAGCGGTGCTGACACGATAGTTGCGGGCGGGCTCGAAACGATGTCGATGATTCCTATGGGCGGAAACGTTTTCAGACCAAACCCGAAAATTGCCGATACATACCCGGATTATTATTTGAACATGGGTTTAACGGCGGAGGCTCTAGCGAATAAATACGAAATTTCGCGTGAGGAGCAGGATGAATTTTCATTGAACTCGCATCTCAAAGCGGCGGCGGCGATAAAGGACGGGAAGTTTAAAGACGAGATCGTTTCGCAGACCGTTTATGTAGATGAAACGGACGAAAAAGGACGCGTTCAGAGGAAAGAAGTAGCTTTCGATACAGACGAGGGCGTTCGGTATGACGCAACGATTGAAGGTTTGCAAAAACTGCGTCCGGTGTTTCACGCGAAAGGGACGGTAACGGCGGGAAGCTCTTCGCAGATGTCTGACGGAGCAGCGGCAACTGTTGTAATGTCGGCAGAAAAGGCTGAGGAAATGGGCGTGGAACCGCTCGCGAAATTTGTGAGTTATGCAACAGCGGGTTGTTTGCCCGAAGAAATGGGTGTTGGACCTGTTTATGCGATTCCAAAGGCTTTAAAATTGGCTGGTCTGGAGTTGAGTGACATCGGCGTTATCGAACTAAACGAAGCGTTTGCCGCTCAGGGTTTGTCAGTAATGAAACTCCTCGAACTGGACCCATCGAAAGTAAACGTAAACGGCGGTGCAATCGCACTCGGACACCCTCTGGGCTGCACGGGAGCAAAATTGACGGCAACGATTCTGCAGGAAATGCGACGCGGTGACCATAAATACGGAATGGTAACAATGTGCGTCGGCGGCGGAATGGGGGCTGCGGGGATTTTTGAATTGATTGATTAAATTAACCGCAAAGGACGCGAAGTACGCAAAGATTTGGGAAACAGATTTGAATGAATTCTGACGTGGCAAACAGAATCAAACTAGTTCCGGGTCCAATTACTAAAATCTTACCGAAAAAGGAACGGCGGAGAGTCGAAAAGGCTTGGATGGATGTTTTTGCTAAAGATAGTTCTGGAGTAGATACAGAATCTTTTAAATGGCACGTGTTTGCGGCACGAACTTTCGAGGCTTTACAGTTCGACGAAGCGGTCGAAGCTTACCAAAAACATGAAGCTCCAGAATATTATTTGATGGATAACGAGACGGGAACGGTTTACGTAACCAAAAACAGACCTGAGTCTTGCGAGTTGTTTGATTACTATATCTTTCCGAAGAATTTGGCTTGGACGATGGCTTTTACGCACGAAGATGGATTGTGCGGACCCTATTTTGCTCGTCATCCTAAATACGAAAAACTAAATTTTGAGAATGAAAAGAAATTGCGACCAATAAAAAGGAAGTTAGAAGAGATAGAAAAAGCAAGGAAAAAAGGGTGGATGTAAGAAAATTTTATCAATTGCCACTAGCTTTAGCTAGTGGAACGAAGTTGAAAGAAGAACAGGCTTCAGCCGAATCTTGATAAATGTTTTTCATTGTGGCTTTAGCCCAAGTTAGATGTTCGGCTAAAGCCAAGAAATATAAAGAAATGAAGCCCACTAGCTGAAGCTAGTGGCAAGTCAAAAAGAAAAATTCATAGAGTCAAGTACTTGTGCTGAGGCTCAAAAAGATTTCTGAGAACAGACAAAATATCTTGCTGAATGAACATTCATTCAGTTATAATTATGGCAAGTATTTCAAGGTAAATGGAGAGATTTAGAGAAGATGGAAGCACAAATGGAAACTGAGAGAGATTATGTAAAAGGCGGGGCTTTTTTGATAGAAGACCGCGAGGCGGCGGATATGTTTACGCCGGAGGATTTTTCGGAAGAACATAAAATGATCGCGGAAACGACCCGCGAATTCGTTGACAACGACGTTGTTCCGCAGCTTGAGGCGATGGAAAACCACGATTGGGAAGTGGCGCGAGAATTGGTCCATAAAGCTGGTGGGCTTGGGCTGTTTGGCGCCAATGTTCCCGAAGAGTACGGCGGACTCGATCTCGACCAGGTTTCCGGTGTTTGCGTAGCGGAAATGATGGGACGCGGCGGTGGTTTTGGCACGACCTACGGTGCGCATTCCTCGATCGGACTCCTTCCAATACTCTATTTTGGCACCGAGGAAGTAAAGAAAAAATACATTCCGGGAATCGTTTCGGGCGAAAAAGTTTCGGCGTATTGTTTGTCTGAGGCGGGCTCGGGCTCCGACGCATTGGGAGCGAAATGCTCCGCAAAACTCTCCGAAGATGGCGAACACTATGTTCTAAACGGCGAGAAGATGTGGATTTCAAACGGAAGTTTTGCAGACGTTTATATCGTTTTTGCGAAGGTAGACGGCGAAGACGATAAGTTTTCCGCGTTTGTTGTTGAAAGAAGCGACGAATGCCGCCCGGGAACAGAAGAGCACAAGATGGGGATCAAATCTTCTTCTACTACGCCGCTTATTCTCGCGGATGCAAAAACTCCCGTAGGCAATTTGCTTGGTAAGGTCGGCGACGGCGGCAAGATAGCGCTTAATGTACTCAACGTCGGTCGTTTCAAGCTTGGAGCATCCACAACCGGCGGCGCCAAACTCGCGATACATGAATCGGTTCGATATGCGAATGAGCGTGAGCAGTTTAAAACGCCCATAGCGAAATTTGGAGCGATAAAGCACAAACTAGCAGAAATGGCAGTTAGAACCTGGGTTGCGGAAAGCATTACATACCGCACGGTTGGGATGATCGATTCGTTGATCGGCGATGGTTCTGACTACAGCAAGAAGCTCAAATCGATTGAGGAATACGCTGTCGAGAGTTCGATCAATAAAGTTTATTGTTCGGAGGTTTTAGATTACGTTGTTGATGAAATGGTACAGATTTACGGTGGTGCAGGGTATTCGGCGGATTACCCGGCGGAGAAAGCGTACCGCGATGCGCGTATAAACCGTATTTTTGAAGGAACCAACGAGATCAACCGTATGCTCATTCCGGGAATGCTTTTAAAGCGAGCAATGAAGGGCGAGATCGGTTTGCTGGGCGCCGCCAAAGCGCTTCAGGAAGAGCTTCTGAATCCTGTGATGTCTTTTGATGAAGAAACCGGACTTCTGGAAACCGAGTTAAAACTTGCTCGTAACGCGAAGAAAGTTGCTCTGATGGTTCTCGGTAGTGCTGCTCAAAAGTATATGGCCGGTATTAAGGACCAACAGGAAATTCTGATCGGCTGCGCGGATATAATCATGGAGGCCTACGCGATGGAAACGGCTGTTTTGCGTGCGACGAAACTTGCCGAAAGAGATGGTGAAGAAGCAGCGGCAAAGTACGTTGATGCGGCCGGAGTTTTCTGCAACGACGCGATTCAAAGGATCGAGGCAACGGCGAAGAATACCTTGGCTGGTTTTGCCGAAGGCGACGATCTGAGAATGATGCTTGCGGCGTTAAAGCGTTTTACAAAGAATAATTCACCGATCAATACAATTGCGGCTCGACAGAGAATTGCGGATGGTTTGATCGAAGCGAATACGTATAATTTTTAAATGCAGGAGCCTGCAACGAGTAAGGAAGTCTTTTCACACTCGTAGCTCGTGCGTTTTTCGGCAAACTATAGCGGATGAGCAAGATGAGAATCTTGCTCATCCTTTTTGTTGCCTACCGGTATGCGGCCGAGAATGACCGGTCTAATACTTTGTGACAAAATAAACTTATGAATTTAGAACAACAAACACTTAAGCCGGTTTCGGGCGTCGCGGAACAAATCGGATTTTATTTAGCGGGCCTTGAAGAAGTGCGCAACCAGATGCGTGAGGCTGTAAAGGATTTATCAAACGAAGAAAATTCCAGGAATCTAATTCCCGGAGTTCATTCGATCGGACAACTCATACTTCATTGCGGTGAAGCGGAATGGTGGTGGATTCATTGCGTTGTTGCCGAAAAACGACTAGATGAAGAAGAAGCGAAACGCGAAGCTCACTGGGATGTTTTGCTTGACGAAGATTTTACTTCCAAAGGATATTCAGCAGAGTTTTGTATTGCGGAAATCGGTAAGATCACAGCTCGAAGCAAAGGTGTTCTTGAAAGTCTTCAAGATCACGATCTGGGGCGCTATTTTGGTTGGGAAAAAGATGACGGCACACGAATAGAGAAATCTTTGCGCTGGATTTTGCATCACCTGATTGATCACGAAGCCCAGCACAAGGGACAGATTTTGATGTTGAAAAGACTTCTACGCGAAAGCAATTAAATCTCAAAGCGTCTCCAGCTGTTTACAGCTTCAGAAGTAGCTTACTAAACGCTTGTTCAAAATGGTATTATTTTCGAAGGCAGTTTTACACTGCCTATCGGCATCATATCCACAGCTCTTTCTTGAGAGATATATAAATGGCAAGCATAGAAGATTATAAAGATAAATTTAGCGATAGCGGTCGCAGAGTATTGGAATATGCTCTTGATGAATCAAAGACACGTGAGCAGAACTACGTTTCAGTAGGGCACATTCTTCAGGCGATTGCAGATGAGGAATCGGACCTTTTTAACGATACGATGCGTGAGCTAACGGTCGATCCGCGTTCTGTAAAGCTATTGATTGAGAAACGCGTTGAAAGCGGAAAGCAGCACTCCGGCTCAGGCTTTCAGATCGCCAAAGAGACCACCGAGTTGTTTAAGCGCTCGATGGATCGTGCTCGTTCGCAGGGTCGTCGAGTAATTGATTCCTCCGACATTTTTTATGTTCTGTCGAATGATGAGCGAAGCATTTTAAATGACATTTTGCAAAACCTCGGGATCGGCTACGAGGACTTAGCTCAAACCGCGCGGAAAAAAATTAGAAGACGTGAAAAGGAAGAGGAAAGTGTTCGCAAGAAATATGAATTGCCTTCTTATCTTAAACATTTTGGCGTCTCGCTAAACAAAATGGCTCGGCAGGATAAGCTTCCGCCTGTAATTGGACGCGAAATGGAAATCCGCCAGATGATCGAGATACTTTCTCACCGCGAGCGTTCGAATTCTCCGATGCTTGTTGGAGAACCGGGGGTAGGGAAGACTGCTGTGGTTGAGGGTTTGGCGCGTTTGATCGAGCTCGAACCCGAAAAAGTCCCGCAAAGACTTCGAAATTCTCATATCGTCCAACTTCAGATGGGTGGAATGGTTGCAGGAACAATGCTTCGCGGGATGTTTGAGGAGCGCATCAAAGGTGTTATTGACGAAGTAAAAGAAAAGAAGCATATCATTCTCTTCATAGATGAGGCACACACGATTATTGGAGCAGGGGCAGCACTTGGTACGTCTTCAGATGCGGCGAATATGTTTAAGTCAGCTTTGGCTCGCGGCGAATTGCGGATCATCGGAGCGACGACTCTTACCGAATACAAAGAGTATATCGGTGAAGATGAGGCACTTGCGAGACGTTTCAGGCAAGTGAAAGTTGAGGAACCTTCGATTGAGGAGACAAAAGAAATTCTCCTTGGCGTTCGGCCGCGTCTCGAGAAAAACTATTCGGTGACGATATCTGATGAAGCGATAAACATGGCTCTTGAAATGTCGCCGAAGTATATTCGTAATTTGCACCTTCCGGATAAGGCTATCGGTTGGCTCGACACCGCTTCGGTAAAGGTCGAGATAAACGAGCCGAGCTCGATGGTCGTAAAACCCGAGCATATCGTCGATGTAATCTCGCAGGAATCGCGTATTCCGAAAGATATGATTTACCGGGACACGACTGACCGTTTCTCTCAAATGGAAATGGAGCTGGCGAAACGGGTTGTCGGTCAGAAAGAAGCGGTTCGCGCGGTGTGCGAAAGGCTACGTCTAAACAAAGGTCCCCTTAAGGAAAACCATTATTCGCCTGATGGTGTGCTGCTTTTTCTTGGCCCGACGGGCGTTGGGAAAACGGAGCTTGCGAAAGCCGTAGCCGAATTTATGTTTGGCAATGATGAAAAGATGGTTCGGATAGATATGTCTGAATACGGCGATGGTACGGTTGGAATTGAAAAGCTGATCGGAATGCCGCGCGGAATCGTCGGATCAGAACGCGGCGGTATTTTAACCGAACAGCTTCGCGAAAACCCTTACACCGTCTTATTGCTCGATGAAGTTGAGAAAGCAAACCCATCGCTGATGAATATATTCCTGCAGGCTTTCGATGAAGGCTGGCTTACGGACGGACGCGGAAAGAAGGTTTATCTTTCGGATGCGATCGTAATTATGACGTCGAATCTGGGCTCTGAGAGTTTCAAAAAGTATGAAAAACCACTTGGGTTTGGGATGAAATCGCTTGGAGATGTGAAGCAAATCAAAGGCGACGTAATGAAAGCAGCCGAGCAGCGGTTTACGCCTGAATTTCGAAATCGGATTGACGAAATCATTGTGTTTTCACCTCTCACGATGGACGAAGTGAAGGAGATAGCTGGTCTTTATTTGGCGAAGGTTACCAAGCAGATGGAATCAAAGGGCAAGGTAATCGAGATTACTGAAGAGGCGCTTGATCTGATTACGCTTAAGGGTTTCAGCCCGGCCTATGGTGCGAGATTCTTGAAGCGTTATATTGATCAAAAGGTGAAGCTTCCAATTACGAGCCTTTGGAAAACCGCATCGCATTTTACAGTCGATGCGAAAGACGAGGAAATTGAGGTTCGCGCAAATGAAACATTCAGCTTGAATTAAACGAATCGCATAATTTTTGCATCAAAAGACTTTAGTGATACATTTGCTGAAGTCTTTTTTGTCATTTTGGAACAGTTTATGAAAAAACAAGCTAAATATTTATTGATTGTTATCGCAGTCGTTTCGTTTGCGTCTTCCGTTTTTGGTCAAAATAACTTTGATAAACCGGCAAAGGATAAAAAGATCGAAAAAGCCCGAAACGTAGTTGCAAAAGCGGTTAAGAAGCTCGGCGGCGAAAGATATTTAGGCGTAACGAGCTCGGTCGGGAAAGGCCGATTTTCGCTCCTAAAGGATGGGGTGACCGTTTCCTATCAGTCGTTTATTGACGTGATCGTTTTTCCAAATAAGGAGCGCACTGATTTTAACGAAGGCGGCTACAAAACCGTACAGGTAAACAATGGGGCGACAGGATGGATTTACCAGGAGCACCTGGATAGCTTTAGAGATCAGGGATCAAAAGGCATAGAGAGTTTTAAGCGCAGCCTCCGCAGTCACTATGATTTCTTGCTTAGAGGAAAATGGAAATCGGAAGCGTCCCTGAGCTACGAAGGACGTCGCCGCGCGAGTCTTGGGAAACGTAACGACGTTTTGAAACTCACCTTTAATGATGGATTTGAAGTCGAGTATGAGTTTTCGGACACTGGCATGCCGATGAAAACGGTTTACATGCAATTCAACGCTGAGAAAAAAGAAATCAAGGAAGAAACACGTTACGCACAGTTTCTAAATGAGCAAGGAATTCTCACACCATTTATCATCGATAGGTATAGCGATGGCAAACATACCTTTCGAGTAAACTATCGGTCAGTCGAATACAATAAGAAGATCCCCGAAAGAATCTTCTTAAAACCCAGCAATAAAAAAAAGCTGCGTAAAAAATTGAAATTATAATCCCCGAGAGATTACTTAATTTCTTTAATTGAATTATCGATCAACGTCCTCAGGTGCTGTTTATGCGCTCTTGAAGAAGTATTGCCTACCGGCGCAGCCATCAGACGAATTCTCTTCAGGTTATACAAAGCCATCGATCGGGCTGCGTTTGAAAACCGATTCGAACGGCCCGGCTTAACTATTGTTATCAGCATCTTGGTATATTCCGTTTGCAGGTTTTGCCTGAACGAATTCACGTTGCCGGTAATATCCGACTTAAAGATCGAATTGTTTAAATCAGTCATAAACATCGCCAGGGAATATCTATTGCCGTAAAGTCCTGAATCAACAATTCTCTGCAGCGTGTTTGGATGCAAGACGTGCCTGAGTACGTTTCGCTGATAAGTAAGTACCTGGGCATGAATCTTCGGGTCTTCCGTTCCTCTAAAGAAATTAAAACCCCTGCGGCGAAGCGCCAGATAGTTATAAAGATCTTTAGGCGCCGCAAAAGCACTTGGCGCAAAAACGTATTTGTTCAGCGCAGCCATCGCACGCTTCTGATCGGCCAGGCTAACAGGCGTGTAAGGTTTCGTGCCACCTTGCTGACCTACCATAGCGCGGTCAACATAAACACCGCCTATAAATCGAGAAATCACATTCGCAGCCTGCGCCCTCTGACCACTCAAAATATAGTATGCTCGACGCAATTCCTGATAGGTACTTCCGCGTTTAGCAAACTTGCTTTTAATTCCACCCATCATCGAATTTACCAGCTCGATCCGATCGATAGAATAACCGATTTGATCATTGGATAGATCACCGATCATCACTCTCGGGTCAATTGCCTTACCCGGCGAGCGCATATCGTCCGCATCATTACCAAAGGTCAATTCTGGTTTGGTTGATAAATTTAACAGGCGATTTTTCTCGGCCACCGATCTAAACGGAGTGTAGCCATATTGGATTGCCCAAACGTCATATGGACCCACCGAAGTATCGTAAAATTGTCCCTGCTTGCTGCGATCCCTGGTAAGATTGATACCGGCGTAGTCCATCACAGAACCCGTAAGTGCTTTCCCTTTAATGAGTTCTGGGTTTGATAATTCCTCAGGAGAGAACATCTGACTGGCTTTCATATTGTGATTTAGCCCAAGCGTATGTCCAACCTCGTGCATAATCAGTGCTAGCATTCCCTCTTTCTTAAGCCGCTTCATCTCCAAAGGAGAGGCGCCCGTAGCCGCCAAAACTGCCTGACCAAACATCGTGTTTTCGTGCATCAGATGTCCTAGCGAGCAATAAACCTGCGCGTCTCTCAGTTTCGAGCCGTCAAACTCCGCATCCAATTTCGCGAGAGTAAACAACTTGTCATACATCACACGATTCGTGAAATGCACGTACTCAAGCATAATGTCCGCTCCCAAAATTTGTCCGGTTCGCGGATTTACAAAGCTTGGTCCGTATCCGCCAAATGGAGGGTTTGGAGAAGAAGTCCAACGTAGAACGTTGTAACGAATATCGCCGGCGTCCCATTTAGCGTTATCAGGTTGCATTTTTACTACAACAGCATTTCTAAAGCCAGCTTTTTCAAAAGCCTTGTTCCATTCCAATACGCCCTGCCTGATCGTATCTCGCCATTCGACGGGAGTAGTATTTTCCATCCACCAGACAATTGGCTCAACCGGCTCCGAGATTGCTGCTACAGGGTCTTTCTTTTGCAAATTCCAACGATGAATCAGATCACGATATGGTGCTGAAGTAGTTGAAGTTTGATTAGTTACCTGAGTCGTAAAATATCCAACTCGCGGATCATCAAATCGAGGTTGGTAGCTATTCTGCGGCATTTCAATAAGACTATGAAAAACCTTAATGCTTACGTTTCGACCGTCGCTGATCGCGCTAGAACCACCATTTAAAACTGAAGGAGATGAATAAACATACTCTACTTTCATATCCGTGTTTTTCGGATAATTTCGGATCGAGTTTATTTTTGTTTTACCTTTATCAAGCCTGCCAAGCTTAAACGCCGTTGGCGGGCGCCCTGGCACAGACGGGGGCTTAACCTGAGAGAAAGTTTCAGCGAGAAACAAACTGTCAGCCTTGATTAGGTACAAGCCTTTCGCCTTATCCTGGGCCGCAATTTTAATACTCGCCATATTTCCTTCACTGGTATTGGCATTTCGAGCCCTGAAAATTGCATTTGCCGGGTCGAAATAATACGAAGTGTTCTGGGTAACAAATTCGATCTTATTAAAGTATTTTTTTACCTTAAATACTTTTGAGCCTCGGTATGCGCCTGTGAATTGTCTGACGTCAGTAACACCATTTGCGATCTGGCTAAAATAAATAAATTCTTTACCAAGTTGGTCTTTAGATACCAACATATGCAACGAACCATCTTTTTCGTTTTGATAAACGGTAAATAAACCTTCAATCTTTTTGCTACCTTTAACCACATCGGCGATTGTTTTTTCCTTCGGTTTTTTAGGTGCTTTTTTCGCCGGCGTCGAAGCCTCCTTGGCCTTTCCCTTTTCTTGTCCATAAACACTGTTAGGAATCAGCATTGCCGAGAAAACAAGTGTCAGGCAGAGAAACTGTGCGATCTTTTTCGTATTATTTTTCATAGTTCTATTTTCAAGTTTAATTTTTGCTAATCTCAGGGTTCGAAAACGTTGGGATACGCCGAACACAAACGGAACAAAGCGTACCCTTACCGATTGACGGTAAGGCGCTGCTTCATACCAAAACTCCAAAACGAACGTAACATCTAATTTGCTGTATACGTTGCGTTTATGCTCCAGATTGTTTTAGCCGTGGCACCTATGATACGAATTTGTGAAAAAAAAGGCAAAAAAAAGCGGGCGCTAAAAAACGCCCGAAAATTATCTAGTATTAGAGTTCTCTAAAAATTTGCCTAAACAAACGCAAAATCGAATTGTTCCTGATGCGTTGTTGGGTCACTCGTAAGGTCTACAACTCCCAAATAATCCTCAATTTCATCAAAAACTGATTTTTCTCCGCTACGTAGTGCTTTTACAACTTCCGGATGAACCCGTAATGTCGTTTGTCTGACGTCAGATAATTCTTTAGAAAGCCGTCTGGCCTCAGTAAGTATTTCGTAACAGATAGTTTGCGCCGATTTTACCCATCCTGCTCCATCACAATTTTCACAAGGTGAACAAAGCGTTCGCTCGAGCGATTGCTTTACGCGTTTCCGCGTCATGATTATCAAACCAAAGTCGTTGAATGAAAGCACCTTTGTCGGTGATTTGTCGCGCGCGAGGTGTTCCTGAAGCGCCTGCTGGACCTTATTTCGGTTGCGACGATCCTCCATGTCGATCAGATCGAGCACTATAATTCCACCCAAATCCCGCAAACGAATTTGTCGCGCAATTTCTTCGACGGCTTCCATGTTCGTTTTGGTAATCGTGTCTTCGAGCCGCGCGTTTCCTTTCCCGACGAATTTGCCCGTGTTTACATCAATCGCAATCAAAGCCTCGGTTTGATTGAGTACGAGATAGCCCCCAGACTTTAACCAAACGCGATGCTTTAGTGCTTTGTCGATTTCATCGCTGACGCCGTAGGTATCGAGAATCGGTTCGTCGAGGGTGTGAAACTTAACTCGTTTTACGAGGGATGGCTGGATACGGTCTACAAATTCCACGATGCGTTGGTACTCATTCTCGGAATCCACTCTGATCGCCGTAAAATCATCTGATAGATGGTCGCGCAAAAGCCGCAAGATGATATCAAGATCCTGGTGTACGAGCTCCGGGGCTTTAGATTTCTCGGCAGCTTTTTTGTTATCGTTCCAGGTTTTTACGAGATATTTTGCATCATCGGTTAATTCCTTTTCAGTTTTGCCTGTTCCGGCTGTTCGGACAATGAAACCTCCCGAGGGAACTTTAGCTTTCGTGACGACCTTCTGCAGCATGTTTCGAAGCCTGCCGCGTTCTTTTCCGGAAGCAATTTTTCGCGAAACGCCAAGATGTTCGATCGTCGGCATGTAAACTAGATATCTACCCGGCAGGGCAATATGAGAGGTGATTCGTGCTCCCTTACGCGCAATCGGCTCTTTGGCTATCTGTACCAAAACCTCTTGTCCTTCGCTTAAGAGATCGGTTATCTTGGGCTGATTTTTGTTGCTTCGCCTTCGTGTGCGCCTGGCGGGCTTTTTCTTCCTTTTAAACTCCGCATCTGCGATTTCGTTTTCGGCCGTTACCGGTTCATCGGCTTCGGTTGTTTTATAGCTTTTGTCCGTGTGAGTTCTCGAGCGCGATGCCGGTTTCTTGGTTCGTTTTGTTGTCCGACGTCTGCCGCCTCTGCTTCCGCGCCTGACAGCCATTTCCGCAATATCTGGCTTTTCCGTTAAGCTGGCTTCGGCATCCTCTAAATCAATGTCAATATCTTTAGCGGCTGCCTTTTCACCAGATTTTTTTCCGCGAGTAGTTTTTGACTTTGCTCCCGAGCTTTTTCGCGTAGGTTTTTTCTTTGATGCAGTTTCTTCTTCACCTTCAGCTTTTACGCCCTTTGAGGGAGACGTAGATTTTCGCGTTTTGCTCGAACGTTTCTTTTCAGGTTTTTCCAAACTGATCTCCAGATCGGCATCCTCTTCATCGGCGATGCGTTCAAAACCAGCAGTCTGATCTGAAACGGAGTCAATAAAGGAGCCGACCTCCGCAGATTCGACACTTTCCATATCGAATTCTATGGAGCGAACCTTGTCGGTGATCGCTTCCTGCAACATCGCGTCTTTGAGCATTTCGCCCGTATCGCTATCTTCATCAACGATTCGTTCGAAACTTGATTCCCCAAAATCCAGGTCAGACGCGTCAAGAACATTCTCTTTCTTTTCAAGTTCTTTCTTTTTCTTCTTTTCCTTTTCTTTTTCTTTCGCTTCCGCTTTTTCTCTGGCTTCGATGTCTTTTTTACTTGGTCTCCCGCGCTTTTTCTTCGCAGGCTTATCTTCAGTCTTTTTGCTTTTCGAGCGGGCTGAAGGTTTCTTTTTCGAATCCTTTCGTTTGTCTTTGGCAACGATTTCGGCTTTTTCCTGTTCGTCGTCAATTTTTTTGTCGCGCTTTAATCTGCGCTTGATAATTTCATCGGAGGCTTCCTTGTCTGCCTCATCAGTGGATTTTTTCGCTTTGGTTTTTTCCATCACAATGCGTTCGATCTCTTCTTCCTCGTCAAAGAAATCCGAAACATATAAAAACGCATCTCGTTCCAAACCAATATCAACAAATGCTGACTGCATTCCCGGCAAAACGCGCTGAACGCGTCCTTTGTAGATATTTCCTACAACGCCTGAATTTTCCTCTCCTCGCTCGATATAAAATTCTGAGACCCTACCATTCTCTAAAATGGCAATCTTCTTTTCGCGCCCGTTGACGCTAATAATCATTTCTTTTGGCATATTTTTCCTTATATGTAGAAAGGATGGATAGCTGCCTTTAAGACGTGATGAATTTAAATTCTGGATGTTTACTTTCTATTGTGAAATTAAGAAAGTAACCAAATGGAAAGCAATTTGTGTTGATTTTTTACAAACCCCTATCCGCTTCGATTTCTTTCGAAACTGTTACTTAAAACTTTCGGGTATTGGAATATTCGAAAACCCGTTAGGATTTTGAGTTTATTCACGTAGGAATCTCGTTTGTAAAAGCAATTTGCTTTTTTCGTGCAGGGAGCTACCAATCTTATCGATCGTGCTCAACCCGCTTAATATTCAAAGTCTAAACAACTAAAAATCTTTCTAATCTTTTTTGCTTGCAAGTGAAAATACACTTAATTTACAAGCTAAATTTAGTATAGAGGTTTTTTTCGGTTTGGTAAACGCCGAATCCGATAAAGATTTTTCATTGAGGTTTGCCATTTTCTTTTTTAGGCATAACATAAACGAATATGGAAATTTATTTTCAGGTAATTACAGACGCCGATTCTCTCAAATCTGCTTGCGAAGAGTTTAAGAATGAAGAGTCTCTAGGGTTTGACACCGAAACTACCGAGCTTGATCCATTTGACGGGATCCTGCGCGTCGTGCAGTTGAGCAATGGCAAAAACACGGTAGTTATTGATCTAAAACCTTTTGCTGATAGGGGTGACCTAAGAACGTTGCCGGAGTTGGGGCCTCTGCGCGAGCTGCTTTCCGCCACACGTCCGGCGAAGATCGCGCATAATGCGAAATTTGACGCTAAGTGGGTTAAGCATCATTTAGCGGTTGAGCTAGGAGGGGTTTTTGATACTTACATTGCGAGCCAATTGATCGCGGCTGGCGAACGCGAGCGCAGGCACGGACTTGCTGAAGTGACAAGTTTCTTCCTCGGCACCGAACTCGATAAATCGGAACAGGTTAGCGACTGGAATGCGGATGAACTGTCGCAATCCCAAATAGAGTATGCAGCAAAAGACGCTGCAACGATGGTTCCGCTCAGGGAAAAAGTTTTGGAAAGACTCAAGGAAGATAATCTCTGGGACGCTGCAAAGCTGGAGTTTGAGTGTATCGTTCCGATCGCCATAATGGAGCAAAATGGATTTTATTTGGATGCAAAGCGTTGGAACAAGCAGCTTGATAAGGTAAAAGAAGAACAAGATCGGGTAGCGCTTGAGCTTCAGGAGATGCTTTCAGCCGGTGTCGCGCAGGCTTCGCTTTTTGGCGCACCGGAGATAAATCTTAATTCGCAAGCTCAGGTTACGGATGCGCTTGTTAACCTAGGGGTTCCCGTTCCGGAAACTACTCGCGGATGGCAGCTTCAGCCGCTTGCGGCAGATTATCCAGTCGTTGAAAAACTTCTCGAATACCGATCTGTCGCAAAATCAATCACAAGCTTTGGCGACAACATCTTAGATTTTATCCAACCTCAAACGGGTAGAATTCATGCAGATTTTAGACAAATTGGTGTTCCGAGCGGTAGATTTTCGTGTTCGAAACCAAATCTCCAGCAGATTCCGCACGACAAAGAATATCGTCGATGTTTTAGAGCCGAAACCGGAAATAAGCTCATCGTCGCGGATTACTCCCAAATAGAATTGAGAATCCTAGCGGAGTTTTCGGCGGACGAGAATTTTATCGCGGCTTTTGAATCGGGCGCAGACTTTCATTCTTCGGCAGCGGCACAAATCTTTGGGATAAAACCGGACGAGGTAACTTCTGACCAACGTAGCTTTGCAAAGCGTCTGAATTTCGGTGTGGTGTATGGAATCGGGGCGCAGCGTTTTGCGTTGATGACCGGTGCATCTCAAACCGAAGCGGAAGACATCATGCGCAAATATTTTACAACCTACCGCGGACTCGATGAGTGGCTTCGCGGCGCTGCTCAAAGGGCTGTCGAGGAGCGTCATGCACGAACCGCCTCAGGCAGAATGGTGCGGTTTCGTTTTGAAGAAGATGATCGGGTACAGAAAGCTTCAACCATGCGCTATGGAAAAAACGTGCCGATTCAGGGAACATCGGCCGACATTTTAAAACGTGCGCTCAGGCTCCTACACGATTCGTTTGAAGGAACAACCGCAAAACTCGTAAATATTGTTCACGATGAAATTGTCGTTGAGGTGAGCGAGCGTGAAGCGGAGGAAGCGGCAGCGAAACTGGAAAAAGCAATGGTAGATGCCGCGAGAGAATATGTTAAGAATGTTCCAATAAAGGTTGACGTTGAGATTTCCGATGAGTGGTCGAAATAGTGCTCAGGATTGAAGGGTGTATGGACACTCTCTCAGTGGTGTCATGAAAAGATTCGTACTGCAGAAAATGAGGATAATTCCCGGTAGCGCTCGGGGTAAAAGTCTTCGTACTTGGCGCACTTTTCTTCGACCGTAAATTCTCCTTCGTCTATCTCAGCTTTAAGGAGAGAAAAAGAATTTGCAAATGACTCCGGAAAATTTTCTTCCAGATCGAGATGGAATTTCCTCAGCAACCAAGTAAGGCGCCAATGACCCTCAACTTCATCAATTCGACCAGTACGGCGATCATCAGAGATATGTCGCGTCTTATCGTTAAAATTGTCGAGGATAACTTTTGTCATTCGTTTATTTTAAGCACCCTTCTAAATAAGATCAAAAATTTCTGATAAAAAGGGAAAGTAGGAATCTAACAACATATGATATATTAAGTTTTGCCCTTAAGAGAACTCTATCCCCGACACTTACTAATGAACAAATTACTTATTATTTGCTCACTCATCTACGTTCTAGTAGCGAGCGCTCCGTCTCAGACGCCAACAAAAGTGAATCCGAAAGAAGCTGTCACTAAGGATGGACGAGTCGTGATTCTACAAAGTGACGGAACCTGGAAATATGCGCCTCCCTCCAAAAATAATCCAAAGGATGAAATTAGGTCGGCTCGAAAGGTCATATCCGAAAATTCCGCGACAGTTTTACGGCTTGGGACCGAATATGTTCTGGATGGAGTTGGTATTACTCTAACCAACGCAGTTTATATAGGAAAGAGTATACGGCTCAAAAAAGCAAAGAGTGCTTTTCTGTCCCCAGTTATTGAGCAAAAGGTACGTAGATCACCTAGCACTTTGGTTTTGTGGTTTCGGATCCGGAATCTTTCGTTCTCAGGGGCTGTTAGCTTTTTATCGGATTTTGAGGTGCTCGAGGATGCAAATGGTTTTAGGCAGGGTTCCTGGGGAGGAATTGGTACACGAGATAATGAACGCCTTTTAAAAGGAACTTCAATAATCAAAAAGAAAGGGTTCCGTTTCGATCTTTCCCAAAAAGTTAAGCCTTTGCCTCGTAAGATAGCGGCTTCCGTTCACCTACTTTATGATCAAAGAACTCAAGCTGGCCTGGATCCGCGTAAATTTAAAACCAAGCGTTTCTCATTGGAAATTAGTGAGAACGTTTTGCAAAAAGCGCTTGATAATTATGAATCACGCGTGTTGATTAAAACCGGTTCTGAGCAAGAATACCAGTACTATCTAAAATCTAAATCCGTTTCCGTTCTAAGACGGTTGTTTCGAGGAAAACCCGAGCGACCTGAAGTACTTGAATTACTCGGGGAAAAGTACTGGCGTCTTGGAGACCAAGAAAATGCAATCCATTACTTTCAGGACGCACTCGCCAAAGGTTCTAAGTCAATTACCGCGCATTCAAGACTCGGCCTGTATCACCTCGGGAAGAAAGAATGCAGAAAAGCAACTCAATATGCCTCAGCGGTCAGAGACATTTTAAGTACGCCAGAGGGTAAACAGGTAGTTGATCGGTCTACAGCATATCTCTTGACGCAGGTAAGAAACTGTGAAAAGAGCAAAAAATTAAATCAAACAAAAACAAATAGAACGAGGAAGTCCAAATCAGGAGTTTAACGGGATCCACGTCTCTTTTGCTCGTGTGTTGTTTTATAGATTATAAATTCGTCAAAAGGTGATTAGTTAAAATCTCCTATGAAACCGGCATCCCTTAACCGCAAAAAAAGCGCTGTAAGTTCTACAGTCGCTTTTTTTATGCGCAAAATTACTATCCTAATTTTCTAGAAAGCCCTCAAATATATTCTCGACGTCACGCCTGCCATGTAAAACCCTGTAGATTTCCACTCCATTGTCGTTGGTAAAATAGTAGATATTGTAACTTTTGAAAGGAAACATATACATTCCAACCATAAAATCGTCCTGCTTTGTTCCGATTCTGTTACTTTCAGCTAGAAGGCTAAATTTTGAGGTTAAGCTACGGATAAATTTGTCTGCAGCTTCTTGATTGTCTTCGGCAATATAAAGCCAAATGTCATTAAGATCGTCTAATGCCGATGGCGCAAGAATAAAATTTGCCATCGTTATTTTGCCAATTCTTTCTTGCCCCGCTTGATCACAGCGTCGGCGATTGATTCTGTAGAGTCGTAAGCCAATCCTTTTCCGGCTTTGATTTCTTCGACGCCCTTCATAACTTCGCGCCGTAATTCTTCACGCCGGATCTGCTTTAATTCATCTTCTTCCTTGAGAAGTCGTAAGGCTTCTCTAATGACTTCCGAGGCTGAATTGTAATTGCCGGACTTGACCTTATTCTGCACCAATAATTCAAGTTCGGGGGTTAAAGATACGTTCATAATACTTGATACTCCTTTCCTACAATCAGATTAGCTAGAATAACAGACTATGTCAATCTTTGTTATTCTCGCTTTTTTGTTCGGATGAAAGATCGTCATAAAGCGGATACAGTTTTTCCAGTAAGTTTTGAAAATCTCGAACAGTCGCCAGCGCATCGAGGTCATAACTTATCGGTTCATAAGTGAGTTTTTCCATTGGGTTTATAGTTAAGATCTATACCTAAATTATAGCAAAATCTCATTCTTTTTTATAGGGTGGGAAGGTTCATAAAACCCTTTATTTATAAGGGTTTTATGTAGCTTAAGGAAATTATTTTTTGTTTCCTTTTAGACCGTTTAGAAAACTCTCGCGGGCTTTTCCGGCGATTGATTTTTCAACGGCTTTGGCTGTTTCGTGATAGACGTCTTCGTCTTCACTTTGGACAGCTTTTGTCATCGGCACGATGACGTTTGCATTTGTCCAAGCTTCTAGCTCAGCCAAATAATTTGTTTTCTTTTTGGAAAACATATTTGCTCCTTTCGGATTAATAATTTCAGCTAGCCTTCGTTTCGAGAAGCTAGCTTCACGGGAGCAAAGCGACCGGATGCCTTGTGGTGTCACCGAAGGGTAAGTGCTTGTCACTTGACGCCGGAAGGTGGTTGCTACACTTTTGAGACCTGCTAGATTTCGAGGAATGGGTGGGCAAAAGTTACCAAGTCGATGGTTTATGGAAAGTTCCTTGATCATCTTCCAAAGAATCAGCAAATTGACTATTCTCTAAAACTCTCTGACTTATTTGCTTTACAAAAGTAGCGTTATTTCGAAGAGCAATACTCGGCTCACTCGCCCTTACTGGATTAACAACACCGACGGGTAAACTAAGCTCTTGACGAACTACTCGCACCGCTTCAGCTAAATCAGAATCGTTAGTAATCAATGCCGCGACTTCATACTCGTTTTTATAACCGTCATTGAGAAGATGTACTGCTAAATTTACATCAGAACCCTTTTCCTCAGTTTTGATAACCCGGGGCAAATTCTCTGGGGTCTGTGCCAGCTATCGGCATTCTTTTGTAACTAACTAAATACCGTCCTTTAATTACTTTAAGATTCGAAATTGTCTCGATTGCTCTGAGGTAAAAATTTTGTCTTGTCGGTTGTCCGGGATCGTGCGGTCGGGGTTTTACACGAGCAGTAAAGTACTTGATTTCATTAATGGTGTCGCGAGGAAATAGCAGTTTGCTCATTTCGAGCAAATCAAGCCATTTATAGGATGTTCCTTTTAACGAACCGTAATAGAGGTTAAATCCGTCAATATAGACATTTAATTTCATAGGTAAGGCAGTTTATAAAAACACAGAGGACGAAGCAATTTCTCACTTCGCCCTCGTACCTAGCCGTCGAAACGAACTAGGGAAATCTGTATACAGAATTACAGAAATTCTATAAGCTGTCAATAGATATAACACAAATAAGCTTTTGTTTTGTCAAGTAAGTTTGCCCCTTATAAGCACTACCCGAAGCTCGTTTCAGACGTGTAAAATCGCTAAAACTTCGGTAAATTGGTAAAACGTTTTCTGCGCTCTCTTATCGCGTATTGTTAAACTAGGGAAATATAAATCGACTTAGGGTTTTTGGAGTATCTTTATTACCGAGGCTCTGCTGATTTTTAACTTTCTTGAGATTTCTGAATTGTTCTTTCCGGCTTTTTTGAGTTTTTTTACTTCTGCTGATTTTTTCCTTGCGGTCGCTGGTCTGCCGTGAGGTTTACCTTTACTCCTAGCTTCAGCTATTCCGGCTTTTACGCGTTGACTTAATATATTCCTTTCAAACTCTGCGAAAACAGCGAGCATTCCGGCAAGAGCCTTTCCTGAAGGCGTTGTAAAGTCTAATGACTCGTGAAGAGATACAAACCAACTCGAAGAGCTGTAAGCTCATCAAGTGTTGTCACTAAATCGGCTGTGCTTCTTCCAAACCGATCGAGCCTCCAAACCAAAATACAATCAATTTTTCTTTGTCTGGCGAGCTTTAGCAGCTCCTCTCGTTTTGGTCGCGTTGTAGTTCCTCCGGCAACGTCTGTTACTTCAGCTGCGATTTTCCACTTTCGGCTTTTTGCATATCGCCGCAAATCTTTGAGTTGAAGCGGTAAGGTTTGTTGCTCCTGAGTAGAAACACGGGTGTAAATTCCAACCTTCATAAATTCTAGAAAATTAGTTAAATTGTGGGGTGTCAAAAAACCCCTTAAATTCTTAGGTTTTAGAATGCCGAAAATATAGGCTTTTATACAGTGTAGCAGGGGGTGTCAAAAAAAGAGTAGTTTTTGGACACCCATCTTACAAACATCAAGTACCGTCCAAACATTTGACAAACTGGTACCAATGTACCATAGTACCAGTATGGGCAAAGCTAAAAAGACCATCGTGCGCGTACAAACGGGCGTCCGGATAGAAAAACGAATACTTAAGGTTCTGAAGGGACTTGCCGAGCAGTTGGATATATCACTCGGCGACCTGTTAGAAGGCATGGCTCTTCATTGTTTTGAAGGTAAGGTACCGCCTTTCAGTAAAGAAACATTAAAGAAAATCGACCAACTAAAAGAAGTGTATGACTTAGAACTTACCGCTGTTGATAGTCACAAACTTAATGAAAAGGAGACGGCGTTATAATGAATTATTCTGAACTGCTCACGCAATTTGAGGCTTTCGAAGTAACCCTGCTGAATTTGGACATCGGGAACATATACAAATTGCCTTTGAGATGCTCGATAAATACGGGTTTTTGGATGCCTCTGTCAAATATACAAAAGCAATCAACACAATTGCTACCAACGCAGGCGCACCTGGAAAATTCCGTATGACGATTACGCTCGCGTTTCTCAGTTTAATTGCTGAACGATTACATACAACTAAACAAGATAGTTTTGAGGAGTTGTTAGCGAAAAAAAGACCTCTTATCGAAAGACTTATTAAATAAATGGTGTTCGAAAGAGCAGCTGAAGTCCGAGTTCGCAGGGACGCATTTTTTATTGCCAAACCCTAAAAAACTAAACAATTAAACAGACAAGGAGAAGTTAGGATGAAAGCATTTTTACCATTATTCGTCGTTATTGCCGTGCTATGTCAAGCCGTCGGTTGTCAGCACAGTCCCCATCATGCGGTATCTACAGAAATGAAAGATTTTAAAGGAGCCAGGGCGAAACAAACGGCAAGCATTATAACTGACCAACCGGTTGACAAAGTTTTCCCGCTTTTTAGTGCAGAAGGCGAAAAGAAGTGGGTGCCCGGATTTGATTATATAAACCCGATGGACAGCAGCGAAATGTATGAAGATTTCTTTTTCACAATAAGACTAGACGGACAACCTAAGGATGGAAAAGGCGATTTCGTCTTTATCGTGAAAAAATATGATTTGAAAGAACATGTCTTGGAATTGTATAGGATTATTCCCGGAAAGACGTTCGCACTATTTTCGATAAAATCAGAAGCTCTCAGCGAAGAGAAAACTAAGACCACCATCACCCTAGAACAAACTGGAACCACGGAAAGAGGCAACGAGATTGTCAAAGCATTCACGGCTGAAGCGCATGCCAACGAAATGTCTCAGTGGAAACAGTGGATTGATGCTTATCTTTCCTCTAATTCGGAAAATAGCAATATGCACCGATAACAAACATAATGGATATTATCAGAACCAAAAAAGCACTTATCTTAAACAGACGTTATTTTGACAGTTGCCAGATGTTTTGAACTAACTCGCCGTCGCCTCTACCTGCTCCTCATCCGCAACGTACAAAATTCTCGTACAGCTTTCGCAGGTGATAATTTCATTCGTCGTCTTTAGATCCACAATCATTTGTTTCCTGAGCGACATAAAGCAAGCGCTGCACGCGTTATCGACTACTGCCGCAACGGCAATCCCGTCACGGCTTCTGGTTACAAGACGGTTGTAAACCGCGGCGAGTTTTGGAGAGACCTCTGAAAACACTGACTCGCGGTTTGCGGTACGATTCGCCAACTCTTTTTTGTTTTCCTCAAGCTCGGTGTCAAATTCTTTCTGCCGGCCTTCCCAATCACTTTCCAGATTATTTACTTCGTCGGCGCGTTCTTCCAGGACCTTTTCCGCTTCTTCTGACAATTCCATGTTTTCGAGGATTTCGGTTTCGTATTGCGATATCTGTTTGTTAAGCGCATCGGTTTCGCGCATTGCAGCTTCATACATTTGCTGATCCCGTGCAGCTCTTAGATTGCGATCCGCGCGCTTAAGACCCGTCTTTGCTTCAGCGATGTGGGCTTCAAGTTCTGCTTTTTTTGCCTGCGCGTCGTCACGCTGTTTTTGTATTTCGCGAATAGAAGAGGCGTGCTTTTCGAATTCCTCTTCGAGTTTTGCACGCCTTTCTTCTGCCGTTTCGATGTTTTCATTGAGTTGCCGTATCCGGGTGTCGGTTTTTTGCAACTCAACAAGAGTTCCGAGTTCTGACTTCACTGTAAAAAAATCTCCTAAATATTAATTCCGTAATCAGACATTCTACATTAGATTAATTAAAAAAAGAAAGGTAATCAGCAAGGCATAGGCAGGCAGGTCTCGTTTACCCCAAAAAGACTTCAAAATGTCTTCGTAAGCTTTTGATTGTAAAAGAGATACGGTGGTTTTCTTCTGCGACAGAAAACCACTTTGGCTTTCCATCATATCTCAGAAGCAGGAGTTCTTCATTCTCCTTCCTGAAACCGAAATGCTCGAGATTTGCGCATGCCAGTGCACCGCCGGTAATTACGCCGTCTTTCGGAGTCTGTGTCCAACCCGCTTCGAGGTTTAAACATCTTACACCTTGTCTAAGCACGAGATTTGAACCGGAAACTCGAGAATTTCCGAATCGAAAGCGGTGCTTTTCTTTCTGATCGATTTTGATTTTTGCTCCGTGGCGATTAAACGTGAAGACAACATCGAGTACGGTATCAAAAAGCCACTTAATACTTTCGCGACGAATCGCATCGTTTGACGCCTTGAGCGTCAGGTAATCGGCAATTTCGTAGCGGCCAATTTTTTTTGCGTGGGCGATCGCTTGTTCGAGATCCTGCGTCCAAACTTCATAGAGTTCGTTCATAGTTTCGAGGATAAAACCGCGGGCAGATTATTGCAATTTCGTGTTATTATCTTTGGAAATAAGATGGTTAACGGAATTTAAATCTTATGAAATATTTCGCAGTGATGTTGTTGATTTTATGCCTCGCAATCCTCTCTTTTGCGCAGGATCCGGATGGAACTGTAGCAAAAAAGACCGCTGAGGAACCGCTAAATCTGGTTAAACCAAAACAGCCAAAAGGGGAAAAAGAGGAATTCGAGAGCGCAGTCTCGAATTCTCTTGCGGAAGAACGAATAAGAGCGCTCAAAAAATTTATTGAGGATTATCCGAAATCTGACTATAAATTAAGGGCAGCTGAAGCTATTGCGAGTTCGAGGGCGGAAATCGCTGATGAAAAACTTCGATATGGCGATGTCGAAGAAGGCGTAAAATTTTTTAAACTCGCCGTGGAGGAAGCCCCAACTCCCTTTTCCAATAAATTATTTTCCGGTGTCTTGGTAAAGCTTCCGGCAAATTTGTTTTTTCGCGGACAGCGGAAAGCTGCGTTAGAAGTTGCAAAGATGATTGAGGAGCGCGTGGCGGAAAACCCGAAACATCTTCTTGGGTTGGCTACGTTCTATTTAAGCGTTGAAAGCGCGGATGACGCTAAAAGGCTAGCGGAAAAATCACTCGAACTTGAGGAATCCTCCGCTGCATTCTATACGATCGGCTTTGCACATCGTCTCAATTTCGATCTTGAAAAAGCTGAAGAGTCGTTTTCAAAAGCGGTCGAAGTTGATCCGACCTCGATTCGCTCGAAATTGAGCCTTGGCGAGATGAAGCGCGCGCGCGGAAAACCCGAAGAAGCGGAACTTTTGTACCGCGATATATTTACGACAGAGCCAACAAACTCAATGGCAAAAACGGGTTTGATCCTTGCGCTGTTTGATTCCGGCAAGCGTCTGGAAGCGGAAACGATGCTTGCCCCGTTTATCGAAGAGAATCCGAAAAATCTGGCGCTCTTGGTTGGTATTGCGTATTGGTACGCCGCCCAAAACGAAGGAGCTAGGGCGCTGGAGTTTTCAAAGATGGCGTTGGATATTGAGCCGCGCTATACGTGGTCTTACATCGCAATGGCCCGAGGTTTTATGGCTGAAGGCGATCCGGTCGCTGCCGAGCGTACACTCCTTACTGCGCAACAATACGGGAATTTTCCTACGCTTGAATATGAATTGGCTTCTGCACGAATGGCAGCCGGTTTTTATCGCGAGGCGGCCGAGGGACTCGGTAAAAGTTTTACAATTAAAGACAATTTGATCAGCACGAAACTTGGCGGGCGAGTGAAAAAAGAAGCTGATTCTTTTCACGCCTTGCTTTCCGAAGAGCGTCGGGCAGGAATTTTTCAGTTTTTGGCTGCAGATAGCCCTGCGAATTTTGAAGGGTTAAAAAAGCTGATGCTTTTTCGTGGATTGTTGGAGACAAACGATTCAACGGAAGAGGAGATTGAAACAGCGGCAGATGATTTTGTAAGCGGCGAAGACACGATGAAGTTTCACCGCCAGCTTTTTGTCGCGACCCGGCTGCTCGAAAAAAGAAGATCCTTAGGAAAAGTGTTGGAATTGGCAAAAGACTCCGTAAATGGAGTTGATACCGCTCTAAAAGTTGCCACCCCGTCCGCGGCAGTTTTAGCCGAAGAACTTTATGAGAGTAAGAGAATTGCTTCTTCGCGTGGCGAGACGATTATCGTGCCGGAGATTCCCCGGCAGACGCTTTCAAGAATCATCCGTGGCAGAATCGAGGAGATCTCGGGCTGGGCGTTGTTCCAACAAGAGAAAAACGATGAAGCCATTGCACGCTTGAAACTTGCAAGCACTGTTTTGCCAAAAGATAGCGCTTGGTCGCGCTCGACAATGTGGAAGCTTGGCACTGTTTTAGAAAGTCAGGGGAAACAGAAGGAAGCATTGGAAGCCTACATTAAGGGTTATGTGCCAGGTGAAAGAAATTCTGCGCGAAAACTCGTAATCGAAAATCTGTATGCAAAGGTTAATGGGAGTCTGGATGGCCTCGAAGAAAAGCTCACCGGAAATTCGGTGGAAAAGAGTTCGGCGAGCATTTTTACAAAAAAACCAAAAGACGAAACCCAGAAACCGGATGAGGAAAAAATCGATAGCGGTAAAGTCTCTGACGAAAATGACGCAGGCTCCGTTTCAAGCGATGAGGTTTCTAAAAGTATTCCTGACCCCGTTCCTCCGATCGAGATACCTTCAAAAAAACCAGAAGATTTGAAAATCGATAAAGAAAAATCGTCAAACGCTAAGACAGAAGAAAAATCTGGGAACAAGGAAGTTGAGACAGAGAATTTGTCGTTTAAGCCAGTGGTTATTGGTATTTCAAAAACCGAGGAGAAATCGGAGGCGGCTAAGAAGAACACCGCTGACGAAAAGACTGCTAAATCGGATAAACCTCTTCAAGACACGGATAAGAAGTCGATATCTGACGAATCTGTAGATGCCAAAAGCGATGCTGACCCGCCTAAGGAAAAGGTCGATGAAAAACCCGTTTCGGATCCGGGAGTTGGTTTGAAAGAACGGGATCGGATAGTTAAAACCGATGATCAAAAGACTTCTGCGAATAAAGAAGATTCAAAAGCACTCGCCTGCAAAATAGAAGCTAGTCAGGAAGAAGTTTCTATTATTAACGGCGGAGGAAGCATCGGCGTGATGGTACACTTACCGGACAACGAAGTTGAATTGAAAGAAATAAAAGCGGTTTCCGAAAGCCCGGATGACGTTGAGGTCGTTTTCGAACCCGAGATTGGGGCGCTTTCGGGCAAAGCATTTTTTGTTGTGAAATCCGTGACCAGTAAGACCGGTGAATTTAAGGTTTCTTTTAACGCACCCTGCGGAAAAAAGGAAATATTAGTAAAAGTCAGATAACCGCCAGAGGGACGTTTTCCATGTTGTTAGATGAATAAAGATAAATCCTTTCGTAGCGGTTACGTCGCCCTTATTGGTCGCCCTAACGCAGGAAAATCGACCCTATTAAATCATCTCGTCGGCGAAAAAATTGCCGCCGTTTCCAATAAACCGCAAACAACACGCCATAAAATTCAGGGGATCATTACTTCGGATGACGGGCAGATTGTGTTTGTTGATACTCCGGGTGTTCATAAACCCGGCTATCTTTTAAATCGAAGAATGATGGCGGCGGTTCACGATGCGATCCTTTCTGTTGATTTGGTCGTATTGATGCGCGATGCGGCAGTATCAACGGGAAACGGCGATCGGTTTGTTTTGGATTTGGTGAAAAACAGCAGGAAACCGGTGATCTTAGTTTTAAATAAAACCGATAAATTAAAGAAGAAAAACAAGCTCCTACCGCTCATTGATTTCTATTCCGGCGAACACGAATTCGATGAGATAATTCCCATCTCAGCATTAAAAGGGGACGCTATCGAAACCCTCCTTACGGAAATTACGCGGCATTTACCGGAAGGCGACGCAATCTTTGCAGATGATGAAATGACGGATCAGCCGTTGCGCTTATTGGTTGCGGAGATGGTAAGGGAAAAAATACTTGAGTCTACAGGTGATGAGATTCCTTATGTAACGGCAGTTGTCACCGAGAAGTTTGATGAGAGCGATCCAAAAACGACCAAAATATATTGCGCGATCTATGTCGAAAAACCTTCACAGAAAAGTATTATTATTGGCAAGCAGGGCGCACGCGTAAAGGACATCGGGACGAAGGCACGCAAAGATATCGAGCATTTATTAGGCACAAAGGTTTATCTCCAGCTTTTTGTAAAGGTCGTAAAAGATTGGCGAAATCAGGAGCGACAACTCGACGAACTTGGAGTTAGAAAATAAATGGAGATATTCTCCAGACCCAAATGAGCGAAAACAAAACTTGGTTTGCGGTAGAGGTAAAGGTTCGCAGAGAAGCGAGCGAAGCTATCGAACACGCTTTTAATAATCTCAATTCGCTCGGAACTGAAATCAATCACCTCAACAAAACCGAAAAATCTGATGTTTGCGTGATTGGTTATTTTGATGCGACCGTCGACAATGAAAACTTGCGGCGATCATTTTCTGAATCCCTTCAGGTTTACGGTTTCACGGACGCTGAAATAAAAAGCGTCAATAAAAAAAGGATTCAAAACCGCGATTGGCTCGCCGAGTGGAAAAAACACTGGAAGCCCACCGAAACTAAAAAATTCGTCATTGCTCCCAGCTGGGAAAACGTCGAGAACAAAGAGAAAGAAGTTATCCGTATTGAGCCAAATATGGCTTTTGGAACGGGAACTCACGAAACCACAAAACTCTGCCTGCGCACGATTGAAAGCCTTTATTTACCGGGTATGAGTTTTTTCGACGTCGGAACCGGAACGGGCATTCTTTCGATCGCCGCTGCTAAAATCTCGGCCAGGGAGAGTAAAACAAAAATCGTTGGGTGTGACACGGATTCCGACTCCGTCGCGATAGCAAAAGAAAATGCCGCTCTAAATCACACTTCTCAAATTCGTTTTTATTCAGGATCGATCTCGGAAGAATCTGAAGCTTTTGATTTTGTCTGCGCAAACGTCACGGCGGACGTAATTGTCCCGCTCATGCCACCTTTGGTCACGAAATCCCGAAAGATACTGGTTTTGTCCGGAATCCTGCGTGAGCAGCAAGAAGAAGTATTAACCGCGCTGAATGCGCAGACAGACCGGCCCTTTACGATTGAAACCGACGGCGAATGGATTTCAATAACCGTAAAAATTGATTAGCTTATTAATTATTCTCTTTTGGTTTTCTGGCGACGGGGATATCCCCATCGTCGGCAATCACAAAACGAGGTGTTAGCGGTCGGAGCTTCTTCTTCGATCCTCCACGCCGCAAAACCGGTGGAACTATCGGCGACGAGATCTCAAGAGGTGCTAGTGTCGAGAACCGTTTCAAAATCGAACCTCCCCTCCCTGCAACCCACAAATTTGTACCGCCTTGATATTCGACTGCCTGCAACGAATTACTCGTGATATTTGGTTGAATCTGCCAGGTTTTTCCGCCATCCTTTGTTTGAATCACAGAACCAAGTGCGCCTACAGCAATTGCTTCTGAGCGGCTGTAAAGCTTTATATCATATAGATTTACTGTTACCGGCGATTCCGCATCCGTCCACGTTCTCCCGCCATTTTTTGTGAGTAAAATGCTGCCGCGTGCGCCGACGGCCATACCATATCTACTATCGTAAAAACTTACGGCATACAGATTTTCTTCAAGGTTTGTACGGATTTTTTCCCATGATTTTCCCGCATCGCTGGTGATGAGAATCGTTCCTCCATCGCCTACAACTACACCGCGCTCTTCATCTACAAACTTTAAGTCTTCAAGCCAAGCTTTTGTTCCGGAAGCAAGCGGTTTCCAATAGGCGCCGCGGGAAGTTGATTTTAGAATCGTACCGTTAGACCCGACTGCGTAGCCCTCATTTTCACTGACAAATTCAACTCCGAAGAGATCTTCCTTTGTTCCGGAAATTCCTTTGCCCCAACTCTCACCGCGGTTATTCGTGCGCAGAATTGCGCCCTTATCTCCAACGATAAAACCAAATTCTACGTCGAAAAATGAAATCGCGTTGAGCGAACCTTTTAAACCTGAGTAAACCGGAATCCAGGGTTGTCCACCCTCGTTTGTAAGCCAAACCCGACCGCGTGTACCGACCGCCCAGCCGATTTTGCCGTTCATAAAAAACATGTCGTTTACATTATCGCGACCTCCGAAACTCAATCGCTGCCAGCTGTAACCGCCGTCATCCGTCCGCAAGATTAAACCCTCGTCTCCGACCGCCCAACCCGTAAAGTTATCTTTGAAAAACATCGAAACGAGTTTTGGGTTTGTCCTAACGTTAAATGGAAGCCACGTATTGCCCGCGTCTTCAGTAAGCCAAACCTTTCCCTCGCTATCGGTCATAAATCCTTTTTCTTCATTCGCAAACTGGATGGAGAGGATGTCGATCTTTCGAAATATGTTTATCCTCTTCCAGGTTTTACCGCTATCTGAGCTCTTTGCGACGCAGCCTCCAAAGCCAACTGCAATAATTTTGTCCGCCGACAGAAAAGCGGTACCTGAGATGAGGAGACCGGCACAAGGTTTTGCAGATTCCCAAGATTTTCCGCTATCTCCTGTAATCGCCAGGACGCCGTTCTTGCCTCCAACGACAGCGGTTTTTTCATCAAAAGCGGAAACGGTTAAAAGGTCATCCGAAGATGGAAATCTGACTCTTTCCCACTTACGTCCTCCGTCAATCGATCTAAGAAGCGTGCCATTTGTCCCAGCGATCCAACCAGTTTCGTTCTCCTCGCCGGTAAACGATATTGAATGCAAATGCTCGCGGACCTTTGTTCGGATTTGTTTCCATTCCTTTCCGCCGTTTGATGTAGCAAATATTATGCTTCGCGAGCCAACAACAAAGATATTTTTGTCGTCTTTGACAAAAACGTCGGCTAAATTTGTGCTAACCGGTGCTCGTTGTTTTTGCCACAAAAACCCTTCGTTTTCGGTTCGAAGCAAGGTGCTGTCTGCACCGACCGCGTATCCGGTTTTAGAATCTTTCGCGAAATGAACTGAGTTTAAGGGGTTTCCCTGTGGTAGCGGATTCTGCCAAATCCAACCAGAGTGTTGCTTTTTCTGAGCGAAGGCTGAGCTAGAAAAAGACAGCGTGAGACAAACCAATACAACCGGGAGGGTAGTCCACCGCACGAGATTTTGAGTTGTAAACTTACCATTTTCCAAAACTAAAATTCTTCTACACCTAAATCTAAAATGGCATCGTCAATAAAATCGTCATCTACCTTTTCGAGCTGCGCCGTTTTCCTTGCAATATCATCTGCGATCTCTTGCGCTTTATGACCGGCGTGTCCTTTCACCCACTCCCAGGAGATATCGTGTTTTTGCGCAGCTTTCTCCAAACGTCTCCACCAATCGTGGTTTGTTTTCTTGCGAAAGTTTCCAAGCATTGTTTCGACGACATAGCGGGAATCGCTTATCACGCGAACCTTACAAGGCTCTGAAAGTTGGCTCAAACCGATTTCCGCAGCTGCGATCTCGGATTGCTGGTTTGTCGCGGCACCTAAGTATTTTGCAAAACCGCGCCAATATCCTTCGTAGCCCAATAATGCACAGGCGGCGGCTTTTGGCTTCTGCTTTCCATTGCCGAGAGATGATCCATCGCAAACTATCGTTACTTTTTTCATAAACGTTGCTTCTTGGGATTATAACTGAAGGCGCTAGTTTTCTTTTAGTTTTTTAAAGTATTTGTAAGAAGGCGCAATCATTCGTTTTAAATCGTTGCGTTCGGCAATCTCGATTGCTTTCGAGAAGTAGATACGAGCTTGTGATTTATTATCGGTTTGATAGTGAACTAGCCCAATTTTTTGCAGGATCAAAGGCGTAATGAAATAATTTTCAAGGTGCGAGCCACAAACAGCATTTACCCCGTTTTGGAGATTTTCAAGAGCTTTTTTACTATCTTTTTCAACGTCGAAGTAATATTTACCCAAGTGGTAATATGCGAAAGGCAACAATCGGCTTATCTTATATTCTAGGGATTTTTCGCGCCCGAGTTTATAGTATTTAAGGGCATTCGGATAGTCTTTGTTTTGGTACGAAACATTGCCAATATGTAATATCGATTCGAGGATAAAATCTCCTTTGATGTCTTTTAGCTCCGCTACATTCATCGCCCTCTTGTAATAGCTGATTGCCTTTTCGTTTTCGCCTTTTTGCTCACTAAGCGACCCTAAAAGCCAAAGCGCTTCGGCAGCGCTTTCCGGATTTCGTACATCGAGCGCGATCTCAAAAGATTCTTCCGCAAGACGTATCGCAAGCTCACTATCGCCTTTAGCTGCTTGGTAAAAAGCTTCGAGCAATCTGAGCTCGCCCAAATTCGTTTTGCTGCTTTTTGCAATATCCGGCGGAAATCGTTTCAATTCTTCGCCTGCGGCCGTAAGATCATTCCGATCGATCAGAAATTTCGTTAAAACTAATCCGACATCAAATTGCTCTGCATCAAGATCAGGGCAGTTTTTGATAAGTTCAGCCGTATTACGAAGTAGATTTACGCCGACAGGAGATGTTCGAAACTCTCCGCTGTTGCGAAGTAACGTCGAGGTGCTTAGAACGTTCCGGACTAGCCCTTTATAAGCATTGCATTCTTTTGGAGCACTTTTATCATCCTGGGCGCAAAGACCTATAGCGGTGAGCAGCAACATCAAGAATACGCCGACGAGTTTTTGCATTCCTTTTTTCATATCCTAAGCATAATTGCGTCAGTGGGGTTCGGAACTACTGAGTGCCGACAAATGCTTTTTCGATCCTTCGAGAGAGCGTTTCCCAAATTATCGAGCTGCCGTCGCCGATGTATGCAGTTTTCTCTAAAATTTGTTCCTTGGTTATCCCGTTTTCTTTCCAACTCTGCATTTCATTATTGATGTTTTGAAATATTGGCAAGACTCTGTCGATCGCGCGCGCAAATTTCGCTTCTTCTGTTTCACCATTTTCAAATTCGTCCCAAAGCTCAAAAAATTCCCGTCCCGTTTCCTCGGGCAGTAGTCCAAAAATTCGCTTTACAGATTTAAGTTCATCTTCTTTCGCGGCTGCTTTTCCGTTATCGTCAAAGAAGATCACATCGCCTGCATCAATCTCGCCGACGTCGTGAACCAAAAGCATTTTAATTACGCGCTCTTTATCAATGGGCGTATTCGAAAAGTCGCTCAGTGCCAGCGCCGAAAGCGCAACCTGCCAGCTGTGTTCGCCGGAGTTTTCATAACGGTCTAACCCTACCGGCTTTACTTTTCGCTTGATGGCCTTGAGTTTTTCGAGCTCGAGAATAAATTCGAGACATTTCTCCAAATCGATATTCATAGTTTGGTTATCTAAAAAAGACTCGCAGCAGTTTCGGCTTGTTCTGGGGAAACCGTGACTACGTTATCTGCATAGCTTTCAAAAGTGTCGTCGTGTGAGATTACGAATAGCTGGTCAAAGGTTTGATTCTCGGAAATCTCACTTATTTGTTCGGCCAAACGCTGGCGATGGGCAGCGTCCATATTCATTGTCGGCTCATCAAAAAAGGCGATTCTTAAATCTGACAATTGACGCAAAAGGGCGAGTCGAACGGACATCGCCGCCGCCATTTGCTCACCGCCCGAAAGGTTTTGAAAGGGGCGCTCAAAGCCATTTTCTTCGAGCAGGATTCCATAATCATCAGCCCATTTTAGTGTGCGCTCGGCGTTACCTGTGATTTCCCTAAACATCTGATTAGCTTCAATCGATACGTGATAGACGTAGTTTCTCGCAACTCTCGGTGCCGCCTCCTTTAGCGTTGACCGGATAAACGACGTTACCCCGCGAATCCTCTCAAGGCGTTCTTTTTCAGCAACTTCGATTTTGAGCGCCTCTGCGGTTTTTTTCAAGCTTTTTATCTCCGCTTCAAGCTCGGTTTCACGCTTTTTCGAGTGTTTCTGATCCAACTGAATCTCGAAAAGCTCCTTTTCCAGAGCTCGAAAAGCTTTCTTTTCCTCAGAGTATTTTTCGATTTCAAACCCCTCACTTTCTCTTTTGAGGTCTCTTTCGGCCTTCGTTAAAGACTTTTGCGTTTCTTCGAGTTTCGTTTTTTCGGCTTCTACTTCCTTTGATTTTTCGGGAAGCGATTTTGCGGAGGCTTCGTTTTTAATAAACTCTCGATGACTATGTGCGGTTTTATCCCGTATAGCGGAATATTCTTTCCAATTCGAATCAAGATCCTTGTACATTTCGAGTTGTTCAACTTTCAGACGGCGATCGCTTTCAAGCCTCTCCAAATTACTCTCGATATTTGTGAGCTGCTCGCGCAAGGAAATTTCCTTGGCGGTTTCTTTTTCAAGGATTTGAATTCGCGCCCGCGGATTATTCAAGGCCTTCAATTGTCTTTCGATGTCTTCGAGGTCCCTACCAAGCTTTTCTAAACTTCCAGCTTTTTTTTCGAGTGCTTCTTTTTCTTCTTTTAGTGAAACACCATCCTTCGCGATTTCCTCTTCACGCTTTTTGAGAGTCTCGAGCTGGGCTAACTGTTTATCGGCTTCTCGGGATGTTTCAAGGAGATCCTTGAGTTCTTTTTGATCGGATTCGAGTTTCTCGATTTCCGCCTTTATCTCGGTAAATTTTGTTGACGCGAAATCTTCAAGCGTTTGACCTTCTTTCAAATTCAAACATTTTTCCGTGAGCAGCGGACAAAGACCATTTTTTATTTCGCTTTGAAACTTCCGGTCCCTTTCAAGCACAGCATTTAGTGCCGCAATTTTTCTCCGCAGAGAATCATCCTGTTTTTGTCTCGTTTTCAAGTGTTTCGCTTCTGAAGCCGCCTTTTCCGTTTCCTTCTTTTGTGTCTGGTTTTCACGGTAGCGATCACGGAGTTTTTCGAGCTTTTTTCCAATACTTTCAAGCCGCGATTTGGCGGTTGCTGCTTCTGATTTTTGGTTGCGAACTTCCTCACGGCGTTTTTCTACGTCGTCTTGCGCCTTTACCTTGGGTTTCAAACCTTCAATTTCGCTGTGGGCTCTGGCTACACGCTTCCGTTCGTCTTTGGTTGTCTTCAGGTCCGACTTGATTTTTACAATGGCCGCCTCAATGTCAGCTTTTGCTTTGTTTAATTTTTCGCGTTCCCGCCGTTCGCGCTCGAATTCCTTTAGCATTCCGAGAGCCTTAATATGCTTTTTGTAGTCTTCTTCAACGGTTTTAACTGCCTCGGAGGCTTGTTCGGCGGCAGCCATTTCTGATTCCTTTTGCTTGAGAACAAGGCGTGCCCGCGACTTCTTATTTTCGAGAGTTTTTATTGTTTCAGTGAGTTCTGAAACTTTAGCCTCAATCTTTTCAAACTCATCAATGATTTTCCGCTTTTCAGCAACCACCCTTTCCATTTTGGCCGCAGATTTCTCAATCTTTTTTCTGGTTTTCGCAGTTTCTTTTAGTTCGCTTTCGTATTCCTCGTACCGCTTTAGCTCGCCTTCAGCACGCGCAATACCCTCGCTCGTTTTAATAATTTTTGAATCAATATATTTTGAGGTTTCGCGCAGTTTATCGGAGCTTTCGCGATATTCTTCAACCTTTAAAAGCTTATCAAACGCTCGTTTTCTCTCGGTTGGAGATTCAAGAAAGATCGCAGTAAACGTTCCTTGCGGAACGCCGATCGCACGCCGAAAAAGCGATTCTAGATCTGTGCCGGTCTCTACTCCGAGATGCTTCCACAAAAACCGGGTCACCTCTTCTTTTTTATCGGCGATCCGCATTTTTAGTTTTGGATCGTAAACGTAATAAGCTGTTTTTGTGTCGCGATGGACAACATAACGGCGCTCATCCATGCCGCTTTCGAAAGTAACTCTCGCGACGCCTTTTTTAGCCCCACGTTTAACAAAATCATCTTTTTTATAATCGAGCAGATCGAAAAGCGTCCACGCCACTGCTTCGATGAGCGTCGTTTTTCCCGCACCGTTTTCGCCCATTATTGCCGTCGTACCGCGCTCGAATCCGAACTTGGAATCGGTATGAGATTTAATATCCTCAAGCTCGACTTTTGTGATGTGCATATGGAGATTTTAATTGAAAAGGCGCAAAAGGAAAACAGAGCTACACGTGCGTTATTAGACAAAGAGCTGGGTCGTGTAGAATAGTTTGGAAAATATGAAAGAGTATAGAATAGAGCGCTGGGAAAAGGATGAGAAGCCGGACGCAAAAACGCTTCGGGCGCAAATGGAAAAAGAAGGGTTTTCAGTTTTTAGGTGGAGTGACAACGCAGGTTCCGTTTACCCTCTCCATGCCCATGGCGATGATCAATCTCATTGGGTGGTCTCAGGCAGCATTGAGCTCGATGTTGATGGAGTTGGGAAGATCGTATTAAACGCAGGTGACAGGGATTTTATGCCGCGGGGAACAAAACATGCTGCACGCGTGGTTGGTGATGAGGCAGTTACTTATTTGATTGGAACGAAGTGAATTTCAGAGTTCGAATTTAGTTCCTCGGATTGCTTGATTTCGAGTGACCTCAAATTTTTGATCTGATATCTGAAATTAATAAAAACTTATGAAATATAAACGTTTTGAAGATTTGCCCGTTTGGAAGGCTTCAATCGAATTTGCAGTTAAAACTTTTGAATTCACAAAATCCGCGAAATCAGATTTTCAGGGTCTAGGTGACTTAAAAAACCAACTCGAACGCGCCGCAGTTTCTATTTCAAATAACATCGCCGAAGGTTTTGAAAGAGGCACAACGACCGAACTCATTCAGTTTCTATACATTTCACGCGGTTCCTCTGGAGAGTGTCGTTCGATAACGTATATTTTGGGGAGTTTACCGAGCTTCAAAAAATTCAAAGGCGAGATTTTGCGGCTTCGAAAAGAATCGGAGGTAATTAATAAACAATTGTACGGCTGGATAAATTCACTGAAAAATACTGACATCAAAGGCGAGAAATTTTTGACGGAGAAAACCAGGGAATTATACGACCGGAAGAAAGGCTTAGAAGAATTTGATGAAGAAATGAAGCAATTTCGGAAAGAATTTGAAGCGAAGCTTAAGCGAGAAGAAGCTGAGCGATATGAAAAAAGAAGGGCTCAGATGCAATAAATGAGATCATTAATTTCAGATTTCAGATTTCAGATCTCAGATTTCAGGTCTCAGATCTCAGATCTCAGATTTGAAATTTGAAATTAATGGATGCTGATCTGATATTTCAAATCTGAAATTTGAGATTAATGAATGTTGATCTGATATCTCAAATTTGAAATCTGAAATTGATGAAAACTTATGAAATACAAACGTTTTGAAAATTCTGTAGAAAACGATTTGAACCGAACGAAATTAGGAGAATTAATGCGATATCTGATTTTAATAACACTGTTTTCAACTTTCCTCCTCACGGCAAGTTTGCATGCCCAAGACCCGCTTCCGACTCTAAAGAAAGGCGTTAAGTCTCACAAAAAAATCGACGCTATTTACAAGAGTTTCAGTAAGGGGTATCGAACTCTTACACCTCAAACGGTCGCGAATCTTTATACAAAAGACGCGGCGTACATTTCTCCGCGACCAAACTCAGGAATCAGACGAGGCAGACAATTGATACTCGAAAGTTTCACACGTTTCTTCAAAAACATGAAAGAAACAGGTCGAAATCCCGTGATCAGATTTACGATCGTGCAGCGCAAGGTGACAAAGAAAATGGGCTATGACGTAGGAATTTTCGACCTCAAATATTATAAAGACGGCAAGGTTGTAAATCATTCAATGGGCAAGTTCGTCGTGGTAGCCGTCAGGGGAAAGGATCGGAAGTGGCGTTTTCAGGTTGATGGTTACAGCGAGCTGAAACCTCAAAACAACAATTAAATGCTTCAACCAAAACACATAAGAGAAAAGCTCGCCGAGAAACTAGGGGATTTTGTAAATTTCTCCGACTCGCAGAAAAAGGACCTGAATGAATATCTACGAACGCTAGGTGAAATTTGCCAGTTATCGAGCTCCCAAATTGCTCAAAAAATTGAAGCTGCGGAAAATGTCGGAGCCGTTCCTTCGCAGGAAATCGACGATCTAAAGAGCTTCGCATTCGCGTTTGAAGAGAGCTGGGACAACCACGAAGAGGCAAGAAATTGGGCAAGTCAAATACTTGAAAATCGCACCACATTTGCGGTCGATGGAAGCCAGTATTACTCAGAAAAGGAGACATCTCTACCTATCGGCGCCGTTCAGATCGGTTGGTTTGAAAACCCTCATACGGGCGACAAAAAGTATGAAAAAGACACTTCCCTGAAAATCCTTTCGCCAAAGGATTTACTCGAAAATCAAGAAGAACCTTTGAAGCCGGAATCGCGGATTAGCGACGAAATGTTTTTCGGCGAAATACAAAAAACGGGTGAGTTTTTGTCTAAAAAGAAAGGCTGGCAGAAGCGTGGAGAGAGAATGCCGCTCGCGTTTCTTGATCGACCGATGCTACTTCCTTTTGCGGCTATGCAATCAAAACTCCAGCGGAAATTCGTCGAGGAATTGGTTAACCTGGTAAGGCATTCGAGAGAAACTAAGGTTCCCGTTATTGGCTATGTTGATCGAAGTTTTTCAAGGGACTTGATCAACCTGATCGATGCCTTTAGCGGAAAAGCGAGATCGGAAAATTTATCGCTTTTTGATACTACTCTGCTAAGTCAAAAAACCGCGGATCAACAGAAAACCATGAAACGATGGGGTGATCGCACGCCTTTTTGTTATTCAAAAAGAAAAGGTTTGGAGGCATTTGTTGATCCGGAAACCGAGAGCCCTTTGGTCGGATTCGTTTTCCTGCAAACTACGGGAGATTCTCTGCCTGCGCGTTTGGATATTCCGAGTTGGGTTTACGAAGATGGTTTTCTTGCGGAGGTTTCGGATGCGGTGCGAGCCGAATGCGTGATTGGTTTGGGTTATCCATACGCAATCGAAACGGCAGATCAAACCGCGGTAATAACTTCAAACGATCGCAAAATTTTTCTTAGAGCTTTACAAGAGTTTGCGAAAAAGAATAACCTAAACTTTAGCGTTTCCAGAAAGAATGCAAGTAAAGGACGACGCAGGTAGCAATGGAAAACGAAAAGCTGAAGATGGAAAATGGAAAGACCAAAGCTAGAGCGGGTCGATTTTCTACTTCTCGTTCTACGTTTTCCGCCAGAGAAATTTGCCCCGCTTGTGGATCTCAGGCGGCGCGTGATGACGCCCGCTATTGTCTTGTTTGCGGAAAGATTTTGAGCGAGGATTATCAGCCGCTTGATACCTTACGCTCCGCACATCGCCTTCAAGGCAAATCTTTCTTGGTCGAAAATGCGGAGACCGAAGAGATCACAGACCTGTTTGCCCGAAACGAAAACAATCCAGCTCATACGGCCTGGGCTTGTTTTGTGTATTCGATGGTGCCTTACTTAGGTGTTTTGTTTATTCCTTTTACTTTTGCGTTTGGAAGTTTTGGAGTAGCCGTTGCCCATCGTTACCCGAGTTTGGGCGGACGAAAACTCGCCCTGGTAAGCATGGGGTTGAGCTTTATCGTGCTGGCAGTTCAACTGCTTCTTTGGTGGCTTCTCTATATTATCTCCGAAATCTCGAAAGGTATTTAGAGTGTCGGTCGATTTTACAGCGTTCGATTTTGCCCCTCGCGTAAGTCTATGTTAATTGCGAAGATTGTTGGATCAAATTCTCACTTGGATTACGTCGCACGTGTGATTGACGAGCTTGACGTAGCAGATTCGCCTCGCCCGGATGATTACGGGTTTTCTACTTTTGTATCAATCCCTACAGGTAACGAAGGGGAAAGCGCCGTCGGTATAGTTTACAATTCGATGTTGATGAATCCTGAGTATGCGAATTATGGCCCGCGTCTCTCCTCAATGCCGGAACTCGGGAGTTTTAGCCCGGATTTTATTAATGAGCAGGGATGCTTGATTGGAATTTTGCTCCTTGGCGCGATTAAATCTGATGGTGAAAAATCGCAGGGAATACCGAAGCAGGTCATTTCGCCCGGCGTAGAGGTTTTTGGTTTAAGCGAAGAGGAGATTAGAAATTTTCACATTGATAACCAAGGAAGTTTGCAGATCCACTATTATTCACAGGTGATTTCTCACGCAGGGAATTTCGCTGCGCCGCTTTTAGAAAGCATTATCGAGCGCATCTCAACTTCCTCAGGCGAAAATGATAAGAAGCGTTTAGAGGTTCTAAGACAAAACCTTAAATGGCAACGAACAATCGGAGCGACGCGTCTATAGAATAGGAAAAAGGTAACAATTATGAAAAATGTATTATGGATATTTTGCCTCGCGATTTTTGTATTTGGTGCCAGCGCAACCGCGCAGGTAAGACCGGTAGAAAAGGAAGAACCAAAAAAGGAAGAGCCGAAGCAAGAAAAGACGACAGATGAAAAAGGTGAGAAGGTTGAGGTCAAACCAAAAGCCGGCATCAATTTGCCGGACACTTTTAAGGTTAAGTATCAGGGTGGACTTTTTGGTTTTAGTAAAAAGCAAAACGGGTTTCTCAAATGTGACGATATAAATGAGCGGCTTATTTTTCTTGGAAAGGATAAGAAGGAAAAATTCTCGATCCCATACAAGGCGATCTTAGTGATTTATCCAAGTCGCAAGAAAGTGCGGGCCGGTTCCGGTAGAGTAATAGGAGCAGCACCGGTAATGGGCGCAGGTATTTTGGGCAGCCTCATGAAGAAAAAGGTGCGTTATCTGATTGTGCAATTTAGAGACCCGGATATAGAAGCCGAGGGCAGAGCTAATTTCCGTGTTGCAAGCGGGGAATTGTTGAGCTCAGCTATCAATTCAATTGGAAGGCGTGCTGAAATGAAACAGCGCGGCGACGCTTATATGCGCGGGAAGGATTACTAATTTAAATCGCCAAAACGGTGCTGGAGAATCGTCGCGACAGAAATTGCGGCCGTTTCCGCACGAAGAATTCTTCCGCCAAGTGTAACAATCGAAAAGTCGTTTTTCTTTGCAAAGTCGATCTCAGAATCATCCCAGCCGCCTTCCGGTCCTACGAGGGCGGTTATTTTTTTGCCTGATTTCAAACTGGAAAAGCCCTTCCCTCCTTGCTCGGAAAACATAACTACCGTTTCAGCCGTGGCTTTACTAATTTGTCGGAACTCATCTGGTTGCGAGATTTCCATTAGCTTTGCCCGCCCGCATTGTTTTGAGGATTCGATAGTTATCTTTTCCCAGCGCGCGATTTTCCTTGCAGCGTTTTTAAGTTTCACATCGGTCCGTAAGGTGGTGATCGGTATTAGTTTTACCACACCAAGCTCAACCGCTTTTTTAACCACAAGATCAAATTTATCGCTTTTTAGAATCGCCACGCCAAGAGTAAGGTTCAAGGAAGATTCAGGCGAGGAGGGCGTTACTTTCTCAATAATTTTCAAATTCGCAAGAGACTCCTTTCCCGAAAAACTCTCAACAACTGAAGTATATTCATTGCCCTCTCCATCAAACAAATTAACGCTGTCTCCCGGTCTCAGACGCAAAACCCGCCGCAGGTGTAGGGACTGCTCCTTATCCAATCTGATGCTCTGATCGGGAATATCTTCGATTGGTGCAAAAAAACGTCTCATTGTTTTTGTTCTTCGTCGGTGCCAAATTTGGCTTTGAAATCCTTTGAGTTTTGCCTTAGCGAAACCCAGTTTTCAAAAACCTCTGGCGTTGCTTGCCAGATCGAAATCCACTCTGCAATTTCGCTCTGAATTGCCCGTTTCTCCGGCTCGAGTTTCTTATTATTCGCCAATTCGATAGCGTGGGTTTTTGCATCGATTGAAGTTTTTCTCAGAAGGCTCAAACCCTTCTTATCCTCATCCCGAATAAACTTGAGGCGCAGATTCTCAAGCCGACGAATCGAAGAGAGTGTCTGCGTGAGATTATCGAGCCGCAAGATACTTCGAAACATCGGCTCATATGGTTTATCTCGGCGGCGTTTAACGTCGAGGGCGAGGATTTCGGAATGTTGTAGATAGGCACCTTCATCTGCCAGCTGACGCGCAATAACCATGGGTGTTTCAACCGCGCTTTCGCCAAGCTCTGCCCCGACAGCAATCTCAATCGCCTCGATTTCTTCGCCGCCCACGCTTTCGCAATCGAGCTTTTCCCAAACTTCGATAATCAGATCTTGTTTTGTTTTCGATTGCCACATTGGAGGTGTTTGGTAATAGGTAATTGGTAATTCGTAGCTCGTAATTCGTGATCGGTAAAAGGTAATAGGTAACTGGTGATTGGTGATTTGTGGTATCTTTTCACTGCTCACTGCTCACTGCTCACTGCTCACTGCTCACTGCTCATTGCTCACTCTCTCGATCAACTCACTCGACGAATGATCCTTTGGGTCTCCGACAATCGCCACCTGCCCACCGCATTCTTTTACAATTTCTCTCTCAGGGACAGTGTCAACGGTGTAATCTGTGCCTTTCGCATGAAAATCAGGGCGAATTGTCCGGATCAATTCTTCTACTGTTGGTTCCGAGAAGATCGTTACGCAATCAACAAATTTCAGCGCGGAAATTACTTCCGCTCTTTCCCTTTCCGGAGTAAAGGGTCGTCCCTCACCTTTTAACTCGCTTACGCGTTTATCAGCATTTATCCCCACAACGAGAAAATCGCCGAGCTCTTTTGCGCCCGCTAAATATCTGACGTGTCCGACATGGAAGATGTCGAAGCAGCCATTCGCCAGAACAATTTTTGCATCAGTCAGCCGTTTGTTTTCTATATGTAAGGCGAGACCCTCTCGGTCTAGAATCGGTGCACAATGGTTTTCCGCAGGTTTTAAACTCATCTTCCTTTCGTCTTAAACCCGCCTTCGCCGCTCAAAGATTTCGCCAGTTCGTCAGCACTAACGCTGGCCGTTCCCTTTTTCATTACAACAATCCCGCCCGCATGATTAGCAATTCGAGCTGCATCTTCAAAACCCATTCCCGAAGCCAACCCCAGCGCATACGCCGCAATTACCGTGTCGCCCGCACCGGTTACATCCACCGGTTGTTTTAAGCCAACTGCATCAAGCGAAAGCGGAGCTTTATCCTTTTCAAACAAAGTCATCCCTTCATTTCCGCGGGTAACGAGCAAAGCATCAAGCTTAAGCTCACGGCGCAAATTGTCGCAGTCGGATTCGGTGAAATCCTCGCCGAGAATTTGCTCTACTTCGTCCTGGTTTGGCGTTGCCGAAGTTGCGCCGCGAAATTCCCTAAGCCTCAAGCGCGAATCTATGATAACGGGAATATCTTTCTCCTTTGCCTTTTGAATAGCATCCGTAACGATTTCAGGATCCGCAGCGCCATAACCGTAATCCGAGATGATTAATGCTTCGGCTTCTTCTATTGCCTTAAGAGCATTCTGCTTTATCTTGCCGGCGGTATCGGAATCAATCTTCTTATCGTTTTCGTAATCAATCCGGATTACCTGCTGCCTTTGCGCGTAATGTTGCCCGGCCAAAACGCGAACTTTTGTAGTTGTTTTATAGTCGGCGTGAGACAAGACCAATTTGCAATCAACTGATTTTGCTTCGAGCACCTTTCGCAGCTTCTCGCCTTCCGCGTCTTCTCCAATTAACCCTACAGCGATCGCTTTTCCGCCGAGCGTAGAGACATTCACGGCGGCGTTTGCCGCGCCGCCCGCGCGCGTTTCAGTTTCGTCATGGCGCATTATAAAAACCGGTGCCTCACGCGAGACCCGCTCGATCGTGCCGCGCAAAAACTGGTCCGCAACGAGGTCACCTACGACGGCAATCTTCTTCGACGGGAAATCTTGACGTATAGTTTCGAGAGCTGTTTTCACTGAAAGCTAAACTACTACAAAAATAGAGACAAAAAAAGGTTGAAGACGTATCTCCAACCTTTTCGAATTATTTATGGGGCGGCTAGAGGGATTCGAACCCTCGACCTCCTGAACCACAATCAGGCGTTCTAACCAACTGAACTATAGCCGCCGTAAGAAATTGAGATTTGCTATTGCGGACTGCGAATTTGTAAATCCAAGACAAATTATACGATTCAGACAAAACATCCCACAATATGAAATTCACAGTTTGAATTCAAAAAGAAACGCGCCCGGCACGACTCGAACGTGCGACCCCCGGTTTAGAAGACCGGTGCTCTATCCAGCTGAGCTACGGGCGCATAAAAGCAACGAAAATCTTAGCGATTCGGTCGGTTTAAGTCAAACAAAATCTACTTCTTGCGCTTTTCGATTTCGCTCAGCAACTTTTCAAAAACTTCCGTTTCATTCATATCGCTTGTATCGATTTCAATTGCATTATCTGCAATTACAAGCGGCGAATCCTTACGGTTTTGATCGCGTTGGTCTCTTCTATTGATTTCCCTAAGCGTTTTTTCGAGCGTCGTTTTCAGCCCCTTCGCTTTTTCTTCATCATAGCGGCGTCGCGAACGCGCTTCGGGTTTGGCATTAAGGAAAAACTTGATATCTGCCTTTGGGAAAACTACCGAGCCGATATCGCGTCCATCGAGAATCGCTCCCTTCTTTGCCGCCTTGGCAAGCCTGCGCTGCTCATTGACAAGTATCTCGCGAACTTCGGGAAAGGTTGAAACTACCGATGCCATTTGTCCGACTTCATTTATCCGTACGTCGTGGGAAACGTCAATTCCGTCAAGGAATACCTTTTGCCTGTCAGGCTCGCCGCGCAGCTCAATTTCGGATTCCTCAGCAATCTCGATTATTTCCTCTCGGTTTTTCAAATCTGCTTTGGCAAGCAACACAGCCAACCCCACGGCTCGATACATCGCTCCTGTATCCAGGTAAAGCAGGTCTAATTCTTTTGCGAGCATTTTTCCGAGCGTGGATTTTCCTGCGCCCGAGGGTCCGTCAATGGCTATGATCATTATTTAGTATTTCGTCCCGAACTCTTCACAATTTTTCAAAAAATAGAGTGTAAGGCTTTTTGACGGGTTCGTGAAGTTCGGATTCAAATTATCCGCCTTACATTAATCAGGTTTTCGTCATGTCCCGGTGCAACTCTAAGCCCAAGAATGATGAGTAACTCTGAATTTGGAAGAGGAAAAGGCGGCAAGGCTACTCGTCACTATAATCAAAAACACTAACTGGCGCAGGAGGATTCTCGTGGTTAGCTACCTCCTTTTTTAAAATTCCAATCAATTCTTCTTCGTCAATGTTTAGGCCATCGATGTTAATATTGACCGTTTCCATGGATAAATATTTTTTTACGGCAATCGTCTTTTTCTTTTCCTGGTAATCCTGAGGAAGATATTTCTCTTCATTTTCAAGGTCTAGGCAAACGAATCGCGATTCACCAATTTTCTGCAAATATACGTTTCTAATATCGTACCAGTCGATCACACCGGACTGTAATGTTCGGTCGTAGATTCCTTCGCTATCAATGATCAAACGTGGCCGACGATCAAAAATCTGACCTACGAGGGCAAGGGTTAAAAAACCGAAAAAGAAAAGTCCAAATCCTCCAAGGTAGTTAAATATCGGCTCACCGGGAAAATAAAAAAAGATCAGACTTAGACCTAATGAAAACAAGCTGATAAGAAAATAAGCGAAGCTTTTGAAAACCGAATTTTTGATCGTAATGGTTTCCACTTAACTATCCCAATACCTTTTTTAACTGAAACACAGTTTTCTCAGTATCTTCACTCGAAACATCAAAATGCGTAACCATTCGGATTGCTTCGCCAAACGGTATAGCCAAAATTCCTTCAGCTTCGAGTTGTTCGCAAATCTCAACAGAAGAAATCGAGGCTTCTGAAACATCGAAAATCACGATATTTGTTTGAACGCTTTCGAGATCAATTTTTACTCCTGGGAGTTCAGCGACACCTTCGGCAAGCCGTCGAGCGTTCGCGTGATCCTCAATTAGCTTTGGCGGAGATTCTTCTAGCGCAACCAATCCTGCGGCCGCCAGCACACCTACCTGCCTCATTCCGCCGCCCATGCGTTTTCGCCAAACGCGAGCTCCGTCGATAAAATTTTTCGTTCCCAAAAGCATCGACCCGACCGGAGCGCCAAGTCCCTTCGACAAACAGAATTGCACCGAATCGGCTTCTTTGGACAATTCGGCAACGCTTTCGTTCGTTGCGACGGCGGCATTAAAAATCCTTGCGCCGTCTAAATGAACGGGGATTCCAAGCGCGTGAGCCCTTTCACAAATCTCGTTGCAATGAGACGCTGTCATCACGGTTCCACCAGCCAGATTGTGAGAATTTTCGAGGGCAATTAAACCTGTCGGGCAGGAGTAGTAAGGTTGATTTACATGAAGCGCTGAATCGATTTCGGGCCATTTCAGGATTCCCGAGCCGTCTTCACTTTTTACCGGGCGTATCGTAACTCCCGAAAACGCAGCGGGCGTCCCCATTTCGTAGTTGAAGATATGACCGCGCTCTTCGATTACGATTTCATCGCCGGGTTTTGTATGGAGTTTTACAGCAACCTGATTTCCCATCGAGCCGGTCGGCATAAACAGTGCGGCTTCTTTTCCGAAAAGATCGGCGGCTTTTTCTTGAAGTTCTTGTACAGTTGGATCTTCGAGGAAAACGTCGTCGCCAACCTCAGCATCAGCCATTGCCTTTCGCATGGCGGGTGTTGGTTTTGTAACTGTGTCACTTCTAAGATCGATCATTTTCTTGAATAGTTTGCGAAATTTTAAACAACAGAAGCTGCCTGAAAAAGTCATTTGTTATAGCCCCGTCGTTTACGGCGGGGCAAGCGTCTGAAGAAACGGAGGGCGTTTTAACGTCCTTTCACTTAGGCTGAGCCAATAATCGTTAAGCCTGTTAAAACAGGCTAATCAGCATACATCTTCGTAAACCACGCGCTAAAGCACGTGGCTAACAGGAGGCAATAAACTAGCCATCAGCTTCGCTTCATCACACTTCTATATCCGCGTTGATTCGCGGGCTATTTCCTCTTTTTCATCTAAAAAATCAGACTAGAGTTTAACTTATTTTTGAAGTCTTTTGCAGGTGAACGTTTCAATCTATTTCTTAACAAAACTCGGCGCCTGCTGATATCGATACTTTTTTGGATCGGTGAGCCGTTTGATTTCTTTGGTTTTATAATTCATCAAATAAATCTGATACGCCGCGTCCTTTCCGTCCTTCCACATCTCGACAGCGAGCCATTTTCCATCGGGCGACCAATCGTGCCAGCCCTCATTTAATTTATTATCCGTAAGTTTCCAATGACGTTTGCCGTCAGGCGTAATGGCGTAAAGGCTACTCTTGCCGTTTTGTTTTGATTGATACGTTATGAAATTCCCTTTCCGGTTCCAACGAGGCGGTCCTGCGCGATAACCATGCGGTCCGGCGGTTTTGTCGTTTAAAGGATATGTCGTTAGCTGTTTTCGGTTTTTGCCGTCCGGGTCCATTATGAAAATCTCACCAGAAGCTTTCTTTTCCGTTTTGTCTTTTTTGTAAACCGCAACGATCTTCTTTCCGTTGGGCGAAAACATAGGGTCTCGAAAACGCGCACCCGACTCGTTTGTGATCTGACGGTATTTTCCGGTTTTTACGTTAATGATGAAGAGCTGGTTGCGAACGTCACTACCGATTCTGCCTGAAACGACAATCTCTTTTCCCTTTTTTCGAGTTCCCATCCATGAATCTTCGAGACGCAGATCGGTGATTTTTCGCACGTTTCTGCCGTTTGAATCCATTGAATAGAGATAGTAATGACGTCTAGGTGCACCTCGATCCGAAACGAAGAAGATATTCCTCCGGTGTGCGTGATAGGTCCAGGCGACATCTTTGTGGTTGGTGATATTTCGGTGGTTAGTGCCGTCCAAATTCATCACGAAAACGTCGTAATCGTCAGCCTTATCATTGACCAGAACGTTGTATGCGATCAGATACTTCGGTTTTCTTTGAGAGGTGGCAGCGGAAGCAAAAACGAATAAACCAATGATAAGCATTGAAGCGAAAATTTTCATATGGGCATGATGAATCGTTTAATCAAACATTTATTGGAAAAAAATTACCTAGCCAACCGGCACATAATTTATATTCCCGTTTTTCTTTTTAAGATAATCAGCCGGGGTAAAACCTGAGAAAAATTTGAAGTCGTTTATAAAATGAGCTTGATCGTAAAAGCCCGCTTCATGGGCGATTGTTGTCCAGCTAACCTCTTTTTTTGCTTCAATTTCCGCAATCGCTTTTTGGAAACGTAAAATTTTTACGTACGTTTTTGGTGCGACCCCTACGTGAGTCTTAAACATCTCCGTGAAGTGTTTCTGGGAATAACCAATTTTATTGTATAGCCGACCGAGATTTATCTGGCTGGGTGCCTTGACGATCTGATCGATGGCATAAGAGACACAAGCATTCGTATCAAACTGCGAAGAGTATCTCGAAAGTAAAAATTTCTCGACTAATACAAATCGATGATCAACGTTTTTCGTTTCGAGAAGCGACTCCCGCAGGTTTTCAAACTCGCGCCCCCATAAAAGATCGGTATCTACTACGCGATCTAACATCTCGTTCATAGGAAGTGGGAAAAATGGATATGCCATCCCTTTCTTAAAATAGATCACAAGCATTGCCGATTTTTCGTTGTCCGAGGGAATCGAAATGTATTCGGTTCTGACACCGGAAGCCCAGGCGTTCTTGCAAACCTGCTTTTCTTCGAGTGTTTCATTGTCGTAGATATATTTTGGTGTGCTTGAGAGGTCGATGATGATTTCGGTGTTTCCATCAGGCAGGAATCGGTCAATCGAATGAGCGGCGCTTATATTTTCGTGATAGAAAAAGCAATCGACAAACTGGCTGAGCGGGTATTCTGGAAACTTTGCTTTTAGCATTGATCCAAGATTTTAGCAGTATTTGAAAAGATTTTGCACTCTAAATTGGGCTCAAATTTGAGTTTACTGCCCGCGTGCATATAATCTTCGCAAGCATTCGAAAATAAATTTAACCCTCGGAGATCAACAAAAATATGAAAAAGTCTTTAATGATCGTTTTGTGTTTTGCGTTCCTTTTATCCGGAGTTTATGCGCAAAACTTAGGCAAGCCCGGTGAGAGAACCGGAAAAGGAACGATAGTTTTAAGAGCTGCCCGCGTGATTATTGGGACGGGTGCAGCGCCAGTTCAAAACGGTGTCGTTGTAGTAAAAAACGATAAAATTATCGGTGTAGGAAAATTTGGAGCCGTGAAGCTACCTGCCGGTGCAAGCCAAATGGATCTTGGTGACGCAACGCTAATGCCTGGTTTTGTAGATGCGCACACGCATATTATCGGCCGGGTGTTGGGAGATCCGGAAGGAAGAAACGCTCGCTTTAGAGACTACAATTCCTTCGGCGCGATCCTGGCCGTTAACAACTCACGAAAAACTCTAATGGCGGGTTTTACAACAATTCGAAACGTAGGGGCTGGAAATTTTGATGACCTGGCGATTCGTAAGGCGATCAATGAAGGATGGGTAGTTGGTCCGCGTATGCTTACGGCGGGACATTCTTTGGGAATCACCGGCGGACATTGCGATACAAATGGGTATAAACCTGGGCTTGTCGATGGCGATTTCAAAACGGGAATCGCGGATGGTGTTGCGCAAGTTCGAGCTGCGGTTCGCTATCAAATCAAATACGGCGCCGATGTGATCAAAACTTGCGCGACAGGCGGTGTTTTGTCGGACGGGGATGCGGTAGGCGTACAGCAGTATTCTTATAATGAACTCAAGGCGATGGTTGACGAAGCCGGGCAGCACCATCGCAAGGTTGCTGCACACGCGCACGGAACGAAAGGAATCAAGGTAGCCACCCGCGCAGGTGTTGCTTCGATCGAACACGGTTCTTTTCTGGACGATGAAGGTGCAAGATTGATGAGGCAGAAGGGTACCTTTCTTGTACCAACCTTAATGGCGGGAGAGGCGGTCGAAAACTTGACCAAGAAAGGATTTTTAACTGGCTATCGCGGCGAAAAAGCGCTCGCCGCCGCGAAAGCTATGCGAAACGCGATTAAGATTGCCATACGCAACAAGGTTCTTATCGCGCTTGGAACGGATTCCGGCGTAATTCCGCATGGCACGAACGCCCGCGAATTTCGCTTGATGGTTCAGTGGGGAGGAATGAAACCCCTTGATGCAATCACAGCCGGAACCTCAAACGCTGCGAAGTTGCTCGGCGTTGATAAAACGGTTGGAACTTTAGAATCTGGAAAATATGCCGATATCGTCGGTGTACCGGGCGATCCCCTAAAAGACATCACAGTCACGGAAAAAGTAAGTTTCGTCATGAAGAATGGTGTCGTTTACAAAACCCGACCTCTTTAAAAGCAAATTATGGAAGTCGTACTAATTGTAATTTTTACAATCGGGTATATCTTAATTACCCTTGAGCACCCTTTGCGTCTGGATAAAACGGTAACGGCGTTGATTATGGCCGCAGTGCTTTGGGCGCTCGTTGCGATTGGGTTTTACAACGGCTGGTTTACCATCGTTGATGCCCATCATCACAGCCACGATTTTCTGGTGAACGGTGCAGAAGCTGAGGATGGTTTTAAGAATGCACTCCTTCACCACCTCGCAAAAACCGCCGAGATCCTGATCTTTCTGATTTGTGCGATGACGATCGTCGAGTTGATTGATTTACATCGTGGCTTTTCAGTAGTGCGCGGATTTGTCGAAACAAAAAGCAGAAAAAGATTGCTGTGGGTCGTTGGAGTTCTTGCGTTTTTTCTTTCTGCAACGATTGATAACCTTACCGCAACAATCGTAATTGTCACGCTGCTCAGGCTTTTGGTTACCGATGATGAAAGGCGTTGGTGGTTTGTAGGAATGGCGATTATTGCGGCAAACGCTGGTGGAGCGTGGTCGCCGATCGGTGATGTCACGACCACGATGCTTTGGATTTCGGATAAAGTAACGGCAATCGGTTTGGTGAAATACTTGCTTATTCCTTCGTTCGTATGTTTTCTCGTTCCGTTTGCGATTGCCTCGTATCTAAAACCGTTTCGCGGGTTTAAGGATTTCAAAACCAACGAGGACACCGAAGCTCAGACGCTCCTGAGCAGCAAGAAAATGCTTTTTCTCGGCATCGGCGCGATTGTTTTTGTGCCGATTTTTAAGACAATCACACACCTTCCGCCTTATTTAGGAATGATGCTCGGTTTGGGCGTAGTGTGGTTGGTATCGGGATACATACGTCCGAAGGAGCATCTTTCGCGTTCAGAAAGACAGGTTTATTCAGCGAAACGCGCGCTCAGGCACATTGAAATGACGAGTATTTTGTTTTTCTTAGGAATCTTAATGTCGGTGGCTGCGCTTGAAACGACCGTTTACGGATTAATCGACGGCAAAGAGGTCGGCACGCTTCGTTATTTTGCTGAAATTGTAGAAGCAATAGTTCCGTATCAGGACTTGGTAGTGATTATTCTAGGAATATTTTCTGCGATAATCGATAATGTTCCGCTCGTGGCAGGTTCGATGGCGATGTATACGGAAGCGATTGATTCAAAACTGTGGCATTTTATTGCGTACTGTGCAGGCACTGGAGGAAGTATGTTGATCATCGGTTCCGCGGCTGGCGTAACCGCGATGGGCATGGAGAATATGGATTTTGGTTGGTACCTGAAAAGGATCACCTGGCTCGCCGCGCTTGGTTTTATTGGCGGCGCATTTACATTTTTGCTGCTGTTCCCGTTTATAGCATGATAAGAGATTTTCAAGACAAGACACCAAAAATTCACGAGAGTGTTTTCGTGGCTGAAAACGCCGTAATCATAGGCGACGTTGAAATCGAAAAAGACGCGAGCGTTTGGTATGGCTGCGTGATCCGCGGCGACGTAAATTTCATAAGAATCGGCGAAAGAACGAACATTCAGGATGGCACGATCATTCACGTGGCAGAGATCGGCGGTGATTTTCCTACGATAATCGAGAAAGAGGTAACGGTCGGACATGCCGCAACGATTCACGCATGCCATATTGAAAAAGGCTGTCTGATAGGAATGGGTTCTATAATTCTCGACGGCTCTCGAATTGGAAAAAACTCGCTAATCGCTGCCGGAGCCGTTGTCACACCACGGACGCAGATTCCTGAAAGATCGCTCGTGATGGGAAATCCCGGAAGAATAAAACGGGAATTGTCTAATGATGAAGTAAAAGATCTCGAAAAATTTTGGCGGGGATATGTAGAACTGAACGAGATATATAGGGATTAAGAAAGATAGGAGCCATAAAGCCGTTCCACATGGTCAGGCTGCCAACACTGAGTAGGTTATGCGTAAGATTTTGATACTTTTTGCACACCCGAGACTTGAGAATTCGAGAATAAATGCTCGTTTGATCAAGGCGATACCCGCGCAGGAGAACATCACTTTCCGCGATCTCTACGAAGTTTATCCCGACTTTAATGTAGATATCGAACACGAAAAGTCTCTTGTTGAGAAGCACGATATAATCATTTTGCACCATCCTTTTTATTGGTATTCAGCGCCGCCGCTTCTGAAACAGTGGATCGATATGACGCTTGAATACGGTTGGGCATATGGTACAGGCGGTGAAGCCTTGAAGGACAAAATAATTTTTAACGTTATAACCGCAGGCGGAAACGAGGACGCTTATACCGAACAGGGATATAATAAATATTCGATAAATCAATTTATGCAGCCGTTTGAGCAGACTGCGAATCTTTGTTTGATGAATTATCTACCACCTTTTACGGTGATGGGAACTCATACGTTGAGTGACAAAAGGCTTGAGCTGGCAGCAACAAATTACCGGCGTCTGTTGGAAGCTCTGAGCGAAGGCGATTTTGATTTCGAGAGAGCGAAATCGGCAAAGTATTTGAATGAAATTCTCTGAAGAGTTCAGAGTCTAGGGTTCAAGGTTAGAGTCGGGTGATTTTTTTTACCTTGAACTTTGAACTCTAAACTCTGAATTAACTTTTATGGCAGCTGAAGGGTCAAATTTCCTTTTACAATCGACTGTCTTTCTGGCAGCGGCGGTGGTTTGTGTGCCGATTGCTAAAAGGCTCGGCCTTGGTTCGGTTCTTGGTTATCTGATCGCGGGAATGTTGATCGGCCCGTTTGTAATTGGATTCGTCGGCGAGGAAGGTGAAGACATCATGCACTTCGCCGAGTTTGGCGTTGTCATAATGCTATTTCTCGTCGGTTTAGAACTCGAACCGCAAAAACTTTGGCGATTGCGCAAACAAATCCTCGGCGTAGGGATGTCGCAGGTGGTTTTTACATCCTTGATCATTTTTGGGGTTGGCTTGATTCTCGGTCTGATTTGGCAGAGTGCGCTCGTTGTCGCTCTTGCCCTGTCTCTCTCGTCGACGGCGATCGTGCTTCAAACCTTAAACGAAAAAGGGCTGATGCGGAGCGAAGGCGGACAGAACTCTTTTAGCGTTTTACTTTTTCAGGATATTGCCGTCATTCCAATCTTGGCGATTCTGCCGCTTCTCGCCGTCACAACAATTGCCACAGAAGATAAGACGATTCTTAAGGATTTGCCGATGGGCATGCAAACGCTCGCGGTGCTTGGAGCTGTGGCGGCCGTTATTCTTGTTGGAAGATTTGCTGTTGTGCCATGTTTACGTGTGATTGCTCGCAGCCGCGTTCGCGAGCTCTTTATGGCAACGGCTCTCCTCATCGTGGTATCGATCGCCTTTCTGATGCAGCTAGTAGGTTTAAGTGCTGCTCTCGGCACTTTTCTTGCGGGCGTAATCTTAGCCAATAGCGAATATAGTCACCAACTCGAAAGCGATCTCGATCCGATAAAGGGATTGCTTTTGGGTCTGTTTTTTATCGCAGTAGGAGCTTCAATAGATTTCCGGCTTATCGCTGAAAATCCAGTTTTGATTGTTTCGCTTACGCTTGCGCTAATGGCCGTAAAGTTCATCGTTTTATTTACGATTGGTCGGATTTTCAAACTCTCGTTAAGCCAAAACTTTCTATTTGCCTTTGCCTTGGCGCAGGCTGGGGAATTCGGTTTCGTAATTTTTTCCTTTGTAAACAAAATCGGAATTCTTCAGCAGGAGACTTTAAGTATCGGTATGGCGATCGTTGCTTTGAGCATGACAATTACGCCGCTGCTTTTCATTATCGACGAAAAACTTATACAGCCGCGCCTTTGTGATGAAACTGATGAGGAGGAGCCCGAGATGGATGTAGTCGATGACAGAAACGAAGTAATCATCGCCGGATTCGGGCATTTTGGGAGCACTGTCGGGCGTTTCCTGAGAGCAAACGGCATCGAAGCAACCTTTATTGATAACGATCCCGATCAGGTAAACCTTTTGAGAAAGCTTGGTTTTAAGGTGTTTTACGGGGACGCCACACGGGCAGATTTTCTTCTCTCGGCAGGAGCCGATGAAGCGAAGATTTTTATTTCGACAATTACGGATCCCGAGGAAAATTTTCTTCTCGTCGAGACGCTCGAGAAATTTTATCCGCATCTGGAGATTATGATGCGCGCGCAAAATCGTTTTGACGCGTATGAATTTGTAGAGATGGGCTTAAAAAATATATATCGCGACAGTCTTGATACTTCTGTGCGCGTTGGCGTAGATACATTAAAGAAACTCGGAGCACGAGCCTATTCATCGCGCCGCGCCGGGCTTACATTTTTAAAAGAAGATGAGGCTGCAATGTGGGAACTCGCGGAACATCGGCATGACAACGAAACCTATCTTTCGGAGGCACGCGCACGAATTCAATACCAGGAAGAGGTTATGAAGCGCGACAGAGAAGAAGGAAGTCACGAGGTCGATCACGCCTGGGACAGCGAGCCGTTGGTGAAGGGTTTTGGCGCGGGTGAGAGTTAAACGTGTAAAATAAGTTTTTGCCACAGAGGACACAGAGTGCACGGAGGTTTTAGGGTTTCACTAACATAAAGATCTGTTTTGAAAATTTTCGAGTCTCTTAGTAAAAACGAAAAATCTCTCTGTGTTCTCTGTGGCTAATCTTTTTTCCTATGAGCAATACGAATCCAGCGCGCGGAATGCGCGATTTTTTACCTGACCAGGTTCGCAAGCGTGAATACGTAATCGGCGTTATAAAGTCCGTCTACGAAAAATTCGGGTTTGAGCCGCTCGAAACGCCTTCGATAGAAAATCTTTCCACTCTTACAAACAAGTACGGCGAAGAAGGCGACCAACTGATGTACAAAATCCTCAAACGCGGCGAGAAACTTAAGAAACAGCTCGGGCGCGAAGACGATGTGAAGGAAAACGACCTCGCTGATCTCGCGCTGCGCTATGATCTTACGGTTCCGCTCGCACGAGTGTTTGCGAATTATCGCAACGAACTCCCAAAATTTTTCAAACGCTATCAAATCCAACCCGTATGGCGTGCCGACCGACCTGCGAAGGGACGTTACCGAGAGTTTTATCAATGCGATGTCGATGTAATTGGTTCGAAGTCGATGGTAGTTGAGGCTGAGCTACTTTCGGCTGTGAGTGAGGTTTTAGGGACGCTGGGTTTTAGTGATTTCACGATTAGAACTAATCACAGAGCTACACTAACCAAACTGGTAGAAGAAGCAGGAATCCCTGAAGAACAGACTTCAGATGCGCTCGTTGGTCTAGATAAATTGGACAAGGTTGGAGCGGAAGGTGTTCGAAATGAATTGTCGAAAAGGGGTGTCGATGAGTCCGCAGTTGGTAAGTTTCTTGAATTAGTTGATTCAAAAACGGTTCCGGAGGAATTGCTTGAATTGAATGAGCTGGCACCAAACGTCAGGTTTGATGCATCGCTTGCCCGCGGACTCTCCTATTACACCGGAGCAATCTTCGAAATTGTTTTAACAAACGGCGATTTTCAGGGAAGCTTAGCGGGCGGCGGACGCTATGACGGCTTAATAGGGATGTTTGGAAAAGAGGAAATTCCTGCTGTTGGAATTTCGCTTGGGCTCGAACGCATTCTTTACATAATGGAGGAGCGCGGGATGTTTCCAGATGATCTTAAAACAAACGCAGCGGACGTTCTAGTAACCATTTGGAACGAAGAGACCGCTTCAGAATCTCTCAAACTCGCTGGTGAGCTCCGCGACAAAGGTTTGCGCGTAACTGTTTATCCGCAAGCCGACAAACTCGGCAAACAGTTTAAATATGCAGATCAGATAAACGCGTCTTTCGTATGCGTTTTGGGTGAAAGTGAAATTGCTGAAAATAAGGTTACGCTCAAGGATATGAAAACAGGCGATCAGGAAACCGTTTCGATTAAAGAAGCGATCAGTATAGTGAGCGATAGCGAACAGCACTGACTCTTGGTTGGAGCGGCTGCTGGCAGGCTCACTATCGTTCGTTATACCGATTGTAGGTGTCAAATTCGTTATCGTCGTTGTTTTTACGTCTTCTCAAGAATCGGAGGTGCGGCTTAGCCACGTCGTACACGGCGTGGTCAAATGCCGAAATTTTGGGTAGGGCGTTTTAACGTCCTTACTAAAAACGGCTTAAGCCACAAGCCCGTTTAAACGGGCTGAGGAAGTATATTTTTTCTGCAATCCACGCGCTAAAGCACGTGGCTAAAAACTTGCGTCGGGACGCTCCCGACGCGATTGTATCTGTTCACTTTGTGGACTCAGAAAAGGATTAAACCGACGTTTCTTTTGGTTTAACGAAAAGATGATCCAAAATTCCAGAATCAGGTTAATTCTATTTGTCAGCGTTCTCATTTTCAGTGCCTGCTCGAAAAGCGAAAACATCACGCTCGATGAAAATCTTCCAAATTTCTTCAAGGTAAACGAAAACCTCTATCGCGGCGGACAGCCAACCAAAGACGGAATAAAGTCACTAAAAGAAACACATGGGATTAACACCGTTATCCTGTTTCGTACATCAGGTGACGAGATCGAAAACGAAGATGAATGGGCTGAGGCAGCTGGTATGAAGTTTATCAGTCTACCTTTGCACAACTGGTTTGCACCAAAACATCACGAAGTTAAGACGGTTCTTAAGGAAATTACTGATCCCAGAAATCATCCTGTTTTTGTTCACTGCAAACGCGGCGCAGATCGCACGGGAACGATAATCGCGATCTATCGTATGACGCAAGAAGGTTGGTCGCCGGAAAGAGCTAGCGAAGAAGCGAAGAAATTTGGCATTGGTTGGTGGCAGGTTTGGATGAAGGACTACATCAGAGATTATCATCGAGATTTTATAGAAAATGATGCGCTGAATTGATCAGCTTCGAGGCTGCCTAAGCTCCATTCCTATTACCGCACTTATGTCAATTTTTCCATAAATATGCGGGTAAATCTCCTCATTTGTTGAAGGCTCGTTGACAAGCTTTGAGGAGAGTTTTTCGGAATCAATTTCTAAAACCAAGACCTTTTTAGCACCCGAGTAATATCTTTCTAAAACATCTTCGAGCTGATGCGCAAAACTGCAGTGGATAAATCCCTCGCTTTCCAAACTCTCGGCTTCGTAAAATTCTTCACCCTCGAATTCTTTCCAGATTTCAGGCAAAACGATGTGGTAAATAGTCATTTAGTATTGAACTTCGCGGAGCGTCAATCCGTTTGCCGGGGCCGTCGTACCAGCCAGCTCGCGGTCGCCGCTTACGATTGCCGCCTGAATTGTATCGGGGTCGCGTTCGCCGCGCCCTACTTCAAGCATTGTCCCGACAATCGAGCGAACCATGTAGCGTAAAAAACCATTTCCCGAAATTTTAAACTCAATCATCTGCGCTTCTGAGCGTTTATCCCAGCTCGATTCAACATCAAAAGAATGGATCGTGCGAACCTTATTTTCCGAATCCGATTGAGCGTTTGAAAAGGCCGTCCAATCGTGTTCGCCGAGGAAGAAACGAGCTTTTTCGTTCATCTTTGCTACGTCGAGCGGACGTGTGTCGTGGTGTGCAAACCTTGCCCAGAAAGGGGATATTACGGGTGAATTGATAACCCGGTAAAGATATGTTTTTCCTTTTGCAGAAAAGCGCGCGTGAAAATCTTCGTCCACCTCTTCAACCTTCAAAACACGTGTATCGCTCCTTAGGTTTCCGTTTATCGCTGCTCGAAGCTTCTGCGGCTTGAAGGTTTTATTGAGTTTTACATTTGCTACCTGCCCTTCGGCGTGGACACCCGCGTCCGTACGTCCCGAGCCCGCGACGTTTACTTCCGAATCCTCGAGTAGCGACAAAACACGTTCGAGCTCGCCCTGTACGGTACGTTGGTTTGGCTGAACCTGCCAACCGTGAAAATCTGTGCCATCATATTGTATAAGCAATTTGTAGTTCATCAGCTCGCTCTGCTTCCTGGTTTTCTGGCTTCGATACCCTCGGTGCACATAGGACAATTCTCCGGCTCGTAGCTAGGAACGTCCAATTCTACCAAAGAAATTCTCGGTACGCCCACATCGGCTTTTCCGCCCGAACGATCAATAACCGACGCTGCGTTTACTACGTCTGCACCATTATTTTTTAAGACGTCGATACACTCTTTTACTGAACCTCCGGTCGTGATTACATCTTCAACCGCTAAGACTTTTTCACCTTTTTTTAATGAAAATCCGCGTCTTAAGGTCATTTCTCCCTGCTTTCGTTCGGTCCAGATGAAACGAACATTAAGCGCTTTTGCCACTTCGTAACCTATTACCAATCCTCCAATTGCGGGGGAGGCAACAGTTTCAATTCCTATTTTGATAAACTTTTCTGCGATAGCTTTTCCATATTTCGCAGCATCGTAAGGATATTGAAGCGCAAGAGCGCACTGCAAATATTTTGGGCTGTGTAAGCCGCTAGAGAGTATGAAATGGCCTTCGAGCAGCGCATCGGTGGCTCGAAATTGCTCGAGAATGTTTTCAGAATTCATAGCTTGAAGTTTTTATTTTAGGGGTTAAAATCAGTTAATGCCACCGTATCCTAACTTAATTTCAGACTCCCTTCTAGTCAATGAGACGATTGATCTCCTCAAATCGAGAGGCGGTTTTGCGACGGCCGTAAAGGTTGTGGATCGCGTAATGAAAATCTCTTCTCCCGAACCTGAATTGGCAAAATTGCTCGTTTCGGATCTGATCGACACTGATCCGAGACTTCAGCTAAACGACGACACAGTCGAGCTGGTTGAAAATGGCTTTAATAATCGCAAACTCAATGAAACCGATTACGTTGTTTTTGATTTCGAAACAACTGGCGCAAAAACTCCGCCCTGTCGGGTAACCGAGGTTGGGGCATACCGCGTCAGTAAACGAGAGATCGTCGGTGAGTTTCAAACACTTGTAAACCCGGAAACTAAAATTCCGGAATTCATCACAAATTTAACCAAAATCTCAAACGAAATGGTGAAAAACGCGCCGAAATTTGCCGAGGTTGCATCTGACTTTATGGAATTTGTCGGTGACAGCGTACTGGTTGCACATAACGCGCATTTTGATATGCGTTTTTTGAACCACGAAATAAAGCGTATTCATTCAAACTATCGCGTGGCAAATCCTTACCTATGCACCGTCCAGCTTTCGCGAAAACTCGTGCCTGAGGTAGATAACCACCGCTTAAATACAATGGCAAATTATTATTCGATCGACCTTACAAACCATCACCGTGCCGCGGCAGATGCCCGAGCGACCGCAAAACTTTTCATCAATTTGCTTGAAAAATTAGAGGAAAAAGGTGTGAAGGATTTGCATGGCGTGAGGAGGCTCAGGAAGGATAAACGAAAAAACAACTCATCCGTATAATTTCTTCTCTTTCTTAAATCTCTTAACAACCATCTCACGCCGCATTTTCGGTAGATGATCAATAAAGAGCTTGCCATCGCAATGATCAGTTTCGTGTAAAAAACAGCGTGCAGCGTAACCTTCTGCTTCCTTTTCAAACCATTCACCGTTTACATCCTGGGCTCGAAGTGTTGCCTTTTCCGCACGCACGACGACGGCGGGAACCTTTTCAAGCGACAGGCATCCCTCCTGTCCGCTTTGCTCTCCCGAGGTTTCTATGATCGTGGGGTTTGCAGCGATGAGTTTTACGCCCTCGCAGTCCATAACGAAGAGTCTTAGGGATAGCCCGATTTGCGGCGCAGCTAGCCCGACACCATGGTCATCATACATGGTCTCAAACATGTCATCGCATAGAGTTTTGAGTTTGTCGTCAAACTCCGTTACAGGTACTCCAACCTTAGCGAGTACTTCTTCAGGGTATTCAGTAATTCTTTTGATTGCCATAAATGTGCGTGTTGGTTATTAGTGACAGGTAATTGGTAGCACGCAATTCGTAATTCGTGATTCGTGATTCGTAATTCGTGATTCGTAATTGGTAATACGTGATACGCAATTCGCAATAAGGAATTTGTATTTAATGAAACTCGAGCTATCTTTCACTGCTCACTGCTATCTCGGTATCGAACCTCTTCTGGATAACCTGCTAAAAGTTCTTTTGGCGTTAAAACCCTTCTCCTCACGCATTTGACATTTCCAGCACACGTGCCGTTTTTCGTTTGTTGGGCTAACGAATGTGAAATAGTGGTCGACTTCCTCATCGCATTCAGAGCAACGAGCGACCGGCTTCGGATTCTTGTTATGTAATTTTCCCTCAATCATTTCTTTCTTAATAAGCGGACTCTTTCTTTGTAAAACTCGCGATCTTTTACAATAGTGTAATTTGCCCCGACGAATTTTTCCAAAGGCAGGCAGCCTTTAGTTGTTTGACAGATGTCTTCGGTTACCAGCCAAATTTCTTTCGCATCCTTTGGAATTATCGAGATCAGATAAGCAATCTGTTTTGTCCACATCGTTTCAGCTCCAAATTCATCCTCGTATTTCCACTTAAAAAAGTTTTCGTTTGGCAGTATTCCGTTTTTGCCTTCATAATAGTAGGGAAGCGCTAGAGCCTCGTAGTTTGAGAAGACAATTATAGGTTGCTCGGGGGTTTCATTCTCTTCGATAAAATCACCCACCCTAGACCAATCACCGCGTTTTGTTAAATTCGGATGAAGCGAGAATAGTGCGTAACTGTATGAAACCGTCAAAAGTAATGCAAGCGCCCCTACTAAGCAAGACCGTTTTTTTGAGCCAATTTTATCGACCGAAAAAATCTCTGAAAATATCGCGACTACAAGCAAACAAAAGACTGGAAACACAAATGATGCATGACGAATTTCCACATAAATTGGACCCAAAAGAAAATATATGAGATACAAAAACGCGAAACAGATCAAAGTTGTCGTGCCAAATATTAGGATTCGATCCGCAAATACTCTCCGCCTCAGAACGAGGACAGCTGCGATTCCCAAGCTCAAGAATCTTACAAACCAGACTCTAATGTAAGAAGCAATAGTCTGGTTTTCTGGTGGGTGAAGCTCGGTTGGAAGGAAAAAGGATAGTGAATGATTCCACAGAAGCTTCATTCCTTCGATCGCATATGTCTTCTGATGATACCCGTCGACGTGCACATCAAACTGCGCCTTGAGCAACCAAACGAGAGGCAGAATCGCGACCCCGACAATTGCCATATGCAAAAAATACCTGGCGGCAGTTTTCTGCCTTTGCAAAACCAAAAGGACAACAAAAAACCCAACGAGAATGAAACCCAAATAGTAATTCGTATAGATTGAGGCAGTAGCCACTATGATAAAAAGAATTTTGCTTCTTGTAATCTTTTTTCGGTTGGTGGAATCGGTTTTTCGTCTGTCTAAATAACCACCAAAGAAAAATTTGGTTAAAGCGAGTGTAAGGAGCATTATCAAAGAATAGTTTCTAATCTCCAGGCTTGCCCAAACCACGAGTGGATGAAGAGCGAAAAAAAACGTAGCAAACATTGCCGTCTTTTCGTTCCAAAGCCGCCGCACCAAATCGTAGAAAACACCAATAGCGAATAACGAACAAATTATCGAAAAAAGCCTAGCGAAAAATATGGAACTGCTGATTTCTCTCCACAGACTCAAAATCAGGAAATATAGCGGTGCTTGTTTTTCATCTTGAAAAGTATTTTGGAAAGTTTGAAAGAAGCCATTTTCGGTCGTAAAAAGCGTAGAAGCTTCATCAGCCCAAATATTGAGGTAATAGGCGAGAGGAAGCACGATAATCAGATGCAGGAGCGGAAAGAAATAAAAAAAACTCGGCAACCCCTTTTTTTGCGATTGCCTAGTTTTTTCGTCCAGTTCTATAAGTTTGTCAGAATGTGAAGAGTTGCTCATTCTTTAAGTAAACGCCAGCTGATTCTTAATCAGACGGCTAACTTTATCCCGGGTCCGCCAATAAACATCCTCCATAAATATATGTGAAAATTCCCCGTTCCGTCCAACGCTCAAAAGGTTTTCAACGTTTGTCGATTTTTCAAAATTCTTGCGTTCTTGCTCATATTCATTGAGATAGACGGGATAAGCAAAGGGCGTTCGCAAAACGTTGCATCCCAGATATCTATCCCTAACATCGGGAATAATCGGCTCGAGGTTCTTTAGGCATAACTCAGTAAGCGTTTCCTCATCCATTGTCCAAATTTCATCGTCTTTTTCACACCCGATATCTACGGTGATTATTGTCTTTCCTTCCGGGGCAAGCCATGGCATCGAAACCGGCGCTTCGCTCAAACGGAAAAATGGAAAATCTCCTTCTGGAAACCAAACAACGGTATCGGGCAACAGGTTGCGACCTTCGAAACGCATATTTACAAATGTCATCGGGCGATAACGAAACTTAGAGAATTCCTCTAAAGCGTCGGTTCCTTCAACGAGTTTTGAAAGAATGTGTGCCGGTGCCGTGCTTATTACTGCCGAGACTTCCTGCGTTTCTCCTTTAGCACGGACAGATTTAACTTCTCCATCTTCTACTAAAATCTTTTCAATCGGAGTTTCAAGCTTGATCTTGTCCTTTAGACCTTCGGCAAGTTTTTCGCAAAGTGTTGAAATGCCTTTTTCGGGATATACGTGATAAACACTCGCTTTTTCAGGTTTTTCACGATTGTAACCGCACGCTACCGCTCGTCCTGTAATTTTGCTTGCAGCCTTAAGGTATAACGTTTTCCCAATACTTCCCGGTAAACTTTCACCCACCGCTGGCGATAGATCTTCCGCTTTTGCCCCTGACCAAGCCTCAATGAGAGGTAAGGCAACCTCATTCGCCAAAACCTCTCCATATCTTCCTCGAAACCATTCGGCTGCAGACTTTGGCGTCTTTCCGTTACTCAAGCCAGGAATCCGGCTCTTAATTCCGCTTAAAGTCATTCGCGGAATCTTGACCAATCCAAACGGGTAACGATACATCTTTCCGTCTAGCCAAACTGTTTCGCCATAGTATTTTACCGTTCGGCATACATCAGTAACACCTATCGCATCGGTAAGACGATTGGTCCCAAAATGAGCCCCAAAATCATAAGTAAAGCCCTCTTCATCGCTAAAGCTCGTCGCAAGTCCGGCTATTTGTTTTCCCGCTTCATAAACTATGAAAGGTACGCCTTTCTCGGCGAGAAGATTTGCCGCCGTAAGACCCGCGAGTCCCGCTCCGATTATTGCGATTGGTTTTTTATCTTTCATGATTCTAAGTCGGCTTTTTAAAGACCGCGTTAAGCAATCCGCCTTTTCCTAATTTCTGTAAAACGATATCAAGTATCGTAAATGTGGCTAAAGACGCTGTTGATTTAAGAGTAAATTGTTTTACAAGCCAGTCAGGTCTTTGCCTATCGACAAAACGGTTGTGAAACGAATAGACCCAATTTACGGGAGTGACCTGGGTAGATATTTTTTCAACTTCAAATCCAGTTTTCTCCGCCAATTTCGCGAGCGATTCGCGGTTAAACAAATTCCAATGACGTGGAAAGTGGTAACCGCCCCAGTGGCTATTCTTAAATATTTTGAAATCAAATGATTCGGTGTTGTCGGTTACGACGACTACTTTACCGCCGGGTTTAAGAAGTCTACGCACCGAACGCAGGACTTCGGCAGGTTGTGCAACGTGTTCAATTGTCTGGACCATAATTGCCAGATTGTAAGAGTTACTTGGTAAATCGATTTCATCAATGCTTCCGACGTGAACCTTAAAGCCACTATCAAAAGCCATTTGGGCGGCACGCTTATCAATATCGATTCCCTCAAGCGTCCAATTTTTGTTGCCGTATTTTTCTAAAAGACCCAGATGGAAACCATCTCCACAACCGGTATCAATTATTTTCGCGTCATTTGGCAAACCCTTGCACCAGCTCAAAACTCGCTTCGCCTCAAGACGCGAACGAATTCGATAGACAAAACCGAAATCTTGCTCTGAAAAATCAAACGCGTGATAATTTGAAGGGTAAATTCTCTCAAATTCTGAAATTGCCGGACGCGGATTCAAATAAACCAAACCGCAGGAATTACACTGAAAAGCCGAAAACGAATCCGGACTCGTGTGGTATTCAAAATCTTCACCCTCGCCAATTAGCGTCGCATTGTTCCTTTCGCAAACACAACATTGCGCGTCAGTAAGCTTTAAAGGTGTTTTTGCTAGTCGGTCCATTTTTTGCGGCACTCGTGATTTATCTAAAAATCACCAAGTTTGCGTACGGACATTTCCCGATTTTTCAACGAATCTGAGTGCCTCTTCGCATTTACAATAGAAAACGATTCGGCATAAATTTCCAAAATCTCACTTACGAATTCGAGTTTTTCTTTGATTGCCAAATTCATCCCAGGGAAAAATTCCAACTCTTTCGCATCATCTCTCGAAAGAAAATCAAGCGGATGCAATAAAAGCGATGGCTCAACACCAAACATTTTGCACATTTTCAAAGCAGTTTTCCAATAATTACGAGCCGCAAATTTTGAAAAAGTTGAAAGATAAACGACATAACTTACGTGAATTGGAGTTTTGAAAATTGGCAAGGTCGTGACCGGAATTTCGACCAATTCCTTCTCACCAACCTTCCATTTATAAGGTTTCAAACTCTGAAATCCATCAGAAAATTTCCCGAAAAGTTTTTTGCGTTTTTCTTTTTCTTCTGCAGACATGTCAGGCGATGCAAGAAAATAATAAGCTCGGGCAAGCGGTCCGATATAAGTAGGAAGAGTCGAACAATCGTATTCGTAACCGCGCTCGACTAAGACCTCTAAAACCGTAGGACTCATAGAGTAACCCGGACCTCGAAAACCTTTCGGAAGTTCGCCAGTTGCCGCTTCTAATGCATCTTCCGTCTTTTGAAATTCCTCAACCAATTCGTCCTTTGAGTAAAGATGCAGCCAAGGTTCGTGCTTAAACGAGTGATTGCCAATCTCGTGTCCGGCGGTTGAAATTTGTGCGAGGGCTTCGTGATTCTTTTCGAGCGCGGCATCTTGTCCAACGATAAAAAATGTAATCTGCAAATCTCTCTCTTTTAAAAAACCCAGTACGCGAGGCACGCACACATCAAGATAAGACGGATAAGTTTCCCAACCCGCATCGCCGTGCGTTTTCATATACGACCACTTATTGTCGAGGTCTAAGGATAAACTTGCTAACACAATTAAAAATTAAGAGTTAAAAATTAAAAAAGTTACTTCTTAGATTTAACTATTATCGCTCCTATAATTTTTTTGATTTCATCAGATTCTTTTATCAACTCGGCAAGTTTTTCTTTTGGTAAAATTTTACTTGCTTCTAATAATCGCAACCAATAATTTGTTTCTCTCGCTTCTTTTAAAGCAATTGCCATTTTGTTTATAAAATCTTTTCGACTTTGTCCTGCCTGTGCTTCTTCAACATTTGCCCCAATCGATGTCCCTGAACGCAAAAGCTGTTTTGCCAAAATATTATTTTCCATCACGTATTTCTTGTTCAAAACCCGGCACAATTTAATAATCCTCAACGAAAAATCAAAAGTCCTTTCAGTTATATTTTTCATTTTTGCCATTGAATTTTTTTAACTTTTAATTTCCAATTTTTAATTTAACGAGCGATCTTTCCGCGAGTTGAACGGTTTCATTTACATTCAAAGTTCCGTTTGTAATCTGCGAAGAATTCACAATAAAAACATTTTCGAGCGATGTTTTCATCGAAGGAACATTTTCAGAATACTCAATCGTTGGCAAAGGAAAAACTTGCCGCACGCGTGAAATCTTAAATTCGATAACGTCACTTCGATCAAAATGCGAATACATTTTCTCCAATTCGGTTAAGAACTCGTTCTCAATATCCGCATCCGATCTTTCGAACAACTCATCGTCCGGCGAAACGTATTTTGGTAGATATATGAGTGCATTTCCGCCAAACTCTTTTTTATCAACCAAGGCGGACATTTCAATAATCCCCGTAAAAGGAGTCTCGTCCGTGATGTTCGTTACATAAAATTCCGACAAAGATTTTTTTGTCAGAACTGATGCACAAACAATGCCTCGATATTTTATATTTTCGAGTTTGCGTTTCTCGGAGTCAGTTAACTGCGGCAAGATTTTCGCAGCGATATTTGATGGGCAAGTTAAGATTACCCTCTCAAACTCTTCCACCGAGGCCACAGAGTTCTCAGAGGGGGCTGAAAATGTTACCTGAAGTTTTCTCTCTGTAGTCTCTGTGATCTCTGTGGCTAGAACTCTCGAATTTAAACGTATTTCAACTCCCTTCTCTTCCAAAACTTCCGCAAATCTTTTCAAAACAATGGCATATCCACCACGAACGTAGCCAAACATTTCTTTTTTCAAGCCCGAATTTCTCGCCGCGTACATACGCTGGATCGTAGCCCAAATAAATGCGGCAGAAGTTTCCTTGTACGCTTCGCCGAGCTTTGCCTTCAGCAGCGGCTTCCACATTTTTTCAAAGGTGTTCCTGCCCGAAAGTTTTGTAAGCCAGTCTTCGACAGATATTTTCTCAAGAGCCTTCCAATCCTTAACTCGCGAAGCATAAAAGATCGTCCCGCCAAGCCGAAGTTTGCTGATCAAATCGAGTGGAGGAAACTTCAAAAACTCAAGCGAATTCGACATAGAAACGAGTTTGCCGTCCGTATAAAAACCCGTCTTAGTTTCGAACCATTCAAATTCGTCGCTCAAGCCGATTTCTTCAACGATTTTCCGCGTGTAGGAATCCGAAAGCAGCGTAACGTGATAGTGTTTGTCCCAGACAACATCGCCGATCTGCCAAGCCGAAGCTAAACCCCCAATCTCATCCGCCGATTCGAATATCGTTACTTTGTGTCCCTCGTTCGACAAACGCAAGGCGAATGTTAGACCGAGAAAACCAGAACCAACGATGGCGATTTTTGACATAAGTGAATTTGCCACGGAGGACACGGAGAACACTGAGAATCAAGAAAGGACGAAATCGGCTACCTCGGAGAACTAGGTGTTTTCCGTGGCTCAATGCTTCTCTTTAACATTTTGATTTTCTATTCTGTATTTTAGTCCGCAGTCGCAAGAAGCTTCCCGCTTTTCGGTCTCTCCATCAAATTTATGAAAGAGATTACCGCATTTGCAAACTGCTCCGATTGAACGCGCCGGACTTCCAATTACCAAATGAAAATCAGGAACGGATTTTGTTACTAACGAACCCATTCCTACCATTGCCCAGCTACCGATTTCGAGGTCATTGCCAATCGTGCATCCCGCACCGATAGTTGCACCTTCGCGGACAAGTGTTGGCAACGTGTGTTCGTCAGGTTCTGAGGGCCTGAGGGTTTTAAGATCGGGCATCGTCGCACGTGGAAAACGGTCGTTAGTGAAAATCGTTCCGGCGGAGATCATTACGCCGTCTTCAATCGTAACTTCCGCACAGATGTAAACCATCGCATTGATTTTAACGAGATTGCCGATCTTTACATCGTAGGCAATATAGGTTTTTTCGCCAATGATACAATTCTCACCAATCGATGCACCGTGGCGTATATGCACATTGTCCCAGACGCTCGTTCCTTCGCCGAGGGAAACGTCGTCTTCTATAATTGCTGTTGGGTGGATTTTCGGCATTTTGCAATGTGCCCACGAAATCCACGAAAATCACGAAAAAAGGAGAAGAAGCATTGTGTTTCTTGTTTGGTGCCTTTCGTGGGCATCTTTACTATCTAGCGGCTTCGGTTTTTTCTACGACCTTCTGCCACAAGTTTTGATTGAGCGATTTGTAGGCGGCTTCAATTACCTCAACAGACGCGAGTGCGTCCGAAGGTTTGATCAAAAGTTCATCAGTTCCATTAACGGCACCAACAAAATTCTCGAGCTTCGAGCAAAACGCTCGAACCTTGTCATATCCGCTTCCAAAAACGGTCCAATCAGGGTTTGAATTAAGCTTATATTTCGATTCTCCCCAGCCTACGTGCAATGTTCCGTTTGTACCAAAGACGCTGATAAATGTTGGAACACCTTTATTGATCCCCCATGTGAGATCAACGCTTGCGGTCACACCATTAGCTGTTTTTGCAAGCATTTTTACATTTTCGTCAACCGCAAGGCCTTGTGTCGAACCGGCATCAACTACCAAAACGTCGGAAATCGAACCGAGAAAATAGCGTATGATATCAACCGAATGAGTTCCATTATCGATTAACACGCCGCCACCGCCAACTTTCGCATCCGAATTCCAGCGGCTCGACATATCAACATTCGCCGTAAACGCATTTTCAAACTGAATCACGTCTCCCAAAACGCCGGAGGCTACAAGCGATTTTGCTTTGACCACATCTTTCACGTAGCGAAATTTCGAAGCCATTGTGAAAACTACGTCTTCTTCCTCCGCCGTTTCGATCATTCCGCGTGCCTCTTCAGGCGAAAGACAAAGCGGTTTTTCGCAAAGAACATGTTTACCGAGCTTCATAAAATATTCGGTAATTTCCGGATGAGTATTTGGAGGAGTAGAAACGATCACCGCATTAAACTCGGCAATTTCAGCAAGCTCCTTATAATCCGATAAGGATTTCGCCCCAAATGGCTCCGCAAAAGCATCAGCCGAATCTTTGTTAACGTCAGCGACAGCAACGAGTTCGCAGGCGTCAGTTGTTTGAAATGCCTGAGCGTATGTTTGGGCGATACCGCCCGTTCCGATTAGTGCAAATTTTAATGTGTTCATGTTTTTTGAACCGCGAAGTTCGCTAAGAACGCAAAGTTTCGATAATTAGCTTCGCGTCCATCGCGTCCTTTGCGGTTAGTCTTTCCTAGTTGCCTTAACAGCTTCGCGAATTGAATCCGCAAGATATTCAATGTGCTCTTCTGTATATTTTTCGTTGATCGGCATTACGAGTACATCATGCAAACCTTTAAACGTTCCGGGAAACTTCTCTTCCGAATAATCAACAGCTTCGGGGCGAGCGAGATTAAACGGATAATGCGAATCACCGAAAGTGTTTTGCTCGCGGAAAACCTGACAGCGGAATGCCGGTTTTTGGACATAACGAGGAGCCGAGAAAACGTCGTAGGTTCTCAACGCACCTGCCAATCCAACTGAACCATCTTCAATTATCGAATCATCTACACGCAGACAATACTTCCAGTACGTCATCGTTGCACTATCTGACGGTTTGTAAGATTCTATTCCATCAATATCAGCGATCTTTTCATCAAGGAGTTGTGCCATCTTCTGGCGTTGAGCGACCGACGCATCAAGCTTCTTGAGCTGCTCATGGGCAATCGCCGCCTGGAGCTCGGTCATACGATAGTTCAAAGCTATAAAATAGTGATCGGGATTTTCGTCTCCGTAGCCCCAAGCTTTGTTTATGCAAAGATATAAACGACGTGCAAGTTCATCGTCGTTTGTTAATACAATTCCACCTTCGCCCGTTGTCATCTGTTTTCCTTGCTGGAAAGAAAAAGCGCCGATTGCTCCTATCGTGCCGACCTTTTCGCCCTCAACAGTCGCAAGAAAACTTTGAGCGGTATCTTCAATAACCGGAACTCCACGAGAATTCGCCAATTCCATGATCGCTTTCATTTCGCACGGGTTGCCGAAGAGATGGGTAACGATGATAGCTTTCGTCTTGTCAGATAGTGCTGCTTCTATGGTTTTCGCGGTTACGTTTAGAGTTTTTGGATCGACATCAGCGAAAACAGGAATTGCACCCTGGTAAACGATCGGTGTTAAAGCACCCATATCCGTTATCGACGTCGTGACAATTTCATCGCCGGGATTTGGGTTTAACGCGGCTATGGCAACGTGAACCGCCGCCGAGCCCGAATTACAGGCATAGGCGTATTTAACACCCATCTTTTCGGCGAATGCTTTCTCGAGCATCGGTCCGAATTTTCCCTTGGTGGTAATTAGAGTTCCGGATTCCAAAACTTCCTTTACGGCGTTTATTTCTTCTTCGCCAAAGGTTCTGCCCGAAATGTCCTGATCATTTGGTAAAGCAATCTTTTCTGATACTGCTGTCATAATTTTTTTATTTTAATAGTTTTTCGTTAATTTTCTTTTCTTCTGTTAAAGAAGGTTTAATCGCGTCATTTTTCCTAAACAAACGGTCATTTGACAGCCTCGAAAGTAGCTTTAGATGACCGAAAATTGTTCGAGCGGTTTTCATTTTCGAGATTCCAAAAAGCCTTACTTCCAAAACAGCCGGATATTCAATGATCTTTCCGCCCATTAGATCAAGCTTTCCAAGCATTTCCGCCACTCCCAAAAAGCCATTTTCTTTGATATCCATGTCAACGATTGAACTTCTTCGATAAACGCGGAAACAGCTTGTATAAGTATAAATTTTTGTCCGCAACGTCCGGCGATAAAGCCACGAGGCTCCTTTTGAAAGAAACAAACGCCAATCTGGAACGTTACGAACGCTCCCATTTCGATGGTAAGGCGATGCAGTAACCATATCTATTTCATCGCTTAAAAGCGGAATCATATTGACGAGTTCGTGCGGGTCGTAGGTGCAGTCACAATCCATCGAACAAACTATTTCTGTTTCCGCGGCTTTTAAGCCTGTAAGAATCCCAGCCGCAACTCCTTTATTTTCTTTGTGTTGAAGGATTCTAGCGTTATCCCTGTCGCCAAATAATTTTTTGAGCTTCTCAAAAGTATCGTCGGTGCTTTTGTCGTCAATAAAAATAAAATTCGGTAAATAGCCGCTTTCGTTTAGTTCTTCCTTAACACTACGAAGTGTTCGCGAGAGGTAATCTAGTGATTCGCTTTCGTTGTAGCAGGGGATGACGATTGAAACGGGTTTTCGGTTTTCGGTCTTTGGTTTTTGGACTTCGACCTTTTGAGTGATAGTTGGCTGCTGACTTCTAACCACTAAAGAATCTTTCAAGCCCAAATAGTCGGCTACACCGGAGAAATCGTAGAGTTCTAGGTTTTCCTTGATAATCCACTCCATTTTATCGAGCTTTCGATAATGGCGGATCTTGTTATAGCGAGAGGCGGCGGATATTTTTGGTTGTTCAGGATCAAGCTCCCAAACGTGGAAATAAAATACGAAAGGCTCTTCGTATCGATTTGTCCAGTCACGTACGGCGTGGCGCATTAGGGTGTAGGGAATCTGGCGAAAGTAGTTTCCTCCTGAGATTGGAAGCAGCCCAAGACCTACGTTTCTGGTTGAGTACGGGAATTCCCAAATTGCTTTGCCGCTTTTGTGAACTTGATGGGCAAATCGCTTAGACTTTTCTGTTTTCTTTGATGGAAGAAAAGAAGCATCGTAGGCGAAGCCTTCATCTGCGAGGATTTCTAAAATTCGTTCGTCTTTTTCAAAAGATAATTTTTCCGCCGAACGATAACCAATAATTTTTTGATTACTTGCATCTTGTAAGATAGCGTTGGTTTTACGCAAATCTTCGCAAATTTCTTCCGTCGTCAGTTGGCTCAAGCTTCGGTGATAATATCCTCGGGAAGCGATTTCATGTCCACGGGCCGAAATTTCCTTTACAAGTTGGGGGTTTTGCTCAGCGATCCAGCCGAGGATAAAGAAGGTGGCCTTCGTACCAAAGCGGTCCAAAAGATCGAGTGTTTTAAGCGTATTTTGATAATATCGAGGCTCAAAATTCTGCCAGTTTCGTCTCTGAATCAGCTCACCAAAAGCCCCGACGTGGAAATAATCTTCTACGAGCACGGTTAAAAGATGCTTCTTTTTGTCAGGGGAACTAACCATAGGTTGAATTGAGGAGCGTCAGGAAAGGCTGGCTCAATCTATATTATGCCACGAAATATCGTTTAGAAGGAACTTTTTGGCGTATTTGAGACGGGGCTACTTAAACTTGAAAGAATTTTGGCGATTCGCTGGGCGCTTTTTCCGTCACCAAAAGGATTTTGTACCTGTTTTACCGAATTAATCCACGTTTCAGCAAGATAATTGTCGTCAAGCATTCGCGCAAATTTTCGTGGATTCCCACCCACCAACTTTGCGATTCCGCATTGAACCGCCTCGGGTCTTTCGGTAGTTTCGCGGAGAATGAACACTGGTTTGCCCAAACTTGGCGCCTCTTCCTGAACTCCGCCGGAATCAGAAACAATCAGCCATGATTGCTCCATCAGATATATAAAGTCTTTATAATCAAGAGGTTCTGTAAGATAAACCCGCTCGCAGTTTGCCAGAATTTCATCCGTGATCCTTCTTACGTTTGGATTTGGGTGTACCGGGAAAATGACTGAAACATCTTTTTTGCGCTCGACGAAATCTTTGAGTACCTGTAGATTCTCTCCCATGTATTTTCTAAAGCTTTCGCGGCGATGAGTCGTAAGCAAAATTCTCTTTTTCTGTCTCGTCTTTGCAATAAGCTCCCGTACTTTATCACTGGGCGCAAGCTGTTTCCTAATAAAATGCAGAGCATCGACGATGGGATTTCCGGTAACAAAGATTTGGCTTTCGGGTATGTGTTCGCGAAGCAGATTCTGGCGATTTTTTCCCGTTGCAGCAAAATGAAATGTAGCAAGCTGCGAGGTAAGTTTTCGATTCATTTCTTCCGGAAAAGGACTTCGAATATTCCCGGTTCTGAGCCCTGCTTCAATATGTCCGACAGCGATATCGCGATTAAACCCAGCGATCGCACCCGCCAGTGTTGTAGTCGTATCTCCCTGAACCAAAATAAGATCAGGCGTTTCAGATGCTAAAATACCGTCAAGTGATTCGATTGTTCGCGACAGCACCTGGTTGGGGGTTTGATTCGCGGTCATTACCTTCAAATCAAAATCCGTCTCAATCTGGAAGATTTGAAGAAAAGGGGTCAGTAGATCCGTATGTTGGCTGGAGGATACTACGTTGGTGTGAAAATGAGGAGTTTTCTTCAGCTCGGAAATCACCGGAGCGAGCTTAATTGCTTCGGGCCGCGTGCCAAAAAGAACCAGCACATTTGCTGATATACTCATTGAAACGCCGTTTTTTGGGTTTACTTTTTCAGATGTATTGTCCATTCAGGAAATTAGTTTTGAAGGCCACGATCAAGACAATTATTAGATATTTTTACTCGGGCAATTGCAAACGGCTTTGTCTTTCAAGGCTTCTGCTATCTCTAGCCATAATCCCTTTTTCGATCGGAGCAAGCATTGCGCAGGAAAATCAAGGCGAGTTTTTGCGTGGAATAATCTTAGATCGAGAAGGCAATTCAATTGAAGGCGCTAGAATAACAATTTTGAAACAATCCCAAGAAATTTCCGGGTGCGAATCAAATCGGCAAGGAAGGTTTGCATGCAAAATTGATTTCGCAGGTGAATTTGTACTTTCCGTCGAAGCTGACGGATATTCTATTTTACGTCGAAATTACCCGTCTAGACAAGGGTTTTTAGACAATCCGAAACTTACTTTGCGGCCAGATTCGATCCGCGAAAACGTGGTTGTTACGACAAGTCAAATAGAAACTCGTTTGAGCGAGACTCCGGCGAGCGTCGTTACCATTTCAAAAAAGCAGCTTTTGGAGACTGCATCACCAGCAATTGACGATGCTTTGAGACAAACGGCTGGATTTAGCCTTTTCAGAAGATCAAACAGCAGAAACGCTAATCCAACGACACAAGGTACATCGCTTCGCGGGATTAACGCTAGCGGCGCCAGTCGTTCGCTGGTTCTTGCCGATGGGGTTCCCCTAAACGATTCGTTTGGAGGATGGGTTGGATGGAGTAAGATCCCGCGGATCGCGGTCGAGCGAATCGAAGTTTTAAGGGGCGGGGCGTCAAGTTTGTACGGAAGCAGTTCACTGGGCGGTGCGATAATAATTGTCAGACGAAAACCATCGAAGGAAAACGCTACCGTTTCGGCTGAGGTTTTCGGTGGCACTCAAAATACAGCTTCTGGTTCAATTTTTGTTGGGTTTAAGAAAAATGATTGGACGTTTGATGTTGACGCAAGCTCCTTTCAAACCAAGGGTTACAGAATTGTCGATGAATCTGCGCGCGGTTTGATTGATGACTTTGCAAATTCACACAATGCAAAATTTTCCGGGCGCGTCAGGAAGTATTTTAGCAATCAATCTGAGGTCTTTTTTGGAGCAAGCTATTTTGGCGATGCAAGAAATAATGGAACACCGGTTCAAAAAAACAGGACACATTCACGACAATTTCTAGTAGGGGCGGATTTTGATCTGTCGAATTTATCTATTTCAAACTCCCGTCTGAGTTTTAGAGCTTATGGCGGCACCCAGGTCTTTGATCAAAAGTTTTCTGCTGTTGCTTCAGATCGAAATGGCGAAAATCTTGTAAGGCTTCAGAGGGTTCCATCGCAGAATGCGGGGGTAGTGGGAAAGTTTTCAACGGTTTTTAAGAATCACGCAATTTTAGTCGGGGCGGAAGTTAGGGAAGTTCGCGGATCGAGTAATGAAATTGGCTACTTCGGCGGCGGAGCCACTTCCAGACTGGGAACCGGCGGACGCAAACGAAATTACGCAATTTATTTCCAGGATTTTGCGAAAATCGGCAAAAAGCTTGTTTTAGTAGGCAATTTGCGTTTCGATTCCTGGAAGAATTTTCGAGCACTCCAAACATCTTTTAGGTTTTCTTCCGGCAATTTCGATACGAAAGTTTTCCCAACCGAGACCCAAAATGTAATCTCTCCCGCTGGCGCGATACTTTATCAAGTCACGGACAGAGCATCGGTTTATTTTAATGCTTCGAGAAGCTTTCGTGCACCGACATTAAACGAGATGTACCGTGGATTTCGGGTCGGAAGCGTGATTACGAATCCGAACGAAGAGCTAACACCCGAAAAAGCTTTGAATATCGAAGGCGGTGTGAGTTATAGCGCAAAGAATTCTTACGCGCGGGTAAACATATATCGTGCCGAGGTTTCCGATGCGGTGTCGAATGTGACGGTGAGCACAACCCCAACATTGATTTTCCGGCAAAGACAAAACGCGGGTAAGATTCTAGTTAATGGCGTCGAATTGGAGGCTGAAACTCGCTATAGAGAGCTGGGATTGTCAGTTGGGTATTTGCTCGCGGATGCAAAGTTTGCATGGTTTCCGGCAAACCCGCAGATAGAAGGACTGATGATTCCACAGGTTCCGCGACACCAATTTGTATTTCAGGCGCGGTACGCAGGAGCTAAAGGTTTCGGTTTTTCGTTACAAGGGCGTGGGGCGTCAGTACAGTTTGATAATGATTTGAACACTCTGCGCCTCGAACCTTATTTTCAGCTGGATGTGTTTATCAGCAAAAAGTTTTCCGAGCGTTGGCAGGCGTTCGTAGGGATCGAGAATCTATTTAATTCAAGATATTCGATCGGTAAAACACCCGTTCGGACAGTAAATTCGCCGATAAATATAAGGCTCGGGTTGCGTTGGAATTAGCTATGACGTGTGGCAGTAGGTAGTTTACTCGGGTGGTCCTGAGCAGCCTTCTGCATGAAGCGCAGGTTTTTTGGTACTGATGATTGGATGTTCTTCCGCTTTAGCGTTTTCTTCTATCCAATTTTCGTACTCAGGAGGGTATGACATGTCGGAATAAATTGCTTCTACAGGACACTCCGGTAGGCATGCATCACAATCAATACAAACGTCAGGATTGATAAGAAGTCTGTCCGATGTTTCATGAAAAGCTTCGACCGGGCAAACCGCCGCGCAATCAGTATATTTACAATTGATACACGGCTCGGTAACGATATAAGTCATTTAGTAAAAAATCTCCTAAGTATTACAATAAATCAAATTAGAAATTTAATACGCAAAGGATAACTTGTCAAAGCGGGTTATACAAGTGGTAAAATGCCCTATTAAACAACAAAAATTTTACAAGAATTTAAGGAAAATCTTATGAAAAACATGGAATCTGATCAGCTTTCTCTGGACTTCCTGCGGGTCGCGGAAGCGGCTGCAATTGAGTCTGCAAGAACGATGGGTCAGGGAGAACGAAAGCATTCGGATCACGTTGCTGTGGAAGCGATGCGAGAGGTAATGGATTCCGTTCCGATGCGGGGAAGAATTGTGATCGGTGAGGGGGAGCGGGACGAAGCCCCGATGCTATATATTGGTGAAGAACTCGGCGGAAAGGATTTTCCGGATGAGGTGCGGGCTTCTTTTCCGGAGATCGATATCGCGGTCGATCCACTTGAGGGAACAAACCTCTGCGCTGTGGGAGCAAACAACGCGATCGCAGTTTTAGCTGCGGCAGAGCGCGGCGGCCTCCTAAATGCGCCCGATATCTATATGGACAAGATTGTCGTTGGTCCTTCCTGTAAAGGCGCAGTTGATATCGAAGCTCCCGTAAAATTCAATCTAAAAGCGATAGCAAAATCTCTCAGACGTGATATTGACGATTTGACAATAATTGTGCTTGATAGACCGCGACACAAGCAGCTTGTACAGGAAATAAGAGGAGCCGGAGCGAGGATTCGACTGATTACTGACGGCGATCTCTCAGCGGGGATTTCAGCTGCAGTCGCTGGAACGAATATTCACGGCTTGATGGGAATTGGCGGCGCACCCGAAGGCGTTTTAACCGCCGCGGCGATGAAGTGTCTAAACGGCGAAATTCAGGCAAAACTGGTAATGGATCCCGAGCGCCTTGGGGTTGATAAATCGAAGGTTCCACCAATCGAGGAGGTCTTGGAACGACTTCGTTCGATGGGAATTGAAGACCCGGAAAAGGTTTATAACACGAACGATTTGGCGCCAGGCGAAAAGATTATTTTTGCGGCTACTGGCGTTACTGACGGATCGCTTCTTACGGGCGTGAGATTTTTTGGAGACGGTAACCGAACGCATTCACTTGTAATGTCAACCGAATCCAGAAACATACGCTTTGTCGATACCGTTCACATTGAAGGCGGTCCAAACGCAGTAATTAGGTTTTAGTTCCACAAGTCTGAGGAATAAAACCATCAAGAATGGATTTTTAATTTAGATAATAATAAAAACAGTACGGAGATTTATTTATGAGCGTTGCTGTCAAAGATACGGTTTCGGGCGTTACACATTTAGAAACTGAAGCCGTAGCCCGAAACGATGGCGGTAAATTAATTGTTTTAACGGCCCCACTCACCGAAGCGATAGACCATGCGGGATATTTTATCCAGATGGCTATGGCGTCACTTCCGGTTTGGCTGGAGAGCATTCTTAACCGCAAATATCCGGAATGGCGAGAGGTCGAGCGCTACGAAGACGGCTCCGCAAAATATATGCCGGCGGGCGTCAGGCTCGTTGAAAAATCACTCGAACGAAAATTCAGCAAGGACGACATGGTTGCGTGTTTTCCGGAGGATTTGGATAAATTCGTCGGACCAAACACCCGGGTTATAGCGGTTTCAACGCACAATCCTCTCGGTGTTACGTTTGCAGCCGGTGTTTATACATCTATTTTCGGCTCATCAAAGATGCCGATCAATTCCCACTACTCCCGCGAACTTTTCGCGCAGTTAAAAAACAACCCCTTTAGGGATAATTTCAAAGTTATCGTTGGCGGTTCAGGTGGCTGGCAGATCATCCAGACCGATATGTATGAGGAGTTGGGAATCGATTGCGTGGTCGAAGGGCGTAGCGAATCTGATGAAACACTGGAGCTATTTGATAAAGCAATCGCCGGCGAGGATTTGCCGAAAGAGGTTGAGGTAAACCACCCGACCGATCGCGATTCGATAATGTTTCCTGATACACGAACGACTTTTGGCGTGGTCGAAATGACCACCGGGTGCGGAAGGCGATGTAAATTCTGCGTTCCGGATCTAAATCCGCAGATTGATCTTCCGAAAGAAAAGATAATGGACGCCGTTAGGGCAAATGTCCGCGAAGGAAACAAACAGATTTCGCTTGCGACGGAGGATATGTTTATCTGGGGGCAGGTTCATACAGACACTCCGTTTTATTTTCCAAACCGTGAAGCGTTGGTTGATCTGTATCGCGACGTGGTTGAGACGCCTGGTGTTGAGCAGCACGTTTTGAGCCATTCAACGATTGCACCGGCCGTTGTCGATCCGGTGATGATCAAACAGCTTTCGGATGTGCTCCTTCCAAAGAGCCCGATTCACTTTCCGTATTTGAGTAAGCATCCCGAGAAAAAAGCCTTAGCGCCTTTGATCGGTCTCGAAACAGGTTCGATCTCGATGGCGCGGAAAGTGATGCCGACTAAAGGTGTTCCGTTTAAGATTGATCACTGGCAAAGTGTTGTTATTGAAGGGCTTAAGGTTCTAAACGAGAATAACTGGTTTCCCGCGATGACCCTAATAGTTGGTAATCCCGACGAGACTGATGAGGATGTAAAAGCAACGATCGATCTCATATACGAAATGGAGCGCCGCGACTTATTCGCCTTTTTGATTCCGTCGATTTTCACCCCGCTTCACGATACGCGAATGGAAATGGAGAAAGGGGTAACAAAAACCAAACAGCTCTCAGAGCTTCAATGGCAGCTGATGATGAAGTGTTGGAAGATGAATTTGCGTCCTGGGCAATATTCCTGGTGGGGACCGACTGCCTGGCGCGTTGGCTCAATCGGAATGTGGCTATACAAACTGCGGAAATTAAACGGACCGAATTTTACTTATCCGCTTTTGATGTTTTCAGGTGCGCTTTCCGAGAAACGTCTGGCGAAAATGGGTAAAATTTATCCTGGAAAACCAATTGAAACGCTTAATCGCCAAGAATTGTTAGCGACATTAAAACCAAAACAGTTGCAGTATATCCGTGAAGATACAGGAGATTTACCAGAAAGCTATTTTGAAGCTAAGGCTGCTACGGCTAAGGCTATGGCTTAATGACTTTTGCAAGATAGATAGCTGTGCCTCGTTCAAGAATTATGCCCGAAGCCGCTGAAAACTATAAGTCAAATGATTTTCTTAATAACCTGAGATATACGGCGTTTTGGTTTTGGGGGATCGCCGCTTTAATCTCAGCGGTCTGGGTGTTTTTGATTCTTCTTGCTCCAATTGCAAAGGCAAACGGCTTAAACGGCATCTCGGATCCGCTCTATCATTTTTACAGTTACATTTGTCATCAAATGCCCTCGCGCTCATTTCACATCCTTGCCCACGAGTTTGGGGTTTGTTCCCGGTGTTTCGGAGTTTATTTCGGGATTCTAATTGGATTGCTCGCTTATCCGCTTACGCGTTCGATGGATGAAGTTGAACCACTTCCAAGGATTTGGTTGTTTTTAGCGATTGTTCCGATGGCGATTGATTGGTCGCTGACGTTTTTCGGAATCTGGGAAAACACTTATTTCACAAGAGTTACGACAGGATTAATACTCGGGTTTGCGTGTGCAATTTTTATTGTTCCCGCGTTGGTCGAGCTCACACAAATATTTCTCTTGAAACAACAGCGAAAAGAAAGCGTATGATTTATTGACTATTCTGATAAAGAGTAGCAATATTGACGATACCCCCTCGGCGAATCGATGAGTTTTAACCAAGAATCAGCAACAAAACGAGCAAAGGAAGATTTGGCAGTGCGCCTAAAGACGAAGGAGTCTGCGATTGACACGGTTTCGGTGGCGGAGAAGGACTTTCCGGATATGTCTTTGGGAGCACCGGTCAAAGGCGAAATGTCAGCACAGATGATCTCGAGCGGTTGGGAAATCGTTCTTGGTGCGGAGAAAAGAAAATGTGAATATCGCGCTGATAAATATCAGCTGCGTCTTGTGGATTTTGATGGTGAGAATCACATTGTGGTTTCGTAGAAGTTTGGAGTAAGAACGATGAATAGACGCAACATTTGGATACATCTCGGACTAGCAACGATTGTTATTTCGATCGCGGCAGTAGCTGGACAAATAAAAAACTGGAGCGATCAGGTCGTAAACGAGCGGGTCATATTGGAACGCGAGGAAAGACGGATTAAGCGCAAGCCTATTGTGACGAAGCGCACTTCAGCCGAGGGCAGACCTGAGGTTTTGGTCAGGTTTAAGAAGGGTGTTCGCATTTCGGAAATCAAACGCCTTATTTCGAGAAACAATGATCGTATTGAAGACGAAATTGAAAATGTAACAAACTTATATGCGATCGACGACCTTGATAATTTCACTGCGGAAACTGTCGCCAAGCAGTATCGTGAGTTGAGTGATCTCGTGATGTATGCCGAGCCAAATTATGAAATTCGGCTGGGCGATCCTGCAAAGGCGGTTTCGGCGAAGGATTTGCTTTTAAGAGATCGTGACAAACTTAAGGGCGCCCCGAACGATCCGATGTTTTCAGAGCAGTGGGCTTTGAGCAATGAAGGGCAAAATGGCGGAAAAGCAAAAGCTGATATAGGGGCATTAAAAGCCTGGCTGAAAACTCAAGGCAGCGAAGACGTTGTCGTAGCGGTTTTAGACAGCGGGGTGGATTACGCGCATCAGGATTTGGTTACAAATATCTGGTTTAGACCGGATAACATACCGGCCTATTATGACGATGAGCTCGGAACAATCGATGATAAGAATGGATACAATGCTGACGCAAATTCGGGCGATCCGATGGATCAAAACGGACACGGCACTCACTGCGCAGGTATCATCGGAGCTGAAGGTAATAATAAAATGGGCATTACTGGCGTAAACTGGAAAGTAGAGATTATGCCGCTCAAATTCATGGGTCGAGGTGGTTTTGGAACGACGAAAAACGCTATTGAAGCGATCAATTATGCGGTTGACAGAAAGAAAGCCGGCGTAAACGTTCGTGTGATAAATGCGAGTTGGGGTTCGACGATGTATTCCAAAGCGCTTGAAGATGCAATTCGCGCCGCCGGTGAGCAAGGAATTTTGTTTATTGCCGCGGCAGGAAATAATTCAACGAATAATGACAAGCGCGCCCACTATCCGTCCAACTATGATCTACCAAATGTGATCAGCGTTGCGGCACTTGATAGAAGCGATTCACTTGCTTCGTTCTCAAACTTCGGCGCGAAAACTGTACATATTGCCGCGCCGGGCAAAGATATTTTAAGCACATGGCTTAACGATCAATACCGCGAAGCTTCGGGAACATCGATGGCGACTCCACAGGTTGCGGGCGTTGCTGCATTGATTGTTGCTTCCGAGCCAAAGATCAAGGTTGAGGAGTTGAGAAAACGCCTTTTAAGCTCTGTTGACAAACTCGATGCGTTAGACGGAAAGGTGGAAAACTCCGGGCGTTTGAATGCCTCGAAAGCTCTTGGCGAATAGGCATCACGAAAAAATTAATTTTGTAAAACGCGGTGATACTTTGTCATCGCGTTTTTTTTGCTAGATGGCACACGAGTTTTGTCTAGGGTAAAATGACTCTAAATATCTACGACTAAAACCTTTTTTTTGGCCAATGACTATTTCAATTCTCGTTGTAATTGCGATCACAATCGGCGCCGTAATTCTATTTGCGACCGAGAAGTTATCCGTTGATCTGGTAGCGATTCTTGTAATGGCGACTCTCTTAGCGCTTGGGATCATCACTGCCGAAGAAGGAATTTCCGGGTTTAGCAACAAGGCGACTGTTACGGTTGCCGCGATGTTTGTAATTAGCGCAGGACTCTTTAAAACGGGTGCCGTAAGTTATTTGGGTAAAATTACATCGGACCTATTTAAGCGCAATTATTGGATCGGCCTAGTTACCGTAATGATCGCCGTAGGTTTTTTCTCAGCGTTTATAAACAATACCCCGGTTGTCGCGATCTTCATCCCCATTCTTCTAGGCGTTTCGAAAGAAATTGGAGCGAGTACATCAAAACTCCTAATGCCGATGTCTTTTGCGTCGATGTTTGGCGGTGTATGCACGCTTCTTGGTTCGTCTACAAACATCCTCGTTAGCTCGATTGCTGAAGACTACAATCAACCGGCTTTTAGTATGTTTGAGTTTGCTCCGCTTGGGATGATTATGTTTGTGATCGGAACAACTTATATGCTTCTTGTCGGCATACGTTTGATTCCTGATCGGCGTACAGAGGGAGGTTTACTAAAAAGCTTTAATCTTCAAAAGTACATTGCCGAGGTGGTCTTGCTCGAAGATTCCTCATCGGTTGGAAAAGCGATAAAAGACGCACCGCTTGTTCGCGAGATCGACCTAAAAATAATTGAGATTCAGCGCGGTGACGAGATGATTCCGGTTCCGTCTCCGAATCTTGTATTGCAAAAAGGCGACGTACTAAGAGTTAGCTGCGATCTGGATAAATTTAAGAAGATACAGGCCCGCGAAGGAGTGCTTTTCAAGGCGCAACACAAATGGCGTGATAAAGACATCGAAACAGACGATATTCGTTTGGTTGAGGTTGTGATCGCTCCAAACACCGAATTTGTTGGGAATTCGCTTGAAGATTTACAGTTTCGTGAAGTTTTCGGGGCAACAGTCTTGGCGCTTCGTCACCGCGGCAAGTTGATGCGCGAAAAAATTGCAGATACAAAACTCACCGCGGGAGACGTACTTCTGCTTGAGGTAAAAACAACGCGCTACAATCAGCTGAAGCAGAACCCCTCGTTTTATGTAATCTCCGAAATCGAGCAGCCAAAATATCGCAAAAGTAAATTGATTCCCGCTTTGGTAATTGTGTTTGGCGTGATCCTCACGGCTTCTACCGGTTTTATGCCGATTGTGCAAAGTTCGGTAATTGGTGCGGTGCTTTTGATTCTTGTCGGCTGTCTGACAATGGAAGAGGCGTACAAAGCTATCGAATGGCGAATTATTTTTCTCCTCGCAGGGATTCTTACGCTCGGAATTGCGCTACAAAAAACAGGCGGAGCTGAGCTGATTTCAAAGACACTTCTGTCGAATGTTGCCGCCTGGTTTGGGTTGGTTGCTCTTGTGTCGGTGTTTTATCTGATGACGTCGGTTCTTACCGAGGTTATGTCAAACAACGCGACAGGGGCGCTCCTAGCGCCGATTGCTATTGCCACGGCGAATACGCTTGGCGTTAGCCCACGTCCGTTTTTAGTCGCGGTTATGTTTGCTGCTTCGGCGAGTTTTATGACACCCGTTGGTTACCAAACAAACACTCTGATTTATGGTCCCGGGCGATACAAGTTTTCAGATTTTCTTCGCGTCGGCACACCGCTAAATATCATTTTCTGGTTACTTGCGACCTTTATGATTCCGTATTTCTGGAGTTTTTAAGCGAGTGATCGTGAGACTAATTTGCGTCGAGCCTTACAATTCGGCCGTCAAGTTTTGGCGCGATCGTTTGATTCGGAGATTCCCTAATGTATTTTTCAAAGACTTCGGAATCCCTCGCTGCATCTTCAGCTTTAACCAGAATCTTCAAGTCTTTAAACATCGAATAGCCATCACCACCCCGAGAAACGAGGAAGTCTGAGGTTGCAAGTGTGTAAGTCTTTGATTCGTCCAGCGGTTTATCGCCCACCTTGATTTCCGTGACACGACTTCCGGCAGGGCGCGAAGCGTCAAACTTAAAACTCATTCCTGAAACTTGAGGGAATCTTCCCGGCTCGTTGTCTTCTGCGCTCCGGGCAACACCGTGTTCGATTACTTCTTTTAGGGTTTTTCCGGGAATTTCAATCTTTACAATCGGATTATTGAAGGGAAGCATCGAGAGAACGTCTCGTTTTGTCAATATGCCGGGGTTATACGTCAGATCGGCGCGAATCGAGCCTCCATTAACAAAACCTATTTCAGCTCCCGTCGAACGCCGGTAGGAATCGGCGATAAAGTTTCCGATGTTTGTTTCCTTCGTTCGATTCGATAGGGAGAGTGCATCAAGTACAACTGCGGTTCGGCCGACGGGTTCCTCAAGTTTTAACAAAAGGTCTTTGTATTTATTAAAGACCGATGCAAAAGCCGGCGCGTCCGCTATTTGATCTGTGACAGGAATTATCTCCCAGTCCATACTGGTTAGGCGCTTCGTTTTGTGATCAAAATTCAGGTTAAATTTTCCGAGCTCGCGGGCGTCGGCAGAAACCTTAAAAATGGGTGTGCCGTGAGCAGAAGACTGCAAAAGCGTGTGTTCGTGTCCGCCAAGGATCAGATCGAAATCCGCGCAGCCGGCGAGCTTCTTATCCTGAGCCATAAAAAGGTGGGTTAACCCAACTACAGCATCAACCTTTTCTACTTTACGCAAACGGCTGACGATCAAATTCGCCGTCAGGCAGTAATCAGTCACCTTGAGGTGGTCTGCCATCGAAGATGTCTCTTTTGTTTCGGGCAGAATCAAACCGACGATTCCAATTTTTACACCTTCAAATTCACGCACAACAAATTCTGGAGTATCGGCAAAGATCCGTCCGGTCTTTGTGTCGATTATGTTTGCGCCAAGCCACGTGAATTGTGATTCCTTAATTCGATCAAGAAGTTGCGGAGTCTTTAGGTCAAACTCATGATTGCCAAAAACCGCCAAGTCCAGCCCGATAGCGTTCCAGGCTTCCACCATCTGCGCACCTTTGTAGGTGCGGGTTTCAACCGAAGGAGAAAGAGTATCGCCGCCCAGGGTAAAAATCACATTCGGATTTTTTGCTTTCGCTTGATTTTTTAGAGTGAGAAGTCTGGCGAGTCCGCCGCGTTTCCCGCCCTCTACCGGCATAAATTGGTAAACGTCGTTTACGTGCAAAAACGTTACCCTAATCGGGGAATTCGGGTCAGAGTTTTGAGCGGAAACACTCAAAAACGCAACCAGAAATAGAACTAGACCGATAATTGGTTTTCTCATTTATGCTTTAGCGTCACCTACTTCGAGGTGCGTACGCGCTTCCCAAATCTCAGGGAAACAACGTTTTGAAAGGGTTGTCAAAAGGTAACCGACGCCCTCAGAACCGCCCGTTCCTTTCTTCGATCCGAGCATTCTTTCAACCATCATTACGTGGTGATAACGCCAGAGCGAAATATTCTCATCATGGTCGATCAACAGATCCTGGAGAATATAAAGTTCGGGATTTTCGTCGGGTTTTGCCAAGAGTTTTCTAATTGTTTCGACTCGATCCTCTTCTGTCTTCGTAGGAAACCCTTTTCTTTCAAGCGCTTGCCAGAATGCGTCGGAGAGCGTCGGCTCTTTGAATCTGCGTTTTAAGTTTTCGGTGGCGAGAGCATCGTCAACAAAATACTTCATCAGTTTTTCGTCTTTCGCGCCCGATATAAACTCGACCTCGCGAAACTGCATCGATTGAAAACCGCTCGCCGGGTTGAGCTTTTCCCTGAATTCTAAGAAACCTATCGGCGCCATTGTTTCAAGGATGTGAATCTGCCCAACCAAGACCTTTTCGATCGAGGTCACTACCTTCATCGAATGATTAGCCCTGAACAGGCGGTCGCTGTTAATCCACTTCATTGTGGCGTCAAGTTCGTGCAGGATCTGTTTAAACCAAAGTTCATAGGTTTGGTGAATAATGATAAACAGAAGCTCGTCGTGGCTCGTAGGATCAGACAAGGTTTCCTGAAGTTTTGTGATTTCCGGAACCTTCAAATATTTGTTGTAAGATAGCTTTGGATTTTTGCCGTATTCTTCCATTGATTCTGTCTTTATTGCGTAAGGTATCGTCCCATCACGCAATCCCTTGTTGTTGGTTTTTCTTACTGTATATCATCATTCACCGTGGGGCTCGGTGTCAATTTATCAGCAAAACTTATATTTTTAGAAAAAATTCTTGACATATAGGCGGAAGTTCGATAAATTTTCGAACATTCTGTCTATAAAAAAAGCACACAGAAATATCCCCAAAAACGATCTTGCAGTTTAAGATTTGTTGCTTATTTTGGAAATGAGTGTTGATACATTTCTTTTGGTCTGCTCGTAGTGAAGAATTAGGAGGCTTCAAGCGGCAGAATTGTGTCTTCCAAGCGTAGGCTTGGAGATTTTCTTAACTAAATTGAAACAGGAAGTTCACTGAAGTTTGTAGGAGGAATTCAGAAATATGTCTAAAACAGTAGGCACGGTTAAGTGGTTTAACAATGCGAAAGGTTATGGGTTTATCGAGCAGGATGGAGAACAGGACATCTTTGTTCACTATAGCGCGATTACGGGCGATGGATATAAAACCCTGATACAGGGAGAAGAGGTTGAGTTTGAAGTTACGGATGGACCGAAAGGGCCGCAGGCAGAAAACGTTATGAAAGTTTAACCTGGTGCTTAACTGACCGTATTTTATAATTAAAAAGGCGTTCCGATTGGAATGCCTTTTTTTAGTATATGTCTTCACCTTTAGCTTTGAGTTTTCGTCTCCAAAGCTGTCTGTAAGATGTGTAACGCGACATAATCGCTTGAAGCCGGTAGCGGGCCGCATAGTTAAGATCACGATTTCCGTTGATACGCTTGATTCGCGCCTCCAGGCTCGCGCGCTTTTTATGGGGAGCAGCCCTTGTACCGCCGTTGAAGTAAATATCGAATTCGATTTTCAAACGCCGAATATCATCTTCGAGGCGTTCGATTTGCTCATCGAGTTCTTGCAACTTGTCGATCTTTGCTTGCGCTTTGCGCGAAGTGGTTGAAGATATCATCGTATTCCAGTAATTTTGCCAGGGGATTTGGGAGGAGGGCAGCCTATTTAAAGTAAACGTACAAAGGGATTGTTTTTCCGTCTTTTTGTTTTTTCGGTTAAAATAATTTTTCTTGCAGTAATCTAGAAATTGGGCTACGAAATGGATAAAAGTGAAAATAGCAATGGCAATAGGGCTCTGAGTCTGTTGCCTTCAATTGACCTTTTGCTGAAAGGCGAAACGTCAAAGAAAATCGAAGAGGAAGCGGGCAAGGAATACGCGGCCGAAATGGCTCGAGATGTAACCGATTCGCTCCGCAAAGAAATCCTCGCTGAAAAAGAAAACCCCAAGACGGTTGCGAATGGTCGCACCCGGGATAGTTTTCTTGCCGAGGCTGAACGACGGCTTGCCGATTCATGGATTTCCAAAAGAAATAAAAGATTGAAAAAAGTGATTAACGCGACGGGCGTAATTATTCATACAAATCTAGGAAGAGCACCGCTTTCCGAAAATGCAAAAGAAGCGATGATCAAAAAGGCTTCCGGATATTGCGATTTGGAGTATGATCTCGATACGGGCGAGCGCGGAAAGCGAGGCGCGAGCGCTGAGAAGATTCTTGCAGAGCTAACTGGGGCAGAGGCAGCTTTGATTGTAAATAACTGCGCTGCGGCTGCAATTTTGGTTCTTACAGCTTTAGGTAGCGGTGGCGAGGCGATAATCTCGCGAGGCGAGCTCGTCGAAATTGGCGGCGATTTTCGAGTACCGGATGTGATGGCGCAGTCCGGCACCGGACTTGTTGAGGTTGGAACAACAAATCGAACAAAGCTCGCAGATTACGAAAATGCGATTAACGAAAACACTCGTTTGATTCTCAAGGTTCATCCTTCAAATTATCGGATTGTCGGTTTCACATCGGTGCCCGATATTTGCGAACTCGCGGCATTGGCTCATGAAAAAGGTTTGCTCTTTTACGAAGATGCGGGTTCCGGTGCGCTAAGAGACCTTTCAGATTTCGGATTATGCGACGAACCAATAATCGGCAAATCAATTGCCGCGGGCGCGGATGTTGTAACTTTTAGCGGCGACAAATTGATTGGCGGGCCGCAGGCCGGATTGGTCGTTGGGCGCCGGGAGGTTATCGAAAAAATCAGAAAACACCCCTTATATAGGGCTTTGCGAGCGAGTAAGTTAGTTTACGCCGGACTTGAAGCAACTCTGGAGGCTTTTCGGAGGGGAACTCATCGAGATGAAATTCCGGTGCAGAGAATGTTGTCGGTTTCAGCAGATGATTTGCGGCATCGAACAAGAAATTTTGCTTCGGTTTTAGCGGGAAAATTTGCCCCAAATTCGAGGTTTGCCATTAATGTAATTGAAGGACGCTCCGTAGTCGGTGGTGGCTCAGCTCCTGATGTTTATCCCGAAACTACGCTTCTCAGCGTGACTTCAAAAAATTTGTCAGCGAATGAAATTGAAGCGCGTTTGAGGAAGGCGCCAATACCGGTTATTGCAAGAGTTTGGGAAGATCAACTTGCTATTGATCTGAGGACGGTTGGGGAATCTGAGGAGAAGGCATTATTGGATATTTTGATCGGTTTGAGCCAGACTAGCTAATCGACAGACAGTTTCGTCCCTTTTCCTCGATGCTAAAAAAATTTGCAGCAAAAATTTGGAGATCGCTTCCGTATAACATCCGCTTGACGATTGCCCGCGCAACGCAACAGAAATTTACGATTTCCGTTGTGGCAATCGTTACCAACGACAATAATGAAGTTCTTGTAATGGATCATTTTTTTCGGCCGGGTTCGAGTTGGGGTTTGCCGGGTGGATTTATCAACTTTTACGAGTCTCCGGAAGTCGCTGTAAGAAGGGAGCTTAAGGAAGAAGCTGACATACAACTCGAAGATCTGGAGCTCCTGAGGGTTAGGTCTGTCGGCAAGCACTTTGAAATCCTTTTCACTGCTAAAGCAAAAGGTAAAGCAAGAGTAAACAGCGGCGAGATTCGAGAAATGGGCTGGTTTAGCTTAGATAATCTTCCGGAAATCAGTGAAAAACAGATTCAAATTTTGAAGGAAACTTTGGGCGAATAGCAGTATCAATAATTTGGAGAAAGTAGATGATCAATTTAATTCCGCCAAAAGATGAAGTGATGCAGATTTTGGAAAGTAGCGGAGCCTATCGCAATGGACATTTTGTAAATGCTGCCGGTAAACATACTTCGCATCATTTTAGAGTGCCCTGGGCTTTTCATTACTACGATAATGCTCGCATCTTGGCCGTTGGTCTTAGCCGAAAACTTCGAATGGACAAAAAAATCTCGAGCCACTTGCCGAAAGTCACGATGATAAGTCCGAGTGCACACGTAATTCCTGTGGTTTTCAGTATTCGAGAGGCGTTAAATGCGGAACAGATTTTTTGGGCGGAAAATGGAAATGGCGAACGCAAATTCCCTCAATATGTAAAAGACTGCGATTTGAATCCGTGTATTATCGTAGACGATATTGTGCGTTCGGGCGCGACGATGAGAGAAGCGTTTCGAATTGTAAAAGGTATTGGCGCAGAAATTGTTGGTTGCGGAACAGTACTAAAATTTGCGGATTCTCCGGACGAAATTGACGGCGTGGAGATCAAAGCTCTGACGGAATTCGACTGCCCCTTTTACGATTCCGCGGAGGAATGGGCGAAGGCGGAAGGGAGCGATGCGCCGGCGGTCGAGGTTAGATTTTAGAACTCACGTGTTTACGCTTTTATCTTTGAAAGTTGTTTGTGTAGATTTCTTCGTTCGAGGAGGAGATCGATAAAAAGTTCGCGTTTACGAAAGAATAGCCAAATCGCCTTAAACCACCCACGCATCTCATAAAGTTCTTCAAGTGTTCTGAGCGCAACATAGCCGCAAAAAAATGAAACCGGAATCGAAAGTGATGCGATTCTCCAATCCCAAAAGTAGTAAAGTAAAACTGCTATAGCGATCCACGTAAGCGGCATAAAAACGATGCCAGTGAGGATTTTTACCGTTGAGACAATATCGTCAACTCCATGCTTCGTGTAGCGACTACCTAGAAATTTGATGATTTGATAAGCGGGAAAATGAAGAATTATTCCGACCAGCGCCAGCGGAAAAAATATCATTAACAGCCATCCACGAACGAAAAAGTGTTGGAAAACATACCAAAAGGGCTGTCTGGAGAGAGATAGGTTTTCGGGTTCGAGTCCAATTTTGCGAAGCTTCTTTTTATATTCCGAAATACGCTTTGTCACGCTGATCGCGCCCATATCATTTTCGTCGTCATCCTCATCATCCGATAAATAGTCTCTGATGAAGTCCGAGCGCGCAGACAAAGACTCCTCGAGATCGAAGGTCTCCGAAACGGATAAAAACAAATTTGCCGCTTCGCTAGCCGTTTCAAGCTCGGCTTTCGACTCTGCGTTGATCGTAACGCTACGAAGTGCGCCTTCAATTTCTTTGGTCAGTTTTTTAACTTTATCGCGCGGAAGATCACCGTCTGGCTCAAGCTCAATCGGTTCGACTTCAAAAGGCTCGCCAAAATGTAATAGAGCTTCGCTTCTAAATGTTGTTTTATTCGTATAGTAAAGCCCTACGGGCACAATACTTAGCTGGAAAGATTGGGTGTTTTTGAAACCTGAAATTGCCCCAAAAGCGATCCGCGCGGCACCGGTCTTGATCGGTAAAAGTTTAGTAGAGTTGTGTGATACGCCTTCCGGGAAAAGTGCGATTGCGCCTCCTTTTCGCAAGAGATCGTGGCTAGCCTCAAAGGTTTTTCGGTTTTTAGACACATCGGCTGAATCAACTCTTCGATAGACCGGTAGCGATTCCATCACCTTTAGCACGTAAGAAATAACAGGTATTTTAAAGAGTGTAGATTTCGCCAGAAAAGAAACTTTTCGCGGCAGAGCAACAAAAACGAGTGCCGGATCAATGAGTCCATTCGGATGGTTCATCACGAATATCAGCGCGCCCTTATACGGCACATCCGAGGCGTTTACGGTTTCGATGCGCCTGAAAAACAAACGGAGTGCGATACTGACAACGGCGTGAATAATCCGTCGAGCAACTCCTCCCCGACGATTAAAAACCATATCACCAAGGCGCAGAGTTTTTATCTCGGTCGGCATTTGCTTAGCTCAACTTGTTTGTAATGAAATAAAGGTCCTAATACTTTTTGTTTGCAGCTTCAACCAATCTCTTTAGCTCAGCGACATTTTCATGTGGTTCCCAGCTAAAATATAGATGAGGCGGGAAAAAAAGTATCTTGCTTCCAAATTCGGAAGCACTTTTCAAATGTATCGTAGTCGGATGTCCCTTGATATACACGGTCGTAACTTTTTCTACATTAGACAAGGGTATTTGAATCTCCTTGATGTAGTTTGAAACAAAAAGAGTTTCTCCCGAAACGGACACCTTCTTGGCTCTTATGCAAAACCAATAAATGAAAGCTATCAAGAGCGCAACGACGACGGCCGTCATTATGTAGCTCGTTGATTGCCAGGTGTTAAACTCGTAAATCATTACGTAGGCTATGGCAATTCCGGTCACAGACGGGGCTATAAACTTTTGAACGAATGTAGTTTTAGACGAAAGTATCTTCATTTAGTCGTTGCATTTTCTACATTTCGTGACGATTCGCGAGTGCCTTGTCCATCGTGACCTCATCGACAAACTCAAGATCTGAACCAACGGGCATTCCCATCGCAATCCTGGTTACGCTTACGCCTAGCGGTTTTAAAAGTCTGGCAATGTAATTGGCAGTTGCTTCACCTTCTGTAGTTGGATTTGTGGCAATAATTACTTCTGTAACTTCAATGCCATCATTGTTTTCAGGCATCAGACGCGGAAGTAGATTAGCGAGCATAAGCTCGTCAGGACCTACACCGCTTATCGGAGAAAGTGAGCCGTGAAGAATGTGATAAAGCCCTTTGTAGCTACGCGTTTTTTCAATTGCGACTAAATTGTAGGGTTCCTCAACGACGCAGATTTGCGCGCGATCGCGGGTTGGAGACGAACAAAAGATACATGGATCGACGTCAGTAAGGTTGTTACAAACGCCGCAGAAAACGATCTTTTCCTTAACTTCTTTTAAGGCATCGACAAAGCTTTCAACTTCCGCCTCAGGACGTTTCAAAGTAAAAAAAGCCAAACGTTGCGCAGACTTCTGCCCGATTCCAGGGAGGCGTTTGAATTCGTCGATTAATTTGGCAACGGGTTCTGAATATTCGAGCATTCTTTGTGTGACAAGTAACAAGTGAATAGTGACAAGTGAGATCGATTCTCGTCGCTCGTCACGGTTTACCGTTTACGCTCTCACTAAAATCCCAAACCGGGAGGAAGCATCCCGCCGAGTTTCCCTTTTAGCGATTCTTCAACCTTTCGGCGTGCTTCATTGAGCGCTGCGACGGTCAAATCCTGAATCATTTCTGTGTCTCCGTCTTTTACGAGGTCTTCGGAAATCTTAAGTTCGATCACCTCAAAATCCCCGCGCATTTTTACAGCAATGGCTCCTCCGCCTGCAGAAGATTCGACGGTCATTTCTTTCATCTCTTTGCCCATCTGCTCCTGCATTTCCTTAGCTTGCTGCATCATTGAATTGAGATCAAATCCGCCTGGTAATTCCATAATTTACGTCCTTCTTTTTCTATCAAAAATTAGTGCAAATATAATAGCACCCGCATTTCGAAAAGTCTTGCTATCCGATTTCCGCCCTGCTTTATGAAACAAATTCGCTTTTGTTTGTGTAATAATAAGAGCACTTCAGCTAACACACTTTTATAAAGGGATATTTATATGAAGCGAGGAAAACTATTCGCCGAGGTTTTTGTGATTTTAATATCGCTATCGATGTTTGGTGTGAGCGCATTAGCCCAAACCTCAATTCCTTATTTAACGGAGCCCGCGATTTCTCCAGACAACAAAGAAATTGCGTTTGTTTCCGGGGGCGACATCTGGACGGTTCCCGCAAGCGGCGGAACTGCTCAGATCCTCGTTTCGCATCGCGCTACGGAAGGACGACCCGTTTATTCACCAGATGGTGAGAAGCTTGCGTTTATCTCAAACAGAACGGGAAACCGCGATATTTACGTTTTAGATTTTGCAACAAACCGTTTATCCAGAATAACTTATAACGACACTTCAGATTACATTGATGGCTGGTCACGCGATGGCGAATGGCTATATTTTTACGCTTCGTATCAGGAAATTTCAGGGATGAATGATATTTACCGCGTTCGTGCTACGGGCGGCACTCCAATGGCGGTGAGCAACGACCGTTACACTAACGAGTTTCACGCAAAGCCATCTCCTGACGGCAGAAGTCTTCTCTTTTCCGCGCGCGGTTTTTCGCAGGGACAATGGTGGCGAAAGGGAAGCAGCCACATTGATGAAAGCGAGATGTGGTTAAAGACTGGAAGCAATTACAGACAAATAACCAAACGAGGGGCGAAACAACAATGGGGGATGTGGAGTCCGGACGGAAGGAAAATCTACTACGTTTCAAATCGAGGCGGCACGCAAAATATTTGGTCGGATAACTTAAGCGGAGCACCGAGTCAAATCACCAGATTTCGAAAAGGACGTGTGCTTTGGGCGAAGATTTCTTACGACGGAAAGTGGATTGTTTTTGAACGTGATTTCAAAATTTGGAAGTTAAACACCGCGAGCGGGAGAGCAGCGCCTATAAACATAACCCTGCGCGGAAATGTCGCAAGCCCGCTTTCAACGCGTATGAACCTCTCGTCACAGATAAGTGAGTTTGCGCTTTCGCCTGACGGGAAAAAGGTAGTTGCCGTAGCGCGAGGAGAAGTTTTTGCCGGCACTTCAACGGGTGGCGGAGAGGGAGTCCGCGTTACGAAAACGGCGGCACCTGAATCCTTTGCTACCTGGTCGAGCGATAGTAAAAGCGTTATTTACACTTCGGAAAGAAGCGGTCGTTATCAGCTTTTTGAATACCATTTCGGAAGCGAAACTGAAAGACAACTTACAAAGACTGGCAACGATCTTTTACCGGTTCCTTCAACGGACGGGAAGTACATCGCGTTTATTCGAAATGCGCGCGAAATCTGGGTTTATGACACAAAGACGAAAAAGGAACGCCGACTCGCGAAGGTCTACACGGATCTTCCGCCGATAAATGGAAAGCGCTCGTTTGCATGGTCGCCCGATAATAAGTGGATTGCCTTTCTGACTTTGTCGCCGGAAAATCGTTCCTACACAAATGTATCCGTGGTTTCGGTAAATGGCGTAGCTGCGAAACCGATCAGTTTTATCGCCAATTCCTTTAGCGGTACGATCTCCTGGAGCCCGGATGGTGAATATATTTTGTTTGATACGCAGCAGAGAACCGAAACTCCGGCGCTTGCACGCGTGGCTCTCAAACTGCGAACTCCAAAGTTTAACGAGGACAAGTTTCGAGATTTATTTGACCAGGAAAATCCGCAGGATAAAACAAAACCCGTACCCGCAAAAAGCCCTGCTGTTTCTCCGAAAAATGCCCCGGCTGCATCTCCAAAACCAGCTACGCCAAAAGAAAAGGCAAAAGGGAAAGATAAGAAGAAGCCGACGGAAATTGTTTTTGAAGATATTCGAAAACGCCTGAGCCTGCTCAATCCGGGAATTTCAATAAACGAACACGTGATCAGTCCGGACGGGAAAACATTATTGGTAACGGCTTCTGCGGAGGGGAGTTTTAATCTCTATACGATCTCGCTTGAGGAGTTGGCACGAAACCGCTCCGCCAAGCAAATCACATCTTCTCCAACGTTTAAGTATGACGCGCAATTTTCGCCGGATAGCAAAAGTGTTTTCTATATCGAGAATGGACGCATCAGATCGCTAAATCTTGCTCGCGGAAACACCAAAACTCTTTCCCTTAATCTCGGAATGAAAGTGAGTTTTGACGAAGAAAAGATGGAGATTTTCAAGCAGGGCTGGCGTTATATGCGCGACCATTTTTACGATGATAAGTTTCACGGCACTGACTGGAATGCGGTTTATCAAACGTATCAACCGCTCATTGCAGGCTCGCGAAATATCAGTGAAATGCGCCGCTTGATGAATATGATGGTCGGAGAATTAAACGCTTCACACCTTGGAGTAAGTGGAGCGACAGGTTTTCGCGGAACACCGATCGGTAGGCTCGGTCTTCGTTTTGACCGAACGGAGTATGAGACAAACGGGCGCCTGAAAATTATTGAAGTGATCACGCTCTCGCCTGCCTCCGTTTCAAAGAAGATCAACGTTGGCGATTATATGGTAAGCGTCGATAAAAAGAAGATTGACGGGACGACAAACCTAAATGAGCTGCTCGAAAACAAAGTCGGTAAGCGCGTGGAGATTAGTGTTTCATCAACCGCAAACGGTGTGCCGAAGAAGGTCGTTTTAAAACCGATCAGCACCGGTGCGGAAAAGCGGCTGCTTTATCGTCAGTGGGTAGAAGCGAATCGCGAATATGTCGAAAAAGCGAGCGGCGGAAAGCTCGGATATGTGCATCTTTCTGCGATGGGATCGGGAAATCTCGCTCAGCTTTATATAGATCTCGATGTGCAGAATCAGAAGAAACAGGGTGTTGTGATCGACGTGCGAAACAACAACGGCGGTTTCATCAATCCATACGTGATTGACGTTTTGTCGCGAAAAGGTTATCTGACGATGCAGGAGCGCGGACTTTGGAAATATCCCGGGCGCAGCGCGCTTGGTCAGCGTTCTCTCGAGCGACCAACGGTTTTGGTTACAAACCAACATTCGCTTTCTGATGCTGAAGATCTTACTGAAGGGTATCGAACGCTTGGACTCGGGAAGGTTGTTGGCGAGAAAACAAGCGGATGGATAATTTTCACCTGGAGTCCGAGGCTTTTCGATGGAACGAGGTTCAGACTTCCGCGATCCGGAATTACCGACAATCGCGGACAAAATATGGAACTCAATCCGCGACCTGTTGATGTTGAAGTCACGCGACCGATAGGTGAGACTTTTACCGGAAAGGACAGTCAATTGGATGTTGCTGTGAGAACGCTTTTAGGACAGATCGGGAATAGGGTAGCGAAACAAATTAGGGAATAAATCTCAAATCTTCGAGCGTATCAATATCAGTTTCGGCTTCCGGTGCTGAAATGTATGTAAGGTTATTTTGTGTGCGTTCATTGATCAAAGTCTTCGCACCAGTGTCACCGGAAAGCTCTTGCAAGGAGTCAAAACAATCTCTTGCGAATAAAGCTGGCGTCCCGAGAGTGTCCGAGTAAGCAGATGCTACGATTGGTTTCCCCGTTTCGATCCATTTATTTACAAGCTTGAGAAAAGTTTTATTCGTGATAAACGGCTGATCGGCGAGGGTTAAAATTACCGCGGGAAGATCAGCATCTAACTCCAGCAACTTTCTCAAGCCCGTTTTTATAGAGGTGCTCAATCCTTCTTGCCAATCTTCGTTGAAAGCAATTTCGACGGGTTTAACCGAAATCACTTTGCGAACCTCATCAGCCTCTGATCCCAGGACTACAACCGTTTCGAATTCCGTTGAAAGTGCAGTGTCGCATATCCGTTCGATCAGAGTTCTGCCTTCAAATTTAGCTAATTGTTTTGGAGAGCCAAAGCGGGTCGAGGCACCGGCGGCGAGGATCACAATTCCGATACCTTTAGTGTTCATCCTAAGTTAGAGGCAGAAACCCGAGCGTAAACGAGGGTGCACATAGTCAACTCGAAATGTAAAACTGAGATCGTAACCAGCACCCTCCGTTACTTTCGCGTTTCTCCCTGTTTAATCACGTCCATAAATCGAGCCTTTACGATCCTTCAAGAAACCACCATTTCGACCAGCCAAAATGCTCTGGATTTCCGCAACGATGGCGAGCGCAATGGTCTCAGGTAATTCCGCACCGATGTCCAAACCTACCGGACCGTAAAGCGCGCCGATTTCGCTTTCGGAAACCTCAAAACCTTCTTCGTGAAATTCGCGGAAAATACTTTCAGTTCTGACTTTTGGACCAAGCAAGCCTAAATACTTCAAATTTCGCTTGATGAGATGCCTAATGATCTCCTTATCGTGATCATAATTGTGGGTCATTACAACCGCAATCGAATCAAAGTTTAAATAGACTTTCTTTCCAATCTCCTCAGGTCCCGCGAGAACGATCTTGTCAGGATCTTCAAATCGCTCATTGTTTGCAAGCGCCGGACGATGATCAACAACCGTTACATACCAACCCAATTCCTTCGCGATCTTTGCCAATGGAACGGCGTCTGCACCGGCTCCAAAGATCGTGAGGTTTACGGGAGGCGCAATATAATCAAAAAAGACTTCTCCAAAATCATATTCCTCAATCCGCGAACTCCCCGCTTTTAAAGCTTGGACGGCATGATTGCAGATTCGCTCGTCAATAAACTCATTTTGCCCGACGCCGTCTCCGACAAAGAAAACGCGATCTCCCACTGCTCCATCCTCCCCCGATCCGATTGATGTTGCAGACAATCCGCGTTCTTTTTCAAAACAAACACGCATAAATTGAACGAACGGATTGTTTCGAATCGGTTCGAGCAGAATACGGATCACACCTCTGCAGCCCATGTTAAAACTAAAAACAGAATCGTCGTTTGTACGGGTATCGTAGGTGTAGATCTGAGCCTCGCCGGATTCGATCACGGTTTCTGCACGTTCCAGTACGTCAGCTTCAAGACAGCCGCCCGAAACCGTTCCACACGAACTTCCATCTTCGAGGATAAGCATCTTCGCGCCGGGCAAACGGTAGCTCGAACCCTTCACGTCAACGACCGTTGCGAGAACGGCGTTTTCGTCAGGAGGGAGCGAATCGAGTTTTTTTAGGATTTCCTGGAGTTCTTTCATTCGAATGTGTCGGTAGCCTGACCGTCAGGGAGGGCTCTTGAAATATAGGTGCCCTCCTTCACAGTCGGGCTACGGACCCCTGAAACCAACAACCTATCACCAACTACCAATTACCTTAAAGAAGCTTATCCGGTGTAATCGGAAGATCACGAATTCGTTTTCCAGTGGCATTAAAAATCGCGTTTGCGATAGCGGCAGGAGCGCCAACAAGACAAAGCTCGCCCATTCCTTTTACGCCGAGCGGGTTGACGATCTTGTCTTCCTCTTCTACAAACTCGGTTTTGACCCAACCGACATCTGCGTTTGTGGGGATGTGATAATCGGCGAAGTTCGTTGTCATCATACGTCCGTAGCGATGATCAATTTGCGTTTCTTCATGGAGCGCCATACCCATTCCCCAAATCATTCCGCCCATTTCCTGGGAATGTGCAGTCAGGGGATTGATCACACGTCCGCAGGCGGTCGCTTCAAGAAGTCTTTTAACCTTTATGGTGCCCAAATCTTCGTCAACCCAAACCTCGGCAAACTGTATCCCGTGTCCCATCGTTGTGTATTTCGCACGCTCTCTTGATGGTGTCGCCTGATACGTTTCGACGATCTCGGTCATATTATTTTTCTTTAATAATTCGGCAATCGAGTAACGCATCGCAGGTTTATCGCTTAAAAATATAAACCCGTCAATTAGTTTGGCATTGTCCGAGACGCGACCCTCGAATTCTGAATCGGGCTCTTTAAGAGCTAAATCGAAAAGTTTGTTCCTGATGTTCATCGCGGCGCCGTAAACTGCCGAACCGACCGAAGCGGTCGTTACCGAACCACCTTGCGAAGGGGCTCTTGGAAACTCTGTTTTGCCGAGTTCGAATTTAACTTTGTCAGGAGTTACACCCAAAAACTCCGCAGCGATGACGGTCATAGTTGTGTACGTACCCGGACCGATGTCGCTGGTTGCGCTTCCGATGTGAACCGTTCCGTCAGCGCGCAAAGTAACTTTTGCACCCGCAGGAGCCTGCCATGCTCCCCACGTGCCGATTCCGCAGCCCATACCTATGAGCCAATTTCCACTCTTATTCGAACGCGGCTCCATTTTGCGTTTGCTCCAGCCGAATTCTTTTGCACCAACATCAAAACATTTCATTAACTCCTTACTAGAATATGGTTTTCCTGTTTCAGGGTCGGTTTCGGCATAGTTGATTCGACGCATTTCAAGCGGATCAATTTTTAGTTTGTACGCCAATTCATCGATCGCAGATTCAATTGCAAACGCACCCGAAACCGCTCCCGGAGCGCGCATCCAAACGGGCGTTGGCAAATCGGTTTTTACAAGATTATATTTTGAATCGTAATTCGGAACGTTATATAGCGTGCGTCCAAAGCCCGAGGAATTTTCCGAGAAGTTTTCGTACGAAGCCGTGTTGCTGATCGACTTGTGGATTACAGCCTGGAGTTTGCCGTTTTTCCTCGCTCCCATTTTTATCTTCTGGTGCGTGAATGGACGGTACCCGTGCCCCGAAAACATCTGTCTCCTTGTGTAGTTTACTTTCACGGGACGCTTTAGATCTCTCGCCGCCATTGCCGTAATAAACGGGTAATAATTTGGCTTTAAAGAAGAGCCAAAAGCGCCGCCAACAAACAGCGACACCACCGAAACATTTTCCTGCGGGATTCCAAAACTCTGAGCGAGGTGTCCGCGCACACCATAAACGCCCTGCGATTTATCAAAGATCATCAGCTTATCGCCTTCCCAAAAAGCGATTGCACCATGCATTTCCATGGGGTTGTGATGCTCGATCGGGATCGTATATTCGGCTTCAATTCTTACGTCGGAATTCGCTAACCCTGTTTCAACATTTCCGCGAGTTTTTGGAGTGCGCTGCGCTACTTTATTCGCATCGACCTCGTTCGCTTTAATCATGTCGGTTTGCGGCTTCTCACTTTGATATTTAACCTCAATCAAACTCGCGGCATACCTTGCCTGCTCGTAAGTTTCGGCAACAATGAGGGCGATCGGCTGGTTGCTAAATGAAATAGTTGGAGATTGAAACGCCGCAAAAGCATTACCTTTGGCTTTAGTTTTTAAGGCATTATTGTGGTCGTAAACTTTCAAAACGCCAGCCGACTTCTCAGCCGCCCCAACGTTAATAGATGTAATCGTCCCTTTGGCGATTTCACTCGTGACAATAAATCCATAAGCAGGATTCTTAACCGGAAACTCTGCGACGTATCTTGCCTTTCCCGTTACCTTCGCCACGCCGTCCACACGACTCATTTCTTTTCCGATGTATCTCATAATTTTTACCTAAAACTCTTTGCCATCACTAGTAACAAAATCCGAGAGCAGTTACCTAGCAAAACAATATGCTTTCCTCACAAGCGGTATCGTCCACAAAAAGAAGATTTAATTCGGCATGACCACCTTCCTCAAAAATTTCAGAATTTCCCAAATTTCTGAACCTATTCGATATCTTAAGATTTTCAATTGGGTACGGCATTATTTCGTACTTCCAGACCGGTAAACCATAGACCTCGAAAACTCCTTTTTCATTAGTGACGACTTCAAACTCGCGCCCGTTTCCCTTGATGCGAATTCTCCAATCTGCCAGATACTTTCGATCAGCAATTTTATTCGTAAAGACATCTCTAACTATTTTAGAAACTGTTCCTGAAAGCCTAGTTTTTCCTTTTATTTGGGATAATTTTTCCAAAAATGGAATATCAGCTCTTCTGCGCGTCAAACTCGCTGTCCGCGAACAGTAACTCATTTTCGCGTATTGAAAATCCTTTTTCTGCCCCATGTAAAATATGTATTTTTTGCCCTTCTCAACGTTGGAGTATCCTCCAACACATCCTTCTCCATCGCTATTTCGAGAAACCAAGGTTTCACCAACTTTAAAATCGCCTTTGTAAACTTTCTCTACTCGCAATATCACATGAGTCACATAATCAGCCCATGCGTATTTTTTCTTTTCAGGATTTCTATGAGTATCGACGACTTTGAATATCGCTATGTTTTCATAATCTCTATAGGCTTCAGCAACAGTTTCGCCAAAGTTGTCACAGGTGCAGGCGAAAGCTTCTAATACCCCAAAAAAGAAAAGCATAGAGGCAATTGAAATTATTCGTATTGTATGTCTCGAAAACTTCACAACTTATATTCTGCAAGCCATTTTCAACGCCCTTACAATCGCACGCTCACCCAAAGTAACCTTAAACCTATTATGCTCAAGGGGTTTGGCGCGTTCCATTTCCATTTTTGCTGCGCGCTCAAAAAGCTCTTTCGATGGACGCTTTCCGATCAGCATCTTTTCGGCTATCACCGCGCGCCATGGTTTGTGTGCTACTCCGCCCATTGCGATTCTTGAATGGCGAATCGTGTTTGACCGATCGATTTCCAGCCCGACTCCGACTGACACAAGCGCAAACGCATAACTCGCGCGATCGCGAACCTTCAAGTAATAGGAGTGTTTCGCAAATTTATTTTTTGGAATTTCGATCGAGGTGACTAATTCCCCGTGTTTCAGGTTGTTATCTTTTTCGGGAGTATCGCCTGGAAGCCTGTGGTATTCGCCAATAAAAATCGTACGCGATTTGCCATTTGCATCTTCGACCAAGACGTCTGCATCAAGGGCTGCCAATGCAACTGCCATGTCAGAAGGATTCACAGCAACGCACTTATCAGACCAACCAAAAATCGCGTGCATACGGTTCAAACCTTCCAATGCTCCGCAGCCCGAGCCCGGTTCGCGTTTGTTACAGGGCGTCGCTGTATCGTAAAAGTAAACGCAGCGCGTGCGTTGGTTTAAGTTCCCGCCATTCGTCGCCATATTGCGAATCTGCGCGGATGCTCCTGCCAGTATCGCTTGGGTTAAAAGCGGAAAATTCTGCTTGACCAACGGATGATTCGCGGTGTCTTTGTTTTTCGCCAAAGCGCCGATGGAAATTTTATCTCCGGTCGACTTTATTTGTTTTAGACGTAGGTTATTTACATCAACTAAAGCATCCGGGCGCTCAACATTTTCCTTCATCAAATCGACAAGATTTGTTCCGCCCGCAAGAAACTTAGCGTTTTCGTTTTTCGAAACTACTTTGGTCGCATCTCGTGATCGTGTCGCTCGTTCGTACTTAAACGGTCTCATTTAAGTTCTCCTTTTATTATAATTAATTGCGGAAACACGCACGTAGTAAGTGTGTTCAATCCGCGGAAACCTAGATTTCACCCTTACTCCGTCCGGGTTTCTGCATCATCGAGCCGCTCGGCGAAACTCCACGTTTGCGCAACAGCTTTTCCGGTATGAACTTCTTTTACGGCTTTCAAAATATTTGGATAAGCACCGCAACGGCATAGGTTTCCGCTCATGCGTTCACGAATTTCGTCATCCGATAGTTTAAGTGGTCTTGTTTTTGCGGAAACGTCTTTTGTCACGTGGCTAACCTCGCCATTTTTTGCTTCGTCGAGCAGTGCGACTGCTGAGCAAATTTGTCCCGGTGTGCAATAGCCGCATTGAAATGCGTCGTATTTTACAAAAGCCGCCTGCATCGGATGGAGGTTTTTCTCATCGCCGATTCCTTCGATGGTTGTTACATCTTTGTCTTCGCAGGTCGCCGCGAGAGTTAAGCACGACAGATGTCTTTCACCGTCAACGTGCACGGTGCACGCACCGCATTGCCCATGGTCGCAGCCTTTTTTTGAACCTGTAAGCCCAAGCTTTTCGCGTAGGGCATCAAGCAAAGTCATACGCGAATCAACTTCGAGTGATCTGCGCACACCGTTGATTCTTAGGTCTACTTTGACCGCATTTTCAAGCGACGTGGATTTTGCCTTTGCCGTTTCGACTAAACCTTCGGCCGCAAGCGTATCCTGCTGCACAAGAACCTGCATCGCCAGCATTCCAAAGCCGGCGGTTCCAACCTGCCCCAGAAACTTCCGTCGGGATGTACCGTGAATTCCCAGTTCGTCAAGTAATTTCTCTTCGTCTTCTGTCAATTCGTCACACAAAAATATCTGGTCTTCGTGCGTGACCAAATCGTAAGACTCAAAACCTTCATTTAGTTCTTTCATAAAATTCTCCAACAAATGGAACGTGGGCGTCTCTGCCTCATTCGCTAGTATGGATACGATCGCATTTTACTCGGTTACTCAGTTGCTAAGAACTGAGCTCCAAGGAGCTCTAAATATGGTAGCCAGTGATGAGCGTTTCGCGAATCTCTGGTTACGTTCCACATTTTTGATCGAGCTCCGTTAGGAGTGTTGATACGGTAGCCAGTGGTGAGCGTTTCGCGAACCTCTGGTTACATTCCATATTTTGATCAAGCTCCGCTAGGAGCGAAATCACCACAAATAACGTTCATCGTACTGGATCTTAGCCCTTTCCAATATCCGAATATATTCATCCTTAAAACCCAATCTCATATGGTATCGCTTTTGATTTCGAATATATTTTGCAACCGGTCCCAAGCTGTCCGGGCTAACGGAAAATGCTCCATATCCCTGTTGCCAGGAGAACTTCGGATTCTTATTGCGTTTAACCCAGCTCGACGAACTCGCCTTGAGTTCCCGCATTAAATAATCTAATCGCTGCGTCGCTTTCATGCCTATAAGTAGATGAACATGATCCGCGATACCGCCGACTTCAAGGCAGACGCCCCCCTGTCCTAACAATTCCCCCAAGGTAACCGTGTAGATCCCGTTCAAAATCAGTCGCGATCAACGGAACACGGTTTTTGGTAGAAAAAACAATGTGAAGATGTATGCACGTGTGAGTGTTTGGCATAATTGTCTTTCGCTCCTATGGAGCTCTTTAAATTTTCAATTTCACGAACCAGAGGTTCGCTTCGCGCTCACCACTGGCTACCCTATGTTGCTCCTTCGGAGCTGTTTGAATTTACTTGTGCTCCTGCCAATACGCATCGACCTCAACTCATTACGTATTTCATTTCTGTCTGTAGACTTGTCGAACCAAAATGGATATGAAATACCTCCAAATTCAGTAGCATCGCCAGATGCAAAAATAAGGTAGCCGGTGGTGAACGCGAAGCGTGAACCTCTGGCAGCATCAATAGTATTTTCAAGCTCCGCTAGGAGCGCAATACAAAAAACGTAAGCTCGATCCATAAATATAACCTTTATTGTCTGGGTTACCAAGAAACTGTTCTTATTCTACCTCCTTCGTTATGCCGACTTTCCGGCATTTGTTTAGCAAATAACTCGAAACCAACGTTTTGTTGACGGAAAGGGAATCTCACATCGCGGTGAAATTAGAGAAATGGCGCTCTATCCCTGACCATTCCCTAAATCCCTGTTAAACTTTTCTTATTCGCGATGAAAAAGTACGTCATAAAAAGAGACAAAAGCGGTTTGCCCGAAAAGCTCACGCGTTATCGCGAGGAGCTAAACGAAGAGCAGTTTAAGGTTGTAACTTCAAAGCCCGGAGCGACGCTCGTGATTGCCGGTGCCGGAACCGGCAAGACTCGTACGATCACTTATCGCGTTGCGTATCTGCTCGAACAGGGTGTTTCTCCAAACAGGATTCTTCTCGCCACTTTTACCAACAGGGCCGCTCGGGAAATGTTGAAGCGGGTTGAAAGTCTTACAGGAAGTCAGAATGTCCATCGCGTATGGGGCGGCACATTTCACCGCATCGCAAATATGATTCTCAGACGGCACGCCACCTCTCTCGGGTTTGACCAAAACTATTCGATTCTCGATTCAGAGGATTCGCGCGAATTTATAAACGTCTGCATCGATGAAGCCGGAATCGATACTTCTTCCAAGCGTTTTCCGAAAGCGAACGTTGTTCAAAACATCATCTCTTACGCGAATAACACCGATCGCGAGATCGATAAGGTCGTTGTCGGAAAATATCCGTATTTTGAGATGCTCACGCAGCAGATCAAACGCATCGACGCCATTTATATGGATCGCAAACGCGAGCGGAATGTGATGGATTACGATGATCTACTGCTTTATTGGAAACGACTTCTGCTTGAAAAACCAGAGATTGCAGAGCTTTACGCAGAGCAGTTTCAACATATTCTTGTAGATGAATATCAGGACACAAATCGCCTTCAAGCTGAGATCATCGATCTTCTCGCGGTAAAAAATAAAAACGTGATGGTCGTGGGCGACGATGCGCAGAGTATTTTTGCATGGCGCGGCGCGGAGTTTACAAACATTTACGAATTTCCGGAGCGATACCCCGAAGCTCAGGGCTTTAAACTCGAGAAAAATTATCGTTCGACTCCTGAGATTCTTGGTTTGGCAAACACGTCAATTGCCTGCAACAAAAAGCAGTTTCCGAAAATCCTCGAAGCCGTTAAACCGTCAAGCGAGTTATTGCCGGCGTTGGTTCCCTGTTCGGATGTCGAGCAGCAATCAGCGTTTGTTGCATCGAGGATTCTTGAGTTGCGCGATGAAGGTACGTCGCTTGAAGATATGGCGGTTATCTATCGTTCGCATTATCACGCAATCGAGCTCCAACTCGAACTCACCAAACGCAACATTCCTTACCGCGTGCAATCCGGCGTGCGCTTTTTCGAGCAGGCGCATATCAAGGACGTGGTTTCGTATCTCAAGATCATCGTCAATCCGCGCGATGAGCTTGCCTGGAAACGCATTTTGAAGATGATCCCAAGCGTAGGGAATGCGACGGCGAATAGGATTTTTGAGTTTGTCTCTGGGAGGGTTTCGAGTTCCGGGTTTAGGGTTCAGGGTGAGGTTCAAACAGGCGGAAACGCGACCGCAAGGAAGCGTGCCGGTGGAGAACTACAGACTTTGGGGTTCGAAGAACGAGATTCTGATGGGTCTTTTACTGAGCACCTCTTTACCGACATGCCTATACCTCGTGCGAAAAAAGCGTGGGCGAAGTTCGTGGAACTCCTTGAAAATCTAACGTCGGATGACAACCGAAACAACCCCTCAAAACAGATCGAGCTAATTCTTTCAAGCGGCTACGAAGAACATCTCAACGCCACTTACGAAAACGCCGATGCACGTCTTGAAGATTTGCAAGGTTTAGCGACCTATGCAGGCAAATCCGATTCGACCGAAGATTTCCTATCCGAACTCGCGCTGATCTCAACTGAGCGTTTTGCGGAGCCAACCGCAGTTGCGGGAGAAGATGTTGTTCAAGGCGGCGAGGAAGATGAGCTGCTTACGCTAACATCCGTTCACCAGGCAAAGGGTTTGGAATGGAACGCAGTTTTTCTGATCTGGGCTGCCGAAGGGAAGTTTCCATCTCCCCGAAGCTTAAAAGAACTCGATTCCGAAGAGGAAGAGCGCCGACTATGGTATGTCGCCATCACACGCGCAAAAGACGAACTCTATCTCACATACCCTTTAATGATTGTTGATTACAAACGCCAAACCGTTATCCAAAAACCATCGCGTTTTATCACCGAATGCCCGCCCGCCCTTTTTGAGATTTGGAATCTTGAGGAGGAAGCGCCAAGCTTTGATGATCCGATAGAGATTGAGGAGAAAGGACGGGAATTTTTGAATTGAGAATAATCACCACTCTCTTTGTTATTTAGAAGAGATTGTTTCGTAAATACCGGATTTCTTCTTTCTTCCAAAATTTATAGAAGATCAGACTTGTAACATCTTCATCGATCCATTTATCGTTCTGTTTAAATTGCACAATCCATTTATAGGCTTCTTTGTCACGGCGATGGTCTTTAATACGACATTCGGATGATAAACCCGCCGCGAACAATTCAAGGCTTCCTCCTCCGATTCGAATTCCCGATGCCAGCCTTCAAAATACACTGTGTAGTTTTCACCATCGAAATATAGGCTAACCTCAAAACCGGATTCATTTTCCGGAAAAACCGTTAGCATCTCGGTTTCAATTTCATATTTAACTTCAGGATATTTGGAAAGCTTCCTAACTATCTTATCGAATACAGAATTCATGCATTTGCCTTGTTTACTATTTGGGAATACGTTTTTGCAGGTTAATTAGAAGGATGTTCAAAGATGTTCTGGATATCTCTCGAACCATGTATTACTCGAACAATCTTAACGCCGGACGTGATCGGGGCATAGAAAACCAGATAGTCCTTATGCGGAAAACTCTTTAGTTTATCGAGCAACTCGGAACGGTCGCTTCCTACTTTTGTGTTTTCAGACAATAGCCAAAATTTTTCGCGCAATTCGTCAATAAAAATGTCTGCTGCGTCCGGATTATCGCTAGCAATATAATCCCAAATTTCGTGTAAGTCTTGACGGGCTGAGTGAGATATGAGGACTCTTGCCATAGTTTATGGTTTTTCTTTTAATTTTGCTCTTCCCTTTCTTTTGATTCCTTCAGCAAAATCTTTCATTTCTTGGGGCGTGTTGATAGTGGTGTAACGACCCGCTTCCATGTCGTCTATTCCTTTTTGAATTTCGGCATGTAATTCCCGTATTTTGACTTCCTTCAACATCTCCTGTTCCTTGAGAATGCGCAAACCTGCACGCACAACTTCACTTGCGGAATGGTAGTCGCCGCTTTTAACTAAGTCACCAACAAATCCTTCTAACTCTTTTGTAAGTGAAACGTTCATAATTTACCCCAAGAGTTATTATCGAACGGATAGCGATATATGTCAATAATTGTTATAGCGTAAAGATGCGGACAAGAGTGTCCGCGCTCCAATCAAAGAAATTTCCTGATTCTTCCCAAAGCAAATTCAATCTCTTCATAAGACTTACAGTAAGCAATCCGCACGTGATTTTCGCCACCCACTCCAAAACCGCTTCCGGGAACAACTGCGACTTGCTGCTCCATCAACAATTTCTCAGCAAATTCATCGCCGTTCATTCCGGTTGATGCGACTGACGGGAAAGCATAGAAAGCACCGCGCGGTTCGAAGCACGTCAATCCCATTTCATTTAACGAAGAAATAAGAAACTCACGGCGGCGATTATATTTCGCATGCATTTCTTCTACAAACTTCTCGCCTATCTCCAGGGCAGCGAGGGCTGCGTATTGCGAGATTGTCGGCGCGGACATAACCAAATATTGATGCACTTTTGAAAAAGCGCTCATCAGATTGGGATTGGCACACATATAGCCAACACGCCAGCCTGGCATTGCATAGTCTTTTGAAAAACCGCCGAGCAAAATGGTGCGCTCTTTCATATTTGGAAGCGCGGAAAAACATATGTGTTCGACGCCGTAAACAAGCCGGTCATAAATCTCATCGGAAACGACAAGAATATCGTGTTCCTCAGCGAGTTTTGCGATCGCACGTGCATTTTCAGGTGTGAGTACGGCGCCGGTTGGATTGTTCGGGAACCCTAAGAAAATTGCTTTGGTTTTATCGGTGATCTTTTCTTCGATCTGAGAAGCGAGCGGCTCAAAATCGTTTTCCGCAAGGCACTCGACCGCGACGGGAACGCCTCCTGCAAAAAGTACTTCCGGTTCGTAACTTACGAAACACGGCTCCGGAATAATAACTTCATCTCCATCTTCACAAATCGCTGTAAATACACATCTTACGGCCTCCGACACACCGACTGTAATAACAATTTCATCCTCGGGGTCGTAAGAAACCGAATAAAGCTTCTCTATGTGCTCGGAGAGCTTTTCGCGCAGTTCCATCAAGCCGGAGTTTGCTGTGTAGCCGATCGGTTTATCATAGACGGCGTCAAAACCAGCCTTTGCGATTGGTGCCGGCGTCGGGAAATCGGGCTCGCCGATACAGAGCGAGATTACATCCGGCATTTTTTCCGCAATGCCGAAGAAACGACGGATCCCGGAGGTCGGGATCTGGGTTACACGTTTTGTAAGAAAACGCTCAAAGTTTTTAGTAGCGCTTTTATCGAATGGCATGAGTTGGTTTTAAGGATGGGGTTATGTTTACTGGGCTTGTCGTTAAATTTTTCAAAAGTCGTGTTAGAATGCCTAACAGATGAATTGTGACACAATTTTCATGAAATTTAAATACTTGTATTTGTAGATAACTATGAAATTTTGCCCTACCTGCCAAACAAAATATGACGAGGAAGTCATACGTTTTTGTATTAAAGACGGCACCCCGCTTGTCGATGGAGAAAAACCGGAATTCAAGGAAATCCCAAGCGAGGTTTCAGATGATGACGATTTGGGCGAAAAAACAGTAATCAGACGAAACAAACCTCCGACACCAATTCCTCCGCCGGTTAGTTCGGAGACAGAAAAGCTAGATCCGGAAAATGTCTCGAACGATGTATCCCCGCAGCCTGAGGAGATGAGAGAGGATACAGATTCAAAACGGATTGTTATTTCGACCGAAGATGAAGAGCCGAATGAGCAGGCGATTCGACCGAAAGAAAATATTGTACCTTCCGCAGAAAGACACGAAAGGAAAAAGTCTAGTGCGGCGCTGGTTGCGCTTTTGTCTATTGTTGGAACCCTCGTTATTTTAGCCGGTTTGGCAGGAGTCTTTTGGTTTTTGAGTAGTCAGGAGGATTCCTTGGCAAATGAAAACCTGAATGCAAATATCGACCTCAACGAAAATCAAGATGCAAATTTTGACGCAAATGATCTCTTGAACAATATAAACGCAAACGAAAACGCTAATTCTAATGAAAACGCGAATTTCGATTTCAACATAACTAATAGCACGAAGACCCCAACGCCGACTCCTACAAAAACGCCCACACCGACGCCGACGAAAACACCAACTCCGAAAGCAAATACGAATACGAATGTAAACGCAAATACTGGGAATACAAACGTTAAATCGCCAACGCCAATTAAGAGTCCGACTAAGACTCCGTCCCCGAAGCCGACGGCGACGCCAAAGAAGACGCCAACACCCTCAACCAATACAAATAAGCCTGTAAATGTCGGACAAATAAATGGAAGAGCCGTGAGGCTGCCCAGCCCCCAATACACTTCAGCAGCCAGGGCGGCAAGGGCTTCCGGAAGAGTTACGGTAAGAGTTTTAGTTGATGAAAAAGGGAATGTGGTTTCGGCGACCGCAACCTCAGGTCATCCGTTGCTGCGCAGGTCTGCGGTGCAAGCCGCGAGGCGCTCAAAGTTTCGGCCGGTTTCGCGAAACGGACGACCTGTTCGCGCGACGGGAACCATTGCCTATAATTTTGTAAACTAATTTTCCTTTCCGAAGTTATCCGCCATCTCAAGTGCATTCCGCGGATCTACAACTCCCCAACCCTGACGATCAACTTCATAATGTGGCAAACGTTCCGCCGTGCAGATCAGGATGCGTTTGATTTGCTGAGCGGTAAGATTGGGATTGGCCTCAAGCATCTGAGCAATGATCGAGGAAACGATTGGTGCAGCAAATGAGGTGCCATCTACATATTTGTAGTGTTTTGTGATTACATTCTCCTGCCTTCTTTTTAAAGCAATAATCTGCCGCAAACTGTGTACAGGTCTATCGAGAGCCGCGTCGAGTTCGACAATGATCCCGGGATCTGACCGAATAGTGGAGTGCAATTCTTCATCCGGAGCCTGGTCCAAAGTTTCGAGGAGATTTACTTGTTGCGAAGTTGGGGTGTCAGGCAAAATCGGTGCCGGAACCCAGATGCTTGGAGCGATTACCTCAGGTTTTTGAAAACCGTCGAGAGTCGGTCCATAAGAGCTTCGATACATTCCGCGTTTCGCGCGATTAATTGAATTGCCATCGTCTAACCCGCCGACTGATATACATGATGGTGCTGACGCTGGCGGGAACACCGGATGGGTCGGAAGGTGTCCCGCATTTCCGACGGCGCATACAATCGTCAAACCCTGCGCTACACAATCTTCAACTGTTTGGGAAAGGGAGTCGTGAAGATAGCTTTGCTCAAAATCACCGCCGGCAGAAATGTTTACGATCTTGATTCCAAATTTCGTTCGGTTTTCGAGTACCCACTCCAATCCCTCTTGAATATTTTGTTCCGTGATTCGACCGGTTTTTGCGAGTTTTACCAAAACGACATTCGAATCTTTTGCGATACCCCGGTAAAAACCATTTGAAAGCCATCCATTTCCTGCTGCTACTACCGACGTCATCATTCCATGCCAGCTTGCAACATCAGGCTCAAAAAGGTGGGAAATATCGCCTTCTTTCGTAACCATATTTCGATAGCCGACGATTCTATTGTCAGGCTTTATCAAGTCATCGTGAGGATAAAAGCCTGAATCGAGAAAAGCGATCGTGACGCCCTTGCCCGTGTATTGTTCAGCGGCATCGATACGAAGCGGCGTAGAAAGCACATGAGAGCCATCCTTTTGCATCGCAGCGTCGTGAATTATTTGATCTTCCGCACGCTCAAAAAGACGGACACAACGCGCACAAATGGCCTCGAAGTCTTGTGTGTCTGGGGCATTAGCGCGAACGAGTTTGTCCAATCCATCCGCCAATGCTCTGAGCGGTACAAACTCTTCCTGAGCTTCGCGCGAACACACAGGGCACACGTTTTTTCCCGATGCGATATCGGCGCTCGTTTTGCGTCTGGGGAATAAAGGTGAATCGTGTGGAGTCATCTCGAAATCTTGTAAGATAATCGCGAAAAAAATGAGCCGTGACAAGTGACAAGCACTAACTTATCAGTAAACTAAAGATTGATCCGCTCGCAACATAACTCTTATTCGTCGCAGAACAGTAATGAAACGAAAAAAGGTAGGACTTGCATTATCGGGAGGCGCGGCTCGCGGCTTTGCTCATGTTGGAGTATTAAAAGCCTTTAAGGAACACGATATTCCAATCGATTTTATCGGGGGAACCTCAGCAGGCTCCTTTGCCGGAGGTGCTTACGCGACCGGAATGCCGATCGAAAGAATTGTTGAGCTTGGAAGCGATATCAGCTGGTACAAAGTAAGCGGTTTGTCGTTTTCTGCGAAAGGTATCATTTCAAACGCACCCATTGCTGACTTGATCAGAAACAAGTTTCCTACAAACAAATTTGAAGATTTAGAGATACCTTTTGGCGCCGTTGCGACAAATCTTGAAACTGGAGAAGAAGTCGTTTTCAAGGATAAAGGGGACCTGGGTTTTGCAATATGCGCAAGCTGTGCAATTCCGGGTGTTTTTGCTCCGCTAAAAGATGCTGATGGAAAACTCTACGTTGATGGAGGCGTGGTTGCTCCGGTTCCGACTCAGGCGGTTAAAGATATGGGAGCTGATATTGTGATCGCGGTGGATGTGTTGTCTTCGGGCTCGACTTACTGGGGCAAGCCCTCGACTCTCGTGGGGATAATCTTCCAATCAGCGATGATGCTTTTGCGGACGGCTTCTAAACATCAGCATTATCACGCTGACGTTGTAATCGTCCCGGAAATAGCCCATCTGAGGCCAGATGAAATCGGCAAGATGGAAGAGTTTATTGAGCTTGGCGAGAAAGCCGCGATGGCTCAAATTGAGGAAATCAAAAGATTGATAAACTAAAAAAAGACCCGCGGAAGGGGTATCCCCGGGTCTCATCTGCCAACATAACGTCAGCAGTTAGCGAGGTTTTATCTCAATTTTCAAAGTAAAATCAGCTTCCGTTAGTCCATCTGCACCAGCCACTCCAATCAAAATACTAAATGGATTTCTTACCGACGCGTAACCAACTTTTCGCACTCCATTGTCCTTATTCTTAACCCGGCGGGTCTTGGATACGTTTGCGTAAATCTGGTAGCTTGCTTCGCAAGACACCGCGCGCGAGACGTTTGGCGGCACCTGTTGATTGCGCATGCCCTGTCGCAATGCATAGAGACTTATATTCTTCCCCTCGTCCGGTACAACTGTGATCGTCATGTCCGAAGCCGCTGGAAGCGTAATTCGATAGAAAACCTGATTTCCGTTAAACATCTCAAAGCGCGTTCCCGGGAAACAAGCCACTTGGCTACTTTCCGCCCAACGAAGCGAAGATAGTTTCGCGCCATCTTTCAAGTTTCCCTTAACCTGTCCTGCGGTGTATCCCTCGGGTAGCGTTAGCGGAATTACCTTTGTCGGTTTTGCTTTTGCCGGGGCCTTCTTTTTCTCTTGTTTCTTTCCGACCGGTGTCATCTGCGCCACCGAAATGCTGCTAAGGGCAAAAAGCGTAATAAATAAACTAACTAACAGTTTCATCGCAAAAAATCCTCCTTCACTTGTGTTTCAATAGCCAAAACTTGTGTCCCGTCCGAAATATGATGTTTTCAAACTCCTATATCAAGACTTACAAATAGTGTGATTTTTGCGAAAAGTGTTTCAGTTTTAGCGCTAGAACGGTTGGAAAGACTAAGATTTCTCTTCTTTTTTGAGCTGGCGCGTTGTCGATTCGGTCACGGAAGAGAATTCCTGTTTTGCGGCAGGAGGCATAAGAAGGTCATTTGTTGTGGGGTTTAGCGACTGGAATCCTGAGTCGGCGGTTTCTAAAAAAGAATTTTGATCTTCCTTCGCTTTATCCGGAACGCTGAAAAACCTGCCGTTTATGATCAGCGCGAGCCCGACGCAGAACGCAACCAAACCCATGGCAGACAAGATGACGATTTCCGGATCAGCGCCAAAAATGCTTGCCAGGAAGAAGCCAATTGCAACGCCTATTCCCACAAACGCGGTGATACTTCCGGTTCTGATGCGACGCATTTTTCTTTCTTCGGGAGTTTCGAGAAATTTTTCTACATCGGGAAGCACTTTCTTAGCAAATGTGCTCAACTCTTCGGAAGATTCGGTCTGTTTAATCTTAGCGGCGAGCGCCCGCCCGATTTCATCACGAGTCTTTAACGTAGTTCCGGCGGAATTGCGTGGCGTTCCAAGGACCGTGTTTACGGAGCCTAGATCTGTGCCGCACGAACGGCAATATTGATTTGATTGTGTGTCTTCGAGACCGCAGCTTGGACAAAACATAGCTTTTCTCCGTTTCTTAGACGTCGATTCAATTACGAGAACTCACGCAAATTAGTTCGGCAAAATCACTCAGCTTTCCAATCCAAAACCTTATCAACGCTCGTGTAGGTCATCGGATGGTAACCGCTTCGCGCTTTCTCGTAGATTTCTTTCGCTCGCTCTTTTCCTTCCGGAATTTTTGCCAGCTCATCAAAAAGCGGTTTTACAAACTTTCGCCGTCCGACCGAAGTCAAAAACTCTTCCAGCCTTGCTTCCGCAGGTTCATATTTATTCTGGATCGACATTTTTAGCCACTGGAAGGCTATTTCAGAGTTGCCGGCTTTCGTAAAAGCAAAAGCCTCGTCGAGTTCTTTCATTTTTTCGGTGTCGAGCTTTTCAAAACTCCTCAAAAAGCGAAGCCATTCCTGTGTCGACCAATCTTTGGTATCAATATCCTTCGCTGCCGTTTTACCCTCGAGCCATTCCTTGGACTTCGCATCAATATTAGCAAGCGCATCTGATTTGGGCTGCGGAGCAGTTTTTGGCAAACCGGGTTTTGTGATCCACTCATCAATTTCTTCCTTTGCCACAACGCCCGGATTTTTCTCAAGCAGGTTTGCGGTCAAGTATTCCACGAAGGTTTCGGTTGTAATGCTTTGGAATGAATATTCTGCAAAATAACTTTTAACAAAAGAGTCGAATTTTTCTCGACCAAATTTCTCTTCGAGAAAACGTAAAAACAGTGCGCCTTTTTGATAGGGAACGCCGGTAAAACCGTCGTCCGGATCACGTCCGTCGAGATCTACGTGAAGAATCTGGTCGCGCTCTTTCATTTTTGAGATTTCTTCTTCCAGGCCTTTTTTGCCAAGCATCGCCTCCATTTCGCTTTGTTTTTTGCCGTAAACGGCCTCGGTAATTCGGTAAGTCAGATAGGTGGTAAAGCCTTCGTTTAGCCAAAAGTCACGCCAGGTGGAATTTGAAACCAGGTTACCGGACCAGGAATGAGCAAGCTCGTGTGCGACAAGAGATACGAGGCTTTTATCGCCCGCGAGGATGGTCGGAGTAGCGAAAGTCAGCATTGGATTTTCCATTCCGCCAAGCGGGAAACTCGGTGGAAGCACAAGCAAATCGTAGCGCCCCCAAGCATATTCACCGTAGATTTTTTCCGTTTCGGTGATCATTTTCTCGGTGTCTTCAAATTCTTTCGCTGCTTTTTCGACTACCGTCGGTTCGGCATACACACCGGCGCGATCTCCCAGCGAGCGAAACTCCAAATCACCGACTCCGATCGCAATCAAATATGGCGGAATCGCTTTCTCCATCTCAAATTCATACTCACCCTCGCGTTCTTTATCCTGCGAATTTCCGCCCGAACTCATTACGGCGAGCAGGCCTTTTGGAGTGCGAACTTTGGCCGAGTAGGTTACGCGTATATTTGGAGAATCCTGAAGCGGTATGAAACTTCGCGTATGAATGGCCTGACCCTGCGAAAACATAAAAGGGGTTTTCTTTCCGGAAGTTTGCTCCGGAGTAAGCCACTGAAGCCCGGATGCCTCAGGACTTGTAGAATAAGAGATGCGTACTTTATCAGTATTTTCGGGAAGCTCAATTTCAAGCGATGAACCCAGAATCTTATCGGCTTCGCCGAGTTTGAATTTGGTTTCTTTGTAAGATTTCCCGCCATCGCCAGAAGCTTCGGCCTTTTCGATTTTCAAATCGCGCGTGTCTAGAATCATCGGAGCGCTGTCGGCATCTTTTCTGCGCTCAAAACTCAATTCAGCAGTTCCTTTGATGATTTTCTCGTCAAACAGCACGTCCCAATCAAGGTCAACATTTGTAACCTTGATCGCTTCCGGATTCGCGTACGAATGGACGTCTTCTGCAGCCTCGGTGGGGGTTTTTGAGGTTTTTGAAACGTCAAGTTTTTCACCCGTGCGAGTCTCAGTTTTACAACCGAGAGATGCTCCGATAAATAGTGAAATCATAAGCGCTACAAACAAATGTACTGTTTTCATAGTAAAGAAATCCCGCGTAATTGGTATTTCTTGATTATATGTCCTTCACTACGGAAAGGAAAAAGATGTCTGTCTGAAAATAGAGGTTCTTCTCATTTCCGGTGATCGCCGGTTGTCAGATTACTTGTTGGTGTTATTTTTTACCGCCGTGCTTCAGCCCGTCGGTGATAGAGAAATAAGGCGCCTAGACCGTTTTTGCCGGGCTTACAGATGCCAGCTCAAGTCGCACATGTAAGAAAAAAAAGCCGGAATCATGGCAGTTTAATAAAGTGCGGAAAGTCTTTGACTTTCCATGGATAGGAAAATACATATATGAGGCTGAGCCTCATTGGTTTAAGAAGGTTCAAGCCGGAAGGTCTCCGACCTTCCGCACTAAAGTTAAAAGAGATAAAACTTCCAACTTCATGAAAAGGCTAATAACAATATAATCTTTTTCATAAATCTGTCCTCGGTTTGAGCTGTTTGTTGGACGACTTATGGAGCCGATTTTGCGCAATGGAATTCTCCTCGAATCACAGCAACTTCTTAACTACATCACCCACGGAAATCTCGCCGCCCTTGATAACCTTGGCGTTAATTCCGCGCAAATTAAGTGCGCGTCCGGTTTCTGAATTGACGAATTTCATTGCCTGAAGTCCAAAGCGCGAAACAAATTTTTTGCATCCTGTATGAGGAAGCGCAGTAACTTCAATAATTGCTTCGCCAACTTCGAGCTGCGAACCCGCGGGTAGATTCTCTTCGCTTAGATCTAGATCAACATAAAGCTGATCTCCCGCAAGACACCAGCGTGATTTTTCCTGAGCAATGAGCGCAGCCGCACGCGAGTTCATGATGTTAAGCTGCATATCGGGATGACCAAAACCGTCATTTGTGCGCGAGCTGCCACGGGTTTTCCAGTTGTCACCTATCAATCCGAGTTCAAGATCAAGCTCGCCGGTTTTCAGTACCTCGCGTTCGTCAATTTCCGGACGCCGAACGATCATTTCCAAAATGCCATTGTCTTTCGGCGATCGCTTAATGTGTTCGAGACCCGCCTCAAGCTCTCTTGCAGCAAGGTGTTTAATATCGCTCATTTGAAGACGAAACTATCAAACATCGCGATGATTTTCCAATTACTTATTTATCGGTTTAGGTTTTAGAACCTCAAAGGTTTTGCTTGAAGCGGCTTTTCCGTTTAGCAGAATATCTACCCGATAGGAGCCTACCAACCACGTTTTTTCCGGTCTGCCTGTGAAGGTGACCATGTCTTCTCCGTTTTTGGTTTTATAGCTGATCGAAATCAATTTGGAATTGGGACGCATCCCTTTTACTTTTACGGCTATAAAATCAAGTTTTACGGTGATGGGTTTTGAGGTGTTTAAATCTACATAGCAGTAAATCGGAATATCTTTTGGAGAAAAAGAGCTTACGCCTTCAATAATGTTTCCTTCGGCATCTTCACGGGCAAGCGAGAGTTTGGAAACTTTTGGCTTTTTTTCGAACTCCACATAGTCCGTTTTTCGGTTTTGAGCGCTATATGAGAGTGCGCTGCAAAACAAAATCAATACTACAAGAAAAAACTTCATTACGTCTCCAGATGCTTTAGCTAAACACATAGGTGCGCAATGAAGCGATTAGGTTGCTTTTCTACCGTGAGCGATTAGCCCAGGGATTCTTAAGGTCTTGAATATCGCAGCTTCACAACGCCGTTGCTAAACTCTTTTGTTTCAATGAGTTTAAGGTCTACGGATTGAGTAAACGGAAGAAAAAGAGGAAGTCCTTTTCCAAGTAATACTGGGTGGACAAACATATATATCTCATCGATTAGATCATTTTCCAGGAATTGTCGAATCAAATTACCACCGCCTACGAGCCATATATCTTTTCCGCTCTCAGCCTTTATTCTATTTACAAAACTTTTCAAGTCTTCGCACACATACTCGAGTTCATCAATATCACTATCTTTTAGGGTTCGCGAAAACACATAATTTTTCTTGTCCTTGTAGTGAGTCTGTCCCAGTTCGTTGCCTTTTTCGATAGTTTTTCGACCCATAATTACTGTATCGACGGAGCTGTAAAACTCTTTCATTTCGTAATCGCCGTCGACAAAAAGCCAATCGACATCTCCATTTTCGCGCGCGATAAAATTATCCAAGCTGTTTGCGATGTAGAGAATCACCTTTCTCATATTTCGATCATTCTATGCTATTTTTATTCTACTATGAAAAAACTAGCGTTAACGTTTGCACTATTGTTTATCGCTTCCGGTGTGGTGTTTGGACAGTCGGAAAAAAAGAAAGCGAAAATCTCAAAAGAAATAAGAGCGGTGTTAAACGCGCAGGTTGCGGCGTGGAACCGCGGCGATCTTGAGGGGTTTATGGAAGGATATTGGAAGTCTGAAAAAATGATTTTCCTATCCGGTCAAAATCTTTCTCGCGGTTGGCAAAAGGCGCTTGATCGTTATAAGAGAGGCTATAATACACGCGAAAAAATGGGAACGCTTTCCTTTTCCGAACTCGAAATCGATGTTTTGAGCAAGAAATCCGCTTTTGTCATAGGGCGTTTTACGCTTGTGAGGAAAAACGACAAACCGACGGGGATGTTTACGCTAACGTTCAAGAAAATTAAGGGGAAGTGGAAAGTAATCGCCGATCACACTTCATAAGTAATTTCAAAAATTAAAACGCATTCCTAAATCAATTCTTCGTGAATTGTGGGCTGAGATTGGCTGCCCAAAAAACGGGGACGTTTGAACGCCGACAAAGTGTTTGTTGTTGGTTTGATTGAACACGTTACTTACTCTAGCAAATATTTTTATTGAAAATCTTTTGTTTTCATTAGTTCGACGCGAGATGGTATTCGCTTCAGCACCAGAGGTTGCAATTACAGTCACTCCTCTAGATTTTTCCTTTCTATCAATAAAGGAGAAGAAATAACTAAGGGCTAAATCCGTTTGATATTGCCAGTCACCCCGTTCGCTATTTCTTAGTACTCCCAAAGGACGGTCGTTGAAGACTGTATCTTGGTTATCGTCCAATCCTGTTGTTATCGTGTAAGGTAACGGTGAATTGACTGAATGTATTGTAGAAAATTGTAGATTGTTTCTTATCAACCAGTTTACATAGGCGTTTACCCGATGCCTTTGGTCATCACTTGCTGCTGAGCGGTCAGATCTCAAATCATAGTTATTACTTGGCAGCCTAAAAACTTCAGCGTTATCGGAAATCTTCTTTGCCAGCGTGTAGTTAATTCCAAACGATAGTGACTTATTTAATCGTCCGCCGATTGATGTTCGTAAGGAGTTTCTGACAAAAAAAGCAGAGGATTCGAGCTGAATAATATTTCCAAAATCGCTGTTTGGTCTAATACTTTCCAACGGCGCATTTATGTTTCGACTTCTAAACTGATGAACGCCTTTTTGATAGGAGTAGTTGGCACGAAACATCAATTTCTTGCTCAAGTTGCTCTGAACTCCGCTTGAAAAGTGAATTACATAAGGATTTCTAAGATTTTCAGCTAGTTTCCAAAAACTTTCCGGTAATGTTAGACCCACACCACCAGCCAACGCATTTGGAAACTCAGGATTAAGAATGATAGTTTCCGTCGGTAGTTGGATTCCTCGGTTTCTAATCGCTAACAAATGGTGACTATCTAGCCAGTTATAAAATATCCCCCCGCCTCCGCGTAAAGTCAGTTTGCCTTTCCCAATCGGCGACCAGACAAAACCCATTCTTGGGGAGAAATTGTTGAAATCTCGCAGATTGTTTTGCCATTCGTAACGCAATCCAAGACTCAATCCCAAGTTTTTTCTGATTTTAAAATCGTCCTGAATGTAAGCACCAATCTTTAAATTCGACACGCTTGATTCTCGTGCTTCATTAAACCGTGTGAATTGCGCCGGAATACCTTGATTGAAGTCGTTAATGCTCGAAAAAAGGAACGTCCCATTTAAGTTTGATTCCGATGATTCTTTTACCCTTTCGAATTTAAGCAATCCTCCTATTTTTAACGCATGCTTCCCAACACCAAAAAGGAGATTGTCTGCAAAAAGAAAGCGTTGGTTTCTGATTCGTTTGCCATTTCCGGCGCCGCCTCTGCTAAATGCATCTAGGACGATTATTGCAGGATCATTATTCTGCGGCGTTGTTTTTACTGTCTCGTACGTAAACTGAAACCGCATCTCGTGAAGAAACCGATTTTTTATATAACCCGATTCGGAAAAACGAAACTGATGAAAGGGATTGTCAATAGAATAAGCTTTCTCCACTAAGTTGAAGCCGCCCACGCCTAAATTCTTGGATTTTCTTATATTAAAATCGTAGTAGAATTTTCCAATGTGGTCTTTTGGTAGATTCTGGGTAATGTTAAATGATAAGCCTGTGGCTTCTGTAATTCCATCGATTGACCTGTCAATCTCACTCTTGGGCGCTTGAGCAACAATATTCTCTCGTATTAAGTTTCGCGAATTGTAAACACTAAGAGAAAACGAGGACTGATCCTTTCTTATTGGTCCCATCAAGAAGAAGTTCGCAAAGCGAGTCTGTTCCGGCAATCTTGATTGAGCGAAAGGATTTCGGGCGTTAATTGCCTCGTCGTTGAATCTGAGACCAATGTTGCCTGTAAATGATTGATCGGCAACTTTTGTATAGATGTCTACATAGTTAAACCCTAACTCATGATTTTCAGCATCAAATGAGCTTTGGCTTACTTTAATAGAAGCGATTTGTGATTTATGAGGAATCCTGCCCGTGTAACCGTCAATTCTAATAATCGTGTCTTCGCCGTAGCGTCTTTTGAGTTCTTTTTTTAGCTCTTCGGGGTCATCGGGCAAAGCTGCAATTTCTTCTTTTGTGAGAAAATTACTGAAAACTTCATCGACCTTCACTTCGCTTGGGTCTTTTTTTATTTCTACATTTTCAACTATTTCTATTATTTCGAGCTTAATTGTTAAATCGTTTATACCCGGTCTGATTTCAACTTTCTGAGCTTTAGGCTTAAATCCTTTTGCCTCAATTTCTAAGTTATACTTTCCGGGTTTGAGATTGAAAAGGATTATTCTTTTTGCGTTCGCCGAATTGTTTCTTACGATTTTTCCATCGCCCGATTTCAAACGAACGACTACATTGGGAATCAAGTCATCGTTTTGATCCACAATCCGTAACTTGAGACTTGAATCTTGAAAAGCCAAAATTGCATTGACGCCAAGCAAAATTAAGGCAACGGTAGCTAATGCATTTTTGTAAAAGGCTTTCATCGCGAGATTTACGATATAAACATAGTTAAGGATTTCATAACTTTCTTGTTTGAAAGTTTAACATTTTTCGCTCGCTGGTTGCTTTGAGGATATACAGTTGAGCTACTTTTTCTTGGGTTTGATTTCAAAGACTTCGGGTTTGAATTTGGGGTTGATCTTAAAATCGACAAGATTTTTTTCTACAAATATATTAGTGTTCCGCGTGCTGACACCCGTCATTATCATTTTGTGAGGGATCATCAAGCCATTGTTTTTTTTATAGTTAGACAAGTAAAAATTACGGGTTGCCGGTTTACCGGCATCAATGAATTCTTTTACCATCATCACCAAACGGCTTGTTTTTTTATCGAATAGGAGTTTGAAAGCGAGCTTTTCATCGATCCTAGCTTCGATAACATCTGCCCTGCTGTCTTTTGTTTTCGCCAATCCCAAGTATGTATATTCGACCGGGATAAAAGCAAAATCGAGAATTATCGGTAAAAGAGCTAAAGACGTATCATGTTTCAGTTTCTTAAGACTTTCGTTTTCAGGGTCCTCCGATGTTTTGGAATCAGTTTTACTGTTTTCTCCATAGTTCCAGATGGAATGTACTTGGGAAGAGAAATGCGTCCCGTCCCATATATTGACATTTGATCCACTCCCTGACCTCCATTTTGCGAGCAGTTTATGGTGAATTTTATTCGACAACATGATTTTATATTCATGCATTTCTTCGATTTCCATGGCATAGTTCAAAGTGCCATTAAAAACAAGCGTAAAACTTTCAAATGTTTTCGCATAAGCCCCACTTTTTTCTCTAGCGAGTTTTAATAAGGTAACAGCTTTCTCGCCGGTTTTGAGTTTCCTGAGTTTCTTTTCTTGTGAGTACGCTTTATTAGCACAAATGTATAAGACGATTAAAATAAATACAGGTATTGTTTTAACGGATACGGATTTCATACTCTTGTCGCACTATATAAGGTAAGTAAGTATTAGCTCAGAAGTAACAAAATGCTAATACTGTGTCTGGGTGTTTTCTGTTTTGGATTTATCTAATAGGTCTTCGACAGATTTGGGTAAACCCGTCCAACTTTTTTTTATTATACCGTCATCAATAACAAAATTGGTAGGAAATATTGTAACTTCAAATCGCGACCGAAACTCTTGGTTTTCATCAAAAATAACTGGAAAATCGAACTTATGTTCTCTCTTAAATTTTTCCACCGCCACCCGGTCATCATGGGAGATACCAAATACTTTCATTTTTCCGTTTTTCCCAACGCCTGACTGATTAATAATCTCCGCCTCTTTTTGACATCCGGGGCAGGACGTTAAAATATAAACTAGCAGTACCCTGCCTGTTTTTAAGCTTTCGTTATAGTTTGTATTGTTGAAACCAAAGTAGTTTTTTTCAGGAAGGGGCGTGTTTAAGTTTGTGATTTTGCCAATTGAATTTGATTCGATGCTCTTAAACGTAAATTTCTTAAGTGCGTATGCAGACACGGCGCCCAAAACTGCCAATAAAACGAAAATGAGTATTTTTGTTCGGTGCTCTTTAAGTGACATTTTTAAAATTTTTGTCGAGAAGAGGTTTATCTTTAATATAAAAAACAACCTCTCCTCATATGATTGAATTGCATACAACTAACCACCGCAACACAAACATGTTACCGAACCCTGACAATCCTTTGCATTACACATGCACCCACAATAGGTTTGTGGTGCGCAGGCAAACGGATTACAGTACTGATCACATTCGTTAAAAGCCGATGATGTCGGGATCGAATAAGTTATTCCGAACGATCCAACAAAAAGAAACAATCCAAAAAAGGTTGTAAACAATCTCCTTTTCATAATTTCTCCTCCTAAAGATGTTTTACGGGTAATTGTTTCTTTTCCTGATATGTAAATCAATAACTATTTATCGCCTGAAATGGTTGTTATTAGCCGAAAAATGAGTATCTTAAACTGATCCGGTTTTCACCTCCCCTTCGTCATTTTCTTTTTGATATTCTGTAGGGGTTACACCGTATTTTTCTTTGAAGTATTGGCAGAATTTGCTTTGATGCGGGATACCAACAGAACTCCCAATCTCCTTAACAGATAGAAAGGTTTCGGTTAATAGCATATGGGCTTTTTCGAGACGCAAGTCTCGTAGGTATTGCGTTATAGTTAATCCGGTTTCGGTTTTAAAAAGATGACGCAAATAGGTTGGAGATAAATTTACAAGTTTTGATATTTCCTCAATAGAAATACTTTGTTCGAGATTTTCTTTGAGATGTTTTTTGAGAAAGGCAATTCTTCGATCCATTGTGGAAGTCCCCAGGAAAAAAGCAAATAATGCCAAAGATATCAAAACACTCTTGACAATATCAAGAAAAAATTTGCAAACAAGAATTTCATCCGAAAATATGAACGATTAGGAAGCCACCATTTTCCCGGTTGCATCGGATTCTCTTGCCGCGTCTAAAACCTTTTGGATTCTCACGCCGTCTTCAAAAGTTGCTGCATTGGGGATTTCCGTTTTGCCAGCTTGAAGTGCTGAGACCATTTCCTTTGCAAAACTTAAAAACCCGCGTGACCAACCGCCAACTTTTGTGTCCGGCGGAGCTTCTCCAAGTTCGACCTCAATTTCACTCCATTTGGTATCGCCCATTTTCGCGTGCCAAAGTTCGCCGCTTTCACCAATCATCAACGCGCCTTCGGTGCCGAAAATTCTACATTTGTAATCGTAGGCGCCCGATTCAACCATAGAAAATGAGGCTGCTCCGCTCGCGCCTTGAGTAAACTCGGAATCGGCAAACTTAAAAATCATGTTGCATTCATCATCACTCGTAACTTTTCGCCTTATGCCCTCTGAATCAACACGCTCTTTGATATTTGTCTTCAGCATGCAAAAAACGTCGGTAATTTCCGTATCAAGAAACCAATGAAACGAGTCGATCACGTGTGACCCAATCGCTCCGAGCGCGCCGCCTCCCGCATTGATGTCAGACCACCAGTTCCAAGGTACGTCCGCTGTCCCGCGGGATGCGTTACGAAACATTTGTTTGAAATGGACTATCTTTCCAATATCTCCATTGCGAATCATCTCGAAAGCCCTACGTCTGCCGTTTAGAAACCTGAGCTCGTGATCGATCAAAGTCATCAGGCCTATCTCATTTGCCTTAGCCAGCATCTCCCGAGTTTCGTGCGCGTTCATAGCCATAGGTTTTTCACATAAAACATGTTTGCCGTGTTCGAGCGATAGAAGCGTCATTTCCAGATGAAGGTTTGGCGGGGTAGTGATGCTGATCAAGTCTATATCTTCCCGTTTTACAGTTTCCTGCCAATCATCTGTAAAATGCTCGATGCCAAATTCGGTCGCTACCTTTTCTGCATTTTCTAAGTGGGCGCTAGCAACTGAAACGACCTCCGCACCGTCACAAGTTTTAAACGCTGGAATTTGGGTAAGCCTTGCAAAACCCGTCCCGATGACACCAATCCTAATTTTGTCGCTCATAGGAAAATTAGACACAAAGTTGGTTTAAAAAACAAAAACGCAAGGAAAATTTCCTTACGTCAAAAAATGTATTTATTCAAAAAACTCAACCCTCGTCGATTCCTAACTCGAGCGCGCCGCCTTTAGGTCGTCTGCCTTTCAGAAACTCGTTATAAATCAAACGGTCACCTTCGGACATACGCAGAATTTTTGCTCCTACCAGATATTGAGTATTTGATACACTTTGCCCAATTTGTTTATAGCTTTGCCCCATCAGCTGGATCTTAACTTTTCCTTCAGGAAGATTCAGTTGGGCGTTTAAGACACGCCCTTCTCCAACCAAATAGAATTCGCGCAGGCGTATCGATGAAACAACGAATCCGATTCCCGTTTCACTTAAATCCGAAGTTTCTCCCCTCGTAGACAACTTAGCAAAAGCTTGTCCTAGATTTCCTGTGGTCTTATCCGGTTCGAACGATATCGTGATCGGAATTTTTGATCCACGCCGTTCCGAAACCGCCCTTTTGCGGACAGATCTACGGAGCTTTGATGTCCATCTTCGTATCATCTTTCTTTGTCGATTTTGCGGGGGTGCTTTATGTAGTCAGAGATTATAGTGGTTTTCTTTTGGTTTTTCAATAGTTTAGACCAAAAAACTCAAGTTACTCTTAATTTAAAACAGCTTTACCTTTTAAATCCTTGCTTACTAATTCCGGTTGCGCTTCCTTGGTGATCTTTAGTGCAAACGAAAGCCTGCCGGTTTTTCCATAGATCGCTGGTGTTGCAGTAGCCGAATAAGTTGTCCTATCTTTAGCGAGTATTACGGCGTAGTTGTAGCCGGTCGAGGCGGCATTTTTCGCGTCTTCAGGAACATACCCCTTATTAATCAATGTTTTAAGGTCTGTAAACCTTCCTCCATCTTTCATCGAGTGAATCATCTGTGCTTTGCCAATTCTATCCAGCATCGCTTTTGCTTCCTTATGATGGACGTCCATTCTGAGCGCGAAGAAATAGTTTTTTCCTTCTTTCTTCGCCATCCTTTCACCATTTTCATCCGCCACAAGAACAACCCAATTGTCATTTTCCCGACGGAGTTTAATTTCCTGAACCTCAGGTTTTCCAGTTTCTTCATTTGGCATTTTTACTGTCACGGTAGCCCTATTGCCCGTCACAATCTCGCCATTTATCGGGAAATTTTCCGGAACTTTTTGCGCCAGAAAGCCAAAATCTACGCCAAGATCCTTCAGCTCATCATCCGATAATCCTTCGATTGCGGGTCGTAAATTCGTCAGCATGATCGCGTCACGAAACTTTTTCTCACGTAAACGCTTATAGAAAACGCGAACAGTATCAGCGGCGGAGTCTTTTTTGATCGCGATGATCGAACCCTTTTTCTCGGGTTTTTCCTCATCCTTTGTGGTTTTGGTTTCGGAATCCGATGCCCCGGTTCTGGAAAAAGATTCTTCTTTTCCTTCGTCGGTTATTTTGGCGGTCTTAGCCGATGAGCCACAGCCAAGCAAAAAACCGGTAACTAGCAGAAACGACAAAATACATAGGGCAATACTTAGACGAATTTGAAACATTGATTATTTCTCCGAATTAATAAGTGACGTGGGAAGAATAAAAGCGGAATATGTGTTGAGAAAATAAGCGCGTCGGCTTTGAATAACGACACCGGTATTATATCGCTTCCGGCAGGGAACGCAAAATCGTCGTAAGCGGCTTAAACCACAGACGCTAAATCCGCCCATTTTCGAGTAGGGTCTGTTTCAACTATACTTAAGAGAAGTATCCAAATTTTTTAAGTACTATGAATACAAAAATTGCTACGTTGTTTTTACGGGTCGCTTTGCTTGTTATGACCGCGACCGTTTTTACGTTTTCTCAAAACGGGATTCCGCAGCCCGAAGATGTTTTGGGTTTTACGCCCGGCGATGATTATAAATTAGCGCATTGGTCAAACATCGTCGAGTATTTTAAGCGCCTCGACGCAGCCTCTGATCGGGTAATTTTAAAAGAAGTGGGCAAAACCACCGAAGGAAAACCTTTTGTTTACACACTCATCTCTTCGCCCGAAAACCTTAGAAAGATTGATTATTACAAGGGAATCAATGATAAACTCGCTGACCCGCGCCTCATAAACCGCAGCGATAGAAAAGCAAAAGCGCTTATCAAGAAGGGGAAAACCTTTGTCGCGATTACCCATGGAATTCATTCGACGGAGGTCGGCTCGACTTTGTCATCGACGTTAATCGCACATCGACTTGCGTCTTCAAACGACAAAGACATTAAGAAGATTCTGAATGAAACAATAATTGTAATGGTGCCGAGCCTGAATCCCGACGGCGTCGATATTGTTAAGGACTGGTACGACAAAACGCTTGGGACAAAGTTTGAAGGATCGCGTCCTCCCGAGCTCTATCAAAAATACGTTGGGCATGACAACAACCGTGATTGGTACGCGTTTACGCAAAAAGAAACTCAGCTGACCGTTAAATACATCCACAATCAATACCATCCACAGATAGTTCACGATATCCACCAGCAAGGCTCAAATGGCGCGCGTTATTTTGTTCCACCATACCTAAACCCAGTCGAACCCAATGTTCCGAAAGAAATTATCGACGGTTATACGGAGATCGGTAATTATATTGCCGATTCGATGAGAATAGATGGTTTTGAAGGAATTACTACCGGTTCGACTTACGACGCCTGGACGCCGGCGCGTGCCTATTCTCATTATCACGGAGGCGCACGAGTTCTAAGCGAAACTGCCTCTGCAAATCTTGCTTCGCCAATAACCGTTGAATACAAAAAAATGACTAGCAGGCGTGGGTTTGATGTGTTTAAGGAATCTCCAAACTATTCGCCCCTTTGGAAAGGCGGAAAATGGGGAATGCGCGACATCACAAAATACATGTCAACGGGTGCGTTTTATTTATTGAAACATGCCGCGGAGAAGCGTCAGAAATGGCTTGGAAGGTTTTACAAGATTGGAAAGGATGCGACACGGCCGAGGAGAAAAAACGAGCTTTGGGGATATGTTCTTCCGGTTTCCTCGTCTGATACTTTTTCCGAAGAAAATAGGAAACGCAGCCATCTGATAAGAGTTTTGGAGAGGGCGGGGGTTGAAGTCCAAACGGCTGGAAAAGGTTTTAGTTTGAATGGAACAAGAGTTCAAAGCGGAAGCTCGGTGGTTGCCATGGCACAACCCTATGGAATGTTTGCTAAAGCGGTTTTGGAATCGGGAGGATATCCCAATCTACTCGATAGTAAAGGCGAACCCATCCGTCCGTATGATGTAACCGCACACTCTCTTGCGCTGCTGATGGGCGTAAAGGCAATTCCTGTTAGCAGTCCAATAAGCTTTGATCGAAACGAAATTGTCACCAGAATCGGTTCGACAAACACAAATTGCTTGAGTGAACGTAGCTACGGGCTATTCAGATCGAGCATTCCGAGTATGGATGAGGGGTGGACACGTTGGATTCTCACTAATCGAGACATAGCTGGCGACATGGCGTGCTGGAAGCTCAAAGGTATCTTAAAAGCAAATATTGATAGAGAAGAACTTAGAAGAATAGAATCAATTGTCTTCCCCGACCAATCCCCAAACCAGATACTCAACGGCTATAGAGAAGGCCGTATGCCGTCGGAGTATGTTGGCGGACTCAAAGGAAAGGGAGTCGAGAACCTCAAGAAGTATGTCGAAGACGGAGGAACTCTTGTTTTCCTAAACCGCTCGTCAAATTTTGCGATCGATCAGTTCAAACTCCCGGTAAAAAATATCGCCAAAGACTGGAAACGGAAGGATTTCTTTATCCCAGGTTCGATTTTGAGGACGGAGCTTGATACAACTCATCCCGTTGCCAAAGGAATGCCGGATAAATCGATTGCTTGGTTTGAGCGTTCGCCGGTTTTTGAATCGACTGACGATTCGCGTGTGAAGGTGATCGGGAAATATCCATCGAACCCAGGAGATATCCTCCTTTCAGGTTGGGCGCTTGGCAAGGAAAAGATTGCCGGGAAAGCTGCACTGGTAGAAGTTAAGCTGGGCAAGGGGAGGATAATCCTTTTCGGTTTTCGCCCCCAGTATAGAGGTCAATCGCTGGCGACGTTTCCTTTGCTGTTTAACACAATTCGCAATTAGATTTAGGAAGCTAAAGTCACTTCCAAAAGCGCCAGATCGCTGGAGTTCGTCTCGGACGGAGTTGCAAAGGAATCTCCCGCCAAAACGACTGAGTGGTGTGTGCAGTTCGCAATTTGGGACGGCACTCATCGCGCACGTAGTTTGAGACAATGACCCAAGCGTTTGCGAGCACACTTACTTGCGTGTGTGTTTCTGCCTGTTATCATCGGGAAACAAACGTTTCGACGCCGACGCTATGCGTAAGCACCTGATAATATACTTGCTAGTAGTAATACTTTCTTGCCTGACACCCGCTCAGGATGTTCCTTCAATTCCCGTGCCTCACGCAAATAATGCCGTCGCTCAGGTTTCGATCAACGGTAAAACTCACATCTTTTCATTCGCCGGACTTACAAAGGGCAAAACCTGGAAAGACACCTCGAAGCAAGCGTTTATGTTTGTGGAAGGCGAACCGGCCTGGCGCAGACTACCCGATCTACCGGTTAAGGAAGGAAGACTTGCGGCTTCGGCTCAAGGTGTTCGCGGAAAAGTTTATATTTTTGGCGGCTACACGGTTGCAAAAGACGGCAGCGAAAAATCGACGGCTGAAGTTTTTCGTTTTGATCCGAAGAAAAAGAAATACAAGCGCATGAAAGATATGCCTACACCCGTTGACGATATGGTCACATTCACCTAACGGAATCGCTATATCTACCTCCTCTCCGGTTGGCACGATAATGGAAACGTCAAAGTCGTGCAGATATACGATACGAAGAAGAACCGTTGGAAGCGCGGCTCGGAGTACCCGGGAACGCCCGTTTTTGGACACGCGGGCGGGATCGTTGGAAATCGATTTGTGATCGCCGATGGGGTTGCAATCGTTGGAAAAACCGATAAGGGGAAACGAATTTTCGATACCGTAAACGAAGGCTGGATGGGAACGATCGATCCAAGCGATTATACAAAGATTACCTATCGCCGCCTTCCACAGCTTCCCGGTAAAGGGCATTACCGAATGGGAGGAGTCGGCGACGAAGATAGAAACCGGGTGATCTTCATTGGTGGAACCTCAACTGCTTACAACTACAACGGCATTGGTTATAACGGAACACCTGCTAAGGCTTCGAAACACGTTTTTGCCTGGGACTTCGGAAAAGACAAATGGGTTGCACTTAAAGATAAACCCATCGCTTCAATGGATCATCGCGGAATGGTTAAACTCGGAAACAACTGGTTTACAATCGGCGGGCTTGATGAAAATCGAGGAGTCCTTGGAGCGTCGTTAAGAGCTTTCGGAAATAGAAACAGATAAAATGTGTTTTTAGCTTGGTGTAGATGCGATGGTAAAGGTGGGCACATTTGAAGACAGTGCCCCCGCTAACGCTCAGGCTACTGACACTTATGCTAAAATGCCTCTATTCCAGGATTAAAAGAGGCATTTATGAAGATCAGAATTCTGCTGACTTTCGCGGTATTAGTTTCTCTAACCGCACAGGTTTTTAGTCAATCCACTCCATTTTTAACCGACAATGAAATCCAGATGCTTCGGAACGAAATCTCCGGTGATCGTGCGTTTGAGCATATTCGCGTTCTCACACAGTGGCATCGCAATTCGGGAATGGATGGGTATTTTAAGGCGATGGATTACGTTGCCGAGCAAGCCAAACGCCACGGACTTCAAGACGTAAAAATCATCAAGCAGCCCTACAATGATCGAAATGGAAAGCCGCGAAACTATACTGCAAAATCAGCCGAACTTTGGATTACTTCGCCATTTCAACTAAAACTCGCCGACATCGGAGACCACGCGCTCTTACTTTCGGATAACAGCCGCGATGCTGACGTCGAAACCGAGCTCGTTTGGGTTGGTAACGCAAGCGAAGAAACTCTTAAGAATTTGGATGTAAAGGGTAAAATTGTGCTCACAAGAGGCAATCCGTTTTTTGCCGTTGTAAATGCGGTTTACAAACGCGGCGCTATTGGGGTAATTGCTTACACGACCTCTGAAGGCAAAAACATGCTGGATTTTCCCGATCAGCTTCCATGGACTAGAATCCCGAATCCGCCGCCCGGAAAGAAAGGCACGTTTGCTTTTAGTTTATCTCCGCGAAAAGGCGACACTCTTAGGCGTGTTCTTCAGACAAACCGCGAACACGATTTTTTTGCGATTGGAAAACGAACAAAGGGCGGAAAAATTAAAGTTAAGGCGAAGGTCGATGTTGACTACGGTTCGGAAAACAAACGCACCGGGACGGGAATGGTCGAGGGTTGGATTAAGGGCACAAAGTATAAAGATCAGCAAATTGTTATCACTGCTCACCTACAGGAAGAGCAGGGTTCGGCTAATGACGATGGCTCGGGGTCTGGAAATATCCTCGAACTCGCACGCGTATTTAATAAGCTAATCAAGAAAGGAGAGATTCCGCCGCCTAAGCGTGATCTTAGGTTTTGGTGGACTGACGAAATCTACTCCGAGTATCGATATCTGCGTGACAATCAGGGTGAAGAAAAAAAGATGCTTGCGAATCTTCACCAGGATATGACCGGTGCAAAACAATCGATGGGCGGGCGGCGCCAGCAACTCATTTTCAACCCGCATTCGCGCACGTCCTATTTAGATGCACTCTTTGAGAGCATCGGAACCTTCGTCATTAGAACGAATAACTCTTACATTCAGGCCGGGCGTTCGGGCGGATATCCGCGACCGTTTTCGCAGCCGATTATCGCAACACGCGGAACCCGCGAACCATACAATGCGGAGTTTGTCCCATATTTTGGTTCATCCGACAACCTCGTTTTTGTCGAAGGGAAATTTGGGGTTCCGGCTGCCGCGATGGTCAATTGGGATGACTACTACATTCATTCTTCTGACGACGACCTCGACAATCTCGATCAGACTCAGCTTCAGCGAAACAACTTTATCATTGCGGGAATGGCACTTTATCTGGCGTACGCTGAGGCAGAAGATGTGCCTGTTTTGGCGGCAGAAACATATGCGCAAGGTGAAAAGCGGTTAGCAAATGATATGCAGGTTGCCATACGGCATATTCCTAACGGTGCTCCAGATGCGTATAACTTGGTTCAACAAGGAATTAAACGCGAAGCGCGTGCCCTTGAATCGATGCGCGTAATCGCCGGTGGAAATTTGAAAGCCGACAAGGCAATCGATTTTTACAAGAAGCAAAATGAGCTTCGAGGCGAACGATTGGAAGACACATTGAGTAATATGCTCAAGGATTTAATCGGGAGGCCATCCTTATGGACTTTAAGCACAGAGGGAAGAAGTGCCTCGCGCAAAATACCTTCCAACGTAGAATCCTCAGACGAGTATTTTAGTAAGCGGAGGCGTATACGAACGGGAATGCATTCGATCATGGCGAGCGAAGTATTTAATTTTGTGGATGGGAAACGCAGCTACTACGACATCTTCAATGCTGTCAGAGCCGAATCGTTATCAGCTGGAAAATTCTTTTACGGCACGGTTACCTTGGACGATGTTGTAAAACTTCTTGATGCAAATGTAAAATCAGGCGCCTTGAAACTCAGAAACGCTCCCCGGCCTGAGTAAACAAAATATTTGAAAGTTGAGAATGGAAATTTGATAGTTTCACAAACTATCTATTCTCAATTTTCATTTATCGATTATGTTGCGTACGGTTTATGGAATTAAAGGATGCTCTCTCAAGGTGGGACGGGAATTCTGTTGGTGAAATAGAAGATATCTATTCTCGACATTGTAAAACTTCCGAGTTTGTCCCAATTGTTATAGAACTTTTGGAAGATAAAGAACTGCAGTCCGGAGCGAGTTGGCTTCTAAAAAAGCACCTCGAATCAAAGAACTTACTTAACTCCAAAACGATTCAAACAGTTTACGAAAGTGTTAGCAAATTAGTAACCTGGGAAGCCAAACTTCACATTCTCCAATGTATTCCGTATCTCCCGATTCCTTTTCAAAAACTCCAGCAGGTAGAAGAGTTTCTAAGGGATTGTCTTGCGGATAAGAACAAGTTTGTAAGAGCCTGGGCCTATGGCGGATTTTACGAACTCGCCGACCGATTTCCAGAATTTCGCGACGAAGCAGAGCATTTAATTGACGTTGCCATGCATGAGGAATCGGCATCCGTTAAGGCGCGGATTCGCAATGCAACAAAGAAAGGATTTCTAAACGAAGGCAAATAAAACCGTTCATTTCGGCTACTGAATCGGTCAGTTTGACCGAACCCATTCAAACTTCCTTCTATCAAAATCAAAGATCCGAGATCCGTAACTTTCTACGAATGAACGGTTTAATGCATGTTTATGCTTGTGGCATAGGCGTTGCAAAGACGTAAGCGGAATTTGTTTGATTTCAAAACAACGGAGAATTTGTAAATGAAGCCCTTAGCAAGAAAAGAAGACCTGATAGTAAAAAAGGAAACCGGTGAATTAATTATCGAAGATCTCGCAAACAAGAGAGCGATCCTCCTTAATCCTACTTCCGCTTACGTCTGGGAAAAGTGTGACGGCAGTCGAGACACGAGCGAAATCGCCGAGGAAATGGAAAAAGATTTGGGAATGAGAGTTAGCGAAAAGGTAATCGCGATGGCAATTACCAAGCTTTTCGAAAAAGATCTTTTGGAAAGTGTCGCCTTAGCCTAGAAATCCCGCACCAACTTACACCACTTTTTTTGACTTTTAATAAGACTATAACTATCCTTTCTCTTTCATTAAATGGAGGAGAACGGTAAAAATACTGACTCAGTTAAGCACCTACCCATCGGAATTTTCGATAGCGGAGTAGGTGGTTTAACCGTTTATAGAGCCCTTCATCAAAAGCTTCCAAATGAGCACTTCATATATCTCGGAGATACAGCCCGAGTTCCATACGGAACAAAATCCTTAGAAACCGTTGAGCGCTATGCGATCGAGAATTCATCGTTTTTGGCATCACGTGGAATCAAGCTGCTCGTCGTAGCATGCAACACTGCCTCAGCCCTCGCGCTTCCCAAAATCAGAGAAAAAATTGGAATTGAAATCGTCGGCGTGATTGGACCGGGAGCCAGGAAAGCTGTCGAAATTACGAGTCATGAAAAGTTTCCAAAGATTGCGGTGATAGCTACCGAGGCAACAGTTTCGAGCAATGCGTATGCCGATTCGATACGGAACGCATCGTCCGCTGCTGAGATTCTGCAAGCGCCCTGTCCGCTTTTTGTACCGCTAGCCGAAGAGGGTTGGACGAAGGAAGAAGAGACATATTCAATTGCTAAAAAGCACCTAAGTAAAGTAATAGAGTTTTCGCCCGATTCGCTCGTTTTGGGCTGCACGCATTACCCGATTTTAAAAGACGTTATCCAGGAGACGGTTGGGGAGTCGGTAACGTTAATTGATTCCGGCGAAGCAACCGCCGATGAGGTGGCAGACCTGCTCGAAAAACAAGGTTTAGCGAACTCGCTTGAAATTGCATATAATCGAGAGCGCCATTTATGCGATGATCTAGATCATTTTTATGTTACCGACGCAGCGGAAAGATTTGCCCATGTGGCTGAAAGGTTTTTGGGAGCAAAGCCCGCAAAACTTGAAGCAATTGAAGTTTATGGAGCAGATAGACTGGCAGAAGATTAGCTGACCCCGAGAGCTAAAAATATGAGCTACACAAGAATAGATAATCGTCAGATCGACGAAATTCGAAAAACAAAAATAACTCCAAACATTTCACCTTACGCGGAAGGATCAGCTTTGATCGAAGTCGGCGGCACAAAGGTTTTGTGTATGGCGACTGTTGAAGAAAAGGTTCCTCATTGGATGAGAAATAAAGGCCGAGGCTGGGTTACGGCCGAGTACGCAATGCTCCCCCGCGCGACTCATACACGCATCAAACGCGAGCGACCAAATCCTTCGGGCAGAACGATGGAAATCCAACGCCTAATCGGGCGAAGCCTGCGTGCTGTTGTCGATCTAAAAAAGCTCGGCGAACGTCAAGTGTTTCTTGATTGCGATGTGATTCAAGCAGATGGCGGTACGCGTTGTGCGTCGATTACGGGTGCCTACGTAGCGTTGAATCTCGCGTGTAAGAAGCTGGTAAGCAAAGGCCGTTTGAGTGGTTCGCCTGTGTTGAGTGAGGTTGCGGCTGTCAGCGTAGGAATCGTTGAGGGAACTCCAATTTCCGACCTTAAGTATGAGGAAGATTCAAACGCTGAAGTAGATATGAATATCGTCTGCACAGGTACGGGGAAGTTCATTGAAATTCAAGGGACCGCGGAGCAAGAGCCTTTTGACCGCGAGCAAATGAACGAAATGTTGAAGCTGGCGGAAAAAGGAGTCGGCGAGCTTTTCGAGATTCAGAGGAGTGTTTTAAACGCCTGATTAATCTCGTGATAAAATGGTTTTATGACAACGGCAATTGAAACAACCGCAACGATCAAACGAAAACGTGAGTTGCTTCTCGATGAAGATCTACCGGAAACCACGGAAAACAAGGTGAGGGTTATCGTCTTAATTAAAGATGAGAGCGATATTTCCGAATCAACTTGGTTGGAATCAGCTCGGAAAAATGAGGTGTTCGATTTTTTAAACGATGAAAAGGAAGATATTTATTCTCCGGATGACGGAAAACCGATAGCGAATGAAATATAAAATCGTTTTAGTGCCGTTTCCGTTTGATGATCTCTCAAGCCAGAAGGTAAGACCCGCCCTGTGCCTAACCGATAAAATTAAACCGTATGATCACCTTGTTTTAGCTTTTATCACTAGTCGAGTACCGCAGAATCCATCAAGCACCGATTTAATTTTGAATTCAGAAGACGAGGAATTTGCTTTAACAGGTCTAAAAGTTTCGTCTGCGGTGAGAACTCACAGATTGATGACCGTTTCGAAAGAGATTATCAAAAGCGAGCTGGGCAGTTTATCATCCGGATATATTGCTGAAACGGAAAAGCGTTTAAGGAGCCTCTTTGGAATCTAGCATATGAGCGAAAGACAGTTTGAAGGAAAATCGGCGATCGTGACCGGAGCGACGCGCGGTATCGGAAAGGCAATTGCGATCGAATTGGCAAGGCGTGGCTGCAACGTAGCGTTTAACTATGCTTCAAGCGTAGAAGCCGCGGAAAAAATAAAAGCCGAACTTGAAGGGTTTGGCGTTAAGGGTTTTGCCGATTCATGTGATGTTGCGGATACGGATGCAGCAGCCGGATTTGTAAAAACCGTCAAAGGTGAGTTCGATGGAATCGATTTTTTGGTAAACAATGCCGGCATTACTCGTGACAATTTGATTTTGCGGATGAAAGAGGAAGATTGGGATGCGGTAATCGACACCAATTTAAAAGGAGCCTGGAATTTTTCAAAAGCCGCCGTTCGTCCGATGATGCGAAATAAGACTGGTGGCTCGATCTTAAATATATCCTCGATTTCGGGAGTGGTCGGAATGATCGGTCAATCAAATTATTCAGCATCAAAAGCTGGATTAAATGGTTTGACTAAGTCGCTTGCAAAGGAGGTTGCGAGCAGGAAAATTACGGTAAATGCGCTTGCTTTGGGATTGGTTGAAACAGACATGGCGAGCGAAATGAACGAAGATTATCGAGAGAAAATTCTCGCGCAGATTCCGCTTGGACGGCTTGGGAATACGGACGAGGTTGCCGATCTCACCTGCTTTATGTTGTCTAATTCAGCGCGCTATATTACTGGTCAGATAATCCAGGCCGATGGTGGTCTGGCGATATAAATCGTCCGAAGAAACGAAGGAATGGAGCAATTGGTTTATAATGAATCAATTGCTTTTTATTTGTGGAAATATGGAATACGTAACTGAAGAAGAGATCGAAGAACGGCAGAAAGCGCCTGAGCAGCCGAAACCGCTGACACCGTATTTTTCGATTATCTTGATCTCCTGCATCGTGATTGTTTCGTTTGTACAAGTCGCGACTAACTTGAGAGAGTCTGTTGACTTAGCGGGTTTTGTAAAACCCCTTTTCCAGAATGGGCAGTACTGGAGAATTCTGACAAGCGCATCGCTTCACGGGGGAATAATGCATCTCGCGTTTAACAGCTACGCGCTCTACGTTTTAGGAAGACTCGTGGAGATTCTTTCGAATCGCGCGCATCTGGCGATCGTATTTCTACTTTCCGTAATCGGGGGAGGCTTGATGAGTTTTTGGTTAGGGCCAGATGTACCATCGGTCGGAGCTTCGGGCGGAGTAATAGGCTTTCTCGGTTATCTTACGGTCTATGGTTACAAACGTCGCAAAATCCTGTCGGATGCGTTTTTGAAGAACATGTTGTTCAACGTCGGATTAATTGCTTTTTTTGGACTTTTTATCATTCCAAACGTAGATAACTTCGCCCATCTTGGCGGTTTGCTTGTCGGAGCGATTTACGGCTTTCTTCAAATACCGAGCGATTTACAAAAAGATCCCCGCGAAACCAGCGGACTTATAAAAAACCTAGGCATTGTTGCGCTCGGCATTTTTGTTCTTACCTCCGTATTTACGATATTGCTCTTAACAGGGGTAATCGCTTTTCCAAATATTTTGTAGGCAGATGGCAAGAGTCAGAGTTCACCAACACGTAAACCCCCTTGCGAAGTACTTTCGCGAATTGCCGATCAAGCCGCTTGATTTAGCTGAAACCTTTTCCGATCCCGAGCATCCTTTGCATCTTGATATCGGGTGCGGGCGGGGTCGATTTTTGCTCGAAATGGCGGAAAATGAAAAGGCCCAGAACTTTCTCGGCGTCGAAATCCGCGAGCCGCTTGTAATAGAGGCAAATGAAATTCGAGATGACCGTGACTTGAGAAATCTTCATTACGAATTCTGCAATGCGACCTATGATCTGGACCTTTTGCTCAAGAATTTTCCTAATCAGCTTCTTGAATTTGTTTCGATACAGTTTCCCGATCCATGGTTTAAGAAAAGGCATGCGAAACGAAGAATGGTCAGAGACAAGCTTGTTGAAACGATCTCTGACCGACTTGCTGATGAGGGCACGGTTTTTGTCCAGACGGATGTTAAATTTCTTTCGGATGAAATGTTTTTGCTTTTTGAGAATTCAGGGTTTAAAGGTACTGAGGTTGAGAGGAATCCGCTGCCGGTTAAAACCGAGCGAGAGAAATCAGTAGAAAATAGAAAACTTCCGGTATTCAGAAACGTCTTCGCAAAAAAATAGAAGCTGAGAAAAAATCCCAGCTCCTAAGTCTACTAAAAAAACGCTTACCAGGTAACTTCGATATCGTATTCAGCGTCGCTTGATTTCGGGTCGAAAATTTGAATTACAGCGGTGTAATTGTTCATACGGGATGGCTGCTCAAGAATCGTTACCGAGCCCCTTCCCTTAATTTTCCTGACCGCAATTCGCCCGTCGCGCTGAGCCAAATACCCGTCCATATTGTGGCTTACGTTTGTCGTTGCTCTACCGGATAGAACCACGTCTTCAACGTCTTCGCCGGCAATGCGTATGTTTACGGTTTGATCTACGCGCCCCTTCCAACGTAGTCTTCCCGAACTATATGTTTCAAATACGTTAGAAGCCTTCCAGGAAATGTCGACCTGATAATTGTCAGCACCGCGTCTTGGATCGCTAATTTGAACAATCGTAGTGTAATTGTTTATACGGCTTGGTTGCTGAACAACCGCAACCGAACCGCGACCGTCGCGTTTTCGTACGGAAATCGTCGACGTCCTGCGCGGCAGGTACGTACCAAGCGTTTTTGATCCGTCACCCAAGTTTCTTCCCGAGATAGTTTGGGTTCTAACCGTATTTCCACGAACAATGATGTTTACCCTTCCATCTACGCGTCCAGACCAACTCAACGTTCCGTTTGGAGCGCCGAATCGATTTGGATTTCTTCTTCCGGGAAAGCCTCGATTGGTGTTTCTCCTAATGTTGCCGCGCCTACCGAGTGGAACATCATACGTTCTCGGTTTGCCGTCGTAGCCATCAAAATAGCCGCGTCGATAATAAGCTTCGTAGTCTCGGTCATAGCGACCTTCGTAGCGCGCAGGGAGTCGCGAGATTTCACGGCGTTTATCGTCCCTGCCGAATTCGTAGCCGCGTCGATAGACGTCCTTTTGCTTATTTGTCCAACGCGCGAAAGGAGTAACGCTGGAATAGCCACGATCATAGCCATCGCGGTAATAGGTTTCGTATTGATCGTTAAACTTTCGGCGATACCTTTTATAATCGTGGTCCTGATTATTTCGTGCGTCGCTCGCACCATCCTGATGACCTTCAAGATAAAAACCACATTGAATCGGCGACCAATTGTTGCGTCCGCATTCCTGTTGATTGATGGGATACGCAGTAGTAGTTTGCGCAAAACCGGTGGCGCTGAAACTTAAAATGCACGCCAATACACATAGGAAAAATAATTTCTTCATATCAATTTTTGTTTTATCGGGGGATGTAATAAAGATCATAGCTCCGGAAGTTTATTCCAAAGCTATGATCCGATTTGCTGAAGTTTACGCCTGACGGTTTATCTGAACCGATCTGACCATTCTGTTAAACGCGCTATTGTAGCGATATTGATCCCGTTGCGGTGCAACGCCCACTACGTAAAACAGTCTTCCGTCGCGAAGCCTGGTCATATAAATCAGCGCGTATTCCGTAGTTCCAGTTACCGGCGAGCGGCCTGCGAGTCTTACCGCATAAGCCTTACGGCCGCTTAGGTTGAAACGCGAGTAATTCGAGGTTCGCCTGAGATATGAATTGACTTGTAAAACACCGTTAATATACTCCTCAACCGCCCCTTCCAGAGTTCGCTGCTGCGAAGCCTGTACACCGACCATTCCGCCGTGGGTAATTCCTTTGTTTCCGTAAGCACCTTCGGGTGCAAACATGATCGATTCCTGACTAGGGAATTGTCTCCAGTTGCTAGGAATGTTTATCCGAAACAGATTGCCGCCGTTGTAAGCTCTCGATCTGCTCGAAGGAAGCGGTACGTTTCGCGAATACCTACCTCGAGAAATCTCCGAATTGGCTTGCGTGTTTCCGGCGTTTGGATTATTTTTCGCACGCGCCTCAATTTCCTTCATGGATAGAGCACGCGGCATCGCGCGAAGTTTTTCCTTGATCCTGGCGAATCCGCGCGTAACCTTAATCGGATTTGACGAAACGCGCAGCATGCGTCTTTCGTTTACAATATTATTATATCGTTTTTGCGGATCGGGGTGGCTTGAAAGCCATTCCGGCGGACGACCGCCCTTCGATTGAGCCGCAATCGTTTTGAACATATTGGCCAGATCGACAGGATCGTAACCTGCGTTTGCCATTATTCGCGCGCCCAAAATATCCGACTGGGTTTCGTATTGACGGCTATATTTAGTTTGCCACGCCATCGCTCCCATCATGCCTAGCTGGGCACCTGCCTGCCCTCCCAAGATCGCTCCGCCCAAAATCATACCAAGTTGGCCGAGCTGGGTTCCGAGACTTCCTTGCTTTGTAGCCTGCGCCGTACCATGACGAAGCGCACCGTGGCTGATTTCATGCGCCATTACACCTGCGAGTTCGCCTTCGTTTTTAGCGACTTCAATCAGACCTCGGTTTACGTACATCGGCACACCCGGAAGAGCAAAAGCATTTATATCTCGAGCATTTACAATCTTAAAGGAATACCGAAAAGCCGGCTGCTGAAATTCTCTTGGAATAGCGCGTACGAGACGATTTCCAACATCCTGGATGTATCTCGCCGCTTCTGCATCATTTAAAATCGGGAGTTGCTGCTCAACCTTTGCGGAATATTGTTGGCCGATTTTTACATCATCTTGAACCTTATACTTATTTCTTGGCATCTTGATCTTGGTTTGCGCAAGTGCCGCCATCGGCGCAGCGAGCATTACCCAAACCAAAGACATGGCTGCCAAGTTTTTACCCAGACTGAATCTTTTCATCTTATCCTCCCGATGTAGTCGAAAACCGTTTATTTATTTTGTTGAAATTGTTAATAAGTTTATTCAATACCGTGCAAATAGGCAATAACGAATAAATTGGGGGACGCACTTGTGGGATGAAAAACTACCTCGCGGAAGTTTGCCGAATAATAACACTAGTCAGGAGTGGGGAAAAGTTACCGGCGGATGGCGTCTAGTTCAAACTAATTGTACCGGGTGTGATTTCCTCGTGGATGTGATCCTTTGTAGAAACGGGTTCCAAAATCTCTTTCAATCTGCTAATCAGGGACAAAACATCTTGATTCTGCATTTTATTGCTATACTTCTTCTCTACCAAAACCGCGAAGGCAATTTCAGCGCCCAAATCATTTACTAAATCCATATTTTTTAAACTATTAGCTATTAAATTTTTCTGTATAAAATATGATTGTAGGAGCATTGTGTGTCCACAATGTTAACTAAGTGTTAAATTTGTCAGTAAAAAACAGCCTTCTCAAAAGATTTAAGTATAATTTAACAACAATTGCTTCTTAGTCGAATATAATCCGCTTTCGCTTAGATGAAAATCGTTTGTTTTATCGAGCTTTGCTGTCGGTCAGAAAGCTTGGGCAAATAGCGGTGATAACTAAATTATATAAGGAGATTCTCGTTAAAAATGAAAAATTTTATGCAAAATTTATTGAAGGTGCTTTTGGTTTCGACATTGGTTTTTGCCTTTGCTTGCAGCGGTGATCCCATCGGAAAAAACAACGACACTTCAACCACAAGTAGCGCCGGCAACGTTAACCTCCAAGGCGCAGGAGCAACCTTTCCGAGACCCATCTACCAAAAGTGGATGAGTGAATATGGGAAGCTCAACCCAAATATACGTATCGATTATCAATCGGTCGGTTCTGGGGCGGGACAGAGGGCAATTCTTGACAGGACGGCAGATTTTGGGGCCTCCGATGATCCCATGAAAGACGAGGATCTGAAAAAAGCGGACAGCGATTTGATACATATTCCGACAGTTTTGGGTGCCGTAGTCTTAACATACAACCTCGAGGGAATCGAAAAACCCCTTAAATTTTCACCTGAAACAGTTGCAGATATTTACTTGGGCAAAATCAAAAAGTGGAATGATCCGAAAATTAAATCTGATAACGAAGGCGTTGAATTACCCGATTCGGACATAACGCCTGTTTATCGTTCGGATTCAAGCGGAACTACCGGAGTTTTCACAAACTACTTTGCCAAAGTTTCGCCGGAATTTAAGGAAAAAATAACATACAGCAAGCAGCCCAATTGGGTGCAAGGTGTTGGAATTGGCGGAAAGGGCAACGAAGGTGTTATGGGACAGGTCAAGAAAACTCCAAACACAATCGGGTATGTGGAGGTTGCATATGCCAAAGAAAATGATCTGCCGGTCGCGCTGATTAAGAACAAGGCGGGAAATTTTGTCGAACCAAGCATCGAGAATATATCGGCGGCAGCGGATGGTGTGATAGATGAAATGCCCGATGATTTGCGAATTAGTATTACAAATGCCGGCGGGGAAAATACCTACCCGATCGCTAGCTTTACCTACATTCTGGCTTATAAGGAGCAAAAAGATGCGACAAAAGGTAAAGCACTCGTAGATTTTTTGTGGTGGGCGATTCACGATGGTTCGCTGTTTGCCAAAGACCTTCATTATGCCCCTTTGCCGGACGAAGTTATAAAAAAAGTTGAGGCTAAGATCAACTCGATTACAGCCGGCGGGAAAGTCCTGCGCGAAGGCGGAGTGACTGACGCTGAAGACGGCAAAGCTGAGGAGACTAAGAAAGAAGAAGAAAGCGGATCGGAAGGCGATAAGGCTAAAACTAAAAAAGCAGGAGAGTAAATCCCTTTGGCAAGAACCGGTTCACTCGGAGACAAGATTTTCCAAACTATTTTATCTATCTTTGCCGCGACGATTGTTTTGATCGTCGTTGCAATGATTTTTATGATGGTTTGGAATTCGCTGCCTACCATTAAGGCGTCCGGTTTGAGTTTTTTGACGGGAAGCCAATGGAAGCCTGCAACGAATGTTTTTGGGGCGCTCCCGTTTATTTACGGAACAATTGTATCCTCCCTGATCGCGCTCGTAATTGCTGTTCCGCTTTCGCTTGGGATAGCAATCTTTCTTGTAGAGCAGGCGCCGAAAAAAGTAGCTACGCCGGTAGCTTTTATGGTTGAGCTGCTTGCTGCGATTCCTTCAGTCGTTTATGGGCTCTGGGGGATTTTTGTTCTGGCACCTTTTATACGCAACTATCTTGGCTGGTTCTTGCAGGAATATTTTGGGTTTATACCGCTTTTTCAAGGACGTCTGACCGGGATCGGTATGTTAACCGGCGGAATCATAATGGCGATTATGGTGACGCCGATTATCACTGCGGTTGTGCGCGATGTTTTAGAAGTTGTTCCAACCACGCAGCGAGAAGCCGCTCTGGCACTTGGCGCAACCAAATGGGAGACAACGAAAATTGTACTTGGAAATGCCGCGTCAGGAATTGCCGGCGCCGTGGTTTTAGGTCTCGGACGAGCTTTGGGCGAAACGATGGCAGTTACGATGGTGATTGGCAACTCGCCGACCATTTCTTCATCGCTTTTTGAACCCGCTTACACGATTGCTTCAGTATTAGCAGCAAATTTTGCTGAAGCTACAGACAAGCTTTACCTGAGTGCGCTGATTGAAATGGGATTGGTGCTTTTTCTTGTAACTTTTATCGTTAATGCCTTTGCGAAACTGCTTGTAGCAAGGGTTGCGAAGGGAACGGGAACGGCAAAAGTGACCTAAATGGGTTTAGAGTTGGGAGTTCAAGGTAGATCGTTTTCTAACCCTGAACGCTGAACGCCGAACTTCGAAGGAATGAACGAAGCAATTCACAATCGTAGAAAACTCGTCAGTAGCATAATGACTACTATAACGGCTTCGGCTGCGGTGATCGCGATCGTTATTCTCCTGATCATCCTGGTGTACATAGCGTATCGAGGTCTATCGGTGATTAGCTGGGAGTTTTTGACCGATACTCCAAAGCCGGTTGGCGAGGGCGGCGGTATTGGCAACGCTATTTTAGGATCGGCGTTGATGAGTGTATTGGCTTCCTTAATTGGCTTACCGATCGGAATCGGCGCGGGAGTATATCTAGCGGAATTTGGCGACAATTGGTTTGGTAGTACCGTTAGATTTCTTTCAGATACATTGATCGGGGTGCCTTCGATCATCGTCGGAATCTTTATTTACACCCTTGTTGTATTGCCGATGACAAGACAATCGGGGTTTGCCGGAGCATTATCGCTTGCAATAATAATGATTCCAATCGTTGCCCGCACAACGGAAGAGATGATTCGTCTAGTGCCGAAGTCGATGAGGGAAGGAGCGCTTGCGCTCGGCGCACCGCAGTGGCGGGTTACGTGGAATATTGTGATGCCGGCTGCAGCATCCGGTATAGCAACCGGTGCTATGCTCGCGATCGCAAGGATTTCTGGAGAAACAGCACCGCTTTTATTTACCGCACTTAACAGCCGGTTTTATAACTACTTTTTTGATAAACCGATGTCATCATTGACAGTGCAGATTTATAACTATGCGATCAGCCCGTTTGAAGTAGAGCACCAAATGGCGTGGGCTGCGACATTGGTTTTGGTCGGACTCATTTTAATAATAAATATTTTGGTAAGGCTGCTCACCCGAAAAACAGAATTTTAGCGTGACGAAAGATATGGGAAGTAAAATTAGTATCTCAGGGCTGAATTTTTACTACGGAAGTAATCAGGCCCTTTTCGACGTTAATCTGGAAATCCCGGAGCGCGAAGTGATGGCGTTTGTGGGACCATCCGGCTGCGGAAAATCAACTTTTTTGCGCACGCTGAATCGCATGAATGACACGATTCCGATTGCCCGCGTCGAGGGAACCGTTTTGATCGATGGAAAGGACATCTACGCACCTAAAACCGACGTAGTAGCGCTCAGAAGAAAGGTTGGGATGGTTTTTCAGAAGTCGAATCCTTTTCCTAAGTCGATTTACGACAATGTTGCCTATGGGATTCGAATCAACCGTATGCATTCGAGTGGCTCAGATTTGGACGAACGGGTTGAGAAAGCACTGGTTGATGCGGCGCTTTGGGACGAGGTAAAGGATCGTCTCAGCACTTCGGCTTTTGGACTCTCTGGAGGACAACAGCAAAGATTGTGTATTGCGCGCGCACTCGCCGTTCAGCCCGAGGTCGTACTTATGGACGAGCCTGCCTCGGCTCTCGACCCGATCGCGACTCAGAAGATCGAAGAACTCGTGGTAGAACTCAAACAGAAGTACACAATTGCGATCGTTACCCACAATATGCAACAAGCTGCCCGCGTTTCGGATCAAACTGCCTTTTTTATGCTCGGCAAGTTAATTGAGGTAAACCCAACGGAGATAATGTTTACGAGTCCCGAAAACAAACTGACAGAAGATTATATTACCGGAAGATTTGGATAAAAAAATCGGCGGTTTGCATTATAAGATACAATTTTGACATGGAAAACAGAATAATAGATCAACAACTGGATCTTTTAAGGGACAAACTTTTATTGCTTGGAGGCGGAACGGAAACCGCGGTTCACAACGCAATGCAGTCTCTAACAAGTCGCGATTCGGCGCTTGCGAAAAGTGTGATCAAGGGCGATAAGCGAATCAATAAAATGGAGCTTGAGATTGATCGCCTGAGCATAAATATTCTCGCACTCCAGCAGCCAGCGGCACACGATTTGAGATTTGTAATTTCGGTTGCCAAAATCACCCCAGTGCTTGAACGGATAGCAGACCATGCCGCTAACATTGCTGAGTCTGTATTGATCTTAAACGACGAACCAGAGTTTGAAGACTATGTCGAACTCCCTCAAATGGCTGAAATTGTGGGCGAAATGCTCAAAACTGCACTCGATGCTTTCACGTCCGAAAACGCACAAATCTCCCGGCAAGTGATAAAACAGGACAAGAAAATCGATAAAATGTATAACAGCGTTTTCGAAAAACTTATGGGAATAATGATTGAAAATCCAAAAACTACCGCAACCGCCGCCCATCTACTTTTTGTTGCAAAACACCTTGAGCGAATTGGGGATTACGTAAAAGATATTTGTGAATTGAACGTTTATTTAACCGAAGCCGCGTTTATTAAACACAGAAAGAAGAAGAAGAAGAAAAAAGTAGATACAGCATAAAGTTACTACTTATTTTTGCGGCGAGATTTTCTCTTCGAGCCAGTCTGTTAAATCCTGAACCATTTCGATATGAATTGGTTTGCCTTGCCAAGCCTTCACAGCAAAAATTATCAGCATAATTGTTGTCACTAGCGAAAAAATTCCGCTCGCTACATCCGCCAGATCCGAGGCAATTGAGGCGAAACCTAAAACCGTTGTGACAATAAGAATTCCGATATGAGCGGCTACTCCCTGAGCCGCATGGAAGCGAACTTTCGGCTCGCTTTTCGGAATAAAAAACAATTCAATCAAGCCAGCTATCAAACCAATCATAAAAGGCGCGTAAGGAAGCGCGAGCAAAACATTTTCCGGCAGACTTATGCTGCCAATGTTATGATTTTTATTCTCAGTTTGTCTAGAAGATTGCGCGACGGGCTCCACGGGGCCTTCGCCCATTCCAAAGGAGTCTTTAAAAGAACGAAATTTTGCGTCGTTGAATTTACGCGTCTGCTCCTCAGTTTCTGCTGGATCAGCAAATTCCACCGTCGAGCCATTAGCGCTTGAAAGTGGGGTTGTTTCTGCTACTTTTGCTTTTGCCTGATCCGGAAAACCCGGATCAAGCGGATTTGTATCGAATTTTTTTGCCATTGCTAACGATTTTAACGAAATTCTATCAGAAATGTTTCCAAAGATCAGCGTTTATTCTGCGTAATTTTCAAAAAAACGGATATGCAACCGCGCTAGACATTCTTTATCAAGACAGCATCGTAGACTTTCCTTCCGACGGACACGAATAGATCTGGCTCGACTCATCTGAAGCGAACGCTCTTGCCGATAGACGCAAGAGAAAGCCAACGAAGGAAGAAGCAATCATGGAAAACAAGAGGCGGCTTGATTACATAACGAAGACCTGCGCAAATCGCTGTGTAAAAGACGCCGGGAAGGGCGGGCATTCTTTGGATGTGAAGTGTAAGGAATAAATGTGGGTATTAATTGTTAATCGAAAAGTTTTATATATGGATCAAATAAGAAAACTTGGTTTCGTGATTTACCGGTAATTTCTCTGAGATACCCTAAACCTGCAATAATGTTAACCAGGTCATTGGCAGCCCCTCTACTCAATCCACAGGTTTCCCGTGCCTCACTCTTGTTTATAACAGGACTTGTAAAAAGCGAATTTAGTAGAATTAAGGCGCTATGACTCCGTTTGCCCATTTTTTCGGTAATTTCTGTTTCAATTTTGTTTTTTAACTTTAAGACCTCACTTAATGTTTCCACAGCCTGTGTTGCCGTTTGTTCTACGCCGACAAGAAAATATCTTAGCCATGTTAAAAGATCATCTTTTTCGCGTACTCGGGTCAGATTGTCATAGTAGAGTCCTTTGTTTTGGTCCAAAAAAGCGGATAAGTATAGTAAGGGTTTTTCGAGAATTTTTTCGCTTACAAGGTAGAGAGTAATCATAAGTCTTCCGATACGACCATTGCCGTCAAGAAAAGGGTGAATTGTTTCGAATTGATAGTGAGCAATCCCGATTCTTATCAATGCGGGAACTCGAATATCATTGTTGTGCAGAAAGAGCTCAATGTCGCTCATCAGATCATTCACGTAGTTATGAGCCGGCGGGATAAAGGCAGCGTCAGCTAATGAAGCACCGCCAATCCAATTTTGACTCGTACGGAACTCACCGGGCATTTTATTTTTCCCCCGAACACCTTGCATCAATGTTTCATGTGTTTTGCGAAGCAAACGAGATGATAGCGGAAGACTCTCCAAATCACCGATTGCACCATTTAACGCTTTTGTATAGTTTTGAACCTCCTGCCAGTCATTTCGTCTTTCCGGGCTAATTTCTTTTTCTGGTAGCAAGGCTTCATTTATATTTGTTTGGGTGCCCTCTATACGGCTGGAAATTACTGCTTCTTTTAATATGTGAAGGTGTATGAATAGATCGATATTAGGCACTAGCCTGGCAAATGAATTAAGCTCGCCTAATTTGATTGAAGCCTTTTCCATGATCTCGTTAAGCGTTCCATCTGTCCATTGCCATTGGTGGTTTATAGTCGTGGGAACAAAATAGCTGAAGTCATAGTCTTTTTGAAAGTTCCCAGCCTTAAAAGTTTCAATAGTTCTTACGTTAGTCATAAAGATACAAAAGTATACTTATCTGCATACAAGTATACTTTAAACTATAAAAGTATACTTAACAAGTTATTAGTATACTTTACACGGCCAAACTATAATATGAAGGATAAAATTGGTGGAGGCGGCGAGAATCGAACTCGCATCCAAAGGTTGCGACCAGTGAACTCTACACGTTTAGTCGTTTCACTTAAGTTTCATCTGAAATGAGTATGTGAAATGACAAGACCTCATCTCAGACTAGCCCGACTGACGTTTCATGCATATCCGCAGACGGTGAATATGCACTAGCTTAGACTGTGTTATACCTCAATCGGTCGCACCAAGCTGACTTCCGCTGAAGCATCACTGTAGCTAACCGAAGTTAGGCAGCGAGAGCTAATTCTTGATTAGAGTTAGCATTTGTGTTTCTTTCGGAATTATTAACGAGCTACCAAAAGAACGCCCGACGTGCATCCAAAGATCTATACAAGCCCCTGTCGAAGCCTTTCGCCCCCGGGAGTGTTATTTTACAACATTTTCTGCGACCAAGATAGCTTTTTGATACGCAATTCGTAATACGTAATTCGCGGTTGTTTTAAGGGGACGAATTACGTATCGCGTATTGCGAATAGCGTAAAGCTACTTTTTTCTTCCAAACGTCGCTCTTAAACCGGTCGTAAATAAAAAGTCGCTTTTCTCCGCTCCAAGAACCGGTGCGCTGTTAAAGCGATTTCCAATCGTAACTTGCCAGCCGAGCCACTCGTTTAATTGAGTGACCAGCGAAGCATCAAGCACCGAACGAAAATCACCAAAGCGACTTAGGTTTGGGTAAAGCACGAAACGCTGCTCGAGATTGGTTCGCGAATTAAATCGATATTTTAGTTCCTCGCCCACCAACGCTTCGGCTGAATTTCTGCGCGTTCCGTCCGAAAAGTACTCGCGGTTATAAGCCGCGCCGCCGAAAAGATCGAGATCGGTTTTTTCGCTTCGTATCCAACGATAGCCGAAACCGCCGCCGAAAACTGTGCGGAAATCGAGTTGTTGCGGTTTGTCGTATTCAAAATCTGCGGTCGCAAAAACAAACGTTTTTTCATTGAGATTTACGTCGTATCTTCCGCCAAACCAGATTGCTTCAGCGGTCGTTACCTTTGTTCCGGTGGTTGAATTGCTGGCACGAATTGCGTTTGCGTAAACACTAATTTTGTCGCGCGTCGTTTCACGTGCTGCCCGCGCACCGACCGTGAGCGCTTGAGTATCGGAGTTGCCTGATGTGAAGCTGTAGCCGACGTCCGCAGAGCCCGTCCATAGGTCGCCAAAGCTTGGGTTTAGCCGCCGATTTTGTTCCTTTTCAAAAGCCGCTTGTTCTGCATCGCTGCGTACGATCTCAATATTTTTCTTTTCGATTTCGACCGTTCCGGCGTCCTTTGTAGCGACTTCAATTTTCTCTTCCTCTTTCGAAGCAGCGGTGCCCTTTAACTTCTGTCCGTCAGAAAGCTCAATGTTTATGGGCTCGTCAGCGACGATCTTATCGACTGCCGACCAAAGAATTGTTACAACTCCTGCAGCTTCGGTTTTGATGATGATTTTATCGCCGTCTTTTTTGACGATTGTTCCGGTTAAACGGTCTCCATTTTTTAAAAGTATTTGATCCGCGAAAATATTTGGGCACGTAACCAAAAACAAAACGCATATTAGAAAAAACGATACTGTTTTAGACACTTTTATCCTCCAGTTTTTACAACGTTTTTTTGGGCTAAATTATGGGGTTGATTTGATTTATATGGGGACTACGAAAACGATTATACGGTTTGAGGGATTAAAAATAAAGGTGTTATTTAATTGAACTCACTAATCGAAGGATTGTTTGAAAGCGGTCTGTTTGTGGTTTTTTCGTGACCGGGTCAATAAACAATGTCGGTCTTGGTTTGTAGCCACGTGCTTTAGCGCGTGGATTTAGGGAAAACAACCCTTAGCCCGTTTTAACGGGCGTGACAAAGAGGCTCAATCCAAATTACAAAGGACGCTAAAACGCCCTAATGCTTGCATTCGTCGATAAGCCACGCCGTAAACAGCGTGGCTATACGAAATCAAAGTTTTCGCCTCTCACGAAGCTTCGCTAAAAGCCTCGAGAACCTCATCGGCGTGTTCGCCAACTTTCACCTTTTTGAATATTTTTACAATCTTGCCTTTTTCATCGATCAAGAATGTCGTGCGTTTGATTCCCATATACTTCTTGCCGTACATGTTTTTCTCAACCCAAACGCCGTATTTATCGCTCACCTTGTTATCGGTATCCGCTAACAACGGAAACGGAAGATCGTATTTTTCGATAAACTTCTGATGCTTCTTTTCGTCGTCTGTCGAAACGCCTAGAACCGCAATCTTCTTCTTTTTAAGATCCGCAAAACCGTCTCGAAATGAGCACGCCTGCTTTGTGCATCCGGGCGTCATATCCCGCGGATAAAAATATAGCGCGAGCTTTTTGCCCTTGTAATCCGAGAGTTTTACCTTGTTTCCGTCCTGATCTTTGCCCGTAAACGCTGGAGCCTTATCGCCTTCGTTTAACATAATTCCAACACCTCGTTTTAAAATGAATGTGAATTGTAGCAAGCTGTATGTGAAAAATGAAACGGCTTGGCGAAAAGAAGGCTTTAAAGAAACTGCACCGACTCAAATCCGGTTTTCAGCGTTTTGTGCGCGAAAATTACGAACGCAATGCAAAAGACTGCGAAACGTGCGACGTAAAAGGCGTCTGCTGTACGGACGCGCACTTTGTGAATGTGCATATTACGCGTCTTGAATCCGTGGCTATAAAAAAGGCTATCGACGAACTCGAATATAGCGGGAAAGTGTTCAAACGCACGAAGGAGACGATCGACAAATGTGGGTTACACCAAGGCGATTTGTTCGAGAAAACTTACGCCTGCCCTCTTTTTGAAAAAGGAACCGGCTGCCTCGTTCATAAAAAAGGTAAACCGAGTCCCTGTATTGTTCACGCTTGTTACGAAAATGAAAGTGATCTTCCGCCCAAAGATTTGCAGCTTAAACAGGAAAAGGCTGTCGAGCGACTTAATACTCAGACTTACGGAAACACCTGGAACTGGCTTCCGCTCCCGGTATGGATAGGGAAGTTAGCCACAGAGGACACAGAGTAAGAAGAGAATCTGTGTGCGTATTCAACTTTATCGAAACCCTCTTCTCAGTTTAATTTCTCTGGGTTCTCTGAGTCCTCTGTGGCTAAGCCTTCTTAGTTAATCTTTAAAAGACATATTCTTCTGTTCGGCTTCACTCTTGTTTCCGTGTTCCCTGTCGCTAAAATTTCTTCAGTTTCCCACCAAAAATGGTCATCGGTATCAGCAGCAAGAGGAAGATGATATGGTACCAGGGCGGAAGCTTACTCCACGCCGATATCTGCACCATCAGCCCGACGGCAAGAAGCACAATTCCTAAAATCAAAGTCGATTTCGCGTTTTCACCTGCGATCAACGCCGCCACAAATCCCGCAAGGATCGACGCGATTATGCTTCGGATCAAATATCCAAGCAGTAATCCAACCGAGCCCACATAGGTAGCATCCTGCAGCGCAACCGCCCCCGGTGCGATGGCCCTTAGAACCGCCTCACCTCCTACAAAAACCAATGTCCAAACAATAAATCCAACTACTATTCCGATGATTATCCTTACCATTTGCGCTCCTGTGAAAAACGTATTTTGAAACACCGATAATATAACATTGCTTAAAAGACGAATTGGAAAAAACTTACCTTGCAAGAAAATACTGGATTCGTATCCCTCATTTCGTGTATTTTATTAGCAAATAATATGAAAAAACTCCTCTTCACATGCCTTTTCGTTATTATCTTAGGCGGCTTTGCCGAAGCCCAGCAGAAAGCCTGTCCAAAGTTGCGTATTATCGAACCAGCATTTGCAGTTAAGCCTGGTGAACGACTCATTTTCGAAGTAAATTCCACTGAAACACCAGATCTAAAGAAATCAACATTTAACTGGACAGTTAATCAAGGAAAGATTGTCGAAGGACAGGGAACACGAAAAATAGCCGTGGATACAAACGGACTTCGCGAAACGACCGTAACGGCAACATTGCGAGTTTCGGCGTGTCGGCATCCTGTTACGGGAACGGGAGTTGTTATGGATATTCTACCCCTTCGCACGGATGAATTCGGAAGAATTTCTGTTTTGGAGCTGTTCCACCGGGTAGACCAAATATTTATTGAGGCGCAAAACGATCCGGCTAGTAACGGCTTGATAGTAAATTTCGGACCGCTTGATGAGGTTGAGAACAGAGAAAAACTAATCGCGTACCATGTTTCAATTCGTGGTTACGATGCCTCCAGATATTCGTTTGCAAGAGGTGAGAAAGAAGCTAGGATCAGAACTCAAATATGGTTTGTGCCAAAGGACGTAGATCAAGAAACGTTATGTGATGATTGTAAATTTATTGATGCGAAAGAGATAAAATTCGATAAAACCAATCTCGCTAAAAAAATCAAAGCGGCTATTTGTCCTAGTAGTGTTGCTATTTTAGAGCCAGCGGTGGCGGTTGCTCCAGGTGAAAATCTTACGTTTACAGCTGAAGTTAAAGGAGATGGTGACTACTCGGATATCGGTTACAAGTGGTTAGTGAGCAATGGAGAAATTGTAGAGGGACAAGGAACTTCGACGATTTTAGTTGCCCTGCATACTTCTGAGCGCTCAATAACCACCAGAGTCGAAATAACCGGACTATTGGACGAGTGTCGATACATCAAAAACGCGTTAGGATCGTTAATCGTTTCTCATTCTCGACGCTCTGCCGAACAGGACATACAGGTGTGCCCGAGAATTGAAGTCTTGGAACCCGAGACCCCTGTCTGGCCGGGCGAGGACATTAAGTTTTCAGCGATGTTGCAAAACGTAAACCAGTATAAAAATCTAGAGTATATTTGGGCAATTGACAAAGGAACGATTATCACGGATCCAGGTGCTCAAACTATCGAAGTTTCAACAAGCGGCGTGAATCCTGATACGGTCTTAACTGCTTCTCTGATCGTCAAAGGGCTCCCGGAAAAATGTTCAAATACTGCGAAAGGAGCGGCTCTCGTGATTCGAGGCGGAGATCCGTTGGTTCTCGACGAATTCGGAAAAATGCATCACCGGGATGTTAAGGCGAGAATCGATGTATTGTTAGAGGAACTGAAAAAAGATAGCACAAAACTTCAGGGTTTGATTATTAATTACGGAAAGAAATCCGCGAAACGCAGACGAGTGAAGTTAATTAAGCGTCATATCAAAAAAAAGAAATTAGAACACCTCAAAATCGTCTTTCTTGATCGAGGAGTTGAGAAAACTATTCGAACGAGGTTGTGGATCGTTCCTGCTGGTGCTGATACTTCGGTTATCGACTAGATAAACGGAGGCGGAAACCCGACAGTAATGGAGGGTGCGCTATGGCAATGCTCGACGAGATGCAGGCGAGGACGCCTGCGTTCCCCGTGAGGAATCAGGCGGAAACGCGAGAGCCATCGAGCGTGCAGATTGTCATCTAAATAGACCAAGTGGCAATAAACAGTTGATAGATCCTGTCGTGAGCAAAGAGGATCGGGTGCACGCTTACTTGCGTGCGCGTTTCTGCACTTTTTTCTTATAAATCGAATCCCAAACGGTATTCCAAGTCTTACCGCCATCCGTTGACTGCTTCCAACGCTGCTGGACGGTTTTGTCCGGAAGATCGAAGAACTCAAAGATGTGCATTACTTTCGCACCTTTGGCTCCGGTGGTTTCTGCGGTGAAGTACATATGTTTGTCTTTCGGTCTGTAATCCCCTTCAAACAAAAACACATTACCCTGACCGCTCACGTAAAACTGTTGCCACTTTTTCTTCGCTATGTTGTAAACGTTTAGGCTTTTGCCCATGCCGCCGCTATTGTTTTTCCAATTTTCAACAAGCGTACAGCCTTGCGTATCGAGCTCGATCAGGTTTTCGCCGACCTTGTTTTTGCCGACGTAAACGTCCCAATCGCCCAGCCAGAAATCAAACTGCCGTGCCTCTTTTGAATACATACAGGGATTGCGTTTTTGCTTTACGATCTCCTGCATTTTCGCAAAGCGGGCATCTGAGCGGATGTTGTCAAAATCTTTATCGGTGTCGATGTTCGTTCCAAAAGCCGCGCCTGAGTTCAGAGCTTTTTCGAGCCATTCAAACGCAAGATTCTTTTTGCCCAAACGTGAATAGCCGGCTGCAACGTTGTACATTCCCGCAGCCGCGTTCGCGAGTTCGACGTTTTTCTTAAACGCCCTAATTGCACTCTTCCATTTTTCCTGTGAGTGTCGGGCAAAACCAAGCATAAACCACGCACGTGCGTTTTTTGGTTCGGTTTTAACTATCGCCGTATATGCTTTTTCGGCTTCAGCCCATTTCTTTTGCCCCACAAGTTTTCTTGCCGCCGCCATTTGTGGCGAAGGCGTGGTCTGCGAAAATGCGCTCTGGATTAGCGAAAACGTTAAAAGAAAAATTGCGGTTGTTAGACGTTTCATTATTTACTCCCTAAAAACTAAATCGTAACTACTGTCAGCTGTGCCCAATTCAAAGACTTCAAATTTCTCGCTAAAATCCGTCTGAGGAACTTTAATTTCATCTCTAAACGCTTCCAAACAAAGCGACATCAGACAAACAAAGAGTCCCTTTTTTTCCACATAGCGAACGTGTAAGCGATTTGCGTGGATCAAATGAATAATTGAATCGATATCCCGGCAAGCTAGAAAAGCGGCCTCGGAGGGCAAGGTCATGATTGATCTACGTCCGCAACTTTCGCACCAAGCCCTGATTGAATGGCGTTTCCTTTTTATTGTCAAACGTTCCGAAGATTCGATCGATATTTTTGTTTGAATTTTAGGCATTGTCGCGAACCGTAGTTTCTTTAGCTTTTTGCCGAAAAACGTTTTGTTAAAAACGCAAATGCTATAGAATGAGGAAAGCTTAAAAAGTACAGTTGCTGCTGACCTTAAAACACCCGCACCTTAAATAGCTCGCCCCATTGAGGGCTACTTTACGACGGAATCTGCCCAGTGTCTTGAAAGTAAGTTAAAATTTTTTTGAAAGATTCCAAAAAGGGTATATGAGCGACAAAAAACTATACGATTTCGCGGGTTTCAGATTAGACGAAGAACAAAAATGCCTCTGGCGAGACGACGACCTAGTTTCATTGACTCCCAAGGCTTATGAAACTCTAAGAGTTCTTGTGCAAAACCAGGGCAAGGTGATTAGCAAGAACAAACTTCTCGACGAGGTTTGGGCTAATACCTTTGTCGAGGAATCTACCCTCGCCCAAAATATTAGTACACTCCGCAGAACGCTTGGTAAATTTGATAAAGATCGAGAATTCATCGCGACAATCCCCAGGCGCGGCTATCGGTTTATCGAGGATGTAACCGAGATTGCGAGCGATGAGGAAGAGCTCGTTGTGGAAAAACATTCGATTACCCACATCGTCGCCGAGCAGAAGGAAATTCACGAGTCAGGAGGTGACCTAGAGTCTGCCTCCAACCAAACGACCCGTCAAAAAACATCTAGCCCAAATCGAAATTTCATATTGGTTTTGTCGATGGCGGGTTTTGCTGCCATTGCAATAGGCTTGGCTGCGTTTTCGTATTTCTCAAAACCCGTTACGCGCTATTCCTCCAAATTTCAAAAGTTTCAGTTTACGACTCTTTTTTCCAGTGCGGATTTGATTCAGTCTGTAGTTTCGCCTGACGGGAAATATCTAGCGATTGTCGAAAGAAAAGAAGGCGGCGACGCGATTTTCTTACGCCAGATTGAAGATGGAAATATGGTTGAGGTTTTGCCGAAATCGAATCTTATAATTGCGGGCATATCATTTTCTCCCGCAAGTGACCGTCTTTTTTATACGGCTTACGAAAGAGGAACGGGAAAAGCGCCAGTGATCGGGAAATTGTACGAACTTCCCATTTTGGGAGGAGCCCCGCGAGAGATTTTGCGCGATATTGACAGTAGGGTTGCCGTTTCAGGCGAGGGCAGTAAATTGGCGTTTATAAGAAACAAACTAAAAGAGCAGAAAAGTGTACTCATTGTTTCCGATCGCGAAGGATCAAACGAGAAGGAAATTCTCGCAAAACGTGTTGGCGGATTTTCTGGCGCGGGAGTTTCGTGGTCTCCGGATGGAAAAAAGTTGGCCGTTCCAATTGCAAGAGAAAAGGAGCCCAGCAAGGTAGATATTGGTGTCGTAGAAGTCGAAACCGGCAAAGAAACAATTCTGAGCGATAAGAGCTGGCTTTGGATTGGATCAACAAAGTGGCTTGGTGATGGCAGCGGGATAGCTCTCGTCGCTTACGGTGCAAAATCGCCAAACCTAACCGACGAAATATGGTTTGTATCTTATCCGAAGGCCGAGAGAAGGGTCGTCACAAACGGGTTTAAGGGTGTCAATGGAATGAGCCTACCCAACGGTGATTCTTCCATCATCGCGACGCACGCGAATCGTATTACAACCGCGCATGTTGCGCCTTTCGACGATCTTGAAAACTCTACGGAAATTGCCAAAACTCCCGATGGAGAGGCGCTTTTGGATCTTGGTGTTGAGTGGGAAAGCGATGAAAGGATTGTATTTGCAAAGACACAAAATGGAAATGCTGATATCTGGACGATGACTTTTGACGGCTCAAAACAGAGGCAAATTACCTCGGATAGAAGTGCCGATTTTTCGCCAAAGGTTTCGCCAGACGGAAAATATGTCTTCTTTCTATCGAATCGTGCCGGAGCATTTGATGTCTGGCGGATTGATCGAAACGGTGAAAACCCGGTTCAGATAACAAAAAAAGCAAATGTTTCCTCGATTTCGCTTTCGCCTGACGGGTTTATCTATTTCAATGCTCCTTCATTTCCAAAACTTCGAGGGGCTCTTTGGAAAACGGATCTTGAAGGGAAGAACCTCGAGCAGATAACGACGCAAAGAACTTATGGTGCGAAGGTTTCACCCGACGGAGGTTATATTTTTTGTCTGTATCCGGATAACAATAAAGATCCACAGGATTTAAGTGTTCCTCCAAAGTTTACCGTGCTCCGAAGAAAAACCGGCGAGATTGTGAACCAATTTGGTTCGTATAATAGACGAAATCTTCGCCGAAGCGAATGGTCGGCCGATAGTCGTTCGATCTATTACATTGAGTCAGACGGCAAAACGGATAAGCTGTTTCAGCAGAAGATTGATGAAGAAAAGCCAAAGCGAATCCACGTGTGGACAGGGAAACGCGTTTACCAGTTTACGGTATCAAAAAACGGCAAGAAACTGTTTTATGAAATTGGAGAGGAAGTTAATAGCGTTGTGAAAATGAGAGACGAAGAAGCGCACGAATTGCCTGGGGCATTTCGCTAAGCGTCAGCCGTTGCAAAATTATCTTTGCGCTTGTCACTTCGAACTTTTACCAAAGCGACGATTACCAGATAAAGTGCCAAACCAATCAAAGTTAGAGAGGCTATCCCATTAACAAACTTAATATCAAACCCACTCGCCGCCGTAAAGTTTCCGTAAACAAGACTGCCTAAAGCCCAAAGCGTAAGTACCAAAACAAACAGCATCGGAAGGAGCGTAAACGCGATTCGCTTGCGTGCCTGATAAAGCCAGGCGGTGATTGAAAGAAGTGTGAGTGCGGCAAGTAACTGGTTTGAAGCGCCAAAGAGCGCCCAAAAGTCGAGCCAGGATCCTTTTGTCGCAAGAAATGCAATCACAACCGGAAGCGCAACAGTCGCCACCGTCCCTATAAACGCCCCGGTTCTTCCCGGGACTCCAAGCAGCTCCTGAACGATGTAACGTCCAAGCCTCATACAAACGTCGAGCGTATCGAAAACGAAAGTTGAAAATGCCATCGCGCCGAAGGTGATTGCAAAGGGAAGATATTGTTTGCCAATTATCAAAGTAAGAAAATTGCCGATTCCGTTTCCATAGATCGTGCCCGGCGAAACGCCTTTCACAGCTTCGCTTGAAACGATCATGATCGTAACGAGTGCGATAAACGCGACAAAACCTTCTGCAAGCATCGCTCCATAACCAACCGGGCGCGTGTGTGATTCTTTATCAATTTGTTTTGAAGTTGTGCCGGAGCAGACTAGCCCATGGAAGCCAGAACACGCGCCGCACGCAATCGTTACGAAAAGAAACGGGAAAAGCATTCCGGTCATTCCGCCAAAATTCCACGAGTTAAAATAAGGCTGCTTAATTTCGTAGCCGCCAAAGAAAATTCCGATTACGCCAACGGCCAAAGCGGTATAGAGTACAAAGCCGCCTAAGTAGCCGCGCGGTTGGAGAAGGAACCAAACCGGAACGAGCGAAGCGACAACGCAGTAAATCAGAATGATTACAGACCATGTAAGATGACTAAAAACAAAAAGTTCGGAAAAGACAGTTCCCATCCATGCGAGTGCGAAAACAAGCGGCACAAAAATTATTGTCGAAAGCCAAAGCGGAGGTTTGAGGAATCGCTCTACCAAACCCAGAATAATTGAAAGTCCAAGATATGTAATGCTCGCAAATGCGACCGCCCCGCCCGGATTGAAACTCTTGTTTCCTTCGAGCGCGTCTGTACCGGAAACAAAAGTGCCGGCTGTAATATCCGTAAACGCAACAATTACATAAATGAGAGCGATCCAAATAAACGTCATCATCGCACGTCCGGCACCTGTTCCGAGTTTTTCACGAGCTATTTCAGCGATAGACTTTGCGTCGTGGCGAACGGACGACGCGAGCGACGAAAAATCGTGAACCGCCCCGATTAAAACCACCCCAAGCGCGATCCATAAAAGACACGGAAGCCAGCCGAAATACATACAAGCAAGGATCGGACCGGCGATTGGTCCGGCCGCAGAGATTGCCGAAAAGTGCTGCCCGAAAAGATAAAACCTACGCGTCGGCACATAATCTTCGCCGTCATTCACTTTGTTTGCGGGCGTCTCGCGGGAATCGTCGAGTTCAAACTGCTTTGCGACCCAGCCGCCGTATGTGAAATATCCAAATACAAGCCAAACAATAAAAACGATTGCGATAGCTGTGAGCATTTTCGAATTTTAGCATAAGAAAGGAGAAGCCCGATGGTTATTAATGGAGAGCTTTACTAAACAGGCAGAAACACGACCGCGAGGAAGTGTGCAATAAGACGAGACCGCCCGCAAATTAACGCGAATTGCACAAATAAGATATGTAAGGCGATGGATGGTACTCACCCGTGAGCGAAGCGAATCATCTTTTGAGTCAATTCGCCGACAAGTTTTGGCTGCCTGCAAAATGCACTATCATCAAATTATGAATCAAACAAAATCCATTCAAGAAATCTACGCCCCAGAATCAATCTGCTTTGGATGCGGTCCGGCAAACGAAAAAGGTTTGAGAATCAGAAGTTTCGAAGAGGACGGCGAGTATGTTATGGAGTGGCACGCGGAATCGCATCACGAAGCCTTTCCCGGAATGCTCAACGGCGGAATCATAGGGACGCTGCTTGATTGCCATTCAAACTGGGCAGCGGCGCACCATCTAATGAAGAGGAATGGAAAGTCCAAACCGGATTGCACGGTTACCGCCAGTTACAACGTGAAACTTTTGCGTCCGACCCCAAGCGATGCGCTTATCAAGCTTCGGGCCGTTGTGGCAGATGCGCAGGAAGATCGCGCAATGGTTGAAGCCGCTTTAATCGGAAACGATAAGGTTTGCGCTACGTGTGAAGGCGTTTTCGTAGCAGTTAAGGAAGGACATCCCGCATATCACCGCTGGTAGAGTCTGTACATTATTCCGGAGAGGATAAACACAAAAAGTACCATGACCGCCGCCCACGTATTGTGAACCTCGATAATGTTTAACCGCGCGAGCCCAAGGCTTACAAAATAAGAAAGTGTCACAATAAGGATCGAAAAGAGAATCGCCGATAGCGAAAACCAGAATACGCTCCTGACGAAGCTCTGACGCTTTTTTCCGTTACGAAAATAGTCCAGAAAATGAAATGCAAATGGCTTGCGATTTGCGAAGGCTTGTTTAATAGGACGCCCATAGATGTTTATGGAGACTTTTTGCGCAAAAAACTTCCCGAGGAGATGCGCCGCTATGACACACGCCAGACTCCCTATGTTCAAAGCGATAATTGCAAATGCCAGTGAAAATCTGCCCTGAGCCGCAAAGAATCCTCCCAACACAAACGCCAAATCCTCATTGATGAAAGCGAGAATCGCAAGCAAGATGAAAAACACGAGAGCGATCGCACCCATTGCTTTGAAAATTTTCTGTTTGAACGGCTCTTTTGATTTTGCAATCCTTTTTTCGTCATCCGTTGCACGAGTTTTTGCCTCAGCGCTTTCTACACGCCTCCAAAAATCCTGCAGGACATCCGAGATTTTTTTTGGACGCATAAAAACAAAAAAGTGGTTTTCATCCAGTTCGTGATATTCGCTATGCGGAGTCAGTCGTGCATGCTCGCGGGCTGCCTCGACAGGTACAAGCGGATCATCTTTTCCGTGAATAATTTGGAATGGCTTGTCTATGGTTTCGAGAATCTTACGCAAAGGGCGTTGGTCAGTATCGTAGAAATTTCGGGCGTATGAATAAGCCATTCCGTCGAAAATCCCAAAGTGCGGGGTGAGTTCTTTAAGAAACCAGAAGAAGCCAAGCTGAGCAGTATGCACAACGCGATTCGCCCAATAATTTCCGAGGAGTTCGTATTCCTGTACGCCGATCGATGAAACGAACGACACAGATTCGACGCGTTCAGGTGCATCGTCATAGAGATGCAGAATCACACCGCCACCCAAACTAAACCCGACAAAATGAGCCTTTTTTATTTCGAGATGGTCCATTAACGCGATCAAGTATTTCGCGTGGGCCTTGATCGAATAATCGGGAATATCCGTTTCCGAATTGCCAAAACCGGGTAAATCTACAGAAATCGTCCGGCGGCCTTTTAGGAGTTTCGTCAAACCGGCAAAGGCGTCTGAGCTGCCGGGGCTTCCGTGAACGAGGATTACCGGAATATCGCTTGTGCTACCTTTTGGATTTGTTTCGCGGTAGGCAAAGCGTATGTTGTTCTCAAGAATTTTGTCTCCATTTACAGAGGGAATCTCTGCAGTTGTCTTGGTTTTCGGGATGTCAGCGGGTGGAGTAAGATAGCGATAAACACCTGACCAGACCAACAAGCCAAGATATATTAGCGCAAACCAAAAGAACTTACGCGATACAAGGTTCTTTGCGAGGTTCATTGGTTCAAGACTCTCTGCACATATTCGTGAATCTCCGGCAGCAAACTCTCGTTAAACCAGGGGTTCTTTTTTAGCCAGATATTGTTTCTAGGTGATGGGTGCGGAAGTGCAACAAATTCGGGAAGATAATCGCGCCAGCTCTTTACGGTTTCTGTTAGATTCTGCTTCATACTGCCTCCGAGAAAATGTTTCTGAGAATAGCCGCCAATCAGAATTTTTAATTTGTGGTTATTCAGCAGGCTCAGAATTCGATCTATCCAAAGAGGTGCACATTCAGAGCGCGGAGGAAGGTCGCCGCTTTTTCCTTTTCCCGGATAACAAAATCCCATCGGGACGATAGCGAAATTATCTGGATCGTAAAATTGCTCTGGTGTTACTCCAAGCCATTCGCGCAAACGCATGCCGCTTGCATCATCCCAAGGCATACCACTTTCGTGAACCTTTGCTCCGGGAGCTTGTCCGATTAAGACGATTTTTGATTGTTCTGAAAAACTAAAGACTGGTTTGGGAGGGAAAGGAAGAAATTCTTTACACACCGTACAGCTTTTTATCTCGCTAATGAGCTGACGGGTTTTGGGTTTCATTCTATGAAAAATGGTGGCGGGGGGGAGACTTGAACTCCCAACCTCAGGGTTATGAATCCTGCGCTCTAACCGGTTGAGCTACCCTGCCATAACCTACGATTATAGGTTTCCGCAAGAAAAGGTCAAGCTAATTTCCGCCTCTAAAGAACCCCTATTTTTCTGATTTTAGGTACTTTGCGGGGATCGGATTATCCTCCGATTCACCTTGCCAGAAAATCGTCAAAACCCACCAACGCTTGCCATCGTTTACCAATTGAAAACTATTGATTCCGCGAATTGTCTGCTTCGCCCCATTTTGGGTAAAGGTTCCTTCGTATGACGAAAAAACGTGGGCGATATTTCCGTAAACTTCAGTTTTTCGCGCGATCTCTTTTTCGGTAAATCCATTTGCGATAAGAAAATTTCCCGATCTCTCCACGTATCCTTCCGGCTTCATTGAAAATGCGCCGAATACTCCGGTTTGACGGTTTTTGCCGGTCGGGATAAGACGTGCGCTCGGATGAAAGAGCGAATTAAAGCGGTCCCAATCTCGTTTTACGCCTACGCCGCCCGAAATTACGTCATAGGTCGCTTTGATGATCGAATCAATTGATTTCACGTCGTCCGGATTTGCCTTATAAACTTTTGATTTAACGGCTTTTACGCCTGCTCTTTCGGCGATCGTTTGCTTCTTTTCCTGGGCCGAGACGAAGAGCGAAGACAACAAAACTACACTGAGTAAAATGATTATTTTTTTCATGGTTTAACTATTACGTCCGAAATATGCTTGGGTTTCAGGTTTCAGCCAAAAAATAAGTAGGGGGATGCAGGCTGGCAAAAAGCAGCAACTCGTCATACCTAGTCCAATTGCAACAATTCCCACGATCCAGTTATAGGGTTTTCTCGGCAAGAACACAGCTACAAGGAAAACGATCGCAAAAATCGCACCAACCAACATGTAAATAATGCCAATGATCAAGTTTTCTTCAGCGCTGGAATTTCTATCTGGTGGGGCAACAAATGCGACGAGCGCACCGATCACCACCACAAAAACGTATAGTGCCACGAGAAAAGAGCAATAAACACGATACCAGAAATGAGTTTTCCGGCCCGTTTCATTATCTTGTGGAATTGAGTTTGGGACGTTTGCAGCAAACCCTTGCGCTTGGAAAGTTTCCTCCGGTGGCACTGAAACTTCGAGAGTTTTCGGAAGATCTAAAAGAGATTTTCCGCATCGATGACAAGTTTCCGCAGTAAGCAGATTTACAAGTTCGCAACTGGGGCATCTTTTTCCATTCATAGCTGTTGGCTGAAAATCTTCCGGAGCGAAGATTAAAAAATAAATTTTAGCATAGAGCACAAAAACGCCGTTTAGGTTTCTCTTCAAAAGTAAGTTGGCTTAAAATGCAATTTACCAACCAAACAATTGTAATGCTGAGCCTACTCAAAATTAAAAATATTGCCCTGGTCGAGAATCTCTCAATGGAGTTTGGAGAAGGGCTTAATTTGCTCACCGGTGAAACCGGTTCCGGAAAATCGATAATAGTTGATTCGCTCGGAGCGCTTACAGGCGCGCGCGTTTCGGCCGATCTGATTAAGGAAGGCGAAGAAAAGGCTGAAATCGAAGGGCTGTTTTTGCTGAAACCAGATTCTGAGGTTTGCGAATTTTTCGAAGAAAGTGGCTTTGAATTGGGAGATTCCGATGAGGTTGAATTAATAATAAGACGAGAACTTTCTTTGGCCGGAAGAAACCGGATTTTTGTAAACAATCAACTCGTCACTCAAAGTTTTCTCAAGAAAGTTGGGATTTATATCGCAGATATCCACGGACAGGGCGAGCAGGCTACTTTATTCAAACCGGCAAATCACCTCGAAATTTTAGATAAATACGCGCAAGTCGACAGCGAACGAGATGCGGTACAAGGGAAATTTGCGGAAATTAGCAAAGTTCGCGCAAAGCTGCGGAATTTGAAAGAAGACGAGTCACAGAAGTTGCAGTTGATGGATATTCTGCGGTTTCAGGTGGAAGAAATCGAAAAAGGTAATCTGGAGGCGGGAGAGGACGAGACTCTCGAAGAAGAAAAGAAACGTCTAAACAATTCCGAAAAACTTTCGCAACTGAGCGGGGATTCTTACGGGCTGCTTTATGAAAACGAAAGTTCGGTGATTGCGAATCTTGAGAAAGTCGCTCGAATTACTGAGGAACTTAACGAATACGATTCGGATTTTGGCGAATATAAAGAAGGTCTCGATTCTGCTAAGGCCGTTTTGGAAGATTTGGCGTATACGCTTCGCGATTTTAAGGGCACGATTCAGTTTTCGCCCGAAAGACTTGGAGAAATCGAAAATCGGCTCGCAGAAATTACTCGCCTGAAGAGAAAGTATGGCGGCTCGCTCGAAACTGTATTGGCTCATTTTGAAGATGCAAAAGAGCGCCTTGAAAACATTGAGACGTCAGAACTCAAGGAACAAAATCTCAAGGCTAGTCTCGAAAAACTCGAATCTGAATATCTAAAAATCGCAGGCAGCTTGAGTAAAAAGCGAAAGAAAGCAGCGCGCGAATTTGAAAAGAGGGTTGAGGAAAACCTCGCAGCGGTGGCCCTAGAGAAAGCAAAGTTTGTTGTAAATTTTAAAGACCGGGAATCCGTAAATTCTGAGAATTTTACAGCGAAAGGAATTGACGAAATAGAATTCTATTTCTCGGCGAATCCAGGTGAACCTCCAAAACCTTTGGTTAAAGTCGCTTCCGGCGGGGAAGCGTCGCGGGTGATGCTCATACTAAAAACGACCGCGAAGGTTGACGTCGATGGAAAAGCTGCGGTTTTTGACGAAGTTGATGCTGGAATCGGTGGGCGTGTAGCGGAAGCTGTAGGGCTGAAACTAAAAGAATTAGCGGGCTCCCAACAGGTTTTATGTGTTACGCATCAGCCCCAGGTTGCGGCCATGGCTAATCAGCATTTTGTTGTCGAAAAGGAAACAAAGGCTGACAGAACCAAAGTTGGCGTTCGTTTGCTAAAAAAAGACGAACAGGTTGAAGAAATCGCCCGAATGCTTGCCGGCGAAAGCGTTACAGATTCAGCCCGAAAACACGCACGGGAATTGATTGGCGGAACCAAGAAAAAGGGAAAAGGCATTTGATTGGAGGGTAAGCATCCCTGCTTGCGATGAGTGCGTAGCACGAACTTCCTATTATTCATATAGCACTCTGATAATAAACAAGTACGAACGCTTTCGCATTCGACGCAAGCAAGATGCTTACGCCCCGTTCATTTTTTATGGCAGAAATCTTAACTAAAGTAATTCGCGGCGAGACGCTCGAATCAGTCCATCGCGGACATCTCGTTGTGGTTGAGGGAACTGGCAATGTAGTCGCGAAAATAGGCGATCCTGAAACGATTACTTTTTGGCGCTCGGCGGCAAAGTCGTTTCAAACACTGCCATGTCTTTTAAGCGGTGCCGCAGATGAATTTGGCTTTACGGAAAAAGAAATCGCATTGGCCTGCGCGTCGCATTCAGGTGAGAAATTTCACACAGAAACTGCGGCATCGATGCTCAAAAAAGCCGGTTTAACCGAAAAGGATTTATCTTGCGGTGCTCATCCGTCGTTTCACGAAGAAACTGCCGAAGCGATGATTAGAAATGGTGTAACGCCGAATCAGCTGAATAATAATTGCTCCGGAAAACACGCCGCAATGCTTGCCTTTGCAAAACACATCGACGCGGACCTGAAGGGTTATTTATCGCCTGAAAATCCTGTTCAAGAAGCGATTCTGGATGTTGTTTCATTATTTTCAGGTGTTTCAAAAGATGAAATAAGATTTGGGACCGACGGCTGCTCGGCACCAAACTTTGCGCTGCCTTTAAAAGCAATGGCGAGGGCTTTTGTGCGGCTGGCTAATCCAGATATTATCGCCCACGAAAGAAACGAAAATGCACGAAAAACGGAAAACGAATTTTCAGGAAAGTTTTCATGGATTAACTTGAAAGACGCTTGTAAGAGAATAATCACGGCTCAAACAAAATATCCCGAATATGTTGGTGGAAGCGTAAGGCTCGACACAAAAATAATGCAGGCTTTAAACGGAAAACTTGTTTGCAAGGTCGGAGCAGAGGGCGTCTGGTGTGTAGGGATCTTGCCATGTGAGAAGTATCCGACGGGTTTGGGTATTGCGTTGAAGATTGAAGACGGCGACGATTATCGCGCACGTCCGGCGGCAGCAATCGAGCTTTTAAGACAGCTTGGTGTTATGACTGAAGAAGCTGAAAAAACCTTGAACGAATTTTCGCCGATGATTTTGAAAAACCGTAGGGATTTGATTGTTGGTCATGTCGAGGCGGATTTTAAGATTTAGAATTTTAACGCGGATTGGGCGGATAAGGCAGATCCGCGGAGATCCGTTCAATCCGTGAAAATTCGCGTTCAAAGCGCACAGCGTTGGGCAAGCGTTTAAATCCGCACGGCTTCGGCCTCTTTTAGAGGAACTTTTTCGCCGGACTCATACTTTCGAATTCCCTGCTTCCACGTTTTCGACATAAACGGTCTTTCAAACAAGCGGTGGAAAATATACCCGATTATGACCGTCAAAAATGCCTTCAACAACCAAGGTGTTCCGGGTGCGATTCTGACGACGAATTCACACATCAGGTAAATCGAATACGCAAACATCCCAAACCATGCGCCGATTCTAAGGATACGATTCTGCCAGTTTTTAAGATCGCGGTTTTCGAGTGAAACAAACCAGCTCATCAAGAAAAAGAATGTCACGCCCCACATTGGCTGCGCCGTAAACCACCAAAGTTTGCTGATCGTTCCCGGGTTATCCACAAGCGCTACAAATCCATAAACATACCAGCTTGCGCTAAGCAGAAGCAGTATAAAACCAATCGAAAACTTCGTTGTCCATTTCGGGAGTTTCACCAAACCATAAGCATATTCAACAGCGAGTGCCCCGGCCGCCCATAAAAACCAGGTGCCGAGCGAAGCTTCAACGGTCGGAATCTTAAACCCCGTAAATTTGAAAACTAAAGGAGTAAAAATAAACCAGCCGACGCGTGCTGCAAGCGTCAAACCAATCGCCGCTTTCCAGCCCCATTTTACACGCACCCAAATCAACAGGAAGTACGCTAGATAAAGCTGCTCTTCGATCGCGAGCGTCCAGAATTGCCCGTTAAAACTGTATACCGTGTTTGCGTCGAGATTGTGGATCATAAATACGTGCGCAAAGAGATCCCACAAAAAGAATCGGTCGAAAACGAGTTTTCCAAGGAAAAGTTCGAGAAGTATGTAAATCGTGAGTGCAATCAAATATGGCGGGTAGAGACGCCAGAACCTGCGTTTCCAAAACGGAATAAACTCGAGCGCTTTTTTGGTGTCTTTTTTCGGATCAACCTTCGCTTTCACCCAACGCAGGTGTATGCAAAAACCCGAAATGAGAAAAAACAGGTAAACCCTTGCAATCCCAACAGTAAACGGAAAAAAGAGAACATTGAGCAGGGAATCGCTCATTTGGTCAAAAGTCATCACGATATTTCCGCTAACGTGAGCAACTGCAATACTTAACGCAGCTATGCCACGTAACGCATCGATCGTTACGAGTCGTCCTTTTGCCATCGCGTTTTCTATCGGGAGCGACATACTTTTTAAAAAAAGATGGAATTGCTACCGAATCCCACTTATTTGTAGCGTATTTCGGGCTGTGTTCTAATATCTCTCGTGCCTATTTTGTGCTAAATCATGGGCGGGGAAACATGAGCAATTCAAAAGAAGAATTTTTGGAGCCTCCTAAGCTTCGCAAAACGGAGAGCGGCGATATTGAAACGAATTCGCTCGCTGACCTTCTCGAGTTCTTTTTAAACTACGATCAGCGGGTAGCGATAATGAGGCATCCACACGTCGAAGAGCTTTTTCAGTGGAAGCAGGCTGACGACCGTGCCAACGGAATCGAGCCAGCGCCGTTTGAAAACGCAGAAGCACGTTTCGCTATTGGAGTATTTCAAGCGATCGCGGAGAATAATTCAGAAGAAAAACTTGGAATGTGGATTACCGATATTTTAAAGGCGCTCGGCGAGGCAAAGGAAAATAACGAAAACGTTGCGAAAAGCTATCAGCTTGCGCAAGATCAATCTCACGTTTCGGAGGCTGAGAAAATTCCTTCTGAGAAAGAAAAGCGGTTTTATCTCACGAGTTGTTGGATCGAGTCTCTGTGTACTGCGGAGGCGAGATTATTAGGTTGGGTTTATCAGGAACTTTACGGAAAACCTTTTCAGCCCGTTGGGGAATAAAAGGAGGAACGTCCGAAAATATAAGTAACCTTCCTTCTATACTAGGAATGAAATCCTCACTTCAAAAGTCTACGTTACAACTACTCGAAGGTCCTGCACTGCTTCACATCGCCCGTTTGAAAGCCTTTTGTGTACCAGGAAACTCTTTCGCGCGCCGAGCCGTGGGTAAAAGATTCGGGTACAACATAACCCTGCGAACGTTTTTGGATCATATCGTCTCCGACCGCAGCTGCCGCGCGGATCGCCTCTTCAGCGTCACCCGCTTCCAGTAAGCCTTTTCTTTGAGCCGCTGCCGCCCATATTCCTGCAAAACAATCTGCCTGGAGTTCGAGCGCTACGGAAAGTTGATTTGCCTGGCGCTTGCCGCTTCTGGCCTGCGCTCTTGTTACCTGACCCATAGTGCCGAGTTGATTTTGAATGTGATGACCGACTTCATGTGCGATCACATAGGCTGCCGCAAAATCTCCGGGCGCCCGAAACTGGCTTTGAAGTTCGCGGAAGAATGCGAAGTCAAGGTAAACCTTGCGATCTCCCGGGCAGTAGAAAGGCCCCATCGCGGCGCTCGCATAACCGCAGGCGGAAGAAACCTGTCCGGTAAAGAGCACAAGTTTTGGTTCCTGATACCTTAAATTATTTTGTCTGAAGACATCGTTCCAAACGTCTTCGGTGCTGCCCAAAACAGAAGAGGCAAATTGCTTAAGCTCGTCATCTTGTTTTGGTTTGCCTTGCGTTTCGCGTTGAGGCTGAATTTCGCTCGTTGGAGCTTGACGAAACATTCCGCTGGGATCGGCTCCGCATAAAAATACGGCGAGTATCAATACAAGCAGCCCAATTCCGCCGCCGCCCAAGGCGATACCTCTTCCACCCATTCCGCGTCTGTCTTCTACATTCGTGCTTTTTCGCTGATCTCTCCAACGCATTTAATCATCCTCAACTATTTTCGGTTTAAGTGCGAAAATTTTAACATTTTGAGCCAATAGACGAAAATTCCTTTTGGGTGAAAAGTCTGGAAATCAGCCGACGATCAGTATTTGCCCTGTCCGATCCATTTTCTCAGAACTTTTTCCCGATGCTATTCGTCGCCAGAAAAGGTGTAAAACATTTTTTTGATTTCTCTAACCAAAATTAACTTCGGGTTATTAAGAGAATCTTTGTCAAAAATCTTGACAACAACGCGCTAAAACCTTTATTATCAATAAATCCAGAAAATGAAATTCTTCCAGAGGCTATCTAGACTAAGGAACAAACATGATAAAACTCGACATTGTAAACACAGTAGCTGATCGAACGGGAGTACCAAAACAAAAAGCCGAACAAGTGGTTGATGCGCTTTTTGATGCGATGAAGGATGCCCTGGCGCAAGGCAAGAGAATCGAACTGAGGGGATTTGGCGTCTTCGTCGTAAAACCGAGAAAACGTGGAATTGGGCGCAACCCGCGAACGGGCGAAGAAGTTCCGATTCCGGCAGGAAAAACAATTCGTTTTAAGCCTGGAAAAAATCTACAGGCTAAACCTATCGACTAAACACGCGATAATACTCAGGAATTTAGAGACATAACTGATCGCGAACTGCAAAAACTGTTAAGTTTTTTGCGGTTTGCGATTTTCGATTGAAAGCAACAATGTCCGGTTTAGGTCAGTTAAACAATCCGCCTCGTTATCGCCGTGGAGCAATGCGCCCTACGCTGCGAACATGGATTAAACATGCTCTTTTATTGCTTGTCACTTTTTGCACCTGCACGATCGCGGGCGTAATTTATCCTTTTGGTCCGATCCCGCCGTTTGAAGCTTTGGCTACTAATGCCTCACTCGATTTTCTCGAAGTGCTGAAAGCGATCCCGTTTGAATACGTAAAAATGGTCGGTACGGCGATCACTTTATTATTTACGGATCCCGCGATCTTGAAATATGGCCTCTCTTTTTCGGTCTCGGTTTTATTGATTTTGATCGCGCACGAGGCGGGACACTACATTGCCTGCCGTCTTTACGGCGTTGATGCGACGCTTCCGTATTTTATTCCGACACCGCCTTTTATCGGTCCTGCGGGGACGCTCGGCGCGTTTATTAAAATCCTGTCACCGATGCCTTCACGGCGTGCAGTTTTTGACATCGGCGTTGCCGGACCAATTGCCGGTTTTGTTGCAATGATTCCAGTTGCGCTTTTGGGCTTCCTATCGATGGAACTTGTGGAAAATTCACCGACACCGCTTGTGCCTGGTGATTTGTATTTTTCAGACCCTCTTTTTATGAAACTTATGGCGTATCTTTTTGGGTTTGATCTTGCACGCGTCATTCCTAATGGTTTCTATTTCGCCGCTTGGCTCGGGCTTCTCGTGACGGCGCTAAATCTAATTCCATCGGGACAGCTCGATGGAGGACACGCTATTTATGCTGTGTTTGGTGAGCGGTTTCATTATTGGACAGGAAGGATTGCGTTTGTTTTGATGGCGGCTTTTTCGGTTTTAGGGATGTATTTATACGGGAGTCCGAGTGGGTTTCTGTTTGCAATTATACTCGCGATCATGATGCGAATTCGACATCCTGAGCCGCTTGACGACACGCCGCTCGATCCAAAACGAAAAGTGATTGCGTTTTTAACTCTGCTAATTTTTGTGCTGTGTTTTGTGCCTTTTCCGATTCAGATTAAGTAGCTTCGGCTTCCCTGGCAAATTCCGGGAGCATTCCCTTCATCTCTTTTACAATTCTTTGTACGTCCTCATGATCTTCAAGCGAAATCATAAAAAAGTCATAGCTCGTTTTAAAACAAACCAATCCGTTTCCAAAAAACCAAACACCTTCGAGCATAGGATTGCCGCCGATCAACCAGCTAAGCGGTGCTCCGGTGATCGTTTTCGGGTTAAAGACATTTGTCATCATTACGGCACCCGATGCAAATGAAAAAGCTCCGAGAAGCGGCGCCCCGACGTATTTCGCAATATTGCGCTCGAATTGCACTTTTTCTGCCTCAGCCTTAGACAAATTTCCTTTCTTTATTAAATTGTCCTGATCCTTGAGATGATCTGTGAAGAGTTTGCTAGCTTTTTTTACAGACCACGCAGGAAGCGCAGAATTAAGCAGCCAATGAGAGCTTAATCCGGTGAAAACTACACCTAATCCGGCTCCTACTGCGACAGAAGCTCCAGTTGCCGCAGCCTGCATAGGCTTTTCAGCAACCCATTCACTCGTTTTGCGAAAAGTTTTAACTGTTGAATCGATCGTCCGCGTCCAGCTTACGCCCAGGCCCAGGGCTTTTGAAATGCTTGAAGCAGTGGCCTCAACTGACTTTTTTGTTTGTCCTAAAACCTCCCCCGCTTTTGAACCCGCTACGCTGATTACCTCGCCTGCTTTTTGCCCGGCAGTTTTTAGAACATCGCCGGCATTCTCACTCGCTGATTCGAAAACGTCTTCTGCATTTTCCTTTGCGTCTTCAGCTACTTCGCGCACCGGTTCGCTGGCTTCCCACGCTTTTTTTGCGGTATTTTTTGCAGTATCTTCTACTACTTCATAGACGTCTTCCGCAGTTTCGTAAGCATCTTCGGCAACCTCAACAGCCTTTTTGCCAACGCTTGTTTTTTCGGCCTCATCTTTGATTCGTTCAACGCCTTCGCGCACAGTTTCGGCGCCCTTTTTAGCAGTATCCTTTGCAACTTTTACGCCGTCTTCAAGTTTTTCAGAGAGCCCGAGCTGCTCATCAATTTCGTCAAATTTGTCTTTGGCATCGCGTTGCCATTTTTCAAAACGCTTTCTATAGTCAGACATTTTCTTTTTTACTTCCTTCCTACCTCTAAAAAACTTACGCACAAATCAGCGTTTTTGTTCGCGCCTTCCATATGAAGACTCATCTAACCCTTATGATTACACCAATAAACAAAACGCGCAACCATTTTTCGTGCCATAAAAATCATTTTTTATCTCCAAAAATGTATGGTAACCTGATGATTCTGGTGAAAATATGCCGATTGTAAAGTGTCCGAATTGCGACAAAAAAACTGAATATACAGAAAACGAGTTTCGGCCGTTTTGTTCTGAACGTTGTAGATTAATTGATTTTGGTGCCTGGGCTGACGGAGAATATGCCCTGCCCGCACAGACCTCATCGCTGAGCGAAGAAGACCTAAAAGAGCTGGAAAAGGTTCAGACGGGAAATATAACCCAATAAATTATGGAAATTGTAGCGATAGTTTTCATTTTGGTGATGCTCGCGATTGCCTACATCGCATACCGAGTTTTGAAAAAGACCGTAAAGATGGCAATGCGTGCGATTATTGTTTTAATAATTCTGGCTGTCGCGATTGTCGGCGGTCTGGCACTTTGGAATCTGGATATAACCCAAACAAAATCTACCTCAACCTCTAAAAGACCATAAATAATTTTTGGCTCAAACAATTAAATGCCTCTCGGGATAAAAAGCTATTTTAAGCGCTACAAAAACCTGACAGGTAATGTGCTCGCGCTAAGCGTCGTAAGTCTCCTAAACGACACTTCGAGTGAAATAATCTATCCATTGCTGCCTGCGTTTTTGGCACTTACTCTCGGAGCTTCACCCTTCGCAATCGGGCTCATCGAAGGTTTTTCAGAATCCGTTGCGAGCCTTCTCAAACTATTTTCAGGGTATTTAAGCGACAAATTTGATCGCAGAAAATTCCCCGTTTTTGCCGGGTACTCGCTTGCGAGCATTGTTCGTCCGCTACTTGCCTTTGTGACGAGTTGGCAACAGGTGCTCTTTGTGCGAATGACTGATCGAATTGGAAAAGGGGTTCGGGTTGCACCACGCGACGCCCTTTTAGCGGCGAGCGTACCAAAGGAAAAACGCGGGCTCGCTTTTGGTTTTAATCGAGCGGCAGACCATCTCGGAGCGGTGATCGGTCCGCTAATTGCCTCGATCCTTTTGTATCTTTTTGCTGCCGATCCTTATAAACCAAGCGCCGATGACTACCGCTATGTTTTTCTATTCGCATCGATTCCTATCGCACTCGGACTTTTTGTAATCATTTTTTTTGTTAAGGAAGAAAATGTTGTGCGCGAAGATGTCGCGGTTCAGACGGCCCCTCTGAAGCTCTCTCTGGGCGAGTTCGATGCTAACTTCAAACGTTTTCTTGTCGTCATCGCGCTATTTACACTTTCGAATTCGACCGATGCATTTCTAATACTGCGTGCTCAGCAAGCTGGAATTTCGTTGCCGCTCTTGCCGCTTTTGTGGATGGCGCTTCATCTTTCGAAAGTTGTAAGCTCGTTGATTTTCGGGGATCTATCAGACAAGGTCGGACGCCGAAAATTGATCTTTGCCGGTTGGGTTTTATATGCACTTGTCTACTGTGGGTTTGCTTTTGTTGCCGATGCTTGGCAGGCGCTCGTGCTTTTCCTTATTTACGGAGTTTACTTTGGTTTGACGGAAGGAGCCGAAAAGGCGCTGGTTGCAGATCTGGTTTCAGAGGATAAACGCGGGACGGCCTATGGATTTTATAATCTGGCTTTTGGTGTAACGGTTTTTCCAGCATCTTTAATTTTTGGACTTTTGTGGACGCAGTATGGATCGGTCGTTGCTTTTTTATTCAGTGCTTTTATCTCAATTTGTGCGGCGTGTTTGCTAATGACGGTGCAGAATAGAAGCTTTCAGGAAGAATCGGAGTAATTTAGTTTTTTTCTACAATCAATTTTCTACGGGCCGAAACACGTAGTCCTTCCTTTCTAGATGAAACCTCGATCGTGCGTACTTCACCAGCTGGAGATTCGCTTAAGGGTCTTTTTGGCGTGTATGTGACTACGTAGTTTGAATCAATAATCTCAGCGATTAATGAAGCCTTTCCTTCCATCTCTTTTTTTGTTTCGGGCAGTATAAACATTCCACTTGTGTTATCGGCGAGCGCCGCAAGAAATTTCTCACCGTCTTCAAGATCGGCTTTTCGCTTTTTCATTACACGTATAAGCTTTCGATCTAGATTAATTGTGCCGAATTTCGGTGCCTTGTTTACGGTTCTCAGGGGTTCAGGCAAACCCGCAACAACTTCATCCGGCAGGGGGTTTTTGTGTGGGCGCGCTCCAACGCTTTTTGTTTTTGGTCGAACTTTCGCAATTTCAAGTGCCGTATAGCTCAAGATATGGACATTGATATTTGTGGATTGAAGCCTTCTCATCTCCAGTATCTTTTCTGCGCTTCTTCCAAGACTATCCGTTCCATCGCTAATCAAAACGAGATGCCTATTTTCATTCTCTGACTTTCTTAGAAATCCCGTAGCCAGTTCAAGAGCTTCTACAAACAATGAGCGCTTACCAAAATTGAGATCCCGGTCAATCGCCTGCATTGTCTGCGATTTATCTTTTGTCCATTCGGAAATGATTCTGGCTTTGTCGTTATATTCTAAAATCGCAACCGAGTCTTCAGCTGCCAGCGAATTTAACAATCTCTTTGCGGTTTTCCTGGTTTGTCTAAGTCCTTTCGCGCTTCGCATCTCGCCGCCCGTATCAAGAACGATCAAGACGTTAGCCGGAATCCGCCGAATGCTGCTTGGTTGATGGAGCCGTCCATCCTCAATTATCACGATGTCATCTTTGCCTACTTCCGAAACGAAATTACCCCTTTCGTCAAACGCCGAAACATTAAGTTTTATTTCTTCCGTAAAAATCTTCTCGGGTTCATCGATATCCGGCGGGGGCGGAATAGGATCCTGGGAAAAGGCATTGAAGGATAAAACTGCAGTCGCGGCGAAAACCGCCGAGAAAAGAAGTCCAAATCTAAAAAGATTGTTACGCATATCAGGCTAAGTTCTTATTGGATGTAGGAATCGGCGAAAAGATTGCTTACTGCAACTCAATTTATCGCAATTCCGGATGTTCTTCTACAAAAGTTACGATATTACCCACGTAATCCGAAAAAGTCGGACACTTCACGCCATGTGGAGCCAAGAGTTTATCTGCAACAGCCGTGTCATATGTTTGCGGAATGAAAAAATATGGAACGCCCGAATGCGGAAGCCCCGTAATGGGTGGAGAAATCGGTGAATTCAGAAATGTTTCAACAAGCTTTGGCGGAGGTGTAATTACTGACTTTTTGTTCGTGATCGATTCCGCGATCGAATCGCATATTTCCTCTGTAGTCATAGGGTTTGGATCGGCCAACGCGACAGTTTTTCCTACCGCATTTTCGTCTTTTGCGAGCGTTACCATTCCTTCAATCACAAAATCCACTGGAACCAGATTTAATCGCACATCTTCGTTTCCGACGTTGACCAAACGGAACACTTCAGGGAACTTCATTAAAAAAGTAATTACATAGTAGATACCGTCATACTTGGCCGTCTCTCCTGTAACGGAGTCGCCGCACACAACCGAGGGTCGATAGATGGTTATCGGTATGTTTTTGGCCTTTAGTTTCTCGACCTCAAGTTCAGCGAAGTATTTTGTTTCCTCATAGTAATTACGAAACCCTCTATCATGGGCCAGTTCGTTCTCAAATATACGATCATCCCGCTTTCCTGCGACATAACAAGTTGAAATATAGTTATATCGACGCAAATTCTTGATGTTCGTTACTAGCTCATTTACATTTTTTGTACCTTCAAGGTTTACTTTGTAAGCTAAATCCTTTTCAACCGAAAGATCGTAAACTGCCGCGAGGTGGTAAACATCTGTTGTCTCTTCGACCACAACATTCAGATCGGTATCGGAAAGGCCCAGATTTTTGTCCGTAATGTCGCCTTCAATGATGGCGAAGTTTTTGAGAGGGGTTTTTGTTTTTTCGGCAATCTTTTGGACGTCTTTATGTGCTTTTTCAACAAAGCTCGACTGGACCAAAAGAAAAAACTGTGTGTTTGGAGTTGCCAAGCGCTTTACCAGCCTTCCCGCGATAAAACCCGGGAATCCCGTTATGAAAACTGTTTCGGTAAAACTCATAAAACTCAATTACAGATTAATAATATGCTGAAGCCACGTTGAGAATCTCGTTTATCTTCCCTACAGGAATGTCCTTGTCTGAGTCGATCGGAAGGATCTTCATACGCGCACGCTCTCCTTTTATAAGCGCAGGGTGATCGATTCTATTTCCTTCGACAATTCCAATGTACGGCTCATTTGTTTTCTTATCGATCCAAAGATAGCAAAACATTTTTCCCTTAATAAAGAAAGAACGGCATGCGATATTTCCAATCTTCGGCTATCTCATCGCTAAATTCCAAAATAATCCCGCGAAGCGCCAGCAAACAAGCTCGCACCGGTTCTGGGCGAGAGAGATAAAAATTCTCAATCTCGCGTCTATCTGAAGTCACTTTTTTCACTATTCGGGGCGGCTTCCGTTTCCGTTTTACTGCCGATCGATAGATAAAGGACAGGGGCGTCATGATCGGAGATTCTTTCCGGCCGCGTTTCGTCATTTGCCAAAACCCTTGGAAAATCTGCGTTGAGACGAGCGTAGCCAAACTTGGCCGCGAATTTCTGCGTCGGTTTGTTTATAAGGATATGATCGAGCGTTTGTGCTGAGCCTGCAAAAACGTAGGAATAACGGTTTGAGGCCGTAATGTATTCGACCAGGTTTATCAATCCTGTTTTATAAACCGTCTTCGCAGGTGCCAGCACATTTTTCTCGGGAGTTCCTTTTAAAGTGCCTACAAGATCATTGTATCCGTCGTTAAATTGATACCCGTTTAGATCGCCAATCAAAATGATCCGCTCATCAGGGGTCGCGGTTTGACGCTCCGAAACTTGGTTTGCCAAAAATTCCGCTTGCGACCGTCGCTTTTCCTGAACGCGGGAACTGTTTATTCCCCGGTAAGATTTAAAGTGATTCACGACCACAGTAAATTTAAAGTTTGGCTTGATGCCGTCGATGTCGGTTTCAAACTCAGCTAAAAGCGGTGGACGCGAAAAAAGTTTCTCGTTTGGATTGGCATCAGCATGCTCCAGCAACAGCTCTTTCCCCAGCTGCTTTGTGCCAAGCGTCTTTATTCTAGAGGTTTTGATTAGAAACCCTACATCGATACCCCGCAAATCGTTACCCTCTTCCAAAATCGCAGCATAATTCGGATTTGGTTGACCTGCGCTTTCAGCATCTGCGTTAATTCGATTTGCTAGTTTTATCAAGACATCTTCATTTTCGACCTCAGCAATGCCGAGCACATCGGGCAGCGATAGTACGTTTCTTACCGCGAGCGATGCCTTTTTTAAACGCTTTTCAAAATACTCGGCTGATACCTTCGTTTCCTTACGGTCACCCAAGTCGGAATTTTCTTCTTCGTCGAAGAAGTTTTCCAGGTTGATGCTCGCAATCGTAATCTCCCCAACCCCTGCAGGGCTCGCCCTTAAATATTCTCGTTTGCCTTCGACGGTTGGTGAAACGCTCGGGTCTAAAAGAAGGGTGTAAGCGCGAAAGCTATAGTCGATAATTCCTACGCCGCCTTTAATAGTAGCGCCGGCGGCTACATCGATTGGCTTGCCGCCATTGAGCCCATCGCTATCAATTCTGATGAGCTCCGGATTCATATCGAAAACGGGATAAGTTTGAGGCAGCTTATCGATCAAGACTTTCAGGGTGTCCAAACCCGGTTCGCGAAAGGGACGAGGAATGCCGGCAAGTACTCCGAAAAATACTCCGTTTGATTTTACTTTTCCTTCTTCTAAATCAAAAAAACCACCGGTCGGTGCTACAACTTTTATTTCATCAATCTTTACTCTCATGCCTTCAAAGCGTTCGAGTTGATCGATTTGCCCTTCAGGATTCAGATCGGTTTTGGTTAAAACAACGGGATCGGGAAGTGCAGCATCTTCGAGAACTTTAATCTCAGGTTTTACGATTTCGGTTAAAAAGAGTGTATAAATTTCTTTTTCAGGTCGGAATTCCGCTACCGTTCCGCTTACTTCCACGATTTTCCCAGGCAAAATTTCATCTGATGGAGTATCTTCTGTGAAGACATAAATCCCTTCAGAAGTTTTTTGTTTATTATCGATCTTATCGTCTGGGGTTTGGATGTAGAAACCGCGCGGGCGAAGCGCCGTGACGACTCCCTGAACCGTTACTTTTTTGCCTTCAAGCGGCGAAAAATCAGCTTCTCCCTGAATCTCGGCAATGGAAACACTTGGCTCAGCCGTAGCAAAATGAGGAAAAACTAGCGCTACGAGAAAGACCGGAAAGATTACCCAAAATAATTTCTTAGTCATTACATCCCACACCAATCACGTAAAACAATAGCAACGCCTACTTCGATGTCGTAGCCTTTGTGACGAGTTGTTTTACCACAAGACTCAACCGAATGAGGTCAGTCAGAACTTTTTTCCCTAGAAAGATTAATTAGAGTCTATGGTGGAACAATTCTTATGGCAAACCGCGCCGGTTTATGTAAAGGAAATGTAGGATGATTAAGGGGAGACTATTCTTCTGATCTGGTTTTCAACACCAAACCTTCTATAGACGCTATCTCGTTTTTTCATCAAGATTTGCAATCTGTTAGAGGTGACGTTGTAGATTTCGGAATACTTCTGGCTTTTTGAAAGTTTCAAGAGAATTTTGCGAAGCGTTTCGGAAATGCCGCCGATAAACATTTTCGGGTTCATCTGTTTTTCCATTGAAATTTTTCCACGAGAATACTCAAAAATCTCCGCACTAGGATTTAGGAATGGATAGTCGCCTGCTACGTCAATACAAACCTTTCGAAATTCCGCCGAAAAATTCAGATTTGCGACTGCTAGCGAACGGTCAACAACAGTTAGCAATTCCACCGCTGATTTAAGTACCGTTTGCCAATCGGCGGCCGTTACTGCGCTATTTCGCGCTTTGGCCTCAAATTTGTTGGTTAGTTCAAACGGGAAATCCGGAAGGCTCGGGTGACTGGATCCTACGCCGGAGGTATTTTCGCTCGTCTCAACAAAGCCATTCGTTTCCTGCTGCTGCTGCTGCGGTACTTTTGGCTTACTCAGGGGCTTCTTAACAGGTGTTTCGACCCTTGAATTTGGCGCTACAGGAGGAGCCGATGGCCTTCCGTTTGCCACTTTGACAGGAATCGATTTGGTTGCCTTTGGCGCATTATTTTGAGCAGGTATATCCACCTTACTTTTTATGGCGTCTGGCGTTTCAACCGGCTTTTGATCAAAGGCTTGATACACATTTATCGTGCCTCCCGATTCACGCGCCCTGATCAGCAAGCGTTGGAGGGCTTCCTCACCATCGGCAATTCGGCCCGAAATTTCGTCGTGTTCATGAACTCTCAATGAGCTATCGGCACCAAACTCCACATCGGCTTTATAACCATTTAGTTGAACTTTTACAGACCCGGTGAATTGTCGCCTGCGCAGATACTTAATTAGCGCAGAGAGATTTACGAACGATGTGTCTAAATTCTTGTGAATAGTTTGATGGTGCATTTAATCACTTTGTGGGAAGCAAGAACTACGAAACTCAGGGAAGCAAAAACGGGAACCAGAACAATCAAAGTGTCGTTCACGATCCGCTATACTCTGCAAGAATAAAAAGGCTAATATCATTCAAATTCCATCGGGAAATGGATTTTTCGTGAAAGTTACAACGTGCGACTGATTCTAACTGATTTAGTCTATGCAAACAGGTTCCTAATATCAAAGTAGCAGGTAACAACTTATTTTTTATCAGCTATTTTACTCGACCCACTTTCCTCTTCGTCTATTCTATCGATCGTCAAATTGAAACCTGCTAAAAACGCCGAAACTACCGGACTTAAAAGATTAAAAAAGCAGAATGGCAGGTAAGTTAAGGTCGGAACTCCTAAAACGCCGGAATTATAGGCGCCACCGGAGTTCCAGGGGACTAAAACAGAGGTTACCGTACCCGAATCCTCTAACGCCCGCGAAAGGTTCTTTGGTTTGAGCCCATATTCTTCGTAAGCGTTTTTATACATTCTGCCTGGAACAACGATCGCCAGGTATTGATCGCAGGCCGTCATATTCATAAAGATACAGCTGCTTAGCGTCGCTCCGATCAAGCTGCCTGTTCCTCTAACAAGTTTTAGAATGCTGCCCGCTATTTTTTGAAGCATTCCCGTTCCTTCCATGGCGCCGCCAAAAACCATCGCCATCAGGATTAGCCAAACGGTTGAGAGCATATTGCTCATTCCGCCCCGATTAAATAACTCGTTGATGAGTTTATTGTCAGTTTCAATTACAAAGCCGTCGTAAGCTGTCATTAAAACTGTCCTATATGTTTCCGTTTGATACACACCTGGCTTAACTAATTCAGCTTTATCTATTTCTCTTGCGATCAGGTCATTTTGAATTAGTGATGCAATCAAATCGCCCTGAAAAATAAGAGCAAAAATTCCGCCTAAGAGAGTTCCGATAAGAAGAGCCGGCAGAGCAGGAACTCTTTTATAAACCATAAATAAAACGGCGAGAGGCACTATAAATAGATAAATTCCTATATTGAAATTACCCTCGATCACGGAAAGTACGGTCGCAATCTTTTCCTGGTTAACTTCACCTTGACCAAAAAAAGCGCCCAAAATAGTAAACCCAATAACCGCCAAACTTATTGCAGGACCTGTCGTAAAAACCATATGGCGGATGTGAGTGAAAACGTCTGTGCCGGCCATTGCGGGTGCGAGATTTGTCGTATCTGACAGAGGCGACATTTTATCGCCAAAATACGCACCTGAAATAATTGCTCCGGCAACCATTCCTAAAGGAATTCCAAGTGTCTGTCCGATACCAATAAGGGCGATGCCTACCGTTCCGGTTGTTGACCAGCTTGAGCCAGTGGCAAGCGCAACAATCGCGCAAACTATACACGAAACCGGCAAAAACACCGTCGGATTTATTAGCATTAAGCCGTAATAAATCATTGTCGGTACAATACCGCTGATGATCCACATACCGATCAGAGCGCCTACAATCAAAAGAATGATACACGCCTGCAAAGCCATCCCGATTGACTTTACAATTTGATTCTCAATCTTTTTATACTTGATTTTGTATACGACAATCCCTATGAAAGTCGCTAAGGCACCGGCGATCAAAAGAGCCAGTTGGTTAGAACCGCCCGTAGCATTGTCTTTATAAACGACAATATTTACGATCAATAAGCCCATCAAAACGACTAGGGGTATAAGTGAGACTAATAAACTGGGTTCAGCTGTTTTCTCTTGATTCATAGTTTCTCCTGATTTTTCGGAATCATACATTGTGAAATCATGATTCGCAATATAATGCGAAGTCGTCCACAGCGCATCCGCAGCCCGACTGTAAACGAGGGCTCCGTTGGAACTTATGGCTTTTTGGCCATTGGGAGCCTGCGGGTCGTGCAACAGGCTGTCAGCCTGTTGCACAAATCTTGGTTTTTGGGAGTCCGCGGTGACGCGAGGGTTACTGATACAACGTGTCTGCAGAACGGTTTTTCGATCGTTTTAAGTCTTGCTTAAACGTTTCGCAAATAATTTTCGCAAATTTCATTGTGTCAATATTTTCAAAACTGCGAAGCAGCGATTGCGTCGCGTTGTTAACGAAATGTATCTCAATCTTTTCGGGAAGTTCTCCCTCTACACGGCGAATGGTTTTAATCCTTCGTTTGCCGTAATCAAATTGCCCGAGTCTTAAAAAGAGTAAAGTAGGATTTGTTTCGTGAATGGCTTTATCAACTTCTACTTGGTTCGGTGATTTGTTGCGCCATGCCCAAAAAGCGATTTTTACCTCAATCGGCGGCAAGACTTGAGTTTTACCGATTGCGAAATGCCATAAAGGAATCGTGATCGAGATTATCAAAAGCGCTAAAAAGAAGATTTGATACGCTTTGCTGTTGAGGAAAATTTTCATGGTTAATTGGTCAACTTATTGCATTGATTTTTGTCTGCCGGCACGTGGCGTCTCAAAAAGCGAAAGCTGATTCGTTAAATTTGCTAGCTCGTATTGTTGGCTTCTTGATTGGAATTATTTGAGGGGATTATCAACAGAGTGCAAAGGTGAGTTCCTCAAATGTAACTGTGGGAATCCTCGTAAAGGTAGGTAAGACATGGTCTTTATTCCTTCACTCTGTTCCGTATTTGTTCATGTTTAATCCGAGCGTATTCGCGGCAGACTGTGAAGAAGGGCTCAGCAGGTTCGGTCACTATTCGAGACCCGATATTAATACAGGAGCCGCGTGCTTTGGCTTTTAGGGGCCCTCGGTGACGCTAGTTTGGCCGACACAAACAGGCTGTTAGCCTGTTCTACAACTCCGCGGAGGCTAGGGTTACTGACACAAACAGGCTAACAGCCTGTTTTACAACTCTCGGTTTTCAGGAACCCGAGGTGACGGGTGGGCTTTCAGACACAAGCAGCGGTTGGAGAAATGCCTTATCCTCGAAAAAGTTTCTATAATTCGTACGTGTTGGTATAGAATCAGTTCACTCAATTTTGTTTGATCGATTAGTACCCGTTTCAATCGGAGTGGGTTCGTACCCCGACTGTGCGGGAGGGCTCACTTAAAACTTATTGCCTTTGACCAACGGGAGCCCGCGCTGACGTTAAGGTTAAAGACACTTCGAAAGCCGTTTGCAGAGTTCAATTAGGAGAACTATGAGAAACCTTTTTCGCAAGAAATCTATCGACCAGATCAAAAAAGATGCCGCCGCCGGGATGTTGGCGCATGAAGCCAGCGCGATGAAGCCCGGGAGTGAAGAAAATGTTCACCTTCATCGAACGCTTGGACTTTTTGATCTCACGATGCTCGGGATCGCCGCCATAATCGGAGCCGGAATTTTCGCCATGGTCGGAAAGGCCTCCTATAACGGCGGACCGGCGGTGATTTTTCTCTTTGTGATTTCGGCAATCGCCTGCGGACTTGCGGCGCTGTGCTATGCGGAGTTTGCGTCGCGTATACCCATTGCCGGCTCGGCCTACACCTATTCTTATGCCTCAAATGGGGGAGCTCATTGCGTGGATCATCGGCTGGGACCTGATCGTCGAATACGCGATCGGAAATATTGCGGTCGCAATTTCCTGGTCCGATTATTTTACAGGTCTTCTGAAGGGTTACGGAATCAATATTCCCGAGCACTTTACGATGGATTTCCTTACGGCAAGCCGCGGCCATGAAGCGGTTACAAAAGCTGTGGGTGACGGAACAACGCTTGAGGCACTGACCAAAGCCTGTGACCTGAAGGACGCTGCGATCAACTGCGGACAGGTTGAGGCCTATAGCGCATGGCAAAACGCGCCGATGCTTGGGAGTATTCCGATGGTGATGGATCTTCCCGCATTGCTCATAACGGCGTTTATGACCACGCTCGTTTATATCGGTATACGCGAATCAAAGCTTACCGCAAACGTAATGACGGTACTTAAGATCGGAATCATTCTCCTTGTCATCTTTCTTGGTTTTGGTTACGTTCAGCCGGAAAACTGGTCGCCATTTGCGCCGAACGGAGCAGCCGGCGTTCTAAAAGGTGTTTCGGCCGTTTTCTTTGCTTACATAGGGTTTGACGCACTCGCAACGACCGCCGAAGAGGCCAAGAATCCGAGCAAAGACCTGCCCCGGGCGATGATCCTTTCGCTGGTAATCTGCACGATTTTGTATATTGTGCTGGCCCTCGTTATTACTGGAATGGTTTCTTACACGCAGCTAAACGTCGGTGATCCGCTAGCATTTGTGTTTGGTCCTGAGGGGGCGAATCTTCCCTGGGTGGCGGGAATAATTGCGGTGAGTGCGGTGATTGCTCTTGGAACGGTGTTTCTGGTTTTTCAGATCGGGCAGCCGCGTTTGTGGATGGCAATGAGCAGGGACGGACTTCTGCCGAGAATTTTTTCGTCGATTCATCCGAAGTTTAAAACACCGTGGTTTGCAACGATCGTTACCGGTTTAGTGGTTGCGATTCCGGCGCTTTTTATGAACCTTACGGAAGTGACGGATCTTGCGAGTATCGGAACGCTCTTCGCGTTTGTAGTCGTTTGCGCCGGGGTTTTGTTTAAGGAAAAGGAATTTCGCGGGACGACCAGATATGTGCCGTATATTAATTCCCAGTTTATCCTTCCGATCATTGTCGCGATAATTGGGTACATTCTTTACTACTTTAATCCGACGATGGTCTCGGACTTTTTCACCGTCGCGCCGACGGGTGATGAAACATGGTGGAGCGTATTCCTTGAAAAGGTTCCGATGATAATTTATCTGCTTTTATTGGGCGAGATGATTTGGTTGAGCTTGATCAAGAAGCTTTCGTTGATCCCGGTTCTTGGCTTGCTTATGTGTGCGTATTTGATGACGGAGCTCGGATTTACAAACTGGATGCGGTTTGGGATATGGCTGTTTGTAGGATTAGTAATCTACTTCCTATATGGATACAGCAACAGTAACCTTAACCGTTTAGAGAATTGATCGACGCAAGAGGGCGCGTGGCTTTGAGTTGGCACAGATGACCATTTACAAAACTTTACGTCGGGTTATCAACTATCCGTATGTTATTTGCGTCTTAACCGGAAAGTACATTTCGAAACGGAGAAAACTGATTTATGAGAAAGAGTATTATGTTTGGAGCCCTTCTTAGCCTTTTTGTGTTAGCCGGTGCGGTTTCGGCTCAAAGCAACTACGCAGGTGACTGGAAACTTGATAAAGAAAATAGCGAACTAGGTGAACGCTCGCGCGTTAAATCTATGACGATGAACGTGACGCAAAACGACGACGAATTGACCTATGAAAGAAAGGTTGAGCGCGAAGAAAGAGACGGCGCCGGTGGTCGTGGAAGAGGAAGACGCGGGATGCGCGGTGGCGGAAACGCCGGTCCTGTGACTTTCAAACTTGATGGGACTGAGACGAGCACCGACGTTGACCGAGGGTTTGCAACGGGGAAAGTCACGAGAAAGGCAGAAGAGAAGGAAGCGGCGCTTTTATTAACGACGAAAAGCGTTTTTGATACTCCTCGAGGCGAGATGAAAATAACGTCGGTTGAAACCTGGTCGCTAGCTGAAGACGGTAAAACTTTAACGGTTTCGGCTGAGACCGAAACGCCGCGCGGAAGCCGAAGTTCGAAGCTGGTGTTTACGAAAAGCTAGGGTTAAAACCAATCAGCTTAAAAGGCAGGAGCTTTTTGAGGCTCTTGCTTTTTTTTCGTTTAACATTTTCTTCGCAAGCCCGTAGAATCAAATAGCTTTATGACACACGTAAATGTAATCGGAGGAGGACTCGCCGGCGCCGAAGCTGCCTGGCAGGCAGCGGAATCTGGCGCAATGGTTAAACTTTTCGAAATGCGTCCTGTTCAACAGACTCCAGCACATCGTACAGAAAAACTCGCCGAGATTGTTTGCTCAAATTCCTTAAAAACTGACCGCGAAGGTACCGCTCCGTATCTACTTAAGGAAGAACTTCGGCGGGGAAACTCGATCGTGATGGAGGCTGCTCACGCAACGCAGGTCCCTGCGGGAGCTGCGCTCGCGGTTGATCGCGGAGAGTTTTCTGATTACATAACTATGAAAATCGAAAACAACCCAAATATTGAAATTCTACGCGAGGAAGCAACCAAAATCCCTCAGTGCGAGATCACAATTATTTGCACCGGTCCCTTAACAAGCGACGCTCTGACAGAGGAGATCATAAAACTTACGGGCGACGATCAGCTATATTTTTACGATGCGATTGCTCCAATTGTGACGGCGGATTCCATAAATATGGACATTGCTTTTAAGGCAGCTCGCTACGGACGCGGCGGCGATGATTATATAAATTGTCCTTTTACTAAGGAGCAGTACGAGAAATTTTACAATGAATTAATAAACGCGAAATCGGTCCCACTAAAACGATTTGAAGAAACACATTGGTTTGAAGCATGCCTTCCTTTGGAGGAAACTGCGCGCCGCGGAGTGGATACCTTACGTTTTGCCTGTATGAAGCCGAAGGGTTTGCCTCTTCCGGGCACGAGCGATGAACCTTACGCTGCCGTTCAATTACGGCAGGAAAATCAAATGGCCGATGCCTATTCGCTCGTCGGTTTTCAGAATCACCTTAGGTACCCCGAGCAGAAGCGAATCTTGCGCTTGATCCCCGGTCTTGAGAAGGTTGAGATTCTTCAGTACGGACAAATTCACCGCAATACGTTTATTAATTCGCCCAAGCTTTTAAACGAAAAACTACAGGTTGAAAAGAAGCCGAATCTCTTCTTTGCGGGACAGATTACAGGCGTCGAGGGGTATCTTGAATCGGTTGGAACCGGTTGGCTGGCGGGGTTAAATGCCGCAAAAATGCTGCGAGAGGAAGACCTCGTTGTTGCCCCCCGAAAGTCGGCAATTGGCTCGCTTTGTCGATACGTAGCAAATGCAGAGACGAAAAATTTTCAGCCCGTAAATATTACTTTCGGTTTTCTCGAACCGCTTCCGGTTGAACTAAGAAAAAAATACAGGCGGAAACGCGAAAGACACGCGTTTCAGGTTGAGTTAGCGTTAAAAGATTGGGACAAGTGGCTAGAGGAGAAAATCCTGCTTAGAACTGCGAGAAAAGCGACATAACCTCCGGTTTTTCGTTACTAAATCTTCTGGTTAAAACCCATTTGCTTAGAGACTTGCCGGGCAGCCTTTTTTACTAATTCAATGATTCCAGGGAGATTTTTTTCGTCAATGTGTAGAATTGTATTTGAAGTTCCAAGCGCGGCAATTATTTCACCATTCTTGTCGTAGATCGGAGCGGCAATACAACGCACATCATCGGAATTTTCTTCGTTGTCGAGAGCAAAACCAAACTCTCTAACCTTTTTTAGTACGCGCAAAAACGGCTTTGGAGAGGTTATGGAATTTCTTGTCTTTCGTTCCATTCCGCGCAATTCAAGAATCTCCAAAATCTCTTCATTAGATAGCTGCGAAACCAAAACCTTGCCAATTGCCGTTGTGTGAATGGGTAAACGATGCCCGACCCAAATATCCATTTTGATAAAACTTTTTTCAGATTCGACCTTTTCGACGTAAACTGCCCGACCATTATCCAAAACGGCAAGATGAGCTTCCGGTAAACGACTCTCTTTCACAAAGCTTTCCAGAGTCGGTTTAGCGATATCTCTAATATCCAAATGCGTCAACACGTCACCCGTTAGGCTCATCAGTTTCAGACCGAGACGATATCTGCCGTTTTCGTCACGATGCAAGAACGCCCTATTTTCCAGTACGCGCAAGATATAGCTTGCGGAACTTTTGGGAATTTTCAACCTGCGACTCAAATCCGAATTGCTCAGTCCGCGATTGCTTTCCGCGACCAATTCCAAAATCGACAGTGCTCGATCAACTGCTTTTGAAGTGGTGTTTTCTGACACGTTTTTCCATAAATCCACAATTATTAGCTCTTTCTAATAATAAATAATCTCAGATCCATATTCAATCATGGTTCAGGATTGTGAAATATTGTTCAATATATCGAACAAATCCTTTTCAACGATTTACAAATCTTGAAAACGCTACTAATCTGACTTTATCGACAGAACAACTGTTCAATATATTGAACACACTTTAGAGGTAATTTAAATTTGATGAATAATACAACATCCGAACAGGGTTTTGACCCGCGAATTAATCACGCACATAAAGGTTTTAATGCCGAAGACGAATTTCCTCAAGGCTTTTATGAGTTTTTGAAGTCTCTACACGGCTCATTTACTCCAAGGCAGCAAATGCTTGTCCAAAAACGAATCGAAGTTTTGGAGGAATCACATCGGAGCAATTTACCCGATCACTTAGAGCCTTCAGAAGCAACGACGAGTGAATGGAAGATCACTTTGCCGGACTGGTGTCAGGATCAGCGAAATCAGATGACGGGACCGGCAGACGATAAGGAATTGGTCGTAAAAATGCTCAATTCGGGTGCCCCGGGGGTGATGATTGATCTTGAGGATTCCATGGCAAATACTTGGGAACGGCTCGAAATCGGCATCGATAATTCTCTTAAAGCCCTTCACGGCGAACTCACTTATTTCGACCAAAAAAGAGATAAACAAGTAACAATAAACGAAAGTCCAACCGTAAGTTGGATTCGTGTTCGCGGTCTTCATCTAAGTCAGGCGGGAGTTTTTTCCAACGAACTCATTTCCGCCTCTGTCTATGACGTAGCGCGAATTGCTTTTGGCGTAAAGAAGGAAAAACTAAAACACAATCTTTGTTTTTACATTCCGAAATCTGAATCAGCCGAAGAAGCGCTGTTTTGGCGTGATTTATTTAAAGAGGTTGAGGAGAAACTCGGATGGGAAAAGGGCTATATCAAATGCATGGCGTTGGTCGAATCACATCCGCTCGCTCACCAAACGGAAGAATTTATTTACAAACTGCGCGACTACATCCTGGGGTTAAACTTAGGTCGTTGGGATTATATGGCGAGCCTTATTCATTTCAATCTGCACGATCCCGAGTGGGTTTTGCCCGACAGAAACACTATTCCATCGGACGTGCCTTTCTTTCAAAATCTTCGTGAACTCATGGTCGAGGTTTGTCATAAACACGGACTTTTAGCGATTGGTGGAATGACGGCGTTGTATCCAAGTCGGCTGGACTCCGAGTTAAACGAACGCGCTCTTAAAAACTTAGAAGCTGATAAAAAGAATGAGGCAGCCGTAGGAATGGATGGCGCTTGGACGGGACACCCTGATCAAAATCAAATTGCTGTTGATCAATTCCCAGAACCAAATCAAGACCTTATTCGATATTCCGAAACCGAACGCTATCCGGATTTGCGACCGCTTCCCAAAGGCATCGGAAAACATACTTTGGATGGTACGCGTGCTGCAGTTCGTACAGTAATACGCTATCGCTTTGGAGTTTTGAGCGATAGGGGTGCGAGCCTTCTCGACGGCTATATGGAAGATCTCGCGACAGACCGAATTTATCGTCTGATGATAGCGCAGCGAATTAAGCATCGAGATAAGGTGAAGATCGTTGACGGCGAAGGAGACGAAGTTTTACACACACCGGAGTTCATAACGCAAATTTTCGATGAAGAACTCAAACGATTATTAGACCAGCTTCCCGAAGAAACTCCGAATGAAGAGCGAGAGAGATTCGTTGAAGCACGAAAAATTAGTGAGGAAATGATCACATTGGGGCATTTTGATCCGATCTAGTTTTGCGAAATTTTTATAAACGATTTAACAAAAAATGAATATAGGAGGGGGCAAAAATGACAAGAGAAGAACAAATAAAGGCTATTGAAAAAGACTGGGCAGAAAATCCCCGTTGGAAGGGGATCAAGCGAAACTACACTGCGGAAGATGTTTTGAAACTCCGAGGAACTGTTAAGGTTGAATACACAATTGCAACGCTTGGAGCAAAGCGTTTGTGGGAGTCGATGAAAACCGAACCATACGTAAATGCGCTTGGCGCAATGACAGGCGGACAAGCAGTACAACAGGTTCAAGCCGGGCTCAAAGCTATTTATTGCTCGGGTTGGCAGGTAGCGGCGGACGCAAACGTTGCCGGACAGATGTATCCTGATCAGAGTCTTTACCCTGCGAACAGCGTACCTGAACTTGTTCGTCGAATTAACAACGCATTTCAGCGTACGGACCAAATCTACTCTACCGAAGGCAAAAATGGTATCGATTGGTTTGCTCCAATCGTTGCGGATGCTGAAGCCGGATTTGGCGGGAATCTAAATGCTTTTGAATTGATGAAAGCAATGATTGATGCGGGCGCAGCGGCGGTGCATTTTGAAGATCAGCTCTCCTCGGCTAAAAAATGCGGACACATGGGCGGAAAAGTTTTAGTTCCGACGAGCGAAGCGATACAAAAATTAGTTTCTGCTCGACTTGCCGCGGATGTCTTGGGAGTGCAGACAATTATCGTCGCACGAACTGACGCAAATGCTGCCGGGCTTTTGACAAGCGACATTGACGACTACGACAAACCGTTTACGACTGGCGAACGCACCGTAGAAGGATTTCACGTCGTAAAAGCCGGGCTAGATCAGGCAATTTCGCGCGGACTTGCATATGCTCCCTACGCTGATTTGGTATGGTGCGAAACCTCCGAACCGAATCTTGAAGAGGCGCGCAGATTTGCCGAAGCCGTTCACGAAAAATATCCAGGCAAAATGCTTGCTTATAATTGTTCGCCTTCGTTTAACTGGAAAAAGAAATTGGACGACGAAACGATAGCGAAGTTTCAAAAAGAGCTGGGCGAAATGGGTTATAAATTCCAATTCATAACTTTGGCAGGCTTCCATTCGCTAAATTACGCGATGTTCGAGCTGGCGAAAGATTATGGTAAACGACAAATGACCGCGTATGCTGAGCTTCAGGAAGAGGAATTTGATTCTGAGGCTGACGGCTATCGCGCTACAAAACATCAGGCATTTGTTGGCGCCGGCTATTTTGACACTCTGACGCAGACTATCAGCGGCGGCACTTCATCGACAACTGCGCTTGCTGGTTCTACCGAGGAAGAGCAATTCGAAGAAACTAAAAAAGAGGGGGTTGCTGCTCTAGCGTAATTTCTATTTATAGGGAATTAAAATGGGATCGCTTTTTTTTAAGCGGTCTCTTTTTTTTCGACTGGTAAACCGTCCGCTTTTCTATTTTCTCTGTTATGTTAAGATTTGCTGACACAAACAAATAAGTAACATTTGGTGAATATTTATGACGACAATAGTAGTTGTAAAAAAAGGGAAAGAAGCGGCCATAGCTGCCGATACGCTGACGACATACGGAAACCAACTGGAATCGTCTAGATACATAAAAAACCATAGAAAGATAGTTAAATACAAAGAAAGTTTTTTCGCTCTCACTGGTTGGAGTGCCTCGCAGACCGCACTTGAAGATTTGCTAAAAAAGACCAAAGAAGAATTCCTTCTGCGCAATGAAAAAGAGATTTTTAATTCTTACATTCAAATACATAAGCTACTCAAAGATGAATATTTCTTAAAACCCGATAAACGCGATTCGGATGCGTTTGAAACCTCTCGTGCGAATATGCTCCTCGCAAATCGGGGTGGTATTTACGCACTGAGCGAATATCGATACGTAAAACAACTGTCCAGATTCTATGCCTACGGAAGCGGAAGCGATTATGCGCTCGGGGCGATGTACGCGGCTTATGACGATAAATCAAAATCTGCGACGGATATCGCGAAGATCGGCGTGAAAGCGGGTGCGGAATTTGACGATAGTTCGGGTTTGCCAATGAATTACCATACCGTAAAGCTCAAATAAATGGAGTTTGAAGTATTTATCCTGGCGGCAATCTTTCTGGTCGCCGTTCTTTATTCCTCGGTTGGACATGGCGGAGGCTCAGGGTATCTTGCGGTAATGGCTTTTTTGAGCGTTGCGCCTAGCATCACAAAGCCTACGGCACTTGCACTAAACGTATTTGTCGCCGGTATTGCCACTCTTCAATTTTGTCGTCGCGGACACTTTTCCTGGAAAACCTTCCTACCTTTTGCGGCTGCATCGATACCACTCGCTTTCATTGGCGGAATGATCGAGCTGCCGATCGGCGTATACAAACTGCTCTTAGGAGCAGCGCTCATTATCGCCGCGGCGCGCCTTGCGTGGAATTTTGCAAAGAGCGAAGAATTAAAAGAATTAAGTTGGATACCTGCCTTGATTGTAGGCGGAATTATCGGTTTTACATCGGGTTTAATCGGCATTGGCGGGGGAGTTTTTCTAACGCCGATTCTTCTTCTTACAAAGTGGGCTGACGCAAAAACCGCTGCGGGCGTTTCGGCACTATTTATCATGGTAAATTCGGCGGCGGCATTAATTGGTAATTATCAAAACGCGATCAAACTTCCCAGGGGAGTGGCCATATGGATAATCGTGGCGATTATCGGTGGTATAATTGGTTCGACCCTTGGAAGCAAGTATTTTAACTCGTTAATGCTCAGGCGAGCTTTGGCCTTGGTACTGCTGATTGCGGGCGTAAAACTAATGTTGGTTTGAATCCGCCTGGCACGGAACAGCGGCTAACTTTTTTGAGGTTTTGCTCATCAAAAACGAAATATGTTTTTCCGGTTATTGCTCACATTTTTGATTTTGATTCTTACGCATGCTGCGTTTGCGCAAAGCGGGCGCGTAAAAAAGAAAAAGCCGGTTAAGGTGGAAAAGCCGAAAAAGAAAGCGGTCTATATTCCTACGCAGGAAGTTACAAAAACTCCTATACCGAAACTTTCCCCGACGCCAACTCCAAAGCCACAAAAAATAAATGACGATGTGATCAGCGTTGATTCGACGTTGGTGCCAATCCCCGTTTCGGTAATTGATGACGCCACTGGGCAAGCTTTGACGACGCTGAATCTCGAGGATTTTGAGTTGCTGATTGATGAAAACCCGGCAGAAATTGGCGAGCTTTTTCGTTCCGAAAGTCCGGTCAGGCTTGCTTTGCTATTCGATAACAGCTCAAGTGTTTTGGTCGCTCGAGAATTCGAACGAAAAGCCGCTATCAGATTTTTGCGCAGAGTAATCCGACCAAACAAAGACCTCGCAGCGCTCTATTCCGTGGCGGGAATTTCCCAACTCGAGCAGCCTATGACCAAGAACGTTTCTGCTCTGATTAGCGCGATACGCGGTTTCTCAAAACCCAAAGGGGCGACGGCGCTACACGATGGAGTAATCGAGGCATCGAGATATCTAGAGGATTTTGGCGGAAGGCGAGTGATTGTAATAGTTTCCGATGGACAGGATACTTTGAGTGACTCGACATTTGATGAGATGGTCAAGGTTGTTCAGGAAAACAATTGCCAGGTTTACATCGTTCACACAAACGAGTTTGAAAACTACAAACGCACGGGTAGTCGTGATGGAAGCGCGAATCTAAGGGCGCTCGCCGCTGAGCGACGTATGAAAACCCTGGCAAGCGAAACGGGAGGAGCGGTTTATTCTCCGATTGACGAACGCGAACTCGACCTCGCTTTTACGCAAATTTCGGCCGAACTATCTCAGCAATATATCCTCGGATATTACCCTGAAAATGAAGCGAGGGACGGAAGATTTCGCACCATTGATTTGAAGATAAAGTCAGATAGAAGTCTCACTGTGAGATCGCGGAAGGGGTATTATGTTTCTAGGAGAAACAATTAAATATGAATAAGCGATTGTTTTGGGTATTAACAGCTTTCATAAGCTTCTCAATTGGGATTCTCGCAGTTTTTATTTGGCTTAATTCTGATCATCCGAAGGGAGTTCATACGGAACGATCCACAGTTAAGGTGATGAAATGTGTTGAACCCAAAAACTATCCTGGGCTTTCGTTAGAGATAGGGAAACTCACACAAAAAAATGGACACTTTTTCCCGGGCCCAAGCAACGATCCGGGTTTTAGAGAAAAAGTAGCAGTTACCGTGAGAAACGGTTGGTACGGAGAACATCTTAAAGCTGCGGGTGAAAATTCCTTACTGAATATATCAGATAAAGATCTCGAGGTTTATCGTTTTACTTGGCTCAGAACTTTCAATCATCCTGTCATTGTTAGAATCGAAAAGCGGAAAGATAAAATAAAAGTTTTCTTTAAAGAATTAAGTGGAGCGGGCGGTTACGAGCCCGGAAAGATCTTCGCAGAAAATTCGATTTTCTTAGATGGCGAGGATTGGTGTGATTTGATTGGCAGCCTTAACGATGCGGATTTTTGGAAACTGTCCTCCTCGGACGAGGAGCGCAGAGGTACAGATGGAGCCCAATGGATTATCGAAGGAGTCAAGGATAATCGTTACCACGTGGTTGATAGATGGTCACCCACAAAAAGTGCCTACCGAGAGGTTGGATTACACTTCCTTAGACTTTCTGGTTTCGTTTCCGATAAGGAAGAGAACAGAATATACTAATCCTTAGATGCTTGAGGAATATCTCAAACAATTCTTGCAGCACTTGAAATACGAGCGAAATGTAAGTCCCCACACGCTTCGAAACTACACGAGTGATTTGGATCAGTTTCACGAATACCTTGCTCCCCCAACCGCAAAAGGAACGCGAAAAGAGATTCCTGTAGAAGACATAGATCACATAACCGTTCGCGAGTGGATGTCTGCGCTGCATTCGGCAAACAAGAAAAAGACTTCGATTGCCAGAAAGCTTGCCTCTGTTAGAACGTTTATGCAGTTTCTTGTGCGCGAAGGCGTGCTGGAGGTAAATCCTGCAAAGCTTGTTGCAACACCAAGAATCGAACGCAAACTGCCAACCCATTTGTCAATCGAAGATGCCGTTCGCTTTATCGAAACGCCTGATCTTAATACCGATTTGGGTAAACGTGACCGCTCGATTCTGGAATTTATTTACGCAACAGGAATGCGCGTAGGCGAACTTGTGAGCCTGAACCTACGCGACATAGATTTTAAGGAAAAGCTCGTTCGCGTCACGGGAAAACGCAAAAAGCAGAGGATCTTGCCGTTTGGTGATCCTGCATTGCAGTCGTTGGTATTTTATCTCGATAAATCACGGCCAGTTTTTCTAGATAATTGCCCACCCGCCGAACGAGACGAGCAAGCCGTATTTTTGAACTATATGGGAACAAGGATTACAACTCGAAGCGTTGGGCGTATGGTGGATAAGTACATCAAGCAGTGTTCTGATATTAAGGATATCTCGCCACACTCTTTGCGACATTCATTTGCGACCCACCTTCTCGATTCGGGCGCGGATTTGCGCGACATTCAAGAACTCCTTGGACACGCGCGGCTTTCAACCACGCAGATCTACACACAGGTTTCGATGGAAAAATTAATTGAGGTTTATGACAAAGCACATCCGAAGGCATGACGGAACGCCCGCAGCTTGCGTGGAAACAGTTTCACAGCAATTTAAATTAGGAGTTTAAAATGACAATAAGATTTTTAACGCTAGCGTTTCTGGCATTTCTTGTTTGTACAACAAGCGCTCAAACGACGAGTCAGCGGTCGACGATAAACGTTACCGGAACTGCCGAAATTAATGTTGTTCCCGACTCAGCGCTTTTTACCATGGGCGTTGAAAAAGTCAGGAAAGAAATGATTGACGCAAAACGAGAAAACGATGCTGCGGTTTCAGAAATCCTTGCACTCGCAAAGAAAAACGGTGTTGCCGATAAAGACGTGAAAACCGATTACATTTCCGTTTCAAAGAGGTATGAATTCATCGGCGTTGGAAGAGATCGTAAGCGTGTTTTCGTGGGGTACGCAGTTTCTAAAACCGTGATCGTGAAGCTAAAAGATCTTACAAAATTTGAAGATTTCTTTTCTGCGGTTTTAACAACCGGAGTTACATCCGTAAGGGGCGTCTATTTTCAAACATCGGAATTTCAGAAGTACAAGCGCGAGATGAGAATTAAAGCGATGCGGGTTGCAAAACAAAAGGCGACCGAAATGACCGCGGCAATCGGACAGAGCTTAGGCAAGGCTATTCAAATAAATGAAAACCAAGGCGGACGTTTTGCAACACCGAACATCACTGCAAACTACCTTGGCGGAGAAGGAGGGAGAACTGGAGTCTCGGCTGGCTCATCACAGTCGGGAACCTTTTCTCCAGGCACTATTAAAATCAGTTCACAGGTGAGTGTGAAGTTTTTGATCGAATAGATTTTAGCTTATACTTAATTCAATAAATCCAGATAGGTAGAAGAGAGTGAAGTTATGAGAAAGATCATTTGGCTTGTTATTGCTACGTTTGTGTTTTCGTCTTTTGCGATTGGGCAGGAACGTACGCTCAAACTAACCATCGACGATATTTTCCACCCGAAGAAGGCGAAACGTTTTAGCGGGAAACCTACGTTCGGATTACGTTGGACAAAAGACGGCACCGGATTCGTGAGAGCCGAGCGCACTCCGACGGGACTAAAAGTTATCCACGCAAACGTAAGAACGGGAGCGACGAAGACCTTTTATGACGGTGTGAAAGTCGGGGCGGCACTTAGAAACGCGGGAGTTTCGGATGAAGCGGCAATCCGCATGGGACGTGGGTTTGCCTTAGCACATAGTGAAACGACCAATTCCTTTCTCCTCAATTCCGGTAAGGATTTATATGTTTACAATGCTTCTTCCAGCACTGCGAAACGCGTAACCAATGGCGATGATAAGGAGCTCGAAGCAGATTTTTCGCCTGATGGAACGATGGTGAGTTTTGTAAGAAACAACGATCTGTACGTTGTCGAAGTTGCGAGCGGAAAAGAACACCGGATTACTTTCGACGGCTCTAAACACACTCTAAATGGTTATCTTGCATGGGTTTACGAAGAAGAGCTTTATGGGCGCGGACAAAACCGGGGTTACTGGTGGTCGCCGGATTCAAAGCATATCACGTTTTTGAAAACGGATGATTCTATGGTTCCGATGTTTGTTTTGGCTGACGATACGGTAACCGATCAAAATATTGAGGACGTCGGCTATCCGCAGGCGGGCGATCCAAACCCGACTGTGAAACTGGGTCTCGTCGATCTGGGACGCGCTAAGGAATTTACCGGTGCGGCCGGTAAAAAGGCTTCAAGCATCATTGATAAAATTAAAGAACAAGCGGGGAAAGTTGGGATCAAGATTCCGGGAAACTCTCCCGTTTCAAATCCTTCGATAAAATTTGTTGACCTTTCAAAATATTCGCCGAAGAACTTTCTGATCTCGCGCGTTGACTGGTCGCCTGACAGCAAAAATGTAATTTTTCAGGGTCAAAACCGCGAGCAGACCTATCTCGATCTAAACTCCGTCGATCTATCGACCGGCAAATTCAAAACTCTTTTCCGCGAAACGACGGGTGCATGGATCGCTTCTCCCGGAAATCCCTATTGGTTAAACGATGGTTCGTTTGTATGGCGCAGTCCGAAAAGCGGATGGCATCATCTTTATCATTACGCCGCAAACGGTAAATTGATACGGCAGATCACAAATGGCAACTGGGAAGTCAGGCGTTTTTACGGCGTCGATCAAAAAACCGGTAATGTCTTTTTTAGTGGCACCAAAGACAGCCACATCGGACCGCAGATTTACCGAACGCGTTTAAGCGGTGGTGTAGTGATACCGCTAACAAGAAGGGCGGGTTCGCACCGGGCAAATTTTAATCCAACGTTTACACATTTTGTCGACACCTGGAGCGATATTAATACGCCGCCGCAGACAAGATTGCACCGATGGAACGGAGATGTTGAAAAAGTTATCAATGAAAACATCGTCGGCGAACTCCTCGGATCCTACGGCGTTCAGCGCCCGGAGTTTATGAAGGTCAGAAACCGCGACGGCTTTCAAATGGAAGCCTATATGATCAAGCCTCCGAATTTTAACCGTTCGAAAAAGTATCCGGTCTTGACTTTTGTTTATGGCGGTCCCCATGCCCCGCAGGTTAGAAATTCCTGGGGCGGAAGGCGCTATATGTATCACCAGATGCTTGCGCAGCGCGGCTATATTATTTTTGTGATCGATCCACGCTCGGCGAGTGGAAAGGGCGAAAAGGAAACCTGGACGGCTTATAAGCGACTCGGCGTTACCGAGCAACTCGACATCGAAGACGGGATGCGTTTTCTAAAACGGCTTCCTTACGTGGATGCAAATCGCTTGGGAATTTGGGGGTGGAGCTATGGCGGTTTTATGACGCTTTTCTCGATGACTCACAGCAAGTCGTTTAAGGCTGGAATTTCCGTTGCGCCGGTATCGGATTGGGCGCTTTACGACTCAATCTATACCGAGCGATATATGTTGACGCCGAAGAACAATCCGGAGGGCTATGCGAGGATGGATCTCAACGCAAAAGCCAAGGATTTACACGGTAAGCTTATGATCGTGCACGGAATGATGGACAACAACGTGCATATGCAGAACACGACCAAGTTTATATACGAACTCCAAAAAGCGGGGATTCAATTTGATATGATGGCGTATCCAACGCAGCGGCACAGTATCAGAAACGCGCTTCAGACCTACCATCTTTACACGAAGATGGCGAATTTTATTCAGAAAAACCTCTAAAAAAACGGGCTACGGATGGAAAACGCTAACCATCTGTAGCCCAGGTAAGAGGAGAAGAGAACCTATTTTGATGTGGAATGGATGCTTACTCTTCCATTTCCCGTAGTCACACGTATTGGCGCTCCACCGCCATTGATACTTGCGCTAACCTTGTTTGAGCCGTATTTTCTTTTCTTGCCCTTGATGCTTAGGGCCTCAAAATCGCTGCTGAATTTACCGTTTCCCGTACCGGCTTCAACGTTTGCGGAGAAATTTGTTGGGATATACAGGCTAATACGCCCGTTGTTCGTTTTTACATCGAGTCCGTTTCCATCAAAGGTGCTTCCCGAGAGTTTTACGGTTACACGTCCGTTGTTTGTTTTACCTTTTACGTCACCCTCAACATCACCCAACGTAATTCGTCCATTGCTCGTCCGGAAGTTTATTTGTCCTTTGACCTCGTGAATCGAAATTCGTCCGTTGCTCGAACGCAAATCCAAATTCGAATTTCTCGGAACGTGAATTTCGTACGAAACCGACCAGTTTCTCTCAGGTGTGTTTTGAGCATGGATTGTCGGCGAAGTCACAATGTTTACGCGTTTGGCCAGTGAATTTGCTTCCCCTTCAGATTTTGCCCAGGTTCTAACACATGCTCGAACGAGCACATCACTTCGATTCGCCCCCTTTACGGTAATTCGACCGTTTTTAGAGTCAACCTTAATCACGCTTGGGGCCGCAATGGTCGATTCGCGCAAGTCGTTTGCGGAAACTCTTTCTCCATTCGACCAGCTATTTGCGCTGCAAAATTCTTTCTTCTTGTACTTATATTTATCCTTCGATTTTTCCTGAGCAAAGCCAGTAGAGCCGAGCAGGAACAATAAAGCTATTAATAGTAAATACGATCTTCTCATTCTTTTGTGATCCTCCGATCTTTTTTCTGATTCTGCTTCTAAAAACAAAACACCGGAGCACGCGATTTTGTGACAAGATTTCTGGGGAGATCGGGACGCAAAAAAGTAACGCAGATCTTTAAGTCTCTACGTTCCCAAAAAAATCAAACAAAAAAGAGGAGTTATTCTTCGGATGATTTTATTCGTACGCCGCCATTTGTCGTAACGACGCGAATCTTTGGTCCACCGCCATTGATTTTTGCATTGATCTGTTTCGCACGATACCAACGCCCTTTTTTCTCAGCTTTTAGCTCAGCGAAGTCGCTTTTTAGCCCGCCGTTGACTGTTCCGGTCTCGACGTCTGCAGAGAAATTAGCCGGTAGCGACAAACTAACTCCGCCATTGCGGGTCTCGACATCTAGTCCGCTCCCGTTAAAACGATTTCCGGTTAGTTTCACCGAAACACCGCCATTGCGCGTAAAGCCTTTAACGCTTCCGCCTACCTCGCTTAAGCTTACTCCGCCATTTCTTGTTTCGAATTCCAGATTACCACTAACTCCCTTTATAGAGATTCCGCCATTACGCGCTATTAGTTTTAGGTCTGTAGATCTAGGAACAAGGATTTGATATGAAACAGAAAACTTCGCGTCCTCGTCTAAATGTTCGGCTTTTACTACCGAGCCTCTTGAAATCCTTATATTTTTGAGCAAATTATCAGCATCTTGCTGCGTATCGCCTGATGCTCTCACGCAAGCTTTTATCAAAACGTCGCTACGGTTCTCACCTTTTACACTAATTCCGCCATTCTTGCGTCCATCGACTGTAAGCAATTCTGTTGCAGACATTTTGATTTCCCTCAGTTCTTTAGCAGTCGCCTGCTTTCTGCCGTTGTAAGACCATGAGTGGTTCTTTTTGCAAAATTCGTATTTGCCGTCAGTATTTTGAGGTTGAAACTCCTTGATTTCTGCAGCCCGGTCGCTCGCAATTGCCGAACAGCCAAATAGCAGCAAAACGCTCAATAGGAAAACGTATCTTAGATTTCTTGTCATTGTTAGTAGCCTCCGAAAATTATCTTCTTAAGTGGTTCTGATAAGGAAACACCGAGGATATAGCGTTTATGACAAGAAATCCGAGAATATGAAAATCGCCGTGAAAGCAACCGATACAAAAACCCGACGCATCTCACAAGACAAGTTTCACGAAACTCAATTAATTCAAATAATTTGAGGTAAGTTGTTATGCGACTTAGAGTTATCGCTTTGATAGCAATGTGCTTAATGTGTCATTTTTCGACTCAGGCACAGACGCTGAAAACATCGGAATCTAGCATTGTCTTAAACAAAAAAACGGCGGATGCAAAGTTGGTTTTTGAGCATTTGAACAATAGTCTCAAAACCGTTTTTTCACTCGAATTACTGGATAGAGAAAACAAAGTTCGGGCAATGATTTCCGACAACGTGAAAATTAAAAAGGGTAAGAAAACATATAAATTTTCGCTACCGCTCGGAGACCTTTTGGAAACGGATGAAGACGAAATTATCTGGTATCGACTTCGTTTGAAAATTGGTATGAAGTCGGAAATCGTCTCGCTTTCCGAACTCGTTAGAGGAAATTATGAGCTTCGCGTAATTGCGACTGACCAAATACTTTCAGGAATGAACTATCGAAGTCGCGTTAGGGCAATAAATCCTTTGAACAAAGCTCCCGTAAAAGGTGTTCGAGTTACCGCAAGGCTGAAACTAGAACTTAAAGATGAAGAAAAAGATGATTTAATCTTTAACGCCGCCGGCAAAACAGATGAGAACGGTTTTGCGGTTTTGGATTTTAAGATTCCAACCGAAGCCGAACTTGACGATGATGGCGAGTTAAAGGTTCTCGGCAAAAAAAATGGACTTATTCGTGAAGCGACCGAAAGCATTATGAATTTAACGGGAGATTTCAGCTTTCTGATGTTGACCGATAAACCAATTTATCAGCCGGAACAGGATTTAAAGGTCCGGGGCGTTTTGTTAAAGGGTGCTGAAGAAAAAACGGTTGTTGCGAACGAAGATGTTGATTTTAGAATCGAAGACGAAGAAGGCACCTTGCTTTACAAAGAAACGGTTACAACGTCGGAATTTGGAGTAGCAAACATTGCTTGGAAAATTCCCGAAAATGCAAAATTGGGAGATTACAAAATTCGCGTTAAATCCGCCGGCCGTGATTATTTTGGTTATCAAAAAGTAAAAGTTTCTCGCTACGATTTACCCAATTTTGTCGTAAAACCAAAATTGGACAAAGATTTCTATTTGCCCGAAGAGAACGAGGCAGAAATTGAAGTTCGGGCAGATTATTTATTTGGCAAACCCGTTACGAAAGGAAAGGTTCGCGTCGTCGAGGAGAAAAGCCGCGAATGGAATTGGCATGAGCAAAAATACGATATTGATGAAGGACAAGTCCGCGAAGGCGAGGTTGATTCTGAAGGGAAGTTTATTGCGAAAATTGACCTGAAGAAGGCACACGAAGACTTATCAGACGATGATTACGATAAGTTTAGAGACTTAAATTTCACGGCGTATTTTACTGATTTGACCACCAACAAAACCGAGCAGAGACGTTTTGATATAAGGGTTACAAAAGAATCTATCCATGTCTATTTTATCGGCGAAGCATATAACATCAATGCAAAAATGCCCGTTACTGCTTATGTCTCTACGTTTTATGCGGACGGCTCGCCAGCCATTTGTGAAGTTGAATTTAAAGGACGCGAAGATGATGACGATGATAAGCAATTTCGGACAATCCAAAAAATCAAAACGAACTCTTTTGGTGCAGGAAAATTAAAATTTGACCGTCCGAAATTCATTGACGAAGACGATTATATGGATATCGCTCTCATCGCTAAGGATAAAAAAGGCAATAAGGGAACTCATGGTGGTGATGGTGATGCGGAATTGGAATTTGATGATGACGAAGATGAATCTATACAAATTGAAACAGAAAAGACAATTTATAAACCAGGCGAAAGCATCAAGGCTAATATAAATTCCTCGGCTCAAAAAGGCTTGGTTTATGTTGATGTCGTCAAAGGTTGGTCGGTAGTTGATTCGTACTTCGTAAGCCTCGAGAATGGAAGAGCCAAACTCAAAATTCCATATCAAGAAAACTTTCAAGGTGAATTAAAAATCGCAGCGTATTTTGAGGATGAAGATGAAGACGTGATTCGCACAGGACGAGGAGTAATTTTTCCGACTCCGCAAAACCTACAAATTGAAGCAAATTTTAACAAAGCGACTTACAAACCTACCGAAGAAGCAAAGGTAAAATTTAGTGTTTTGGATACCGTCGGAAATGCGATTGAAAGTGCTTTAGGCGTGGTAGTTTTTGACAAAGCGGTTGAAGAACGTGCCAAAACCGATGCAGATTTTGGCGGAATGTTCAGCAATTTTCAGGGTTGGCTTGGTTACGGAGAATCTTTTGGAAGCATCAGCGTTAAAGATTTGAACGAATTGGACTTATCCAAACCGATTTCCGATGAAATACAACTTGTTGCAGAAGTGATTTTACGCGATAGCTATTATTATCCAAACATTTTTCACAGCCGAAATTATGAGACTGACGCAAAATCCGTCTATCAAAAATATTTTAGTAAACAGTTCTCGCCAATTGAAGCGGCTTTAAAAGAAACTTACAAGAACAAAAATTTCAGACACCCGACGAACGGAGAATCGCTGGCAAAGATTTTGGGCGAAAGTAGTCTGAGTTTGGAGAATTTACGAGACCCTTGGGGACAAAAATACAAGGCTGTTTTTGATGTTGTAAAAACTCAAAATACCCTTGCAATAAAAACCGCAGGAGCTGACAAACAATTTAACACCAAAGATGATTTTGCAGTTTCGAGCCTGAGTTTTAACTACATAAAACCTCTGGGAACGAAAATTGATTTAGCAGTTAAAAATTATCATGAGCGAACGGGCGGATTTATACGTGATGAAAAAATGCTTTTGCAAGAGCTTGGACTTTCCGAACTAAAAGACCGTTTTGGTCGTCCGTATAAGATATTTTTTGAGGTAAACAAAAGACATTATCAAACGAGGATTCGTAGTTTGGGCAAAAACGGAGTTTATGAAAAACGCACTTGGCGTGGCGACGATTTTGATGTTTGGACAAATCGAATTGATTACTTCAAAAAAATCGAGGAAAAAATCGCCGAAGTCTTGCAAATTTCAAAAACGAAGCCTCTGAATGAAAAAGAATTCATCAAGGTTTTAGCCGAAAACGGCGTTGAGTTTGGGAAAATAAAAGACGGCTACGATCAAAAACTTTATTTAAGAAAACGACAATTCTCACGATATGCAGACAAGGTTGAAATCGAAAACGTCAGCAAATACGGCGAAAAAGAAACAACTCAACACAAGAAAATAACACCCGTAACTCAAGAGGTTGTTGAATTTACTCTACGAAGTCGCGGCAAGGATGGCGTGAAAGGTTATTACGATGATTTCACAATCGCACAATATTTATTCGTTATTTCCGAACAAACAAAAGACGACAAAAGACCGAAAGTTAAGATCAAGAAAATCGTTTTCAAAAGCGGAACGGGAGCAATAAGGGGAATGGTTACGGACGCAACAGGTGCGGTAGTTCCGGGAGCGAATGTTATTGCAACAAATGAAGAAACTCAGCAAAGTCGAACCGTTACAACAAACAACGAAGGAAAATATCTAATTTCTAATCTTGCGGTTGGAAATTACGAGGTTAAAGCTCAGGCAGCGGGTTTTAGCACAACTGTTCAGTCTGGAATTCCTGTTAAGGCAAACACTACAACAGACGTAGATTTAAGCTTATCGCCCGCGGGAGCAAATGCGACTGTTGATGTTATGGCGGGAAGTGAAAACATTGATACGCAAGAAAGTAAAATCGTATCAACTGTTACCTCTGAACAGGTTGCGACCCTGCCGAATGGAGCGGATACTGAGTCTTTGCTCAGGTTAAAATCCGGTGTTGCACGACAAAAAGCAATGAATGAAATAATCGAAATAGACGGCAAGAAGTTTGTACAGGACGAATTTGGAAAATTAGTTCCTTTTCGCGAGAAATCCACGCCGCGTTTGCGTGAGTATTTTCCCGAAACCTTGCTTTGGAGTCCGGAAGTTATCACCAACAAAGACGGAAAGGCAGAAATCAAGTTTAAGATGGCGGACAACATTACGACCTGGAAACTTTACACGATTGCCTCAACCAAAACAGGAAAAATAGGCGTGGCGGAAAAAGAGGTTCAAGCGTTTCAGCCGTTTTTTGTTGATCTCGAGCCGCCGAAATTTTTGACCGAAGGCGATGAGATACATTTACCGACACAAATAAGAAACTACACAAAATCAAAACAAAAAGTTGATGTAACGATGGCAAAATCGGATTGGTTTTCGTTTCTTAATGCAGAAACACGCACTCCAGGAAGTGTGTCAGACGCACAAACTAAGAAAATCGAGGTTGAGAAAGGCAAATCGGAAAATGCTGTGTTTGGCTTTAAAGCCGAAAAGTTTATCAAAGATGGGAAACAAACGGTCACGGCGATCGCTGAAACGGATTCGGATGCGATTGAAAAACCTGTAACCGTTCGTCCAAATGGACAGGAAATTGTGAAAACCGAATCGAAACTTTTCCGGCAAAATGCTGAGTTTCAGGTTGATTTTCCTGCCAACGCGATTGTCAATACACCAAGAGCAACTCTGAAAATCTATCCGAATTTGCTCGCTCACGTTGTTGAATCCGTCGAAGGATTGCTGCAAAGACCATATGGCTGCGGCGAGCAAACGATTTCTTCGACTTATCCAAATTTGATGATTTTGAAATTCACGCCGAAAGAAAACAAATTGCGAAAAGTTGCAAACAAATTCTTGAAAAAGGGTTATGAAAGATTGCTTGGCTACCAAGTTTCGAGCGGCGGCTTTTCGTATTGGGGCGGAAATGAAGCGGCAGATATTGCTTTGACGGCTTATGCAATTCGCTTTTTGAACGATGCAAAATCTCAAATCAAAGTTGATGAAAATGTCATCAAACGTGCCGAAGATTGGCTGATAAATGAGCAACGTGCGGACGGAAGCTGGACGAAAAAATATAGCTGGGAAAGAAACGAAGACAGAAACCGCACGAAAATGCTAACTTCTTACATTGCAAGGACTTTGGCGGTGGCGAAATCGGGAAATGAGAGTTCGATGCGAAAAGCTTTGGCGTATTTAAAAGCACGAAATGAAGAAATTGACGAACCTTACGCATTGTCACTTCTCGGTTTGGCTTCAGCTGAAAACGGTAGAATCGAAAATGCCAAAATTGTTGCAAAAAAATTGGCTGCAATGGCGATTTCCGAAGGAAACGGAGTTTACTGGAAACTCGAAACAAACACGCCGTTTTACGGTTGGGGTAAAGCCGGAAGAATCGAAACTACCGCACTCGTTTTACAATTATTGAACAAAATTGGGGATGCAAAGTATGAAAGTTTGATCGGAAAGGGAACGCAGTTTTTGCTGAAAAACAAAGATCGCTTCGGCGTTTGGTATTCGACGCAGACGACCGTAAATGTTTTGGATGCGTTTCTGGCAACTTTGGGAAGTGTTAAAAAAACGGATGTTTCATCAAAAAGAATTGCCGAAGTTTTTGTCAGTGGACAGAAAATAAGAAGCTTTGAACTTCCGCCGGTTGATGTTTTGGCATCTCCAATTAACCTGGAAACTTCTTCACGACTCACCCCTAGAAATAATCGCATTGAGATCAAAACGGGCGACAATTCAATGATTATGGCACAAGTCGTTCAAGAGCATTATGTTGATTGGCAAGAAGCAAATATTTCAAATCGTAATACAAATCAATCTCGGCAAATTCGGCTTGATTATAGCTGCGATAAGTTAAATATTGAGATTATGGAAGAAGTAGCGTGCGACGTTAAAGCAGAAAGAATAGGCTTTCGCGGCTACGGAATGCTTTTGGCGGAAATCGGGATTCCACCCGGAGCGGATGTCGACCGAGAATCTTTGGAAGATGCGTTCAAAAAAGATTGGAGTTTGAGCCGTTACGATATTTTGCCCGACAGAATAATTGTTTATATGTGGGCAAGACCGGGCGGAACGGAGTTTAGCTTTAAATTCAAACCTCGTTACGGAATAAAGGCACAGACGCCGGCATCGGTTGTTTATGACTATTACAATGATGAAGCTAGGGCATTGGTTGCACCGCTGAGGTTTGAAGTGAAGTAGACTGGAGGGTATGCGTCCCCGCCTGCGTTCCCGTTCGGAGTCCCGCCTTTAGGTGGCTTCCCGGATAAAAAAAGCAGGCTAACAGCCTGCGCTACGGTTAGCTCTCAAATCGAAGTTCTTCGATGATCTCAGACATATATTTCTTGCCGAGATCGAGTTCCTCGGGTTTTAAGGAGACAGCACCAACCACGGCGTGGCCTCCTCCTCCGTAGCGTTCGCATATTTCAGCGATGTTGTGTTTGCGCGGTCGCGGTGCCCATGGGTTTGAGCCCACCGAGATTTTTGTGCGGAAAGTGCTTTGTGTAAGCGCGACATTATAAGTGGTTTGCGGATAAAAATAATAAGGTATGAATTTATTGTAACCGTCGATTTCCGTGTCAGTGAGATCAAAGCTAACAACGCCTCGTGAGTATTCAGCTCGCTCTTTTATCAAATCGACAGTATCCCAATGCTGCTCGAGAATCGGTTTGAGCTTCGCTTGGACTTCCTCGCTTTCCAAAACTTCATCGAGAGATTTTTCTATTAGATCACGGATAATCTTCTCAACGAATTTAGGATCTTTCTCACCTTCGATCACCTGCATTAACTTAAGTGCTGATGATTTGAGTTCAACGCATTGTGCGGCGTCTTCGTAAAGCGCCCCATCGATTACGTGTGCCCACTCAATGAGCTCCGTAAGAGAATCGTCTTTCCAGCCAAACTTCTCTTCAGCGATGCGGGCGATAAACTCAGCGCAGGATTTACTTTTTGTGTCGAGGTGTTTTTTCCCGGAAGTATCGGCAAGAAAGTGCTGTTCGTCTTCCTCTGACAAAAAAGCAGACTGATGATGATCAAACCACCATGTAAGGCGCTCATCTGCACAGTATTTAAAATCGACGATGGCATTTTCGTCTCCGTCAAACTGATCTTTATCAAAAGCATTGCCGGCGCGATGCATCGTTGGGGTGTAAGAGACATCTGCATCAGGGTTTATTTTTGATCTGTAGAATTTTGTAAAAATTGCGGCAGACGAAACGCCGTCAAAACAGTTGCCGTGGTAAAGTATTCGAAGTTTCATAGAGTCAAAGTGCGAGCAAACGTTAAAGGATAGTTGGCGAGCTGAAGTTCGTCAAGACTACATCAAACTTAATATGCAAACCGAATTCAGAATAAGAATCGCCGACGAAGAAGATTCAGAGAAGATAGCCGCTTTTAATCAAGCGATGGCGGTTGAAACCGAAGGTAAGCGATTGGAAGACAAAACGATAAGGAGCGGAGTAGAAGAAGTTTTCGGGTCGAAAGATAAAGGTTTTTATGTGGTTGCGGAAAACAAGTCGAATGAGGTTATCGGCTGCCTGATGATCACATTTGAATGGAGTGATTGGCGCAATGGTTGGTTTTGGTGGATTCAGAGCGTCTATATATTGCCTGAAGCGCGTGGGCAGAAAATCTACAGCGGGCTCTACGATTTTGTTAAGAGATTGGCTCAAAAAAGAATAGACGTTTGGGGTTTTAGACTTTACGTGGAAAAGGAAAACGAACACGCTCAAAGGGTTTATGAAAAGGTTGGTATGGGAGCGACAAACTACCTGATTTACGAAGAAGAGTTATAAAAAAAAGGGTTTCGATATGAACCCGGGTTTTTCGTTGGCGAGAGATTGTACCTATCGGAGCAATCGGGAAGAGGCTCCGCAAGCGTTACACGAAATAAATTTCCTCTGAAACAGTTGGCTTATAAAACGAGCCGCGGTTTTTGAACGTTTCGAGGTCGTAGTTTCTGCGCATACCGCACTTAATGCAATATCGATAAGTAACCTTATTCTCGGTTTTTGGTCGGCTCATTTTTAGATGCCAACACCCAAAAACACGCTTAACTACACTTTGCTTTTCGAATGAAGTATCGACACTTTGATCCAAGTCTTTCTTCCCCCCAAGTTTCTTTTGTCAATTACTGAAATCAATAATCGTGCCAGTTTTTCAATTTACTCGAGCGTAATGAATTTAGTGCTTCCGAGAGGTCGCTTTGAGCATTGACGCCAAAATGTGACAAAATTACCGATTCTTGACTGACATTATGGACACAAATAAGATATCTGAATCCGAGTTTGCGAAAATTTGTGAAGACATTTATGCAGATCGGAAAGTCATTTTTAAGCACAACCCGATTGGCACAATGGAGGAAACTCTTTTGTGGATGCTAATGAGTGTTTTGATTAGTTATCTGAGCCTCGAAGAAGGTGAAGCTCCTTGCTTTACCGGAAAGCCAACGGCGGACACCTATCGGGAAGCGGTCTTATACTTATTGGTAAACCGGAAGAAAGAAAAATTTAACCCCGAAAAATATATCGAGCGATTATATGTCGTTTGATCGCAAACCTTTAGATTCGATTCACATTTCAAAAAAAGTATTATATATTTGACCCAGAATCGCCCCCCCCGCCCCCCCCCCAGAGGAGACCCAAAAATGTCAAGCTTAGAACAAGACCGCCGCGTTGCAATACGCAGCACCCTATCAACATCGGCGGTAGTAAAAGGAAGAGAAAGCACAGAGGTTTTTTGGAAAGAAGAAACGGAAATAATTAACGTATCTCGCGTTGGGGGCAGCTTTAATCTTACACGCGAATGTCCCGCAGGACGCCTCGTTTCGATAATGATGAAGATGCCGAAACATCTTCGCGGCTACGACCGTGACAAGAAACTTTATCGTGTGTGGGGATTAGTTCAGCACTGCAGACCGATATCAGGCGACGATTTCGAAGGCTACCAAATCGGCGTCGCTTTTGTTGGTAAACACGCACCAAAAAGCTACATAGATGATCCTTTGAAATCGTATCGCGTTTCAGGAATGGACCAGGATGGTTTTTGGAGCATTGGTGAAACGAAAACTCCGTTTGTTTCGCGCGCATATCATCGTTTTACGATTACCTTGGAAGCAAAAACAGCGCTTCTGGATTCCGATGAGAATGAAATCGCTGTTGATGAAGAAGCTGTTACTGAAAATGTCGGGGCTGGAGGTGCTTCAGTGTTTTCAAATCTGGAAGCCAACATAGGCGATGCGGTAAAGTTTACGTGTCCGGAATACGACTTTTCCTCATTATGTGTGGTTCGTAACCGGCAGCGTTGGGAAGAAGGGCGCACGACCTTACATCTCGAATTTGCGCAATCCGATTTTCCGGTGAAAGACCTTGCACACGGTTCTGACAATGTCGAAAAAGCCGAAGATGCTGAAGAAATCGAAAGCTTGGAAGAACCGACAGACGCGAATGAAACGGAAGGCGATCAATTGCTCGAAATCGAACACCATTCAGAGGTAGTGGGATTTCGGGAGATTGAGAAAGCTGACGAAGGTTAGGAAACTTATTAAGAGTTCGGGTCGGGGAATCTCTAGCGTTAGATTTGCCGATTCAGCACGCTGATCATTTTAAGTTATCCTGAAAATCTTACGGATTTTGCCCGCTCTATTGTGTACGATAAATCACTCAGTGTTAATCAAAACCTTTACAATTACGCCATTTCAGCAGAACACACGCGTTGTGGTTTGTGAAAAAACTGGCAAGGCAATCTGTATCGATCCCGGCGAAAAGTCGAAGGCAATCGTCGATTTCGTAAACGAAAACGATTACAAACTTCAGGCGATTACGCTGACACACGGACATATGGATCACATCGGCGGCACTTGCGATTTGAAGAAAGCCTTTCTGGAGGCAGATGTTTTGTTGCACGAGGACGATGAGGAGTTATATTACGGTTTGCCGATGCAGCCCTTGATGATGGGAATTCCGGAAGCACAACTCAAACCGCTGGGATTTGATTTCGACGAGCCGCCAAAGCTTGCGAGAAACTGGAAGCACAACGAAATTTACGAGGTCGGGAAGCTCAAGTTTAAGGTCTTACACTGTCCGGGGCATACTCCGGGACACGTGGTTTTTGCGGAAGAAACTCATCGAAAGGTTTTTGTGGGTGACTGTTTGTTTGAGGGCTCAATCGGTAGAGCTGATCTTCCCGGCGGCTCTCACGAGCAGCTTATCGAATCGATCAAAAAAAATATCCTGACTCTTGGAGATGATTTCGTCGTTTACTCGGGACACGGACCTGAAACGACTGTAGGCAAAGAAAAGCAAACGAATCCCTTTCTGACGGGCGTTTATCAGATCGGCAAGGGACGTTATCTGTAAGCTTTTGCGGATAGTGCATCCAAATATTCAGCTCGGCTCTTAAAAAAACTCAGAAATTGTGCGGATAGTCTGCGACTTTCCGAAACTTTCCTAAACGATATTGAAGGCTCAGTCTTCAACTATGATCAAAACGTCTCCGCAAGGTCGAAGACCTTCCGCACTGTGTTATTATTTTCAAAATCTGACAAAAATTTGAGAGGAGTAGTTATGCGAAAAATTAGTTTTAGCTTGGCGATGGTTTGTCTATTTGCTGCGGCGGCTTTGGGACACGTTTCTGCGATAAACGGAGGACACTCGAAAAACATCAAGCAGCAGAACTTTAGGCTTGAGAAGGTGAACGGAAATGTCTATGTGCTTTTCGGGCGTGGCGGAAACATAGGTGTTTCTTACGGTAAAGACGGCTTGATGACGATTGACACGCAGTTTGCCAATGTTGCCGCGCAGATAAAAACCGAACTCAGAAAGCTTGGAACCGACAAGCCGAAGTTTATTTTTAACACGCATTTTCACGGCGACCATACCGGTGGAAATGGCGTTTTTGGTCAAGACGGAACGATTCTAGCGCATTACAACGTTCGCAAAAGGCTTTTAAGTGATAAAGATCGGCAAGGAAAACCGCGCACGCCAACCGCTGCCCCGGCTTTGCCAACGATCACCTATGACCGCTCGATCGTTGTGCATTTTAACGGTGAAGCTGTAAAGGCAGTTCATTTCAAACGCGGACACACTGATGGCGATACCGTTGTTTTCTTTACCGGTTCGAATGTTGTTCATCTCGGCGATGATTTCTTTGTCGGGCGTTTTCCTTTTGTCGATTTAGACAGCGGCGGAAGTGTACAAGGCCTCGTGAAAAACATAGGGAAACTAATTTATATGATCCCCTCCGATGCAAAAATAATCCCGGGACATGGACCGATCGCTTCAGTTCAGGATTTAATGAATTATTATTCGATGCTGGTCGAAACGACTATGATCGTGCGCAAGCACATGAAGGAAGGTAAAACGCTGGCACAGATCAAAGCGGCGGGTTTTCCGGCGAAGTATAAAGATGCAGGTTCGGGTTTTATCAATCAAGACCGCTGGATCGAGACGATTCATAAAAGTTATTCCAGGAAAGCTGGCATGAAAACGATGATAAAGAAATATCGAGGCAAAGATGGAAAAATGAGAGTCGAGAAAAAGGTGATTAAGAAAGAGGAGAAGAAGAAACCCTGACCCGTATAGTCCTGGGCGTTTCAGCGTTCTTTTTCCAAGAGTAGCTTATAGGCGAGGTTATCGGTTTGTAATGCTAATGCATGTGGCTAAAAAGACGGATTAGTAATCTAGCGCTCTCCGATACAAAAGAAATGAGTGCGGAAGGTCTCCGACCTTTCGGCTTCAGCTTCTAACTAATGAGGCTCAGCCTCATAGTCTTTACTTTCTTTTCCGAAAAGTCAGAGGCTTTCCACGCTTATCTCGCGATTATCCGAAAAAAGAGCCGCGCAATTACACGCGGCTTTTTCTTGTTAGCGAAAAAATTTACGCAACCGTAATTTCTTCAGTCAGATAAACATCCTGAATTGCGTTAAGCAACTCCACGCCTTCTGCCGTAGGACGCTGGAATGCCTTACGACCCGAAATTAAACCCGTTCCGCCACCGCGCTTATTAATCACAGCCGTCCGGACAGCCGCCGCCAAATCTCCTTTTCCTTTTGATTCGCCGCCGGAATTGATCAGTCCGCAGCGCCCCATATAGTTATTCGCAACCTGATAACGCACCAAATCAATCGGGCTTTCGGAGGTCAAGTCGCTGTAAACCTTGTCGTGGGTTTTTCCAAACTTCCCATTTTTGTTCATTGCCGGGTAGCCGCCGTTGTTTGTTGGCAGTTTCTGTTTAATGATGTCGGCCTCAATTGTTACGCCGAGATGATTTGCCTGCCCGGTTAAATCCGCCGAGGCATGCATGTTGCCATCATCGGTATTAAACGCCGAATTTCTCAAGTAGCACCAAAGGATAGTTGCCATTCCAAGTTCATGAGCGTAGCCAAATGCTTCCGCTATTTCAACGATCTGCCTGGAAGATTCTTTCGAGCCAAAATATATCGTTGCGCCAACTGCGACAGCGCCCATGTCTCTCGCTTGATCAATCGTGCCAAACAAAACCTGATCGAAAGTATTTGGATAGGTAAGAAGCTCGTTGTGATTAATTTTTACAATAAACGGAATCTTGTGGGCGTATTTTCGCGCAACCGCTCCAAGCACCCCAAAGGTCGATGCTACGCCATTACAGCCACCCTCAATCGCCAATTCTACAATGTTTTTTGGATCGAAAAGTTTTGGGTTTGGGGCAAAACTCGCGCCTCCCGAGTGTTCGATTCCCTGATCAACCGGCAAAAACGAAACATAGCCCGTTCCGGCAAGTCTTCCGTGATCAAATAGTGTCTGCAGAGAACGCAAAACCGCCGGACTGCGGTCTGACTCTACCCAGACTCGATCAACGAAATCGGGCCCCGGAACATTCAAATTTTCTCTCGGAATTGTATTGGATGTGTGGTTTAAAAGTGTTTCGGCTTCATCACCCAACAGTTCTTGTATTTTACTGTAATCAACAGCCATTTTCTGATAATTCTCCTCATCAAATAGTTTACAAATAAACGAATTGTGGCGAATTTATAACATAAACGCTCGTCTTTCAACCCCACGAAAGTTGTAAGAAATACGGATTTGTGTATATTTGGGATACTCGATAAGTTGTAATCGTCTCTTTATTTTATGCGCGATGCACCTTTTATTTATTCTCACTTAAGACGTTTCGGCAATTGTTAAGGCAGCAATGTTCATTCAATTCAGGAATGCTGGTCTCTTTTCCATATTCAAGAATTTGTAATAAATTCGGAATAAGGTGTACAATTTCCAACCAAGAGAACAATCTTACAGTGAGGCGCGTGTTAACAACCGTCTTCTGCGCTCATCTCATAAATCGCTTATCCGCCAATATACGAGCGGCTAAAAATCGAGGTAAAAAATATGTTCTTCCCTATCAAAAAGCGTTCTGTTTGGCTTTTTTCCGTGTGTCTTGTATTTCTTTTTTATTCAGCAGTCTATTCGGAAGAAGATTGGCGACCAATTTCTCCGGAAGAACTTTCTATGACGAAACCGAGGGTTGAGGCAGATGCTGATGCAGAAGCGATCTTCTGGGAAGTAAAGGTAAACGATCGGTCGCGGGTTAGGCTGACATTGGAACACTACGTTCGGGTAAAAATTTTTACGGAAAGAGGAAGGGAGAAATATAGCAAATTCGATATTCCTTATTCCAAACGAATGAAGATTAGAGATGTTGCTGCGCGCGTAGTAAAACCCGATGGCTCGATTGTTGAGATAGATAAGAAAGATATTTTTGAGCGGGATATAATTAAAATCAGCAAGGTAAAGGTAAAGGCCAAATCGTTTGCGGTTCCAAATATCGAGCCAGGGGTAATAGTCGAATATCGATACAAAGAAATAATTAGAAATGCAGGCGCGGTTGGGATGAAACTTCTCTTTCAGAGGGATATTCCTATTCAAAAAATCTCCTATTATTACAAGCCGTATCGCAAGAAAAGTGAGCCGGAATTTCAATCGTATAATTTTAACGACACAAAATTCGTTAAGGTAAAGAAGGGTTTCTATCTCGCCGAGCGTTTGGATGTTCCTGCATTTAAGGGTGAGCCACACATGCCTCCGGAGGATATGGTTAGGCCTTGGATGCTGCTCCAGGCATTTGATGTAAGTCTTACGGCTGTCTCTAGAAATTCTATCGGACTCGTAATCAAAGACCCAAGTAATCCTTTGCTTTTCTGGAGCGGGTTTGCAACGGAACAGCAGGGTTTGTTTAATTACGCGTTTAAGAAAGACAAGACCGTAAAAAAGGTGGCCGAGGAGATTATCGCCTCTGCAAGCACAAAAGAAGAAAAACTTAAAAGACTCTATGAGTATTGCCAAACTCAGATACATAACACGACCTTTGATGCCTCGCTTACCGACGAAGAAAGGGAAAAGCTCCCGAAAATAAAATCGGTGAAAGACGTCCTTAAGAAGAAGCAGGCTTCTGCTGGATTTATTGATTTGCTTTTTGGTGCGTTGGCAAGATCTGCAGGTTTTGATTCGCGGATAGTTTTTTCCGGTGATCGAAGCGAGATGTTTTTTAAGCAATCGATGACAAATGAAGACTTTGTGCACCGCTCTGCGATAGCCATTAAGGCCGATGGCGGATGGCGCTTTTTCAATCCCGGAATAAAGTTTTGCCCGTATGGAATGCTCGCTTGGCATGATGAAAACGTATGGGCTTTGCTCGTCGGAGATAAAAGATACGATTGGGTTAAAACGCCGTACAGCGGAATAAATGAAACCAGGGCAGTACGAAATGGAAAATTCAAGCTTCTTCCAGATGGCACACTTGAGGGCGAGGTTAAAATAGAACTTACCGGGCAGCTCGCACTTGATGAGCGGCTAGATGGTTTTAACGAGTCCGATGTTAAGCGCAAGGAAGATTTAACCGAAGAATTGAAATCCCGTTTGAGTACGGCTGAAATCTCTGAGGTAACGATTGAAAATATAGAAAATCATCTCAAACCTCTCGTTCAGAGATATAAGATTCGCATTCCCGGATATGCTCAGAAAACCGGAAAGAGGCTATTTTTTCAGCCAAGTGTTTTTGAGTACGGAGAGAGTGCAATCTTTTCAAGTGCATCGAGAAAGTACGACGTTTATTTTAATTATCCTTGGTCTGAGCAGGACAAGATTGAAATCAAACTACCTGATGGGTTTGCTTTAGATAACGCTGAAAGGCCGGCCCCCGTCGCCGACCCGAGTAATATTGGAAAACTTGATACCTCAATCGGCTTTGATAAGGCGAATAATAAGTTGATCGTGAACCGCAAATTTCATTTTGCGAACAACGGAAAAATGTTGTTTCCTGTTTCGGTATATCCACAACTGAAGAATCTTTTTGATGCTTTTCATAAAGGTGATAGCCATACGATTTCTTTGAAAAAGAATGCGCCGCTTCCATAAGATTGGGTTTTTTAATTGCTAAGAAAGAGGAAAAATAATGAACCTGTTTAATCGCTTGCAGCTCACGATCATAACTTTAGTAATACTCTCTACTTCTATCTATGCAAGCAATCCGCCTACATGGCTAAAAACTGCGGCCGGATTTGGCACGCCTACATACGAAAAGGACGTGCCTGCCGTTGTCTTGCTTGATGAGAAGACGCTTAACGTCAATCAAAATGGCGGGCTTGTGACTGAGATCAAACGAGCCGTGAAAATCTTGAATCGGGAAGGCCGAGCATTTGCGATTGCGCGTGCTTCCTATCTTGTTAGCGCAGGTAAGGTAGGCAATTTCCGAGCGTGGGTGATCAATTCTGATGGAAAATCGAATGAGTATGGAAAAAAAGAAACGCTCGATGTGATTGCCGATCCAGACGACGTTTATAACGAAGGACGTATGAAAATCATCGATGCGTCTAGAGATGTCGAGACCGGATTTGTATTTGGTTATTCATACCAGATCAGTGAAAAAGCGTTGTTTTTTCAGGACATCTGGCAATTTCAAGGGCGTCTGCCGACGATTGTTTCCCGCTACACGGCAAACTTGCCAAATGGATGGGATGCAAATGGAATTACCTTCAATCATGCACAAATTTCGCCTACCGTAAATGGTTCGAGCTATTCCTGGGACCTCAAGAATCTGGCTCCGATTCCGCCCGAGCCAATGAGTCCGTCGGTAATAAATCTCGCTCCATTTATTGCAATTAATTTCTTGCCCGATGATGAGCAGGCGAAAAGGAATCGGGTCTTTGAAAACTGGCGGGATGTTTCCCTCTGGGCTACGGCACTTTACGATCCGCAGGTAGTGGTTAATGACGAGATCGCCATAAAAGCGCGGGAACTTACAGCGAATGCTACTACCGAACTCGAGAAGATAAAGGCAATTGGAACCTACGTACAAAATTTGCAGTATATCTCGATTGATATCGGGGTGGCATATGGAAATGGTTATAAACCCCGCCCGGCGGACGCTGTCTTGAAACGCGGCTATGGAGATTGCAAAGACAAAGCCACATTGATGCGGGCTTTACTGAAAGCGCTTAAAATTGAGGCATATCCGGTAGCGATATATGCCGGAGATCCAACTTTTGTTAAGAAACGGTGGGCTTCGCCGCGACAGTTTAACCATTGCATCATTGCTATCCTGGTTGGGAAAGAAACGGAATCACCGACGATAATAGAGAATTCAAATTTGGGGCGAATGCTAATTTTTGACGCGACCGATGATATGACTCCGGTGGGCGATTTGTCTGATTACCTGCAGGGCAGCTACGCGCTGATCATGGCTGGTGAGAAGGGCGATCTCATCGAAATGCCTACAATTCCGCCGGGAAACAATGCTCTTGAGCGCGAAGTCGATGTCAAGATTCTTGAAAATGGTTCAATTGCCGGACACATTCGTGAGTTTACAAAAGGTCAGGCATCGAAAAGAGAAAGATCGATGTTTCGTCGTCTTTCAAAAAACGATTATAAGAGAATGATTGAGCGTTGGATTACCCGCGGCGCTACTGCAGCAAAACTGGTTAAGTTTACTCCTAAGGACAATCATAGCGCTGCAAGTTTTGAACTCGACATAGATTTTGTTGCTCCAATTTATGGGCAATTGATGCAAAATCGTTTACTCATTTTTAAGCCTGCAATTGTGAGCAGAACGCGATCCATTTATCTAACTGAAAAAACACGTTCTCATCCCATCAGCTTGCGATCAACTTCTTTTACCGAAAAGGCAAGCTTCGAGCTTCCGAAGGGATTTGTTGTTGACGAAGTGCCCGATCCACTTAATCTAAAAACGGCTTTCGGAAACTACGTTTCGAGTTATCAGGTGGAGGAAGGAAAGCTCATATTTAAGCGGGAATTTGTAACACGTCGTTCGATCGTGCCGGCTGAAAATTATAAGGCTGTGAGGGATTTTTATAGAAAAATTCTCGATGCTGAGCAGTCGCCAGTAGTCTTAGTACGACAATAAGATTGGGACCGTTAATGGTTTTTTAGAGTGGCCGGTGGCCACATAGTGGTCTCTTGATGACGGCCCGCGATTCGAAACGGCAAGCTCTCGGCGTCGTCACCAAATTAGAGTCACAAACAACACAAACGAATTCTCCTTTCTTTAATTTCATATTTCGCACCGAATCCGTACAGATCGAAACATTCCGTTGATGGCCGCTCCCGACATGATAAAACTCGCAGGTGGAGCAGCGATGGTAGGAATAAAGCTGGAATGATTCTAGATTAGTATTCAGTTATGTGGGAGGCGTTTACCAATTGGTTTATGGGTCTTGGCGAGGCATATGGAGTAAATCCTTTTATCTTTGGCGGAATCTATATCGGAGCGATCCCTTTCTTCTCGCTTTCAATCGCCTGGCTTGTACGCAACTACCGCAGAGGAAAATCAATCGTGCTTCCGGCAATGTCTGCGATGTTCTTTTTTATTTCGGCATACATTTATTTAATAATCGTAGGGCACAACGTGCCCTGGTGGGTTTACGGTGTTGTCGTTTTGCTAGTTGTATACGGAGCGTATTCAGCGATCAAGAAGGTACGGCGGGAGATAGGGGACGAAACGGGGAAACGTGATTCGTAATACGTAGTTCGTTGTAGACAAACGCGAATCGCGTAGTGCGTATTACCAACTACGAATTCATGAGCGAAACATACGATCTAATTGTAATCGGAGGCGGATCGGCGGGCTTGGTAGCAGCGGGCGGTGCGGGAATTCTGGGCGCTAAGGTCGCGCTTATTGAAAAAGCTAAACTCGGCGGCGATTGCCTTTACACCGGATGCGTTCCTTCAAAAACCCTCGTTCGCTCGGCACGTTTTGCTTCTGATCTTCGCCATGCTGAAAAATACGGCTTCGAAAAACCAGCAATAAACTTCAAAGACAACTCCTTCGCATCAATTACAAACCGCGTTCAAGATGTCATCGGTGTGATCGAAGAACACGATGCTCCCGAAGTTTTTGAAGAAATGGGTGCGGAGGTGATCTTCGGCGATCCGAAATTTGTTTCCAAAAACGAGATCGAAGTATCGCTAAATGAATCCGGCGAAAAGCGTTTGATGAAAGCAAAACGCTTTTGTATCTCAACCGGCTCTTCAGCATTTGTTCCTCCGATTGATGGCATCGAAGATACGGGATACATCACCAATGAAGATGTTTTTCATATGCATGAATTGCCGGAACGCCTGATCGTTCTCGGCGGCGGCGCGATCGGCTGCGAAATGGGGCAATCCTTCGCGCGTTTGGGTTCCAAGGTGACCCTTATCGAAATGGCTCCACGAATAATGGCTGTTGAAGACGTAGAAGTTTCCGAATTTATGAAAGAAGCTTTCGAGAAAGAAGGCATCGACGTTCTTACAAAAACCAAAGCCGTAAAATTCCACAAAAATGAAAACGGAGCAAAGGTTGTAACGGTTGAAAAAGAAAACGGAACAAAAGAAGAGATCGAAGCAGACGAAATTCTCGTCGCAGTCGGTAGACGTCCAAACACAAAGGGTTTAGACCTCGAAACTGCAGGCGTCGAGCTCGAAAGAGGCAAAATAAAAGTTGACGAATACCTGCGAACAACCAACAAATCCATCTATGCCGCGGGCGATGTAAACGGCAAATTCCAGTTTACACACATGGCGGATTACGAAGCCCAGATCGTGCTAAAAAACTGCTTCATTTTCTATCCGTTCACAACCAAAGCGGATTACGCGATCGTCCCCTGGACAACATTTACCGAACCCGAAGTTGCACGAGTCGGCTTGATAGAAAAAGAAGCCCGCGAGAAATTTAGCGAAAAAGTGGACGTTTACAAAGTTCCCTTCTCACACAACGACCGTGCTTTAGCCGAAGGCGATCCCGAAGGTTTTGCAATATTGGTTTTGAAAGGAAACAGAATACTCGGTGTGACAATAGTCGGAATCCACGCCGGTGAGCTTCTTTCGGAATTCACCGTTGCAATGAAACACGGTCTCTCCATCTCAGACCTGAACGAAGCCATCCACGTCTACCCAACCCTTGCCAAGATCACCCAAGCCCTAGGCACAGAAAAAACGATCGAAGGATTGAAGAAAGATTGGGTACAGAAATGGTTTGGAAGATATCTTAAGATTTGGCGGTAACAAGCTCGTGGACCGCGTCAACTAAGCTGTTTCTAAATGCTTCTTGAGGCGTTCGAGGTCATTTTCTATCATTTCCTGAGCTTTGGCAGCCACTACTTTGATCGGAGAGTTAAAAGGGATTTCAGCAATACTGCTGATCCGTAGTTTTACATTTGTTCCCTCGTCGGCCGGCGCGAGATTGTATTGGATGTTCATTTCAAACGGCTCGTCCGAGTAAAGCTGAACCATTCTATTCTCCTCAAATTTGGTTACCATCAACTTTGCAGAATAGTGCTTGTTAAGGAATGAACCAACGCGTTCGATGCGCGCCCCTTTTTTATAAAGCCCCGATTCCATAGGGTAAACCTCGGTGAGCCCTCGAATCCAAAGCCTGTCGCGCTTGGGGTTAAACATCACTTTTGCCACCTCCTCAGGGGTGCGCTCAATCAAAACTTCTGCCTTCACATCTACAGCCATCTATACAAACTCCAAAATTGAATTTAACTTCTAATGCTGTCTTCTGCCCGCAAACTAACGTCCGTGAATTACGCGAAAGTAAGGCGGGAAAAGAACTTATGGTATTGCTTGAAGGGCTATCTTAGCACTTTTTCGTCGTTTTTCGTGCATTTCGTGGGCAGCCTCTATTTTTCCTCATCTTCGAGCAAGGTGTAGTGGCCGTGAATGCACAGCCATTTTCCGTTTTCCCGGACGAATATACGCGTGGATTTTCCCTTTGTCGCAAAAGGCTTTCCTTTTGAGGTTCCGCTGTCTGACCAATAATATGTTATCCAGGCTGTGTCACCGCGTATGGTGACGCGCGGGTCTTTCATTTCCGTATGAACCTTTGTCGGCTCCTCGATCCATTCTCTGATCGCTTTGACTTCCGCATCCTTCCCCTCGCGCAGGACTTTTGCCGTCTCACCAAATTGCGTGAAATCAGGATGAACGTAAGATGCGTACGCGTCAATATCGCCTTTCTCGATAGCGTCCCACATATTTATAACGGTCTGTTTAACATGTTCCTGCGGATTCGCTTCGTGGACGACTGGAGGAGCTTCCGTTTTTTCAACGGGATCTGGCGTAGCTGAGCAACCAAACAAAGCGGTTGCGAAAAGTGTTAATAGAATTAATCTTATATTTTCTTTCATATTCTTTGCCCTGCAGCCTTTGCGTCGCTTTTGCGATAAGGAATTTACTTCCCTTTTAAGTCCAAATGGACTTACCAATCCCCTTCAACAATTCGTAACCAAATTCAGCCATTTCCAGTCCATCGGTTTGCCAAATCTTAATCGCTTCAAGCGGGTAAATGAGCATTATGATATTGATTAAAAGACTATCTCTGATGGTAAGGAGCAAAATAACTTCTACCACAACAAAAACAATTATCGAACGCCAAACCCCAAGCCGGTAAGCAGCGTAAAACCCTGCTATACAAGCAATTACATCTCCAACTGAGTTTGCAATTGAATCGCCGAAGTATTCGAGCGAAGCTGTGTTTTCGCGGTATTTCTCGATTACATATTTTGAGTTTTCCAAGAGTTCCCAAAGACTCTCGCCGACGACAGCGACAAAAAGCATCCACGCAAATCCTATTCGACGCTGAAAAATTAAACGGGCGAGCCAGAAAAACAGGAAGCCATGGAGCACGTGTGTAAAAAAATACGGATCGAAGAAATGCTGCGAGTTATGCTTGCTCCATACATCGGAAGACCAAATATAGATAGGTGAATCCCATTGACACCACCAAACACGCCCCTGCGTGGCGAGCGCGATCATCATCAAGAAAATCGCGGCGAGCATCAAAAACCAGGGGAGTTCGTTTTGCCACGAATCTGTCTGCAGAAGCGGTTTCTTTTTAGGAACAATCTTCTTCACAAGTGGTAATTATAACCGATAATATTTAGGGGGTTTTCAATAGGACATCGGTTAAGTCCAAGCCCTCTTTGGTCGGAGCATACTCAACGGGATCATTCGATTTTGTAAACAAAAGCGCTCCCGATAAACCTTTCAGAAAAATCCTGCTCTTCTCTATACGCAGCCACGCACCTTCTCTCATTCCCAAAACTTTTACTCCGTTTACTTTGAGAAACTCGTTTATTCTTTCCTCGCGCGTTTCGCCCCGGTGGTCAGAATCGGATCGGGGTCTAAATAGTGCGGGTTAATCTGAAACGGAATTGCATTTATGGCGTTGAAATTGGGGTTTGAAATAATCGGCATATCATTCGTTGTGCAAATCGTCGGGCAAAATATATTTGTGCCGGCGCTCGATCCCAGCATTGGCTTGCCTTCAAGCATTGCATCGTGAATTGGTTTGGTTGCGTCAAATTCCCGAAGCCAATAAAGCAAATGATGTGTGTTTCCCCCGCCAATGAAAATCGCCTCGGATTCTTTTACCGCTGCCAGTTTATCGGAGAAGGTGTGAAGCGAATCAACGGAGATATTGTATGGAGCAAATGCCCTCCTGGGGCTTTTGGCATAATTATTCCAAGCCTCGTCGAGTTTTGATCTTTCTGCAACAGCGGCAAACGGGACGAAGGTAATCCTTGAGACTCCGCCCAAAAAATCGACCATATCTGCAACAGTGTGTTCTAAATAGCCCAGGTCTTTATAGACTGAATTGCTGGATAAAAATAGTTTTCTGGCTCCTAGATCCATCTGTTCTCCGTTTTCTTTAACGTACCCCAAGTTTTTTCATTACTTTTACAAAGTCTTTTGCAATTTCATCCCGGAAGATATGCTGCCCGCTTTTAACTTTCCATTCGCCGTTAACAATCGTCCCTTCCTGCATAGTTTCATCTGAAGAATATACGATCGTATCAAGCAGAGTCTTTTTCGAGGCGGTTCGGATCAGAGGATGCCTGGCTGAAACAATACAGGCGTTTAGAGGCTCTCCGGGCTTAAAATAAACGGTTTCAAAATTGCCCATTGCCTTTCTTCCTGCAATAAGCGATTGATTGATTGCGTAAGCGCCGCTGCTCGCAAAATCTTTTGATATAAAAGTGCTACGTAAATGACTTGTAAGTCTTTGTCCGTAATCCAAAAGTCGCAACTCTTCGAAAGGGTTGAGGCTTACGTGGGAATCAGTGCCAATACTCCATTTACCATTCAGGCTTTGATATTCCCTGAGCGGAAATAACCCGTCCCCGAGGTTGCCCTCAGTTGAGGGGCAAAGGACAGTATTAACGGACATATCTGCTAAGCCATATGTTTCATCTTCGTCTGCATGTGTAGCGTGTACAAAATTGCATCGGTCGGAGAGTTCTACATTATCGAGCATCCACTTTATCGGGCGGGCGCCAAGATGCGAAACACAATCTTCGATCTCTTTAATTTGTTCGGAAATATGAATATGAAAGGGTAGGTTATTGGGGAGTGCTGCAATTGTTCCCGGTATAACCGCAGGCTCAACAGCACGCATAGAATGCACGCCACAGCCTATGTTTGCAGAAGAATATTGATTACATGCTTTAAGACTCGCTTCGAAAAGTTTTACATATTTTTCGAGGTTATTTGAGATAAATCTGCGTTGCTCTTCAAGTGGCTCGGTATTGAAGCCGCCTTTCTGATAAAAGATCGGGATAAGAGTTATTCCTATTCCCGCACGCTCGGCGGCTGCAATTAAGCGTTCTCCTGTCTCAGCGAGATTCATATATGGATTGCCAAATGTATCATGATGAAGATAGTGGAATTCAGCTACGTTTGTATATCCATGCCTGAGCATTTCAGCGTAAAGCATAGTTGCAATCGCTTCGAGTTGATCTGGGTTTATTGCGAGAGCAAGCTTGTACATTGCATTTCGCCAGCTCCAAAAATCGTCATTAGAATTATAAGAGTGGTTTTCGGCAATTCCCGCCATGGCATATTGAAATGCATGGGAATGAGCATTCTGAAAACCGGGAAGCGCGTAACCATTTACAACTTCATCACAATCAGTATCAGGTTTGTTTTCCTCAATCGTCTTGATCAAACCCGCGTTATCAACACTAACGACAGCATTGTCGATCCAGCCAGATTCTTGCAATAGTGATTTGAAACGAAATTTCATATTTTGGAGATCAGATTTTTGCAGGTTGCCGAAAGAAGCGATTTTACATCTTTTGCCCTGGATTCATCATAAACCGTTTCACCACTAGTCATATACAAATCTTTTGACATTTCGAGCTGGAGCGCATGGACGTCTTCATCCGGGTTTCCTTTAGAACGAGTCAGGTAACCGCCACGAAATGGTTCATTATGACTTACATCCCATTTTCCTTTGCCCAGGGAATCGAGCGCACAATCAATGAACTTATCGGATGAAGTAGTGCGGTCGTTATCGCCAAGTATAAAGTCTGGAAACGGCTCCTTGCGGATCGTTTTCACAGTTCGCCTGATTGAATGTGCATCCCAAAATAGGACCTTTCCAAACTCAGACTTTAGAACGCCAATTATCTCGTCTATTTTCCGGTGGTAAGGATAGAAGTATCTATCGAGTCGACGAGTTTTCTCGTCGGCATCAGGCTCAAACTCTTTTTCTAAATAAAGTTTGTTTCCCTTAAAATCAGTCGTTGGACATAGCTCGGTAATTAACCTTCCATCATCGTAGAGAGGTTTGCTGTTTGGTTCGCGGTTTAGATCAATCACCCAGCGTGAATATTTCGCGTAAATTACTGTAACTCCAAGCTCGTTAGCAAAATCGTAAAGTTTATCGAGGTGCCAATCAGTATCATCCAAAGTAGTTTTTAACGCGGGGTCATATTGGTCGCTAAGCTCAGTGGGAAAGCTTGTACCGCAATGCGGGATGCTTAAAACAAACGGGACTCGTGTGGATTTTGGCTCGATCAAGAAATAAGGATCTTGGTCTAAAGTCATAAAAAGATTATACAAAACGATTTGCCTTAATAATAAAAGGAGATACAAATGACCTCAATTTTCTTGACACGTGTTTTATCTATGAAATATAATTCCATACTCCAAACAGCTAGTTATGAGTAATTTGCAGCTTGTAAAACCGCTTTCTCGTTTAAGAGATGAGCAAAAAATATCTCGCGCGAGTTCTGTCGGGATCGCTGGGCTGCAGCTTGCTCGTGGGAGTTTGACTGAGCTGATCGGGCTTACTAGTTCGGGGAAAACGAGCCATGCGTTAGCTGTTTTGGCAAAGTTAACTCAGGATGGTGAGATTTGTGCATTAATTGATACGAGAGATTCTTTTGACCCGGTTTCAGGGCAAGCGAGCGGTGTGAATTTAGAAAATCTGCTTTGGGTGAAATGCGGCGGCGATATTGAAAACGCAATGAAAACAGCTGATTTATTAGTGCAGGGAAAGGGCTTTGGTGCTGTTTGGATCAATTTTGGAAACGTGAAAACCGGGCAGCTCGCTTACGTTCCAAACTCATTTTGGTTTCGTTATCGCACACTTGTAAAAGGCTGTTCTACTCTGCTTATCGTTACGGCAAAGGAGTCTCTTTTGGGGTCATCAGCGCAGCAATCTTATTCGTTTATACGAAACAAATGCTTGTGGTCAGGCGATGGGAAATTTAAGTTGATCAAAGAGTTTCGATTGAAGTTGAAACAGAAAAACGTTTTTAGTTCTATTTTGTCGAGAATAGAAAGGAGGTATGTGGATCATGTCAGTGCGGAAGGTCTATGACCTTCCGAAAAAAGAAAACTCAACATGTTCGAAGGCTGAGCCTTCGAAATAAGCGTGGTAGCTTTTGCCGGAAAGTCATAGACTTTCCGCACCTATTTCAACAGTACCCCTCCTTTATAGTTGGGCAATTGAAGCTGAATGAGAAACGATACGAAGACTTGGTTTTGCTTTTTCGCTGAAAGCGATAAAGGTAATAGCCCGGGGTGAGAGTAGCGTAACCCCGGGAGTATGTAAGTTAAGACGTTAGCTCGCTGAAGGCGAGCAATTATATTGGTTTGTTCTTACAGCGTCGAAAGAGTTTTTTTGATAGAACCCAGGGTTGCGACCTACGGTCTTACCCAGGGCTATTAAATTTGTGTCCTTCGAAGACAGAACAATCTGAATTTTTCTGAATTTGAGCAATGAATGGATCAAAGTTATCCGCATGCGTTATTTCCAACGCCGATAAAACGAAACTTGCATCTATCGCTGGGATATTTTCAGCAAAGATCGAACTTATCGATGGCGGCATTCTGTTTGACGTTTCAGGTTTAAAAAACCTCATGGGTGATCAACCCGAAATTGCATCTCGCATTTCGAAAGCCCTGGATGAAGCAAACATCACAGGAAATATAGGAATTTCAAAAGATACTGACACAGCCGTTTTATTCGCAAAAAATATTGCAGGTATTACAACCGACACAGGCAATGAAATCAATTCTATGCCGATTGGAGCACTAGCTCTTGAAGAAGATATCCAAAATGTTTTTGACACTTTAGGTCTTGAAAACATCGATCAACTCAAGGAAGTCCCCGAAACTGATCTCATCGCTCGTTACGGACAGGATTTTCGTGAAGTGTTTGATCTGATAAATCAGGAAGGAAAACGCACGCTCACGCCAAACATAAAAGAGAGGTATGTGACGTGGGAATTCGAGCTCGAATTCGCTGTAAAAGAACTCGAACGCCTTGTGTTTATTCTCGCAAACGGCGTAAACGAAGTCTTAAATGAAACCGCTCAACGAAGTCTCAGCACGGAACATATCACCGTAAGTTTCGCGCTCGTTGGCAACAAAACAAAAACCTATGAAGTTAAAATATCTTTTCCAACTTTGAGAAAAAACTTCTGGCGCAAAATTATCGATCACAGAATCTCGCAGGATCTACCCAAGCATTCGATCAGATCGATCAAACTAATCTGTCATTTTGTGAAGCCGCGTTCTGCCCAATTCGGACTCTATACTGCAAGTAAACCTGAGCCCGAAAGTCTTCATTTAACGGTTAATAAGATCAAGAAATTAGTTGGAGAGGAAAATGTAGGCGTTCCGGTTTTATTGGATTCGCGGCTTGAAAAACCTTTTAGGCTTGACAGCGATTTGGCACCTGTCGGAACGGAATCGGGCGAGATAAGGGAAGCAAAACCAAACATCTCGTTTAGCCATTATGACCCGCCGCTTTCGGCTCACGTCTGGATCGAGCATAGAAAATTGAAATATCTAAAGACGCGAGAGTTTGAAGGAAAGGTGAAAGAACACGGCGGCATCTGGCGTGCAAATTCACATTGGTGGGCTGGTTTTTGGACGACGGATGAATGGGATGTTGAGGTTGAAAACCAAGGTGTTTTTCGTTTATCAAGAAAGGGTAAGGAATGGTTTGTGACAGGTGAGTATGATTGAAGAGTTTGCCTCGGATAAACGCAGAAAACGCGGGTTAAATGCAGAAACCCGCACGTAGTAAGGGTGTGGAAAAACTTTCCGAAAGATACCAGTGTTATTCTGTATCCATACAGAAACACTCTGATGAATCGAGTCTAATAAATGAAAGCCATGAAAAAATTCCGAAAACATCCGCGTCATTCGCGTTTATCAGCGGCTAAATGATTTACGATAGTTTCATGCGAAATCCGACATTTATCTACAAGCCTTATTCGCTCAAGCTCAAAACGCCTTTTGGCACCGCTCACGGCACCCGAAGCACGACTGAAGGAATGATCGTCGCTATATCAGCTGATGAATTTATTGGATACGGCGAAGCTTTTATGCCGCCGTATTATGATGAACACCAAGCCTCAATGACCGCTTTTTTTAAGCGTTTTGATATTGAGAAATGTTTGACCTTTGATTCCCTCGAAGATTCTCTTTCTTACGTCGATAACATTGCTGTCGGAAATAGTGCTGCCAAAGCTGCAATCGACATCGCCTTACACGACCTAACCGGGAAAAAACTCGGGAAGCCCGTGAGAAAAATATTCGGTGACGCCAAACCTACACCTACCGAAACATCCTTCACCATCGGAATTGATACAGCTGAAAATATGGTCGGAAAGGCTCTTGAAGCAAAGGAGTTTAAGACGCTCAAGATAAAGCTTAGCGGGAAAAATGATGTTGAAATTATCTCTGCGATCGCCGATGTTACTGATCAAAAGCTGTTTGTAGATGCCAACCAAGCCTGGACGGATGCGGAAGAAGCACTTCATATATCGCGACGTTTAACAAAACTCGGAGTTGCGCTTATCGAACAGCCTTTTGCAAAAGGTGAACTCGAAAAAGCAAAGTTCCTAAAAGAGAATATAGATGTTCCGGTCATCGCCGATGAGGATGTGCAGGGATTTTCTGATGTCGAAAAACTCGCCGAATTCTATGATGGAATCAACATCAAACTGATGAAATGCGGCGGATTGCATAAAGCTTTTCGGATGATAAAAAAGGCGCGTGCATATGGGACTAACGTCCTGCTTGGATGTATGACTGAAAGTTCGATAGGAATTTCCGCTGCCGCTCAGTTAGCCGGTTACGTAGATTGGTGTGACCTAGACGGAAATCTTCTGATCAAAAATGATACGTGCGAAGGGATTGGATGCGTCGATGGGTTTCTGATTCCTCGAGAGACAAGCGGGATTGGGATTACCGATGACCATAGTTTGCGTGAGTTATTCAAAATTCCAAAACCCCTCACGTAAATAGGGGTATTTCTTCGCCTCACACTTCTTCCGTTCGTGTTTCTACCTTTTAGCCTGAAAGAATTTCAGTCAGATGAATCGGGTAAACTAAAGGATCACAATGAACGGTAAAACTTATTGACACCCAGTGTCACCTTGCTATCATATAGCTTGAGGTAAAAATTATGGCAAAAGCAACAGTAAACATATCGCTTCCCCTAACAATGAAAGCCCAGGTAGAAGAAATTGTTTTAAACGACGGTTACGGAAACACGAGTGAGTTTTTTCGTGATCTTGTTCGCGAATACCTGAGAAAACGTCAAGAGAAAAAGTTTGAAGCAATGATTCTTGAGGCTATTGAAGAGAATGACTATACGCCTTTAACTAAAGAGGATTTTACAGATATGAGAAAGGAATTAGCTGAATACATAGAATCTATTCGTTAAAAAGATGCGAGTAATCAAATCCAGGCCTAGCAAGAACGGATATTCTTCAAACTGCAAAATATATTGCCGATGATAACCCTCAAGCCGCGTCGAAGTTTCTAGATGCAGTAGAAGAGACATGTGATTTATTGGGTCGGAATCCAAATATAGGAAATAGTCGGAGATTTGAAGAAACAAAGTTACAGAACCTAAAGGTTTGGTCAGTGAATAAATTTAAATATTTTTTAATAGTTTATTCGATTGAACCACATGGCCTTGTTATCCAACGAGTTCTTGATTCTCGACGTGATTTCAATCTACTATTCGATTTGTAGTATTCTCAAGTTTCTAAAAATTATCCGTAGTTTTTAATGCTTTAACTCCCCTCAACTTTGTTGCCATTGTTTCATCTATGCAATATAATCCCATAATCTACACATGTCATTTGTCGAACTTCACACACGATCGGCTTACAGCTTTTTGTCTTCCGGTTCTCAGCCGGAGGATTTAGTAAAAGGCGCGGCTGAACTTGGCTTAAACGGTGTCGCACTTCTGGACCGCGATAACGTTGCGGGCGCGGTGAAGTTTCATTTTGAGGCTAAAGAGCAAGGCGTTAAGGCGTTTATCGGTTCTGAAATAACGCTCGAAGATGAAAGCGTTTTGCCTCTTATTCCTGTTTCAATTAAAGGTTATCAGAATCTCTGCCGTTTGATCTCAACAATAAAACTCAGAGCCCCTAAGGGCGAACACATTGCTACTAAAGAGGACATTGAGCAGCACTCCGAAGACCTCATATGCATCACGGGCGGCGAAGATGCTTTTCTTCATCAAAGTATAAAAAATCATAAGGGACAGGAAGCGGCTGCCTGGCTCAAATATGTATTTGAAGACCGGCTCTACGTAGAGCTGCAGAGGCATTTCTTAAGAAATGAAGAGTATGTAAACCAAGCACTTGTCGGTTTATCTCATAAATTTGGAATTCCGTACTTCGCTTCAAACGGCGCATATTACGAGAAAAAGGAAGACCGCAATCTCCTGGACGTTTTTACGTGCATAAAAAACCACTGCACGATTGATGAAGCAGGGCGTCTCCTATCCCAAAACAACGAACGCCACATCAAATCGGAAAAACAGATGCGAGGCGTTTTCGAGGACTTTCCCGAGGCAATTGATATCACAAACGATATCGCCGCACGGATCGATTTTTCGATGGATGAGATCGGTTACACCTTTCCGGATTATCCAGTTCCAGATGGAGAAACGATGGATTCGTTTTTACGCAAACGATCTTACGCAGGAGCCAGAAACCGTTACGGAAAAATCTCAGATGAAGTGCGCAGGAAGCTCAACAAAGAATTAGCGCTAATCAAAAGGATGAAACTGGCAGGCTACTTTTTGGTTGTGTGGGATATTTCCGAGTATGCAAAAAAAAGCGGCATTTTATCGCAGGGGCGCGGTTCGGCGGCAAACAGCGTCGTGTGTTATGCACTTGGAATTACGGCAGTTGATCCGATCGAAGCAAAGCTCCTTTTCGAACGTTTCTTGTCTGAAGAGCGTGACGAATACCCCGACATCGACATTGATCTTCCAAGCGGTGACGACCGCGAACAGGTGATTCAATATGTTTATGAAACATATGGGGAGCGCGGTGCGGGTATGACGGCAAATGTCATTTCCTATCGTTCGAAATCTGCCGCGCGTGAGGTCGGAAAAGTATTTGGGTTTGACGAAGAAACTCTTGGAAAACTCTCAAAGCTCGTGTCTCATTTGGGAAGCACCGGTCCAATCTTAGAACGCTTTAAAGAAGCTGGTCTCGATCCAGCTAAAAGTTTTCGCATACGAAAATACATCGAGATGTTTACGCGGATACTAAATTACCCACGCCATTTAGGCCAACACTCTGGCGGAATGGTTGTGAGCCTAAACCGTTTGGATGCAGCTGTTCCGATTGAGCCGGCGTCGATGGAAAACCGAAACATAGTGCAGTGGGATAAAGACGATTGCGCGATGATGGGAATTGTAAAAGTTGATCTTCTTGGACTCGGGATGATGGCATGTCTCAGAGATACGTTCGAACTCCTCGAAAAAAAAGGCGAAAAGCTCGAGATCGCGACAATCCCTGCAAATGATCCGAAAACGTACAAAACTTTGCAGGAGGGAGATACGGTCGGGATGTTTCAGGTGGAAAGCCGCGCTCAGATTGCGTTTTTGCCGCGTTCGAAACCGAAGGATTTTTACGACATCGTTATACAGGTGGCGATCATACGTCCGGGGCCGATCGTGGGGAAAATGCTTTCTTCATATTTAAAGCGGCGCGAAGGAAAAGAGAAGATTGTCTATATCCATCCGTCACTTGAAAAAGAACTCAAACCGATTCTCAAACGAACCCTCGGAGTACCGCTTTTCCAGGAGCAACTGCTAAAAATTGCTATGGATGTAGCAGGGTTTTCCGGTGGACAAGCAGAAGAACTCAGGCGCGTGATGGGTTTCAAGCGTGCCGAGACAAAACTCAAGATCATCGAAAGAGACCTTCGTGAAGGAATGACAAAACGCCGTATAAATGAAGACGCTCAAAATACTATCGTTGAAAGTATTTACGCATTTTCAAACTACGGTTTTCCCGAATCTCATGCAGCAAGTTTTGCGCTTCTTGCCTATGCTTCAGCTTGGCTTAAAGTGCACCGGCTTGACGCTTTCACCGCTTCAATGCTCAACAACTATCCGCTCGGTTTTTACTCCCCGGCGACACTAATCAAAGACGCCCAACGCCACGGACAGCATTTTAAATACATCGATGTAAACACTTCTGAATATCGCTGCACTCTGGAAACGCATGCCGGCATTAGTTTTATACGTTTAGGAATGAAGTATGTAAAAGGCCTCAGAAAAGACACTGCCGAAGCGATTGCCGTTGAACGTAAAAATGGTGCATATAAAAACATAGGCGATCTGCTTACACGCGTAAAAGAAATCAACAAAAAGGAAATTCGTGCTCTTAGCACAGCGGGTGCGCTAAATTTTGAGATGACCACCCACCGCCGCCAAGCCTTGTGGGATGCCGATCTTGAGATAAAACCAAAAGGTGAGCTGTTTGAGCTAATCAATGAAAAGCATGAAAAGTCTTCTTATATAAACAAAATGAATCCGCTCGAACTCATCGAAACCGACCTCAAAACCACAGGACTCACAGTCGGCAAACACCCAATGTCGTTTATTCGAAATGAGCTTAAAAAGAAAGGTGTGCTTTCTTCTATTGAGGCAAATAATTTGCGAAAGGGACAGGTTGTAATGGTCGCCGGAGCTGTGATTTGCCGCCAAAAACCTATGACAGCAAAAGGCGTTTTGTTTATCACCCTCGAAGACGAAACCGGGCATTCAAATTTCCTCGTTTTGCCCGAAGTTTTTGAAAAATATCGAAGAGTGATCGTTGAAAACAGCTATTTGTTTATTAAGGGAAAAGCTGAAGACAAAAGAATGGTAAAGGGTTTGCACTTCGAAGGAATTCACGAGTTTATGGTTGCTCCCGCCTCACACGATTTTCATTGAAACTTCAATAACAAACGGACCGCAGATAACTGTGGAAACTACGTTTTGTCTCTGTGGCATTGTGCGTTCCGCATCAGCCCCGATCTGAATATGATGATCCGCATATTTAGTTCTATCTCAAAAACCTGGAGTTTATGCCATGACCAAGAAGCCCTTAGGATCTATCTTTCGCTTAACACTTTTTTCAGTAATCACAATCGCCCTTGCAGCTAATTACTCACTGGCAGATGCCGAGTTCGACAAATCACTCTCACCATATTTCTACATAGACGGGAATCCAAGAGTCGATAAACTCCCGCTAAAAGATACCGATGTGAAAATCGCAATTTCTGGAACGATCGCCGACGTATCGGTAACGCAAAAATATCGTAACGAAGGAAAAACCCCGATCAACGCAACCTATATTTTCCCGGCTTCGACACGCGCCGCAGTTTATTCAATGCGAATGATTATCGGAAACGAAGTCATAACAGCGAAGATACGTGAGCGTCAGCAAGCCAAAAAGGAATTCGAAAAAGCGAAAAAAGAAGGGAAGAGCGCCTCGCTGCTTGAGCAAGAGCGACCAAACATTTTCTCAATGAAAATGGCCAATTTAATGCCAAATGAGGAAATCGAGATCGAGCTTCGCTATACGGAGTTGCTTGTTCCAACCAAAGGCGTCTATGAAATGGTTTATCCGACGGTCGTCGGTCCGCGATATTCATCGGAAGCAAAATCCGATTTATCGGATAAATCAAAAGCTCCATACATGAATGAGGGAGAAAATCCGACAAGCACACTTCACATTTCCGCTCGAATTTCGACTGGTGTTCCGATTCAGGAGCTAAATTGCACGTCGCATAAAATAACCCCAAGATACGTAAATGCCTCAACCGCAGAATTGAAATCGGATGACACAAATCCCTTTAGCGGAAATCGCGATTTCATTCTTCGATACCGCCTCAATGGCAAACAGATCGAATCTGGCTTGCTCCTTTTTGAAGGAGACGATGAAAACTTCTTTTTATATATGGCGCAGCCGCCCGAGAGAATCGAAGACGATGTGATCCCTCCGCGGGAGTATGTTTTTGTAATCGATGTCTCGGGTTCGATGGAGGGATTTCCACTTGACACCTCAAAAAAATTGCTTGAGGAATTGATCGGACGTTTGCGACCCACGGATTTCTTTAACGTCGTTCTTTTTTCCGGGGATTCGATGGCGCTTTCCGAAACACCGCTTCCGGCTAATCAGGAAAACGTTTCAAGAGCTATACATTTAATTGAGCAGCAACGTGGTTTTGGCGGAACAGAACTTCTCGAAGCAATGAAGCGAACGATGAATCTTCAACAAAGAAGAGGTGTTTCACGAAGCATCGTAGTCGTCACAGATGGCTACATTTCAGCCGAAAAAGAAGCTTTTGAATACATCCGCGAAAACTTGAATCAAAGCAATGTGTTTTCTTTCGGTATTGGATCCTCGGTGAATCGCTATCTTATTGAAGGAATCGCAAAAGCAGGAATTGGCGAGCCTTTTGTCGTAACGGAAGCCTCAGAGGCGGAAAAGATTGCAACCCAATTTCGAGAATATATACAGTCCCCCGTTTTGACAGATATTGAGATAACAACGCCCGGCTTTAACACATACGATTTATTTCCACTTCACCAGCCCGATTTAATGGCGGAGAGGCCGATTGTCGTCTTTGGAAAATGGCGCGGGAAACCAACCGGAACATTTGAGTTACGCGGCAAAACCGGGCGAGGTGATTATTCAACCGATTTGAATGTTAGCGAAGTAAAATCAGACGAGGCGAACCTGGCGCTGCGTTATTTATGGGCGAGGTCAAAAATCTCGGAGCTTTCTGATTACAATTTTGGGCCGGAATCCGATGAAGTTATTGAGGAGATTAAATCACTCGGTCTGAAATACAACCTATTGACCAAATACACATCGTTTATCGCAATTCGCGAAATCATAAAGAATCCGGATGGTTCAGCCAGAGATGTAAGTCAGCGTCTACCTCTTCCGGCGGGCGTAAGTAACCTGGCGGTCGGTAGCGAACCGGAGTTTATCTGGATATTCGCCGCCGCATTTATCTTAATGGTTCTTGTGTTTCTCCGATACAGATATCAGCTTTTTACTGAGGAGTGTTCTTTAGCGCATCGGGGGACGGGTAATGGATAAGTCCAAACTGAAACCGTTATTACAAGTTTTCGTCATATTGGTTTGCGCGGCGACGGTCAAATACTATTACTCAAAGGCAAACGTAAACGACCTACGCTGGATACTCGCACCGACAACTTTTGCGGTTGAAATAGCTACCGGTGCCGAGTTTCGTTACGAACCTTATTCAGGTTATCTGAAAAGCGATCGTACTTTTCTAATAGCAGCGTCATGCTCCGGGATAAACTTCCTGATTACCGCATTTTTGTTGCTAACCATCAGGAGGCTTTGGCAGCTGCGGCTTGCAGGTTTTAAGTGGCAATATCTATTGTTCGCAGGTTTGATCGCATATTTCACAACTATTGTTGCGAATGCTGTCCGAATTTCCACAGCGTTGCAAATGCAGTGGCTGGCACTTGAAAACGGAGGATTTAACCCCAATCAGCTCCACCTAATGGGAGGTATCGTTGTCTATTTCGGTTTTTTGTTACTCTTGTATGCAATCAGCGAAAAGGTTCACTCGAAAAGCTCAAACAAACCTACTCCTCGTTCGTCTCAAATTGGGAGCTTCCTGATTCCGCTCGCTATATACTACCTGATCGTTTTGGGAATCCCCTTGGTAAACGGGGCCTACAAGCAGGGAAACGTATTTTGGGAGCACCTGCTATTTGTGTTGTTTACTCCGCTGGTCGTTGTTTTACCGTTTGCGACTATTAAGTTTGTGGTTCGAACCGCTGGTCGTGAGTCTTGAAGACTGAATGACGGATTGTATATTGGTTGAGGCGAGGGCGATAGAACCCTCGCCTCTTTCTAACCCGTATTTGCATAAGGGAATTACTCGCTACCTTTTTGGTTTCACCCCGCCCGAACGCTGATACTTCCTTTTCTCCTTGTCGCGCTCGATATAACGAATGCCCTTTTTCATCCAGGCGGGAGCCGGCTTGCCCTTAAGAAAGTGATCAAAAAATTCTTTCATACGCCGCGAATAATCCTTTTGATTGTGGCGTTTACGCAAACCGTGAAATTCTCCGTTATAGTTAAACATATAGACTTCTTTGTTTAACCTCCTCAACGCCAGATAGAATTCAATCCCCTGATACCAGGGAACCGCACCGTCTTGGTCGTTGTGGATCATCATGATCGGTGTATTTACATTTGGCACTGAAAACAGAGGAGAATTCTCAAGATATTTGTCGGTGGCGTTCCACAAAGTATCCCCGATCCGGCTCTGGGTGCGTTCGTATTGAAACTGCCGGGGACGCCCGGAGCCCCAACGTATTCCGCCGTAAGCGCTGGTCATGTTTGATACAACAGCTCCAGGCGCTGCGGCCCGAAAACGATTGGTCTTGGTAACCATGTAGGCGATTTGATAACCGCCCCAACTATGTCCCTGGATACCGATTGCCTTTTCATCTACAAATCCTTTTTGGACGATGGAATCAACACCCGGAAGTACACAATTCAGAGCGCTGCGGCCCGGATAGCCGGTCTTGTAAACGATATCCGGCATAAAGATCAGATAACCGTTGCTTACATATTGACTAAAGTTTATCGATGTTCCTGGTCCCGGATTTCTGAAGCGATGGAGGTTTTGCGACAGCCTTTCGTAGAGATATACAAGCATCGGATACTTTTTCTTTGGGTCAAAATTATCCGGCTTGATCAGGATTCCTTGAAGCGGTACGCCGTCCGTATTTTTAAAGCGAACCAACTCCGCTTTCCCCCAGTTAAACAAAGCGCGCTGCGCATCTCCGTTGCTAATCCTCCTGGCATTTTTGAAATCGTCCGAGGTCACCCAAATATCCGGAAACATATCAAATCTCGATGCGGTAAACATCAAAACATCAGCGTCCTTAGCCTTTGACGGGCTGGAAAAAAACTTCGAATCCGTCAGCAGCTTCTTTGGCGGAGAGCCAAGTTTCATTTCATAAAAACCGGCTTCACGCGTTTCTTCATTGTGAGTTCTTAGCAAAAGCTTTTGACCGGGTTTGATAAAGCGTTCGTCAGGATCGAGCCGCACATATCGGAAATTTATTTTCCCGCGCCTTCCGATCCCTCTCGTCAACATCTTTGCGCCTCGTCCATTTGGGGCGACTCGCCAGATGTCAAAACGGTCGTTGATCAATATGTGTTTGTCGTCTTGAGTCCATCCGGTTACGCCATAGGAGGGAGGAGTTCGCGGTCTGTCGTCATCCTCGCGGGAAAACATGACGCTCAGCCCACTTGTCAGGTTTGTTACTTTCCCATCCGGTATTGAGATCGAGTGCCAGTCCTTGCCGTCGTAAAAAATAGTGTATTTTCCGTTTGGTGACCAACGCATGCCAAATTGGAGTTTTTTCTTCAGGAGTTTGCGCCCGCCTGTCAACGTGTTTACCAGATAGTAGTCAGAATATCCGGTATCAAAGTTTTGCAAACGCCGGTAAGCGCGGTCATCGGTTCCAAGCGCGTAAAGACCGTTTGCACTTGGACTGACATTGAGCATAGTACTGTCAGCGAGCTGGACAAACTTTTTCTCTTTAATGTGCCAAACTCCCAGGTAAGTGCGATTCCGTTCGGAGATCGCTCTCAACTTCTGCATCGGCTGTATGTAGTCGTCTTTCCAATGCCAAAGATCCATTTTTACCTTTTCTTCATCGAGTACGTCGGCATTTGGCTCCGGCTCGGGGTCAGGGATCGGAGCGTTGCTCAAAAAGAGCCGGCTGCCGTCGTAGGAAAATCCGAGACCTCCCTTATCGCTGACTATAAACTCTTGTCTGAAACCCGGAGTTGCGGTTGAAACTATTTCCTTCGCCGATGTTTCAGAACGGAGCCAGAGATAGACCTTATACTTTGGTTTTTTTGCCGCGGCGTCATCTCTATTGCTGATAAACGCCAGTTGGGTTTGTTTTTCGTCCCAGGTAAATCTTGAATACTTTCCCGGGCCTTTGAGAAGCGCAATCGGGGGAGCATCGGATGCGGGGTTTACTATATAGGCTCCATTTGTTTCCTCTTGTTTTGAAGAAACCGCGTAAACAAGAGACTTCGCATCTTTGCTGAAACTGTATGTAAGTACGTCGGAAAACGAGCGCTCGCTTCCATCCGCGAGTCGCCTCAGTACCATCTCGCTTCCAAATTTCTCTTTCTTTTTACCTTTCTTGGCAGGCGGCTTAGCTCTTGTTTCGGCCTTTTTTGTTTCCGTTACTGGTTCCTTTAGATAGGCAATAAAACCATAACCATCTTCCGGTGTGCGAAAGCTTTTAACCCGTTCGATTTTCGTCACCCGACCGGTTGCGAGATCCATTATGCCTAGTGATCTTTTTGGAAAGTCTTCGGGTTTCTTTTTGGCTCTTTTGGCCTTTCGCAATTTCGCGCGAGTCGGCTCGATCGTAAAAAACAGAAACTTCGAATCTGCCGAAAAAACCGGTTGGAGCAGTCTTCCCTGGGCCCTAAAGGCACGAACGGTCGCCGGGTCAAAAAAATTTGGCCTTGGCACAGCCGGACGATAGCCTCGCGGATGCCGCCATTCGTTTCCGCTTTCGACGTTTCGGACGATCAGCTCTCCGTCTCCATCCTGCGGGTGCGCGACATAGGCTACAAATTTTCCGTTTCGCGAAATCTGAGTTCCCCGGAAGCTTTTCCAGGAATCAAAATCACGAGGGCTAAGCGGCCGTTTGCCGCTTGTTTGCGCGAAATATTGGAACGGCAGAAGACTGAGAAAACAGAAAATAAAAAGGAATAGACGGACAAATACATTGTCGTGCGTCCGAGAAATGCGTTTAGGGAATAAAGACATAGTTACTCGAAGAATAGATTGTTTGTTGAAGTCCTATTAGAATAGCTTCAAACGAGCGTATTTCAAAATATAGGCTTTTTTTAAGAGGTGTCTATGAAATCAGGTTTTCAAAGAGTTGCGAAAGGTTTTCTATTGTTGGTTGGATTATTAGTTGGTTTTTTCGGCTCTGCGTCAGCCCAAGGGAATCTGGATCCATCGCGTGATGCAACCAGCCGAGCACGTCAGGTTTACGGGAGCGGACAATCCGAAATATTCAAATATGGTTAAAGGGCTGCGTTCGATGGGGCATGACATTCAACGCTCAGGAGGGCGATGCAAATACTATTCTCATCAGGAGTGGGGCATTTACTGGCGCCGCGGATTATCGTTTTGGAGCAGCTGTGCCGGTAAGGCCGTAGTGGGTTTGCGAGCGTAGGCAGTATCGGATGAGCGATATCACGATAGATCAATCCCTCCTCAAACCATTCCGATTACTACGTTATGACTACAAATGTATCGCTGATTTCATTGGCTAAAAAGCTAACCCTATCTCCAACCGACGCTAACTTATGAAAACAATCCCGAATCCTTGTCGCCGCGTTCTATCATTCGTTCAAGACTCAAAAGATTCAGCATAAGATGACGTGGATGATGATAATTGCCGATTCGCCTCGGACGTGTTTTGAACTCCTCGAATTCGACTTTTCGGTTGCCCGCATACATCCAGATAGGTGAGCCATATTTTTTTAGTAGAAAAGTTTTTATGACGTATTCATACATTTGACTGAACATCTCAGCCGCCCATTCCGCACCTGTTTTTTCAAAAATATAAAGACTTCCGATTAAAACTTCTTCCTGTTCCCAAAGGACTTTATCAAGCGTCCATAGGTTTTCGTTGACATTCATAAGATTCCGAAATACTCCGCCGTAAACGTCGTCCCACGCGACTTTGACATGACGGCGAAATCTTTCGGCAGAAGTTTCAAACAATTCTTTGTCTTTACGCCTATCCGCCTCAAAAAGCATCATCCAGAGCGTTTCGATCCCGTGTCCGGTATAGACAAGTTGTGCGTATTCATTTTTGGGACGCGAAAGATCGTGATTGAGAAGTTCGTTATTTAAGCGGAATTCCGGATTAAAATGATAATTCAAAACGGCATCAACCGAACGCCTTCCGATTTTTTCGAGTTCCGAATCAGTTCGCATTTCCAGCATCTGCGTTGTGATGCGAATCAACACCATCCAGACGCCTTGAATTCTTGCGCCGGGAAAAGGCTTTGCATCTTTGCCGAGATATGTCTGACCGATTGTCGGGCGGTAATCTTCACGGTCATATAGCCGTACGCATTTTAAGACAATTTCCTTTGCCAAATCCCAATATTCGCTTCTTCCGGTCGCTTTTGAATATTCAGCGAATCCTTCAGCGATAAAAAGATCGCCGTAAATCCCGCCGTCGGCATCCGTCAGAGGCTTTCCCTCGCGTGTCAGCATTGCTGCCCAGAGTTCATCTTTGCCCTTCGGTTTGATTTTTAAAGTAAATTCAACCGATTTTTTTGCAATGTCAAGGTATTTCTTTTCTTTTTTCAGATTGTTGTAAAGAAACGTGTAAACCCACGTCCCGCGTCCCTCAAACCAGCTTAGTTTATTATTGTTTTCGCGTTCGCCGGTGTAATCGGTAAAACACATAAAACCGCCGAGTTTATGGTCAATGACATACTTTTCCATAAACGGCAGAAAGTCCTTGAAAAGGTGACAGCGATACTCATCACGCAGTTCGGTCAGAGTCATTCCCACGAGTTTTGTTGGTTGCTTTGAATCGGATTTATTATGTTTTGTTTGACCCAAGACGGAAGGAGATGTAGCGGCAAGCGTCGTTGCCGTTATCGCCGATGTGCTTAAAAATTTTCTTCTGTTCATTTCATCAAATCTCTTCGAGCAGATGCTGTGCCGTCGCCGCTAAAATCATCGCTCCGACCGGCAGGGCGTCTTCGTCTAAATCAAATTCCGCACTGTGCCAGACCGGATTCGGTACGCGCTCGCTTGTTACACCAAGCCAGAACATTGCTCCCGGCACACATTCGGTTAAATAGCCGAAATCTTCCGCCCAAGTATCAAACGGCATCTCGATCACATTTTTTTTGCCGAGAAGTTCCGTCGCCGTTTTTCGAATGGCTTCGGTAATAAATGAATCATTCACCGTTACGGGATAACCCTCCAGAATTTCCAGTTCGCACCCTGCTCCGAGCGTGCGTCCGACATCCAAAGCTTTTTCCATTTCCTCAAGCAGTTTTTCTCTTGCTTTACCGCCCGTTGAGCGAATCGTGCCGCCGAGTTCTACCTGCTCGGCAATCACATTTTCTTTTATCCCGCCGTTAATCGTCGTAACACTGATTACCACAGGCTGTGCAGCTGGCAGCCGACGCGAAACTATCTGCTGAAGAGCGTTGTAAATCTGCGCGGCAATGGCAATCGCGTCAATTCCGTCTTCGGGATGAGCACCGTGTGCTGCTCGTCCGCGGATAACTATTTTAAATGTGTCGTTGGCGGCAAGTGCCGCTCCTTTCGTAATACCGATCGAGCCGACGGGTAAACCCCGTGTGTGAAGTGCGATTACCGCCGAAACATCTTCGAATGCATCTTCCTCTAAAAGTCGCATCGCACCGCTTTTACCGTCCGCATCCTTTTGCTCTTCAGAAGGCTGAAAAAGAAATCTGATTCTGCCTTTTAAATCTCTTTTAGCAAGAAGCATCGCCGCTCCCAAAGCACAGGCGACGTGGGCATCGTGTCCGCAGGCATGCATCATATCGGGAACTTTTGAAGCAAACGGCAAACCCGTTTTTTCCTGAATCGGCAAAGCGTCCATATCCGCACGGATGGCGACCACGGGCAAGCCTTCACCGATTTCCGCGACAACGCCTGTTTTGGCAATACCCGTATTTACATCCGCACATAGGTTTTCGAGTGTTTCGGCGATCAAATCCGTTGTGTTGTGTTCGCAGAAACCGTATTCCGGGTGGGCGTGAATTTTTTGCCGCAAACCCGCTAAAGTTTCCTGCAAATTTATTGCTTCGTGTTTTATGTCGATCATCGTTTTTTGATCGGAAGATCTATGCCGCTAATCCCCATCGATAGCTTCGACGAGTTTTGCCACCCGCTTTTTTTTTACAACTCCAAACTCCCGAGCCGCGGTTCCGACATGAAATTCATTTACCGCTGTTCTTTTCCGCAACAAACGAATTACCGAGGCATTAACGGCACCACCCGCCAGAATCTTGATCTGAGGGTTTGCCGCCCGCCTGTATTCTTCAAGAAGCCGGCATTTTTCCAACCATTTCCCGCTCCCGCAATGCGTTAAAACTCTGTCGATCTGCGGAATGGCTTTTAACTTTTCTACGGCGGTAAATTTGTCGTTTGTTTCTTCAAAGGCGTGATGAAATGTCGCCTTTAAGTTTGGGGCATTTGCCAGAATTCGTTTTACCAATTCCCGATCAATCCCGCCGTTCACCAGAAAACCGAGAACCAAACCATCAACTCCAAGTTCATCAAGTTCTCCGGCCTTTGCGCAAAGTTTTTCGATTTCCTTCGGATCCGAAAGCCGATAACTTTCGCTCTCCCTGAGCATCACACGCAAAGGAATTGAGACTCTTGCCCTGATTTCAGCGACCAATTCAACCGAAGGCGTCAGTCCTCCCAAATCAAAGCGGCTGACAACTTCGAGCCGATTTGCCCCGCCTAGTTCCGCTTCGATTGCATCTTCCAAGGTGCAGGCGATAACTTCTAGAATCCCGTCATTCATCAAATTCGGTTTCCAAATCCAAAAACTTTATGCGGTTTTGATAACGGCTTAAAACTTCACGCAAATTGTCGATGGTCGTGCCCTCCAGATTCGCACTTGGCAAAACGGACGGCTTAACACCTTTTTGAATCAATTCGTTTAGAGCTTCAATTACAATCGAATGAATGATTGCTGAACCGCCAACGGTTGAAGATGCCCCCGTTCGTGAAGCTAGACCATCAATTGCAACGAGTGCGTCGCCCTCCGGCACACAGTTATCAATCGAAATATCGGCAATTTCAAAAAGTTTTTTGCCCGATGTGTGCCGCGGTTTTGAATCACGCGATTGCTCTACGTTTGTGATTGCAATTATCTTCACACCGCGTTTTTTCATTTCCAGAGCCATCTCCACAGGTGCGGCATTGCGTCCCGAATTCGAGATGATGATCGAAGCATCTTCCGCACGAACATCTTCTTTTTTAATCAACTCCAAAGCCAAACCACTTTCGCGTTCGGCTCGGGTGCTTTCTAATGCTCCTTTAAAAAAAATCAAACGTTCATCCAGAATCGGATTAACGGCGGCGATTCCGCCAGCCCGAAAAAACGCTTCTTCGGCAATAATGTGCGAATGTCCCGTGCCGAATGTGTGGATAATTCCCTCGTTCAAGATCACTTCCGCGACCAATCTTCCGGCACCTTCTATATTTTCCGTCTGCTCCGTTCCGATGCGTTCAAGAATTTTTTTTAAACCCGAAATGTATTCATCAATCGCCATCTGATTTTCCCTTAATCTGTTCGGCTAAACTATTGAAAACTCTTTCGTTATGTTCTAACCCGAGCGTTTTCCTACCTAAAAGATACGCACCGATAACGGGTTCGTATTTCGGCGGAATGACTTCCGCTGTGGGTTCAAATCGCGCTAATTCTTCCGCGAAACTTTTCCGAACAAACGAACACTTTTTCAGCACCGATCCTTGATAAGAAACTAAAACGTTTTCATCGTTCATTTTTAGCCTTCTTAACGTCGATGCCACGCCTTCTGCCAAATCTCTTCCCGCTTGTGTCAGAATTTCGAGCGCTATACCGTCTCCATCCTCAGCTACGTCATTCACCAAGCGACTCAAGGATGCTATTTCGCGCGGAGGCAAAGACCTTGTGTAAACTAGATCGGGGGTTTCGCTAAAACTGTTTAAGCCGAGTTGTTCAAGCATTGCCTTTGTCAGAATGGTTTTATTCCCGCGTCCGTCAAAATCTCTCGCTGCCGCCCGTAAAGCCGCTTGCCCTATAAAGTAGGCACTTCCTTCATCGCCGTAAACCGGTCCCCAGCCGCCGACCTTGACACGTTCGCCGTCCGTTCCGATGCCAAGAATCGATGAACCCGTTCCGGCAAGAGCCAAAATACCGCTTTCGCCTGCCAATGCACCGGCGTGAGCGATAACCATATCGCCGTTGATCAGCGTATTTTCAAAACCGATTTCGCGGAATATATCTTCTATGTCATCTGCTCCGCTTCCGTCAAAATCAACTCCCGCCAAACCTGCGGACAAGCAGGAAATATCTTTTTTCTGCAAACTGCTGTGCTCTAAAGCTGCGCAAATCACATCTATAAAAGATTTTTTTACAATTTCTTTTTCAACAAGCAGATGATTTGACGCACCGGCACTTCCCTCACCTAAGATATTCCCGGGCTCGTCGAACGCCACACATCTAGTCCAGCTTCCGCCACCGTCAATTGCCAAAATAATTTCCACAAGAATTCATTCATCTAAGGGGAAAACAAAGCCGTTTAGTTTCATTGCCTTAAGTCTATATCCTTAAATTCGACAGTTTCACGCGCACGAAGTCGAGTTTTTAAGACTTTCGAGAATGAGTTTTTCTTGGCGGTGATTTCAAACCTTGTATCCGGGAAATTTCCACCGCCGGCCCAACCGCCGAAAGCGTATCTTCCTTCGCCATCTGTATATTTCCGCGAAACCGCAAGCCTCTTATTTCCGATTTTTCTAACCACTGTTACAAGTGCATTTTTTATTGGTTGCTTTGTTTTTTTGTCGATTACTCTTCCTGCCCCGACACCCAAATGACGGTAATAGACGCGGTTTAAAAACCTCGGCAAGTCGAGCTCTGCCCAGCGTTTCCGGTCAATTTTTTCACGCGACATCCATATAGCCCCAAACATCAGCAAACCATTCACACGTCCTTTCGTATATAGATCAATGGCACGATTTATTACGTGATGTACTGTGTTTGGTCTGAACGTACGGTTCCTGCCCTTAAAAAGGTAAACGCCTGCAATGATGTCTTTATCGGGATATTTTTTCCTCAGCGAATCAAGAATACAGTCCCATTGAAGATAGTTTTCATTCTGTCTGGTCATCCAATAGCTAAAACCATCGAAAAGTGCCAATGTCTCTTTCTTGACACGATCCAGATTCTCAAGATGATGTGTATAAAGAACGGTGTAGAGTTTTAAACGCGGGGTCGTTGCTTTCGAAGAATGATTAACATTTCCGTTACCGTCAACATCTTTGCCAAGTAGCGCATCCTTTATGTCGCGAAAATCCTCGTCTGTAATCTTTTTTGGGTAATCGTAAAAAAAATCATCGATAATTAGTCCTGTAATCTGTGGGCAGGATTTTGAAAGTTCCGAAAAACGCTTCGCCCCCTGTATCATCCCTGGTTCGATCCGAAATGGTTCCAGAATTTTCGTATCTTTAGGTTGATTAACCACACCTTTTTCGGCGGGTGGACGCAAAACCCCGTAAAGTTTATTGATGTCCCATTTGTGACAATTATTATCAATATTTTCGGCAAACTTGTATCCGTAATAGTGGGCTTGAGAAATGACTGCATTTTCCCCATAAGCAAACGCCTTTTGAATCAACTCGCCTTCCTTCCAGCCGTTCCCCCCGTAAGCCGTTCCTTTAAACGGGTGATAAGTGCCTAAAAAACCTTTGAATTTGATCGGTTGTTTTGTTTGAGCGACCAAGACAATTTGGAAAAAAGTGCACATTACTAAAACCGAAACTATCGTCAGTACCTTTTTCATAGCTTTCTTATTCCTTTTGTGTTTCTGTCCATCTTCATTTCTTCAGGCGCATATCTTTAAATTGCACTTTTTTACCAGCCCGAAGCCTGACATTTACTATTTCAGAAGATGAATTTTTATCCGCCTTGATTTCAAAAACTGTCTCGGGATAATTTTTCCCGCCCGCCCAGCCGCCGAATGCGTATCTGCCGTCTTCGTCGGTAAGTTTTCTTGAAACCAGAAGCCTTTTATTTCCGGCTTTTCTAAACACCGTAACCAGAGCCTTTGAGATCGGTTTTCCGCTCTCGCCGTCAACAACCCGGCCGCTTCCCGAACCCAAAAATGGGTAGTAAACACTATTTAAGGTTTTCGGCAAAGCGAGCTCATTCCATCGCTTACGGGTCATCTTTTCGCGACCCATCCAAATCGGAGAAAACATCAATAAGCCGTTGATTTTTCCTTCTGCATATAACTCGGTGTTTCGCTTAATCAGGTATTGAACGCTTTTGGCGGTCGGTGTCTGCCCGCCGTTAAAAACGTATACACCCGAGATTATTTCCTTGCCGGGATATGTCTTATTTATTATTCCCAGATATTCATCAAGCAGTTTGTGATGCTCGGTTTGCTTCCAAACCCAAAAATTTACGCCGTCGACATACTTGAGAATCTCATCATCAACACGGAAGAGTTCGTGTTCATAAACAACGACAAAAAGCTTCAGATGCGATGTGGTTTCGGGAGAAGTGTGATCTACCTCGCCTTGTTTCCCCACGATCTTGCCCCGTAAAGCGTCCCTGATATCTTCAAGGTGTCTCGCCCGGACAAATTTTGGATAATTGTTGTAAATGTCATCAATGATCAGACCGGCTATCTGCGGACACTGTCTTGAAAGCTTAGAAAAGCGACTCGCACCCTGAACCATTCCCGGAAAATAACGAAAAGGCTTTAGCAAGTCAGTATCGCTCGCCTGTTTGACTGCTCCGGCTTCAGACGGCGGACGGACGATCCCGTAAATCTTATTGACATCCCACGTTTCGCAATTGTTGTTTACGTGTTTGGCAAAGTTGTATCCGCCATGTGCTAACTGAGATATAAATGAATTTTCACCAAATGCGAAGGCATTTTGCAGTAACTCGCCTTCTTTCCACCCGTCGCCTCCATAAGCCGTTCCATTAAACGGATGATAAGTCCCCAAAAAACCCTTGTACTTGGTTGGTGATTTTGTTTGTGCCGCTAAGGCGTTCTGTGAAATTAAACAAATCGTGAAAAGAGAAATCATCGTCAGTAACATTTTCATGGCTTTTACCTCATTTTTCTTCAAACGTAATTTTTAGGTTGTGTTGTCCCGCCGGAATCGCCAGCAAAAGCGTATTGTCCGTATTATCAAAATTAAATTCCCCGGGTTTTAATTCTCTACCGTTAAACAAAACTCGAGCCGGATTCCTACCGGTGAACAGATTGATCTTTGTCTTTTTGTGAGCACTGCAAACCGCCTCAATTCCGCGTGAGTTAAAATTGACCGCAACGTTTGTCGGCGAATCGCTTGAAAACAGATTTTGATTTCTGCGACGCAGAAAACGGGAGTTCTGAATGGCAAACAGTTCCAGATTGTCGGCGCTTTCCGTAATTACTAAAACCGAGGCGTCAGCTGACCAATAGCCCTGCCGAATGGTTTGATCACCGGCCCTGGTGCGAAAAACCACCGAATCAGTTTTACCTCCTCGTTTAACTCGGATTCCTTTGAAGTTTTCGCCGTTCAATCCCGACATTTGCCCGATAAGGTTGCGAACGGTATTTTCAGTCTTTGCGGTAACAAGTGCGGTCAAAAATTGTGCTTTGCTCAACGATTTCGCGGTTCTAAAGTCGAGATAGGCGGGCTGCGGAGGGGTTTCGGCAGGCGTTCGCGCCGAAAAAATATGATACGGGATACGCCCGTTTCCGACACTCAGTTTTGCCGTACCCGGGGAAAACAAACGCACGGCGAGCGACGCCTTTTCCCCCTTGTAGGTCGCCGTTAAATTTTCTGTTCTAATCCCTGCTCGGTTCGGCAGGTGGAGTAAAAAATCAAATTGCGCAGGTTTTCCATCCGTTTCTAAATCGTCGAAAACCACAAAGTAATGCGGCTTTACAAAAACAATGCGTCGCGTGTAACGCCTCAGGCGATTTTGATAAGCGCTTGTTAGATCACTTCCGACCGTGTCGTAAAACTCGCTCGTTATTGCATCCGTTATTCTCGGATAATCATCGAGGGCTTTAAATTGAGGCGTGTCCGGCAAAATCTGGCTTTCGGGATTGCCATCAACCAGCACCGTGTTGTGACCTGCGGCTTGCGTGAAAAAAGTCGTATAATACGGATCTTTGTAATAATCGGACCAGCCGGCTTCGGTTATCAAGGGTTCGCCGAATGCGGTCAACAAAAAGGCTCCTTGATCGGCATGGTTGTGATTGAAATTTGCACCCGCACGGTAAAGAAAAACGAGATCGTCCTTTTTCCAACCCGTGCGAAAAACAGCATTGCCTTTATCCCAAAAGATTTTTGATGTCGGTAACTGAGGTGGTTTTGGCTGAACTGTGTCATCAAAGAATAGAAAATCAACCATCGAATTATGTTCAAACCGTTCGTAAAACCAACGGTGCAGAGGATCTTTTGTTTGCCGTACTAAAGGTGCAATCGTGCGTGCTTTCGGCGGATGCGTGTCACCCATATCGGGACTTGCCTTTATGGGATTCGTTAAAACATAAATTGAATACGAGAGCGATTTCTCAACGTGCGTGTTTTTCCAGTAATCAATTCCGAAAATGCGTTTTAAGGCGATAAATGCCGGTGCGGTCGTTTCCAAATCGAATTCCTTATAGCTGATGCCTTCGCCGTAGCTTCCGTCGGGAAGATAGCTTGCTGCTATGTGTCGTTCCATTTTGAGCAATAAGCCGCCCAAATAGATGTTGAACTTTCCATCCGCTTCCTCCGCTTTGATATCATCGGCAATCGCCGCCGCCGCAACCAAAGCTCCGCCGACCGTATGACCGATCCAGTTGCTCGTATTCGCCATCAGGCGATTGTCGAGAACATATTCTTTATAGGTTGGAACGATCTGTTTCTCGATCAAGGCATTTCGGATTTTCGAGCGCTCGTTTTCGGTCAGGTCGTCGTAAAGCAAGTCGTAACCGATAGCGACCTGCACCGCCAGGAGGCCCGCCGGATAATATGTGTGCTGACCATGTGAAGTAAACCAGGGCGGCTCCCAGCGGCTCCAGTTTGAAACCTTCAAAAGTGCTTCTTTCGCCGCTTTCAGGGCTTCTGCGTCGCCATTTAGATAGGCAACCAATGAATTGTATTCGATGCGAAAACGCGCCTGATTCATCGCCCCGAAATAGCCGCGAAGCGACGGCAATAGATATTTCTTATCAAGCAATTCAAAAGTCTCTCCGCCGTGCGAAAGGTCGCCCGATTCCCGATATGTTTTGGCATTTTTTTGGATTTTTTCCCAGACCTTCGAAATTTTCGGATTTTTCGTGCGGGCAATAAGAGCGGACTTTTCTTTGTCATTAAAATAGAGACGCGGATGATTCGAATGCGGTGCCGTGCGGCGAATAAAACACACATTTGTTATTAATTTTTTGCCGTCGTTTGTCGTACCATGGAGTCTGATTTTCCAGATGCCGGTCGGATCGTTTTGTTTAAAAGTGTAAACCGAATTATTTGTCCAAACACCATCGCCTTCTTGCTCATCGCCGTGTGTTCCGTCATCAAAAAGCGTCGCGGTTGCAACCGATCTGCCGTTCTGGTTTTCAATTGACCAAGTAACATTTTTAAGTTTGGCTGGATTTGAAGCCTTGAGCGAAAGCGTTTCGCCCGCCGCAAAATTTTTGTTACTTACCCAGGCGTTTTGGGATTCGATACGAACGGTTTCGGGAGTTTGAATTTCAAAATTTGCCGCCCGGCTCGCCTCAAAATTTATTTCGTCAATAAGAAAACGATAGGTAATATCAGCATCGGTTCGTTTTAAATCGGCGACAACATAAAACGCTTCGACACCTACTCCGCTTCTTAGCGCTTTATCTCCGTTGCAACGAAACTCGGTAGGCGAGACTTCCTCTTTCATCCATCCGCCGGATTTCGCGGGGATTTGTTTGGTGTATCGGCAACCGTCCCTTCCGGCTATACCGATTTCAATTTTGTCATCGACGTCAGAATGATTGAGAAAATAGGAGAACGAAAGTTTTGCGCTTTCTTTTGTCAGCAGAAATGTCTGCCGGATAAACCCGAACCGCATTTTGCCGTCCCGATTCGGTTTTATCACACGCATCAAAGCCCGTCCGCCGGGGGCTTGAAAACTATCTGTCGGCAAAAGCGAAGGTTCGTAACCAATATCCTGAGCAGGCGGATAGCTGGCAAACCGTCCGAGGCTCTCGCCTTGAAAATCTTCACGCAGGACAAATGTCTCGGTAAGAGGTTGAGAAAACAGCGGTGTTTGAAATACTCCAAAAACGAAAATAAGGAACGACACAAATACACATTTTCGAATCGAGGCTTTGTCGATTTCTAAGAGCTTTCTGAAATGCATAATTTAATTCTTCTTCTCCCTTAAAGGCGTTAATCCTCAAACTCCTTTTCCAAAACACCCCAGAGTTTTTCCCGTGTCAGATTCCCATCCGCAAAGATTGCGATACCGTTCGGGTTTGCCTTGCGTGCCGCTTCGATAGCTCGTTTTAGTTTTTCACGCGGCAAAAATCCGGGCGGTGTGTCCCTTCGTAAAGCCGTGATTTTTTTGGCAAGTGTATCGAGCATTTCCGGCGTCGCATCACGCCCGTTATTCGCACAGACCACATTTACGTGCGTAGCGATTTCTTTTTCAGTTGGAGGTGAAAATTTTGCCAATCTTACACGCAAAGCTTCAAAAGCAGTTTTTATTGACCGCAACTTTTCGGCACGTCCCTGGTTATCCGATTCGGGCAAAACTTTTAGTTCTTCAATAGCGGCTGTCATCTCATCAAACGGCCGGAACTCTTCCCTGTATAAATAGGTTGAAGCTATCCCGGCATAAAGCGGTTTTTTGTGTCTGATCCATTTGAGTTGTCTTTGAGTGGTTTCAGTCAAATGATTGAGATAAGCTTCAAAATCGCCCGCAAAATGACTGCGATAAGTCATCGGCATATAGACATCTATCCAATCATTCCACTGATCCCAACGCTGTCCCAAAAAACGCCCGCTTAAGATCGGGTTTTTGAAAACCGCCGCCGAAACTTCCATTTTTGGTTTTATTTTCTTTACTCTTTGAGATGTTTCGCGGACGAAGCTTTCGATCTGATGCGAGCGATAATCGTAAAAGAAATAACGCATATCGTTGGGACCGCCAGGAATAGTGCGTCCGTTTAAGAGAAAATCAGCCTTTTCTCGCCGATCTCGTTTATCCCAGTCGGCGGGAAGCATTGTCGGATCGCTCCACCAATTGGCTTCAATCCGCGGTTGATTCGGTTTTACTCGGTAACGCTCGTCGGGACGTGTTTCGTATTTAAGCATCGCGTAACGCGGAATATCATTGAGGCAGTAATCGCAAAAACAGTAACTGTCGGGAGCAACATCGCCGGGATAGCGGACGTAATCGTGATGAACGCTGTCAACATCGTAGTTTCTGACAATTTCTTCATACATCGGGATCAGCCATTGATCCGTATAACCTGGACGGCGTGCCGGACACATCCAGACGTATGGATACTGGCGGGTTTTTCCAAGTTTTTCCGACAAAGTTGTTTTGCCGTCCGGGTTAAGCTGTGCCCATTCGGGATGTTCACGAAATGCCGCTCCTTTTGCTCCTTCGAGATAATCAACCAGCCACGCATCAACCCTTATCCCGGCGGCGTGGGCTTCTCGCACGAGATGTTCGAGGAAATCAAAATTTTCATATCCTTTGGCAATTGCCTGCGGAAAGCGCTTGCTTTTCCAGTAAATCTGTCCGCGACTGCCTTTAACGTCCATTACAATTACATCAATATGTGCTTTTTTGCACTTTGCGACGAATTCACGGACAGACTCGACCGTTTTTCCGGCATAAAAAGGACTTGCCCAAAGGGCGTGAACTTCACGTTTCGGATTTTGCTGTGCGGAAATATTTGTAATTGCTATTACAACAAATAAAATGGAGCAAATTCGGATCAATTGTGTAGTAACAAATTTCATAACTAAATTTTTTAATAAATTGCGAATCTTTAAACCTCTCCTTCGGCAACTTTTAAATCTTCCTCATCTTTTTGCACCGATCTGAGTGAGCGGAAAACGCCGCGTTTCGACCAACGAAAGATAAACAGTCCTCCGCTCAAAACGCCTGCTAACAAAGCGATGATAAAAATATTCCAATGTTTTCCGAGCGGGCTGACGACGGCTAAAATCGCCGAAGTGCAAAAGGCAATTCCCAATCCGCAATCAATCAGATCAATCATTGTTTCTTTGCGAATTTTGACGCGCATTTCGGGTTCAAAGTCTTTTACGACCGGACCCCAAAATCCGGGCGGGCGACAGCGTCTGTAAAATTCTTTTAATGTTTTGATGCTTTCGGGCGGTGTCAGGAGCGTAACAAGAATAATCACGGCTGAGCCCAAACCGAACAAGAGCAGAAATCCCTGCCAAAACGGATGCGCCTGTTCATCGGAAAACCCGAGTGGAAACCAAATGATGTAGCTTAAAGGTAGACCGATAATCAAAGCGGCAGCTTCGCCATAGATATTGAGCCGCCACCAGAAAAATCTGAGCCAGGATAATGGCAGGATAAAGGCAAAAACCACCGAATTTATAAACAGAAACCACGAACGCATCCCATGTACAAAGTAATATGTGACCAGGAGCGAGGCCGCGAAAATTACAAGTGACCCTATTCTTCCGACCAGAACGTAGTGTTTTTCACTTTCGTTCTGCCGGATAAACGGTTTGTAAAAATCGTTAACTATATAGGACGCTCCCCAGTTCATCTCCGTGCTGATGGTTGACATATAAGCGGCAAAAATCCCTGCAACCAATAACCCCAAAAGTCCGGTCGGTGCGTAGGAATTTACAAGGCGCCCCCAGATCTCGCCCGGCTCAGCAACGCTTCCTGGTGTGTAGAGAGCGGCGGCAATCAAGCCTAAAAACAGAAAAGGCACGACTCGCAAAACCAATGTCAAAACCGCATTGAAAAGCTGTCCGACCTGTGCGTGAAATTCGTTTCGTGCCGCCATAAAACGTTGTGCCGTAAAACCTTCTCCACCGGTCGGCGATGCCGCGAAGAACAGTCCCTGAACCGCGAAAGCAAAGATCGTCAAAACGTCCAATCCTTTAACGGGTGGCAAAACCTCAAAAAATGATTCTGCGCCTTCCGCTCCGCGGGTTGTTTCGATCATTTGATAAACCTGCTCCATTCCGCCGACCGCCGACAAAACAATCGGAACCAGAATGATATTGCCAACCAAAAAGATTCCGAATTGATAGGCATCCGTATAAGCCACACCATAGAGTCCCGATATGGTTGTATAAACGGCGGCGACAAGCGCAGAAAGCAAAATGAGCTGCATCGGTTCCCAACCCAAAATAGGACCGAGCGCAACCCCGAGCCAACCCGAAACATACCCCATCAAAAGAACGATAAAAACGGTCATGAATATCGCGTAAACTCCGCGATACGCGCTTGCGAAGCGTCCGCCGTAACGAATGTTCAAAAGTTCGGCGGAAGTAACCGTGCCGAGCCTTCGCCAGTATTTTGACCAGAGAACAGCACCGAGCGGCATCCAGATAACGTAAGGAATCCACCAGACGGCGTTGCCAAGCAGACCGCCTTGAAATGTCAACATTGTTACGGCAGGTGCGATCCCGGCATCCGAATAAGTTGCGACAGCTGAAAGAGCGATGATCCACCACGGCAAATTCCGTCCCGAAACGAAATAATCAGCCACACTCCGGCTCGCCCGCCTGACAAAATAAAGCCCGATTGCGACCATAAAAAGGAAGTAAAAACCGACTATTATCCAATCGAGAGGTTTCAATTCGTCCACCTCACATAATTTTTCAGCTTGCCTAGTCCCTCGATTTCACTTATCAGTTCGTCGCCGTCGGCAAGCGTCGTCTCTTTTTCTCCAAGCCCTGCTCCGGCGGGTGTTCCGGTTGAAATAATATCGCCAGGTTCGAGCGTCATGATCGAAGAGCAGTAGGCGATCTGCCGGGGAATATCGAAGATCATTTCGCTCGTGTTACCGTTCTGCCACATTTCTCCGTTTAGATAAAATTTGATTTCCAGATCATGCGGATCATTAATTTCGTCTTTTGTAACGATCCAGGGACCGCACGGAGCAAAGCCGTCAAACCATTTCCCGGCGAGCCAGTCGCAAAAACCGTCCATTTCGCGCAGATGTCTGTTTTCGATCCGGGAATTAAGTCCACGTTCGGAAATGTCATTTAAGATTGTGTAGCCGAAAATATGTTCCGAAGCGTTTTCTATCGTAATGTTTTTGCCGCGTTTTCCGATGATGACGGCAAGTTCGGTTTCCCAGCCGACTTTTACATTTTGTCTGCCGAGTTCGATTACTTCGCCATCGCCGATAAGCGAAGTTGAAGGTTTGAGGAAAAGCTGCTGCGTGAAATTCGCATCCTGTTTTGGTTCAATATAGCCGCTTTCGGTAATGTGTTTTCGGTAATTTCCCGCCAGACAAATGATTTTTCCCGGACGCTTTATAGGAGGTAAAAGTGAAACATTTTCCAAACCAATCAAATCTTTTTTCAACGATTTACCTCTTACAATTTGCTCATCTAAATTTTCAAGGTTTTGCCGGACATTCTCCGTTTTTTCAATTAACTCAACAATGTCGTCCGCAAAATCCGAGATGTCGAAAATCTTGTTCTCAAACTCTGTAGACAGAATGCCGATTCGCGCTTGTCCTTTAATTTTGAATGCGGCTAATTTCATAAAAACTTTTTATGTTCGACTAATTTCATCATCGGATGTTGCGGTTCTATTTCCTCTTTCTGCATTGGCTCCTTGCATAAATTTTCGATGAAGCTGGTAAAGTCCGGCACTCAGGATGAGAAGCGTAATTCCCGAACCTAAGTTTATGTAACGTCCAACACCGGCAGACTGCGTAAAACTGGCAATCACCAGCATTAAGGCTGTTCCAGTAGTTACCCAACTGATGATTTTGAATGGCGAAATAATTTCTCCCGTCGATTTAGCGTGAGTTTTTCGCACATCAATCGGAGTGGATAATTTGGCAAAAAATTTGTCAATTTTCGCCTCATCTTCTTCCGTCCGTTTTTCAAGAGCAGTTGTTATAACGATCGCGGCAATTGTTACAGTAAAGTTTGTCAAAATCGTAATAGCTTCGAAATTGTAGCGAGTCCAATTTGCGTCAATATCCGGATTTCCCACGAGATAAAAGGTTTTGTAAAGATAAAGGCTCACACCCGAGATAAATCCCGCAACAATCCCTGCGGCTGCTCCGCGCCAAGTAATTTTCCGAATGAGCAAGCCAGCGAGCATTGGTATCAGCATCGGTCCGACAAATAAACCAAAAACTGTAACCATCACTTGAAATAAGCCTTTTTGTGCCGACGACACAAGAATGATGCCAATTCCGATGGTCAGAATTCCGATAATGAGCGTGGCTATACGCCCAACTATGACGAGCCGTTTCTGGCTTGCATTTTCGTCGAAAAGTCTGCGGTAGATGTCTTCCGTAATGACGCTCGCCATCACGTTGTAATCGCTACTTAAAGTTGACATCGTGGCGGAAAACATCGCTGCGATCATCAATCCCATCAAGCCGACGGGAAGATATTTTAAGGAAAGAGCGGCATACGTATATTGCGGCGAATTCGGTGGAATCATTAACTCCGGCATCAGGCTGTGTGCTGCAATTGCGGGCAAAATAAAAAGTGGCGGACCGATTACCATCAAGATCCCGCCGAAATAACCCGCTTTTTTCGCCTCGCGTTCGTCCGCAACGCTGTAAAACCTTTGTGCATAAGCCCAATTGCCGTTGTAACTTAAAGCGATCAACAGATAAAACGCGAAGATATAAATCCACGAGAACGGCTCATTTATAGGCGATAAAAAACCGCCCGGCATTGATCGAGTAAACGCGTTTACGGAATCAAATTGTGAAAAAACCAGCGGAAAAAGTACGATCACTCCGAGCGTCAAAATAATAAACTGTACAAAATCTGTGATAATGACAGCCCACAAACCGCCCATAAAGGTGTAGAGCAGCATCACCAGACCGCTCCCGATAATGCTCGTTTTTAAATCGTAACCAAGCCCGACGGAGACGAAAACGCCGGTCGCATAAATCTTCAAGCCGTCATCAATGACTTTGAGCGGAATGCCCGCCCAAGCTAAAATTTGCCGGATGTGTTTGCTGTAGCGTTCTTCAAGAAATTCAACCGGACTGACGATTCGAGAGCGCCGCCAACGTCCCGCCAAAAAGATCGTTCCGATAAACATCGCTACCGCCGCGCTCCAGGCAAGCGTAACCGCAACGAATCCGAAGCGATATGCCATTTCGGAATAAGCCACAAATGAAAATGCGCTAAATCCCGTCAGATAAAACGAAACCCCCGCGAGCCACCAAGGGATTCCATTGCCGCCCGTAAAAAAATCGCGGACGTGCTTCATCTTTTGCCAAAAATAAACGCCGATCAGCGTCAGCAAAAGAAAATATCCGACGATAATAATGTGGTCTGCTAATTGGAGTCCCTGAGGCATAATTCTCCTATGTAAAATTCATCCAGAAGCTGCCTAAAAATGCTTTTGTCAGTTGTCTTCAGGAGAGTTTTATACTCTATTCAAGTAGCAAATTTTGTTCTTTGCTAAAAAATTCTTTTATTGCTTTTGTGACATCGAAGTTTGGGTGACAATTTCCGTTTTTCCCGAGACAAGTGAACGCGACACTGCATCCAAAACCGCAGTCACCTGTCTTCCGTCAAAAGCTGTGACCTTAGGCTCAGTATTATTTAAGATCGCATCCAGAAAATCCGAAAGACATTCGACGAACGCACCTCGAAGTTTGCCGAAAATATCAACCGTTAAAAACACTTTCGGATATGTGAACTGTTTTTGTGTGCTCATCTCGATTGATTCGCGTTTGCGGTCGAAATGAATATGTCCCTCACTTCCGACAACCTCAACAAATGAATCGACAATTGTTGGAAAAACATTCGGATAAATCCAAGCCGATTCGATTGTCGCAAAAGCACCGTTTTTAAATTTGACTTGTGCCTGAATCAGATCATATGTGTCAACACCTTTTTCCTGAAGAACTCCTTTTGCACCGTAGGCGCGAACTTCTACGGGTTCGCTGCCAAAAAGCCAACGTATCAGATCAATGTCGTGTGCTCCGAGAAAATGTGTCGGCGTGGTTTTATCAGCCCAATTTATCATCTCGGTCGCCACCCAAATAGTGTCATTTTTTCGGGCAAATCCTGCGATGGGTTTTCCGATGTCGCCGTTTTTTATGCTCGCAAAACCATGATGATAAGAAGCCAGCCAGCGATGATTGTAGGCGACCTGCAACTTTTGATGGGGACGACTGCGGCTTAAATTCAAAAGCTCATCGGCTTCGGCGAGTTCAGTTGTAAAAGGCTTTTCGCACAAGATGTGTTTTCCAGCCTCAAGCGCCGCTTTGACCGGCTCAAAGTGTGCAAAATCAGGTGTGGCGATACAAACTGCATCAACCGATTTATCGTTTAATAAATCTTCGTAATTTATATAACGAGTTTCGACTTCATATTTATCGCCAATTTTATGAAGGCGAGTTTGAGTCCGATTGCAAACGGCGGTGACTTCCGCGAGCGGATGGGCTTGATATATGCGTGTATATTGCTCGCCCATTATTCCCAATCCGATCACTCCGATTTTTACTTTTTCTTTCGACATGTATAAAGCCTACCAGAACTCTAGGAAGAAACGGTTTCAGCCGTCTGACTAAAAACCCGTTTTTCACATTTTGAAACTTCCTCATGAAGTAAAGATTCCGATTCAGGCGAAAGTTTCGAAGAAACAACTTCATATCCGTTTTCTTTGTACGCCGATTTCGTGGGCATATAACCTATGTAACCATTGGCGATGCCAATGATAAACGTTTTTTGTTGCGCGTAGCGTTTAATATCCATCCCAATTTCCACAAAAACCTCGGCGGGAATCGCTAAAAACATCGCATCACCAATTCGGATCGCCTGCAATTCTGTAGAAAGGAGTCCATCCGAAAGGGCGGCAGTTTCACGTGCATAGTAATTGGTAATCAAAGCGTACAAATGCTCTGATTTCGTAGCAAGAAATGCATCGGATGTCTTCTCATTTTCCGAAAACTGTGCCAGCTTCTTTTCCAGTGTCTGCAAAGTAAGCTGCGCGTCTTCGGGCTCCGGCAAGTCCTTAACCGGAAAATCCACGCTGGAAACTATTGCTTCGATATTCTGAGACGCGTGCGCGGGAATATCTTCCAGTGCCTTAAGAGCGGCTCCCGCAAGCTTATAGCCCAGCTCTTCGGCGTGTTCAAAAGTCCGTCCCGGCGTGATAACTCCAATAGCACTGAGTTCTGACGAGTGTCCCATACTTATATTGCCCTGCGTGCCGTTGAAAAACATTGCAAATCCACCTTTGCCGATTTCCTCTTCAAGTTTTTCAATAGCAAACGCTGGAAAATCTCCGGTTGTCAGCAAGTTGTCCGACCCGAGAACGGTTGGGTGACAAGCATAATTAATTGCAACCGCTCTCAGTTTTCCACTCTCGTCCTCGACCTTAATAATGCCGATTTCCTTATCTACAGGTTCTTTTGTACGGCTTCGGCGATTGACGCCGATTCCTTCAACCCGACCGCTGCCAACCCCGACGCGCGCAGAAAACCTATTCTCCCAAGCATCAACCGCGCTTTTTTCTACTGCTTCGGCAAGAGAGTCTATGTAGCGCTCATTAAGAACTTCCCCGGGATTGAAAAAAGTTGTTATAGTAACAGGTCCTGCATGCGTATGAGTCGAGGCTATCAATATGGCATCTTTTTCTATACCGGTGCGCTTAGTAATATTTTCCCTGACACGTTTAACGAAGTTTTCCGAAACTGCCAAAATCTCAAGACTAATAAGTGCAATTGGTTTTTTTTCGTTTTCAATTACTAGGGTACGGGAATATAGATCATCGTGAACACCCTCGCAATTTCCTTTGCGGGCTGCAAAACCGGCAAGAGGTGCTCCGATTGGAGGTGTTATACAAACTTTGCCGAAACCAACTTTCAACATAGGAACTCCACTAGATATTAACTCCTTTCTGTGAAATAGATATAGTGCGGTACTTTTCAGATTTCTCAAGGACCTTCTTGCGTAAATGAAAAACCCGGCAGAGATGTGCCTTCAAGCCGTGAGTTCATCTCTGCCGAAAGGGTCTAAAAAGTGAATCTACCGCTAAGCTGAACAACGTGTTCTACAAAGAAAATATCTCTGCCAGGGAGACTTCCCCTTGTAGATCTGAACAGTGTGTTGTTGCTGGAAATTGATCTCACAATATTTAGTTTATGCAGGATTTCCCGCGTAACGTCAAAAACGTCCAGTCGTAGATCAAATCTCATCCTTTCCCTAATCGGTATTCTTTTAGATAGTGAAAGATCCAGCCTTCGACCGTACGGCGATCGAAACGCGTTTCGACCAAGATTTCCGGGAGCGTCATAATCAAGATCAATCGCACCGGGCTGAACAATATATAGCCGGTCACCATTTCTCCAAGCATCAAGCGCAGCTTTCCAAGCAGACCCTGTAAGATATGGTTCAACAGAACCACGGTCGCCGTATTCAGCAGTAATAAGCCCCGTATTGCCATTGACACCGCGACCATATATCGAAAACGGCATGCCAGATTGTAGTGTGAAAATTCCGGACAGCCGCCAACCGCCAAACAGTAGATTCGCCGCTCCACCATAATTCAGAAATGGTTTCCCCTTTCCAAACGGCAGCTCATATGTACTACTTGTAACCCATCGATGGCGTACATCAAAGACTGACGGACCACGATTGTATTCAAGATTTCTATTGTCTGCTATCAATGCAAAATTTGAATTGATCGTGAAAACCTCAGCTCCTTGATCCTTTGCTTCAGAAAGCGTGTAAGTCGATAGAAAAGCAAAACCATCTTTAAAGCGTCGCTCGAGTTTAACGGTTGTCGCCCAGTAATCCGATTCCAACACATTATCGACAATGTTTGAGTTGTAGGTAAAAGCCGAATACGGTGTCCTTAAATAAGGGTTAGCCGCAGGGTCCAAGCTCATGAAATCGCGCCTTGTCCGGCTAAAATCCGGTTGATTGAAGTATCTCTGAAGCGGCAGGTTCTTGGAAAAGTTTCCTTTGTAACTTGCGTCGATTACCATCTCGTTCCACAACTCACGCTGAATTCCAACACTCCATTGATGAGATTCGGGCGTAGAATAATTACCTAGTCCAGACCCGCTTACAACCGGCTGATTATTTAGAGCCGCCGGATTCACGCCGTTTGGTATGCCAACAAAAATTCCGCTTCCGGTAGATGGCGAAATCTGCGAAACGGGATACGGATCAGGGAAGCTCGCGGATGGAGTTGTAAAATTGCTCAGAACCGGAGAAAAGATCGGACGACCGATGGAAGGAATGTAGTGTCCCCAGTGGAAATATTGCGAAGTGTCCTGATAAAAAACTCCGTAACCGCCCCGAATCACCATACTGTCATTCTTAAAGGGCTGAATTGCAATACCGATCCTGGGCGCAAAATCATTCTTGTCGGCTTCAACCGCCCTCCTCGGTGCACAACACTCAATCAGCGGACTATTGGCCGCCGCCGCAACCGCAGGGTCGACCACGCGCACGACTCCATTTTCGACATCCGTCACTCGCCCGCCCAAGTTTTTTTCCTTCCAAGGCATGTGATACTCGTAGCGAAGACCGAGATTTAATGTTACGCGCGGTGATATTTTCCAATCGTCTAGAAAATATACAGCCCACGGGAAATTAGTAATTTCTGCATTTGCGGGAAAATTCAAACTTTGACTGCTAACATTGCCCAAAAGAAAGTCGGCAATCGAGTTTGGTCGCGACGCGTTAGGAACAACCCCACTATTGCCTACGCTAAACGAGCCGTTAAAAAAGAGTCTTCCGTTTGATTGGGTGAAACTTCCGCGAACAAAATCGTTAAAATCAACTTTCCCACCCATCTTGAGATTGTGTTTACCCAGATTTACCGAGAAATTATCAGCAACTTGAAATGTTTCCTGAAAGGTCGTAAGAATCGAAGCCGTGTAACCTCCATAATGGAGATCACTGCCGGCAGTCAAATGAAATCCGGGCAAGGTGTTTATCGTCTTATTCGTATTGAAGATTCCAAACTGTGTTGGGTCGACCTCCGGAACGGTAATTCCGTATTCACCGGAAATATAACCAAATCTGAATTCATTAACCATTGATTGGTTAAATAGGTGAGTCCAAGCGGAATTAAACACTTTTCCTTTCCCGTCAATATCTCGTTTTCGATATTGCAGCACTTGCTCAATCAATCTTGTGTTGTCCTGCCAAGTGTATCTTCCATAGACAGAATCGTCTTCCGTTGGATTATGATCTATGCGTATCGACCATTGATTGTTCTGAAAGTCGTTTCCAGAAACACCGGTAAAATTCGACTCTACTGAGTTGCTTTGGAAATTTGGAGCTTCCTGTTGTACGTTGATTATTCCCGTGATATTAGGATTAATTCTATTTGAGGGAATTTGGTTGTTTGAGAAGGGTTGGCGAATAAACCTAGGATTAAAGGGAGATTCCGGTATATTTGCATTAAATGCCGGATTGGCGGTAGTAGTTTGCGGGTCAAATATTTGACCTTCCCGGACACAATTGCCGGATGGTGTTCCATTTGGATTGAGAAGAGGAACAGGATTGCCGCCGCTCATAATGCATCCTCCTAAATAAGAAGACAGATCTCCGGAACGTTCTGCCTGAGTTAAAACGCGGTAGAAGCCTACAGTAGCTAGATTATTACGCTTCCCCTCATAGCTAAAGAAAAAGAAAGTATTATCCTTGTCAACGATCGGACCTCCTTCCCCAAAATTTGGAAACCACATTGGTCCGCCTATAGTGCCGCCAAATTGATTAAATCGCCGTCTATTTTTTCCGGGTTTTCCACTGCTGTCCAAAGGTCTTCGCGGGTTTCTCGGCTGGAAGAAATCGTTTTGCACATAGTCATAAACTGACCCGTGAAAGCCGCTCGTACCCGTTTTTGAAGCAATATTGACCTGCGTTATTCCTTCAAACTCCGCTGAATAAGCATTGTTAACAAGTTGAAACTCTTTAACGGAATCAACTGCTGGCGTAATTGACGGCGTGCCAAACGTCGGGTCGTTATTTGCCTGACCATCGATCTTGTATGTAACTGAAGACGGTCGTGTACCGGAAACCGAAAATGAGCCTCCACTTTCTACACGAAACGCTTCCGCATTGCCCGTCGGTCCGTTTACTGTAGTGGAGTCTAAAGTCAAAAACTCATAAATGTTCCTACCGTTTGAAGGTGTATTTGCAAGTTGTTCCGCTGTAATGACCTGCCCTACGGATGCGTTTTCGGTTTGAATTAATGGAGTTGCATTGTTAACTTCAACGGTTTCGCTTACACTGCCGGGTTTTAAACTTACGTTAGCTCGCGTGGCGTTACCAACAGAGACCACAACTTCATTTACTACGCCAGTAGAAAATCCGGAAGCCGAAGCGGAAACTTTATAGGAGCCTGGAACTAGAAACGGGGCGTTGTAAACACCTTGACTATTTGTCGTAAAGGTTTGGGATGTCTGGTTGCCCAAATTTGTTACGGTAACCGTGGCTCCGGGAATCACCGCTCCGCTTTCATCTACAACTGTCCCGGATATTGAACCTTTCTCGGTTTGACCAAATCCAACCAGTGTAAATAAAGTAATCGTAAAAACTGAAAGAAATACCTTAAAAGTAATGCTTCGCATCATTGACCTCCACTTCAATTAAAAGATTGTCAAAAAAATTGAAACCGTTACTTTTTTTCAAGGCGACTTGATTACGACCGCTCGAATCAAGATCAAGTTTCAGTTTCAATAACGTTTCTTCTTTACGGCTTCCGAAGTCTTTTCTATAAGCTCCAGACTCCTTTCTCCCAAAGTAATTGCAACGGTCACCGACAAGACATCGACGACGCATAATTGTGCGATACGCGATGCCAAAACCTCTCCGCCAAATGCCGATTCGGGTGCAGACGTTAGAAGAACAACATCCGCCACTTTAGTGATCGGTGAAGGGCTGAAATTTGTGATTGCAATCGTAACCGCACCTCCTTCATGAGCCGACGAAAGCGCATCAACCACATTTTTAGTACTTCCCGAATGGGAAATGCCGATAGCTACATCACCCTTTTGGAGTGAGACGGCTGCCATAGACTGCAAATGCGAATCGCCAAACGCATCAACCATTCGACCCAGTCTAGCCAGCTTAAGCTTCGCATCGTGAGCGGTAAATAAAGAAAAACCAACCCCATAGATGTCGATTCGTCGCGCCTCAGCCAAAAACTTCGCGGCTACATCGATCATTTCGGGGTCAAGCACCTTCATCGTGTCTTCAACCGCCTTTAGGTTGGTTTGATAAACTTTCTTTGCGATATCATCTGTCGTGTCATCAAAAGTAACGTTTTCGTGAATATAGCTAACTGGCTCGACAAGATCCTGCGCAAGACGCAACTTGAATTCCTGAAAACCTTTATAATTTAACGAACGACAAAATCTAATTATTGTCGATTCACCTACTCCAATAAGCTGCGACGCCTCAGAAATAGAGATATGCATTGCCTCTTCCGGATTCTCCAATACGAATTCCGCGACCGCTCGTTCAGCGGGCTTTAGGCTTTCCATAGCACTTTTTATTCGAATCAGGCATCCCGCTTTTAGAGGGGCTATCTTTTTTTGCTTTGTTTTCAACTTTATATTTTCCTCCTTTGCTTTGTCTTACAATAATGACTCACAAAGGAATAAGATTGAAATCTGAATTGCTTTGGTGTATAACTCCATAAATATAGATTATGGTGGAACATTACTCCAGACAAGAACATCTGTCAAGTTTTTTTTCGCTACCCTAATTTCGGATGTGAATAAGAATTTAATAAAGGAATAAACTATGGGAAAACTAGCAATCCTCGGCGGTGAACCGATTACGCGGAAGCGGTTTATACAATACCCGGTTTTTGATCAGCGTGAACTGACGGCATTGCAGGAAGTTCTTGAAAGCAGAGTTTGGGGCGGTTATCATCCAAAAGTTAAAGAATTTGAGGGGATTTTTGCTGAGTTTCACGATTCCCGTTATGGTGTTACCGCAGCGAATGGAACAGTAACTTTAGAAGCCGCACTTTTAGCACTTGGAATTGGCAAAGGTGATGAAGTAATTGTGCCTCCGATCAGCTTCGTTGCGACAGCAACGGCGGTTTTACGGGTCGGCGCGACGCCCGTTTTTGTCGATATTGATCCTAAAACGTTTAACATAGATCCGGCTCAGATCAGGGAAGCCATTAGTAGACGCACCCGTGCCATGGCTCCGGTTCATTTTGGCGGTCAGCCTGTCGATATGGATGCATTGACGGAAATTGCCGAGCGCCATGAAATAGCTATTATCGAGGATTGTGCTCATGCGCATGGAGCTGAATGGAGGGGTAAAAAAGTAGGAAGTTTTGGGGATTTTGGCTCGTTTAGTTTTCAAGCCACAAAAAATCTGACAGCCGGAGAAGGTGGAATTCTTACCACGAATAGTAAAAATTTGGAGGCAATAGTTCGTTCTATTTGCAATCAGGGTAGACGAGACGGTGGCGATTGGTATGAACACGTTCGTTTGGGAACAAATTATCGTATAACCGGCTGGCAGGCAGCTATTTTGCTTACGCAGTTTTCGCGATTGACTGAACAAATCAAAAGGCGCAACGAAAACGCCCGCATTCTAAATGAGCACCTCGATGGAATGGGTTTAATTTCCTTGCCGTATGTTGATCGACGCGTAACTTGTCATAGCTTTTATCTGTACCTGATTAGATTGAATCTTGAGCAAATTCCTGGTCTGACCAAAGAAGAGTTTGTCGAAGCGCTTGAGGCGGAAGGAATTCCTTGTTCAAAAGGCTATCCCCATCCCCTTTATGAACAAAAGGTGTTTAGTGACTACAAGCATATCAAGCACGATTGTCCGGAAGCCGAAAATTTCTGTGAAGATACGTTTTGGCTATCACACGAAACCATGCTCACAGAAGCGGAAAACCTAGAGGATGTAATTATGGCGTTTGAAAAGGTTACCGGAATGGCAGCTTCGCTGAAATCAGTGCCGATATAAAGTAGAAAGTTTCCGTCAAGTACAGAGGAAGCGAAAATTCGGGATTTCGTTTTATGACCTAAGGCATACGGTCACGACCTTGATGGCGGATATTTGTGCGGATGCTTTTACGGTCGTTGACTTTATTGGTGGAGTCGGGGAGGATCGAACTCCCGACCTCATGACTGCCAGTCATGCGCTCTCCCAGCTGAGCTACGACCCCTTTGAGCGTAATTCGCTTGCGCGCTATGAGATTCGTTCTAACGCTGTCGACGGTTGAGAGAATAGCACCTACATCCTTAGTTTTCAAACATAATAAAAGCGAAGCAATTGGATGCTTCGCCCTTCTAGACCTACAGCAATAAAGTTTTTAAGTCTTCGCCAGCGCAACTATCTTTTCTCGTTTTGAAACCACAACGCCGCCAGGTTTCTCCACCGTAACCGCAAACATCTTAGGATTCCTTACGCGCAATTTCGCATCGATCGGTACGACAACCTCACCGCCTTTATCAATATCAAACACGCCGCCGTCGATCGGAGTTTTCTCGTCTTGCGTTTCGTCAAATATCCAAAGTTGATAAGTTTCCTTCGCCTTGTCATTCACCGGTAAACCGCTAAATCTCATAAAGCCTTGTTGTTTGGAATCGCTCCAGACTACTTCTCCCGCAAGATTCTTATCTTTTGTTGGCGATGTCCATGCCGTCTTCACCAGGTCTTTTGCGGAGGCGATAAGCTGCTCCTGCTTTTCTTTGGCCGTTAATATGACAGGTGGCTTTGGACTGCTATCGACAACCGGACCGGTTTGCCGCGAATTGTTTATCCACAAACTCGCGAGCAGAGCAATGCAACCTACACCGGCAAAGACGGGGGTTAACCACTGCCAGAAGGGGCGTTTTGGTTCCTCAACGATGTGTGCCGGGCGCGTATGATCCCGAGAAGCTGTTTCGTCTTTTTTGACCGCTTTAACCGCAGATGATTCATCAGCGAAATAATTTTCGGCATCGGCTGTAATTTTTGCTCGAAGCGAATCGGGCATTCGCTCGACTTCCTCGATTGTGCTCAAAGAGATTGCCGCCGCCGCTTCATCAAAGGATTGATCATCGGCCAAATCGGGAAATTTCTTGCGCAGGCGTTCAAGCTCAGCTTGCTCGTTTTTATCCAGACCAATAGTTGCCTGGTCAAGGAGGAGTTTGAGCATTTTTTCTTTCTTTTCGGATTCGTTCATGCTAAAACCTCCTTACTTAAATTTCCGGTACCCTTGGCCAGCGCGTCTCTCACTTCCATCAAACCCCTACGAGCATGGGTTTTAACTGTTCCGAGAGGGATTCTCATCGCCCGCGAAATTTCGCTGTGAGAATAGCCTTCAACGATCGATAGCGTTAAAACATTTCTTTGTTCGGGCCGAAGACCTTTCATCGCCTCGGCAGCACGTTGCGCTTCAACACTTGCGAAAACTTCGTTTCCATCCGCCCCAACCGGCTCGACAACCATTTCGTCAAGTGAGTCAGATAACGGTTGGCGCCCAAATTTTCTAATCTTATCGATCAAACGCCGGCGCGCAATCATCGCAATAAACGTGGTTTCAGAAGCCTTGCTCCTATCGAATCGCTCCGCATTTTTCCAAATCTCAACGAAAATCTCCTGAACCGCATCCTCCGCATCATTTTCGTTAGGCAGCATCTTTCCAGCCAAAGACCATACAAGACCGCCATATTTGTTCAAGCATTCTTGAACAGCGGTTTGATCGCCCGATGCAATTCTTCCCAGGATCGTTTCAGCCACGGAGTTAGTGTTTATCTTACTCAAATATTCTTTCGTGAAAACTTGTCTTTATATTAACCGAGGAGGTGAGCGATGGAAACCATTACTCACCGGTTTGCGCCTCTCCGGTGGAATGAAAATCAAATTAAAGTGGGAGGGGGGGTAGCCCCTCCCTGAGGTGACTAGTTTTCGGGGATTAAAACGCTATCGATTACGTGGATCACTCCGTTTGATGTACCGATATCGGTTTTAACTACTTTGGTATTGCCGTTTAGAAAAACACTTCCATCTTCGAGGGAGATTTTTACAGCTTGTCCCTGAACGGTTTTCGCCTCGTCGATTTTTATAACATCGGCAGCTTTAACCTTTCCCGCTACGACGTGGTAGGTAAGAATCTTGACCAGTGTATCCTTGTTTTCCGGTTTCAAAAGATTTTCAACCGTTCCTTTTGGAAGCTTTTTGAAAGCGTCGTCAGTTGGCGCAAAAACCGTAAAAGGACCAGCGCTCTTCAAGACTTTTACGAGATCGGCGGCTTTAACCGCTGCAACTAGTGTTTTGAAAACCTTTGCCGAAACTGCGGTATCCACGATGTCCGCTTTCTTAGCATCAGCCTTCATGTGGCTCGCCTTTTTGTTTTTTGCTTTCGAGTTTTTGCAGGGATCCGTCTGTGCCTGCATAGTAGCAGGAATCAAAATGATAGATGCTATTAATCCAAATATAATTTTTTTCACTTTCTCTCTCCTCTCTAAATTTTATAAATTTCAAACAAAATTTCTTTTGTCCGTTGTAAATAGATTTCGAGAAAGCGCGATATTTGGATTTAAATTTTTTTCGAAAATTATCTCGAACGCAGAAAAACCGAGAGAATATATATGATCAGAAGGGTTAAGGTGGTTGCGGCAGAGATTAGACAAAATTGGCAAAACGCCCCAATTACAAATGCCTGGAGATAAATCATCCAAAGTGTGAAGCAGGTCATTATCACGACGACAAAGCCGAAGAGCTTCCACATCGTTCTGTTGCCGAAAGCGGTCAGAAGGGCGAGGCTAAAGGCGACAAAATACGCAAGAACGCCAAAAGCAGCGGTTGGGATTCCAAACATTTCTGCATAGGAACTCGTCAAAACAGTTTCGCATCCGGTGATAAGACTGCATGGAACTTGCGAACCGGTGAAATGTTTCGCGGTGAGATACGCCGAATCTGCGATGCCGATTAACGCAACAACAGCCGCCAAAACTGACATTTTAGCGACCGTGTTTTTACTCTCGCGTTTAGCGTTCATTATTTCTTTTCTTTACTTTCGTCTGCTTTTTCTTCGGAAGGTGAATCTTCTTTCTTTGCTGCGTCCTTCTTGTCCTCATCTTTCTCGCCATCTTTTTTTGATTCGTCCTCAGATTTTTCTTCTTCTTTCTTTGGCGAGAATTTTTCGAGTTCGGCATCGATCACAGCTTTTAGACTATCAAGCGTCATTTGTTCATACGGAATCGATCTGCCGTTTACAAAAAGTGTGGGTGTTGATCTTACGCCGAGAGCATTTCCTCTTCGCATATCCGCATCGACACGATTTTTCGCCGGAAGCCCGAGTGCATCGTTTGAGTATCTCTCCATGTCAACTCCGATTGTTCTTGCGTATTCTTCAAAAGTTTTTCGATGGGTGGTTTCGTTGATCCATTTCGTTTGATTAGCGAAAAGTACATTTTGCATTTCCCAAAATTTATCCTGGAGCCCAGCTGCTTCTGCCGCCACGGCAGCGTCATAAGCTTTTGGATGCTGAGTAATAAGTGGAAAATGCCGGAATACAAACTTGATCTTGCTTCCGTATTCAGAATTTATTTCGTTGAAAATGGAATGCTTTACCGCACATGCGCCACATTGAAAATCCGCGAACTCTTCCAGAACGACCGTCGCAGATTCCGAACCCTTATACCTGGCTGGCGAAGCACCCTCCGGAGCCTTGGAGTAGTTTGCGGCCTCTTCTTGCGACTTTTCAGCCGAGTTTGCATTGGTTGTCGATTTGGTATTCGCGCTCTTTTCATTTCCAGCCTGCGAAATCCACCAAATACCTGCAATCGTTGCAAGTGCGATAAGCCCGATAATAATAAACGGCGCGATACTGCTTCCCTTTTCTTTCCCAACTGTTTCGTTAGCCATAATTTAGTAAAAAACCTCTAGTTAACCCAAAGCCTTGATTCGTTCTCTGCCCGATTCCCGGTTTTCAAGAACTTCCAACGTGTCCTTAACTCTAGTATAAATCCCATCTGAATCTAAACCATACTCTGCCCGAAGCTTGTCGGGGTCTCCGTGACTTATTATTTGATCCGGAACACCCATCCGCACTACCTTTACGCTATCCTGCATTTCGTTTTGCTCTAAAAGTTCCATCACCGCCGAACCAAAACCGCCGGCTAGATATGCTTCTTCTACAGTGACAATCAAACGGCATTTTTGCGCAAGCCATGTAATCAACTCTGAATCCAGGGGTTTTACAAAGCGAGCGTTAACAATAGTGGCATTTATGCCGTCTTTTCGTAGTTTCTTTCCCGCTTCGAGCGCAGGATAAACCATCGAGCCATAAGCCAGAACTGCAATATCCTTTCCTTCTTCAAGGACTTCTGCTTTTCCGATTTCGAGCAACTGAGGCGCTTTCGAGATGTCCGCGCCAAAACCAGCTCCCCTCGGATAACGAATCGCCGTCGGACCTTTATGCTCAACCGAAGTAAGCAACATATCGCGCAGCTCAGCTTCGTCTTTTGGAGCCATCAGCGTCATATTCGGATAGCCGCGAAAATATGTAATGTCCAGCAAACCATGGTGGGTAGGACCATCTGCCCCAACTATTCCAGCTCGATCCATCGCAAAAGTTACATCCAGATCCTGAAGTGCGACATCGTGTATCACCTGGTCAAAACCGCGCTGAAGGAAGGTTGAGTAGATCGCCGCGACGGGTTTTAGCCCTTCGGTCGCCATTCCGGCACAAAAAGTTACGGCGTGTTGCTCAGCAATTCCAACGTCAAACGACCGCTCGGGAAACTTTTCTAAAACGAGATCGACACCGGTTCCATCGGGCATAGCTGCTGTTAGTGCAACGATTTTTTCGTCCTTTTCCATTAGCTCACACATCGTTTCTCCAAAAACCTTTGTGTAAGTTGGGGGCGAGGGTTCACCCGATTTCTTTAAGGGTTTTCCGGTCTTGATGTCGAAAGGGCCAGTCGCATGCCAAGCGTAATAGTTTTCTTCCGGAGATGGATAGCCCTTTCCTTTTTCAGTCAGCGCGTGGACAATCACAGGACCATCATCGATTCTTTTGGCTTCTTCAAGCGCTTTGACCATCATTGGAACGTTGTGTCCATCTACGTAACCTATGTATTTAAAACCCAATTCGTTTACCAGCGCGCCCGGCAAAACGGCAGCTGCAATCGCATCCTTGAAAGATTTTGCTGCCCTTCTCAAGCTGTGTCCGACACCGGGCACCGAGTCGAGAGTATCTCCAATTTCTTCTTTCAAATGCTGATAACTTTGCGCACCTTTGATGCGGTTCAAGTATCCTGTCAGGGCACCAACAGCGGGTGCGATGGACATCTCGTTGTCGTTAAGAATCACAATCAGACGCGATTTTAAGTGACCTGCCTGGTTGATCGCTTCCATTGCCATTCCGCCCGCCAGGGAAGAATCGCCAATCAAGGCACAAACATGGAAATCGTCGTCATTCGTGTCGCGTGCGATTGCCATTCCGAGGGCCGCGGAAAGGGATGTCGATGCATGTCCGGCTCCGAAAGTGTCGTATTCAGATTCGTCGCGTTTTAGAAAGGGGCTCAATCCGCCGTATTGCTTGATCGTATTCATCTGATCGCGGCGTCCCGTCAATATCTTGTGGGCATATGCCTGATGACCAACATCCCAAACGAGTTTGTCATTTGGCGTGTCAAAGGCGTAATGCATCGCAACGGCGAGTTCGACCGCGCCGAGCGAGGCTCCCGTATGACCACCGATCCGCGAACACGTTTCTAAAATATATTGTCTTACTTCGTCCGCGACTTCCTGAAGATCTTCGAGCTTTAGTTGACGAAGATCGCTGGGAGAATCAATTTCCGATAAAAATCTCATACGTTCTTGTTGGACCAACACTCCAATCTTACCAAACTAGGCATTTTATATCGCTGTTTATCAAATGTTAAGCGGGTGTTTCTGGTTTTAGGAAAGTTTTTCGGCTAAATTGCTATAATTTGCATCTAAAGGTTTGTAAGAAATCGCAATAATAAAAAAAGAGAGGGATTTAAGATATGTCATTTGGACGTAAGTTAGTGTCAGTATTGACTTTAGCATTTTCACTTTTTGCTTTGACGGCAGTTGCCGCAGCACAGGAAGCCCCGACTTCAGATAAACCGGATTCAGTTAGAAAAGAAGGAAAACGAGGTAAATACGGAAAAAGAGGAGCGCGCGGAAGGCGTGGACGCCCGGGAAAACGTGGAATGCGTGGACATGGCGGAGGAGCTTTTAAGGGAATTACCTTAAATGATAGCCAGAAACAGCAACTTCAAAATCTTTTCAAGTCGCGCCGCGAACAGGCCAAGGCGAATCGGGAAAGCATGAAGGGACAAAGAGAGGAAATTCGCGAACTCATGATGGCTCGCCGAAGTGGTTTATTGACAGAGGCGCAAAAAACTCGCCTTAAGGAAATACACACTCAAATGGCTGCGAAAAGAAAAGCGGAGCGCGAGAAAATGAACGCCTCGATCCGTCAGATTCTTACCGCAGAGCAAAGAACGCAATATGATAAGAATATAGCGGAGGCTAAAGCTCGAAGGGAAGAACACAAAAAGCGTAGGATGGAGCATCGCGAGAAAAGGAAAGAAAGACGCGAAAAGCCTTCAGAAGGGATGAATCCTTAAAAAAGAAAACGACTATTGGGTAAGTTGTTTTCTCCTTAAAGAAGAAAGGCGCGTTCTTAATCGAGCGCGTCTTTTTTATCTTCAATGATCAGTGTCTTCAAAAAAAGCCCGCCTCTTTACAACTTCAGCCTTTAATATCAGAGAACGTTTCTTAAGAAACCGGAAACGCTCAAATAAGACTCCTATGCAGACCCGTCTTCGTCGTCTTTTGACGTCCCAGTCAGCACTTCGCGCATAACTTCAGCGCCCGGTACGAGTTTCTCTATTGTCTGAGGTGCAGAAACTGCTATCTCCAAAATGCTTCTGAAGCGATTATCGAATTCTTCTTTGGTTTTTAGATAAGCGTCAAAGCTTGCGGCGAGATGGTTTTTAAAGAAATCCTGCAAAGAATCATCTTTCGAACGCAAAACCTGAAAAAGAAACTCCGTCGGCAGTACGGTGGTGTCTTTTTTTTCCTCTTCCAGGATAACTTGTATCAAAACCGCCTTGGTTACATCTTCTTTAGATTTAGAATCAATCACCTTTACATCGGTTCCTTCGCGGACGATATCCGCCAAATCGGCATAGCTTACATAGCTTTTTGTTTCCGTGTTATATAAACGCCGATTCTTGTAACGCTTAATAACAACTGCGCCGGATTCATCATCTGTACTTTTCTTTGCCATCGCTCAGCAGAATAGCATACAGGGTAGTGTGTAATCCATCTCAGATTTTGTGCTTTTGCGAGATACCTCGGTATAGTGCTCCATTATGGCAGTGGATTTGCCAGACTATTAACCATATAACTCTTGTGTTTACTCAGGTTACCGTGTTCCGTGCACATTTATCTCGCAAATGCGAAGAAAATGCTTGACAGGCAGGCTTGAATGAATTACTATTCATTACATCAGGCGAAATGCCGAACCGAAATTTTAAACTGCAATTTTTTGATTATATTTTTGTAAAGGAGAATACAGACATGGCAAAAGCAGCAAAAGCAAAAACAAACAGCGCAATGAATGAAGCAGCAAAATTAACTACAAATACTGCGAAAGCAACGTTAAATGCCGGTGTAAAAACAGCGGAATTGACCGAGAATTACATTCAAGGCGTTTATAAAGCTGGTTACGATGCAAACTATGAAGGTTTGAAAGTAGCCAAGAACTATTGGGACGCGACTACGGAAATCCGCAAAGATTGGTTGAAACTCTTTGCTAAAACTGGCGAGAATGTAATCGATGCAACTGCGAAGATGGAAGTTCCTACCGTAGCTGACGTTTCAGAATTTGGTAAGGATGTATTTAACAACGTAAGCAAGACGGTTGAGGTTTGACCGCGCAAGTGAAAACGGCTGTTAAATAGACGTTTCACCAAGTTATTTGAAAGTCCGTTAGTTGTAACAAACTGCGGACTTTTTTATCATTTATATATAAGACAAATTTAGGATTGGTGTAAAAATGGCAAAGGCAAAAAAAGCAACAAAGCGCACGACAAAAAAGACTCGCGCAAAGGCATCTAGGGGAAATACGGTAAGAACATCGGCTAAGAAAAAAACAGCTTCGAAAGGACGCGCCAAGCCTCCGGCAAAAGGAAGAGCAAAGCCGAGAAAAGGCATCGCAAAGCCAAAGAAAGCTTCAAAAAAGGGTAGCCCAAAAGCGGATGCTCCGGATCTTTCTACTGATTGGGCTCGGGCAGTTGTAAACCAACTGATTGATGCTCAGAAAATGTGGCTCGAGATTACGACGAAACAATACGAACTCGTTTTCAAAACCGTTTCTGATGTAACAGGAATGGCGGAAACTGCTCCGTCTGAAGCTTTGGCAACCTGGGCAAAACAGGGCGCGGAAGGTTTTGTAGAAGCGCAAAAACAGTGGTCTGAAATTGCCATAGAACAAGGCGAGGAACTGATGAAAACCGTTCAATCCGGGGCGAATTTAACTGATCCGGATGTGATTGGAACAATTCAGGCGAGCGCCGGACAGGGGCTTGAGATGATTGTGAAGATGCGCATGGCGTGGCTCGATTTTGCGGCGAAACAAAATGCGCAGATGATGAGCGTAGTAAAAGATGGATTCGACCTTGACGATTCTTCGCCGGCAGCAGCGCTTGCGGATTTTGCGCAGGCAACGATGAATAGTTATGTGGAAATTCAAAAACGCTGGCTTGAGATGGCGACACAAATGGTGCCATTTGGTAACGAGGACAAGTAGACGGAGCAACTAAATGGCCAGGGAATCAGCCACAAAGCGAAAATACCCGTGGACGAAAAAGATCGGTGATGAAAAGGTCACGCTTCGTTTGATGAAGGCGGACGATAAAAAGGCGATGCTCGCATTTGCGCGTTCGCTTCCCGAGGATGACCTGCTTTTTTTAGCGATTGATATCACTCAGGAAAGCGCGGTAGATGATTGGATCCGTCGTTTAGAAGAAGAGAATTTGCATACGATCCTGGTTGAAAAAGACGGCAAGCTCGTCGGGCACGGCAGTCTTTTACATGAGGAGCAGGTTTGGACGCGCCACCTGGGCGGGATGATTTTGCTTCTGTCGCCCGAGGTTCGCGGAATGGGACTTGGCCACATTTTGGCTGGGGAGCTTTTCGCATATGCAAACGATTTGGGGCTCAGAAAAGTTATGGCACGAATGGCTTCTTCTCAGAAGGGAGCGATTCAGGTCTTCGAAAAGCTTGGGTTTAAGATGGAAGCACTGTTGGCGGATTGCGTAATTGATCGAACCGATCGAACACACGATCTGATAATAATGTCGCATGACGTGACGGGATTTAATGAGTAAACCTAAACTAAATCGCCGTTTATCTTCCCTAGATGCGACTTTTCTTTATTTAGAGAAAAAGGAATGCCCGCTTCACATCGGAAGTACGAGCATTTTTGAAGGGAAGTTAACGGCCAAAGCCCTCACCAAACATATCGAAGACCGTTTACACCTGATCCCACGTTACCAACAGAAAGTCGTTCCCGACCCATTTAACATCGCCCATCCTACCTGGGAATTTGACGAAGATTTCGATATTAAGAATCACATTTTTGAGATCAAGTCCCGCAAAGCGCTGACTCAGCCAGATTTAGCTGAGTTGATGGGCGAGAAGATGACGAGCTTGATGGATCGCGAAAAACCGCTTTGGGAGCTCTATGTTGTAAATAACGTAAGCGGCGGAAAATCGGCGATGATTGCTAAGATTCATCATTGCATGGTCGATGGCGTTTCCGGTGTTGACATGATGAAGCTGTTATTTGATATATCGCCGGAATCCGATCCAGTTGCTCCAAAACCCAACGACAACAGGAAAATACCTGAGGCTGATCCTACGCGGCAGTTTTTTGATTCGCTTTTAGGCTCAATGGAAGAGGGCATGAACCGTTTTATGGAGATGCAGGGCGGAATGCTTTATCTTGCTTCGAGTCTTATGAATCCAAAAACGGCTGAGAAATTACCTCATATTGCCGGAGTTTTGCCGGCAGTTGCAACGCCTGCGCCTCTGCTGCCGTTTAATGGTGAGTGCTCAGGCGAAAGACGTCTTGCATGGAGCGAGTTTTCGTTTACGGATGCGCGTCTGATCAAAAATGTTTTGGGCGGAACGGTAAACGACGTAGTTTTAACGCTCTTAAGCGAGGCAGTTTCACGCTACGCTAGGGAACACGGCGTTGATCTCGATGGAAGGATTGTGCGTTTTATGGTTCCCGTAAGTCTCAGACAAAAGAATAAAAGGGGCGCACTCGGAAACTTGATCTCGATCCTGCCAGTGGAAATTCCGCTCGATATTGAAGAACTTCCACAGAGATTTAAGCATGTAAATAGAAAAACGGCGGTGATGAAGGAGACCAAGCTGGCTGAGGGTCTGCTGACGGTTGGAGCAATGTATTCAATTATGCCGGCTCCGCTTCAATCAGTAATAGGACAGATGGCTGATACACCTTTACCACCATTTAACATGGTCGCGACTAACGTTCCCGGTCCGCAAATACCACTTTATCTCGACGGTAAAAAGCTCATTGCGCAATATCCGTATGTGCCTGTGGGTTACGGTTTAGGGCTTGGCTGTGCTATTTTCAGTTATGATAAGACGCTCTATTTTGGGCTCTCATCAGATGCGAAAGCTATGAAAGACGTAGATAGATTCAAGGAAATCTTAGACGAAACTTTTGCAGATTTGAAAGCGGTCGTCTTAGAATTGGAGGAAAGATCCTCCAGTACCGCCGCGAAATAGGGATTTACCCGCTCAAGGGAGATTTTCAGATCTCAAGCGGCGCAAAATTTGTATGGACATTCTCGAACAGGAACTTGAGGCGTTAACAGGTTTTGACAAAGAGATACGTTCGCATGCTTTACCGATTTGGTTTGAGTCGCTCGTCGGTATTGATTGGACGCTCCTTCATCTATCACCGACATACTATGGTTTTGGCGTCCCGCAAGGAGATGGCTCGCCGACGATCGTCGTCCCTGGATTTCTCGGCTCTGATTTTTATTTATACGAACTTCATTTTTGGCTCTCACGCATCGGCTATAAATCCTACCTTTCAAATATCGGTTGGAACGCTGATTGTCTAAACACGCTCGCGGAAAAACTTATCGAAACGATCAGGAGAGCCAATGATGAAACTGGCAGAAAGGTTCACCTGATCGGGCATAGTCTTGGAGGAGTTTTATCGCGTTCGGCGGCTGTGCAGCACACTGATTTGGTCGAGTCCGTTATCACGCTGGCGTCTCCGTTTCGCGGTGTGCGTTCGCATCCTGGTGTGCTGGAAATTTCCGAGCGGATCAGAAACCGAATTTTTAAGAACGAAGATAAGACCGAATTTCCACATTGCTATACGGGGCATTGCGATTGTATTGCGGTGATGTCTTTGCACGACGGACTTCCGAAGGGCTTAAAACAAACGGCGATCTACACAAAATCCGACGGGATCGTAGATTGGAACAACTGTATTTCAAGGACCGACTCAAATAACTACGAGGTTACCGGAACTCACATCGGGTTGGTTTTCAATTTTCAGGTTTACAAGCTGATTGCTCGGCGTTTGGTTTCGGCGAAAGGTTAGCTGCAATGAACCAGACCAAGGAATTTATCGATCAAGCCATTCTGCGTCTCCACGAAAACACTGAAAAGCTAGAGAAGTGTTTCGCTGAGCTGAATGAGGAAGACGTTTGGAAAAGACCAAACGATTCTTCAAATAGTGTCGGGAATATCGTTCTGCATCTTTGCGGAAATATCACGCAGTACATAATTTCGTCTCTGGGAGGCGCGGAAGATCAGAGAAACCGCGACGAGGAATTTGCCGCTCGAGAAGGGCACGCCAAAGCCGAGCTGCTCAGACTTTTGAAAAAGACGGTGGATGAATCGATTTGCGTTATTGGCGGTTTGGCGGAAAAGGATTTGATTGAAACGAGAGGTGTTCAAGGATTTGAACTGACGGGATTGGGGATCGTCCTACACGTCGTTGAGCATTATTCTTACCATGTAGGTCAGATCGCGTTTTGGATTAAACTATTAAAGGACAAAGACTTAAACCTCTACGCTGGGATTGATCTTGATGTAAAAAATGAACCTGAGGGCAGCCGAAACTGACTTCAAAAAAACGAAAATTAGTTGTTCTTTTCGGGTTTATCTTTCTTTTCCACGTGAACCCAGAAGTAGCCTTTTTCTTTATCTTTGACAAGACTGCTAACGCTTTTTGAAGTTTCAAGAAATATCTTTGTGAAATATGACTTGTAATACCAAACAAAGAAAATTGCGCCAAGCGTCGGTTTCTCAGTGTCTTCAAAGTCTAACCAAATTTCTCTAGGCGGCTTTGCCATAAAGCCACGGAAATTCTTTTGTATGTGAGATGTTTCCTTGAGAATCTTTTCTCCGCGGCGGTCTATCCTGAAAATAAACTCAGCGCCATAAACCGCCATACCATTGCGTTGAAATGCCGGAAGAAACCATACATCGAATGACTCGTCGTCATTTTGACGTATGTATTGATTAAAACTCGGAGCCTTCTTTCCTTTAAAGGTTTCGTTCACACGTTTGCGTGCTGTGTCTAGGGATCTCGCATGAGCATTCAAAAAGTCTGGTTTAATCGTCTCCTTTGTTCGGGAGATCTTTGATTTAGCAGTCATCTTATAGTGAAAGACCGTGTCATATTTTTCGTTTTCGAGCTTTCCATAAACGGCATGCCAAGTCCCTTCGCTATCCTTGAAACAAAACCACTCGGCTCCGAGTTTTGCCAGTTCCTCCCGATCTTCCTTCATAACTACGTCGGAAGTCACCCAGGCAACGTAGTCATACTCTACAAGCCAACGAACGGCGTCAAATTTCTTGTTAAAATCCGCAATGTCGAAGTTATGAGCCTTTGGTGAACTTTGCTGTCCGGCAATTGCAAAAGAAAGTAGAAGAACGGCTGTAAGTGCTTTTATTGTTTTCATGTTGATTCCTGAGAATTTGATTAAGAAGCCCCGTTGTTTTGAGACTATTACAGAATCCGAATTCGTTCTAATAAACCATGCGGGTTTTTATCGTTCCCTTGATGTTCTTCAATATCTTAAACGCTTTCTCCGAAAGCTCAGAATCGATATCTAAAATCACGTAGCCGATTTCTTCGTTTGTCTTAAGATATTGCCCGACTACGTTTATTCCCTCGTCAGAAAGATCGGAGTTAATTTCACTCAAAACGCCGGGTTTGTTTTTGTGTATATGAAGGATTCTGTGCGTCTCTTTCTGTGGAGAAAGTTTTACCTGGGGAACGGTATGTGAACCGGTCGAGGTGCCGAGTTCAAGATAGTTGATTAGCTTCGAGGCGGCATCCAAGCCAATGCTCACCTGAGCTTCCTGTGTGGAGCCTCCGATGTGCGGAGTCAAAATTACATTTGGTAAATTCTGCAAAACACTTTCAAATTCGTCGCCGGATTTTTTAGGTTCGACCGGGAAGACATCTATCGCAGCGCCAGAAATCTGACCGCGCTCGATACAAGTCTTGAGCGCACACAAATCCACCACATCGCCGCGAGAATAATTTACAAAGAGTGCGCCTTCTTTCAGAGATTTTAATGACTCTTGATTGATCATATTCCGCGTCGTTTTATCCGAAGGAACGTGCAGTGTTACAACGTCTGATTTACCAAGCAGATGCTCCAGGCTTTTTATCTGCTTAGCATTTCCATGAGGAAGCTTGGTGATGATGTCGTAATAAATCACGTTCATTCCGAGCGCTTCGGCTAACACCGAAACCTGCGAACCAATATTTCCATAGCCAATTATCCCAAGCGTTTTACCGCGAAGTTCAAATGATCCATCGGTTTCCTTGAGCCAGGTGCCTTGATGCGCCGCTCGGTTTTTATCGGGAATTCGGCGAATCAGCATTACAAACAAACCGATAACGAGCTCCGCAACGGAACGCGTGTTTGAGTAAGGGGCGTTAAAAACGGCTACACCTCGCTCGGTTGCCGCTTTGAGGTCAACCTGATTTGTACCTATGCAAAAGCAGCCAACCGCTAAAACCTTATCCGCACCATCTAAAACGTTTTTCGAAATCTGTGTTTTCGAACGGATTCCAAGAATGTGAACACCTTTGATCGCCTTGCAAAGCTCGTCTTCGCTAAGAGCTTTTGGATGTTTCTCGATATTCGTGTAGCCGCGTTCCTTTAGCTCATTCACAGCCGAATCGCTTACGTTTTCGAGCAAGAGAATTTTTACTTTTTTGCGAGGATACGATGTCTGTTGTTTTGTCATTTCACTAAAAACGGGCAGGTACGAGACCTGCCCTGCAATTCGGATCATTACCCGACTTTCTGTAACTTAAATATGAATCGTCAGATCATGAACGCCTTCCGCTGCTTCCATCATTGACTCGGAGACGGTCGGATGTGCGTGGATCGTCCTGCCGAGTTCGTCGGCGGTCGTTTCAAGCGCCATTGCAACGCAGGCTTCTGCAAGCAGTTCCGTTGCGTGCGGTCCGATTATATGAACGCCAAGCACCTCGTCGTATTTTTTCTCTGCGACAATTTTGATGAAACCATCAGTTTCACCAATAATGCGCGCCTTTCCGGAAGCCGAAAATGGAAACTTCCCAACTTTTACATCGTATCCTGCTTCCTTAGCTTTCGCTTCCGTTAAACCAACCGACGCTACTTCAGGATCGCAATAGGTGCAGTTCGGCACGAGATTGTGTTTGATCGGTTCTACCGATTTTCCAACGATTTTTTCGACGACCAAAATTCCTTCTTTTGACGCGAGATGGGCAAGCTGCGCAGTGTCGATCACGTCGCCGATGGCATAAACGCCCGGTTCCGCAGTTTCGCAATATTCATTTACCTCGACCGTTCCGTGATCCGAAACTTTCACTTTCGTATTTTCGAGTCCGAGATTTTCCAAATAAGGCATGCGCCCGATTGCGACAAGGATCATTTCCGCTTCAAGCTCCACGGTTTTACCCTTTGAATCCTTGCCAGAAACTTTTACAGACCCCTTCTTCTTATTTACCGTGTCAAGTTTTACGCCGGTCCAAACCTTTATTTTTTGCTTCTTAAACGATCGTTCGAGCTGTTTGGAAACTTCGGCATCTTCGAGCGGAACAATTCGATCGAGTAGTTCGACGACCGTTGTTTCACAGCCAAAGCGAGCGTAAACACTTGCAAATTCAACACCTACGGCTCCCGAGCCAATCACGACCAGTGATTTCGGCACGTTTTCGAGTTCCAAAATGTGATCAGAATTTACAACCTGTTTGCCATCCGTTTCAAAACCTTTGATCGGACGCACAACTGAGCCCGTAGCGATAATGATGTTTTTGGTGTTTATCGTTTCTTCCTTACCGTCGCTAAGCGCTACTTCCACCTTTCCTTTTCCTGCGATTTTTCCAAAGCCGTTAAAAACCGTTACCTTATTTTTCTTCATAAGGTATGTAACGCCGGCGGAGTTTTTCGCGACCACATCCGATTTGTATTTTTGTACCTTCGTCCAATCGTAGCTTAGATTGTCAACATTCAATCCAAAATCTTCGAAGTGTCCGGCTTTTTGATAAAGGTGAGCTGCGTTTAGAAGTGCCTTTGTTGGAATACAGCCACGTAAGCCGCATGTTCCGCCGAGACGCGCGCCGTCTTCTTTTTCAACAAGTGCTACCTTGAGTCCAAGTTGCCCGGCGCGAACCGCCGCCACATAGCCGCCCGGTCCGGAGCCGATAATCGTTACATCAAATTGTTCTGCCATTTGTTCCTCTTAAAAACGTAAATTTAATATTGCAAATTAAACATTATAAGTAGTCCGGGTGCTTGAAGCTAGTTGGCTTGTGGAAACTGATGTAAGATTTGTTTTTAAGGTCTAAATTCTTGTGCTTTGGAATGTCGAGTCATCGAAGATGACGGCAGATGATAGCCCCGTATGAAGCGAAGCGGAGTGCGGGTTTAAGTAGAAAAAAAAGATGGAGCCCTGTAGGGGCGACAGAACAGGAATCGTTGGAAGCTTAAGTGACAAGTAAGGAGGTTAAAACGCCCTCAGGTCGTTTTCGGCAAACAACCACGCCGTAAACGACGTGGCTACAGGAACAGATTTTTTTAGATATTTATTTTTTGCAACAAACTTACTCTTTAGTTATGAAAAACGAAGAAGCGATTAGAGAAAATGCCAAGCGAATCGCTCAAGAATACTTAGAAGATGGCGATGCAACCGGCTGGTTTGACGCGCTCTACTCGGAAGCCGCGGGTGATTATGAACAAATCCCCTGGGCAGATCTCGAACCAAATAAGTTTTTGGTTGAGTGGGCTGAAAGCGTCGATTTAAAAGGTGAAAATCGTGGTGCGCTTGTGATTGGCTGTGGTTTGGGCGACGACGCTAAATATCTTGATGATTTGGGTTTCGACGTTGTGGCGTTTGACGTTTCTGCTACGGCGATCGTATGGGCGAAGAAAATTCACGCCGATACGAACATCGACTTTCGCGTTGCGGATTTATTTGATCCGCCGGATGAATGGAAGAATGATTTCGATTTTGTGCTTGAAGTTTACACCGTCCAGGCATTGCCGTTGGCTTTGCGAGAAAAATCGATTGACGCGATCGCGGGTTTTGTGGCGGAAGGTGGCGAACTGGTCGTCGTTGAACGTCACCGTGAGAACGGCGAGGAGCCAACCGAGCTTCCTTGGGCACTTTCGCCAAACGATCTGTCCCGATTTGAGGAAAATGGTTTACGGCAAATTTCGCGTAATGAATACTCTGGTGATGAAGAGGAGCCGATAAAGAGGTTTGTCGTGAGATATGCGTGCCAGTAGCCCGATTGTGAAGGAGGGCACGAGAGCTGTATCGGTATTTTTATTGCTAAATTTCCTTTTTCGCCAAACGCGCCCATTTGTTTAACTCACCGCGGCGATAATAGGGTGCTGTCTTCACCGCCTCAACAGCTCGGTCAAACATTTCGCCAGCCTCTGAGGTCATGCCCTCTTTTTTAAGTAGCATCCCAAAATAGTAGAGACCCTCAGGATCAAACGGACGTTTTAACTCAAATTTTTCAAGCGCCGAACGCGCTTCATCATACATATCGGCTTCTAGATAGGTAGCGCCAATTTCTCGCCAAATTTCGCTTAAGGAATATTTTTCGTTTTGCTCGACAACGACTGAAAAATGTTCGATGGCTTTTTGAAGATCTGCATTTTGTCGGGCGATTATACCCAGTTCGTAGTTGGCGTCGATCTCCTCATTGTCGATCTCAAATGCCTTTGTGAAGTGCTCTAACGCCTTTTCGTCCTGCCGCCTCTTTTTGTAAATCAATCCCAGCTGGACATGTGCATCCGCATCGTTTGGATTAACGGTAGAGTTGTGCAAATAGCGTTTGAAATCGCGCCTTTGCCTCATAGAATTTCCAACTCCTCGAACCTCGCTTCCCAAAAATCCGCCAAAATACGCGACGGCAAAAATCAAGAGGAAAGGTGAGAAAAACCAAGGCGAAATAAGCTGCGACACGTACGAACCTAGGCAATAAAAAACCCACGAAATTGCGACAGTCGCAAGGGCCGCACCGTATTCGACACCAAAAACAGTTCGCATCGCGAAGATCATTAGCACGCCAAAAATCAGACCGCTTGCAATCCAAAAGCCCAGGTGAAGCGACGCGTCTACCGGCTGTGAATATATAATTAAGGCTGCTATTGCGAATATCAGGTGCGCTGCGACCCAAGCCATCAGCGTGCACGTTGCAAAAACTCCATAATCACGCCGCAGGACTACACCAGGGTTTCCAAGTGAAGCGAATAAGCTAAGTAAGACAATCGATGCAGGTATGTAGAATAGTGAGAGATTTATCAGCGGAGCGAAGAAACTTGCGTAAAACGAAAAGAACCAAAAGATATTCTTTCCGAGAATCGGAAAGGGACGCCGCTCGCGTTTGAGTTCGTTCTCGATATCGACGTTTGCAAGATACCTTGCCTCGTCAAGAGCTGCCTCGCTGTGCAGACCGTCATCCTTAGAAGAATCGGTTATCGCAGGATTCTGCAGGATGTAGTCCATTTGGGAAACTTCATAGGTTTGCATTATCTTTGAGTTGACGGCATATTGAAACGCGAATGAAACTAGCAAAACGGCAATTGCCGCAAAAGCCCAGCTACCTTTGTCCATGATTTCGCTAAACCCGGACGCGGGACGATAATAGATTTGGAAGAGGAGTCTGAGATTTTCCATGTTTTGATATCTAGGGTAGTTTTCGTTGGGAACAACTGTCAAGATATTCCAGGGGGTTGGTTGCGGGTTTGAGACTGCTTAGCTTTGAGTGAAACGAGAGCCCGCACTGACGTTTGGTCTACGGACACATGAAAGCAAAACACGTGTCAGTAGCCTGACCATAAGGGAGGGCTTCGGTGCAGGAGCATAATTTAGGCATTTAACTGTGACGACAATTTTCGATGCTAAGCCCAGGCATTGGCGAGCGTCCGCACTGACGTTTGGGCTACGGACACTTGAAAGCAAAACACGTGTCAGTAGCCTGACCATAAGGGAAGGCTTGTGGTGTTTTTAGGACAGAGGGAGCCCGCGCTGACGCTTGGGCTACTGACACCGAGGTGTAGAAACAGAACGGTACGGTCATCACCCGCAAAGTTTGATAGAATATCGAAATGAATTGCGAACAAAAATTTAGGACATTTCCGCTATTACTAACTTTTTTACTTTTTTCTTCGATCACATTTTCACAAGCGTTGGTTGATGAATTTGGAGTAATAGGCGGATGCGATGAAGGAGCTCGGCATGACAACTTACTGATAACCCTCAATGAAACTAAAGGTTCGAGAGGGCTTGTTGTTATTTATACAGGTGAAGACATGCAGCAAATTGGGAATGTTAAGGGATACATACGTTCCGTTAAACACTATTATCGATTAAGGGGTTACGATGAATTTAATATTTCATTTGCAATTGCAAAGGGCAAAACCAAATTTCTTACTCGGTTATGGATAATTGGCAAAAATGACAAACTGCCCAAATTTGAGAAATTTGATCCAGATTTTTCCAGCTTATCAGGCGAATACTTATTTAGTAAAAGCTGTTTGGGATGTGAACCCATGGGTCCGACCAAAGATTTTTCTGATAGGTCCTGGCTTGGCAAGATATTAAAAGAAAATCCCGAATATTCGCTGAGATATGAGGTAACCGAAACAGGTAGATGGAAAAAACGATCGGGTTGGGATAATCCAAAAAAGATTTTTAAGGATTTACAAAAATCGCTTTCAAAGAATCATGGAATTTCAAAAAATCGAATTAGCCTCCTTTTTAAAAAAAAGAGGTCTGATGAGGAAGACAATATTTGGTTTGCAACGGAGAAATATATAATCGTTCCGGGACAAAAGTCAGCGACATCTTTATCGAAATAGCGAGAAACTATAAATCCTGATCTAATAATATGTGAATCAGATATTCCTATGAAAACACGTATTGAAACGGATTCGATGGGTCAGATTGAAGTGCCATCGGATAAATATTGGGGAGCGCAGACACAGAGGAGTTTGCATCATTTCAACATAGGCTTTGATGTGATGCCGCGCGAGATGATTAGGGCGCTTGGAATTTTGAAGAAGGCGTGTGCGATTGTGAACTGCGATCTTGGTAAGTTACCGGAGGATAAACGCGATTTGATTTCGCAGGCTGCCGATGAGGTGATCGAAGGGAAGCTCGACGAGCATTTTCCGCTGAGAGTTTGGCAGACGGGCTCGGGAACGCAGACGAATATGAACGCCAATGAGGTCATCTCAAACCGCGCGATTGAAATTGCCGGCGGCGAGATGGGTTCGAAAACGCCAATTCATCCAAACGACGACGTAAATAAATCGCAGTCTTCAAACGATACTTTTCCAACGGCGATGTACATTGCTGCAGCGGAGCAGATGACGAAACTAATTCCGCGCGTACAAAAAGTTTACGATGCGATCGACGCAAAGGCGAAGCAATTTGAAGACGTCGTTAAAATCGGTAGAACCCATTTGCAGGATGCGACTCCTTTAACCGTTGGGCAGGAATTCGGCGGCTGGGCAAGTTTGATCGAGAGAGATATTGAGCGGTTGAAACAAGTAATGGAAGGGTTGCTTGATCTTGCGATTGGGGGAACCGCCGTCGGAACCGGGCTAAACGCGCATCCCGAGTTTTCAGATCGAGCTGCTTTAGAAATCTCAAAAATTACGGGGCTTGAGTTTAAGGCTCATCCAAATAAATTCGCGGCGCTTTCAGCCCACGACGAAATTGTTTTTGCCTCGGGCGCTCTAAAAACTCTTGCCGCAAGCTTGATGAAGATAGCAAATGATGTCCGTTGGCTTGGTTCGGGACCGCGTTGTGGGCTGGGAGAATTAGTCCTACCCGAAAATGAGCCCGGAAGTTCGATAATGCCGGGAAAGGTAAATCCTACGCAATCCGAAGCGATGACAATGGTTGCCGCGCAGGTAATGGGAAATGATGCAGCTATTGGGTTTGCTGGCTCTCAGGGGAATTTCGAGCTCAACGTTTTCAAACCTGTGATGATTCACAATTTCCTGCATTCAGTGCGTTTGATACATGATGCGTGTCATGGTTTTGTTGATTATTGCATTGCAGGAATTGAGTTAAACCGCGAACAAATTGATGAATATTTGAATGATTCACTTATGCTGGTCACTGCGCTCAATCAACACATCGGTTATGATGCGGCATCGAAGATCGCGAAGAATGCGCACAAGAAGGGAATTAAACTGCGCGAATCAGCTATCGAATTAGGAATTTTAGATGGCGAAAAATTCGATGATCTGATTGACCCCGAAGCGATGACAAGACCTTAAGTTAACGAGCGAATTAATCTGGAATCTTGTTCATTATTTAACCCCCAATAATTACTGTTGGTTCACCTTTTACTATTGAGTTTGGTGGTCCGATTGCTTCGATTATAGTGTCCCCCATACGGGCAGCACCAAGCCCGCCGATGATCACGGTTGCTGATGGGTTGATGACAACTCCAGGACCATGAGGCGCAGGAGTAGGTGTCGTACAAGCGTGGATATCAGCTCCTCCGGCAGCCGCCATAATCGCGGAGGACATCGCAGTTGCGGCGGCAGCAAGTGCCGCTGGATATCCGGGTGTTCCGGACGCCGCGGTAAGTGTGGATTCAGACGAAATTTTTGCGGCTTGCAAACCCGCAGCAGCTGCAGGGTTTATTCCTCGCCAAGCGGGAAGATAACCTATCAAAACTGTCGGACATCCCGGTCCCGGAGCAAGTGCGCCCGGCACGGGATGTGCGCTCATATCCGTAGTTCTCGCGGCTGGTCCTGTCGGCATTAATTATTCTCCTTCTTTCGTGTTTGTGTTTGAATCTGAGTCATCATTTGACGGCGTTTCCCCGCCTTGACCCGGGTTTGGGTTTTCGGCCGTCGGTAAAACGCTTTCGATTTCTTCAGTTACTTTTTCACCCGATCCTTTTATTACTCGCGAACTGACGGGGAACATCTTATCTTTGTCATTGTCCTCGTAAAAGCTCTCAAGATCTTTCTTCTTTTTATCGGCTGCTGCACGCTCTTTCTCACGCGCCTTCGCTTCAGGGCTTTTATCTTCCGCCGAGTCTTTGATTTTTTGGATATCGCCTGCGCTACTCACGCCTGCAGCAGCCTGATCCTGAACGTCCTCAGCACGCTCGTTGTAATCACTGACGGTATCGACCTTGTCCTTGGCTTTGTCCAAAACCTTATTGATCTCTTTTACGACATTGGCGACTTCCGGCGCAATCTCATCAAAGACCTTTTCGACAACGATATTCCACATAGGGAAGAAGATATTTCGGAACATCAGCGCGGTAAACCAGGGCAGTCTGCCGATCAGCACTTCCATGGTTTGCGCGTCATTTTCTGCGGCTTTCTTCCGTGACGCTTCCATTTGTCCGGCGAGTTCGCCAATCGCAATTTTGATTATCGGGTCTGCGTACTGACTCAAATGCTCTTCAACGAGTTTTGCTGCAAATTGCTTTACGCTTAAGTTTTTACCACCTGGAAGACCGACGCCAAAATCTCCGCCGGGTACCATGCCGCTAACGAGGTCGCTCATGATGTTTAAAAGGTGCTGAGACATCGCACGCCGAGAAGCTTCGTAAACAGCGAGCGAATTGATTTCGCCTTTTATGCCTTCCGCCATCAAACGTGCGTAAATTTCTTGGAGGATCGCCAGATTCAAGTCATTTACTTTACCTATCACCGTTTTGACAAAATCGGGAACACCGGTGATGTCCGCCATCGCCGCATCTAATCCCGCGTTAATACACGCTGCTGCTCCGGGAGTTGCGTTTGGCGTTGTCTGAGTTCCGCCAGCCATGCTCGAGAAAATCGCTGAAAGCGCTGATGAACCGGGCGTTTTATCAGGACTGCCATTGACACCCAGGAAGTCATATACTTTATCTACTTCTTTTGCGATGTCTTCTTTTACGTCATCAATTTTATCCGTTACTGGAGAAATTAAGCTGTCATCGCCTCCATCATCATCGTCATCATCCTCTTTGCGTTTCTTAAACCAGACAGGATAAATAAGCTCATGTTTTTTGTACTCGCCCTTTATTGCTGCAACGGTCAAACCATGAGCCGCGTCCTCAACGCTTTTTTCATGAGTTTTCCTAAGTTCGAGATAAGCTGCGAGATACAAATCCTGCATTTTGGTGGCAAATCTCATTACCGTCGCCATTATATTTCCTACGCCCGGAACGTTGGCGATTAATCCGCCGGCCTGATCAAGCATTCCGTCGGGCGGCTTAATATAAAACTCATTTAGCTTGTTGCAGAATTCGACGTAGGTTGCGCGCGTTTCGTGGAGTTTTTTTCCTGCTGCGTGAATATCGGGATACTTGATTGAGTCTTTGTTGATCTTTTTGATCTCGCTTTGAATATCTGAAAGAAATGTGTCGAGCTGCGCGGGGTCAGGTGCCGATCCGCCAGAACCTCCGCCGAGCAAATCACCTGCCATATCAGCAACATCAGCGAGCGCACCCTTTGAAGAATTTGCTTCTTGAACTGTAACCTTTGTCGAGGAAACGAATGCGAAGAGTGTGATAGCTTCGCGAGTCAATGCATCGCGAAACATAATCGCGTGTCCTTCGGGTGGTTCTTCAGCACTTTCCGGATCGAATGCTTTGTGCGGAAATTTCTTGCCGAGATCCGCGTGAACTTTACCAAAATGTAAAAACTCAATCGGGATGCCAAAATCAAACGTCACAGGTTTGCCGGAGCCAGTAGGATCAGGCGCTGCAGAACCACCTGTATTTTTTTCATCCGGGGTGATTTGTACGTCCTTCTCCCATTCCGCAGTCGCCTCAGCTTGAGAGGTTTCCTGTCCCCCGGTTAAATCATCCAGCGCATCACTCGCTTTATCAATGGCATCGTCTAGCATTCCCATAGTTTTATTATCGTTCTGTTAAAACTCCCGATTTCTTATTTCGACAACTCCTTTAATTTTGATTTCGTTTTCGAATCCATTTCACCTGTTTCGTCTAGTTTGTTTTCAGCTTGAAATTTTTTTACAGCTTCCGCGTATTTTTCATCTTCTTTATCGTTTTCCGAACCGCTATTAAAACCTAGATTGTTTAGGCGCTGTTTAATTCCACTCACTTTATCGATTGGATCGAGAGCGCCGACTTTAATAGGATAGGTTTCTTGTCCTTCACGAAGTATGAGTTTACCGTCCTTAGCTTTACTAGGGATGGTATGCTGAAGTTCGCCATTCCCGTCCGTTTTACCTTCGATCACTTCGCCATCGACAATAAGAACGTAGTCCTCATCTTTGCGAGGTTCGCCAAGCTTTAGCAACTGGAGCTTGAGTTTGGCAGGGGTGCCTTTGAGCTTAAAAACGTGCTCCGCTTCCGTACCCTTGGAAACTTCCTTGGTTTCTATTTCAGGAATGAATATTTCATCGTCCTTATGGAGCAGGGTCGGGTCTTTCCGCAATTCCTTAAGCGCCGAGTTTTCGGGATGATCCCAAACTGTTTGCCAAAAGAATCCAGCCTTGCTTGCCAAACTAATGGCAGTTTCTCCTGTTCCGACCTTTCGTTTAGACATAATTCTAGCCCTCCTCCCACGCTTCTTTGTCCAATTTCGGGAAAGTGATCTTACAATTTCCCGGGTCTATGTTTTTAACCTCACCTTTGCCTTCTTTGTCGGTACTTCCCGAAGCCGTTCTTCCGTCCGGAGTAGTGACTTTATAAGAAACCCCCGGAACCGGATTTCCTTCTTCGTCAACGAGTTTGATTTTTACCCAGGATTTCTTTTCCTCGTTACCTTCTTTGTGAGTTTTTTCTTTACGATCAGCGGATTGCTTCTCGAGTTTGATCTTTGTTCCTGGTTGAGCATCATCAGCAGGGTCAGGTTCTTCCGGCTTGGTGGGTGCTACAATGCTAGGCGCCGTTGCTGAACCAGCCGAGCCGCCGGAATTAATCTTGACCATAGGACCCGAGATATCTACACCCGCTGGGGTCACAGCAACGAAGCTCCCTCCACATTTTAAATTCACACCGCCAGGAGCATCGAGAGTAATCGTTGCTCCTGCCTTAAGCGATATCGAGCCCGAAGCCTGGTGGCTGTGACTCGCAGATTCAACCTCGATTCCGCTGCCGACCTTAAGTGAATACGAACCACCAATTTCCGCGTTATCATTTCCCCCAATCGTTGTATGGCGATCCTCGGCAATCTGAATATACTGGTGTCGATCAACCATCCGGTGTTCATCGCGTTTTACGCGATCTCGACGATCATTTTCCACGATATAATGTTGGTCGTTTCCTATATATTCGCGTCGGTCATTCTTGTTGCGTATGTCAATATCTTTTTCGCCGTGAATAAAAATCTGTTCGGAGTCTTTTTTGTCTTCAATACGAAACTCGTTAAACCCGTCTTTATCCGGCGAGGAATCACTCTTGATCGTGGATTTTGTTTTTTCATCAGGCAGATCGTAAGGTGGCATCGCACCTGGGTTGTAGACGCAGCCCTCAACCCAAGGTCGATCTGGATCACCCTCCAAAAAGCCAACAATGACCTCCATTCCAATGCGCGGCAAGAATACCATTCCCCACTTATTTCCCGCCCATGTTTGAGATACGGGTACCCAACACGAGCTATTTGCGTCTAACTGCCCATCTCGATCCCAGTGGAACTGCACTTTTACTCGACCGTATTTGTCCGTAAAAATCTCTTCATCTTCGGGTCCTACAACAAATGCTGTTTGGTTGCCGTGGATCACGGGTTTTGGTGTTTTTTTCTCGGGTCTAAACTCCGGATTCTGTTCTCCATGAGGGATACACGTAAACTCATTACTGTAGGGGGATACCTCCTCACTATCCGTAAGGTAATTGGGTGATTGCTCAACTGTGTGAGTTGCAGAAATTACAATATATTGAATATTGAATTCACGGTTAGGGTGATTTTTTAGTGCGAATCGATATCCTGGCACAATAGTGCAGCAATCAGACTTTGCCGAAATTGCACGATATCTGGAATCCATATCAAGCATCCGGTTATCAGAGGTGGTCTTATTGTCTACGAAGATCTGTTTAAGGTTGGAGGTTTGCTCATTGCCAGTTTTATCTATCCCATCGTATCTCATCGCATAGCCCGCGGGAAAATCATAAATTTCCATCTCTCGATTGCCGCCGACATTGAATCTGCTTTGCGCTGTCGATTCCAGTTTCTTATTAGGTAGCTGGGAATTATAATCCCAAAACGTGACTTTTCCGCTTCTCAAATTATAAGACGGATGCCAATCTAAGACCGACGGTTCCCAATGAACATCTTCTGCATTATCTAGACTGTGGATCGGAAGGTTTGATAATTCCGGAACGTCTTCAGGCGTTGTATAATCGTCTCGTATGATAATTGTTTCGCGTTCGCCGGTATGATCGAAATAAAAATAGATTCCCTCTTCTTCCATCAATCGAGAGATAAATGCGAAGTCACTTTCTCTATACTGAACACAGAACTCGCGGGGTTTATATTCCCTACGCACCTGCATTTTGTATTCGTAGTCTGCTAAAACTTTTTCCAGGATGTCTGGAATCGTAAGATGTTGGAAAATGCGACTTTGAACAGTTTGCGTCGTCTTCCAAACGTTCGGAACTATCGTAGCGTTGTAAACGGAATATTGACGATTGCGTCCCATTTCGCCAATTTGACTGACGATTCCGTGAAAATTTCTCGAAGGACCTTCTACTTGATCTACGGTAATTTGGACCTGCTGCCCCAGGATCGAAGGAACATCCAACAAAGTGATCTTATAATCATCGTCCTCTTCTTCATCATGATAGAGTTCGACGTCAATTTTATATAATTCGGAAATTCTCTCTTGGGCATTCATTTTGTTTAACAATAAATAATCGTCGCCCAGAGGTGTCTTAATTAAAAGTAGCCTTCCTTCTTGTTTCGTTTTTGCCATAGTTGCCAACCTTTTTTGGTTCTCCAACGGTTACAAAGACATCATTCCGTTAATCAGTAGACGTAGTTCGATAAAGAAATTGCTGAATTTCTATTTGGCAAAAAAAATAGCCCCGGGGTTGTTCGTCTAAGCGAATGTCCCTGGGGTATAATTTCAAGTCTTCGATCATCCCTTTTCTCAATCTAACGTCACGAAACTCCCTTGCTATTGAATCTCATACGAAAAATTCCCGTCTTTACCGACGGAAACATGTACTTTTGAAACGCCTTCTCCGGTCGCCATTCGCGATAGAACCTCACCGCTCATTTCCGGCAGCAACGTGCCATTCAAAATGTTTATAACGTTTCTCGCCCCACTATCCACATCAGTGCAGCGTTCGGCTACCGTGTCGATTACCGAATCGTCATAGGAAAATTGAGCATTGTGATTTGCTAAAATTCGTCTTTTGATTTTACCGAGTTGTAAAACGACGATTTTCTTTAAAATATCGTCTGCGATCGGATAATAAGGAACCGTAACCATGCGCCCTAATAATGCCGGTTTGAATGCTTTTACAAGTTCCGGGCGAAGTGCTTCTTCGAGACCTTCGGGGTCGGGTCGAGTATCCGGATCAGCATTAAGCGACATAATTAGATCCGTCCCAACATTTGATGTCAGCAGTATAATCGTGTTCTTGAAATCGATTTCACGACCTTCTCCGTCCTCAAGAACGCCTTTATCGAAAACCTGATAAAAAAGTTCCATAACGTCCGGATGGGCTTTTTCAACCTCATCAAGCAATACAACCGAATAGGGCTTCCTTCTTACAGCTTCTGTCAAAACACCGCCTTCGCCGTATCCGACGTATCCAGGAGGCGATCCCTTCAAACTTGAGACTGTATGAGATTCTTGATATTCGCTCATATTGATCGAAATCAGATTCCGCTCGCCGCCGTAGAGCGTTTCGGCAATCGCTAGTGCGGTTTCGGTTTTACCGACGCCCGATGTTCCGACAAGCAAGAAAACTCCAATCGGCCGCTTGGGATCGGTTAGACCCGCACGTGATGTTTTCACCCGTTCAGCAATAACGGCGAGCGCGTGATCTTGCCCGAGAACTCTTTCGCCAAGCGTTTCTTCAAGCTTCAAGATTTGTTCGATTTCGTCGGCGACCATCTTGCCAACTGGAATTCCAGTCCAACTCGAAATGATCTCGCCAATCGCCTGCGAATCCACAACGGGCGACATTAGTGGTTCTTCACCCTGTAATTCCTTAAGTTCGGAATCATATTCTTTGAGTTCGTTTTGAAGCGACTCAACATCAATCGGTGAACTTGTTTCCGGCGCAGTCGCTGTTGCAGTTGCGTCACCGGTCGCAGCCGAAGAGTCTGAGTTAGTTTCGGAGGAATCTTCCGCGGTAGCAGCTGCAACACTGGTATCGGCACTTGATCCATTATCTGATTCAACTTGCGGACCTTCTCCAAGTCGAGACATTTCAAGCTTGACCCGAATATTTCGAATCTTCGTAGTTAGGTCTTTTTCTTTCTCCCACTGCTTTTGGAATTTATCGCGGACTTCTTCAACTTCCGCACGCGTCGCATTTAGTTCTTCAAGTCTTTCAGAGTGATCAGCCCCGGTTATTTCTTCGCGCTCAAGGGAATCTATTTCGCGACTCAAATGGTCGATTCTTCTAATTGAGTCTTCAAGCGGTGCGGGCGTTGCGCCTTGTCCGATCGCGACTTTTGCGCAGGCTGTATCGAGCACGCTCACAGATTTATCCGGCAATTGACGTCCGGTGATATAGCGATCAGAAAGCTTTACGCAATCTACGACGGCTTCATCCAAAATTCTTACATTGTGATGCTCCTCCATCTTACCGGCAATTGCGCGCATCATTCCGATTGCTTTTTCTACATCGGGCTCATCAACTTTTACGACCTGAAAACGTCTTGCCAGCGCCGGGTCTTTTTCGAAATACTTTTTGTATTCAGCCCACGTAGTAGCCGCAATCGTCCGCAATTCTCCGCGGGCAAGAGCTGGTTTTAACAAGTTTGCCGCATCATTTTGCCCAGCGGCTCCGCCCGCTCCAATCATCGTATGAGCTTCATCGATAAACATTATGATTGGCTGCGGAGAAGATTTCACTTCATCGATAACCGATTTCAAACGGTTTTCGAATTCGCCTTTTACACTTGCGCCTGCTTGAAGCAAACCCAGGTCAAGCGTTCTAACGATCACATTTTTAAGAGGTTCTGGAACATCGCCTTGAGCGATTCGAAGTGCGAACCCTTCTACGACGGCAGTTTTACCGACACCAGCTTCACCCGTAAGGATCGGGTTATTTTGTCTGCGCCTCGTCAAAATATCTACAATTTGACGGATTTCGAAATCGCGTCCCAGGATCGGATCGATTTTACCTTCGCGAGCTTGTGCCGTTAGATCTTCCGTATACTGATCGAGTGACTTGGTCTTGCCCGGAACACCGCTTGCTACTTGATCACCCGAAACTCCGGCGGCTTCGCCTAAAGCAGCAGCCTCATATTCTTCTGCGGAATCTGAGGTTATATCACCAAATTCCTTTTGAAGAGTTTCGACGGATATATGCGTAAACTCCTTTGAGATATCCCTCGCTATTCGAGCCAAACTTTCATCTTGGAGCAAAGACAACACCAAATGTCCCGAACGCACTTTTGCTGCCCCAAAATCTATCGAAGCCTTGAGCCACGCATCCTGAACCCACTGTGGAATGCGTTCGCTCAAACCCGGTGTTCTTGTATTCCCAGTTTTTAAGCGATCGAGAGATGAAGAGACGTCTTTTGTTAGTCGGTCAACGTTAACCTCAAAATGATGACAAATCTTATGCAAATCGGTGTCATCTCTTTCCAGCAGTTTCATCAGGAGGTGCTCGATTTCAACGTCATAATTTGTCCGGGATAGACATAGCCCCGCAGCGTCTTCCAAAGTTCCTCTACACGTATCGTTAAGTCTGTTTACTAAAGATTTTAAATTTACGTTCATCGATTCTCTCCTAAAATTGCTATGTAACGGCTAACTAATTTGCAAAACGACCTGATCGTCATCATTTTCAAACGGTTTCGATTTAAGCCATGACGTCCATCCAAGCATCGGTCGACGCTTTGCCCGGGTTGTAAGAATACAGCTCGGAACCTGCGGTTTAAGGAGTTTTAGCTGAACGTCGAAATCAAATTCAATTCCCGTCATTAGGTTAACAATAGATTTTAATGGCTTGATCCCAGCGCCGTTTGGCAAAAAGTCCCGAAATCTGGAATACGACATTGGCCCCAAAACAAGTCTGAATTTTGACTGTTGGTCCCAAATGCGCGTGCCAATAATCGCATTCTCTCCTAAATTGCTGTTTGCCTTAGCTAGGTTCGTTATACTTTCCCGATCTAAATCTAACCATTGACCGTAAAATTGCATGATTTTTGCGAAGACGCCAAAATAATCTTCGACAATTTGGCTCAGCGAGACAGCGGAACGTGGTTTTTGGACAACCAAACCCGCATACGGAAGCAGTCTTTCAGCACTAAACCCCGCGCCTTCGCGCAGACCTTTTGTGCCAAGTCCGGTAAAATCATATAGATATGCGGTGAAATCATCATTGCCTCGCTCATATTGAACAGGGAAGCGATACTTCTCCCAAGCTCTGTAAAACAATGAAACCATTCTGTGGGTAAAAATATCGGTAAACTCCCAAAGAGCCGTATCTCTAAATTGGGCGCGATCGGTTATTACTTCAGAATAATTAACCGGTAAAACGCCTGCTATTCCAATCATTCCCATGAAATTGACCATCATTTCTACAGACTCTTGATCCGAATCACGATCAACAATTTTTTCAACGCTACCAATTTGACTTGGGGGAAAACGAAGCGAAGGATTACCGCGGAATTTCACGAGTTCGTCTTTTGGTGTGATGCCTCTTCCTACCGGAGTTTTCTCCGGATACAACTTTTCAAGAACCCTGATGGCCTGAAAAAAATCAAAGCTCGAAAATTCGTCAAAAAACTTTTCTTCAAGGTTGTTCAAAGGCATAACGTCATAAAAGTATGCGGTCACCGGATCGAGGTGACCACCGCTTCACCAATTCTTCCCTCTGTTTAGTTTTTACTACCAATTGATTAAAGGAATTCAGCGAAGCATATAAGCCGAAAAATCTTTCCAGAATCGATGCGAAGAGAAAATGCCCGCTTCCGACATACTGATCTTCATCAAACTCGATGGTAGTTTCAATTCCTCTAACAAACCCGGCACCAATTTGCCGCCCAATTTTTCGCACAACTTTTTTACTTTCAATCCCAGTGATACCGAGAATTTGCCTATGAATTGTTGTAGAATCTGCGAAATTATATAGCTGTAAAATTTCTTGCAATGCTTCAGGTACGCCATCTTCATTTTCTATCAATGAAAGATAGTTAAGATTCAAATGGGAGATCAGTCGCCATTGTGCGCCTCGACGTCTTGGAGGTCTTATTGTGGAGGTCGGTTTAGTGAGACATCGAATACGCGAAACCATAGCGGTGCCTTCAAATTCAAAATCGCCTTCTTTGGATCCGAAGGGAAGTCTTGCGGGAAGGTCGCGATTTGTGCAAGTACATTTTACGGTTATAACCTCATCGGAAGGAACGCTCGGATCGAAATCGATATCTACGAGTGAAAGAAACATATCGGTACCTTCATCATCGTCACGCTGTGAGTCCTTTCTCGTCGCGTACCAAAATACCTTTTCTTTTTCTTCGTTCGGAGCGTGACGAATAGAATAAAAGGGGAAAAATTCCCGCGTTTCATTTGATACCGAGTCGGTTGTGTAAACCTTATCGATAGTATGTATCTCGGTAGTTTTTTGATGATGAACGTCAGGAAAAACTTGATATTCGTATTTTTGCCGCGAAAGGTAGATTGGATCCGCCGTTCGGTTAAAAAGGTTTATTACCGGAGAACATCCAAGCAAAAACGTTGCCTTTTCGATCGGTGCTTTCGGAGGGACAACATCCTTTAGGTTTATAACGATGTCGAACTGATTACCGAAATCTCGTTCGGCTGCGCGGTCAATTCCAAAAACGTCAAAAAATAAAAATTTATACGGAAAGGCGAAATATTCCGTCAGTAGGCGATAACCAGGGAAAGACCGTTTTGTGAATGGAAGAGCCGCCTCATCTTCCTCGAAGCCGACTTGCCGGATAGCGTCCGGTGTCATATAAATCGGATCCGGGTTTTTGAGCTGAAGATTCGTTATTGTCTGTGCGCCGGCATTTTCAATTGACGTAATCTTCGGCTGGATCTCTACAGAAGTGGCGTGATTAAAAATGAGCTCATAAAGAGGGAATACGAGCTGAGGCTCGCCATTTAAATAAAAACGTAGAAACTCCGGAGTCGTACCCGTTTCGGTATCTTGTATTTCAGAAAGCTTAGCCCCGCCGAAACCCCGGAGACTAATTCGTATTTGGCAGTCTGACAAAACACCCTGGGCGTTTGGCGGGGCAACAGATTCTAGTTCCGCTGAAGTTACTTCAATAGGTAAAAGCTGGGTATCAAAACACGTTGAAAACCGACACCGGGCACCGTCAACGGGTCGGGAATAAAGCGCGGCTCCTCGCGAAACCGTCTCCGCCGTAGTCGATTTTGATTTAGAAGAACCCGCGATAAATTGGCTAATCGCCATGGACGGGATCGGTGCCAAATAATGAGGGTAAATTACGTTTAAGAAAGATTCGCTAATTTCCGGGAGTTCGTCGTCAAGCTTTAATTTTACGCGTCCGGCAAGAAACGCGAATGCCTCAATCATTCGCTCTACGTGAGGGTCTTCGATTTTTTCCTCATCAATGAGAAGACGCGCAGCAATTTTCGGATAGCGTTGCGCAAAATCCGCGCCCATACGGCGAATAAATATTAATTCGCGCTCGTAATAGTCTAAAAGTTCATCACGCATAACCTACGAATAAAACAACTATTTTTCATCCCTTATTTCGAATTGACTTTTGCCAACAGTCAAAACCGTATCAAACACGATTGGTTCCGGTGTGGGTTCGACACTAAGGAGCGCTTCAATCTTAAATATTACTCCCCGCCGGACGATGTCCGTTTCTTCAACGGAAACTTTTACGTTAAACAAGCGCGGTTCGAAAATCCTTATTGCGTCTTCGATATCTGAGGTCAGGGCTTTTTTGCTCTTATCATCAATCGAACTAGTTCCGGTAAAATCGGGTAGTCCGTAAACCGCGAGCGAATTCTTGACCTCAGTCAACCCTTCGGGTAAATCTTTAAATGGATGCCGGGAGTTCAAGAGCCATTCAATATCTCGCATGACCGCCCGTTTTAGTTCCTTTAGACTCTGAGAACGGGTCGCCGGGGATTCCGACAAATAATCGGGCTCGTAATCAATCAGACGATCAATTATTGAAGGCGTTATTTTTAAGTCGTTTTCGCTCAAAATAGATGCACCTTTTCAAAACCGAAAATAAACAAGAAACCAACCGCCAATAATGTGGCGGTTAGTTTCCGAAAGTAGTAGATCAAGCATTAATTTGTTTGAGCTTTTCTTACATCGAACTTAATGTTTCCAACTGCGGTTAGAGCGCCGTCGTTACCCTGTACCTTCTTATCGACCGTTATAACATCGGCAACGATACTAACCGACTCTTGACCGGGACCATCTCCGTCATAATCGGGAGTATAGCTGGTCACATAGACGGTTTCGAGCGTTATCGTTTCAATTGTTTCAAGCGTGTTGGCGCCCGTCTGAACCGCAATATGCACAACCATTTTTGGTATGTGTGTTCCGGTGGTCGCCTTCTCCATGAACAAGGTGCTTTGTTTGCCCCCTGAAGCCTGAAAGCTAATTGGCGCTACAGAAACCTTACCACCCGAATGTCCTGTTTGGGAGGGATCATGCGGGGCATGAAAGCCTCCAAAAGAGAAGTATGATAACTCAAGAAATTTTTCATACCCCGCTTTTTCACAGGCGGTTTCTACACCGGGAATTTCCAAGAATTTTTCTGCCATTGTCTTTTCTCCTTAATCTTTTATTAATAATCTGCCTAACAATTACGGCTCAAACCGTTTGTTGTGCCTAAATGAGAGACGCGCACAGAAAACTATTTTGCTTATTTTCAAGATAGTTTTCTCAAATAAGTTATTTAGCGGGCGCAGGAAGATCCGCAACCAATCGAAGTGATACATTCAATTCGTCAAGTTGGAAATGGGGTCTCAAATAAGCAACTGCTCGATATACCCCAGGTTTTCCAGGGACTTCCGCCACATCTACTCTTGCCTCGCGAAGAGGTCTTTCCGCCTTCGCTCTTTGACTGGCAGTATCATTGTCCAAAACATAATTTTTGATCCATCGATTTAGAAAGGTTTCCGCTTCTTCCCGCGACATGAAGCTCCCAATCTTATCTCTCATCATCGCTTTTAAGTAATGAGCAAACCGCGAAACTGCCATAATATATTGAAGCTGCGAAGAGAGCCTGGCGTTGGCATTTGCCTCGTCAGTATCATACTTCTTCGGTTTGTTTGCAGACTGTGTTGCAAAGAAAGCAGCGTAGTCAGTGTTCTTACAATGGACGAGCGGAATAAAGCCATTATCGGCAAACTCCTTTTCCCGTCGATCAGTAATCGCTACCTCGGTTGGACACTTCATCGCAACCTCTCCTTCATCCGTTTCGAATGTGTGCGTTGGAAGTCCGTCAACCAAACCTCCTCCTTCTACTCCGCGAATTGTCACACACCAGCCATACATCGAAAACGCCTCAGTAAGTCTAGTGCCGAGCGCATAAGCCGCATTCGTCCATAAATATTTCTTGTGATCCGTACCATCTACATTTTCTTCAAACATAAATGTTTCGGTTGGTTTAGTAGCAGCCCCATAAGGTTCACGACCGAGTGTGTGCGGTAGTGTCAAACCTACATATCGGGAATCTTCCGATTCGCGGAAACTTCTCCACTTCATATATTCCGTTCGATCAAAGATTTTTGAAACATCTCTGACTTCGGACATTTCTGAAAATTCATCCCAACCAAACATTCCCGCAGAAGCCGCGCTGAAGAATGGCGCGTGAGCGGCAGCAGCCACCTGGGAAATATTCTCCAGGAGAGCCATATCCTGCGGATGGTTGCCAAATTCAAAATCACCGATCAACGCACTGTATGGAGCTCCACCGAACGTTCCGTACTCTTCTTCATAAAGCTTCTTAAACATTGATGTTTGATCAAACTCAAGCGCACGTTCGAAATCCTTCAAGAGGTCTTTCTTCGTACAAGACATCACGCGGATTTTGAGCATATTGTTGGTTAGACTGTTTGATACAAGATGATGGAGACCACGCCATGAACCTTCTAACTTCTGAAAATCTTCGTGGTGCATTATTTCGTTCATCTGTGAGGAGACGAGGCGGTCAATTTCGGCGATTCTAGCGTTGATCGTCGCATCCATGTTTTTGGACATGGTGATTTCACCGCTCATAACCTGTCCAACGAATTCGCCAATCATGTCCTTCGCGCGGTCTTTCTGAAATTCATCGCGCGCCATTCGACCCTCGGTTAAAATTTGATCAAGAAGTCCTGCTTCCTGTTCTTCAACTTCTGCCTGAGCTTCTGCTTGTTTCTTCTCTTTAGCCATTTATTTACTCCTCCTTCCCGTCTTCATCGTCACCCACTCCGCCAAGTGCATCGCTCAGTTCTTTCTGTTTATCAGAATCGGCAATTATATCTTCAAGCATTGTTTCCAGCTTGTCGTTTCCATCCATCTTAGAGCGCAGGTCGGAAAGTTTTTGACGCGCTTCAACAAGCTTTCGGAGCGGCTCTACTTGCTGAACAATTTGGTCCGGCTCGAAATCCTCTATCTCATTAAAATTGAGCTCGATTCCCATCTTACTTCCGTCGTCCTGAAGTTTATTTTCAATTGTGTACGCGAGACGCGGCTTCATGCCGGACAAGACCTGATTAAAGTTGTCGGCATCAATTTCAACAAATTTTCGGTTTTTCAGTGCAGGAAGCGGGTCTTCAGGTTTTCCCACGAAGTCACCCATTACACCCATTACAAATGGTAGTTCCTTCATTTCAATCGCTCCTCCTACTTCCACGTCATACGTTATCTGAACGCGTGGTGGCCGGACACGATCTAGCTTATGCTGTAAACTCTCTTTTTTTGGCATTGACTCATCTCCTTTTGCTGTCTATTTAGTTTATTATAACTCTCAATCCCCCAATCTGAAAAAAAAACGCTAAATATTTGGGTTTTCATTAATTTAGCCCGATCATTTTTCTAGATATTTTCCTCCGTTGGGTTCGTTTCCCCTGCATTTGGTGCGTCAAAAGATTCAACGGGATTCTCCATGGACGGCATTTCGTTTTCTGCTCCCTCAGTATTAAAACCTAAGGTCTGCCGAAGTTGCGATAGGGTACCATCGTCTTTTATTACGTCCTCAAGCCACGCGTCCAAAGGCATATTGCCCCATTTCACGGCTCTGTTTACGAGATACGATACTGGACTATGCGGCTCTGTTTTGCGGAAAAAACTCGCGAGCTGAGCCAGTCGCTTTAGCGCATCCTTACGATCATTTATTACGCCGGAGGCATTCCTTTTATTCCCTGTTCCTGAAGAATCCGTTCCTTCGGAAGCCTCTTCCTCGTCTATGGGATCGGGCTCTTCCAATCTCTTTTGTTCCAAAAGTTTATTTGTTTGCATGCGGATCACCTCAAGCACCGCCGGTATTTCTCTAAGACCGGGTGTTTGTTTCGCTTCAAACGACTTTTCGATAACTAAATTTAGCTTCTCGAATTCATCAAAACACTCCTGAATTGTGAAGTCGAGTTCTTCATAGAATGCACGTTTCGATTGAGATACCGCCTTGTTCCACTGGTTCTCGGTTACTCGATGTTCTTTCTCCGCCTGTTTCTTAAGAGCAGCTAGGCTCTCTTGTTCCTCGGTCGTGAGTGATTCGATGTTGTCCGGAAATACAAACTTTTTCGAATCCTCCCAGCCAAAGTATCCGTATCCGTCCCCTTGCGTAATAGGAGCCCGTTTTAGGGCAAAACTCACCTTTTGATCCATCCACTCAAGTGCGTTTGCCCGACCTTCCATATCGCCTTCGTCAATCTCAGGAAATAATGTATCCCAAAATTTTTCCTGGAGTTTGCTCAACAATTTCATACTGTCGCGTAACCCAGCGAATCCATGTTCGTTAACGAGTGCCTCCGAGAGCCAAGCCGCAACTTGTAAATCCTTTGATTGTGTTTCAATTACCGGAAGCGCTAAATCAACTACCTTTCGATAGTCTGCTCGTTTTAGATCGGTCTGCCAATCGTTTGGAATTAGATTATCATCTTCTCGGCGGGCTTCATTTATCTCGTCGTAAACCCCTGAATAGCGTACACTTTCACCCGATGGCGCTTCCTCCGAAATCGGCTTAAGGAGTGCTTCAATGTCTATAACCGGTGCCTGCGAAAGTTCGTTAACATCTTCCTCGATCTCAGGCTCTGCAGCGGTTACTTCCTCCGCAGATTCTTCAGTTTTTCCGTCGTCTTTTGCCATTTAAAAATTCTCCAATCTTCAAATTCCGTTCAACCCAGCAAATTTGTGCGACCCTTTACACATCCTCACTTTCATGAGCAAACTCTATAGTTTTTATCTCAGAAATTGGTTTATACCCGCTCTCTACCTGAAACAAGCGAACGCCCTCACCGATATAGATATCTTCATCCATTTCCCTCCAGTCAGTGGCTCTTCCGAGACGGATTTCGTCTGATTCGTTCTTATAACTCTCAGCGTAAAGAGCCGGCAAAAACATTTCGCCGGTAGTGCCGTTAATTAATTCAACTTCCGCCTGACGCCAATAGTTGTCCCTTAGCGATTTCGTCTCCAAAAACTCAACTTTTTCTACTTGCTCAAATGGAAGCCACGTATAGGAGTCCTTTACGATTGCTTCAAATACACACGACGTTAAATCGTTATAATCGCGAAAATCTGATGACTCTGCGCCATCAACTTTACACGCAAATGCCGGTCGCGATTCCTCAACCTGATCTATTACCTCTTTTGCTTCGCTGAGCTTTCCGTCTTTCACGTGAGACACGGCCGCGAGCAATCCTTCAACGTAATTTGGCGGCTGCATCAAACACTCGGGAATCTGACCTTTGGAAAATAAATCGATTCGATCCCGCTCAGCTTCGAAATTCTGTTTATAAATTTGCGAGCCGATCATCGCGTTCATATCCTGCTGACCGATTACGTCAAGTTGGCGCTCGGCTCGTTCCCAGTCGCCTGAAAAACATGAGAGCTCAAAAAGAAAAATGCGAGCCTTCAGATCTGTCGGCGCTGACTTCACAGCGTCTAACGCTTCTTCAACAGCTTCCGTAAGTTTACCTGCGTCCAATTTCGCTTTTGCTTCGTTCATAATCTGTGGTTTTGGCTGCATTTAACTTCCTACTGAATAAATCCCTCCGGTGCTTTTACCGAAGTAAACAAGCTTCTATCAAATAAATCGCCGCCTGTCGGCTTTACGGTTGCTTTTACGGTTTTACCGCCAAGTTGATACGTAAGCATATATTCTCCGCCCGGTTGCTTGCTTGGAGCTCCCGCGTCGAAGAATTTAAAAACGCCCCAACTTCCCGGGAACTTAAGCGAATTATTAGAACCTCCGGAGTCCTGTAAAAACTGGCTCAATGGTGCATCCGTACTTGGGCTTGGTGTAGAGACGTTCGTATTTGAATTATTTGCGGAAGTCGGTGTTGGTACCGGATCTCCGGAAGTTGGGGTTTCCTCTGCCGTGGACGAAAAATTCATCGAAACACCGGTTTCTGTGCCGGCCGCGGCGGGGAACTTCAACTTGACTGATGCCGTGCCTTCAGAAGTAATTGTCTGTCCATCGATTTTTAGTTCGATCACGGAATTCTCAACCGGAAGCAGCTTGAATTCGTACTCAAAGTTGGGGCTCGCATTTTCACCAAATAAAGCCTTTCTTAGTTTGAAGGCGTTGTTTAAATAGGCGACAAATTCAGGCCTTAATTTTGGACTCCCTTCTCTAGGTACCAATTGACCGTTTGATTCCTCAAAGTATTTTTCCAAATTTTTCTTATAAAAATTACTCAACGTTCCGCTAATCGGATTTAAAAACGCAGATAGCTTTGTCATGTCAGCTTCGCCCTGACCCGCAAATGGATATCCGCTCTCAATTTCTTTTGCCTTGGGAAGGATTTGTACGGACCAGGTTTTTCGCAAGCGGTCCATTGCCGTGCCCCCAAAGAACATTTCAATCTCTGCAATCGGCTGCATTATTAAGGTAGCAAGTTCCTGACCAGCTGGCGTTTGCGAAAATGCTCCTAACATCTTATCAATGTCGCCCTTAGTGCGATTTAGGGTATTTCCAAATTTCTTTCCATCTGAAATTTGCTGAGTCATTTTTTCAAGGTCGAGAGAAGAGGCATCCTTAAGTTTGCCGTAAAGCTCCTGTATCTTGCTCCCATATGAATCGACCGCAAGTTTCTTCTCGGTTTCTTCCTGGCCGCTGCCAACAAAATCAAACAGAGGGCGGAAATCCTTCTCAACCGCTGTATTCCCAGCTGGTTTCTCAGTCTTTTTCCTTGAAAACCAGCTTTTGATCGTTGCAAACCAACCTGTTTCAGCATTGGCAGACAGATTCGTGTTTGCCGCAACACCTTCAAGAAACGTTTTCATTGGGGAGTCGGTTTGCGAAAAGGCATCTAAGGCACTTTTCATTTTTTCCGCGTCACGCTCGTAGGAAACCACCTTGGTATTTCTTACCATCTCTCGCCACGCGTCGGTATACTCACGAAAATACTTTGTTTTAAGTTTGTCGAGTTCGCCGCTGAGCGCAGCTGCATCAGTCGATTCTTCGCCCAGTACCCAATCAGGCTTGCTGAGTTCTTCATTAGCATTCTCAATTTTTTCTTTAACGTGGCTGCGGTACCCCTCTATCGTATACGCACCGGGAACGGCGTAGGTGCCTTCGATCACACCTCGTGAATTTCCTCCCATTAAAGTATCAACCGTCAGAGCATCAACCTCTTTCGACACTTCAGTTGTTATTCGCCTCAGGGCCTTGAGATAGGGCGGAAAGGCGCGCAGTTTTTCCCTGGCTCGATCTACGATGTTTGATTTAGCGGCGAATCTAGGAAATCTGCTGTTGTCACCCGAATATTCATTTTCGACCCGGTCAGACTGTTTAAAGTAAAAATTAAGCTGTTCTTTCGAAACATTTTTCAATTCCGGTTGTAGTTTCGATTCCGCAAACCATATCTCCTCGAGCGCATCCGCCATCGAAGTCGGCACAGCCTTTTCTTTGTGATCCTCTGACCACATCAAGTAAGCCTTTAGCAACTCATACTGCTTCTCAAACGCCTTCATCTGATCATCGGAAGGATCGGTTGAGCTGAGGGTGTTTGGTGATGCTCCGAAGGCTTTCAATTCTTCCTCTACTTTCCTGAGCGCCGGGACTTTATAGCGTGCTTCGATTGCTTGATAGTAGATGTTCAGAAGCCGGTCCCGATAGAGTCTGTTTCCGGAATACAGCCCAAAACGCATATAGATAGGTGGGCCTTCACGTTCGTACTCATCAAGTTGGACAAGCGCGCCGCGCAGATTTTCCAAGTCGTTGATTTCACTCTTGGCGTCTTCAGGAGATTTTCGTAGCGGGTCTTTATTCTCGTCTTCCTTAATGTTCGCTAACACTACCTCAGCTTTTTTCGTGTAATCGTCTAACAACACTTTGTTGGAGTAGAACGAAATGGCCGAGAATCCAAGCAAAGTTAAAACAAGAAGCGTCCCGAGAAGCGTTAGTAACCAGCCAAGAATCGGTGGCCGTGCTTTTCGCGCCTGGAATGTTTTAACCAGGTCTTTATCCCGCAAAATAACGTCCTTGAAAAACTTTCTCGTAAAGTATGTTTTCTCAACGGTCTGTCCTGTATTAGCCGAGCGCTTTCGATTTCTGTTTGCTGGTACCGCGGTAAAGTAAAACCCCCGCAAGAAAGGGCTTTCGCTAAACGGGTTGGGGCGAAACAGCGTTGTAATAAATGTACCGAGTTTTCTTCTCGCCGAACCAAAGTGGAGCGGAAAGTTAAATATGCGCAGTTGGCGAACCGCCGAAAAAGGTGCGGAAAGGCGTATCAAACGCCGTTTCATTATTGAGTCTTGCAGGAGCTCGTATTCGCTATCAAAAAGCGCCTGGGCATTTTCAGACCGGTCAAGCGGTATAGTGGTTCCCCAGACAAGATTTTCCCCATCATTTTTAGATGTTGAGAATGAATCTCGAAAGCCTTCAATCGAATCTGCATTCGTGAAGACAAGATAAACGGGGAATTTTGTCTTTAGAGCTTTAGTCGCTTGATCCAAACGCGCGCGCAAGATTTTTGCATCTTCTTCGATGTCGCGTTCGCCAATCCCGAGAATCCTTTCCGTATTTACGGCAAGGATAAGCCCGTCAATCGGTCGTTTCGAACGATTCTTCTTTATTGAGGAGAGAAGAGCTTCCCAAGTTTGTTCACCAGCTCCATCCAGCTGGAATCGTCCGGCAGTATCTATAAATACCGCCTCACTAGTTACCCGCCAATCAATCTGTTTTGTTGGACGGATGAATTTTTGTTCCGATCTGCGTTGGCTTGGAAGAGTTTCAAAATTCAGCCCCGACCCCATGACAAGGGCAGATTTACCGCTTTTTGGCTTACCAACAACCAAGTACCAGGGAAGAGAGTAAATCGTTTCCTTTCCTTTGGTGCCCAGATTTGAGGATTTTAAGAAATCGACAACTTCCGCAATGCCCTTATCGATGTCTTCGTCTCCGGCAATTGGTTTTGCCTTTTTAGATTTTTTTGTATCTTTTGCGTTGTCGTCATCCGAAGCGTTCTCTTTTGCCTCCGCATCTTCTCCTTTTTCGGGATTTTTCTTTTTCCGAGACACGAAGAAATTCGCAATAAGCGCAAAAGGAATGGTAAGCAGAATCAGTGCGAGGAATACGATGCGGTAGTTCAGGCCAACGCCTAATTTATCACCGCCAAACCAAACAATCAGCGAGGCAATGCCATAGATAGACATCATTCCGCCTAATCCCATCGCAAACCTCAACTGGTTCATTTGATATCGCATTCTGTACAAAACGGAACTTAATCCGTCCGTTAAACCACAACATAATTACAGTTGCAGCTTCTTAACCGCTTCATCGAGGAATTTCGACGAGACGAGAAATAGCGCTAAATACACAAGTACCGCTAATGCAAGACCACTAAAAGCGGTGATTTTTGCCCAAATTGGAACACCGCGTTTTTTTGGGGGCTCGGGTTGATCGTTTGCGAGCCAGTTTGGCGAAAGCTCGGTAGGAACTATTTTTCCGGCTTTAACAAGAGCGTTCGCCGTTTTTTGCAGAATTGGAATGAGCTTTTCCTGTTCGTAGACAGCATACTTACCCTTAAAACCGAGAAGCATACATACATAAAAAATCTCTACCGCATCTGCCGTTACTTTCATTTGCTTCAGCATAGAATCAAGTTTGTCAAAAAACTTGTTCCCGGCGAGTTGTTCACCAAAATACTCTAGCTGAAGCGCATTTTTTTCCCACTCATCCTTAAGAGGGAAGTTGTTTGTCAAAACCGTTTCATCGACGAAAGACGCAAGGGCGAACTTTGAAACCCGGATAATCTTATTATTAAAACGATAACGCTCGGCTCGTTTTTCAAAGTCCTCAAGCATCTTTGCGACCTTCGGACGGAGCTCATTTGAGGGCTTTACGACACCCGCTTTCAACCGCAGAATAAGATCAAAAATTGGTCCCGCAAATCGCACGAGGTCATTCTTTTGTCTTTGTCGGTCTCTGCTCATCCGTTATTTTGCTTTTACAGCGTACATTTCAACTTTTTCTTTAGGTATCTCTTCCGGTATGAAAACCGAGATAACCTTCGAGCCTTTCACTCCATCCCAATATGGCCCAACGGTATCCAGTCTGAAATACTGGAAATGAACCTGCGCCGGAATCGGAGCCGGCGGCGGACTGGCGTGTGACAAAACAACCCCCGGAAGCGCCGAGCCGATGATTGTATCTATAACGTCTCTCGATCCAATTTTTACAATCCGCGGAACTGCTTCAATGAGTTTGGACTCAGGCATTTTTGCGCCGACGGCAAGATAAAATCCAGCATTCTTGAATAGTCTTTCGTCTTCGATCCTTCCTACATAAAGCGTTTCGCGCGTTTTCTCCAAAGGAATCGGAACGCATCTGCTCGGAATTACTGTTTCAAGAAGACCCTTAAGTTGCGCCGAAAGGGCGTTGAAGGTTGTGTACAGATCGTCATGATCATAGCGAACAATATCTTTTGGGTGATCTTCAATTGCAAAAGTAAGCAGTTTTCCGACCAAAGAAGCCATTTCAAGATATAGCCTCTCGGGATGTAGAAGCGGGGAACGAAAATAGTGAGACATTGCCGGAATTGACGAGTTGATCGTATGAAGAAGCCAGAAAACGGCCACTTCTGAAGTAGTAAAGTCCGCGAGCGATGCGTTCTTTTGTCGACGCTGTTCGCCTAGCGAACTGCTTTTCGCTATCAGTATCTCCACCAGTTGCCGCTGCATATTTACGAGCCACTCCGAGGCAGAAGCCTTCAAAACCGGCGGGATATAATTTTCAGAAATCTTTAGCTGTCCGGTTGGGGTGCGTTCTAATTCGGCGATTTTAATCGATGTAAAACCGTCCCGAAGTTCGTCATCAAAAATGAGCCTCAGATTACTCTTTGCATAGGCAACCGGTTGTTCGTTGGTACCGCTTGTTTCGTCCTTGACGAGTGCGCCTTCCTGATGAAAACGGAGATTCGAATTTGGTTTCGCTCCGTTTGCCTGAAAATTCGCTTCGCCCATTTTTTTCGCGGGAATCGCGAGATGAACTCCAAGCTTATCCTGTTCGGGGTGAAAATGATCGTCAACGGGACGCAGATCGGGAACGGCTTCGGCGTCGGGAACATTAATCATCAACCCGTCCGGTAAAACCGCATGACAGTTGGTAATTTGAAATTCGCCGTTTGAGATCGCTTCGCGATTTATCTTCAAATCTAACACGCCGTAGTCGAACGAATTGGCGGCTCTCGAGCGAGAATTTAGCAACTCTTCGTAGTAGTTATCCCACTGCTGGAAGTGATGCGGGGTCAAAAGCATCCCCTCGTTCCAGACGATTTTCCGATATTTACTCATAGTATTTTGTGACTTTATAGTAATTCGTTAGCGAAAAATAGTAAACAACAAAATTTATATCTCACTTAGTTATAATAAATTACGGTCACCTCGCCTCATTTTTCTATCCTTTGGTTTTAAGTCTTCGAGTACGAAATTCATCCAATCGGTAACAAACAAATTCGTCACGTTCCTAAAACAGGCAACATTCTCTGAGGTTTCACCTTTTCGCCTGGAGATTACTACTTCAATTTTCTTTGGTTTTCCATTTACCGAAAGCTCGAGCGTGCCGCTTAGATTTTGGTGCGTAGGATTCATGTTTTTCAAAAAGTTAGCGCTTCGGCATTGACGTTAAATGCCTTCGGATTTTGCGTTATCGTCCCAACCGCCAGAAAACGAAGAGCAAATTCAAATTCGGAATCAGAGAGCTTTCCTTTGTCTTTGAGAAACCATATCGACCGAACTCTACGGGAGCTCACAGAAGGGTGTTGACCAGCAAGCCTCTCCATTGTATTTCTCATTTTCAAAAATTTATCGGCTTTTCCTTGTTCATAGGCAGCAATCGTTACAAGACACTCATCCGCGAGTTCGTCACCGATCTGAATTCTGAGTTTTCCTAAGACGTTGACAAGTCCTTTTGCTGTGGTAACAACGTCGCCTTGTGATTTTCCGAGTTTGGAAATTGCAGCGTTTGCAACGAGCTGCGGCTTTAGATTTTTCTCGCGAGCAACAGACGAGATTTCTGCTGCATTCGCCCGGGCACTTTTTATGTTTGAGGCTAATCCTGAAGATCCACGATATTGGTTGAGTTTAGCTTTAACTACTTCAAGTTGTCGTTTTGTCAAAACGGGACGCGGGTCGTTTCTGGCGATTCGCTGCATAAAGCTTGTAGCGGCGATTTCGATCTTTTTTATCTCGCTATTTGGTGTGGTTTTTGACTCAGGAGTTTCAGAACCAGAGGACGTTGTATTGTCTGCCGAAGATGGATTGATTGGAACGTCAACCGGAGCGCTCGAGGGATTGGGCTCGATCGGATCAACTTTAGGGCTGGGTTCGTCAGCAGGTTTTACGTCTTCTTCGGAATCGTCTTCCGGATATACTTCGTGATCGTCTGCTGCTTCAGCAATTTCCGTCTTCGAATCTCCCCCTAAGAAAAAAACTCCCGCTGCGCCAATTGCCAGCATCAGAATCAATAGCAGAGGCGCGATCAAGAAAACCATTCCAAAACTGCTATTGTCTGAATCAGCAGTCTCACCGGGATTCGCGACCACTTGCTTTCCCCGGTCCGGTCCGTCAGACCCGAAGGATTCACCTTCGTCTTCGAAATCTAGATTCGAGGCGTCTTCATCAGCGTGATCAGCGTAAGCTTCCTTCGGATCATCAAATTTGACGGCTATTTTTATTCCACCACCAAGATTCAACGTATCACCATCCACCAGAATCTCGGGTTCGAAGAGGTCAAAACCATTTAATTCCGTTCCGTTGCTTGAGCCGGCGTCAACCGCTAAAAACGAATCGCCGTTTCTCGTGATTTCCAGATGTTTGCGTGAAAGTTTTGGATTCGAAATGCAGAGGTCGTTTTCGGAGTGTCTGCCTATGACAAACACATCCCGATCGACACGGACGCGGGCGGTTTCGCCATATTGATCTTCAAATTCGAGAAAGAGTTCGCTCATTAAAGTTAACTGGTATAAGTTGAAAGCGGCTGCATACTGATTCCAAAATCCCGCGGGTTTTCGCCGATTATTGCCGCAGCAAAAAACTTAGGAACGTATTTTATATTTTCACTTTGAAACTGCTTCGCGAGCTTTTCGGCATTTGCAACGAGCGTCCAGAAACTCCGCTCCTGGCTCTGATTGGCTTCGAGCGCGATTCTAAGATTTTTCCCAAGTCCGCCCTCGCCGCTGTTGTAGCTGGCAATTGCTAAGGGAATACTCAAAGGACCCGTTCCGATTCGTCCGGTTAAACTCTTCATATACGAAGCAGCTGCGTGCGCAGCCGGTTCCTTTTCACATCTTTCATCCGGATTAGAAGGCGAAGCTCCTCGGCGGGTTTTGAGCCCGTGTCTGGCGCCGGTTGCTCGCGTAAATTGAAACATTCCCAGCGGTCCGGTTCCACTTTGAAGACAAGGACAATGCTCGGACTCAATCATCGCGACATATAGCCCAATTTGCGGGTCGATTCCCCGTTTATTAAAGGCCCGTATAATGAAAGGCGAGTTTTTTCTTGCCCGCTCAAGCAGCGACGCAATATCGCTTTTCGTGTACGTCTTTCCGCCGCAATCATCTCTCCGCACACTTCTTATCCTGCCGACGTAACCGTCCAAAAAGCGTTTAATTTTCGCGAGTGCTTCCGGAGGAATCGATTCACCCGATCGGTTTCCAATAATCCGCGCTACTCGTTCACTTTTAACTTTTATGTATTGATTTTTTTCAGTGAGCGACATCTCCTGATATCGTTTTCCGCTCGGCGCAATGTCCCCCTGTTGCTTTGAAGCGGTCGGAGATTCGGTTATTTCTGAATCGTTAGTTTCATTTTGGTTTCTCGGGGCAGTTTCCGCTGTCGGAGAACTATTTGGCGGACTGTTTGTATTGTTCGAGTTGGTCTCGGTATTCTCCTCCTCATCTTCACTTTCGTCGTCGGAATCACTGTCGTACGGTTCATAGCTTGAATCGTCATCATTGTTCCTGACAACCTGCTGGCGGTCGTCGCTCAATACGTTATAAGCGATAAATACAGCAGCCGAACCAATTACAAAAAGCGCCAGACCAGTAATAAGTAGCGGAATCAAAGGCAATACCTGCTCTGATTCAACCGCCACGGAACTATCGACCGAAAATGAGTCATTCCGCTCGCGAACGTCTTCCTCAAGCGTCTCTAAGCGCTCAGATATCTTTACTGTTAAATCGGTGTTGTGCCCGATTCGAATCACGTCACCGTCAGCCAAAGGCGTTCCGGCTGGCGAAACTTCCTCGCCATTGACGAAGGTTCCGTTTGTAGAATTCTCATCGACAACCCAAACCCGATCGCCATCACGGTAAATAGTCGCGTGTAGGCGAGATAGCCCCTCATCTTCAAAACGGAAATCCACTTCGGCTCTACCAAAAGACGTCGTGTCTTTTTCGAGCGAGATTTCCACAAACTCTTCTTCGTCAAAATATGTTAAGGAAAATTCAAGCATCCGTATCTATCAATTACTACTGAACAAATATTGAATAATGCTCCGAAAGCGGTTTATCCTTTTTCAATCCAAATCTTTGCGGGTTTTCCGCTACTACGGCGGCGGCAAAGAAATTCACAACTTCCTGTCTCTGCTTCGGAGACTTTATTACGTTCCAAAAGTCGGCACGATTTTCCGGAAGTGTTGCCTTCCAGTTGGCAGCTTCCTGAACCGACATTCCAAATGCCGCAACTCCATAGATTACATCCCCTTCAAACACATTTATAATCAGGTTCTTAAGGTATAGAGCTGACGCTTTTGCAGCGCAATTTTGCGATGGCGATGCAATGGTTTCGGTCCCGCACAAACCGTCATAGGCATTTGCCTTTACAAATTCGTCCGACATACGCCACAGGCCAGTCCCATCAGTAGTGTTTTTTGGCGAAAATTTGCTTCGGCTCATTGCCAGGATATACCCGAGCGGGGGATCAAGATTCTGCCCACGTATGTAGGCAAGATTGATCACATCTCGATATTTATCGGCACGTTGGAAATATCCCTCCGAAACGTATTCTTTCGTCTTCTTGCCAACTTCGTTCAAAAATCTCGGATTGCTGACGTTGTAATTGAAACTTCCGGAAAATTGTTTCACTACGTTTGCAGCCATTTTCTTCGATTCCCGAAACGCAATCCCGTTTCCGGGTTTAGGCTTATTGGGTTTTGGAGCATCGTCAATGGGAGTATCCAATTGTTCAGGTTTCTCGGGAGCCTCGATTGCCATAGTCTCAACGTTGAACGCAACATTTTCCGATTGGTTTATTTTCCTCCCTTTTTCATCGTAAAGTACAACCTTTAAATTGCGGAACAAACCATCCGAAACCGGGAAATCATCTGGATCGATCGAAGCCGAAAACGGTGGATCACCGGATCTCGCAATCTCTTCGTCCTCAACGACATAGCTGACACTTTTTACACAATTTTCATTTTCAATTTCGATCTCGATTTCCGTAGCTTCTCGGATCGTATCACCATTTTCGGGACTAGTGATTTTTGCACTGGCGATGCACTTTGGTTCCTCTCGCGTAACATAGTAAATTCCTGCGGCCGCTACGAAAACCACTGCCAATCCGACTGTAATTGCCGTAACGATTAGCATGAACGGCATCTTTGATCTGGGAGCATGGGGTGGAGCTTCTTCCGGTTCAGACTTATCGGTTTCTACGTCTGGAATTTCCTCAACCTCTTCCTTTTCCTCGTCGTCGTCGTCTTCCTTCGGATTGAAAAGCACCTCAATTTCACTCGTTCCCGCGAGTACGATTTGATCGCCATCGTTAAGCGGTTTTTCGCCGTCGAGTTTACTTCCGTTTAGCGTGGTCCCATTAAAACTGCCGAGGTCGATTAACCAATATTCTCCACCGCGATTCTCTATTTCGGCGTGGAAACGGGACACATTCGTGTCATCAGGAAATGAAATATCGTTCTCTGAGATGCGCCCAACTGTAATTAGATCCGCATCTAACGGATAATCCCTTTCCGAATTAATTATTAGCTTCGGGTAACCCATAAAAAATCGCTGCCATACTAATGACAACGAGATTTTACCAAATTTGCGAAAATTATTTGTTTAAGAGACCAAGTATTGATTCCTACTTTTGCAGATCAAGCACATCCGAGCGGGTGATGATGCTTGTGATTCGTTTGAAATCTTCAATTAAAACTGCGGGCGCCCGCCTGAGGTTTCTCTTGACCGTCTCAAAACCGGCATCGACATCGAGCACTGGAAAACTCTCATCCATTACGTCGCTTACCTTTGCGTTCAGCAAATCTTTATTCTCAAGGAGCTTTGCGAGCACGTTGCTTTCTCGAAGTGAGCCGACCGATTTTCGCTCATCAAGCACTGGGATCTGCGTCACAGAATTGTCATTCATTTTTGCGATTGCATCGCTGACGATCTCATCCGGTGCGACAAAAACGAGTTCTTGCGGCGATTCAGCATGCTTCGTGTCGGAGATCAGCCCCGCCGTGATTCTTTGCGGTTCGAGAAGGAGTTTCTCCTTCATCCATTCGTCTGAATGAAACTTGGTCAGATAATGTTCGCCCGTATCGCAAACGATAAATACTACTACCCCATTTTCATCGAGGCCTTTTGCAACCTCCAAAGCAGCGAAAAAATTTGTCCCGGTTGAGCCGCCACAGAAAATTCCTTCGAGTTTTCCGAGCTGGCGTGCCAAATCAAAAGAATCGCGATCGGTAACGTTGATTATCTGATCGATCACCTTCATGTCGGCGTTTTCCGTCGGCGCACATTGTCCAATGCCTTCTACTAGATATGGTGTCGCTTCCGAAATGTGACCGGTTTCCTTGTAGGTCTTAAAAATTGAACCGTAGGGATCGGCACCGACGATCTGAATAGCGGGATTCATTTCTTTTAAATATCTACCCGTTCCGCTGATCGTACCGCCCGTTCCGATCCCCGAAACAAAATGCGTGATCTTACCTTCAGTGTCTTCCCAGAGCTCGGGGCCGGTAGTTTTGTAATGAGCCGCGGGGTTTGCCGGATGACTATATTGATCGGGATAAAAGGAATTTGGTGTTTCGCTGGCAATTCGTTTTGCTGTTTCGACGTAATGGTCTGGGGTTCCGGATTTAGCGGCATTTGGACAAACAACTACATCCGATCCGAGCGCCCGCAAATAGCGGGTTTTTTCCATCGAAACTTTATCGGTCAGAACAAAAATACACTTGTAGCCTTTCGTCGCAGCGGCAATTGCCAGTCCAATTCCAGTATTCCCGGAGGTCGCTTCGATAATTGTTCCGCCAGGTTTTAGAGTTCCTTCTTCCTCGGCGTGTTCGATCATTGAAATTCCGATTCGATCTTTGACCGAATATCCGGGATTCAGGCTTTCCATCTTTGCGAAGACTTGCGCTTTGATACCGTGTTGACGGGTTAATTTATTGATTTTGACAAGCGGGGTTTTTCCGACAAGTCCGACGACGTCGTTATAAAACTTCATTGTGGCTCCAAGTGAATAAAAGTAGTGGAAAGTTTCAAAAAGCGATTTTAATTCGTAAAGGTTTTTGCCGCAAGAGCGTTGGCGGGATTCAAAGGTTATCGAAGAATTCCCGCTTTTTTGCAAGTAGTTTTGCGGGCTCATTTGTGATGATGTGGTCAATTCCTTGTTTTATGCTTTTGCTTATCCAACGCCCACTGTCTGCTGTCCAAATCGTAACCGGAAGATCAAATTCGAGAGCTTTGTTCACTAATTTTCTTGTTGCAAGAGAGAAATGTACCGAGAGGCGGTCAACTCCCAGCTCCCTTGAGATATTTATCAAGTGTTTTTCCTTTCTCAGCGCGTTGCTTATTTTCGGGGCGAAAAGCGCCGCCGTTGAAACCTTGGGACAAGCTCTTTTTACAAACGGGATTGCCTCTAATTTGAAGCTTTTAATAAAAATCTGCTCAAGCATTTTCGATTCGCCTATTATGTCGCAAACCGCATTTGATAATTTTTCGACCTCAGCATTCGTCGCTTTTAGTTCGATGTAAACAATCCCTTGGTAGTTTCTTAAAAATCCCAGAGTCTCGGTGAGCGTTGGGATCTGTTCGCCTGTAAAGTCTTTAAGATCAGAGCCACGTTTCTTACTAAACCAAGCACCTGCGTCGAATTCTTTTAACCCCCAGGAAGCTATACTAGAAACTTTTTTTTCGACCCCGCAGATGCGTTTTAAGGTAGCGTCATGAAATACAACCGGTACCCCATCTTTTGCAAGGCGCACATCAAATTCGATTCCTTGAGCGCGATCCTCAACCGCTTTTTGAAAAGCGGCAATTGTGTTTTCGGGTGCGTGGGCCGAAGCGCCCCGGTGGGCAATAATAAGAGGGCGTTTATTGTTTAGGGGCATTTTTTTCGAGGAGAAAGATTGTTTTTGACCAGCCCATTGGCTCGGTTACCGGAAACTTATAGTTGCCAACGATTTTGAAGTCCTTTCGCGCGACTCTTTTTACATTCTCGACTGTGTGGATTTTGAACTTGTAGAGAACCTTTAAAACCGAGCCAACTATGGAAGGTTTTACCGGAATCAGAACAAGTTTTCCTCCCGGTTTTAAAACTCGCGAAAACTCATCCATTCCATCCTTAAGAGGCACATATTCCAGTACGCCACAGGTTAATACAAGATCGAAGGTTTCATTTTGAAAGGGCAGCGTCAAAACATTTCCCTGAATAGTGCAAATGTTTTCCGGGTCTGCTTCCTTGTCCGCGTCAAATTGTTCGCGAGCAACTTCAAGAGATTTCCGCGAAAGGTCTACTGCGAAAGTTTGCTTTGGTCTAAAACGTGCTGAATAAAACCCGAGTGTGACAATTCCGGTGCCGCTTCCTGCATCCAAAACCACGGCATCCGGTCCCAAATCAAGATCAAGTGAACTTAAGAAATTTGCTACCGATTTTCGATAACCATTCAGTTTTAGCGCTACGTTGTGAACTTCGGCAATGCGGTCGTAGAAAATCTGCGTTTTTGTCTTTTTCGCACTAGTTCCCATCACTCTTCGGCGAGTAATTTTTTGATATTTTTAAGAATATCTTTCTTTCGGGATTCGCTCGTCCCGGTCGCGATATATCTCACGATACCCTTTCGATCGATCAAAACAGCTGTCGGAATTCCCGTCGCACCATATTTGTATTGATTCGCCTGATTGTCGGCGATCGCCAAACTGTAGGGCAGCGCCCAGTTTTTTCTAAAGCGCTTTAGAAACTCAATTTCACCGGGGTGGTCAACTCGTCTTCCCTCAGCCTCCCCGTAATATCGGGTAACGCCAAGAATCACTAATCCATCATCTTTTAAGTCGTTGTGCCAATCGATCAGATCCGGGAATGCATCGATGCAAGGTCCACACCAAGTCGCCCAGAAATCGAGTAAAACAATCTTTCCTTTTAGGGTTGCCAGATTTTGCGCCCTGCCGGGAATCCAACTGTCAATCGAAACGAGTTCTGGCGCTATTTCTCCGAGCAGCTTGTAATGAACCCCGCGCTTCCTAAATTTTTGTTGCAGATACCGGCGAGAGCTTACGCTATTAAAATCTTTCGAGATATTCTTTAATGTGTTTCGATAAAGTGTCAGTGCAAGCGGCTTTCTCCCGGTATCGATTAAAAATCTTACGTGTTCGTCGATGGCGCGATAGTAAATTCCGTGTGACTGAATCGGGATAGATTTTCCACGAAGTGTCTCCAGGACTTTTTCAGCGGCAGATTTTGAGCCCAATTCCTTGTGAATTTCAAACGCCGTAATTCCGGCATCAAGCAATTGACTCAAAGCACTCGAGCGCGACTCATTTACCTTCAGGAGTTTTTGAGTGGTTTCAAACGCCATATCTGCGTGGCCCGAAGCAGCGCTCAAATTTCCTTTCAAACGATAGCTATGGGCAAGCTGCTTGCGCATTTTGGCAACTTCACGAAGTCTTTTCGGCTCGTTTCGCTCGTAGTCTGCAAACATCTTTTCTGCAGCGTCGAAGTCCGCATTGTTAGCGGAAATGACAACGACGACGGAGCGAGCTGTCTGCATTTTCGCGGAATCGCCATCTTCAATTTGGAGATATTTGTCAAACGCTTCTGCAGAATCTTCCACATTGGTCGCAAGCCAATGCAGTCGCCCAAGATAGTAAAAATCTTCTCCAGCAAGGTTTTCGCGCTGGCTAGCCTGATTTGCATATTTTGCCGCCAATTGCTTTTGTTCCTGAAGAACTTGGCGATGGAGACGTTCGGTGTAACGCCTATTTTGTTTCTCAAATTCGGTAAAACGATCGCGGGCGTAGTTAACCGCTTTAGTAAACAGCTGAGCGACCGTAAACTCATTGATTTCATTAGTTACGGGTTTTACAATCTCCGGGTCAGTGCGCCTGCCGGATTGAGCAAAACTTGCAGCAGCTATAGCTAAGATTAGAAATATAAAAAAGACTTTTTTACTCATAACGAGGCGTTAACCGATTTTAAGCGATTTGGGTTGCAAATTTCCAGAAAAGTGGAATCAACTTGGTTAAGAATTCTATCAACCAGAATCTTTGCGGTCATTGGAGCAAGTAGGATTCCATTTCGGTAATGAGCCGTTGCAATAAAAAGGTTTTCATATGAATCAAGTTTTCCGATTAGGGGAAGTTCATCGGGCGTGTAAGGACGAAGCCCAGCCCATGAATCATCCACCCGTAGATTAGCAATACTCGGAGCAATCTCAAGTGCATTTTGCTTGACGATCTCAATTCCCTCAACCGTCGTTTCGTTTTCAAAACCTACATCCTCCGTAGTCGACCCCGCCAGAATCTTGCCATTTGCACGCGGCACAATGTAGCCCCGCGGGCTGTAGATTACATGTTGAAGTAGGCGTTTTGCCGTGTGGTAGCTGACCATTTGCCCGCGGATTGGTTTGACGGACGGAATTGAAAGCACATTTTCATCGGTTTTAAGAAGCGAAGTCCAGGCTCCGCCACAAATAATGACTTGATCAGCAAAATATTCCGAGCCATTCGTGTCTTCTACCGATAAAATTTTGCCATTTGCTGAAGTAAGACTGCATACTTCGGTTTCCTTAAGAAGCTCTATGTCCGAAGTTTCTACAAACGCTCGAAGAGCTTTTAGCAGCTTTCGGTTTTCCACCTGCCAATCGCCTGGAAAAAAAAGCGATTCGACCGAATCCGGAGAGACAAAAGGCTCGAGTTTGTGTGTTTCTTGAGCAGAAAGTCTTTCGACTTCGAGCCCTGCCTCCTTTTGCCATTTAAAACGCTCGCTAATTTCCTCTCGATCATTTTCGTCAAACGCGAGATATAGAGTGCCGGTCTTGTCAAGCTCAATATCTACACCGGTTTCGTCTAAAAGTTCTGCTTCCAAATCCGGAAAAATTCTCTTTGATTCGACACAAAACTTGTAGAAATCATCGTCGCAATCAGCCTCAGCTTGCGGCGAAAGCATCCCAGCGGCAGCGTACGAAGCTTCCCGTCCGACCTCACCTTTTTCGAGGATCGTTACATCAGAAACCCCTCTTTTTTTAAGCTCGCGCGCTAGCGTTAAACCTATTAACCCGCCGCCAATTATTAAAAAACTGCTCATTAAACTTTCAAATTTGTTTGTTGTCTTGATTCATTGTAAATTTAATTACATAAGAATTTTAGCAGGTAAGAACTGCTTTTTATAACACTCACACGGGGAGTTTGTATGGATTTAGAGAAGAAGGTAAACAAAAATACGAAAAGAATAGGAACTATGGAGCATGCTATTCAGTTACTTGTTAAATTAGCAGACAGCCACACAGATCAAATTGAAAAAATGCTATTTGGTATAGATGAGCTTAGAGCATCTCAAAAAGAAACTCAGGAAAAAATAAATATGTTGGTAGATGCTCAGATTCGTAATGAAGACAGGGCGGCGAAGCTTGATAAAAAGATGAAAATCGCACAGAAGAAATCGGATCTGCAAATGACGGAACTTGCGGAAGCCTCGAAATTTAGAGACCAGAAAATGGCGGAACTTGCAGAAGCCTCGAAATTTAGAGACCAGAAAATGGCGGAACTTGCGGATGTCGTAAAATTTGCCCATCAGAGAATTAATAAGATCGAAAAAAATTAACAAAAAACTATTTTATGAAACACACGATTACTTTAATTCCCGGAGATGGGATTGGGCCTGAAATAGTTGCGGCTGCCGTGAGGACGGTTGAGGCGACCGGGGTCGAGATTGAATGGGAAACCCAGTTTGGCGGAGCGCAAGCGCTTGAGAAGTTTGGTTCGACGCTTCCCGAAGCGTTGATCGAATCGGTTAAGAAAAACAAAGTTGCACTAAAAGGACCGATGACGACACCGGTTGGAAAGGGTTTTACTTCGGTCAATGTCGGAATGCGAAAGGCGCTTGATCTTTACGCAAACGTCAGACCAATAAAAGCACTGCCAAATGTGGAATGCCGATACCCGGAGCTTGATCTTGTTGTAATGCGCGAGAATACGGAAAGTTTGTATGCGGGTTTGGAACACGTTGTGGTGCCGGGGGTTGTCGAGTCCCTCAAGATCATTAGTGAAAAGGCCTCGACCAGAATCGCTAAGTATTCTTTTGAGTTTGCCAAACGTGAAGGCAGAAAAAAATTGACGGCAATGCACAAGGCAAACATTATGAAGCTGTCTGACGGGCTCTTCCTCGATTGTTTTTACAATGTTGCGAAAGATTATCCCGAGCTCGAAGCGGACGACAAAATTATCGACAATGCCTGTATGCAGCTCGTTATGCGTCCGAGTCAGTTTGACGTAGTCGTCATGGAAAACCTTTATGGCGATATTGTTTCGGACCTTTGTGCGGGGTTGATTGGCGGTTTGGGCCTTGCTCCGGGGGCAAATATTGGTCTAGAAGCTGCCACGTTTGAAGCGGTTCACGGTTCGGCTCCTGACATTGCCGGGCAGGGCGTTGCAAACCCCACGGCAATAATGCTCTCGGCGGTAATGATGCTCAAACACATCAATGAATTTGAAGCGGCAAAGAAAATGGAAGACGCTATGATGCAGGTTTTTGAAAAAGGTGAGGTGCGTACGCCAGACCTCGGCGGAACCGCATCGACGGCTGATTTTGCTACTGCTGTAATCGACAAACTCAAGTAGCGATCTTGCGATAAATATCTGTAGATGCTCAACAAAATTCTCATCAAATTTCTTATCGCGCTTTTTGCAGCCAGCCTGTTTTTTTTGACTGCTTGCGAAAAAGCCGGGCGTTCGCACGATTTTGAAACATCAATTTCGATTGAAAAGCCTACCTTTGATAAATCGCCCTATACATATGTTCCTTTTGAGGTGCCGCCGAATACCAAAAGCATTTCGATTGGGTATGAATACGAAAAGGACAAGGGCAAAAATCGCATAGAATTCGGCGTTTTTGACTCGGGTTTTAGCGGAAAACCCTCGGATAAAAAGGGTTTTCGCGGTTGGAGCGGCAGCGTTAGGGACAAGGTCTTTATTGCCGAAGACTCCGCCACCAATGGATATAAGTCAGGGGAGATTGAGCCGGGAGCGTGGCGCATAATTCTAGGTGCTGCTGAAGTTGAAGACTACGTTGATGTAAAAGTTTTCGTGGATTTCAACAAGGTTGACGAAGACGCGAGAAGACAGTTTGAGGAAGAAAGCGTTCGCAAATTTCCAATTAAAAAGCACGAAAAGGTCGAGAGATTAAAAACTGGCGAACTAACATGGTTTGCCGGAGATCTACACGCCCACACGGTTCATAGCGATGGTCGTTGGACCGTCAAAGGAGTGCTCGATTCCGCCTCAGCGAATAATCTCGATTTTGTTTCGATCACAGCCCACAATACCTTCACGCATCACCGTGAGATTGAGACGGTAAAACCCGAATATCCCGAATTGACCGTGATAAATGGTGAGGAGGTAACAACTTACGGTGGGCATATTAATGTTTGGGGGCTGCCAAAAAATGAATGGATGGATTTCCGTGTTTTTCCGAGCGACAAAAAGTCCGGAGCGAAGATTGCCAAAAAGGCAGCCGGTTTTGGTGCGCTTGCGTCGATTAATCATCCAAAAATGGACTGCGGAGGCTGTGCTTGGGGATACGGCGAATGGGATGAAATAGGCGCGGTAGAAGTTTGGAATGCGAAGTGGGACGAGCAAGATGACGTGGCTCTTACGAAATGGGATGACCTATTGCTTAACCAAAAGAAAGTGACGGGAATCGCTTCCTCCGATTCACACCAACACCCTTCTGAGCCGAGCGATTATCCAACGAATCTTGCGATAGGAAGCCCGACGGTTTTTGTCGGAGCGAAAGAAAATACTACCGAAGCGATTCTTGAAGGAATTCGTAAAGGAAAAGTTTTTGCCGCAGAAAACTCGCGTCGGCGAATGATGCTCACAGCTAATAAAATCTCGACAATAGGAGATACGGTTGAAGCGAAGCACGGAGATGTCATCGAGTTTAAGTACTCGGTCGAGGGTTTTGAAAACGGTTCGAAATTACGCATCATCGCTAACGCGCAGATCGCCAAGGAATTTCTGATTTACGAAGAAAAATACGGAGGGGATTACAAAATCTACGCCACGCAGGATGGTTATGTACGCCTCGAAGTACGGGACCACCGCGATCAACTCATCGGGTTCACAAATCCAATTCAATTTGTTGTTAAACGGTAGACCGAACAGAATCGTAAGAGTTTGCCCGCGAATTTGCACGAATCTACGCGAATCAGAAAGGCCGAAACCGGAGTCGAGTGACGTTGGGGTGATTGGCCGACAGAAAATACGAAAAAACTTAAGGGAAAGGGCACCGACAGTGAGTAGTTGGAAAGTAGGTGGAAAAAACCCGCAAAACCTCCCCGGTAATTGACACATCGGTGCCCTTACTAACGCGCGGGCTACCGACACGGATTTTACTCATACAGGAAGTTCCTTTTAGAATCTATTATGTTTAGAGCTTCGACTGAAGCGATCAGAAGGTAGCCATTGGTGAAGCGAAATGAAGTGAAGCGGAACCTCTGGAAAGGCAAAAGGAAGGCGCGCACTCTGAAGGAGTGCAAGAAGCATGGTTGGGAAGCCGTAGCGATCTGGTAAACCACCAAGAGTTTTGCCCGCGAATCGACGCTAATCTGCGCGAATCAGGAGGGCAGAAACACGAGCGCGAACGAGTGTGCATATAGAGGGATTGGCACACGAAAAAGGACGAAAAAAGAAGGAAACACGACGTTGAACTTGAGAGACCGACCTGAGTTGGTAGATGTCAGGGAAGTTCCTTATGCCCTACGATTTCAAATACGGATTCGTAAGATAAGTAACCATTATCAGCAGGATAAAATAAGGCACCAAAACTGCCGCACCGGGATAATCTTTCGCGACTCTCTGACCAAAAAACAATGCGATAATCGATAGAGCCCCTATTACTGCAGCGTAGAAAATTAAAATTGTTGTACCCATAGCCAAAAAGTATACGATTCCGATTGCGCTCAGGATTCCTGTAAGTAACTCCAAAACGGTAATAGTGGCAACCATCACTGGAACCATTCCGCTTAGAAACGTTTTGGAAAAATGCCCGGTTAGCCAATCAATATTTCCTTTCCAATCGAAAACCTTATCCAACCCTGACTGAATAAAAAGGATTGCGATTAGCAAGGCGCTCAGTAGCGCCGGAAGATTCTTTCCAATTTCTTCAATGGTCATTTGTTACTTTTTTGCGGCTTTCGCCTTTTTCCTGCGACCGTTCATAAGTGCTTCGATTTCGTCGATTTCCTTTGGCACCTTGGTCGTTAGATTCTTATTGCCTGTCTCAGTTACCAAAACGTCGTCTTCAATACGGATTCCGATGCCGCGGTATTTTGCGGGTGCGGATTTATCGTCTGGCGGAACGTAGATTCCAGGTTCGACCGTTAAGACCATCCCCGGCTCAAACGGTCGCGATTTTTTGGCTTTTTGGTCGGTGAAGTAGCGTCCGGCGTCGTGGACGTCCATTCCGATGTAGTGTCCGAGCCCGTGCATATAATATTTCATATATGCTTTTTTCTTGAGCAAAGTCTTTGTGGCGCCTTTTAGCAAACCGATCTTTTTCATTCCCTCGGTGAGCATCTCTATTGACAGGTCTTGGCGCTGTTTAATTGTTGTGCCCGTTACGGTTGCTTCGACACACGCTTTCTGCGTTTCAAGTACAATATTATAGATATCCTTTTGCGCACGCGTGAACTTTCCGTTTACAGGGAAGGTACGGGTGATGTCCGACGCATAACCTTCATATTCAGCTCCGGCGTCGATCAGCAGCAGGTCGCCGTTCCTCAGGGTCGCATTGTTTTCCACGTAGTGCAGGATCGTCGCATTTTCACCGCCCCCGACAATCGAATTGTACGCAACGCCGCTTGCACCTTTTTCAAGGAAATAGGATTCGATCAAACCCTCGATCTGGTATTCGTTCATTCCCGGTTTGCATTTTCGCATCGCGAGTTTGTGTGCGGCGCAGGCAATATCGGCCGACTTTTGCATGAGCTTGATCTCGCCAGGAGTTTTATGCAACCGCATTTCATGGATCAAAATCGTCGGGTCGATAATCGTGTGTGGAGGATATGCAGTTTTCAAACGGCGAAACCTTTGACCGGATAAATAACTCAGAATCAGTTGGTCGAGCTTTTTATCAACACCAAAGCGGTAATACAATTTCGCGTGCCCGTCGAGCATTTTTGCGAACATCTTCTCGAATCGATCGATCGAATACGCTTTTTGGACACCGTAATTTTTCTCGGCGCCTTCCGTTCCCAGGCGTCTTCCATACCACGTCTCCATCTCCGGATCGCGCGGGCGTACAAACATCGTGTATTTATTACGCTTTGCGGGCGCGATTACCGCAATCGCATCCGGCTCGGGGAAGTCCGTTAAATACCAAAAGTCGGAGTCTTGACGGAATTTGTATTCGGTGTCGTAGCTGCGTGTTTGCTCGTGAGCCGCTGGGATAATTGCCACGGCGTCTTTGCCAATTTCTTCGATAAATTTCTTAAGTTGCGGTCGCATAAATTTTCTCCTGAATGAATAAGAGAAGTTTAACGCAAATAGGCGGTGTGGAAAAGAAGCCCGAATTGTTTGCCGCGGATTAACGCGGAAGGACGCGGATAAGATAAAATAGGGGTAAGACGAAATTCCGAAAACGGGAGAGACGACTTTAGTCTCAGGTTTTTGGTCGCGAGAATTATTTTTTTTCCATTGTTCTGATCTGCGTTTATCCGTGCAGATCCGCGGCTGAATCTATGGATTTACGAATCACCGAGATTTTTCATTCGATTCAGGGAGAATCAACCCACGCGGGACGCCCGTGTAGTTTTATACGTTTGACCGGTTGCCCGATGCGTTGTGTTTGGTGCGATTCGGAATACACGTTTACGGGCGGCGAGAAGATTTCGTTTAAAGATATTTTCGCAAAACTTGAAGAATTCGGGTGCGATTTGGTTGAAGTAACAGGTGGCGAACCGCTTGCGCAGAAAAACGTTTTTCCCTTTATTAGGGAGCTTTGCGATAAGGGTTACGAGGTTTTGATCGAAACGGGCGGATTCGTTTCGACTAAAGAAGTGGATGGGAGAGCAGCTATTATTTTGGATGTGAAATGTCCGGCATCCGGGGAGGCAGAAGGAAATCATTGGGAGAATTTAGAGCGTTTAGATCCGGATAAAGATGAAGTGAAATTTGTTGTCGCGGATTTGGAGGATTGGGAATTTGCAAAGGGAATTATAAGGAAATACGATCTTGAAAAAAGCTCGAAAGCAATTTTGATTTCGCCCGTTTTTGAAACAGAGCATTTGAAGAAAATAGTGGAATCGGTTTTACAAAGCAATTTGAAAGTTCGTCTCAATTTACAAATTCACAAGTATGTCTGGGGGGCGAATACCAGAGGGGTATAGATTACTTATTAAAATCTCTACGACTTTGTTGGAAATTTACCCGCAAAGGCGCAAAGAGCGCAAAGTCAAAAAAGATGAGTGAGGGTCGAGAAAGGGATAGTTCAATAGCAGTCTGTCTTGTTTCAGGTGGCATGGATTCGTGCGTGACCGCAGCAATTGCAAAACGGGAAAATGACGCGCTCGCGTTTCTTCATGTTTCGTACGGACAAAAAACAGAAGCGCGCGAGCGAAAAGCGTTTAACGATATAGCGGATTTCTACGGCGTAGAAAAGCGTTTGGATGTTTCGATTGAATACTTGGCGAAAATTGGAGGTTCTTCTTTAACGGATGAAAATATCGAGGTGACGGAAGCGGATTTGGAATCGCAAGAGATCCCAACCAGCTATGTACCTTTTCGCAATGCGAATATGCTTGCAATTGCGGTGAGTTGGGCTGAGGTGATCGGCGCGGAGTCGATTTATATAGGGGCGGTCGCGGAGGACTCGAGCGGTTATCCTGACTGCCGACCTGAGTTTTTTAAAGCATTTGAGCTAACCATTGAAAGAGGAACGAAGCCTGGTACGGATGTTAAAATCAAAACGCCGATTATTGATCTAAGCAAAGCAGAAATTATAAAAAAAGGAAATAAACTAGGTGCGCCGCTTCATCTCACGTGGTCTTGCTACCGGAATGAAGAATTGGCATGTGGCACTTGCGATTCCTGTGCGTTACGTTTGCGGGGATTTAGGCAGGCGAACGCTGAAGATCCAATTAGTTATAAGTAAAGTCAGGAAAAACACACTTACTTCGTGCGTGTTTCTGCATTAGTTACTTCATGTTTAATTTTTCTTATGCAAGAAATTTTCGAGTTGCCGTTCATCTAACAACTCTTCCCCGAGTGCTTTATACTCAAGAATCAATAGTAGATATTTAGAGGAATAACTTTTTATGAAAAAGACAGCATTTCTGTATCTGGCTTTATTAATATGCAGTAATTTGATTTTCTCAAATTTGGCTTCAGCTCAGAGTTTGGAAACAAATCCGCCAGTTTCAATTAAAAATAACTCCGGCGAGACCAGGAAAATATGTATGCACAAGCCGAAGACGATCACCTTATTTGCAATCGGGTGCGTCGAACTAAAAAAAGGCGAATCAATAATGTGGAATCGCAAAGGCGTTTTTACGCCGTTTAAAGTAAAGATTTACAAGGTAAGGAAAGTTTTTGATAAATACCTCTACGCTCGCGATTTGCCCGCTGATACCGGGAAAATAATTATTGGAACGGGCGGAAGGTTTGGCTTTAGCCGGTTTAAGAATATTCGAAAAAAATACACCTTGAGAGTTTGTAATACGCGGTTTCCTGGCAAAGTTTATTTCGTCTTGGGTTTTGAGACCAATTATGGAACGTGGACGGAAGGCTGGTGGAATGTTGATAAGGGAGAATGCAAAAATATCCCCGTAAGCAAACGTCTCAAGGAGAAACAGAATATCCCTTACGGCACGTTTCCGAGAACTTTTTATTATGCAAGAACATACTATGGGGATGAGTCTCTGTATTGGAGGGGCGGCGAAGGTGACCAAAATCTTTGCATAAATACGAAAAAAGCATTCAACAAATTGCAATTCAAACAAGACGGCACGGGAATAAAAACTCCGCTTCCATGCGCAGCGGAAAACGAAAGTCTAGTAAAGTTCCGACGTTTAAAGGATCCAAGCATTAAGAAAGAAATGTATTATCTGACTTTTTAGTATTGGAAACTTCTCCCACGTTTTGTGAAATATACGCGACCCTTATTTCACGTGTGAATTCGCATATTGAAATCATTTTGAAATTACCTCACAATCAGTCTCAATGATGCCCGAAGCCAAAAACTTGCGCAGCTTCATAGGAGACTGCGTCAAGCTAGTCAATGTAAAACTCGACGAAATTGTTCCTGCCGCAGATGTTGAACCTACGAAACTTCATCAAGCAATCCGACACAGTCTCTTTGCAGGAGGCAAACGTTTTCGCCCCGCGTTTGTTTTCGCGGTTGGAAAGACTTTTGGAGTTGAAGACAAAAAGCTTCTGAACGTTGCGGCAGCGATTGAAATGATTCACACGTATTCGCTGATTCACGACGACTTACCGGCGATGGATGATGACGATTTACGACGCGGGATCGAAACCTGCCACGTGAAGTATGGAGAAGCAACGGCGATTTTGGCGGGCGATGCGCTTGAAACGATGGCGTTTAAGACTGTTGCGGATGACGAATCGTTAAACGCAGACGTGCGGGTGAGACTCGTTTCGGAGATTGCCTCGGCAGCAGCGACTCCCAGCGGAATGGTTTCAGGACAGCATCTCGATCTCGAATCCGAAGGCAAAGAAATATCAACCGATGATTTGGAAAAGATACACCGAGAGAAAACCGGTGCGATAATCGAGGCATGTGCGCGTTCGGCAGCGATCATTGCAAACGCTAATGAACACGAGCTTGAAGCGGTCACTCGTTACGCCGGAGATGTAGGACTACTCTTCCAAATAACCGACGATCTGTTGGATGTAACGCAGAGTACAGAAGTATTGGGTAAGACCGCCGGAAAAGACGAACAATCGAAAAAAGCTACGTACCCCTCAATTTGCGGCATCGATCAAAGCAAAAAGTTTGCGCTGGAAGTTCATTCAAGAGCACTGGCTGAGCTTGCTAAAATCGAAAGACCTACCCCTATTTTGTCCGAAATAGCCGATTTTATCCTCAAACGCCGGAAGTGAGTTTGCTATAATTTACAGGACAAACGGAAAACACGGATAATTATTCGTTTTCTACCTCCGTAGTTGTGAGCGGTAGATGAAATCAACTGACTTAAATTTTAGTAAGCTTTGGCGACCGATTCTAATCGTTTTGGCGGCGGTGTTTTTGTACGCAACAGTTTTGAGCCGTTTGGTTCAACACTGGTGGGTGGACGAAAACTATTCCCACGGCCTGCTCGTGCCGTTTATCATAGGCTACATTGTTTGGATTAATTTTGATGACCTAAAAAAGGCGGTCGGCAAGCCCTCGTTTTTGATTGGCGGCGGATTGGTTTTAATCGCCTTGATAATGCTTTTGGGTGGCTCTTTAGGCGCTGAACTCTTCGTGCAAAGAATCTCTTTAGTGCTGATGGCGGCCGGGATCATCATTTATTTCTTTGGCGCCAAAATACTGCAATATCTTGCGATTCCTTTCATTTTATTCCTTTTAGCGATCCCAGTTCCCCAGATCATTTTTAACAAAATCGCATTCCCTTTGCAGATTTACGCTTCGCAAATTGCCGTTTGGGGGATCCGTGTATTTGAGGTTCCGACGGTTAGAAAAGGAAATGTTATAGAAATTTTGCCCCAAAATGCCACGCAGATAATTGCGCTTGAAGTTGTGGAAGCTTGCAGTGGGATTAGGTCTTTGATGACTCTGATGACGCTCGCATTAATTCTGGTATATTTTACAAGAAGAAATACATCAAAAGCGGCGGGCGGATGGTTATCCTTTTTAAATGATCTGGACTTTTGGCGTGGTGCGATCCTTATGTTTTCGGCGATTCCGATCGCGATCATTACAAATGCAGGACGCGTAACGGCGACCGGGGTTTTGACTTATTATTACGGCAAAAAGGCTACCGAAGGTTTTGTTCATGACTTTGCCGGGTGGATTGTTTATCTTGCGGCGCTTGTGATTTTGATAGTGCTCAATTTTCTTTTGGTTCGGATTTTTCGAAGGTTTGAAGAGGCTTAATATATGAAAAAAACTAGCGACTTCAAATTCTGGTTATTGCTTGGCGTACTGCTTTCCGGCGGATTGTTTATCAATTGGTTTGAGCAGCGTGGTGAAGCAAAAGTAGAACGCAAAGACCTGAGCGGAATTCCTTCAAAACTGGGAGAATGGAATCAAAAGGGAGGCGACATTAAATTTTCCGAGCAGACTGAGAGTGTTTTGAAGACTTCCGACTATGTAATGCGTGATTACGTAAAAAATGGAAGACGGGCGAATCTATATATCGGCTATTATGCGTCCCAGAAAACCGGCGCGACATATCACAGCCCTCAGAATTGTTTGCCCGGCTCCGGGTGGCAGATGCGGAGCCCAGGGCTTGTTACAATACCGCTTTCTGGCGGCAAGACTTTTGAGGCTAACCGCTACATTATCGAAAACGGTAAATATAAGGAAGTGATGATCTATTGGTATCAGGGACGTGGACGAACGGTCGCGAGCGAGTATTACGACAAAATTTACACGGTTTTTGATAGTGTTTCGCGACGGCGTTCGGATGGCTCTATGATCCGTGTTATGACTGGAGTAGGTAGCTCTGAAAAGGTTGCGACCGACGCTGCAATTGATCTGGCAGCCGAAACGGCCGAACAACTGAGTGATTTTGTTCCCGAATAATTGTTTGTGAAATCGAAATTATCCGCTATAATCATTTTTCCCCAAAAACTGCTAATTGTGTGTGTGCTCGTTGGTTGAGTATGCTGAGTTCTTTTGTCTTTAACTTGTTTATTTTTGCTGATTTAGGATGATTTTTCTGAAATCTCGGGTCAATTACACATTTTCTTTAAATGTCGGTGAGAATCGACAGGTTACTGTTGTAAATAAGTAACTTATCAGTTTTTGATAGCTTGAAAATTACAGAAGTTTATCTTGTTGAATAAGGATTGCCCCCTTAAACATAATAAATTTAGCGTTTAACAGAAGTTTAGAGAGTCGATTGCCCCGACTATCAAAAAAAAGCGCAGGACAAATGCCCGAATTTTTAAATATGAGTGCTGAGTGCCTAAAATTAAGTTACAGATTTATTCTGATAACCCTCGTAAGCGGGGTAATCTTCCTTTTCGCATCCTGCGGTCAATCCCTTCAAAGTCACCTTGAAAGAGGCGAAGAATTTCTAGAAAAGCGTCGGTATCAAGAGGCCGAAATACAGTTTCGCGCTGCGGCCGAAATCGATGAGAGTTCTTCTGAAGCCCATTGGGGACTGGCTCGTTCGTATGAAAAGCAGGGCAAATTCCTTGAAACAGCACAAGAATTGAAGAAAGTTACGGAGCTAGCACCGGACAATCTGGAGGCGAAGGTTAAGCTTGGTAACTATTACCTACTCTTTACTCCACCCCAAATTCAGGACGCCGAAGCTACGCTGGATGACGTTCTTAAACGCGATAAAAACTTCATTGAGGCGCATATCTTAAGAGCGAGTATTTTATCTACTAAGGGAAAACCTGAATCTGAAGTTGTAAGCGTTCTTAATCATGCAATATCGCTAGACAAGAATCGAACCGAATCATATCTCGCTCTTGCACGCTTCTATATGAAGATCAATAAGAGCGGAAGCGCCGAAGAAACGATTCAAAGGGCGATTTCGGTTAACGAAAAACGCGCGCTTGGCTATATCGAATACGGGCGGTTTTTAACTTACTCTAATCGCGCTGGTGAATCCGAAGCACAGTTTCTAAAGGCAATTGAAGTTGAGCCAAAAAATATCGAGGCGCGTGAGGCGCTTGCTTCCCACTACTTAGCCCAAAGACAGGTAGAGAAGGCTGAAAAGGCTTACAAGGATTTAGTTGAGGTTCAGGAAAACAGTCCGGAAAGCCGAATGGACCTGGCGAGTTTTTATTCGCTAGTAAATCGGGAAGACGATGCAATAAAGGTTTACGATGGAATTTTAGACGAGCAGTCGGATTACGCGCGCGCGCGATACAAGCTCGCCGAAATTTATCTCGGACGAAAAGATCTTGAAAAAGTAAACGAACAGCTTGAAATACTGCTTTCGGTAAACGATACAGACGCTGAGGCGCTTATGCTCAGAGCGCGCGTGAAACTTCAGGAAAACAACGCTGAAGAAGCCGTAAAGGATTTAGAGGAAGTTCTTAAGAAACAACCGAGCTTGCAAAGTGCGCTGTTTTATATGAGTCAGGCGAGGCTCGCTCTCGGACAGGTTGATCAGGCACGTTCGTTTATCAATGATCTCGAACGCTTCCATCCTAAGTATCGCCGTACAGGCTTGCTCAAGATTCAGGCTGCTTTTCTTGGAAATGAGCCGGAGGTCGCTCTCCAGGAGTCGAATAAATTGATCAAGCGGATTTCGAGGGCGTTTGCAACTGATGCCTATAACGCACAGGAACTCGAGGGTCTTCGAATACGTGGAATTACGGCTCGGGGAATTGCGCAACTCCGACTTGGCAATTTGGCTGAGGCTGAGGCTGATCTGTCAAAGGTAGCGAACCTGTCACCAAATTCTGCGGGAGCGAAAATTAATCTCGCAAGAATTTACGTCGCGAAAAACGATACTGCTCGAGCGCTCGAACTTTACGAAGGCGCGTTAAATATCGAGCCGGAGAGTTTCGATGCTTTAAGTGGCGCGGTTTTGATGCTGACCAAGCGGCGCGAATTTAATAGTGCTCGCGCGAAGGTAGACGAGAAGATCTCGCAAAAGGCTGAAGATAAAAAAGTTTTACCATCCTTACATTATTTGAAATCTGACATTTTTGTTGCGGAGGGGAATTTTGACGCCGCCGAAGCGGAGCTCAATAAAGCAATCGAAATTAACGACGAATATCTTCCAGCGTATTCAGCTTACGCAGCCCTTTTGTTTGCAAAAAAACAAGCTGACGCGGCTCTTGAGCAATACCAGAAAATTGTAGATAAAAAGCCATCTGCATCGATTTACACCCTGATGGGGATGATTGAAGACGGGAAGGAAAATTTTGACGCTTCAGAAAAGCATTATCGGAAAGCTTTAGAAATTTCGCCGGGAACCGCAATCGCAGCTAACAATTTAGCCTGGTTGATGGCGGATCAAAATCGCGGAAATATTGACGAAGCATTGAGGCTAGCGCAGGAGACCGTAAAGAAAAACAAAGGAGTAGCGGGCTTCTACGACACGCTTGGCTGGGTCAACTATAAGAAGGGCTTTTATCTGCAGGCGGTGGAAAGTTTCAAACAGGCGGTCGCGGTTGACGAAGCTGATGCCCGAAAATATGGAAGATCCTCAAATGCAGGATACCGTTTGCGGCTTGGGATGGCGCTTGCCTCTTCCGGAGATAAGGCATCGGGGAGACGAGAAGTTGCCGCTGCGCTGAGAAGCGGTGGAAATAGTCTTGCGCCCAATGAAATTAAAGCTGCCAGAAACGTTTTGGAGGGGAGCTAATCACACTTACAGGCTCTATGGACATTATGGTTTTATTCATTTTTGAGAACTCAGAATTATTTTTGGGCGTTTTGCCGGAGTCGCTGGCGATGCTTGTATTTGGAATTTCGTTGATCGCGCTTGCAGTCGGAATGCGATGGTTTTTAACGCGGTTTGAAGACGCAACGTTTCCAGAAGAGGAACCTGTGAGAAATTTTGTAGGCGCTGGCGAAACGCGCGCGGAATTTTTGGAAGCTCACTTAAGCGTAAACGAGGAATAACAGTAGAAGAGCGAAGGTAGAGGAGAGGTAGAAAGATGAGTGTAGATTTTAGACAAAGATCAGCCGGCGAATTTTTTGGAATGTTAAAACGCCATAAATGGTTGATTTTGCTGCCTGTTATTACGATGACTGTAGCGATTGGCTATGTTGTTTATAAGCTTCCTAGCGTCTACGAATCGAAAACAGTTCTTACTGTTAACGCGCCGACAATCTCAAGCGTGGTGGTTAGGTCACTCTCTGAGGCAGACGTTTCTCAGCGTATTCAAACGATTCGTACACGTGTTCAAAGTCGAACGTCGCTCGAGCCCATGATCGCTAAATATAGACTCTTCGAGATGGAGCGAAATGACGGCGTCCCGATGGAAATGATCGTGGACAAGATGCGTAACAACATCGAGGTTGAATATATAAAAACCGACCGCAACAAGCTCGCTTCCTTTGAATTGCGATATCGCGACCGAACTCCCGAAGCTGCCAGAAATGTTACAGCGGAGCTTGCAAGTAAATATGTGAGCGCTCAGGTTACTGATTCCACCCAACGCGCGAAAGAAACTCAAGAATTTATAGATACAGCTCTCGAACAAAAGAAGACGGAACTTGACGAGCTCGCACAGCAACGTTTGGACATAATGAACCAAAACGTCGAAACACTTCCGGAGTCGAGCCAGGGACTAATCGCCCAACTCGAAGGTTTGCGAAAAGCTGAAGAGAATCTCGGACGAGACATACAGAGTTTGAGCGCGGAGAAAGGAAGACTCAACGATCAAATTCAATCGCTTAATCGCGAAATCAGAACTGTCGAAGAACTTGGTCAGAAGGATTTAGTCGAGAATATCAAGCGCAATACGAGAATTGAAGATTCACCGGCTTACGCTTCCCTGGTTCGCGAACGAGCGAGGCTTAATGCTGAACTCGACAACCTTAAGCTTCAATACACGGATAAGCACCCAAAGGTTGTTGAGACCCGAAATAAGATCGCAAAGCTTAAGGAAGAGCTCGTAAAAATGGAACAAAGCCGGAAGAGCAGAATAACTGCTGCAAGAGATTCGGGAGATCGAAAAGCGGAAATACGAGTACGCGGGCTTGAAAATCAGAAGATTGCGATCAAAGGACAGATCGAACAGCTCGAACAGCGCATCGCCGGTAAGCGAACCCAGGTTCGAGGGTATGACTCGCAGATTGCTGTTATTGAGTCGAAACTAAATGCGATTCCGAGTGTTAAGGTTTTGCTTGAATCGGTTGAGGCTCGTTACCAGTCGGCTAAAAAAGCCTACGATGAATTGGAAAAGACCCGAAACAACGCGTCGCTTCAGGTAAACCGTGAAAGCAAGGCCCAAGGTGAAACCATTTCTGTGGTCGATCCGGCCAACCTACCAAATTCGCCGGTTGCTCCGAAGCGGGAATTGCTAACCGCCTTTGGTGGAGTTCTCGGATTGATGATGGGATTGTTTCTCGCCGCACTTTTCGAGGTGCCGAGATTATTCAAGATTCAGAATATCGAAGATGCGAAGCACTATACGGGTTTACCGCTTCTCGCGTCCGTTCCCCCGCTTCTGACGCAGAGTGAAATTTCTTGGAACAAGAGGTCTTATTGGCTGAAAGTTTTAGCAGGAATAACGATCGCGATCGGAGCTATCCCGGTAATAATAATCGCGCTACAAACAACCCAGATTATGCAGCGGGTCGTTTCGTAAAATTTTGAAAAAAGGATACTCACGTATCTATTTGAAGAGGCAGGAAAAATGTACAAAGAATTTTTTGGATTAGAAGACACACCATTCACACTGACACCCGATCCGAGGTTTATTGTGTTCACACCGAGCTACAACGAGGTTTTAGCTAGTCTCTACTATGGTTTGGAAAACGCAAAAGGCTTGATCGTCTTAACCGGTGAGGTTGGAACGGGTAAGACAACGGCTTTGCGCTGGATTTTAAGACGGCTCGATTCGAGTGTTTTAGCAGCGTATGTTTTTAATCCGAGATTGTCGATCGATGAATTTTATCATCACGTAACGCAAATGCTCGGGATTAAAGACTGGAACAACAAAGCCGAACTCTTATCGGAGATGGGCCGGGTTCTTGAAGAACGCCATCGCCGCGGACTCAGAACGGTGTTAATAATCGACGAAGCTCACGAATTATCTGACTTTGTTCTTGAAGAGATTCGTCTCCTGATGAATTTCGAGTCTGACAATGCGAAACACCTGCAGATTGTATTGACCGGACAGCCTGAGTTGCGCGATAAGCTCAATCAACCGAATTTGCGTCAGCTTAAGCAACGAGTTGCGCTTCGATGCAAAATGCACCAGCTGCCGAATGTCGAAGAGGTTGAGCGGTACATTACTGAAAGGCTTTTAATTGCAGGCTCCGAGCAGCCAAACGTCTTCACGCCAGGTGCCGTTGATTACATTTACCAGTGTTCGGAAGGGATTCCGCGTCAAATAAATAACCTTTGCGATAATTCGATGCTTTCGGCTTATGCCGCGGGCGAACAAATTGTCGGTCGACAAATAATTGAGGAAGTAGCTGACAACTTGGATATGCTACCCGCACAGCGAGAAATTGTTGCAAGCGACGAACGCGTCGAGAAGGTTGGCTCCGCAAGAGTATTGACTCCCGAAGCGCGCGAGGAACTCTGGAACAGTCAATCACGTGTAACACCAGTCGAAAAGAAGAGTGCCTTTAAGACGGAATCCTCTAAGCCCAACGGTAAATATAACGGAAACGGAGGCGGAAAACCAAAAATTCCGTTTGATGATTTAGACGACGAGATTAATCTGGAGATCGAGGAAGTAGGCGGACTTTACTAGTTAAAGATACTTAGTTCCTAACCTTACGGGGAGTAACGAGATGAGCATATTAAAAGCATTAGAAAAACGAAAAACTGAGCAGCCGGCAAAACAGAAATCTGCTGAAGGACAAAAACGTCCTCAAAGAGGTGATTCGCCGAAAGTGGTTCCGTTTGATAAAAACGGGGAAAACTCCCTCGACATGTTCAGTTCGGAAGATTTTAAGATCGGAACTCCAAGTTCGGCGTTCAATGAGCAGTCGAATTCTCTAATCGGGACGGCACTCCCTGAATTAGATTCGAAAGATACTGCTGGGGCAACTTTGAGCGCCGTCGGTTCTGCGCGCCCTGCTTCAAAACGTCTCCCCGAGTTTCCTCGGTGGGAAGTTGAAGCAGAGCGTGTCGAACCACGTTTAGTATCTATTACGCAACGCCATTCTTCTTATTGCGAAGAATATCGGAGTTTGCGTACGCACGTGTTACATAAGAGTCAACGACAAAAGCTGCAATCGATAGTTATTGCCAGCGTGAATCCTTCGGAAGGAAAAAGCATCACGGCATTAAACTTTTCGTGGTTGCTTGCGCAGACGGATGGTGTGAGTGCGCTTGTTATCGATAGCGATTTGCGTATGCCAAGTTTGACAGATTACCTGGGAATAGAAACGGATAAAGGACTTTCCGACATCCTGTCAGGTACCACAACGCTTGAGGATTCAATTGTGAAACTTGAGCCGGCCGGACTTCATCTGCTTCCTGGCGGCGAGGCCCGGACGGATGTTGCAGAGCTGATTTCCGGACCAAAGTTTAAGGAGATTCTTCGCGAGGCGCGGGATATGTTTGATTTCGTAATAATCGATGCTCCGCCTCTCGGAATTTTCACCGACGCCGCAGTTTTAATAAACCACGCTGATGGCGCGATGCTCGTGATACGAGCCGGACGAACTAAGTACGCGTCAGTAGATCGCGTGTTAGAAACCCTCCCGAAAGACAGAATGCTTGGTGTTGTTCTCAACCAAAGCGATGAAGAAATGGCTGAAAGCAACTACGGCTACGGCTATTACAAAAATAAACGTCTGATTAGTGAATAGACGTTTGTGCCGACTCTCACCTAGAAACAAATGAGCGGAACTCAGCTAAGCCCACGTGTGATCTGGTTGATACTTGCCGATGCCGCAATTATCTATGCCGGAATCGTGTTGGCACTTTACGCCAGGTTAGGCTACTTTGGCGCCGCTTACCAATTGAATCAGCAAACCGGGTGGCTAAAAATCGCTCTTGCTATGATCGTTTGCGTTTTGATTCTTTACCTCTACGATCTTTACGACTACACCGTAATTGCGAATCGACGAGAGCTGATGCTTCGGTTAATCCAATCTTTGGGAATTGCCTGGGCCGTTCTCGCGCTGTTGTTTTACTTTGTACCGCCGCTTTTGATTGGTCGTGGGGTTTCAGTAATCTCGGTCGCGATTGTGCTCGTTCTTCTGTTAGTTTGGCGGGTACTCATCCACTCGCTTACGGGGCATCCGGAAATCGGCGAAAAGATTGTAATTGTCGGAACCGGACCAGCGGCAAAAGAGATTGCGCAAGCTACCATCGAACGACGCGACGCGGGTTTTAGAGTACTTGGATTCGTTTCCGAAAACGGGTTGAAGAAAGGGGAGATAATTTCGCATCTGAAGGTTCTGGGTACAACTAACGAACTCGGAAAAATCATCAAAGATTCGTATATTGACCGCGTTGTAATCGCATTGCGCGAACGCAGGGGAACCTTCCCGACGGACGCCCTTCTCAAAATGAGCTTAGCGGGCGATGTAAATATTGAAGAATGCGCGTCTTTTTACGAAAGAGTAACGGGAAAGGTTCACGCGGGTATGTTGCGCCCGTCCTGGTTGATTTTTGAAGGTAGAGGACGAGACACAAGACTTGAAACGGTAATGCGTAATATGGTCCACCGGACGCTTGGTCTTATCGGTTTTGTGTTGTCGCTTCCGATTGCGTTGGTAACGGCGCTTTTGGTAAAACTCGATTCTCGGGGACCCATTTTCTATCGCCAGCAGCGAGTTGGGAAAAACGGACGGGTTTTTGAAGTGGTTAAATTCCGTTCGATGAAAGTCGATGCGGAAAAAGACGGGGAACCGATTTGGGCCACCTCAGATGATGATCGAGTAACTCGAGTCGGTAAAATAATCAGAATTATTCGTGTAGATGAGATTCCTCAGTTTTGGAATATAATTAAAGGAGAAATGAGTTTTGTAGGCCCCCGCCCTGAACGCCCCCATTTCGTATCAAAGTTAGCAAAAGAGATAACTTATTATGATCATAGGCATTTAGTGGCCCCGGGGTTGACCGGTTGGGCGCAAATTAAGTATCCCTACGGGGCTTCGGTTGAGGATGCCAAGCAGAAACTACAGTATGATCTTTATTATATAAAAAATCAGACCCTGGCGCTTGATTTCGTAATTGTTTTTGAAACTATAAAAACCGTGCTTTTTGGTCGCGGAGGAAGGTAATTAGATACAGAAAAACTGGATTAAACATTCTAATAAGTGTTTTAATTAGTGGAAATAGGCTGGAGTATAGCCTAAACGGAGAACGAAAATGAAAGTAGTAAAAACAAACATTTGTTTAACCTTGGTTATGATTATCGGGTTAGTTTTTTCAACCGGCGTTTTTGCCCAGGTTGAGGGAAATAAGGAACCCGAGAAAATTGCAAAGGCTGAGAAGGTTACAGGATCGACTGTCGTAAAATCCGGGCAGGAAGAAAAGACGGTTGGAGACGATCCTAGGGAAAATGATGATCCCGAGAAAATCGCTGAGGTTTACACAAACTATTTGTCGGAATATAGGCTTGGACCAAACGACATCATTTCGGTTGAGGTTTTCGGTCAATGTCCGGATTACTGCAAAATCGATGTGACTGTGCCTCCTACGGCAAAGATTTCATACCCGTTAATTCCGGGTGGCGTTCGCGTAGGCGGTCGAACGGTTGAGGAAGTTGCGGCAGTGGTGACGAAGCAACTCGATGAATACATTATCGACCCGGATGTTACGGTAACACTCGTAAAAGCGGGATCGGCACGCTACTCCGTAGTGGGTAATGTCCTTACGCCGGGCGTGAGGATCATGGACAGCAGGATCAGTGTAAACGAAGCTATCTTAAATGCTGGGGGTATCGCCAAGGGTGCTGACAAGCGGAAGGTATTGATTGCAAGGTTTAGCCCGGAAGGATTTATGCAGCAGCAGCCCGTTAACTTGCTCGATATTGAGAGAGGAAAAGCTCCTACTGTGTTTCTAAGACCTGGGGATCAGGTAATTGTTCCTGGTAAGAAATTTACCTGGAATAAATTTCTTAACGTAGTTACAAAAGTGGCTGGTTTCCGAGGGCTATTAGGAACTCCTTTATAAATAACCCTTAAAACCTTAATTAGGGTAGTCGTATGTTGCGACAACCCTAAACGTTTAAATGAGATATATCAAAGAAACTCTACTGATAGGCTTCGTGCTTTTTAGTTTTCAGAATGTTGAGGCTGGCTGGCAAAAACAGTCTGCAAATACGCTGGCGTGGCTGAAAACTGTCTATTTCGTCGATGCGAATACAGGCTGGATTGGCGGCAGCAAGGGAACCCTTTTGAAGACGACTGATGGAGGAACAACCTGGAAAAAGGTTGCGACGGCCTCGCGCGATAACCTACGGGAGATATATTTTACGGATAAAAATAATGGATGGATTTTATGCGAGCGGGACGTTTTTTCTCTCGGAAGTAATTCGGCATCCTACCTACTAAAGACAACGAATGGCGGCAAAAAATGGGAGCAAATTGAGTTTAAGGATAATCCACGCCACCGAGTCACAAAAATATTCTTTTCCTTAAACGGATTTGGCTTGGCGATTGGAGAAATGGGGATTCTTTTTGGTCTCGAAGACGATAATCGAGGCTGGAAAAAGCTAAGCTTGCCGAGCAGATACCTCATGTCGGATGGTGTTTTTCTGGATGACCTAAATAGCACAATCGTCGGCGGCGGTGGAACGATATTGTTTACTGAAGACGCCGGTTTGACCTGGAATCAGGCTCAGATTAATGAAAGAAAAGTTTCGAAATTCAACGCCGTGTTTTTCACTACGAAGAAGCGGGGATGGGCGGTTGGAACCGACGGCAGCATTTTTAATACTACTAACGGCGGTAGATTTTGGCGCAGCCAGCAGGCCCGCACAAAAGAGCGCCTAAATGACCTCTATTTTATTAATTCTAAAGAAGGTTGGGCGATTGGTGACAACGGCACAATATTGCACACTCAAACCGGCGGAGATGTATGGGTTGCGGAAGACTCCCGCTCGAATCATAGGCTCGAATCAATCCATTTCAAGGGAAACCGAGGATGGGTAGTTGGGTTTGGCGGAACGATTCTTAGGTATGATGCGATTGGGCGCTCAAAGACTCAGCGTCCTCGATTTAGAAAATCTCTCTGACCTTACACTTTACTTGACATTCAAAGGACAATTTTCGTAGCATTGCAATTCGCCGTTGGTTTGAATACGGCGAGTTTTTTTGACAAAATTTTTTGAGTTTGGGCATATATGTCAATTGGTAGACAGCCTCCCTTACAAGGAGGAAGCTGTAGGTTCGAGTCCTTCTATGCCCACCAGATCGATTGCGGATTTGCGATTGCGGAATGCGGATTTAATTGAGATGTCGGATAAATCTGATATCCGAAATCCGACTTCCGAAATTGATACGCGGAGTCGTAGTTCAGTTGGTTAGAACGCCAGCCTGTCACGTTGGAGGTCGCGGGTTCGAATCCCGTCGGCTCCGCCATTAAATCGAAAAAAGGACGGTGGTTACATTTGCTAACCACCGTCCTTTTTTGTTGCTAAAAACTACTTAAATTTATCCTTTTCTCAGCTCGGTCAAAACCTGCTTGGCCACAGCTTTCAAAGTGTCAAAAACGCCATCGCCTTCGGTCGCGATTGCATCAAAAACCGGCTCACCTTTTTTCTGGAGTTCGGCTTTTAGCTCATCGACAGGGATAATATTTGGCAGATCTCGTTTGTTGAGTTGCAGTACGTAAGGAATCTTCATCAAGTCAAAACCCTGCGACTCAAGATTTTCTTCGAGGTTATAGAGCGATTCGATATTCGCATCCATGCGCTCTTCCTGGCTGTCGGCGACAAAAACCACACCGTCAACACCTTTTAAGATCAATTTCCTCGAAGCGTCGTAATAGACTTGTCCGGGAACCGTGTAAAGATGAAACCGAGTTTTGAAACCGCGAACAGTTCCGAGCTCGAGCGGCATAAAATCGAAAAACAAGGTTCGATCAGTTTCGGTCGCAAGGCTGATAAGTTTTCCTTTTGCTTCCTTAGCGGTTGAATCGTAGATGTGCTGGAGATTGGTTGTCTTACCGCAAAGTCCCGGACCGTAGTAAACAATTTTGCAATTTATTTCGCGTGATGCGTAATTTATGAATGTCATATTTCTTTCAAACTTTGATGCAGCTAACTAAAAAGACTGTTTATATCATCATCGGAAACTTCGGCAAAGAACGAAGTATCACTCAGCGCTTGATTTGCCGATTCTCTGGCAACTTCTTCCAAAACTTTTGCAACCCCGTGTGCAGCACGCTTCGTTCTTAGCTTAACCAAGCTTACGGTCGAACTTTCGTCGAAAACAACAACCAAAAGCGATCGTCCGATCACAGAAATAAAAATACTTTCCCGTTTTCCTTCGTGAACGACACTTGGAAACTCATCTTCGCCTATGAGTTGGGCCATGCTACTCGTCGCCGCAACGTTTCCTGCGGCGAGTGACGAGAAACTGGTAGTATCCATTTCACCTATATCACCGTGAAAGGCAATCGGCTGTCCGTCACGATCGACAAGGAAAACAACTCGAGCCCGGCATTCGACGCAAAGACTAGCCAACAATGTCTTGATCTTTTGAAAATTCTCTTCGTTTATAATTACCGGCGCTTTAGCCATTCAATGGTCTCTCGGATAAGTTGTTATTAGGGAATCTGGCGGGCAAAGTTTACCCGACATCATTTTAAGGATTCGCGGTTGTTGGCAAGACCTTAACTAGGCGGAAACAACCCGCACAACCTATAATTTAGCACAATCGCTCTTTTAGCTTCAAGTAGTTTTTTTATTTATTAGCATTTGATAAAATTTGTTATACAGATGTAGCTTTGGAAGGAATAACAACGACTAGTTGGGCGAAATCTTGAAAACTCAAACTGGAAAATGATAAACTTTAAAGGTCTGGATTGAGATTCAGGCGCCTGCCTTGTTCACACCCTATCACATTCACAGCAATGAAAAACCATCTATTTTCTCAAAATTCATTAGGACTTAACATTGTCGCCATTGGAGGTGGAAATGGTCTTTCGACCCTACTTTCTGGGCTTAAACAGTATGTTGACGCTCAAAAAGAAAGTCCGACATGGATAAGGAATCTCTCGGCCGTTGTGGCTGTTTCCGACGATGGCGGAAGTTCGGGGAGGCTTCGCGACGAATTACAAATGCTGCCGCCCGGAGATATTAGAAATTGTATGGTAGCGCTTTCGGAAGATTCTCATATGCTCTCGCGCTTGTTTCAACACCGCTTTACGGGGGATGGAGAATTGGGTGGACACAGCTTTGGAAATCTATTCCTTGCAGCCCTTTCTGAAGTGACGGGAGATTTTTCCGATGCCGTTAAAATATCCTCGGAGATTCTTGCGAGCAAGGGCCATATTTATCCTGCAACGACTGAAGATGTAAGACTCGTCGCCGAGCTCGAGAATGGTGATGTCATTCGCGGCGAAACAAATGTTGCTAAAGTAGGAACCTCGATTAAGAAACTAAGTTTGGAACCCGTTGACTGTCATCCATTACCAGAGACGCTGCTCGCCATACACGAGGCAAATATTATTACTGTCGGACCTGGATCACTTTTTACGAGTCTGCTTCCTCCAATTCTCGTGAAGGGAGTGGCCGAAGCGATTGCCGAGTCCTCGGCGATCAAGGTGTTTATCTGCAATTTAATGACTCAGCCCGGTGAAACTGAAGGATTTTCAGCTCGAGGACACGTAGAAGCCATTTTGAAATACGCACCAAAAATAGATTTTGATTATGTAGTAGTAAATAATTATCCGGTGAGAGATTCTCAAGCTGATCGATATGAAGAAGGCGGTGCGCGGCAAATCGGACTCTCGGATTCGATATCCCCTGATACAGTTGCCGGTGCGGAGATTATTTATGGTAATCTTTTAGATGAGGGCGACAAGGTTCGCCACGACCCTGACAAACTAGCACGAGTAGTAATGCTCTGTGCGCTTCAGCAACCCCAATTGAGCCAAATGCGAGATCGCCTGGCAGCGCTCATTGCTCCTTAATTATAGTATGGTAAGCGAAAACAATCACGGACAACCGCTCGATGTTTTGATACTCGCTGCGGGACTCGGAACTAGAATGCGTTCGAGTCTAGCGAAGGTATTGCATCAGCTCGATGGACGCACTTTGATTGGGCATGTAGCACGAACAGCCGTTGGATTATCTCCACGAAAGATTTACACCGTGATCGGACATCAGGGCGAAGACGTGAAAACTGCAGTGGTTGAAGAAATTGGCGCTGATCGAGCCGAGTTTCCCTGGCAAAAAGAACAGCTTGGAACAGGAGACGCCGTAAATTCAGCGCGCGAGTTTCTTGAAAGTGAAGATTCCGAGCTTTTGATCCTCTCGGGTGATGTGCCATTGATCAAAGCTGAAACGCTCGACGCCCTACTAAATCGACACAGGCAGAGTGAAGCGGCTTGCACTATCCTAACAGTCGAACTTAAAGACCCCTCGGGTTATGGACGGGTTATTCGTGCTGATGGAGATTCGTTTGATCGAATTGTCGAGCAAAAAGACGGTACAGATGAAGAACTGAAAACCCGGGAAATCAATTCAGGGATTTATTGTTTTGACACAAAAAAACTATACGGCGCGCTATCAAAAGTAAAAAACGACAACGCTCAAGGAGAATACTACCTCACGGACGCTCCGAAAATCCTGAAAGAAGATGGAGAAACGATCTCGGTTTATTTGCATAACGACGAAACTGAGATTGAGGGGATTAACAGTCGAGCGCAGCTAGCAGATATGGAAAAGAAACTTAGAGAGAGCGTCGTAGAACGTTTGTTAGAAGAAGATGGTGTGACATTGATCGATCCAAAAAACGTTTATGTCAGCCCGGATGCGAAAATTGGTCGTGATACGGTGCTTTATCCAAATGTAATGGTTGAAGGTGAGTCTGAAATTGGTGAAGGTTGTAGCGTTCGCTCAGGAACACGCATAGCAAATTCCAAGATCGGCGACCGCGTTACGATTCTCGATAATTGTTTGATCACGGATGCAGAGGTTGGAGACAATTGCAACGTCGGACCTTTCGCCCATTTGCGACCGGCAGCGGTAATGAAAGAGGGAGCTAAGGTTGGGAATTTTGTTGAGATGAAGAAAACGACGCTGGGCAAAAACTCAAAAGCAAATCATCTTACATATCTCGGTGATGCAACCGTCGGAGAAAATTCAAACATAGGCGCAGGTACGATTACCTGCAACTACGACGGCAAAAACAAACACGAAACCGAGATCGGCAATGACGTAAAAATTGGCTCGGACACAATGCTTGTTGCGCCGATTAAAGTTGGCGATGGTGCCGTAACGGGAGCGGGAACCGTTGCTACTAAGGATATTCCGGAAAATAAACTCGCGGTTGGCTCGCCAGCGAGAGCGATCCGGACAGTGAAGAGTGAAAAGTGACAAGTGACAAGTGACAAGGGGACAAGTGACAAAGGAGATTTTAAACAGCGATGAGACCTCACGAAAAGTTGGATGTTTGGAAGAGATCGGATCGATTGAATGCGAACGAGAAAAAAAGTGCGAGAAGTGATTAGAAAGGTAGGACATTAAAATGGAAGAAAAGGAATGGACACCGCCACCTCCGCCCGAGGCTCCGAAAGACTCTTTGTATAGTCAGGGAACGCTCGAGTACTACGAGAAAGAGATAAGTACTGGTGCGGTAAAATCGTTGGTTTTCGGTATTTTGAGTATTGGATGTTGTCCACCGCTTTTTGCCTATCTTGGTTATACAACGGCGCAGGAAGTTTTAACAAACATCGATATTTACGAGGTTGGGGAAGGCAAGAGAGGCCTCGCCCAAATTGGGAAAATTTTATCAATTGCCGGTGTTATTTTGTGGATTATAGGAATTATTCTTCGCGTCGTGCTCAGATAAATCCTATTTGAAGACTGATTGACAGATTATGTGTGGAATTGTTGGATACGTTGGAAATAAACAAGTTGTGCCGTTGATTTTAGACGGTTTACGCAAACTCGAATATCGCGGTTATGACTCGGCCGGGATCGCCGTTGTCGACGAAGAAAACGAGCTTTCACTGCGACGAGCCGAAGGGAAGCTGCGTAATTTGGAAGAGGCGATTCGTCTCGATCCTTTGGATGGAAATTACGGCATTGGGCATACACGTTGGGCGACTCACGGACGTCCTACCGAAGAAAACGCTCATCCGCATCGAGATTGTTCGGGCAAGATCGTTGTTGTTCACAATGGCATTATTGAAAACTATCTGACGCTTAAGGAAATGCTCATCGAAAAAGGGCACGACTTTAAGACGGAAACCGATACGGAAATCGTTGCTCATTTGATCGAAGAAGAGCAGAAAGCTGGTTTGAGTTTTGAAGAAGCCGTTCGCAAGTCGGTTTCCCAGCTAAAGGGGATTTTTGCACTTTCGATTATTTCTTCTGACGAGCCGGATATGATTATTTCCGTTCGCGAAGGACCTCCGGTAGTGATCGGTTTGGGCGATGGCGAGTTTTTTGTCGCTTCCGATATACCTGCGATTTTGCAGCACACACGAGATGTCTTTTATCTTGGCGAAAGGGAAATCGCGGTGCTTACGAAGGACTCGGTTCGCGTAACAGATTTTGACGGACACGTTGTCGAACCAAAACAACAACGGATCACCTGGGATCCGATCATGGCTGAAAAAGGCGGCTTCAAGCATTTTATGCTCAAGGAAATTTATGAGCAGCCGCGAGCGGTTCGAGACACAGTTCAGGGACGTGTTTCGCTTGACGACGGAAAAGTTTATCTCGATGAGATGGATATTTCCGAGGAGGATTTTCAAAATCTTACATCGATAAAAATAGCTGCGTGTGGAACGAGCTGGCATGCCGGGATAGCCGGCAAATACATGCTCGAGGAGCTCGCACGAGTTCCGGTTGAAGTGGATTATGCCTCTGAGTTTCGTTATAGAAATCCAGTTCTTGCAGAAACCGATTTGTTGCTGGTAATTTCGCAATCCGGTGAAACGGCAGACACAATTGCTGCGATGCGCGAAGCAAAACAAGCGGGTTGTAAAGTCTTAGCGATTTGTAACGTTCAGGGCTCGATGATTACACGTGAGGCAGAAGGCACAATTTTAACGCACGCCGGACCGGAAATCGGCGTTGCTTCGACCAAGGCATACACCTCGCAGATGATCGCGATTTATCTATTCGCGCTTTATCTTGGACAGCTTCGCGGAAAGATAAACGAAGACGAGGCTAAGCATCACGCGCAGGAACTCGCCGAGCTGCCGCTCAAAATTGAACACTTACTGAGTGATGACGACAGTATTGAAGTGATGTCCAAGGACTTTTTCCGTTCGGAGGATTTCTTATATCTCGGTCGCGGAATCAATTTTCCGGTTGCGCTGGAAGGGGCACTAAAACTCAAAGAGATTTCCTACATTCACGCTGAAGGGTATCCCGCGGGCGAGATGAAACACGGCCCTAATGCTCTGATTGATGAGAAACTTCCTGTTGTAATTGTCAATACTCGCGAGCAGGGGAACGAAAATAGTGAACTTCGCTACGAAAAAACCCACTCAAACATCGTCGAGGTGAAATCGCGCGATGGAATTATTCTTTCTGTGCTTACGGAGAATGATGAGATGAGTTCTGTGGTTTCGGATTATGTAATTGAAATTCCGGAAACAAACGATTTACTAGCGCCGATTCTATCTGTTGTGCCTCTGCAACTGCTTGCCTATCACATCGCGGTAAGACGCGGATGCGACGTTGACCAACCAAGAAATCTGGCGAAGTCCGTAACCGTGGAATAGTTATTTTTGATTAAGGAGACCGGTTAGCTCGTCCGCTGTTAGCGGGCGGGCTTTTCCTACGGGAAGATTCGCGATTGATACATTTCCGATTTTCGTTCTGCGAAGTTTAACAACCGAATATCCAATGGCATCAAACATCTTTCTGATCTGCTGATTGTGTCCCTCGAGGAGCGTTACTTCAAACCACCCATTTTTTTGGGTGGCTTGTCCTTCAACAATTTTCGCCGGTGCAGTCTTAAAACCATCGTGAAGTTTAATCCCACGTCGCAAGCGGTTGATAGTATTCTTGGTCGGCAAACCCTTTACCTTGACTTCATAAACTTTAGGGATCCTTTTCGAAGAGGCCACCAAGTTTGCAAACCCTCCGTCGTTTGTAAGAATTATCAAACCTTCCGTGTTGAAATCGAGTCTTCCGACAGGGAATAGCTTTCCATATCCTCTCACCAAATCGGTAACGAGTTTTCGGTTCTCAGGATCAGAAACGCTTGATAAATAACCTTTTGGTTTATTGAGTAAGATGTAAAACTCTTTGCGGTTTTCGAGTTTCGGATTGATGAGTTTGCCGTTGACCTTTATGTGGTCTTCCGATGGGTCAGCCTTCGTTCCCAATTTGGTAACAACCTTGCCGTTTACGGTTACCTTACCTTCAGTCATCAAAACTTCGGCTTTACGACGGGAAGCGATTCCGGCTTGGGCGATTAATTTTTGCAAACGTTGTTTCATTGAACATTAAACATTGATCATTGATCAATTCGAGTTTTCTTGAGAATCGCAAACAGGATTCTAGCCAGTTCGTCGGCATCGCAGTGAATACTTCGAAAAGTCTTTTCGTTTATATAATCAGTATCTTTAAGAAGCGATAGCCAATATTTGGTTTCCAGACATTCCTTATAAGCGATACTGATTTTGTTGGAAAAATCCGCTTTTGAAACGGCTCCGTTCGCTTCAGAAATATTTGCACCAATCGAGGTTCCGCTTCTTAGCATTTGCTTCGAAAGAACGAACTCTTTCTTCGAATTCGTCAGGTGTTGAAATGCTCTGACAATCCTAATCGCAAAGGAATAAGCTTTTTCATAGGTTACATTATCTTTTTTCATTTTGGTAAGGACGACGCAATGGGTCTTTTGGTGTTGTGAGTATTGGGAAATCTAATCAATGGTTAATGATAAATGTTCAATGTCTATTGTACAAAGTCCTCGAAATCTTCAACGCTGGGCAGTTCGGATAAATCCTTTAGTCCAAATTGAATAAGGAATTCCTTCGACGTGCCATATTGCATCGGCCTTCCAACAGCTTCCTTTCTACCTTTTGAAATAATGAGACGTTTATCAAGAAGTGTTTTGATCGAGGAGGCAGATTGCACGCCACGAATTTCAAGGATTTCGGGAACCGTAACGGGTTGTTTGTAAGCGATTACCGAGAGTGTTTCCAGGGATGCGAGCGAGAGTTTTGCGGACGGTTTGGTTTTGAGAAATTCACGAATTTCCTCATGGAATTCGGTGCGCGTAGCTATCTGCCAGCCACCGCCAATTTCCCGAAGCTGCAGGCCTCCTTCTCTTTCGTCGTATTCAGACTTAAGTTGCTCAAGTGCTGCGGTGAGAGTTTCGCTATCTTCTTGAAGGATTTTGATCATCGCGCGCATTGACAAAGGCTCATCCGAAACGAAAATCAGCGCTTCGACAACCGCAACCAATTCGGCAATCGATCGTCTTTCTTCCTTTTTCTTTGATACGGCTTCGGTCATTGCTTACTAGAATTAAGAGGAGGCGGGTACTACGCGCAAGATTATATCTCCAAAAGTCTTTTTCTGGCTTAGTTTTACACCCTCAGCCTTAACGATTTCCAAAACGGAAATAAACGCTAAGACCAACTCATGACGCGTTTTCATAGTTTCAAACACACGCATGAGATTCAGCTTCTTTTTATCAAAGAGTTTCTTTTTCATGTCCGAGATCATCTCGGCAAGCGTCATTTCTTCCCGCTCGATTTCTATCTGAATCTGTTCCTTATGCCGTTCGAGGATGATCTGGAATTTTTCGTAGAGGTCAAAAACTGTTGCGGAAACCTCCAGGTTATTTTCATCGGATTCGATAGTGCCGCGCGGGAAAACAGCTTGCTCAACGGTCGCACGCGACCAAAGCATCTCAGCAGCGTTTTTAAACTGTTGGTATTCGAGCAGGCGATCGACGAGCTCCTGTCTTGGGTCTTCGATTTCATCTTCGCCATCGGGATTCGGTTCAACCGGCAAAAGCATTCTTGATTTGATCTCAATCAACGTAGCAGCCATTACTAAAAACTCGGCTGCTATAGCTATATCAAACGTCTTCATCATTTTGATATAACGCACATATTCATCGGTAATCTTGGCGATCGGAATGTCAAAGATGTTAGCTTCCTCGCGGCGGATCAAATAAAGCAAAAGATCGAGCGGACCGTCAAATTCTCCCATTCGGAGCTTAAATTCATCGCTTGTTTCACGAAAAATTTCCGGTTCCACGGTTTCGAAATCGAATTTTAATTGATCTTGTTGCTCTTTCATAAAACTTTCCAACTATTTTTAATTATCTCAGCGATTTACGCAATCTCGCGGCAATAGATAATGTAATCCAATTCAGGTGGCGTAAAACCCTCTTTTCGAAGAATTGTAAGGATTTGTCCGCGGTGATTCATCGAATGTAGCACGATATGACTCAAAATTTCTCGAAACGTATTTTTTACCGGTCTTCCGCCGCTCGTGTAATAGCGCGCAATTTGCCCAAGACCCTCGTCGTCAAAATTCTTTATTAAGTTTTCGAACAGCTCAGCGTTTTCCTTGGCGAATTTGCTGCAATCATCCAGCGAAAGCTCTTTCCAAAAATCAAAACCGGTCGAGTCTTTTCCATAAAGCCTTTCGTAATACTCGCGTTCCGTAATCAAGACATGGGAAAGATAATTGAGGGCGGCTTTGCTTGGCGAGGATTTTAGAGCGGTGATTAAACGGCGATTCGCCCAGTCGTTAAACTCGAAAAGTTTTTCAAGATGTTGTTTGGAGTTCATCGTCGCTGCGGGGTGGGGTATTTGGTAATAGGTAGTAGGTAATAGGTAATAGGTAATACGTAATTCGTGATTCGCTATTTGCGTCGACTACCGTGGATTTGTCATTCTTTCACGAATCACGAATCACGAATCACGAATCACGAATCACGAATCACGAATCACGAATCACGAATCACGAATCACGAATCACGAATCACGAATCACGAATCACGAATCACGAATCACGAATCACGAATCACGAATCACGAATCACGAGTTTACCAACTCAATCGCTTTATCAAACGGCCTCGCCAAGACAGCTTTATCGCCGTACTCCACAATCGGGCGCTCGAGCAACACCGGATGCTCGATCATTAGCTTGATGAGCTTGTCGCCCGGAGTTTCTTTATTTAAGCCAAGTTCCTTCCCGACCTTTTCGCGTGTACGCAAAACGTCTGCCGGCTCGAGTCCTGCTTTTTTGAGCAGACCCCGAAGCTTGTTCTCGGTTAAAGGCTCGATGAAATAATTAATTCTGTCATATTCTATGCCATTCTCACGGAAGGCTTTATTTAATTTTCGACAGGTTCCTCACGTAGGTTTTTCGTAAACTGTAATTTTTTTATCCATAGTTCGAAATCTTATCTATCATGGGGCAGCTTGGCAACAACTAATCTTTTCTCGTTACCAGCTAAGCGTCATCGCGCTGCCAATTTCAAGAGAAGACCACAGGTGACTCGCTTCGTCCATTTTGACCTTTATCGAAGCTAATTTTTCATCGTTAAGTCGAGCTTTTTCGCCCTGCGACATCGCGCCCATAATGCTTGGTAAATTGTCCTTCATGTTGCTCGCTTGGGATCGAAGTTTCGCATCTTTCGAACGTGAAAGCCAATAATAAAGGCTTAGGTAGGTTGCGCGTTCAGATTGAGCACATTCATCGGAATTATCTTTTAGCAACTTTTTGCCCCGTTTCTTCTTCTTTTTGCGAAGTCTTCTCAACTGCTTTTTTGTTGAGTTTTGATCGTTGATATGTCTGAAGCTACCGGCAGTACCTCCGTTCGCAAGTTGACCGAAAATGCCTTTTGATAATTTCAGTTCTTTTTCAACGATGAAATGGAGCATGTCGTGAGGCATATATGGGTCATATCCGGGAGCCGGGTTCATTTCCAGGCGCGCAGCGTTTTCACGGACGACCGTGATCGCGTAACGTCGCTTTCCAGTTTTACGAAATTCGACATCCATCCTGTAAAAACCTAGGTCGCGATTCCCATCTTTTCATAAACATCTTTCAAAGTTTCATTCGCAACTTCACTCGCTTTTTCCGCACCGTTTTTCAAAGTCTCTTTCAACGCATCATCGTCATATTTTTTAACCCGTTCTTGAAACGGGCGTAGGTATTCAACGACTGTTTCCGCAAGTTCGTACTTGAAGTCACCGTAACCCTTTCCTTCAAAATGCGCTTCACATTCTTCACTAGATTTGCCGGACATTAGTTGGTAAATCGTCAAAAGATTTGTGATCGCCGGACGCGATTCGTCAAATGTGATAGCTGTTCCCGAATCGGTCACTGCTTTTCTTATTTTACGCGCAATCGTATCAGCGTCATCAAGTAGAAAAATCGAGGCATTTAGATTCTCATCAGATTTCGACATCTTCTTCGAAGGGTCTTTTAGCGACATTATCGCCGCTCCTACGGGCGGGATGTATGGATCAGGCACAACAAAAGTTTCACCGAAATCGCGGTTAAATCTTTCAGCAAGATCGCGTGAAAGCTCGAGATGCTGTTTTTGGTCCTTTCCGACGGGAACCAAATCCGTTTGATAGAGCAGTATGTCGGAAGCCATCAAAACCGGATATGTAAACAGTCCAACGCTCGCACGTTCTGCATTTCCTTTGCCTTTATCCTTAAATTGAGTCATGCGTTCGAGCTCGCCCATACGCGCGACACAGTTTAAAACCCACGCTAGTTCGGCGTGTTCGGGAACGTCTGATTGAATAAAGATCGTCGATTTTTCAGGATCAACACCCGCGGCGAGATATATTCGTGCAAGATCAAGCGTTTTTTGCCTCAGTGTTTTTGGATCTTGCGGAAGGGTGATCGCATGAAGATTTACGATGCAGTAAAAACTTTCGTACTCATCCTGAAGCTTTACCCAATTCCTTAAAGCGCCTAAATAATTGCCGATGTGAAGTTCGCCAGTTGGCTGGGCACCGCTGAATATACGTTTTTTCATATTCTTTTAAAGGCTGCGCAAGATCGCTACCAATAGGTTGAAAAACGGAGCAAATATTGCTCGAAAAACACCCAAATAGACAAACAACAAGAGCAACATAAACCCAAATTGCTCAATCATTTGCAAAACAGGTTGGAAGCTTTCGGGCAGGAAATTACCGAGAATCTTACCGCCGTCTAAAGGAGGAATCGGGAGGAGGTTGAAGACCCCCAGAGACAAATTAAGAACCATAAGGTTGAGTACGAAGATACCCAATGGATTTGCAGTCAGAAATTCTTCGCTAAGAGTGAAGCCACTCATCAACAATATCTTAGTTAAAATAATTCCGATGATTACGAGCGTGAAATTTGCCAAAACTCCCGCGATCGAAACCCAAAAGTTTCCTTTCTTATAATCCGTCCATTTTCTAGGGTTAACCGGAGTAGGTTTTCCCCAGCCGATCAAAGGAACCGTGCCAGCTACCCCGCCCATAGCACCGAGCACAAACGCGACGATCGGGATTAAAAGTGTTCCGATCGGGTCAGTGTGCGAAACCGGGTTTAACGTCACACGTCCGAGCATATACGCCGTATCGTCTCCCCAGCGGTGGGATGTCCAGGCGTGAGCCGCCTCGTGGACCGAAACCGCGAGAAGTAAATTTACCAAAAATATTACTAAATGGCTTATAAAATTAGGCGTTAAAATACTTTCCATTCTAAAACTCCAGAATCAGCTCAATACGTTGTTTTTGCCGTTAAATTGTGCCATTCTTTTACGATATTACAAAATCAATTTCGGGTTTCTATATGTTGAAAAAAGTACTTTTTGGTGGTGAATCGGGACTTTCTTGGGCAGCTAACGCTGGTTTAGCCTTTTTGCGTATATTTACGGGATTGGCGCTTGCGTTTGGACACGGAATCGGCAAAATACCTCCGTCTAAGAAGTTTGTAGAGATAGTTGGAGGACTTGGGTTTCCTTTACCGACTGTTTTTGCGTGGATTGCGAGTTTAACCGAATTTGGCGGGGCGCTGTTTCTCGCCCTGGGACTCTTTACCAGAATCTCCGGTTTTTTCGTATCAATTTTTATGATTGTGGCCGCCTTTGGTGTTCACTTAAATGATCCTTTTGGCAAGAAGGAGAAGGCGCTCCTTTACCTATTTATTGCGCTGCTATTTTTCTTTAAGGGAGGAAGCGATTGGAGTATCGATGCATTGATCAGAGGGAAGGATTGAATCTTGATTAGTGATTTCGTAATTCGTGTTACGCAATACGTAATACGTAAATCGTAATACGTAGTTAGCAATACGTAATTCGTAATACGTAATTAGCAATACGTAATTCGTAATTCGTAATTCGTGATAGGTAGTTCGTAATCTCAGTTACATAAGAATTAACGAATAACGAATAAACGAATAACGAATAACGAATAGCGAATAGCGAATAGCGAATAGCGAATAACGAATAACGAATAGCGAATAACGATAGCGAATAACGAATAGCGAATAACGAATAACGAATTACGAGTTACGAGTTACATAACACGAACATGAAAAACCACATTATTTGTATCGCGAGCGAATTTAAGGGAAACGAATTTCTCGAAGAATGCCAGAATGCCGGCTGGCACGTAACGCTTCTCACGCGTGAAGATCTAAGCTATTCGGACTGGGCATGGACGAGTCTTAACGAGTTGCGGACGGTCGATCCAACTGCTCAGGAAGAAGATTACCTGCGCGAGATCGTTAATATAGCGATCAGCCAACCAATTGATCACATCGTAGGTCTTGATGAATTTGACGTTTTGCCGGCAGCACGCGCGCGCGAGTATTTGCAGATATATAAGGGAATGAGCCGATCACACGGTCTCTGTTTTCGCGACAAGCTCACAATGCGCAGTATTGCATCGTCAAACGGCGTCTTGTGTCCGGATTTTATCGGGGTTTTTAATTCAGATGATGTAAACGAATACCTTGACCGAGTTCCAGCGCCTTGGATTATAAAACCGCGCACGGAAGTATCTGCATTTGGGATCAGAAAGTGTGAGACGAAAGAAGAAGCTTGGGGTGTACTAAACGAACTCGAAAACCGCGAAACTTGGCGTGACCATCCCTCGAAATTCTTGATTGAAAGATTTATTGAAGGAAAGGTTTACCACGTAGATTCTGTGATTGAAGACGGTAAGATCGTGGCGGCGGGCGTCAATGAATATGGAACGACACCTTTTAAAGTTGCTCAGGGCGGGGTATTTACTTCTTCGACGCTGGATTATAAATCTAAGGATCGCAAGGAGTTAGAGAAGTTAAACAAAAAACTCCTCAAGGCGCTCAAGCACGAAAGAGGAGTTGCACACGCCGAATTTCTAAAGTCTGAAGAAGATGGAAAATTCTATCTTGTCGAGGTAGCTGCCCGCGTCGGCGGGGCATACATTGCCAATGTTCACGAACATGCAAATGGATTTAATCTGTGGCGGGAATGGGCAAAAATTGCGTGTGCAACCGAAGATGCTCCGTATGAGAAGCCCTCGCTGTACAAAGAATATGCCGGAATAGCTCTCGCGCTAGCTAGAGAGGACGCCCCTGACACATCTGACTATACCGATGAAGAGATCGTTTACCGCGTCGATAAACCAAAACACGTCGGTTTGATCTTTCGCTCGGACAGTAAAAAGCGCCTCGAGGCGTTGATTTCTAACTACACCGAAAGGATTACAGAGGATTTTCTTGAGATCGCGCCCGTAAAAGAACGTTATGATGATTGAGATTGAACGAAAAATTTGACCTGCCGATTGAGACTCCTTTCGCATCATAAATGAGACCTAAAATTAAAACCAATCCCGAAGTCCTCACACACGACCTAAATCAGTATTTCCCCGAACTTCTCAAATTCGAGTCGATTGAGGCTGCGGAAAAGTCTGCCGTTTATCGAAATATACGCGGGCCGGTGATCGACATATTGAACTCGGTCGTGCAAGAGCAGTTTGCGGTTGGAACACCCAATGGTGGAGCGAATCATATTAAGACCGCCGCCTGGAATATTGAGCGCGGCAGCCACCTCGACGGAATAATCGATAAACTCAAAAATCATAAAGACTTACGACAGAAGGATTTGTATCTTCTCACGGAACTCGACCACGGAATGGCTCGAAGCGGTAATCGTTTTGTGGCGCGCGAAATTGCCCAAAAGCTCGAGCTAAATTACGCTTTTGCTCCGGTTTACATAGCCTTGCAAAAAGGAAGCGGAGTTGAAGCTGAGGTTGGGGGTGAAAACAAGAACTCGATTCACGGGCTCGCATTATTTTCAAAGTATCCCTTAACGAATGTTCACGCGATTCCGTTGCCAAACGGCAAGGACAAAATGATCGGGAAGGAAAAGCGTCTTGGTTATCTAAGGGCTTTGATCGCCGACGTACAACACCCCGCCGGAACGTTTCGTGCGGTTACGGTTCATCTGGATGTTCACTGCTCGCGCAGACATCGTGAGATGCAGATAGCACTTATCGTAAAGCATCTCGAAACCTTGCCGCGCCTCCCGACGATTATTGGCGGCGATTTCAATACAACCACTTTTGATGCGCAAAATGCTACCCGTGCGATCATGGGATTTTGGCGCAGGGTTTTGGCCGGTCCAAAAAACATGGTCGCAAACCATTATCCTCACCCGGATCGTTATTTCGAACGGCGTCTTTTCGAAGAACTCATCGATTACGGGTTTGAATACCGGCAGTTTAATGAAGAGGGTGTCGGCACACTCCACTACGATATGGAAAATGCGGCTTACAACACAAACCTGGGCGATTGGGTGCCGCAATGGTGTTTTCCGTTTATTTTTTGGGCGTCGAGAAAAGTGGGCGGAAAGTTTTCGTTAAGACTTGATTGGTTTGTCGGGCGAAATATCGATGTTGCTCCCGATACAAAACCCAAAACCATCGGCAATCTTAAAACGCGGGATGGAACTCCGCTCTCAGATCATGACGCGATCACTTTGGACTTTGTATTGCGCAAGCGATAAACTCGCAGAAATGGTAAACGGGAGAGATAAATGTCAGAAGTAGTTTTTACCCAAACTCTGAGCTTTAATGTAAATAATCTCGATTACGAGATTATTTCGCACGCAAATGGTCATGCGACTGTAATAAAATTTGAGATAGACGAAACCCAAAACAGTCCCGGCGATGCGGTTGTTTTACTCGATGATTCGGAAGTGGTTTTTCACGGAATGATCGGGAAAATTGAAGATGGATATGCTTGGGTAGCTGCTCCTCGCGGCTCGCTCATACCGGTTTCTGTTCACTAACTTCGTTAAAGTTAAAAAGGTCTTAGTCCCTCATCAACCGTAATTTCACTACTCCCGGCCATGGGGTTTTCGAGTTCTCCCAATTCAAGCCAAGGTGTTTGGTCGATTAGCAAAGGCGATATCTCGTCTACCGGGCGCGGTTTGGAAAACAGGTATCCCTGTCCAAAATCACATTTCAGATTTTGCAAGAGTTTGAGCTGATCCTCGGTTTCGATTCCTTCCGCAACGAGTTTTCGGCCGAGACTTTTTGTAAGCGATACGATCGTTTCCAGTATTTTCAGATCATCCTGATCGCCGGTGTCAGCCGCTTCTACAAACGATCGGTCGATCTTAAGAGTGTCAAATGGCAAGCGGTGTAGGTAACTGAGCGAAGAATAGCCGGTTCCGAAATCATCGATGCTTAGCTGAACCCCGAGCGCTTTTAGATTCTGAAGAATCTGAACGGACTTCTCAGCATTTTCCATCGCTGCACTTTCCGTAATTTCGAGCTTCAGATATTCCGGAGTCAAGCCCGAAATCCTCAAAGCCTGCCTAACGTCCCTAACCAACTCTTCCTCGGCAAGATGTTTCCCGGAAATATTTACACTGACAAAAATCTGCTTGTCTTTATCGAGCGATTTATTCCAACGCGAAACTTGGGTGCAGGTTTCCTTTAAGATCCATTTCGTAATCGGAATTATCGAGCCGGATTCTTCGCTGATCGGAATAAATTCGGCGGGCGATACAAAACCTAATTCAGGGTGTATCCAACGGAGCAGCGCCTCAAATCCGACTAAGCTTCCGTCTTCTAACGAGACAAGCGGTTGATAGTGCATCGACAGTTCTTCGCGCTCTACTGCTCTATATAAATCAGACTCAAGTCGAATCCGGTCAAGATGCCTGGAGCGCATTGATTTATCGAAAATTGCGATCCCTGCATTATTATCCTTGGCGTTTTGCATTGCGATATCTGCATCCCGAATTGCGTCTGCCGGTTTTACGTGTTCGAAATCAAGAGGTGCGATACCTATGTGTAAATCAGAATGGATCACATTGCCGTTGATTGTGAATGGCCTTGTAAGCGATTCATACAGTTTGGTGGCAACTTTGTAGGCTTTTTCGATGCTTTTGAGATTCGTGAGAATCACGGCAAACTCATCGCCACCCAATCTTGCTATCGAATCTTCGTCGCGGAGGAGCCTTCTCAAACGCAACGCAACAATTTTGAGCACCTGATCGCCGATGGAATGTCCCAGACTGTCGTTGATATTCTTAAAACGATTTAGGTCGAGGAAAACTATGTAGTAGCCGCTGGATTTTTCCATTCCGAGCTCGATCAGAAATCTCAAACGCTCCATCAGATAAGGTCGATTGGGAAGATCCGTAAGCGCATCGTGATAAGCGGAATACTCGAGTTCGTCCTTACTCTGCTGCAAGTCAGCACTAATCTCTTCTTCCTTCTTAAGCAAAATGGCAAGCTCATCAGCGTGACTCTGTGCTTCTTCAGCCTTCTGCGCCGCAATTTCTGCCTTTTCTCTTTCGGCCTTTTCAGCCTGTTCGATTGATTCGTTGATGTCGGCAATTGTTCTACGGTAGTTAATGTAGGCGATGCCCAGAATCAAGAGAGCGATTGACGTTGTAAGGAAGGTAGAATCAAAAATTACTTTATAAGTTATGAATGCAACACTAGCGGCGGCAATTTGTGTGATTGAGACGGGGAATAGCTCTTTTTCCCATATCGTCCAAACGGGCAATTTGCCAAAATTCGTAGAAAGAGGCACTCGGATTATTGAAGCACTAACAAAGTTTCCCAATGTGAGTAGGCAAAGAGTTGGTACCAATGCATTTGTGTCGGATGATTTTGCATCGATACCAGTAAGGGCAAGTAATGAGTTTGTTGCTATCACGGCGACGGCTATTGAAAGCGTGCTGGCACCAACATTTGCAGGCACCATCCACTTTCTGAATTCTGTGCCTTTCAGATACATCCATATGCACGCGGATAAAACGCCCGTTCCCGCAAGCAACATGGCGCTCTCACCCCCGTACGATAGAAACCCGAGAAAAACGAGTGAGTCAGAGAAGCCGAGCCTCGCTTTGCTTCTGGGGAGCTTGACACTCATAAACGGCGCAGCAAAAAGAGAAGCCAGGAGCAAACAGACGAAGCCTAGAGATGCAGCTTCAGGCGGCAGCTTAAAAATCGAATACGTCAGGCACACTCCACCCAGGAAAATGATGACTGCTTTATAAAATGGGAAGAAACGAATTTGCCGCATAGGACAGAAGGTAGGTTGGCGGTAGGTTAAATGGTTGGCGAGCTGTCTGTGGGTTTGTGAGCTACTTACTCACTCTAATAGAATAGCATTATCGCTAGCGATTCGACAACAATTTTGGGGCTCCGATTGTGCCTATCTATCCGGTAAGAATCTTCGATGAGTAAACGGAAGCAGCGGAGTTGCTGTTATTTATTTCGAAGAGGAGAAAACTGGTAACGCCGGGATATGATGTCAATGATCCGTTTCAAATGCTCTACTTTTATACGCAAAAATCCAATCAAGCTAAATTAGTGTGACGCCAAAATAAGCGGGCTTTGCGCAAAAATCGGTATAGGCCCCTAATTCAAGAAATCCTGCACAATTAATATTGCGCCTGCACATTTATTACACACTTCTGCATAATGTTTGGGTAAATAGGTCTCAATTCTGTGCAAAGCCAATAAGTGAGTATCTCGTATGCAGGTAACTTTGTATACACTAAGCATATGTATATTTAGTATACAGCCGTGCGTTTGGTTAACGGTTTTGATTTACCGCAAGGTCCATATGTAACAATGGTTTAAGGCATACATGCCCTTTTCCCCGTAAAAAACATCATTTTTAGACATATTGATTGACAAGCCAATAAACGTCTTTATTTCAACACTTTAGCTTCTCCATTCTGGATTTCGATCTATGGCACGTGGGTTGAATATAACCAGTACCAAGAAAACAAGGTAACTTTAGACATGGGAGGACAACATGAAAAAATTAGTTAAATTAGGTACAACGTTAACGGCGATCTTATTGACAGCAAATGCAACTCTAGCTGCAGACATCATTCAACCTCGAACAGGTTTAATTGAAACGATAATTAATGCAATAGCTGACATAATTCAGCCATAAAGTTTAATTGGAACTCTTATGTCCTGCCCCTTGAGTAGGACCAGGGCTCCCGCAAGGAAAAAATAGCTTCGTTGAGAAATCGGCGGAGCTGTTTTTTCGTTGTTATGGAAGGAAGGGGCAACATTAAGCGGACTAAGCGTTAGCGAAGTGAATCTTAAAGAGAAAGGAGGATTTTCAGTAAGGTAAGACGACGACCATTATCTAAAAGCTAGCCTGCGATGCCAATTCCTAAACCTTCCCCATTTATCTACTACTTGGGATCCTGATTTTTCTTCTTAACAACCCTAAAGGAGACGGACGCGCTGGAAGTTGTTTTACCTTCAGGAAGATTGGCAATTATTCTCAAACGATAAGATTTGTCCGGTTTAAGCGACGATTTCATGCGGTAGGAGGTTTTGGTTACACCCTTAGCTTCCTCTATCAGAATCTGGGAATCATCGGAGACGTACAAATCATATCCGATTGCATCCTTAACCGGCTTCCAGCGAAAAGTCGGTTTAGCGTTTGCTGCCACACCCGCTTTTGGATAATCAATCAATACCCTATTTTCAACGCTTGAGCCGGAATCATTTGCTGAGCGACTTTCCGCAATTTGAACGGGAGGTTTAGTTTTTCCAGGATTCCCTACGGATTTTCTGGGTTTAGAATTCACATTTTTCTTACGAGGGCTGCTTTTAACCCTTTTTACAGGTTTTTTTGCCGAATTATTATTACTTGGTATTCGAGTGTGTCCAGGCTGGGCCGCAGGGGGGTCAGCCGTGTTAGCTGTTGCACCCGGTTTGTTTTCGTTTATCGGTGGATCAGATTTGCTTTTGCTACGTATATCTTCTTCCTGTAAAGGCACCGATTCAGAGACCTTAGCGATTGAACCTGCCCTATCTACGCGCTGATTATTGTAAAAAAGGAATGAAAATAGCCCAATCAATATGAGGGCAATCGCGGACACGGACACCAACGAATTAATCTTTTTTGTGAAAAAAAACTCGTTTTCTTCCAGCTCGTCTTCACCCAAAATGTCGGAAACTGTCTCTTTTAAGATTGATGGATCGGTTTCGTAGAGCTTTACTTTACAGGCACCGCAAATCCGAAAATGATCAGACATTTCCATTCTGCGCTCAACGGTTGGCTCAGCTCTCAGAAAAGAGTAAATCTCACCATCGGAGAAATGCCGACCTAAATTGCCTTGATCTTGCGAATCGGGTTCGTCGAGGGATGCCTTAATAAAATCCGGGGCAATTTCAGCCAGATTTCGTTTACAATTTTGACACTGGGCTAGGTGTGTACTTATCTCCGCGATTTCCTCAAGCGGGAAGTTGCCGGCGACAAAATGCTTGAGTTTTGCACTACTTAAATGGGCACTCATTCTTTAAACAACCTCCTTCTCAATAATTTTCTTCCCTTGGAGCGTTCGTCACGAATTGAAGACCGACATTCTTTCTGTGTAACCTCTTCAATTACCTCAGTTATGCGTTGCTCTGTAAGAGGAATCTCGGGCTCCAATTCCTCAAGGAAATCCTTATCGATTTCCAGCAGCGCGGCTATGTCACCTACTGGCAAAACAACCTTTAAATAGGGAAGAATTTCGCCGCCAAACAATACGACCGAAAGCCTTTGTCTAAAAGATAATGTTCTCAGTTGTTCGGCAATCTCGAGGATAAACTGCGGGTTAAGTGTTGTCGCATCCAGCGTATCCGAATCGGAGTCTTCGGGAAGATGATCGGCGCTTAGCAAATCAACTTTTTTCGAGTAAAAACGGTTGATCTCATTAAAGGTAATTTTTGCGATTAGGCGCCGCCATTCATCGTGAGTAAGCTGTCTTTTATTCTTGTTTGCCCATTGCCAACTTCTCCGAAAAACATCCTGGGAGATATCTTCAATATCGGGTGGCTTGCTAACTTTGCCCTTGAGAATTTTTTCAACCAGACCTCGAAGTTGTTTGTAAGGCAGTACCTTTTCTGACCTTTGGGAAATGTCTGAGTTTTGTGAGTTTTGGTCGTTAAAGAGCATCTAACACGTTTCCTTTTGAAGCCATTTCCACCTAGGCGGATAGGTAAATAATCAACTTTTAACTTTTTGTTACCTTAAAGTGCTATTACTATTACACCTACAAAAGCCGCTTGTCAATCTTTTTTTTTAAGAAAAAATAGCGCGAGATTTTGAGGAAATAAAACTTCTTTTTGTCTGTATCTCGCTGCGTTTGAGTGGTTTACGGGAACCATGTGAAAAAAGTGTAACCTTTTTCATGGCAGTTTCATACAAAACGCAAGTTACGAGGGTTTTTATTAATAAGTAAGAAAAAAAAGCTTTTTTTACGAAATGACGTCTAATCAAACTATGAGTAAATATCGTAATCATTCAAGAACGGGACGTATCCGAATCGACAAAATGTTGACACATAGGATAATGGATAATATAAATGATGAAAACAATTTCGATTCGATGATCCCAGCCTTAACAGGAATTTCGAGCATGCTAAGGTACCAGAATCTTTTGGTTGGCTTGTAGTTTTAATCCATTTTGGGCGTAGGTATTTCTCAGGGGCGATTTAATCGGACTAAGTGGTGAGGTTAGAAAAAAATGAGGAGAACTTTCATGATAATAAACAACAAAGGTCTATTTTCCAAAGCACTGTCAAGCTTTATCTTATTAGCTGTTATCTGCGTCTCGGCACAGACCGCCTCGGCTAGGTCACTTCTGGATTTGTATGGAGATATATTAGATTATTTGGTAGGAACAACAACCTCTTCAACCAGCAGCAGTTCTAGTTCCAATGGCTCTTCCAATCAAGATTCCGGAAACGGAGGAGGGGGAAGTTCTAGCGCGAGAGATTCTGGTTCTGGGAGTACGGCTCATGCTTCAGCAAGTGGAGGTAGCGGATCTGTAGAAGGTCTGTCCCCAAGCTCCGGTAACTGCGATGATGGGAGCCCAAATTGCAATCCGGATCCTGGAATCTGATCAGCATTGATCTAGAATCTAGAGTGTTTGAAAGTAAATAAATGAAGGAATTAGTGAGTCAAGTTCTGACACAGTCGGTTATTGTTCTAGCTTTTTTCATATGTGTCACTCCTTTACAGGGGCAGACAGCGAACGAATTGCAAAAGCTTGACTTAGAGAGCTTCAGTAAAAGGGTAAAAAAAACTCCACAACGTACCAAGCGTGAGTTGTGGAGTTTTTTCCACAAGGAGGCAGAAAGGTTATTTAATTCGGAAGCTTACAAGAATGCAAAAAATAAGTCGTTAAAGGCCAAAATATTAGCGGACAAATCTGGCTACCTGATGCTCAAATATGGTACGTACGCTCAGCTTGGAAAAATAAGTGTAAAGCTTCATGAGTTTGATCAAGCGAAAAAGTATTTTTACGATGCCGTTCAGTTCGGGCGCAAGTGGATGGAACTGAGCCCCTCAAAAGAATTTCCGAAGATGCCAGAAACGGCGTACCTTTATTACTATCGATCTTGGATATATTGCCATCCTGACTACCTAAATCCCGAAATTTATTTAGGCTTCAGGTTCCTGAGAGGGGCTTATGTTTTTAGTAGCAGGCAGAAGGGGAGCGAATATGACGATGTTTTTGTAAAAACATCTCTTCACTTGGCTCGTTGTTTCGGACTACGAGGTAATCATTTGGCGAAGCTTACTTGGATAAGGGAGGCTGAAAAGAGGCTCTCGAATTCAGTTAGAAATAAGAATGAAATTTTGTTTGCGATTTTGCTGGAATCTCACAACTCCTTGATGAGGATTGGAAACAACGCATTGGCTATTCAGAAACTCAATCGACTGGAATCTCTTTTGCCATTTGCCTCAGTTAAGTTGCGTTTAGAGTATTATAGGGCGATCGCGAGACTTGATCTTGACATTAATAACTATGCGCGCTCTGGGAGAGCCTTCGAGAGAGTTTTGGATGTTGCAAAAGAGAGTGGTAATGAAAGAGAGATAGCGCGAGCTTATCTTGAGTTAATACTCAAATTGTTAATTGATGAGAAAGTCGAAGAGGCCAAGCCATATCTGGCGAAACTAGAGGAGTTAGATAAAAGTTCGCGATCGCTTGTAAACAGATCGAACCTAAATGTTGTTCGTGCGATTGTCGCGCATTACAGAGGTGATTTCGAATCTACAAAGCGATTCTTTTTAGCTTCAGAGCAACTTTTAAAGGGTAGCGAAAGAAGATGGGTAGATCAAAGACTCCTACTAAGTTGGCAATCTAGACTTGCAGCATCAAGGGGTGATTTTGATGATCTTCTAAGAACCACTGAAAGGTATCTAGATGTAGTCGTAAAAAGTCAGCGATTGGATTCACTCTCGTTTATCTATAGAGATCGAGCAAAAGCCTTCTATCGTTTAGGTAACCTAAAAGCTGCTAGAAGTGCTAACCGAAAAGCAATCAAGTACGGTGAACCAAAAAGGTTTGTCCGGGCCGCTGAAGTATCTACAGGGGCTTTTGAGCATTTGTTTGAAAGTTATCAGTTGGAGATAGGACTATTGCTTAAGGAGGGGAAAAACGAAGAAGCACTTCAACTATCCGAAGATCTGAAGGCAAGATGGTTGCGAGATAAAGTTACTGGTAGCGCTCCTACACAGGAGCTTGTCCTTGATCCTGCCTCGGAAAAGGAAATCTTCAAGTTCACTCTAAAACTTGTGGATTCACCCGAATCGCGCAGGAACAAAAAGTTGTGGTCAAAGTTAGCAAAAATGGAGCAATATGCAATTTCGAAGGCCAATGAGCGTAATTCGCGAAGTGCGCTTTCTGAGGCAAGTACAAATGTCGTTGGTCAGTTACAAAAGTCAAGGCTTTCCGACCAAACAAAAATGGTCTCTTATGTATTTGATGGAGACGAAAAACTTATCGCGTTGACCTGGCAAAAGGGGGAAGGGATCCAGAGCGTAGAGTTGAATATTACGTCCGATGAAATAGATCAACTTACGAAGGATCTGGCCAGTAAAATTAAAAATCAAATATATTATAAGCAAGATGCCAAAAAAGCTTACGACCTCTTGATTAAACCGCTGAGCACAGGTGGAAAGCGGTTGGTCATCGTACCAACAGGAGCGCTTTGGAAGATACCTTTCCAAGCTCTTAGCCCCGATGGAAAGAAATATTTAATTGAGGAAGCAGAGATAGCGTATGCGCCTTCAATATCGGTTCTGCTGAAACATTTGGAACGCGATGACAAACTAGATAGAAAAGCCATTCAAGTTTTTTCAAATGCGGCTTATAACGATCTTTATCTGAAATTTGTCGATGAAGAAGCTAAAAATCTTGCCGGGTTATACGGAGTTAAGCCTACAACAGGCGCTACCGAGTCCCGATTTAGAGAAACCGCCTCCAAATCGGATATCTTACATTTCTCGATGCATGCGGAGGTGAATAAGGATGAGCCGTTTAATTCCTTTCTTGGTTTTAAGCCTGCTGGTAAGGACGATGGCAAACTAACCGTTGACGAACTCCTTAAAATGAAATTGAAGAAAGGCAGCCTCGCATTTTTAGCTTCTTGCGATACGACAAATGTTTTTAACGGAGAAGGACTCGTAAGTCTCGCGTGGGCGATGATGGCGGCGGGTTCATCAACAGTAGTCTCCGCTCAGTGGGAGGCGAATGATAAATCGACCGCCCGCTTCACAAACTCGTTTTACAAAAACCTCAGGCAAGGCCTTTCATCCTCGGAAGCACTTCAAAAAGCGTCCATTGAAATGATCAATGACAAGGAGGCGAATATGAGCGATCCTTATTATTGGGCACAATTCTTTCTTCTAGGTGACTATCGATAGGCTGTTTGAGATAGTCAGGTAAAAGTGGACACGAAGCTCACTCTATCTAGTCGCATTTTTTGTATTTAGGTTCTAATACCCATTCAGGAATTGAAGCGGTGCCAACGGACGCGGTGTACCCTTCAACACCGCCGGGCTACAGTCACATAGGCATTCATTGGGAATGTGGCCTTGGGGGTCGGTAGCTCAAGCCTGAGCGCGGGCATAGTTTGCGGAAGCGGGGCCGTTGGATTCACTGTCACTCTATCACTGTCGGGCTACAGACACAGACGCATTCATTGGGAATGGGCTTGGGTGTCAGTAGCCCAAGCGTGAGCGCGGGCATAGTTTGCGGAAGCGGTACTGTTGGATTCACTGAGCCCTCCATCACTGTCGGGCTACCGACACATGTGCATTCATTCAATGACATTAGCTATCACTAATAGTAGGTATAAATTCTTCCCCTAAATACCGTTTGATCTCGTCACGCACCTTTGTGAAGGCTGAAAGCCTTTTTTCGTAGCTGCCCTCAACGGATGCCGGGTCGTCGAAAGATCTGTGAATAACCTTTGTTTTTGCAGGGAAGTGTGGGCAGCTTTCTTTCGCGTTGTCGCAAACCGTTAGCACAAAATCGATTTCTTTCCCGGTAAATTCATCTACTGACTTTGATCGATAGCCATCCATACTCAAACCCAACTCCCCAATTGCGGCGATCGCCTCTTTACGTACAATACTCGGGTGTGTGCCGGCGCTATACACATCATATCTGTCATTACATATGTGTTTTAGCAGCGCCTCAGCCATTTGGCTGCGCGCGGAATTTCCCGTACACAAAATCAATATGCTCTTTTTCTTACTCATCTGAATCAATGTCCTTTAGAAGCCAGGAAAAAACCAGGAAAGCAGCAATCGCCCCCAAGATCTGCGCCCCTACAAACGCCGGCACATTAGCAGGCGCAATTCCGGCAAAGGTATCGGATGCGGCCCGTGCAAAAGTTACTGCCGGATTCGCAAAAGATGTAGAGCTGGTAAACCAGTAAGCCGCCGTTATATAGGTTGCGACCATAACAGCAATCTTATCCGGACGAAACTTTGCGCCGCATTGGATCACCGCGATTAATCCAAAGGTGGCAATGAACTCAGCCAGAAATTGCGAGGCTCCTGCTCGAACTTTCGTTGATGCAAAAAACACTGGAAGCTCAAACATCAAATTTGCCGCACCAGCGCCCAGAAATCCGCCTGCTATCTGCGCACAAATGTAGTAAATGCCTTCGTGAATCTTAATCGAGCCGTTAAGCAGCTCAACTAACGTAACTGCGGGGTTAAAGTGAGCTCCCGAAATGTCTATAAAACTCCAAATCAAGAATGCCAGACCCGCCCCGGTGGCAATCGTATTGGCAAGTAGGGCAATCGCGACGTTTCCACCAGCGAGCCTTTCGCCCATTATTCCCGAGCCGACGACTACCGCCAGCAAGCCCGCTGTGCCAAGGAATTCCGCTGTGAGTTTTCTCGCGAGTGTCATTATAAATATTACCTATAAGGTTGATCGGGCGGAGCATAATCCGACCGGCCGTTCTCTCATACTAAAACAGGTCGCTACCGCTTCTCGTAATGATTGATGTCAACCTACGTTCAGCGCATTCTCAATATCAGCAATCAGGTCGTTTTTATCTTCTATTCCAACCGACATTCTAATCAAGCCTTCTGAGATTCCCGCTTTTTCGCGTTGCTCTTTTGAAAGACTCGCGTGGGTCATCGAAGCTGAGTGTTGAACGATCGTTTCGACCCCTCCGAGCGATGTGGCATTAGTGCACACTTTCAAGGAATTAATAAGTTGCTTTGCGGAACCGGAATCTACGACTTCAAATGAAACCATTCCGCCAAACCCTCTCATTTGTTTTTTTGCAACCCGGTGGTTTGGGTGGTCTTCCAATCCGGGATAATAAACTGCCTTAACTTTTGAGTGAGATTGTAACATATATGCTATAGCATATGCATTTTCGTTGTGTTGCTTCATTCGAAGCGCTAGAGTTTTTATTCCGCGTAAAACCAACCACGCTACCTGCGGAGCAATTGCGCCGCCGATCAATTTAACCCCTTTATTAAAAACCAGATCGATAATTTCACTATTTCCGGCTAAGACGCCAGCGCTTAGATCGCTGTGCCCGCCGAGATACTTCGTCGCGCTGTGAGCAACTAAATCGACACCCAAATCCAGAGGGTTTTGATTAAACGGCGTGGCAAAGGTATTGTCAGCAATCGTAAAAATCCCAGCGTCTTTTGCAGTACGCGTTATTGCGGAAATATCGGAGATATTGAGCAAGGGGTTTGAAGGAGTTTCGATCCAGAGCAGTTTTGTCTCAGGCCGAATAGCGGAACGGTAATTTTCCGCGTTTGTTGCATCGACAAATGTTACATCAATACTGAAAGAGTCGGCGAGGTGCTTGAGTAGCCCGGTTGCGGTCGAATACATTGAGTCTAATGCGACAATATGATCTCCGGTCTTTGCAATGCTTAAAACGGCTGCGGAAATCGCCGCCATCCCCGAGCCGAATGCCAGGGCAGCTTCTGCATGTTCGAGTTTGGCAACCGCATTTTCAAGTGCTTTCTGCGTAGGGTTTCCGAGCCTGCCATAGAAAAAGCCGGATTTTTCGAAATTGTGGATTGCCGCGCCCTCATCGGCATCTTCAAACGCAAAAATCGATGCATTATAAATCGGAACTGACGCTGCGCCATGATTGGAAGAAATATCGCGATCCGCATGAACCACTTCGGTGAAAATCGACGTGTCATTTTTCATGCTGCTAAGATGCCATGAAATCAAGGGATTTTTCAAACCGCGGAACTTTTACGAGTCTTCAAGAGAGGCGAGTTCGGCAAATGAAAAGTCGTAGATGTCATAATCCGCCCATGTTTTATAGTCGAAATGCCACCATTCTTTCGGGTTAACAGTGAATCCCTCTGACTCCATGTTTTCGATCAGAAAATCCCTATTTGCAGTTTCAAGTTTTGTGCCACCAAGATATTTAGTAGATGCTTTTTCGTTAAACTCGTCGAAATCAGACGGCATCTCCACCTGCTCACCATTTGCAAGGCTAAACATGCTTAGATCTACCGCGCAGCCGCGATTATGAACCGAACCAATTTCAGGGTCCGCTACAAATACTCTCTGGTGTTCTTCAACGACTTCCCAAAAGAGTTTTGTTACTGACCAGGGGCGGTAGCCATCGTAAATTACTAAACCAAATCCGCGATCACAAATCTTTCTGTGAACCCGTATGAGAGCCTCGGCCGCATCACGCTGCAAAAATGCGCGCGCCTCTTTATAGACGGGGCGGCCCACGAAATTGTCCTCTCGCGCGTACCGGATATCTAATTTTATTGAGTTGTCAAGTTTTATCAGTTCTAACAAGGTTGCGACATCCTAAGGTAGGGTTATTAAACCAATTCCCGAATAAAAGCGTAAGCCAATAAATAATATTATGCGAGCCGGGTTTCAGACTAATAAACCGCTACTTGCAATGAAAAATCACGAGTAGTAAATTTCAAATATGCGGGAAAAAGAAGAGCAGCAACAAAACGACGAGCAAAAGTTCTCTTTAAAAAAGTGGCTTGCGCGATTTGGGGTAGCCGGGTTTTTATTTTTCTTTATTAAAGGGATGCTTTGGCTTATTGTGCCTACGGTGCTGATATATTTTGGGTACAACTGCTAGTTTAGGGCTCGGGATCCTCAGAGGGTTTTTCCTCTTTTATATCTTCGGGTTCTTCCGGAATCTCCTCATCATCGTCGTCAAGAATAATCACTTCCGAACCATATTTCTTATAATCCTTAAACTGAATTAGGTTTCTTGATTCGAAAAGTTTGCGGTTTTGACGAAAGGTTAGCCGGACGTCGGAAAGAGACGGCAATAGATAAGGCTCATCATTAATTTTCACCCACGCATAGTTGATTATGCGGCGGGCGGATCTGACAGGGAAATTCGCCGGTATTTCGGTTGCATTACTTTCCACTTTCAAAACTCTGGCTTTTTCACGATCAATCCAGATTCGTCCTTCGACACCCGTGATCGTTGAATCTACTACCAGCTGATGCGACGTTACCACTTGTTTCGCTTTATCCCGCTCAATCGAAAAATCAAATACCAAAGTTTTTCTTCCGCCGATAGTATCCGTATCGATCAGTTCGAATTCGGTTTCACTGTCGCGTTTGAAAATCGTTGCTAAAACGGAGACAAACTCGCCGGTTGAGCTTGTGCCGCGAACTTCGGAATAATCGCTTTTCGATTTCGGACTCTGCTGGCGAACGCCGTTAATAGATAAAATTTTGTATTCTTCTCTGCCTTTGGCCAGATAGCTTACGGCCACGATCAGGCGATCAAGGCTTCTAAAATTATTTGTTCCGGCAAACGCAGCCGAGCGTTTCACTCTCTGTTTCACAACGAAATCGGGCATTTCCTCTACGGCTTCGAGCGTATTTTGACGGGTTTTAGCGATTAATTCTTTTGCTTCGGCTTCGCCAGGAAGTTTTGCGGCAGAAGGGTTTTCGCGTCTCCGATTGGCTTCCTCGAGAGTACGTCGAAGCTCGGCATCATTCCCACTTTTAGAAATCGTAAGGCTTCGAAGCCCGCTTGTAAGCGTAAAACCGATCCCGCGCTTTCTTATTGCGCGAATTACATCGTCTTTAGCCACCGAGTTCGCCTGAAGTCCGTAAAGCATACGTACATACTCAGCCTGCGAAAGCGGAACCTGTTTCGTTGCCTGGGCAAACGCGGAAACCGATAAAATAAGAGTCAGAAATAATCCTAAAGCCTTTTTCATTGCGTATTTAAAGATGCCGAAAATCGAAAACTAGTTTGCCATGCGGTTCATTATTGCGCAACAAATATTGGCTACTAAACTAGATTTTCAGTTGCTTGACTGGAGCGTAAGCGTCTCGCTTGCGTCGAACATGTCATATGTTCGAAAAAATGCCCTAAACAGATGTTCGTGCTAACACACCAACGCAAGCATGGATGCTTACGCTCCAATCAACTAAATGTTAAACTTCCAACTTTGATAAACAGGCATGGACCCGGGAGGGAGGTGCTGTTCACATTCACGACAAAATGAATTTTCACCGAAGCTAACGTGCAGGTTTTCTGTATAAACGATATGACCGAACCAGTTAAGTTAAAAAAGACAATCAATTTACCGAAGACGAAGTTTTCGCAGAAGGCGAATCTTTCCCAGGCTGAGCCTGCGCGGCTGAAAAAGTGGGATGAGCTGGATCTCTATGGCAAGATTCGCGAAAGCCGTAAGGGAGCTGAGCAGTTTATTTTGCACGACGGACCGCCGTACGCAAATGACAATATACATATCGGTACGGCACTAAATAAGATTCTCAAAGATTTCATTGTTAAGTCAGCAACGATGCGGGGTTATGATTCGCCGTATGTGCCTGGCTACGATTGCCACGGGCTTCCAATCGAAAAATACGTTGAAAAAGCTTTGGCAAAAAAGGGTAAAAATAAAAACGATTTACCGGTCGGAACGTTTCGGAGAATTTGCCGCGAACATGCAGCAAAGGCTCTAAAATCTCAGACAAAAGACTTTCAAAGGCTAGGTATTTTGGGCGAATGGGATAATCCTTATCTGACGATGTCCCACGAATACGAATCGGAAACCGCGAGACTTTTTGGCAATTTTGTTGAGCGCGGGTTTGTTTATAAAGGTGCGCGCCCGGTTTATTGGTGCGTACATGATCAGACGGCTTTGGCAGAAGCTGAAGTTGAATATGCTGAGCATTCTTCGCCTTCGATCTACGTTAAGTTTCCGTTGGTTTCGGACTCTGCCGAGATTGATCCGGCGCTTTCGGGAAAGGAAGTTTTCGTTTTGATCTGGACTACTACTCCGTGGACGATCCCTGCGAATTTAGGGATTACGGTTCACCCTGATTTTGAGTATTCGGCGATCGAAACAAATGGTGAAGTTTATATACTCGCGTCCGAACTGATCGGACACTTGAGCGAAGTTTGCGGCTTTGAAAACGTTAAGGAATTGACGCGTTTTAATGGCGCAAAGCTTGACCGTTTGGAAGCAAAACATCCCTGGATTGATCGCGTTTCGCTTTTGATGAACGGCGACCACGTAACCCTGGGCGAATCCGATGCGGAGACCGAGCTTGACGTAAAAGACTCTGACACAAAACCTGCAGGCGCCGGTACGGGATGTGTTCACACGGCTCCGGGACACGGACACGACGACTTTGTGATAGGGAAGCAGTATGGATTGGAGATTTATTGCCCGGTCGACAACGGCGGACATTTTCAGGATGATGTCGAGCATTTTGCTGGTCAACAAGTTTTTGAGGCTAACAATAAAATCGTCGAATTCCTGCGTGAATCGGGGATGCTGCTTTATACCGAAGATTACGAGCATCGCTATCCACATTGTTGGCGTTGTAAAAATCCGGTGATCTTTCGAGCGACTCCGCAGTGGTTTATTTCGATGGATGCAAAAGCAACGAATGGCAAAGGAGCTTCACTTCGTGAAAACGGAGTAGCGGAAGTCAAAAATGTGAATTGGCACCCGACCTGGGGCGAAGGTCGTATTCACAATATGATCGCTGGTCGCCCGGATTGGTGTGTTTCGCGCCAGCGAGCCTGGGGAGTCCCGATTCCAGTCTTTTACTGCGATGATTGCAATGAGGCGACTAGCGACGCCGAAATGGTTTACCACATCGCCGACATTTTCGCTGAAGAGACTTCCGACGCCTGGTATAACAAAGAGGTGAGCGAGCTACTGCCGGACGGCTATAAATGCAAGAAATGTGAAGGGAGTGAATTTACGAAAGAGACCGATATTCTTGATGTCTGGTTTGATTCGGGCTCGTCATGCGTAGCGGTTTTAGGAACCAGAGATAATTTGCGCTATCCGGCGGAAGTTTATTTAGAAGGCGGAGATCAGTATCGCGGTTGGTTTAATTCGTCTTTGATGTGCGGCCTCGCGAAGCACGATCGGGCGCCCTACAAAACGGTTTTAACTCACGGTTGGGTTGTAGATGGAGATGGAAAAAAGCAATCCAAGTCGCTAGGAAATGTAACCGCTCCGAAGGAAATTATCGATAAATCCGGTGCGGAAATCCTTAGGCTTTGGGCGGCAGCGGTTGATTATACCGAAGACGTTCGTTGCTCGGACGAGATTTTGGAGCGAATTGTCGATGCATATCGAAAGTTTCGTAACACACTTCGCTACGCGCTCGGAAATTTAGAGGGGTTTGATCCGGAAGCTGATTCAATTTCACGGGTAAACCTGGAGGAGATTGACCGTTGGGCGTTGGCAAGCCTGGATGTTGCAGTTGGAAAGGTTTTAGAAGGCTATAAAACTTACGATTTCCAATTGGTTTACCGAACGATTTACGATTTTGTGACGGTTACGCTTTCGGCAAGATATTTCGATATCATCAAGGACCGTCTCTACATCTATGCTCCAAAATCTGATGAAAGACGCTCAGCGCAGACGGCTGTTTTCAAAATTGCAGATGCCTTAGCGCGTTTGCTCGCACCGATTTTGGCCTTTACGGCTGATGAGGCTTTTGAAAACCTGCCCGGCACGAACATAGATTCGGTTCACCTCGCGGAATTTCCTCGGGCGTCCGGACAGGCGGAAGATGAACTTCTCCAAAACTGGGAACGTATTTTTTCTGTGCGCGATGAGGTTTTGAAAAAGCTTGAAGATGCGAGAAACGAAAAAACAATCGGCTCTTCGCTTCAGGCAAAGGTCGAATTAACGGTCAATTCTGATGACTATGAGTTTTTGAAGCCGTATTCGGATCAGCTTCGTTACATCTTTATCGTCTCGCAGGTTGAGCTTAGAGAAGGTGATGGAATCAATGTGAAAGTTCTAAATGCTGTCGGTGAAAAATGTGAGCGCTGCTGGAACTTTTCGAATCGCGTCGGCGATTTTGAAGAATTTCCGACCGTTTGCGAAAGATGTTTTCAGGCGCTCGGACAGATGGAGTTGATGGCTTCCGCTTAGCACATGTGCGATGAAGTTGTTGTAAGGAAAGCTGTCGCGGGCGATGTTGGGTTTCTTCGGCCTCAAGTCTACATCGCAGAAGAAACGCTAATCCGAAAGATCGACCTTGACGAGTTAATCGTCGCTGAGCTCAACGACAAACCGGTAGGTTTTATAGAGTTGGAATATCTATGGTCGATGGTTCCTTATATCGCCTTGATCAGAGTTTTGGAGGAACATCGCCGTCAGGGAATAGGCAAGCGGATGCTGGGGATTCTTGAAAGGTTTTTGGCGAATCGAAATCACAAAAGGCTCTACAGTTCGTCGCAAGAAAACGAACCCGAACCTCAGGATTGGCACAGGCACATGGGGTTTGAAGAGTGTGGCAAGATCGAGGGAATCAATGATGGAATCGGGGAGATCTTCTTTTGCAAAGAAATTTTAGATGAGTAAACGCGGCATATATTGGAAACTTGGATATTTGGTGGCTACTGCCGCTGTTTTCCTTGTTGATCAGACCACGAAAGCCTGGGCGAGCCGGAAGCTGCGTTTTGGTGGCGACTGGGAGATCATTCCAGACTTTTTCAATTTCGCCTACGCGCAAAATACGGGCGTTGCTTTTAGCATGTTTGATAATGGCGGCGATACAGGGCGCTGGGTTTTATCGCTTCTAGCTTTCTTGGCGGCAACTTTAGTTCTTTATTTTTTTTGGCGTACACCGCGAACCGACGATAGAATTCTTGGCGCTCTCGCGCTTCTTCTGGCGGGAATCTTGGGAAACGTGGTCGATCGGATACGTTTGGGGTTTGTCGTTGATTTTATCGATTTTCAATTTGGAAACTGGCATTACCCTACGTTTAATATTGCCGACATAGCAATTTGCACCGGAGCGGGTTTACTCATTTTGGATATGCTTTTGAGTAAGAAAGATGAAGATACCCACGCAAAGGACAAAAGGGAAGAAAGGGTTTCTGTGAATAAGCCTGAAAATAAGCATAGTGAGCAATAGCAAACAGTTTGGTTTCTGGCAAGACCCTTAAAAGAGCTCATTAACATTCGCGATACCCATTTGCATCATACCTAGCAAACAATGAGCGTTTCTTTACGTAAAATCGGCAAAGAGAATTTCGAAGCGGTTACAAAGTTAAATGTCGGTGACGGTCAAAAGACATTTGTTGCGGCAAATGTTATGTCAATTGCCCAAACAACGGTGTATCGTTACCTGATACCGCGCGCCGTTTATGATGATGATGAATTGGTCGGTTTTGCGCTTTATGGGAAGGATCCGGAGAGCAAAAAGTATTATATAGTGCGTCTGATGATAGACGAAAAATTTCAGGGTCGCGGCTTGGGAAAAGCAGCAACACTGAAATTGATTGAAAAAATGAGCGAAAACGAGGACTGTAAAGAGGTTTTCTTGTTTTTTGTGCCTGATAACAAAGGTGCCGAGAAACTTTATAGCAGTTTGGGGTTTGAGAAAACGGGGGTTATAGATGAGGATGGCGAAATTGAGATGAGATTGGAGTTGTAGCTCATTGGAGGAGAACCCGATTTCTGCATTTGTGATTTTTGTAATGAAACGTATCATCTCGTGATAACTGATAACTGATAACTGATAACTGATAACTGATAACTGATAACTGATAACTGATAACTGATAACTGATAACTGATTAATGTTCCCGGAGCTTTTTAGAATTGGCGATTTTCCGATAAACACCTATGGTGTTTTATTGGCGCTTGGTTTGATGTGCGCACTCTTTGTTGCAGCGCGGCTTGCCCAAAACGACGGGCTAATAAAAGATCGAATTTTCGACCTAGGGCTTTGGACGATTATTGGTGGGCTTTTGGGTTCGAAGATTTTGATGTATTTCGTTGAACCCGATGTACAGTTTTTCTCACTAGATTTTTTGCGATCTGGCGGAGTTTATTACGGTGGATTTATCGGCGGCTTTTTCACTCTCGCGTTTTTAATCCGTTGGTACAAGCTGCCTTTTTGGAAGGTTGGGGATGCTTTCGCGCCCGGCGTCGCGCTAGGACAGTTCTTTGGACGTTTGGGGTGCTTTTCGGCTGGTTGCTGTTGGGGAGATGTTTGCGAATATCCCTGGGGCGTGCAGTTTACCGAGCTTGGACACCAAAATACCGGTGTGCCGATTCATGCGGCTGACGGCAGTCCGCTTTATTTACATCCGACTCAACTGTACGAATCGTTTACGATGCTCGCGGTTTTTGGTTTGCTCTTTTATCTTCATCGAAGGAAAAAATTTGATGGGCAAATCCTGATCGCTTATGGAATCATTTACAGCATTTTTCGGTTTCTGGTGGAATTTGTGCGCGACGATCCGCGTGGAGACCTGCTGGGTATCACGACAATGACAGGGCTTTCAACCTCGCAACTGATAAGTTTGGTTGTTGCGACGGGATCCATGATTTTTCTATATTGGCGTTGGAAAAAGACGGGAGATTTAAACGCAAAGATAGCAAAAGACGCAGAGGTTTAGAGGTTACATTAAACAGGGATGGCGGGGATCAGCAGGGATTATTTGTCCCTTAATTCTCCATCATCCCTTAGCTTTATTGTGAGTGAAGATATCAAAATACTGAATTACAGGGTGGAAAAAGAAGCCGTCGGAATGCGCCTCGATATCTTTTTATCAGAACGCGTGGCTGATTGGTCGCGCTCCCGTCTGAAAAAATTGATTGATGACGGTAACGTTTTGGTAAACGGCGGAGTGGCAAAATCCTCGTTCAAACTTCGCAAGGATGATCAGGTTTCAGTCGAACTCGTTTTGCACGATTCCGACAATTTTGAACCCGAAGATATTCCACTCGACATCGTTTTTGAAGATGAATATTTGGCTGTAATAAATAAACCGGCCGGGATGATCGTTCATCCGGGAGCGGGAGTATCGAGCGGGACGCTGGCAAACGCGGTAGCTTTTCGTTTTTATCAAAACAAGCTCCCGCAAAGGCGCAAAGGTGCAAAGATAGAAAAACAGGTGGAAACACGACCGCTAGGGAGTGTGCAAAACGCGCAGACGTTGCCGCAAAAAGATATCCCGCAAAGGCGCAAAGGTGCAAAGATAGAAAAACAGGAGGAAACACGACCGCAAGGGAGTGTGCAAGAAGCGCTGGCGTTGGAGCAACAGGAAATCCGAGATCCGCAATCCGCAATCCGCAATCGTATCGGTATCGTTCATAGACTCGACAAAGACACCTCGGGTTTAATCGTCGTTGCCAAAAATGAATTAACGAACGAAAAACTCTCGGCCCAATTTCGTGACCGAAAGGTGACGAAATCCTACGTTGCGCTTGTCCATGGATTTGTAAGAAAATTGAGCGGAAAGATAAACGAGCCTATAGCGCGCGACAGGAAAAACCGTGTAAAAATGGCGGTCGAAAAAAAGGGAAGAAATGCGATTTCGATTTATAAAGTTCGCCGGCGTTTTGAAAAATTCACGCTGCTAGATGTGAATATAAAAACCGGAAGAACCCATCAAATACGCGTTCATTTATCGCACATAAATCATCCGATTGTAGGCGATGCGACCTACAACGAAGGTCGTGATAAACAAATCGCTGATGCCCAACTGCGAAAAGCGATAGGTGAAATGAAAAGATTTTTCCTTCACGCAGAGAAACTGGCTTTTACGCATCCGGTTACAAAAAATCTCATGGAATTTGTGCAACCGCTTCCGACTGAATTGACTAAACTATTGAAATTACTGTGAGGAAGAGTACGCGTTTCAAGGTGGTTTGGATTAGAATGAAAAGTATAAAGTTGGGCCGTGCGTTGCACTCAATGCAGGCGAGGACGCCTGCGTTCCAATCATTTTGATGCTAACCCTTTTTTAGTAGTTCAGGTAAAAAAAATCATGAAGAATAAATTAATTTCGTTGATTATCATTTTGTTTGTGGTGCCGCATCTGGCATTTTCGCAAAGCCTCGATGCAAAACTCGCGGAGATTGACGCCTACGCCCAAAAGGCTCAGAAGGACTGGAATGTCCCGGGAATGGCGATCGCCATCGTTAAGGACGACAAGGTTGTTTTTGCAAAAGGATATGGAGTTCAGAAACTTGGCGGAAATGTGGCGGTCAATAAAGATACGCTTTTTGCGATCGCTTCAAATTCAAAGTCTTTTACAACGGCATCGTTGGCTGTATTGATCGACGAGAAAAAGATCGGCGGATGGGACGACAAGGTATCGAAGTATCTACCCGACTTCGAACTCTACGATCCATACGTTACGAGTGAATTGACGATTCGGGATTTGGTTTCGCATCGGGTTGGGTTGGGAACCTTTAGCGGCGATCTGCTTTGGTACGAAACGACCCATTCGAGCGACGAGGTTATTAAACGCCTCAAATATCTGAAGCCAACCAGGGGGTTTCGTACGGGATTTGGTTATCAAAATTTGATGTTTATCACTGCCGGAAAAATCATCGAAAAAGTTTCCGGAAAAAGCTGGGGCGAGTTTGTAACCGAGAAATTTTTAAGACCGTTGAAAATGAACCGCACAACCACGAGCGTAAAAGACATTAAGACAAACGCCGCATTTCCCCACAACGAATCTGGCGGAAATGGTTTAAGGGTTTTGCACAGGGGAAACGTTGATGGAGCGGCGGCGGCGGCGGCGGGATTAAATTCGTCTGTGGCAGACGTTGCCAATTGGCTTCGCATGCAGCTTAACGGCGGAAAATTTGAAGGAAAACAAATAGTTAGTGCGGGGAATATTTGGCAAATGCATCAACCGGCCGTTATTTTGCCGATCAGTCCGGGTTCGAGCCGGTTTATACCTTCGAGGCATTTTAATACTTATGGTTTGGGCTGGAACGTCTGGAATTATCACGGTCGCAAAGTCGTTTCACATGGCGGCGGGCTGGACGGAATGATTTCGCGTACCTCGATGATGCCGGAGGAAAAACTCGGTTTAGTTGTTTTAACCAACAGCGAACAGGGTGTGCCGTCGGTTCTGCAATACAAGATTTATGACGTTTTCCGAAATGCTCCGAAACGAGATTGGTCGGCGGAGTATAAAACTTTTTCTGTTCGTGGAAAACAGCGGGCTGCGGCAAATAAAAAGAAAATCGAAGAAGCGCGGAAAACAAACACACAACCGACGCTTCCCCTTAGTGACTATACCGGAACATACGGCGGAAAAATGTATGGCGATGCGACAATTTCCGGCGAAAACGGCAAGCTGGTTTTACGCTTAAAGCCCGCGCCAAATTTTGTTGCGGATCTTGAACATTGGCATTACAACACCTTTAAAATCACATGGCGACGATCGGTTGCGTACAATTTCCCAATGGGTTTTGTGAATTTTACGATCGATAAAAATGGTAAGGCGAGCGAACTCGAGATCGACCAGCCAAACAATGATTTTTGGTTTTACGAACTGGAATTCAAGCGCAAGAGAAATTAGTTATGAATGGTCTCTATGATGAATTGAGGGCCCAAAATACACTCGACAAGATTGATTGTTTATGTCAGAATTTCAAATTACACAAACTAAACAAATACTAGGTTTTATAAGGAGAACTTTAGAAATTTAATGTCTGAGAATGAAACACAAGCGGCTGCTGAAGAAACGGTGGCGGACGTAAAAACAGAGGCTATTGAAGCCACTGAGACAGCGGTAGAAACGGTGGCGGAAACGGCTGAGGCTGCTACGGCGGAACCAGCAGCGACGGCTGAAGCTGAAGCGACTGATGCTACTACTACAACGGAACCGGCAGCAACGGCCGCTGAACCTGCAAGTACTGAAGCGCCGGCTGGGACGAATGAAGCAGCCGCGGCGGCAGATGCTCCCGCGGAGGGAGTGAAGGAAGAGACGCATGCGGAGCCTGAAGAGATTTCGTACCACGCTGTAGAAAAGGAAGGTGAAATAACGGCAATCTGGGAAATGCAGGGACCGGTTCATTTGCGGACAATAGACCCGCGTTCGACCGAAGGACAGAAAATCTTCGCCCTGTTTACCTCAGAAATACACGAGACTGACAGCCCGCCTATGGCCAGCGAAGCGACCTCATAAGTTTCTTAAGATCTTTTGTTATATGCGGATGCGTTATTTTCAAGCGCACCGCTTTTTTTGCTTCTTCCGTCGGTCCAAAGAGTTGATTTATGGGTTATGAATTTCATTTATCAAGAAAGTATTATTGGTGCGACCCTGACGATCAAAGTCGCATTGAAAGGTCTGAGTGGTTAGATTATGTGAACCGTGACGATGAAGTAATTGCTGATCCTAAAAATGATAAGAATAGTTTTGTGATGCTTTTGGGAAACGAGGAATGCCCGCTTTGGTATCACGCCGACTTAGGAGAACTATATTCTAAGAATCCAAGTACAAAGGCGATAGCGAAAATGTTCCGAATCGCAAACTCATTGGGCGCAGAGGTGCTGGGAGATGATGATGAATCCTATGGTCCAGACGGAAAAATGTTGATGTCTTCAAATGAAAGGTATTATTCCCGGGAAAGAGAGAAATAAGCTCAGCAAATGGCGTCAAAAAATTATGCTGTGAAGCTCCTAGAGGTTTTGCCGTACCGTACCTTCTATTTCTAAAACGAGATCAGCTCCATATGCTTTCGCAGGCGTTTGAAAGCCTGAACTGTAATCTCCATCAAGAATTTTCTCGACAATTTTCAGCGCCGCGAGCATAGTGAATTTATAACCTTCGGGACCTTGCTGACGAGATTCCACCGAGTTTCCCTTGTCGTCGGTCGCTTTGCCCCAAAGATACGTTTTTCCTTTTTCACGTTCTTCCTCGTTTGGTCCGCCCTGTGGGATTTGCTTCAAAAGATAGCTTTGTAAAGGCGCCGTTTTTAGAAGCCAGCCAATATATCTGCTCATTTTTAGCATCTTCAAATTCTTTTCGGGCAAAACTGTAAAGACCTTTATATTTGGAATTCCGGTAGAGTAGTAAGCTGTGGAAACGTCGCCCCAGGGGATCGTAACTCCTGTTTTTTGTACCTCGCCAAAATCAATTTCCTGTGTTTTCCAGGCTGCCGGAACGCTCGTTATAATACCGTCCTTTCTAATCGCACCACCTTTTCCGACGTTCATCGTCATCGTTGTTTGGGTTCCGTGGGATATACGCCCAAGACCGTAAAAAGCAAGCGTCAGATCATTGGCTGACGGAAGACGATTCTTAAGATGAAGCGCAAGGCAATCGCTCGGTACAACATCAAACCCGACTCCCGGCATGACCATGATTCCTGCGTTCTTGGCTTCTTTATCACGCGCGGCGAGCGCTTCAAATACAGCGATTTCGCCTGTAATATCAAGGTAATGTGTGTTTGTTCGAAGGCAGCCTTCGAGCATCTGATTCGCCGTGAAAGAAAAAGGTCCCGCGCAATGAATTACAAAATCAACTTCTTTGAGCGTGTAATCAAGCGACGTTTTATCTTCGAGCGAAAACGTGCGACAGACCAAACCCAGTTCTTCAGCAAGCGGTTTTACTTTGTTTTGGCTTCGACCGCCAAGAATTGGATTAAGCCCGCGTTTTTGTGCCTCACGAGCGATGAGTTCGCCCGAGTATCCGTTTGCTCCGTAGATCAGAAAATTTGCCATAATTAGAAAAGTCGTAAATTCTCTTCCTGGGTTAGCCTGAGTTTATCCAAAAATTCGTTGCGGTCAATTTCGTGTGCACCCAAGACTTCCATATGGGGGGTCATAACCTGTATATCAATCCAGGAAGCTCCGCGAGATTTCAGGTGTTCAATCAAAAACAAGAGCGCGAGTTTTGACGCATTCGCCTTTTCAAAAAACATACTTTCGCCGCAAAAGACACCACCTGCATCTACACCGTAAAGCCCGCCGACGAGTACGTCTTCGTCCCAGACCTCTACGCTGTGTACTATCCCCGCATTGTGAAATTTTTTGTAAGCCTCAATAAACCCCTCGGTAATCCAAGTGCCCGATTCAAAATTTCTCTTCGTTTTTGCACAGGCATTTATTACATCTTCAAAGGCGTTATCGACAGTGAAAGCGAAATTCGTTTTACGACGTTCTCTAGCGAGGCTTTTTGGTATGTGTAGATTTTCAAATTCAAGGATCGCGCGCTGCGCCGGACAAAACCAAGGAAGGGGCATCCCATCTATATGCCACGGGAAAATACCTTTTCGATATGCCTCGCGCAAATTTTCCAAGGTCAGCGGCTCGCCAAACGTAACTATGTCGCCGGCGTAAAAATCGAGCTCGCGTAAACTTCGCGGGTTTGGAAAGGTTTTTGGCGTCATTCGGAACAATCTTTCTCTTCTGGGGTCTAATACGAATATAGCGCGAGATGCGGACTTATGAAATCAGAAATCGCTAATTTTATTAAAGTTTTTAAAACGCCGTTTCCCTACTTAGTTCTTTTTTGTGGACTGACGTTATCGACATCCCTGCTGACTTGGGACGAGTTTAGAGATCGGCTATATAGTGCTTCTGCGATAATCGATGAACCCAAATGTGCTCTATGCCATGAAAAAAGTGACTCGGATTTTTACGAAGAGGGAGAAAGATTTGAATTTGGAATTTACGTTTACCGTTCTCCAACAATAGGTGAAACTTTGATCAACTCAATCTATTTTCTGTTGTTTTTAGCTTTTTCTCCGGCACTTCTCGGGGCTGGTACGACTATGCAATCAATCGGCTCGACGTTTCCTGATATTGACCTGTCCACTTTACGTATTATAGCGCCCATTGCCTTTATCTACTTTTGTGCGAACCAACTGCTAATGTTTTCTTACCTGTGTTTTAGAGTTCACGATTGGCACCCTTCTAAGCCATCAAAAATTCAAACAATATTTTCGAATAGCTAAATTCTCCTTCCTAAAAAGCCTGCCGAATAAGGAAGAGCGAGAGATCCTCTTCCTCATCCCTTTTCTTAAACCTCCTTCAATTTCCACTGTCCACGCTTAAACAAAATCGCTGAAACTACCGCGAGCATTGAAAACGCGATTGTGATCGCCCAGAAAACGCCGTGTGCGCCCATTTCAAAGTTGTACGCGAGAACGTAAGCTAGCGGGATCTCGAAAAGCCAGAAAACGAACAAATTAAGATATGTCGGCGTCCAGGTATCGCCTGCGCCGTTAAACGAAGTTTCGAGAACCATTCCAACCGCATAAAAGAAAAAGCCGTACGAAATAATTCGAATGGCGTCGGACGCGTAAGCCAAAACCTCGGGTTCGCTTGTGAAAATCGAGGCGATCGGCTCCGCAAAAATCACGAAAGCGATTCCTATCGAGGTTTGAAAAATCGCATTATAGAACGTAGCCTTCCAGACACTTTTCTCTGCGCGTTCGGGTTGTTCAGCACCCAGGTTTTGACCCACAAGCGTTGCAGCAGCGTTTGCGAGTCCGACCGACGGAAGCAGGGCGAAAATAATTACGCGGATTGCTATTGTGTAGCCCGCGACCGCTTCGCTGCCAAAGCCTGCTACAACCCTCATTAAGCCTATCCAGCTAGCCGTTCCAATCAGATACTGCAAAACGGCTACCCACGAAATACTGAACAGTCTTTTGAATCTTTCGACGTCCAACAGCCAGTGGGACGCACGAATCTGAAAGCGCTGAGAGGCGTAAAAAAGCTTGTAGCCAGCGTATAAAACTCCCATTCCACGCCCGATTAGAGTTGCTACCGCGGCGCCCGTTACGCCGAGTTCGGGAAATATCCATATGCCAAAGATGAAGAGCGGATCGAGTATGCAGTTTAAGATGTTTGCAAACCACAATACGCGCATCGCAATCGCCGCATCACCTGCGCCGCGGAAGATCGCGTTTAGCAAAAAGAGGAATACGACGACGCAGTTTCCGCCAATCATCAGACGCGCAAAAAGCGTCCCTTCTTCAACGACTCTGGGCTCTGCGCCAAGCCACGTTAAAAATTGCGGTGCAAAAATGATGCCCAGAATTCCCATCAAAAGCGAAGCGCCGACACCCATATAAATTGCGTGAGTGGCGGATTTTGCAGCGCCTTCCGGGTCCTTTTCACCAATCCTTCGCGAAACGGTAGCGGTTGCTCCTACTGCGATTCCGATTGCCACGGCGTAGATCAAAAACATAATCGACTCCGTGATCCCAACCACCGCTACGGCGTCCGCACCAAGCGAGGCAACAAAGAAAACATCCACAACCGCAAAGATGCTTTCCATGATCATTTCAAGGATCATGGGAACCGCCAAAAGGAATACCGCCAAGCCGATCGAACCCTTTGTGAAGTCACGATCCGAGCCTTTGATCGCCTCTTTTAGAATCGACCAAAATGAATTGTCATACGCCTCTTCGGACGTAGTTTCTACGTACTTCGACATTTTAAGAAAACCTTATTGAACGAAAAGAATGCGCACGAGGTGTGCAGAGACAGTTCGCTTTTACGCTTACGGAGAAACGTAAAAAGGAACCCGAAGGTTGCAGCTATTTAGCGGAATGAGACTTTCATAATGAGAGCGAATATAGCACAGGAAAATTAAAACCGGAAGTGGACAAAAAAGTTTTGGGAGCAATCCGGCGGAAAGTCGGTTTTGTGTTTCTATTTCAAAAAATGGTAAATTCTCTAGAAAATCAAAGCTTAGCTAGAAGGCGGAAACACGACCGCGAGGGAGTGTGCCTTTTAGAGGTTAGCGGCTCAAACAAGGCACGTTCCTTAGCAGCCGCGTTTCTGACTGTTGGACATCGACTCCGCACTGACAATATGCATAAAACATTAGTCGCAATAGCGATTCTGGTACTTTCGTTTCTGCCAGTATTTTCGCAAAATAAACCTGAAAAGCCACCAAAATCTTTTGCCGATTTCACCGCGAAACTTAAAAAGATCGATGGCTACATTCCGCTCTACTACGACGACGAAAAAGGGAAAATGTATGTCGAAGTTTCGCGCCCAAACGAGGAATTTCTTTATCAGGTTTCACTGCCAACGGGTGTTGGCTCAAACCCGATCGGGCTCGATCGCGGACAGCTTGGCAGCACAAAAGTCGTTTACTTTGAGCGAGTCGGCAACAAGATCTTGCTGGTTCAGCCAAACTATGACTTCCGTGCTCTGAGCAGCAACGCCGCTGAACGACGTGCCGTTGAAGAGTCGTTTGCGAAGTCGGTGATCTGGGGTTTTAAGGTTGTTTCAAAAGATGCCGGAAAAGTTTTGATCGACGGAACAGATTTCTTTATACGTGATGCTCATGGGGTTGGCGCGAGACTTACGCGTTTGAAGCAAGGCGTTTTTTCGATCGACAAATCGCGAAGCGCGTTTTACCTGCCGCGCACAAAAGGTTTTCCAAAGAATACCGAGGTTGAGGCGACGATCACGGTAAAAGCGAAGGTTGCAAACGGAAGACTCGTAAATCAAACAGCGCCGAGCGGAAACGCAGTGACAACTCGCCAGAGACATTCATTTGTTGAGCTTCCCGATAAAAATTACAAGCCGCGCAAACACGATCCGCGTATCGGCTCATTTGCGATCAGTTTTTATGATTACGCCACAGATATCAGTGAGAACCTCGAGAAGCGCTGGATCGTTAGACACAGACTGAAAAAGAAAGACCCAAGCGCAGTAGTTTCGGAAGCGATCGAACCGATTGTTTATTACGTTGATAATGGAACGCCGAAGAAGATTCGTGATGCCCTGGCAATTGGTGCCTCCTGGTGGAACCAGGCATTTGAAGCGGCCGGATATAGAAACGCTTTTCAGGTTAGAATTCTTCCGCCCGATGCGGATCCAATGGACATTCGCTACAACGTGATCAATTGGGTTCACCGTTCGACGCGCGGTTGGGCTTACGGCTCGAGCGTTGTCGATCCGCGAACAGGCGAAATTATCAAGGGCGTTGTGACGCTCGATTCTCAACGCGCACGACAGGATTTTTTGATTGCCTCCGGTTTCGCTCCGCAATACCCAAACCGTGCGATGTGTGATTTTGCATTGATGCCGGATGTAAATTATCTCGTTCAAGATTCGAAAACAGATGCCGACGCCCTTGCAGTTGCGAGGATTCGTCAGCTTTCGGCTCACGAAATCGGACACACTTTGGGCTTTTCGCACAACTTCGCGGCAAGTGCTTACGGACGCGCTTCGGTGATGGATTACCCGGCGCCGATGATAAGAGTTATAAACGGAAAACTCGATTTTTCAAACGCTTACGATAATAAAATTGGTGCCTACGATAAATGGGTCACGCAGTTTGCGTACTCGGATTTTCCAAACGGCGCAAATGAAAAAGCTGAGCTTGAAAGAATTTTGCAGAACGGAATTCGAAAGGGCTATCTGTTTATAACTGACGCAGACACGCGTCCGGCAAGCGCAGCGCATCCGCTAGCGAACCTTTGGGACAATGGCAGCGATCCCGTTGCCGAACTGCGCCATATAATGAACGTTCGTAGGATTGGTTTGAGTCGGTTTGGTTTAAAAAATCTGGAGCAGGGCGCACCACTTTCAGAGCTCGAAAACAAGCTGCTGCCGCTTTATTTGCATCACCGCTATCAAGTTACAGCCACCGTCAAAACGCTTGGCGGTGTTTACTACAATTATTCCGTGAGACGGGGAGGTGCTACGAGTCCGGCTCAAATTTATAAGATCGTTTCACCTACACGACAAAGAGCTGCGATGAACGCAGTTTTGGCTACTCTCAGCCCGAGGGAGCTCCTAATTCCACAGAGAATTTTAAACATCTTGCCGCCGAGAGCCTTTGGTACAGGCTCAAATCGTTCAGAACTTTTTCCAAAACGTACACGACCGGTTTTTGATCCGATTGGTGCAGCCGAAATTGCAGCCGGAATGACGATTGACGGTCTACTCGAACCAAATCGCGCCGCGCGTTTGATCGATTTCAATTCCCGAAATCGTTTGAATCCGCATTTTCGCGAAGTCGCCGATGCGCTTGTGAAAGCTACCTGGTACGCTCCTACTTCAACAAATTCGCGATATGCTGAAATTCAGCGAGCCGTTCAAAACGTAGTAGTTTCAAAGTTGATGGATCTTGCGGCAAATTCTTCCGCGAGGAAACAGGTGAGGGCAGTTGCGAGAGACAGTTTGAGAAAACTTCGCTTGAATCTTTTACGTCGACGAGCGATCGGAGCAGCTGGTATTCATAACCGGGCAACGATTGACGATATCAAGAAGTTTCTCGACCGTCCTACAGTACCCAGAAAACCGACCAAGACGCTTCCGAATCCGCCGGGTGATCCGATTGGTTCGAATTAGTCTTTGAACAAACGCTCGAAACCGTCGTAAGGATTTAGGGTTTTTAGTTCGAAATAAATCAGTTTGTTTTTTACCAAGGGAAACTGGTTGAGTGTGTAACGCGCTGTCTCGACATTTTCGCATTCTAGTATCAAAACCGCTTCGTGATTTTCTGTGAAGTAAACCTCGCGAACGATTCCGGCTTGCGAGAGCTTCCAGAGGTGCGTCGCTTCGTCATCCAAAAAAGGCGCAAAGTCTTCCGCTTTCACGCCTTCTACTTCATGTTCTATTGCCAGAAATTTCATCCCTACGGACGCTTTCCTTCATACCAGCTCGGCTTAAACTTCGAATTCAAGAGCCAGCGCACAGGCTTAATCATCGAATTTATCGAACGCGTCATGTGCTCGAAATTGATGGTCTCAATTTCGTCGGACGGTTGATGATAGTCTTTGTGCAGTCCAAAACTCGAAACAGTGTGGGCAATTATTCCTTCGCGGGCGAGGGCGTAATTATCCGAACGGCGGAAAAAATTCTGCTTAGGATGCGGATCGGCAACAACATTGCCGCCGTGTTTCGCGAGTTCGACGCCAAGGTTGGAACGATCATAACCCGTAAGCCAAAGCTCATTTGCAGCCACCTTTGGATCCGGACGCCCGATCATCTCAAACTGAAGATTTGCGACGAGTCTTTCTTTAGGAAAAGGAAGATTATTTACGAAATATCTGGAACCGCGTCCTCCTACTTCTTCGCTGCCGTAAAAAGCGAAATATACGGAGCGTTTTGGACGTTTTCCGCTAGCAATTACTCGTGCTAATTCCAAAACCGCCACACAGCCGGACGCATCATCGTCAGCCCCATTGTAAATTTTGTCTTCTCCACGAGCGTGTTGGCGAACTCCTACGTGATCCATATGAGCGCTAAGCAGGATCGCTTCCGAAGATCGTTTTTGGGCCCGTCCTTTTATCATTCCGACCGCGTTCCAAGTGGTTTGGGTTTGCGGTTTTCCCAGCTTTCCGGCGATCTCTATCGGCGTACCTTCTTCCAACTTCGAGATCTCCTTCGCTGACTCGGTGCTTAAAACAATGAGCGCGGGTCCGCTCGTTGAACCGCCTCCGGTCAAGAAAGTTATCTTGCGGTTCGTAAAGCGATCCCAACCGGTTCGCCAGTCCGGCGTCTCTTCGATCAAAATCGCCGCAGCGCTGCTTTCCATTAAGTAACCAAGTTTTCGAGAAGCATCTTTTTGGGCGACGAAAGCCACTGCACCCTTCGACGGATTCTGTCCAACCGCAATTTTTTCAAACCTTCCGCTCACTTTCGCCGCTGACATGCTAAAGACGATCATTTCTTTACCGTGTGTTAAAACCGAATCGCCAAAACTCAAATTCGGAGCTTCCGAAAACGAATTGCGCGTAGTTTTGATCGTCTGAATATACCCGGGTCCTCCGTTTGCCGACTTATCTCCGGCAGGTTCGATTCCCATTTGCTGCATCTGCGACGCGAGATATTTTCCGGTCAGCAGCTCAAACTGCGTTCCGCTGCCACGACCCTGCATGGCGTCACTCGCCAGAAACTCCATATGCGCACGTACGTTTCGTTCTTCAACTTTCTGGGCTGAAACAAAAACTGCGCTAAACAACAACGCGATGAGAATCAACGCGCGAGATAGATTAATCGTTTTCATAATTTTAGTATTTTAAGATTAGTTCGTTTTCTTTCTATGTAACTTCCTGGCGGGAAGGCTACTCCTTAGCTAGCTTTAATGCTTCGAGTTTCAAATCAGAAGACATTCGGAACCCCTTATTTTCCAATTCTTCCAACACCGGAGCTAGTAGATCAATCAAACCGGCTTGCTTTGCCTTGATAAAAATTCCAATCGTACCAATTACTTCCAATCCCAGACGCTTCGCAATCAAACGGGCTTGTTTGTCGTCCAGCACGATTTTGCAATTCTTCTCAAGAGCCAAAGTGATTGCTTCCGCCTCGCCATCGTCAACAAGAATTTTCAAACTTGTGATCAGGGCGACATTCTTCGGCGTTTCGACCGAAAGCCAGTCGAATTCTTCACCAAATTCTTTGTCAACCTCGTCGGGAATAATAATCGGCTCGTAAAGTTCTGGTAAAACGCTCAAACGTTCTATTCTTTCCAAGCCAATCAAACAAGTACTATCGAGAACAACCGGCTCGATCACAAGCCCATTTCCTCACGCAAATCTTCTGCCGAGTAATTAAAAACGGGAATTCTCTGGTTATCCAAAACTTCGAGGAAAGCTCGTTTTGAATAACCCGCTATTTTCGCCGCCTGTCCAAGCGTGATTTTACCGACTTCATACAGCTTAACGGCGAGAAGAAGTTTTGCTTCATCTCTTGTAGTACTTGTTGGGAGTTCTATTTCTAAAGTTGTCGTTGTCATACCGTCAAAAGTCTAACACGATCTCTCCGGCTTTCTCTGTTACTTTAACGCTTCCACCATCGGTTAGTTTTCCAAAAAGAATTTCCTCAGCCAGAGGTTTCTTAATTTTCTGATGAATAAGACGCTGCATTGGTCGAGCGCCATATTTTGCGTCGAAGCCGTTTTTCGCAAGCCACTCTTTGGCGGAATCATCTAGTTTTACGATCACGCGTTTTTCCATCAACTGAGCGTTTAGCTCTTTGACGAATTTATCGACGATTAGCTTGATCACGTCAAGATCAAGCGCCTTAAAAGCGACGCGTGCATCAAGACGATTTAAGAATTCAGGCGTAAACGTTCGCTCGATTGCGCCTTTTGCAGAACCTTTTGTATCTGCGTCCGTTTTGAAACCGATACCGCCCGACGAAAGCTCGCGTGCTCCTGCATTGGTCGTCATAATCAAAATCACGTTACGAAAATCTGCTTTCTTGCCGTTGTTATCGGTAAGCGTCGCTGAATCCATCACCTGCAAAAGCAAATTGAAAAGATTTGGATGTGCCTTTTCAATCTCATCTAATACGAGCACCGAATGCGGATGTTTCATAATTGCATCGGTCAAAAGCCCGCCCTGATCAAAGCCCACGTAACCGGGAGGCGCACCTATCAAACGCGAAACCGTGTGCGCCTCAGCATATTCACTCATATCGTAGCGTAGGAACTCAACACCAAGGATTTCCGCTAGCTGTTTTGAAAGCTCGGTTTTACCGACGCCAGTAGGACCCGAAAACAAAAACGCCCCGACCGGTTTTTCCTCGTGCCCAAGTCCCGCACGCGAAATTTGGATCGCGCTGACCACCTTATCGATCGCATCATCTTGTCCAAATATGACTTTTCTGAGGTCGGGTTCGAGCGTTTTGAGCTGATCTTTTTCATCGGCAACGACCGTTTTCGGCGGAATTTTCGCCATACGTGCAACGGTATTTTCAACCATCTGCACCGAAACTTTCTTCGGGCGCTTATCCTCCGGAAGAAGTTTTATGCTTGCTCCGACCTCGTCGATCACGTCTATTGCTTTATCCGGCAAAAAGCGGTCGTTGATGTATTTTCCGGCTAGCTCAGCGGCGGTTCGCATCGCTTCGTCCGAGTATTTTACGCCGTGATGCTCTTCGTAATATTTTTCCAAGCCTTTCAGAATTTCGTAAGTTTCTTCTACGGTCGGTTCATTTATTTCAATTTTTTGAAAACGTCTTGCAAGTGCGCGATCGCGCTCAAAAGCCGCTTTATATTCGCTGTAAGTCGTTGAACCAATACATCTTATCGCGCCAGAAGCGAGCGCAGGCTTTAAGATATTAGAGGCATCCATTGCGCCGCCCGAAACTGCTCCTGCTCCAACAATGGTGTGAATCTCGTCGATAAAAAGAATTGAGTGTTCCTGTTTTTTCAGGTCTTTGATAATTGCTTTAAAGCGTTGCTCAAAATCACCTCGATAGCGCGTGCCTGCTAAAACGGCTCCCATGTCGAGTGCAAAAATTTTCGCGTCGGCAATCACTTCCGGAACTTCCTCATTAGCGATCTTGAGTGCCAAGCCTTCAGCGAGAGCAGTTTTACCGACACCGGGCTCGCCTACGTAAAGAGGATTGTTTTTCTTTCTGCGGCAGAGCACCTGAATAGTGCGTTCGATCTCGGCTTCGCGACCGATTAGTGGATCAATTCCTCCGTCTTGCGCAACCTTAACCAACTCTTCAGTAAAAGATTCGAGCGGTTTCTTTCTTTTTGTTTGCTGCGCTGTCCGCTCCTCGGCAAACTCGCCCTCGACACCCAATCCCTCTAGAAGCTCGTCGCTGAAATCATCAATCTTTGAAATTCCGTGCGCGATGTAATTTAAGATATCGAGTCGTGAAACACCGTGTTTCTTTAGAATATAGACCGCCTGCGCATTTTCCACTTGATACATCGCAGCAAGGATATTACCCCCGTCAACGTCTCGCTGACCGCTCCCTTCCGCCTGGAGGAGTGCATACTGGATCGTGGATTGAACGGTGGAGGTAAGCTCCGGTATCTGTTTGAATTCTTCCGGCACTTTCTCAAGTGATTCAAAGTAATCTTCAAGGTCTTTGCCTAGCCCTTCCAACTGGGCGCCACAATTAAAGAGGATATCGCGCGCTGCTTTATCGTCGAGCAAGGCATAAAGGAGATGCTCAAGCGTGACGTATTCGTGCTTTAAACGTACGGCTTCATCAACCGCAAAACTCAATGTTTCTTCTAATTCTTTTGTAAACATTCGTAAAAACTATTACTTTTAACTCGTCAAGTATTATTACTCCAACTCTTCCTCCACTGTACACAAGAAGGGAAACTCACGGGCGCGAGCGAGGTTCATGGCTTTTTCGGCCTTCATATTAGCGATCTCATAGGGATAAACACCTGCGACCCCGACTCCCTCATTATGAACCTTCATCATTATTGTAAATGATTCGGCTTCCGAACGCATAAATACTTTGTTCAGAACAAAAACGACAAACTCCATCGTAGTGAAGTCGTCGTTGTGAAGAAGTACCTTGTACATTTTTGGCTCTTCAAGCTCGGCATCGCTTTCAGTCAGAACTTCTTCATCGTGTTCATACTCAGGAAAGTCGGGCATGAGAACATTTTACATTGAACATCGATCATTGACCATATTCAGTGAGCAGTGAGCAGTGAGCAGTGAGCAGCAAAGTCGACCAAACAGGCAGAAACACGACCGCAAGGGAGTGTGCCATCATTGAACACTGACGACTAGTCAATGGACTTGATTTCAAAATAAGTTTTGATCGCGTCGTGGTCCGAACCGTTTTCCAGGATTTCAAAGACCTCGCCGTAGTTTTCTAAGCCGTCAACCTTGTGAGTCATCATCCTCGATAGCCAACCCGGATACGTCGCTTCGGCAAGCGCGATGTCGCGAACGCCCATTTCGAAATGTTCACGATTTGCGTTTACCGTGCCAACCATTACGCGGTTACCTAAAACGAATTCCTGGTTGATCAGATCAGATGGGACGCCGTCGGTTTTGCGATTGCCGCCTGTTACCGAGGAGAGAATGAGAATGCCGTTTTCGTTCAAAGTCTGCATCGCCTCGAAGACGATCGGCGAGTAGCCTGTAGCTTCAAATATGAGATCGTACTCGCCGTATTTTGTTACTGAATCCGTTACGGAAAGTTCGCGTGTGGAATCGTAAGTCGCGCCAGTTGCGTTACACAATTCGGCGTTTAGATAGCCTTCTGGTTTTTGCAAACCAAAACCATGAACCTCAAAACCACGCAGCCTCAAAGCGAGAACCGTTAGCAATCCAACGTTTCCGGTTCCCAATACCGCTGCGGTTTTAGGTTTCCAAATATCGAGACGTTTTTGAATGTCTTCCGCTTGTTTTAATCCCTTTTCGATGATCGAGATTGGCTCAAGCAGCACAGCAACTTCGGCGACTTTCGGTGGTATCTTAATGAGGAAGTCAGCATTTTCGGCGTAAAACTCAGCCCAAAACCCATGAAGGCGTGAAATTCCGCGTTCCCAATAATTTTCGTCCGTCGTAAAATCTTGCTGACCAATCTGGTCGTAAATCGAATCCCCGCACGGGCGACGAACCGTCGCGACAACAAAATCACCGGGCGCAAATTCTGTGACATTTTCGGCCACTTCAAGTACACGGCCAAAGTTCTCATGTCCAAGTACAAGAAAATCTTCGCCCTCGGGAGCGATTCCGTATTCGGCGTCGTTGATTTCCCGGTCGGTTCCACAGGCACCAGTTCGCAAGACCTCAACCAAAACGCCGCGCCCGTCTTTAATGTCGGACACTTTCGGTCTGTCCATCTCAATGAGGTGCGCCGAGTTTTTCTCGCCGGGTGTGATTGCAATTGCTTTCATAGATTTTGCCCACGAAATACGCGAAAGGACACGAAAAAAGAATTTTATGCGTTTTTTTATAATTACATTACTTGTCCAGCATTGAATTGGCTATATGCCCTTGGTATGTTTCGTGTTTTTCGTGGGCACCTTTTCTCTTTCATACTCCCCGATTTGCTTTAAAATTTTTCCGATCAATCCAGTCCAACCGGTTTGGTGGTTTGCGCCCAACCCTGAACCATTGTCACCGTGGAAATACTCGTAAAATAAAGGATAGTTTGTAAAGTGTTCATCGTTTTGAAACTTCTCGTTATTTCCGAAAACGGCGCGTCTGCCCTCTTCGTCTTTTAAGAAAATCTTGGTCAGACGTTTTTCGAGCTCCTGCGAAACCTCCCAGAGGGTGAGCATACGTTCGGAGCCCGTCGGAAACTCCACTTTAAAATCTTCGCCAAAATAGTGGTCAAATTTCTGGAGCGATTCGATGATCAGGTAGTTCATCGGAAACCAAATCGGACCGCGCCAGTTTGAGTTTCCGCCAAACATATTACTTTTTGATTCGCCGGGTTCGTATTCGACCTTATATTCCGTTCCGCCAACTTCAAGAAAATATGGATTTGCACGATGCACCCGCGAAAGGGCTCGAATTCCGTATTCAGATAAAAACTCGCTTTCAGACAGCATCACGCGCAAAACCCTTTTCAGACGTTCAGGATTTACGAGAGAAAGCAGCCGACGTTTTTTGACGCCTCCAGCTCGCATACATGCAATGTCATCAATCAGGTCGGGACGATTTTCAAGAAACCAATCAGTGCGGCGTTTGAAATCGGGAAGTTTATCAAGCCATTCTTCTTCGAGAGTTTCAACTGCAAAAAGCGGGGTCAGTCCTACCATCGAACGCACTTTGAGTGGCACATTGTAATGCCCCGGCAGATGTAGAACATCGTAGTAAAATCCATCTCGTTCGCTCCAAAGCTCGGTGTCTTCGTGCCCGAGATTGTTCATCGCATCGGATATGAAAACGAAATGCTCGAAAAATTTACTCGCTACATCTTCATAAACGGGGTCTTCGTTAGCAAGTTCGAGCGCAATCGCGAGCATGTTTAGGCAAAACATCGCCATCCACGATGTACCGTCTGATTGTTCGAGATGTCCTCCCGTGGGCAAATCGGCGCTTCGGTCAAAAACGCCTATGTTGTCCAAACCAAGAAAACCACCTTCGAAAACGTTGTCGCCCTCGGAGTCTTTTCGGTTTACCCACCACGTGAAATTAAGCAGCAATTTATGAAAAACTTTCTCGAGGAATGCACGGTCGCCCTTGCCCGTCTGCTTGCGTTCAATTTGATAAACCCGAAGCGTCGCCCAGGCATGAACCGGCGGATTTACGTCGCCAAAAGCCCATTCGTACGCGGGAATTTGTCCATTCGGATGCATATACCATTCGCGCAAAAGGAGTACGAGTTGGCGTTTTGCAAAGCCGGGATCGAGAAGCGCAAGCGGTATGCAATGAAACGCAAGATCCCACGCGGCATACCACGGATACTCCCATTTATCGGGCATTGATACGACATCGTCGTTATACAGATGAGTCCAGTCGTTGTTTCGACCATTTTTGCGAACCCCGGGAGGCGGAGTAAAAGCAGAGTCGCCATCCATCCAGTCTTTTACGACGTAATGATAAAACTGTTTTGACCAAAGCATTCCGGCGAGAGATTGGCGCATAACGAGTTTTGAGTCTTCGTTCAAATTCGCTGGAACAATTCCTTCGTAAAACTCATCTGCTTCTTTTATTCGGGCTTCGAATACTTCCTTGCAGCTCGCGATAAACTGATCATGCGTCTTAAACGAAAGCTGTCTCGCAGATTCCTGTCCGCTCAAACGAAGATACACCTCCTCCGTGCCGCCCGCAGGGACATTTAGTACATAGTGAGCCGCCGCTTTAGTTCCTTTTTGGGTTGGGTTTACGCCTTTTCTGTTGTTGCGAACTACAAATTCGCCGATACCGTCTTTTGTATAGTCGCCGGCGTTTTCCGCACCGTGGAGCTTCTTATAATTCGTTTCGTTTTCACAAAACAGTAGCCGCGAGGAACCTTCACACAAAAGCCAATAAACGCCTCGCTTTTCTTCTTTAATCTGAATCGCTGAAAGATTATCGGCGGAGATATTCGCTTCCTGCATCTGAGGCTTTTCAGCCCCGTCAAACCAAGACCATGTGTTTCGAAACCAGGCTGTCGGCAAGATATGCAATGGCGAGGATTTTTCCGAACGGTTTACCGCAGTAATCTTTATGCAGATGTCATCAAAATCAGCCTTCGCGTATTCGATGAAAACGTCGAAATATTCATCCTCGTCAAAAATTCCTGTATCGACAAGCTCGTATTCAGCCTGAGTTTTATCCCGCTCGCGGTTTTTCGTTTTCAAATCCTCGTATGGAAAAGCCTTTTGCGGGTATTTATATAGGTATTTCATGTAGGAGTGGGTCGGTGTCGAATCAAGGTAGTAGTAATATTCCTTGACGTCTTCGGCATGATTGCCCTCGGGTCCGGCAAGCCCATATAGCCGGTCTTTTAGGATTTCGTCTTTCCCATTCCACAGCGAAACCGCAAAACAAATCTGCTGCGTGCGGTCGCAGATCCCGGCGATGCCGTCCTCATTCCAGCGATAGGCTTTTAGATGAGAATGTTCAAAAGGAAAATAATCCCAGGCGGCACCGTCTGGCGAGTAATCTTCTCGAACCGTGCCCCATGCGCGCTCGGAAACATAGCACCCCCATAGTTTCCAATCGCGTTCGCGCTTATTCGCCGCGTCAAGACGTTTTGTTTCAGCCTTCAAAATTAATACCTCTTTTGTTTATGAATAACTAAGAATGTCACAAATTTACTAATTTCGTCTAGTGGATACTTAGTTAACACTTTTTCGTAGACTTACCCTGCTTTTTTTGCTAAATTACAGCAGTTGAGCAATTTCATCGTCAGAAGATTTACGAGCAATCTCCTTGCTAAATTATTGAAAAAACAGGCTTATTGGTGATTTCTAAAGTTATCGAGTAATGGCAGATAAATGGGTTTCCACTAAAAGTAGTGAAGCAAAAGGTGCTGCTGCGTCAAAAGCCGCATCAAGCAAAACTGCGCCCAAAAGAGCGAAAATCGACGACGAAAAGTTTGCCGAACGTGTTTTTGAGATTCACGAGGAAATTGGCGAAGGTCTTGGGAATTCGGCCGAGGAAACAATTCTTCACGTACTCGAATCCTATGAGCTCAAGGATGAGCAGAAGGCCCGGCTGGCAGCTCTCAATGCACTTTCCTGCGAGATACGCGGCGAACACAAACGGTCGCTCGAAATACTGGAAGACTTTCTGGCCGAACATGAAATCAGTGGACTTGAACCCGAAACTCAGATTTTAATTTCGAGCCGTCTGGCAAATTCTTACTGCGATCTTGACCAACTAGATCAAGCGAAAGCGATAGTCGAGGAAACTCTCGAAATATCCGACCACGAAAATGTAGATGATTACCTTTCGGATTTGCTACTTACGCGTTCGAAAATCAATGAAAAACTTGGAGATCTCGAGGGCGCTTTAAGCGATGCCGACAAAGCACTCGATCATTTTCGCGACGCGGCTGATTGGCGCGGAATGGCTTGGTCTTATTACCAAATGGGTAAGCTGGGTTTGGCGGAAGGCAGGGCCAAAAAAGCTCTCGATTATTTCAATCTCGCGATTCAGATGGTTGGCGAAAACTCCGCGCCGGTGGTTTTGGGCAGAGTTTTTGCCGATATGGCTGGCGCCTATTGGTTTCAGAATGAAGCGAAAAAAGGCGTTGAATGTCTTGAAAAAGCGGTCGAGTTTTTTACGCAAACCGAAAATCAATTGCAGCAAATATTTGCGTTTAACGATCTCGGTGCAAGTCTCACTCTTCTTGGCGATTTTAGACGGGCCGAGGAATGTATCAAAAACGCGTTGGACATCGCCGACGAACGCAAACATCCGCATATCGCGGGAATCTACGATTCTTACGCTGAGCTAAAACTTCTCAAACACGAACTCGTTGAAGCTCTTAAATTCGCACACAAAGGAATCGAGGCGTCGAAACAAGCGGGAGACGGTTGGTATTTAGTTCAAAATATGCGAACGCTGGCGCGATGCCAGTTGGCGGAGGAAAAGCTCGATGAATCGATCAGCATCGCACGCGGCGCTCAGAATACTGCTTCAAAGGTTGGCGAATCTCCAATCGATAATTTGCTTAGACTCGTGCTTGCCGAGGCGTATTTGCTTAAGGATGAAACCGAGGATGCGGAAGCGGAGATTAAACGTGTCGAAAAAAATAATCCTGAGTCAGATTTCTTCGTTTTTGGAAACACGGAAAGAATTCGCGGCCTGATTGCACTTAAAAAGGAGAATAGGAAAGCAGCGCTAAATCATTTTCGAAAAGCACTTTCAATTTTTGAAACCCGCGGCGATGCTTATCACACCGCGCTAATCCATTTCCAATTCGGTGAAACCTACTTTGAAAACAGCTCCAAAAAAGCGATCGAGAATTTTATTTCGGCAAGCGAAACCTTCCGAAAACTCGGCGTCAAAAAGCTCTACAACCAAGCCGAAAAACACATCAGGGAGCTTGAAAAGCCAAAACGAGGGAAGAAAAAGAAAGTTGAGCCGCTTGATGAAGACGCAAATACGCAGCTTTTGATGCAACGACTCGCGGAAGCAACTGCATCGCGCGAACTCCTTTTCCGCGAACTAGTTGCGATTCTTCAGCAGGAGAGCAAAGTCGGGCGGTTTATCGTCGCGGATTCGGATGAATCTGACGGATTCAAGCCTTTGCTCGTAGATGGTTATAACGCCGTAGAAAGCAATCAGCTCGTCGGCGAGCTGACCGACGCGATCAAGGCGGACGACGTCAAACGTTTTGCAAAAACGAAAAACGCACGGGTTTGCGAGCTGCGCCCGGCTAAGGCGCCGCCGGCAAAACTTCTAATTTTCCCCAGATATAGCGCGAAATTAAATAATGGTGGAAAAATCGATCCGCTTCTGCGAATCGTCGAACTCGGTATGGACGTCTGTGCACTGCGTGATATCGATGGCGATGGGCGGGTAATAGAAGACAAAAATCCGTTTGTTTCGCAAAGTATCATGCCCGGTTTTATTCATTCCTCGCCTGCGATGACAAAGCTCGTGGAAGAGGTTTATAAAATTCGCTCCTCGGATGTGACGGTTTTAATCACGGGAGAATCAGGCACCGGAAAAGAGCTCGTTTCGCGTGCGATTCATTCAGTTTCGGCTCGTAAAGATAAGGTTTTTGTACCGTTTAATTGCACCGCCGTTCCAAAAGAACTCACTGAAGGACACCTCTTTGGATATCGCCGAGGAGCGTTTACCGGTGCGCAAAACGACTCGCCGGGAATGATCAAAACTGCTGATGGCGGAACGCTGCTTCTGGACGAGATTGGCGATCTGCCAATCGATGTTCAACCAAAACTTTTGCGTTTTCTACAGGAGGGCGAGATTCAGCCGCTTGGTGAAAAGAAGCCGTTTAAGGTGGACGTTCGGGTGATTGCGGCGACAAATATGGATCTTGAAGAACGCGTGAAAAACGGTCTCTTCCGAGAGGATCTCTTTTATCGTATCAATGTCGTTCGCTTGAAAGTGCCCCCTTTGCGCGAACGCAAATCGGAGATCAAGCCGATGGTGAAATATTACATCAATCACTATTCAGCACGTTTTAATAAGAAAGATATATCGATCAAACCTCAAACGATCGATACGCTAATGGTTTCAGATTGGGAAGGAAATGTGCGCCAACTTTGCAACGAGATTCAGCGAATTGTTGCGCGCGCCGAAGATGGTGAGGTAATTACGCCAGACCACATTTCGCCTGAGCTCAAAAAGCAGCCAGAGCAAAAGACTTACGACGAGCAGGGAAATGTAAAGCCTTTAACTTCAGACAGCGCAGCCGGTCTCTTTTCAGTTGGTATGGAAGGAACAACCATCGAAGAAGCCGTTTCCGAACTCGAAACTCAAATGATTATTGACGCAATGCGGAGAAACGATGGAAACATAACACGCGTTTCAAAAGAGCTCGGTTTAACCCGCCGCGGGCTTTATATGAAGATCAAGCGGTACGGTATCGAACGCGCATCCTAAATCAATGGTAAACGCTAAGTGGTAAACGGTAAATGGTAAGTGGAAAGTGGTAAGTGGTAAATGGTAAGTGGTAAATGGCAAATGAGAGGTGAGCGGTAAGCTGCGGTTTCACTTCACAGTTTTTAAAAAGTTCTTTCTGACCACTGACCACTGACCACTGAACGTTGCTCATTCTCTTATGTCCGAACACTCCATTAAAGCCGAGATAAATCTTTATTACGATTTATACGTTCCCGATGACGCGCCAACGAAAGCTCCACTTCTAATAGCTGTTCATGGCTATGCCGCCCACAAGGAATATATGATGCGTGAGGCGCGAAAGGTCGCGCCCGAAAATTTTGCGATTGTATCGCTCCAGGCTCCAAACAAGTTTTGGCGTGAGGCAAAGGGTGGCGAGTATAAATTAGCTTTTGGTTGGTTAACGGATTTCAAAGCAGAAGAATCCGTGAGATTGCATCATGATTTTGTTCTCGACGTCGTTCGAAAACTTTCGCGAAATCACGTGATCGACCCGCAAAAAGTTTTCCTTTACGGCTTTTCACAAGCTTGCGCCCTCAATTTCAGATTTGCATTTACGCATCCGGAAAGTCTTAAGGGTATTGTTGGAGTTTGCGGCGGAATCCCCTCTGATCTCGATTCGGGCGAGAAGTATTCTCCTACGGACGCTGATGTATTTTATCTTTATGGCATGAAAGATGAGTTTTATTCGCTTGAGAAACTTGAGGGTTTTGACAAAAAGTTGAGCGATTATCTGCCAAACTATAGTTCAAAAGTCTATGACGCCGAACACGAGATTACTGATGAAATGAGAAGTGACATGAAGAATTGGCTTACCGAAAGAAGCTAGCGAATTTGCCCGTAAGTTTTTCCTAAGAGACGTGGAGGTACACCAAGCCAGTAAAGCCCCTGCCTCAAACACCAGGTCATAAAAACCCACAAAAAGAAACGGTTTTCAAAACGCCTCGACGAAACCGTAACCGGCATTTTTATATGCACAAACCGTCCTCGTTTTTTCACACGTTTGTAAAAATTTACATCTTCAAAAAGCGGATAATTCTTAAATCCGCCAATCTCTTCAAAAACTTCGCGACGCACAAAAAACGCCGAATCTCCATAAGCCAAACCGATCGAACGTAAATGCGGATAAAGCCATGTAATAAACTTCGCCCAACGCGAACTTCCGGAAAAAAGTACCTCAAAATTGCCGCCGACAACCTCAGTATAGTTCAGATATTTCTTGATCTGTTTGCCCGACCCCTGTTTTGGTCTCGCATCCGCGTGTACAAACCACAAAATGTCTCCGTTAGCCGCTTCTGCGCCGGTATTGAGTTGCGCACCGCGGTTTGCTTTGCCAAGCTCGACGATTTCCAATTGCTTAACCTTCTCGTAGTTTCGTACGACTTCTACGGTGCGATCCCCGCTTCCGCCATCGACAACGATAATCTCGCTTACGTTGACGAGTCGCGAAAGTGCATCGAGCGAGCTTTTTATTGACGCTTCTTCGTTTATGGTTGGAACAATTACGGAGATTTCCATAAAAATAACCCGCGTAAGATTACACCATAAGTTTAGCGAACTCTATGTAACAGATTCTAATCTGGAGCCCAAAATGAACAATTATTGGAAAAACGCAACGGTCAACAACCGCGGGAGGGAAACTATTTTTCGCGCATTGGGTATTTGTGCAATTTCGGTTGCATTATCAAAGGCGTAGTGGTATAAAAATCATTCGTCTTTGGAACAGGAGGCGGCGAGAAAACGATAACTTTTTTTGGGTTGCCTTTCTCCTTTTTCTTGACATATTCCACAGTAGCTCAATGGCAGAGCATTCGGCTGTTAACCGAAGGGTTGTTGGTTCGAGTCCAACCTGTGGAGCCAATCTTTTCAATAACTTAGCCCGACTCGTTGAGTCGGGCTTTTGTTAGTTATCTAGAAAGTTATCTATGACTCTATGGTCTATTTTGTAGTTATCTATAACTCTAACCACTCGTCATGTTTTACCTTTCACGTTCTTCAAGAAATGGAAGCAAGTGTTTTTCTTTTGAATAAAGAACTCTAAAGCCTATACGAAAGTGTCCTATTTTCTTAGCTTTACGGTACCTGAGCAGTGTCATTTTGGACACGCCTAAAAACTTAGCACCTTCAGCCTCGCTCATAAGTGGTTCGGATCTCTCATTGGTTATTCCCAATTTTTGCTTTCCTTCTAAGACTTTTGTGTTTTCGGAGTTTTGTTGCCCAAAAACTGCTGCTTTAAAGGAATTGGGATCAATTCCGAATGTTATAAGGATGGTGTCCGTTTCAACTGTTATTTTGTTTATTAGGTTCTGGGTAAGGATACGTTTTTCTGATTTGGTTAGAAGCTTCCAATAATCCATTGTTTGATTATTGGAAGCTTCGTTATTGTTACTAATTTTTTCCAGATTTTTTGCGAAAAATTTCTCAAGATTATCAAGAAAAGCTTCTTTAACGATTTTTACTTCAATTTTGTGTTTACAGGAAATACAGACATATTTTTTTGAACTACTCGGTATCGACATCTTAGTTCCGCAAAAACAGAAGATAAGTCCCGAGAACAGATCAGAGGATCGTTTAGTAACTTTTTTACCTAAAAGATTGTTTGCCCTTTCCCAAGTTTCAAAATCGACGATCGCTTCAACTTTTATTTCCTGCTCGGCGTTTATTCGAATTCCTTTTGCGGTTGTGTCTCGCAAAAGTCGATCAATGGTTGTATCGGAAAACTTTGCTCCTTTTCTCGTGCGATAGCCGGACTCATTTAAAATCTCAGCAACGGTTTTCTTTCTACGGTGTTTTAGAAACAGCTCATAGATTAGTTTTCTAATCGATGCTTCTTCTGAGTCAACAATAAGCTGAGCGTTTTCCCAACGATAGCCAAAGGGGGCAATACCTCCGGTTGGTTTGTAGCTGTCAGGTTTGTCTACTTCTTTCTTCATTTATCAGAGTTTCGTTTTAACGCATCGGAAATAATCTTCGCAATATTTTTTTGCTTTGCGTCTTGATCACTTGATTCAGAAACACTTGTTTTCACCTTAAAGCCACGAATCCGTTTTTCTTCGATTTCTTTTTTTTGCTCCATGTTTTCAAGGAACAAATGAAAGTTATCCGGTTCAAGAAAATGCGTTTGCTCAAGCTGATCTTTGGAAATCACCTTTTTTACTTCTTTCTTTATTTTGCTCAAATGCCGGGAGTTCTCCGAAATCACCACAACTTTCTTGAAACCCGACGCAAGACATTTTTGAATGTTTTGTACTTCATAGCTGACAGAGTTTGTGTGAGCAATTTCGCAGGCGATTTTAAGGTCGTCTTTTTCTAAAGCAATATCGATTTTGCCCACGCCTCCGAGGACGGGTTTTTCCAGCGTTGAAATGAAACCGTTTTTTTCTCCGATTCTTTTAATAACCGACTGTAAGTATCGGTGATGTTCGTTATCGGGTGCCACGGAGCCTTTCGTCTTGGTCTCTTTTTTGTTTTTAGGAGCGGTCTCAGTTTCATGTTCTTTTGGTTCCGGCGTTTGGGAATCAAACTGTGTGGTTTTAAGAATTTCTTTTTCAACTTCGCTTTTGGCTCTGGCGTACTTTTCTCTTGAAGTTTCGAGTACTCTTTTTGTCCGTTCCTTGATCAATTCTTCCCTAGGTTTGGGAACAAGCTCGGTTTTGAGATTAAAATCGTATTCAGATCGTTCGACTCGCGCGATAGCCTCTCCAACGCCTAGATTCTGTAGATCTTTTGCGTCAAAAAAGGAAAAACCCCCTGCGAATTTTTCTGCATCGGTATCGCCGAGGCGAAAGCAAATACGCGTGTAACAGTTTGAAAGCACCGACGATGCCACCTCAGGACTCTTGGATAGCATCTGCCGGAACTCCTGGTGCGCAAGAACCAGACCAAGATTGTATTTCCGTACACCCGATAAAATACTTTCCATAGAAGGCGTGATAAAGTTTTGAAACTCGTCCATATACAAAGCAAAGAAGGGTCTTTTAGAGGTGTCCTGACGACTTAGGGCGACTTGATGAAGCTTTGAGACCATAAGTGTTCCAAGCAGGTAGGAATTCTCCTCACCGATAGCTCCTTGGGACAATTTTAGGAGCAGGATTTTACGCCTATCCATAATCTCACGGAAGTTAAGACTGGTTTCTTTTTGGCAGACAATGTTCCGAACCAGTTTTTGTCTTAAGAATGCATCCAGACGTATGAGGATCGAGGACTGCGGCTTTCCACCAAGCTGCGGAAATTCTTTTAGCCAGAAATATCTTATTGCTTCATCTGTAACGGATTTGAGAAATTCTTCTCGGAAGTCTTTTTCTACCAAAAAGCGTTTTAGTTCAAACAAGGTGCCGCCTCTGGTACTTTCGACAAATGCCAAAAGTGCATTTGATAACACGGAGTCCATCACGTCGCCCCAGGACGTCGAAAGTCTTCTAAAAGTAGCAACTAAATCAGAAGAAAGAAGAGTTTTCTCTAGCTCGGAATTTGCTTTCAGGATATTAAACCCGATTGGATAGTCCTCGTCAGCAGGATCAAATAACATGATATCTTTAGTTCGGTTTTCAGGTACGTGACTCAAAATATCGTCGATCAGATCACCGTGTGGGTCGATCACACAAAGCCCCTTGCCGCTTTCAAGGTCCTGCTTGATGAAATTGAGCATGAGCGTCGATTTACCGGAACCTGAGGCGCCGATCAGGTGCATATGCCGGGTTCTTTGGCTTTCTGATAAAAATACTCCGGTTGTTTGCCCGTGATGTATGTTTTCTCCAAGTCTCAAACCACTTTGTATGTTAGCGGCAATCCCAGGCGCGGGTTTGCTATTTTCCGAATCCGTCAGAAGTTTTTCAGAATATAATGGCTCAAAGGGGAGGTGGGCGAGTGATACCAGCTCTTTTGAATTCAGAAGCATCCCTGATCTAAACGTTTGTCTGTTCAAAAGACCCTGTTCTCTGAATTCTTCCGGGTAATCGTCATTTGAAAGAGGGATCAGTTCATTTCCTGAAGGATTCGCAAAATGAGCTAATCCTGAACCTAAATTACGCGCGATCTGTAGAGTCCGCTCGCTATGAAAGCCTTTCGCTCCAACCTTTATGGAAGCCGCAAACAGAGGCGAAGAAATTTTCTCTTTTGCCAAAGGCAGTTTGTGTTTTGAGTCTGAAAACGGAGAAGTGCTTTCAAAACATCTGATTGCTTCCAATACTTCTTCAGCCCAACTATCTTTGGTTTTCTGAAAGAGAATCTGAACGACTCCGATTTCACCTTCCGAGAGATCAGACAAGGCGCCGATAACCGTGACCAGAAAATCGGTGGCCGGAGGGGTTTTTAAGGGCAGGGCAAATTCATTTGATAATCCGAATTCGACAATCAGCTCACTCGATTCGCTGTTTACCCACAAGTCATTTAGATAATCTACCGTTGTTTCTTGGCGGCTGTCTGGAATATGAGAAGCAGTTTGTTGCTTTACCTGATCAATGTCTCTTTCTGTACAGGAAAACTGTATAACTATCTCATTCTTTGAGCCGATTATTTCTAAAGCAACGGGTGCGCTCAAGTAACTAAAACTAATTAGCAGATTCTCGGCTTTAGAGTGCGATAACGCAAAATCTTCAGGTAAGATCATCCGCAGTTCGTAAAACTGTTCATTGTAGTATCGGCATATGGAGGGTTCGCGTTCGTTTTCTAACGCCGCTAAATATTCCGTCAACTTTTCGTTGTAAGCGTTTTGCTGTACGGAAAGTTGAGCGGCAGAGCCTCCGGCTAAACGGCTCAGAAAGGTTTCACTCCTGCCGTCGTCGGTTACTGGAGCTTCGGGAATATTGAGCAGATAGTAAAAAGGGCAAAACGGTGGTTCGAGTTCAACCGGGACGGAATACACATTCCAACCACGCCCGCGCTTTTCCCAAATCTCAAATTCACTTGAAAGTAATTCTTGGCGAGCTTCAGGCAGATCGGCATTGTACAGACCAAGAGATTCTTCTGGCATAATCTCTAACTACTGGAAAAACTCTTTGAGTACAGGCTTCCTCTCCGCTTCTGGTAGAGCCTTAATATTGTTTTGCTCCATTATTTCGTCGACGACTTCAAGAACCGCTTGATGAGTTGCCGTTCTAAACATTGTCGCGGTGTCTATGCGGTAATATGTCCACGGTTTCGATACTGCCGCAAGCAACGGAAAGATTTGCGCAAGACATCCTGCAGGGGGTTCAAGCAACCACCAGGAAACAAAAAAGCCCGATCCAAACGGGGCTCCGCAAATCGCAAAATAAAAGTCTTTCTTACACGAGATTCTCAAATATTCGCGACTTGCTGAAAAGAGGCCTCCTTCTTTCATATCCATTCTGCTGATCGTGGCTCCCGGCATTTGTCGTTTTTCGATAGCCTTGGTCAACGCTTCATAAAATTGCTGTGGGGACGTTTGGAAGTTTTCGATCAGGGTCGACCAATTCGAAATGACTTCGGTCGTGGAAGACATAAGCTTACTTCTCCTATTTTCAAAATTTTTTTAAATAATTCTATTGGTACTATGAAGGTTCAAGGTGAAAATTACACTTCAAGCGACATTTCTAAGAATAACTTTTCATAAAACTCAACAAAATTTGGATTAGGGTACGAAATAATAAACCTCCCGCGATTATTTTTTCGTTGTTATGCTTTGTTTACGAGAATCTAAAAAGCAATTAACAAAACAAAAATGGAAAATGAACTTAGGAAAAGTCTGCGTAAGATCCGGGCTTGCAAGTAAGCAGGTCAAATTACTTCTTTTGGCTGATTCCGTAGCATCGATTTCGAAGTATGAATCCGGCGAGATCATCCCAATCCTTGAAACGCTTTTAAAGCTTGACGCGAGTTATAGAATTCCTGTCAAACTCTTTTATCAGGACTCTTACAGAAAGTGCGAAAAAGAGGTTGCAAGAATCTGGAAAGAGCATTCAAAAACAATGCTCGATTTTTCAATGGTTTCCAAGGGATCTGCTATTGCGCCCTTTTACAATAGATCTTCGAGTTTAGGAAATGAGCTACTCGCTCCCAAATTTGAAACGCTCTTTGCTCCGGCCATATTCGCAAAGTCCAATGAATCCATCAATCCTTTACCTTCGGAAAGTGAAGCAACAAAGGCGCCACAAAAACAATCCCCAGCGCCAGTTGTGTCAACGACTTCCGCTTTCACCCCCTTGGATTTGAGAAACGCACCCTCCCTAGCCGCCACGCACCCATTTGCGCCGAGCGTTAAAACAATCGAGGTGTCAAATTGTTTGGAGGTTTTCAGCATCCTTCGTTTCAACTCCTCGATATTCGATAGGTCAACCTTTGTACCAAAAACCGTTTCCAGCTCATGCTCGTTGACAATTACATAATCGCAGCTGGCCAGAACATCTGCGGGCGTCTCAATTGCAGGTGCAGGATTGTATACAATGGTTAGATCGAGTGCTCGTCCATTTCGTATTAGCTCATACAGAAAAGATACGTTTATCTCGTTTTGTACCAAAAGGAAATCACCGCGTCCAAACCCATCTAAAATGTTGAGGTCGCCTGAACTAAATTCCGAGTTCGCACCAGGCACGACGGTAATGGCATTCTCGCCACTGCCGTCAACCACAATGACAGCGGTTCCAGTCGAGCCGTCAACCCTTTCGACGGCGGCCCCGAGATCGACGGTCGACATATACTTTTTCAGGTTTCTTCCAAAAAGGTCTGAGCCGACCTTACCAAAATATGTGACGTCACCGCCTAATAGTTTGGCCGCGACGGCTTGGTTAGCTCCCTTTCCTCCCGGAAAGTAATGCAGTTCATCGCCAAAAACCGTTTCCCCCGGTGAGGGAATTCTAGGTGCCTGGACAACGACATCTTGATTAATCGAACCTATGACTATTATTTTATGTTTCATTGTCGTTATAAATGCTTACAGGAGTTTCGCTTAATCAACTCCGGTGAAATTAATCTGATTCGGCCTTTGGCTATCTTCTGCCTCATTCTCTTGCGAAGAAGTTCGACGCCGACATTCGCAATCTGTCTAACATCCTGTCTTATTGTCGAGAGCTTTGGGTGGATCCAACTCGATAGATTGATATCGTCGAAGCCAAGAAGCGAAAAATCATCGGGGACCGAAAACCCACGCTCCTGCAACCTTTGTAGGACCCCAAGCGCCATCAAATCGTTTGACGTAAAGATCGCTGTCGGTCGTTGATCCTCAGGTAGCGAGACGATTTCTTCAGCGACTAGGTTTCCGCTTCCAAATCTGAAATCTCCGTCGAATATCAATTGTTCGTCGAGCTCAAGGTCCAATTCCGCCATGACTTCCTTAAAACCTTGAAAGCGGTCTCTTCCTGGAGCAGTTTCATCACAGCCTTTGATAAATGCGATGCGTTTATGATTCAAACTATTGAGATATTCAACGCCAAATCTTATTCCCATTTTGTCGCGATTTATCAGGAAATCTGCGTTTACCATTGGGATTTCGCGGTCTAAAATAAGTAGCGGCATTTTGAGTTTTCGCAATGCATCAAATGCTTGACTACTGTCGCCCACCGATATGAAAATTAGCCCCGAAACTTGGATATCTGATAGATACTGAATGTTTATCAATTCTTGTGCCTTACTATTATTCGAATCGGCAACTACAACAATAGTCTGCGATTTAGCAAACTTTTTCTGGAAGTTTTGTGCAACACTCGAAAAGAACTGATTTGTCCCATCCGGTATTATTATACCAACGTTACTCATATGCTAAGTGCTTTATTTGTAGCATTAAGCTGGTTATGAAAGGTCCGCCGTTCTTTGCTTTAAGTATAGCAAACGCCTTCCGTTTTAACTCCGGTGTCGCGTTAATCGGACAAAAACTATAATCGGCGAATTCGAACAAGGATTCATCGTTTGCGCCATTGCCAAGGGCAATAGTTTGCGAATTGTTGTTTATAGGACCCAATAGGTTTTTTAGAGCTTCTCCTTTTGATACGTTGGAGGGAAGACAATCAAACCACGAATACTCTCCATTAAAGAAACGGGTCTCCAAATAGCTATAAACTCTTACCCCGGCGACCGACTCAGGCAAGAAGCGGTCTTGAATTTCATAAACTTTATTGGTTCTACCGAAATAGCTAATCGCCCTGACCGCTGAAATATCATTTTCACCAAACAGTGTGTCCAAACCCTCAATCTCAATTATTTCTCTACCATCATCGATAACCCGAATAAGCTCTTTCGCAGGAGCGCCACCGATTGTGTAGATTCTTAGTTTTGATGAGAGATTCGTAAATAGAAGTACCGGATTAACCCTACAGGCAAGAAGCTTCTGTACAATCGTATCTACTTGATCCAACGTAAGGTTCGTTTCCCTTAGCGGGGTGTACTTATCTCGTTCAACACTAATAACTGATGAACCGTCCGAGCATATTGCGCGATAGCTTAATTCAAACGGCGCAAACAGGTCGACGATATTTTGTGGTGCCCTTGATGATGCGAAAATAAAATCGATCTCAAAATCTGTAGCTAGGTCCAATAGGGATTCAAACTCTTGCGGAATTCGGCCAGAACCGTCAAGCAACGTCCCGTCTAGATCGCTAACTAAGGTAATCATCTTATTACTCAAATCTGTAATCCTCCCGAGCGACTTCTTGTATGAAACTTGCTAATCTCTCATTTTCGATACCTAATACGGCGCCTAAAGCTTTAAGGCGCGATATATCTCTAATTCTGAAATCTCTCCCTAGATTCTTCTCAATAAAACTCCAAAGTTTGACATTAGCGGTTAGGCATATTCTCCTAAATTCATTGGCATCCGGTCCGAAATTTGCAATTCGACTCTCGATCATTTCCAGGTCAATTGTGTACGGGATTCCCATAAACACAGTCTCTTCATCATTGACAAGCCTACACGTGACGCCACTCCGGGGAAGCCCCCAAAACAGATCTCGTTCGCTTAGCCATGAGAAATTGTCGTCGTGCTCGAAAATTGTCTCGATATCTACATTGAATATCGAAGCGACTTTGTTTGGATTTAGGAGGACAAAACACTTCACGACCTCGATCTCAAGTTGATCGAATACATTTAATATATTTTCAAGTGAACGTCCTGTTCCTATGCCATCGTCACACAATACGATCGGCTTTCGACTTCCGTGGCTGACATATTTTTCTTTCAGATCCTGTGCTTGAGCGATTACGTGTCTACCCGCGTCGCGAGGTACCCGATAATAGGGGCCGCGCTTTATGTTTTTTAAATCGAAGGCCTGCCGCGCAATATCGAAGTTATAGTCAAATTCCCTGAAATAGGTTCCATCGTCCATGGTCACGACAAAGTATCTTTTGTCGATCATTTCAGAGGCTTTATTGCTAATTAAACTGTGGTCGTATATTTCTAGCGACTGAAGAAGTTCTTTTAGCGCCGTCCTAAGGGGCACGACAACCTCCTTTTCAAGTCGATATCTATCGATTGAAGAAGCGAACGACAATCGAGAAAAACTGTCATCAAAATCGCTCAGGAGAACGAATTTACGGTTCAAGTTTTGGTCAACATTTTCCATAAAAAACGGGGCGCCCGTTTGCAAAACGGTTACAGGAGTTAACCGAGTTTGCTTATATACATTTTTGGCTCCAAATAGCGAACTTTGTTATTCTCCAAGCCGGCCAGCAAATTCGAGAAGTTCTTTACTGCCACTTCTGAAAGTCTACCCGGATTCTGATCGACAGTATTAATAAGTGGATCGTTCCCACCTTCGATCGCGGACTTAGCTTCCTCGATACCATCTACTCCGATAACGACGATCCGTTTTAACCGGTCAACGCTCAAGTCCTTTATGGCGTTTGACGCCCCGATGGCCATTTCGTCGTTAGTACAAAAAATGATATCCCAGATTTTATTGCTGTTAATTAGTCTCGTCGTTAGATCGTCGTATACGATTTTGTAACCGCTTCTTCTTTCAAAGTTTCCGTGTTCGTTCGTAACGATTTCAGCGTTTCCAAAATGGCTCATCAAGGTGTCTGAATAATTGGTCTGTCTAGTCGACTGGAGTTTCGAGGCCAGTACCAACACCTTTGGCTCTTCAATCCCGTTCCTTCTTAGGAAATCGGATGAAAATCTAGCAGCTAATACTCCGGTTACTGAGTTATCGTAGCCAATGAATGAGCAGTTATCGGAAAACGAGGCGAACTCGTCATGTTGTTGTGCGTCGAGAAAGACTAGGGGCCTCCCAAATCTCAAAGCAAAAGACTTGTATTTTTCAAGATTTCTCTCGGGGGCAGAATGGATAACAATTCCCCCAAGATACTCCTCCATATTTGCTGACACTAGGTCAATATATCGGTCGATCTCTGCAAGATGAAAATCCTTTTGGGGCAGTTTCAGGTCGGGTGTAAACCTAGCGGATTCGAGTCGATAAATCAGATCCCTTATTAATTCCGAGAAAAAAGGTGCTTGGGGCAAAGCGGATGACACAATGAAAACTCGTCGGCTTCGTGCGGCGCCTTGTAGCGAATCTCTTTCCCTCGCGTCTTGAATACCAGCTAGTATGGAATTCTGATTTTCCTGTGTTTCCTGTAGGTTGGCGAGCAAGGTTCGAAAGCTCGATTGCGAAGCTCCAAGTGTCTCCATTTGGGACTCAATGTTTTCGTCCCGATTGAGAATTCCGGAAGTCTTTAAGACAATAACGGCTATAAAGAAGATAACCAAAGCACTAATGAATTCCGGTAAAATAGCCGATGCGAATTCGTTCCAATTTCCGGAGTTAAGCTGGAGAAACCAAACTGAGAGCAATACAGTAAGCACAATCACTGTAACTCCTATAAAAAAAATTGCTGTTCTACCTCCGTTTGTCATATAAAGTCTAATATCCAACTGTTGTATAAACCTTCGCATCCAGAGAAACTTCTTACTTCCGAATACCAATTTCTCTGCCAATATTCGATTTTTGGGAGCCTCGTGCTACCCAAAAATCATCAACTTTTTACCAGATGCGCGCATCCGATCTGCAAGCAGAAGTGCAGCGGTTTAGTAAAAGTTCTAGAAAGGTAATGAAAAATCCCAAAAAAATTACACGGTGCCAAAAAAAATCGGCTGTTGAGGGAGTTGGTAGAATCACTGTTCAGGGTTTTTGATTTGCATGCTCCAAGCTAAGAACAAAGGAGCCGAGATCAAACGGGTTTGCACTGGGAGAGCCATAAACTTCATAAATACAAAAATGTTACAGTAGGTAGGCGGTTGGCTATTAGCGTATCATTTTGTCCATCGTTTTTTGGGTTATAATTTCTCCGCGTCCGCTGCCTCGTGCTTTTAACGAAGTTTAGCCAACACCTTGTTGTGCGTGGGCCGGAGAATAAGGTATCCGAGCTGGGAGCATGATGACGTGTGTTTATTGATTCATTGTCCAATAGATCTTACCGCACTCCACGGTCTTCTATTTGCAATGAAGGTTTTAAGATGTGAGAAGAGGTTTAATTTGTGTTTGCTCGCTACCTAGGCCGGATTATTATCCTGATTTGGTTAATCCTACCCACCCCTGTGGAAGCGTACCTGTTTGTAGAGAATGCGACGGCCCTGTCTAAGGATGCGAACCCGATAGTGCGAAGTATCTCGCAAGGGGAGATTCACCGATTCTCGATTGCCCTTGAGCAAGGCCAGCAAATAAGGTTGAAATTAGAAAAGCGGGATCTTCGAATGACGGTCGCCGTTGAAGATCCCTCACAAAACCAACTGATCAAATTCCATTATCGCGATTACGGTGAAGAAGTACCGTGGTTTATTGCTGCAAAAAAGGGAAATTTTCTAATTACGGTCGCGTCGCAAGAGGCTGATAATGTGGCAAGGACATTTGGACTGGGAGTAGTGAGCGTTGAGCGCGCGAGTGAGCAGGACCATGTGCATTTTGAGGCAGAGACGTTATTTCAGGAAGGCGAGCTATTGCGGTTTGGTTATTCGGAAAAAAGTATAAGAGCCGCACTTGAGATTTATTATCTAGCGCTTGATAAGCTGGAAGGCGTTCGCGAGATTGCGAATAGTGGCCGAATTCTTGAGAGAATATCGAGAATCCACCTGGCTTTCGGAGAATATGGGAGTTCTTTAGCTATCTTAAGAAAAGCGGTTACTGCGGCTACGAGATCGGGTGATCAGAAAACTGCGCTTGAAGCCGCGGTCCGCTTGGCTGAGATCCATCTCTTGACGGGAAACACGAAAGAAGGGAAGAAAAGGATTTCTGACATTGAGTTTCGGCTAAAACGCTCTCTGGTGTCAGGCAATGAGCGAACTCGGCTGCGCGGAGCGCTGGAGAATAGGTATGGAGAGCTTTCTGCCCTTAAAGGAAAATTGGTCGAGGCCCGCTCTAGTTTTGAAAAGGCGCTCAAGATTTGGGAGAAGTCCCACTACCGCCGGGGTGAGGCGACAAGCTATCAGAATCTGGGCTATATTGATCTCGATTCGGGAGACGCCATTTCGGCGGAGGCAAATTTCGCTAAAGCGTGGAACCTATGGAAAGAGCTTGCCGAGCGCCGCGGTCAGGCTCAAATCCTGACAGTCCGTGGGCATGTCGAAACGTTTTTTGACCAATTCGAAAAGGCCCGCGAATCACACGAGGCAGCAAGAAGGGAGTTTGAAGTTATTGGGGATAGACAGGGGCAGGCGGTGGCGCTAAACGGATTGGGAAACGTTTATGAGCTTCTAGGCCTTCCCGAAGACGCTGTCAGTGCATACTCAGATGCTCTTGATATTAACGTTGAGCTTAAGAACGACTATTTTATCGCCGCCACCAGACTCGCTCTAGCTAGGGCATTTCGGGCCCAGCAGGATGACAAAAGAGCGAGGAGCCAGTATGAGAAAAGCCTCGAAATTGCCGAGGATAAGAACCTATGCAGAATCGCCTTTTACGTTAAAGCTGATCTTGCCGAAATGAACTTCGACGCAGGAAATTATGATTTGGCGCTTAACGGATATCGGAATACGCTCCGGCATTTCCGAGACGCTAAAGACCGATGGGGCGAAGCAATTTTGCTGAACCGAATTGGTGAGGTTTTGCTTAATAAAAAAGATTTAGCTTTGGCGGAGCACACGTTTAAAAAGGCGCTACAAATAAACTCGCGGGGCGAGTACCGCAGGGGTGTTTCCGATAGCTACTATTATCTTTCGGTTCTTGAGTTTAAGAGGGGGAACCTTAAAAAAGCTCTATCGATGATCGAAAAGTCTATAAAGGAAAGGGATTCCTCACAGATCGTTATCGCGAGTCCAGCGCTTAGGACCGGTCACCGCGCATCATTTCAGGAGAAACTACAGCTTCAGATAGAGATCCTCATGCGGCGGGCAAAGGAGGGTCGAGAGCGGAGTTTTTTGATTGACGCGTTTGAAAAGGTCGAGAACACGAGATCCAGATCGCTTAAAGAGATGCTTGGGGAATCGCGCATCAATCCCGGGCTTGATCCAGGCTCCGAATTGAAGAAACGAGAAAGACAGCTTAGTGCTAATATCGCTAAGGCTGTCGAGCGTCAGCTCGCGTCGCCGGACGCGGAAGAACCAAGACGCGCTTTGGACCGCCTGCGAAATGAGTACGACCAACTTCAAAGTACACTCCGGTCGAAAAAAAACGGGAATTTGCTTGAACTCCCGTCGACTAACATCTCGTTGAGCGACATTCAGTCCTCCCTTGCCAAGGATACGCTCTACCTCAGCTATTTTCTTGGAGGAGAAACGAGCTATCTATGGGCAGTCTCAAATTCTGAAATAGAGTCCTATACGCTTAAATCTAGGGGTGAACTTACACAGCTGGCCCGGAATTTTTTCGAGAACTTAACTGCCCGGCAGAAGAAAAGCGAAACCGAAAGTCAAGAGATCCACCGGAAAAGGGTCGAAAGATCGATTCGTGAGTTTTGCGGTCTTGGTGAGAAATTGCGGGCTCTTCTCCTAGATCAGGTGGCGGGTCGGATCGCTGGAAAGCGGCTTGTAATCTCGCTCGATGGCGCTTTGCAGTCTGTGCCGTTTGAAGCGCTGCCAACGCCGGATTCTGACCCTTACAAAAGCTGCTCAGTCTCAGATAGTGAAATTACCTATACGCCGCTATTGATTTCAAACGAAGTGACCTATGTTCCTTCGTTTGCCGTGCTTGAAACGCTTAGGAAACGGTCAGCGTCCCGTGTCTCGACTGCCAGTTCGGGTTTAGCTATCTGGGCAGATCCGATCTATGAAAAAGACGACCCACGAGTAAAGGACAAGCCTCGTGGGGAGATTACGCCCGGGGCGCAGCGTGCAAGTGAACTTCAAGACCTAAAACTTGAGCGACTTAGCGAAACGGCTACTGAAGCGAAAAATATTGAGCGAATTTGGCCCGGGAGGCTTCGGAAGATTCAAAGCGAAGACGCTAATCGAGACAGTTTGTTTGATGCGAGGGCTGCAGAGTATCGTTTTTGGCATATAGCGGCTCACGGGTTCTTTAACACGCTAAGACCTCGCCATTCTGGCTTGGTATTATCGAGGTACCGTTCTTCAGGTGAGCCCATGACCGGAGTGGTTCCTATTCAGGACATATTTAGGCTTCGTCTCGAAGCCGACTTGGTCGTTTTAAGTGCGTGCGAATCTGGACTCGGAAAATCATACGCTGGTGAGGGACTTACCGGGCTAAAGCACGCGATTTTGTCCGCCGGTGCCCAAAGCGTAATGGTAAGTTTGTGGAGGATTGAAGAAGCCCCGGCTTCCGCCCTGATCAGCGATTATTATCGTCGGCTTGTGGAAGATGGAGTGGAGTCTTCGGATGCCCTTAGAGAAGCAAAGCTTCATATCTTTAGGCAAAAGGGATGGGAGAATCCCTATTTCTGGGCAGCCTTTACGCTTCACGGCGAATACCGGGTAAGAGGTCCCAATTCCGAATCGTTTGGAAAATCGCCAACCTTTCTTGCTATTAGTGGCTTGGCACTTTTCGTTTCGATTTTGATTTACCTTTTTAGACGAAGTAAAGGATAGCTCCGTTTCGGCAGTTTTGTGTTTCTTTTCTGTGCTGATATTATTCTCGCGTAACTAAGAGCATTAATCGGTAGTTCTCCTACGAGAAGTTCTCAATAGAGTTATTCTTTAGGTCAAAAAGATATCTCCTAGGGGATCGACCGGCCCTTAAAACTCCATAAAGTTAGATAATATCGAAGGTTTCGATTGCCCATTTGCCTTTAGAGGGGTGACAGCGCCTTCCGGTAGTTTATGCTGGACGATAAAGAATATCCCGATGAATGGCTGTGCCTCATTGACAAGGACCCGGATAAGGCAAGATTGCGGCTAAGGAAACTTGAAGCTGAGCTCCGCGGATCCTTCTCGAGGTTTAATGATCCGAAGAGGCTGGCCGAAAAAGCACTTGATCTTTATATTTTACGAGTAGGAACCGACGGTTTGCCGGATAATCCTGCCGCCTACCTAAGTGAGATTCGTAGTACGATGGGTATGGATCTCCTGCTCGATTGGTTGAGCCCAGATTCTGACGAAGCCCTGAAGAACTACTACAGGTTGAGGCGAAAACTGACGACGTATTTCTGGAACTTTATTGATCCAGAGTCTCTAGCTGACGATGCGATCGACCGGGCGGTAGAGAAGTTGAACCAGGGTAAAGCGACGCCACAAAGCAAGGCGGAAACGTATATTATGTCTATTGCCCGAAATATGACTAGGGAGCAATTTCGGGAATTAAGGATGGAGATCTATGACGATACGCTTTACGTAACCCGTGGCCACCAAGAATCAGCAAAACCAACCGAGGAGCAGTACACACTACTTTGGGAATGTATCGAGAGGGAGTTGGATGATTCTGCAGATCTATTTTTGAGCTATTGTCTGGGCAAAAGTGAAGGTTCTACTAAAGAATTCAGAAATGAGCTCGCAAAAAGTTCGGGAATGACTTTGAATAACCTGCGCGTTAAAGTGCATCGGATGAAGAAGAAGCTAGCTAGGTGTATTAAAGGAAAACTAGCAGACTAAAAACGCAACGTGTAATTAATGGTCTAGAAAGGCATATGCTAGATAGCCAACATTACGTGTTTGTGCCGGTAAACATAAAATGAACGATTTTGGTGACCAGGTAGAGGTGGTAAGGAAGTACCTGCTAAATCTTATTGACAAGGACGAATCGGCTGAGATCGCCGAGAGGATTCTCTCTGAAGATGAGTTTTTCGAGTTTGTTTCGGCGATTGAATCCGAAATGCTCAATGACTACCATGCCGGTCGTTTGTCGGATGAGGAAAATCGGCGTGTGGCAAAACGTTATCAATCGTCCGAGACCGGTCGCGAAGAGCTCAACCTTGCGGGAATGATCTATGAACTAGCCAGGCGTAATTCCGCATCGATCGAAGATCCGCTTCCGGCGCCTCCAAGTAAACAGCGACCAATGGCAATGGCAGCTGGCACAAAAGGGGGCAGTTTTACGGATTCCGCTTCGAACTTCTTTTCGAGCCTTAAACCAGCATATATTGTAGCCGGTCTGTTTCTGGTTGCCGGAGGCCTATTGGCCGTTTGGATGTTTAGTCCTGATAAACGCGCCTCAATTGAAGCGGATTTGGCGTCACTAAATTCTAGAGACATAGAAGGCGTTAAACGCGAATTCGGTGAGCGATATTTTGAGATAGGGTTGCAGCCCACGACCCGGGCTATTGGCAGAGAAAGCGCCAAGATAGAAACCGTGGATTCATCTAAAATAGTAAGAATAAGATTGGAATTATTGGCCGATCGAGCCCCACGGTACAACGCGGAGTTTTTCGACTCCGATGGAAGCGAGCTTTTTTTCGTTTCGGACCTTAGAGCAAGAAAGGAATCCGGAGAGCTCTTTGTGCCGGTACTTATCCGATTGAGCCACTTTTCGCCCGGAGATTTTAAGGTAAGACTCCGCGGCACAGCAGCAGATGGATCAGTAATCGAGGTAGCCACCTTTAATTTTCGCATTCCAGGAAAACTTAAGTCATAGCAATGCCGAAAAAGATAGCCTTACTTATCGGAATCAATGATTATCCAAATCTAAAAAAAGACGTCCAACTCACCGGTTGTCATAATGACGTTCGCTTAATACAAAATGTTCTCATCGATAAATTCGGCTTCAAATCCGGCGATGTGTGCGTCCTAAAGAGTAAAGAGGCAACGAAGGCCGCAATTGCTGGCGCTATGGACCGCCTGCTTGCTGATTGTGGCGAGGGAGATGTCGTTTTGTTTTTCTTTAGCGGTCACGGATTTCGGCTAGAGCGCGACAATGAAACCAACCCGTCGGGCTGGTGCGAAACGTTGATGCCGTATGACAGTAAACGTAACAGCGGTACGGAAAAAGACGCAAGCCTCGATATTACGGATGAGGAAATCTATGGTTGGTTGATTCGCTTGGCGGAAAAGACGCCCAACATTGTCCTAATATTCGATAGCTGTCACTCCAGTTCTATAACCCGCGATGATGAACCGAATCAAGAGCGAAAGGGATACGGCACTTACAGGGCGCTAAACGAGAGGGTAGATAGTGCTTTTCCACTTGCAGGTCTTGATGATCCAGTGCCTAAGGAAAAGGGCCCGAGCGGCTGGCTTCCGCTAAGCAGTAAACATGTGCTCCTTGCCGCAAGCCGCGAGTATGAAGTGGCAGGCATTGTAAGAGGATCTGACGGCAAAGTCTATGGGCTATTTACGTACCTTTTGTGCGGCGCATTCAGAAACTCCGCCGAAGAAGCAACTTACCGGGACATTTGGGAAGAGGTACTGATTGGAGTCCGGTCGCATAACAAAGAGCAGACCCCCCAAATAGAGGGCAATCTCGACAGAGAAGTGTTGGGTCATAGGGAGTTCGTCCCCAATCCTTTTCTTATGATCAAGCAAAGGCAAGGAAGTTCAGTAGAGCTCGCCGGGGGGATGATCCATGGCGTCGTCAAAGGATCTGAATGGCTCGTATTTCCAGCCTGTGAGAAGAACGCCGTACGGACACGTGCCGATGAAATCGGCCGCATTAGAATTCTCTCGGTCAACCCACAAACCTCAACTGCTGAACTCGTTTCAGAAGTTGGAAAGGGCCCTGTTAAAGCTGGAGCGCGAGTGGTTGAAGCGTCGAGGCCGGGCTCGAAATACAGGGTTTCGCTAAGGCAGCCCGAGGAGCGATTTCACCGGGAAGCTAAAAGCCTCAAAACCGAACTAAACAAGTCCGTGCTAATTGAAGAGGCTGCGTCGGTCGATTCAGCCGACACAATTGTAGAGGTCGCATACTTCGACGAAGAAGAGGGTCAAATATTAGAAGGACAAAGAAAAGGCGAGGCTCAGAGTTACTGGACGGGGGCTGGCCGCGATAATCGCCTACAGTTTTCGCCAATACCGATTGAAGGCGACTTTTTCTCTGTTCCTAGTCTTATCACGAACCTTGAGCGACTTGCAGCGTTTCAAAACCTGAGTAGCCTGAAAAACACAAAGAGCCTCCTAAACGGGTTCGTCGATTTTGAGATATTCATAAAAGGATCGAGTGGGGAATGGACGGCAGCGACGGTCGATCGCGAAGGATCAATACCCAAGGTAATTGACTCGGAGCAAATCGCGCTGCGAATAGTGAATCGATTTATCGACCCGATATTCGTAAGTATCCTCGATCTGGGGTTAAGCAAAAATGTTCGACTACTTTATCCGTCATCGGGAGCAAGCGAGCTGATCGATCCCGGAAAGAAAAAACCCTCTGGTTCAGATCCTTTTCGCAAAATGCCGGGAGTGCTTTCGGTCGGAAATGAGAAGTCAATGCGTTTTAATCTGTTTTTTCCCGAAAAATATGTTGATTTTGATTCATGTCGGGATCAGCCTAGCGTTCCAAGGCAAGGTCTCGAGATCTACAAGCTGATCGTCACCACGCGTCCACATGACTTAGGTTTTCTGACTCAGGAAGGCGTTCGTAGCGGTCCTTTGCCACGTGGATTTGGCGTCGAGCGGCTACTCGTTAACGCGTTCCGCGGAGCAGCGGATCATTTTGGGGAGAAGACCCTTTCAAAGCATAAGGATGAGTGGACGACCGTAGAACTACCGTTTATTTTGGCAGACGATTTGTAAATGCGCTTACCGCAACCATAGACTCCTTTCAGCCGCTAAAGCGCAAGTAACTTTATTGGGAGATTCGATAAAATGAGGAAGATCAAGGCGCTGATCATTTTCGCTAATCCAGAAGATACCCTTCCTCTAAACCTTTCTCGAGAAAGGGACATAATCTCTGAAATTACTAAGCTGCCCGAAAACAAGGTTGCAATCGACGTCACGTTGGTTGAGGCCGCTACCGTACATGACCTTCACCGCAAACTTTTGGCTGAGGAGTTTCAAATAGTTCATATTTCCTCCCACGGAACATCGTCCGGTCTATTGTTTGAGGACGATAAGCGTGAATCGCATCGGGTACCGCAACGTCCTTTGTCTAAACTCTTAAGTAGCTGCGAGTCCTTAGAGTGCGTGATTTTGAACGCCTGCCATTCCATAAATCAGGGAGAACTTGTTTCTTTGGGCATTCCGTATGCGGTCGCTATGAAAAGCAAGCTTCACGATGAAAGTGCCGTTGAGTTTTCGAGAGGGTTTTATGAAGCGGTGGCGGCCGGGAAAAGCTACGAACGTGCATACGAACATGGATGCCTAAACGTGGAATTTAGGTTTCCTAACACGGACTTTCCGCCGGTGTTTTTTGCGGGAGATAAAATGATTACTCGAGACACGGTACTTGTCGAGGAAAGCGAGGTTGATTCCCCAAGGCTAGCCAAATATCGCGCCCCCTTGGGGTTCCTAGTAATAGCCGCCATTTTGTTGAATGGGTTCTTCGGATACAGCTTCAGAACTTGCGAGGTTGGTTGCGCGGAGCGAGATATTTACGCTCTCCTGGCGTCACTCTGCTACGGAATATTGTTTAGCATCGGTATTCTGACCGAATGCGCCTATCGGTTTGATGATTATGGATGGACAGTCTCAAAGGTAACGCCCCTGGTTTTCTTGCTTGGTTTCAGTTCTTTGTTTTCAGGCCTCGTAGTTGCTGACTATTTTTTGGGGGATGGCATGATGTTGGCATTTGCGGCTGGGCTCTTTCTGCTGATTGTCGGAGGTCTCATGGCCGCTTTAATGGCGAGTACGGTACTTCCGAATAATCCTGTTACGGCGGCCCGGTTTCAGACTCAGCCAGCCCTGGCTGCCTTCATGAAGAATATTTTTCTCTACTTTATTTCTACCTATTCGATCTTCATATTATTGATCTATTGCCTGATATTTTCTCAAGATGAATTTGCAATGAGCGTTGGGTTTCCATTGGCTTTTGGGGTTCTTCTCTTGGTGATCGTATTGATTTCTTATATTTCAACCAATTATCTTTCCGACAACCTTCTTACAAAAAAAGAGGGAGTCCAGTACAAATATCACGGTCTCTTCGGGTCACTACTAGTGTTAAGAGCGGTGTTCTGCTTCATCGCACCTTTCGGCAGCGTTGTCTTCTACCTAATTAAGTCATTAGAAATGGCGTCGGGACTGCGCTAGCAACGTTATGAACCTTTTTTCGAGGTGGTTTAATGCTAAGGAATTGAAAGGCTAAGCCGGATTTTTAGCGGGAACTAGCACGGGAAATCTGTGGCGCTGGTAGGCGAAAAAATCATGGCGCAGCGGAATAATTTGAGAGAGAATCGGTTCCGCAGGCGCCATAAAGTTCTACTTCGAGCTTATTCCTGCTGGTTTGTTTGATTGGCCTCAGAGTTTTCGCCCTTTGCATCATCGCTTGTGTTCACGTTACCGGAGTCGGCACTTACACCTTTCACAACTGGAATCGTTCCCGTTTTCACTTCATTTAACTCGTCGTTCTTGTCCATTTCTTTACTGCTCCTTTTTTTAGTTTGATGGTCGATCAGTCCGTATGATCACTCACGAGAAAAGTCGGCATCACTTGATAATGAATATTAGGGGCAAAAATTACAATTTTTTTTTCACTAATGTCGAATACGTATCTATCCGCAACCGCAGGCTAACTTGAAGCATAGTTCGGAGGACGTCTTCATTTGGGCATGAAGACTGGACTCAAGGTGAAGCATCGGGGAGTCCGACTTCACCTCACCTTGGCTAAACATCTCAAGAATTACTTTCCAGGTGGCTGTAACCGAAACCCCTATTTTCAGACAAAACTCTACGATTTCGAGGGTCTTTTACTTTCCTGTTCCCGCTATTTGCAAGAAACTCTTTGATAAGATTTTATAGGGCCATAGATACTCGTCGTCATCAACAAACTTGGAAAACCCCTTTTAAACGGGGTACCGTATATCGCAATGTAAAAATCTTTATTCGAATGCCCTTGTTACCGCTTCATAAAACGTTTGTGGAGACGCATGAAAATTCTCGAACAGCGTAGACCAGTTCGAGAACACTTCGGTCGAGGAAACCATATTGTGGTTTTCTTTCTTGGGATGTCAGGCAGGATTCTGAAAATAATACGACAATTTTTGGTGATCCGACAAAGAAGTTGTAAAAAAACACGTATCTTCGAGGCGAAAAGGTTGATCAAACTTCCGTCTCTTAAGAATGTGGATATCCTGCGAATTATTTGTGGATAGTAGTCCTCAAAATCAGCTAAATTTATCGGAATTTTGGGAGTATCCCCCCTTTTCATTGATTGATACGATTTTGGTAAGAAATTAATCGCAAAAAAATATGCAAACAAAAACAAAAAACCGTCTTTGGATTGCCAGAAATCGTGCCGGATATGAGCTTAAACACGTTGCTCATTTAATCTCGCACAAAACTCCTGATCTTATTTCTCGTTATGAACAAGGATTGCACCTGCCGGGTTTGGAAATCGCCTTCAAGTTCGAGATTCTTTATAAAATGCCGGTACAGAAACTCTTTAAGGAACTCTACAAGAAGTGCCGAGGCGAAGTCAGGACAATTAAGCAGGGAAACCGCGGCCCACATCCTGGCGACATCTACAAAAACGGCACGAAAAGGTTACGCGAACTTGAATTCTGTTCATATGATGAGTTTCTAAAATCCAATATCCCAAACGAGATTGAACGGAACCTTATCACAAAGCATATTATCCGTCTCAATAACACGGTCAATAAATTCAAAGGTCATACAAGTTAATAAGTTTTCGATGAATAAGCCTTCGAACTCGATTCTCGGGATTTCTACGGGATCAACTCAGCTAGGTGTTTCCGTATTTACCGACGGTGAACTTGTCTTTTACACGCGTAAATCAATAAGAGAAGAACGCAGAAAAGACTCTTTAAGAATGGTGAGAACGACAGTTAGCAACTTACTAGATGATTACCAGATCGAATATGTCGCTCTAAAAAAACTTACAAATTATCAGCAGTATCATTCGTTTTCGAAAGCGGTTTCCGATGAAATCCAAAAGCATTTGGATTGCAAAAACATTGATCATATTGTCCTGGATCCGAAAATGGTTCGGAGACAGATTCTAGATGGCGTAAATCCGACTTGTCGAAACTCAGCGCTTGCCTTATCAACTCTGTATCCCGAACTAGCGCGTTATCTTCCTAGTCAAAAGTCCAAGAAGCAGCCTTACTTTGCGTGCTTGTTTGACGCTGTCGCAATTGGACTATTGGTCAGCAAAAATGAAAAACGGAAATTAAAAATGAGTCAATAAACGTTACATGGCTTCTTCCAACAAACCATCTGAAATAGAGGATATATTTTCTAACTATTCATCTGAGGAGATAAAACAGGCTGAGTTTAACCTTCACTGTTATATCAGTCTTGTTTGGCGTATTTATCAACGCTGTCGGCGCGAAAATCCTGAAAATTTGACGAAGGAAATTTTAAACGCTAGGTTTAAACCGCCTCGCTAATTAAGTCTTAAATCTCCCTAATAATGATCAATAAAGGGTATTTTTCCTATGTTAGAGTCTCGACTCAAAAGCAAGGAAATATCGGCACGTCACTCGACCAACAACGCTCCGCAATTGAAAACTATGCGAATCGAGCCGGACTTCAAATCATCAAACAATATGAAGAACGCGAAACCGCGGCGAAACTAGGCAGACCGGTTTTTTTGGAGTTGCTAACAGCCGTCAAGCGAGGGGATGCTAAGGGCATCATAATGCACAAAATTGACCGCGGCTCGAGGAATTTGGAAGACTGGGTAGAACTCATGAACTCCGGTGTAGAGGTTCATTTTGCGACTGAAAGCCTAGATTTAAGCTCTCGAGGCGGAAGACTCGCGGGGGAGCGTTAAAGTGGGTCCTTAGTCCTTCACCTTTTTCGTTCGTGACGACTTTGCCACCTCGATGATGCATTGCCCGAATAACAGCTTTTTTAGGGTGGTGTTCATCATTTTTTGCTGCGCTGAAAATCGCCGTGAAAGAGCGACCATCAATTTCCGGTTTAGATGGCAATCTTTCACCCAACCATCGATCTAAAATTTCCGTTGAAACGTTTCTCCTTGAGCCATGATGAGGTACTTGAAATCTGTCTATTCCAGGAAGTGAGATGCCAATTGCTTCAGCGTAGTCAGCAGCCTCAGACAAAGCCGCACGTCCCGCATCACCCGTAAGTAAAATTGACTCGTCACATAGCATTGCATACTGAACTACGCTCATTTCATTTTCTTTGCTTGTTTCTTCCTCGGAGAACACCTCTTCACCCCATTGTGACTTAACATAATTTACCAGTCTCTTAGCGGTAGTCACGGCAGCTCCTCCTAGTTCACCGAACGATGCCAAAACTCTAGACTTTGACTGTTCTGGTGTCTTCTCAGATTCAATAACACATTCAAGATAACGATCCTTTGATGGTGCTAGCACTTTAAAAGCACCTATTTCAGAAGATTGAAAAGGTTCTCTGATAGGAATCCCTTTTTTCAGTGCGATTTCTTCTAAAGCAGATAGGTTTGGATATATTTCGCGTAAACGTTTTTTCAGATTATCAATTGATGAAAATTTGGGGAAGCTTTCAATCAGCTCCTCCGCATACATCCAAGGACGTAGCATCCATAGTTCTCCTATCTCAAATTCTTCAAGAATCGTTCTTACGCCACCCGCGTGATCCCCGTCCGGATGCGTAACTACTACATGTTCGATTTTTGACGGATCGTTATAGTATTTCTTGATATTTTTTACAATACTTTCAGCAGTTTTTTGAAAACCTCCGTCAACAGAATGAATGAATTGAACACCGTCGATTTGATAACGCAGACTAATTGCATCCCCGCTCTGGTCGGAGTCTAGGCTCCAAAAATCTATTTCAAAAAAGTCACTCATTTTTCTACCTCATTACTTTTTATCGCGAGCACTGTTGTACAAAATCTGATCCCAAGGTTTCTTGCCGCAATCCACGTAATTAATAACTGTATCGTTAAGATCGATATGTAGATTAACGCAGTGCTAGTGGATACTAGAAAAAAACTGCCTATGCCAAAGATTAACAACAGTAAGAGAGCGAAGCATGTATAGTCTCGGGCAAATAAAAACTGTTTCTGGATTCCCGCAACTCGAAGATCATTTTGAATGGACTGATAAAGTTCGTACCAAAATACATTTTGCTTTTTAGGATCAGTTGGCAACGGACCAAAACTTGTTTCGAGTCTATCCATGTTCACACGATCATCCTTAGGCCCGTAAATCGAAAAAGCTCGACATCCCGGCAATGGATTCACCCATTTAGTGAACACAATCCGTGACTTCATATCCGAACTAAGCAAGTGGTTTATTATTCCAGCCAGTGCAATCCCTAAACCAAGAGGGAAGATGTCAGTAATGTTGGATAAAAGTTCTTTAGCATCCGCAATTTTTATCGCCTCATTGTTAAATACCGAATACCCAAGTAATAAGTTAAAAGCCATTACGCCCAAGAGGGATGGTTTATTTTGGTCTTTTAAGCTTTTTTCCATAGTGGTTGAATACGTGTGTTAATAATGAGCGGCGCACCTTTTTTTGTTTTTGATTATTGAGTATGGCACTCGTTGGAGCAATAGTAACAACCATTGCATTGATTGTAGTATTCTCTAGCTTTCTTTACTGCATCTAGGCAGTTTGAAAAGTCTCCCAGATATATTCTATTTGCGGGATCTGGGCACCGAGAACAAATTTCGTTATGCACTTCATGGTCCCCATTTGATTGCGCGTTTTTATTCACGTGATATCTCATTTAGTTTTCTCCTATTTATTTAATTATCATTTAGAAGAAATGCTCCTTTTTTCAACACCTTGGTTATTATTCCTTGCACCTGGAAATCTTCCTTGAGTATGATTGGAGAGTATTTCTTTTTTGTTGATTCCGGTTTTAAGATCCAATATCCAGATCCTTTTACCAACCTTTTAATTGTTGCTTCACCATCGACCAGAGCGACCACAATATCACCAGAATTCGCAGTTGCTCGCTGTTCAACAAGGACAAGATCGCCGTTCTCGATTGGTTCATCTCCAACCGGTGCTTTGTTCATCGAGTCACCCTTAACTCTTAGTAAGAAATATTTGGCACTTTTTTGAGCTAGCATTTCAGTCGGTAATTGAACCCATCCTTCGCGATTTTCTTCAGCTAGCATTAATGCACCAGCTGTTGCTTCGCCAACCAATGGAACCCGTCTCATTTCATCACTACCACCGAGAGGTCTTGTAAGCTTTATTCCACGCGCGCCGGACCATCTTTCGATATCACCTTCATCCTCAAGCCATTTGAGATAGCGGAGAACAGTGCGATTTGAACCAAGCTTAAGAGCCTGTTTTAGTTCTTCAACCGTCGGCGGAAGACCGTTTTCGACAATAAGTCGATTTATCGCTTCGATCACGGCTTCTCTGGAGTGTTGTTTCTTCTTAACCATAGTTAGTTATGTCAGTAGTAATGTCACCTGTAGTGTAGTATAATTCGTGTATCATTTTGACGCAAGCGGTTTTGAAAAGAATCTGAATATAGGATTCATGCGAAACTAATGAAGTTTGGTCCTAAACAGAAAACCTTACAAGAGGCTACGGAGACGGAAATGCTAATCGACACCTTTTATATACGATTTTATAAGTCGTTTAACTATGACTATTTAAGAAAATTTAATCAGAATGCAGTTTTTCAACCATGGGATTACATTGAAGGGATGGAATTTCCATTTGTAAGAATCCCTATTGAAGAATCCGTCACAGCTGTAGTTGGAGCGAATGAGTCTGGGAAATCTCATTTGATCAAAGCAATGAAAATCGCACTCAGAAACGAAAAAGTCAATCACGTAGACACATGTAGGTTTTCTCCATTTTACAAGGTTGAGGAAGGAAAAAGGAAAGTTCCCGATTTTGGGTTTCGATTTATCAACGTCCCTAAAGAAGTAAAAGATTGTATTAAAGAAATCAAACCAAAGATAAAGAAAATGGCTTCCGTTTTCTATCTTTTCAGGATTCAGAACGCAACAAGAATTTACGTCCAAAAAGTCAGTACTCAAAACGAATTTGTTGAGATTGATTTGGATAAAAACCATGCGGAGTCCATTCAGAAATATTTGCCTGTCCCCAGGGAAATATATTCAAAAATCGGCTTGCCGCCTTCGATTCCGCTAGTTGAATTAATTGATGTGAGCGATGAGACTTCGAATAGAAGGCTTAAGTTACATGAGACATTCGTTAACGCCGATAGCAAAGTCATATCTTTTTTCAAAGACCCTGATACACTACGAAATAATGCGGAAAGAGTAGTTGACGAAATTAACAAGGAACATGAAAAAACCAAAGACCCGAAAACTGACGAAGTTGATCTTGCTAAGAAGCTCTTATTTGAAGTAGCCAAAATCGATAAATCAGTCATTATGGATATCTTTGAGGCAAGGAACGATCTAAACAAAGTAGCTCATTTAAGTGGTTTACTTGGTGAAATTAACCGGCGGTTGGCGGTGACAATGAATTTCCCTAGTTGGTGGGTACAAGACAAAAAGTTTAACTTAATCGTTGATGTACTAAAAGATGATCTAATTTTTAAGATTGTTGACCGGACTAAAACCGAATACACATTCACTGAAAGAAGTCATGGTTTGCGATATTTCTTGAGCTACTATGTGCAGTATAAGTCCCACAAGCCGCTCACGGACGCAGATGAAATCCTGCTTATGGATGAACCCGATGCCTATCTATCCAGCCAGGCGCAACAGGACCTACTAAAAATATTAAACTCATTCGCACGACCCGCGGATGAAAGTAGAAAACCAATCCAAGTTTTATATGTGACTCATTCCCCCTTTTTAATTGATAAAAACCATGCGGAGAGGATCCGGGTTCTCGAAAAAGGAATCTCCGATGAGGGCACAAGAGTTGCAAAAGATGCCGGTAAAAATCGTTACGAACCTCTCCGTTCTTCGGTCGGAGCATTTGTCGGTGAAACAGCGTTTATAGGTAACACGAACTTGTTTGTGGAAGGAATTTCCGATCAGATACTACTAGCAGGTCTTTCGCACCACCTAAGGTCAATTAAACAAACCCTAGATCAAGAGATACTTGAGCAAGAATTGCTGGACTTAAACCAGTTAACCATAGTGCCAGCCGGATCTGCCTCACACATCCCGTATCTTGTGTTTTTAGCGCGAGCACAAGATGAGGATAAACCCGCCACTGTTGTTCTGCTTGATAGTGATAAGGCAGGTAATGACGCTCGGAAGGGTCTTGCAAAGGGTGGTAATAAGAAAAAGATGATTTTGCGGGGTGATCTTGTGTTTCAAATTGGCATGCTTAAAGAAGAGAAAGGTATTAATTATCACACAGAGTCCCCAATAGAAATTGAGGACTTGATTCCGATTTCACTATGTGTGGAGGCAGTAAAAGTCTACCTAAGAACCTTTTGCATGATTGACGACCCCATCTTTACCGCAGAAATGGTTGACGATAAGTTGAAGGAAGAAACATCTTTAATAAAGGCAATTCAATTTGCTGTTAGTGATAACGGTGAGAAGCTTGAAAAAATCGGTTTTGCTAGAAGTCTAATATCTATTGTGAATGGTATTCGAAAAAATTCGATTTTGGATAAAGATTTATCCGTAGATCTCAAAAAACTTGAAAATAATAGTAAGATCTTGTTTACAAAACTCAACTTCTTGGTTAGGGATGCAGAACGAGAGATAAACAAGGAGCAGTTATCTAAAAAGATTAAACGAATCAACGACGGTTTTTTCAAAGAAAACCGAACATCATCTACGCGGGAACAAGCTTCAATTATGCTTGAAGATATAGAGAATAGTCTCGATGGCTCAAAGGAAAGCGAAAAGGTGCAAGCGAAAGTATTGCAAATCAGGAATCATTTTAAGCTTGAAGCCGACAAACACCTGATAATTGAAAACTACGAAGAATTTCAAAAGGCAATGGTTGAACTCAGCTACCTGCTAAAAATACAATCTGAAGAAAGCGTCTTATGACCCGATCGTCCAATCAGTAATATTAGAAAATATTATGCCGCACGCTACCAACTCTTAGGTTTGTGGAAATTCCCTTGTTTATCAGTAAGCGTTTCTGGAAACTGGCTTGCGGTAAGAACTCCTTTACGAATCTGCTTAATAAAACTAGCCTGTTGTTTCAACTTAAATGCCGGTCTTTTCTTTGAGTTTGCAATACCAACTTTGAGCTTAAGTTCGGTCTGAACAATCCTCATTGCCTCAGCCAGATCAGAATCGTTAGTTATGATGACCGCAGAATCGTATTCCTTTTTATAACCGTCATTAAGCAAATGAACAGCCATATTCACATCTGATCCTTTTTCCTCCGTCTTGATAACCTGAACCCGATTGGCAGGATTAGCAGCCAAAGACATCCTCGGATACGAGACTAAAAACTGCCCTTCAATGATTTCTAAATTAGGTAAGGTTTTTAAAGCTCTGAAATAAAAATTTTGCCTGATTGGTTGTCCTGGGTCATGTGGTCGGGCGATCACCCGAGCTGTAAAATATTTGATTCGATGAATAGTAGACCCGGGAAATAACAGTTCGCTCATTTTCCGAACATTAAGCCACTTGTAAGGAGTGCTTTTTAATGAGCCATAATAGAGGTTAAAACCATCAATATACACGTTTAGTTTCATGGAGTAGGAGTATACATAAAATAGCAGGGGACGGAAAGATTACTCTCGCCGTCCCCGCACCCAGTCGTCGAAACGAACTGGGGGAATCTGTATACAGAATTACAGAAATTCTATAATCTGTCAATACTTTACCTGACATAAAAATAAAAAATATGTCCGGTAATTTTAATGCCCTGAAATAGCAACCTGAACCATTTTTTGTATAATTGAGCGTCCATCTCCCGTGGACTTATTGATTATCTTTGTGTGGTGCTCACGTTGGATTTTTATCTAACGAAATATTAATGGCGTGAACGATCTTCTTTTTGTCAGAATTTGATAACAAGCATCGCGCTTTCATACTTTGCCAAAAATTGAATAAAACCAGACAAGAGCGACACACTTTCGGTCAAAAATGGCACAATTACCTTATCAAAACGCCATATGAGCCAATGTTTTATAGCATTACCCATCAAAATTACTCCACTACTAAAGTAAATAATAATTAAATAATAGTAGGGACTGTGGATATGTGGATAACTCATGAATTATCAGCCAAATTTGTCTGAATTTTGGGAGTATTTTCAAAATCTATATCTTGTTAGGTTTAATGTGTACTTAAATTCACCTAGCACATGAAGCAATTCTCACGTCAAAAAATTCCATACAAAAAGCCAGCGATTAAGACTCATAATTCAAACGGATTGAAGCGGGTAAATTGGTGGACACCGCTCTGGCAGGGACTTGTCAGCGATAAAAACGCGAAACACCGTAAGACAATGGGATCATCAATATGGCTTTATCTTTACCTGTTGACTTACACCAACCGCAAAACAGGCATTGTTCGCAGAACCCTTCTAAACATCAAGAGCGATACCGGCTCGCTAAACCGCACAACTCGTCGTGATCTCAAACGCTTGTCAGAGAAAGGATATATAAATATTTTGGAGTCGAGACCGCAACTCACAATACGGATCGAGAAATGGAAGGAGTTCAAGAAAAATGACTGACCTCACTCAGCTCAGACAGCGAGAGATTAGTTCAGTTTATGAGGCTCGCCTTAAAAGAGAGTTAATCTCGATCTACACGAACAAAATCCTCTGTGGTGATGCTTTGAAAATTCTCAAGACCCTGCCAAGTGAAAGCATCGATTGTGTTGTCACATCTCCGCCATATTGGGCGTTGAGAGATTACGGAGTCAAAGGACAGATCGGATTGGAGAAGGATATAGACGAATATCTTGAGAAACTCCTTCTAATCTTTGACGAGGTAAAAAGAGTTTTGAAGCCGGCAGGAACCTGCTTTGTAAACTTGGGCGATACCTATGCAAGTACACCCAAGGGCGGTCGGAAGAATACTAAGTCAAAGAACTTGTTTGACAATCGGGTAAAGAAAGGAATTGCCGCAGGTTTCAGAACAAATCTAAAAACCCCAAACAAATCGCTTTGTAAAATACTGGCGCGTTTTGCAATAGCCATGATCGATCGCGGTTGGACTCTAAGAAACGAAATTATCTGGTATAAACCCAACGCTATGCCCGAAGGCGCAAGAGACAGATTTACAAGAGATTTTGAAAAAGTGTTCTTCTTTACCAAGAATGAGAAATACTACTACAGGCAGCAGTTCGAACCTCTGAAAGATCCAAAGGAGCTAAAGAGGAAGTATAGAAGTCCGTTTAACAACCATTTGTATCGAAAAACGAAAGGAAGAAAGAAAACTAGCCTTTCCGTAATTAAGAAAAACCAAAAAGAGATTCTCAAAAAAGGCAGAAATAAACGATGCGTATGGCGGATACCGATCGGACAGTCCCGGGGAAAACACTACGCTGTATTCCCTGAAAAACTGATAGAAACGCCAATAAAGGCAGGCTGTCCAAAAGGTGGGATTGTACTTGATCCTTTTATTGGAAGCGGGACAACGGCAGTTGTAGCAAAGAAACTCGGACGAAAATATATAGGAATTGACCTAAAGAAAGATTTTGTAATCTCAGCCAGAAAAAGAGTCTCAAAAACAAAAGAACTCAGATAGGCAATAGTTACCCAAATCTAACCAATCCAATACAAGAACTTCTCTCACTTATGAATCAGATTTTAAACACAAAGCATGAAAAACACAGACTTTCGGACTTAAATAAAACCACAATTTTTGCAGAGACCGATTACAGGGGCTCACACACTCCTTTTGGTATCAAAAGATTCGATAGAAGACATCACATATGGATTCTGGGTAAGACGGGAACGGGTAAAAGCACGACCTTAGAAAACCTCATGTTTGATGACCTGAAAAAGGGCTACAGCTTTGCACTTCTTGACCCGCACGGAGATTTAGTTTCGAGAGTAAGAAATGCCGTACCTTGGTCAAGAAAAGATGACTTAATTGACTTTGATGTTCCTGATAAAACTCAAGGATTTGGTTTTAACCCTCTGAGCGGTGTTGCATCGAAGCACAAGCCACTGGCAACGTCAGGAATGATTCAGGTGTTTAAGCATTTATGGAAAGATTCATGGGGAGCAAGAACAGAACACATATTGCGAAATTCGATCCTAAGTCTTCTTGATTTTCCGAACGCATCGATGATCGATCTGGTAAAGATTGTTTCAGATAAAGATTTTAGAAAGAAAGTATTGCCGCATATAACCAATAAACAGGTCAGGCTCTTCTGGGAGGATGAATTTGAAAAGTACTCCTATCGCTTTAAGGCTTTCTCCGTGGCACCGATCCAAAATAAAGTCGGAGCTTTTCTATCGCATCCGCTGATCAGAACAATCCTGACCGAACCAAAAGAGCCGATCAACTTTCGAAACATCATCGATGAAGGAAAAATACTTCTTGTAAATCTTTCAAAAGGAAAACTCGGCGAGGATATGGCAAATCTGATGGGTTCGCTTATCATCAGCCGCTTTGATCTTGCCGCTCTGTCGCGAGCAAATATACAAGAAGAGGAGCGAAAGGACTACACCCTGTACCTAGACGAGTTTCATAGTTTTACAACGCACAGTTTGGCTTTTATGCTGTCATCCTGGCGTAAGTACCGCGCCTCTCTCGTGCTTGCAAACCAGTATGTACCTTACCAGCTTTTACCGGAAGTACGAGAAGCCCTGTTTGGAAACGTAGGAACTATCATTGCTTTTCGTCTGGGAGCAAAAGACGCTGAAACCGTCTCAAAAGAATTTGCCTCAGACATCGCACCAAAAGAGTTTACCAATCTTCCAAACTACCGCATTTACTTAAGAATGATGATTGATGGAAAAATCTCCATGCCCTTTAATGCCCGGACTCTTCCGCCTAACAAATAGTCTTTAATCAAAACTAACCTCTGCCGTGTTTTCAGTTTCCTGCCGGTAAGCCTGCCTTACTTATCGGTGGGAATCTGCAAATAACTCTGCAGAAAATCAAAATTGGAGGAAAAATAATGAACAAGAACAGTGCAACACTTGTTGCCCACTGCGGAGCACAAAAAATTCGTCGTGAAGAGCTGGATGAATTTCCGGTTCCCGAAGCAACAAAAACACACAAACCTATAGCACATTCAACTATCGTTGAAGTTTTAGAAGAAGCACTTTCATTTCGGTTTCTAAAAATAGTCAGAGATGAATATGCGGTTTCAAAAGACGGTATGAAGATGTTTGGCGTAATGGACCTAAACTCGGAGTTTTCGGGATGCAGATTTTCTATAGGGCTTAGAAACTCAAATGATAAATCTATGCGTCTGGCTCTAACGGCAGGGTTTCGGGTTATGGTCTGCGACAATATGGCGTTCAGCGGAGATTTTACACCGCTGTCGCATAAGCATACCAATAATCTAAATCTAACCGATTCGATATCGATTGCAGTTGATCGAATTCACCGTAGCTTTGAGCCTTTGAAAAAGCAAGTGAACTGGATGCAGGCACTAACGCTAACTGATGACTTGGCAAAGCTGATTATCTATCGAGCCTTTATCGATCAGAAAATTAAAAAACTGCCACGGCATCTTATCAATCCTGTCCACAGGTTTTATTTCAAACCGAAATACGAAGAGTTTGAACCGAGAAATCTTTGGTCGCTTTCAAATGCCTTTACATCGAGTTTTAAGGAACTAACTCCGATGAAACAATTTGAGGTAACGGCGAGACTGGGGACTTTCTTAAATCAGATTCAATACGATTTAAGTGAACCTGTACATTCCAGTCCAAAAAACCGAGAATTCTCGGACAGAGTTAATGAAAATAATGGAGTGTTCGAGGACGATGAACTTGATGAACTGGTAAACAAGTTGGAAGAAAAGCATTTTGAGAAAGCGGCTTAGTCTGCCTAAAGGAAGTTACTCAGCTTCCTTTTTTTTCAGTTTCAGGAGCTTATTGCCTGCCGTGTGGAAGTCTATTTAACGTAACTATAAAATACCAAATGACGCTCCCTAAGGGAGCCGCGAAACAGAAAATACCCCGAAAGACCAGCAAGGAGAAAAATAACCCATGATATTTGTATTCAATCCCGTTGTCTTGCCTCAGCAGATTATCAGAGAGGTAGTTGGTTGAGAGGTATGAAACGGTAATTATTAAAAGAAGAATGATAGAGAATCCCAGGGGGTAGAGAGAGTTTTTTGCTGCCTCAAAATTTTTAGAAATCAAGCAGTAAATTAGAAGTACAAAAACCGTATAAATGGCACAAAATAGATAAATACATTCTTTATATATGCCGCCAAGGCTGGCTGAGTCTGAAAATTGGCTACAGTGATGGGCTCATTTGGAAGCACCGCACTTGCCATCAAACAACTCAAAGTGGCTCCTAGGAACAGAAAAATCACGCCATAAATAAACGCCCGGCTCATACTCTTCGAAATAGTCCGTTTGATAATAGTCAAACCGAAAAACATTGCACCAAAATTAAGCAAAATAACTAGCGGAGCAATTTTTGCGATAGACCACCCAAATTTGTCAAACTCATACGCACCTTCCAACAAAATTCCAATCCCAAACAACATGCCATAACAAGTAGAAACAAGGGAGAAGTAAATGTGGTTGTTCGAACGAATTGGAATGGCTGGTGCATCGTTTCCATCTTTGTTTTCGGTCGTTTGTTCTGATCTAACTACTTCTGTAACTAAAAAGCTTTTTTGCTTTCGACTCTTTTTGACCGGCTGAACAAATCTATATCCTTTTCGGGCAACGGTTTCAATGTAGGAGTTCCCAGGACCTAGTGCTTTTCTTAGCTTGCTTATTTGGACATCTATCCCACTTGGAGTTACCGAAGTTTCAATCCAAATATCATCAAGAAACTTTTCTCTTGTTACCGTTTGCCCGGCATTTTTAACCAATAGCAGCAAGACTTGAAATGCTTTAGGCTCAAGTTTGACGGGTTTTCCCTGCCTGAATAGGATCTCCTCCTCAGCGTCGACCTCAAATTCATTAAACCTGTAAATGCTGGAATAATAAGACATACAAACCTTAATGAAACCTTAACCTATTCTTAAAGACTTCAGGATCAGAAAAATTATAGGGTGAAGGCGATAAACCGTAAAGTTATTTGAAAAGCGCTCCTTTTTAGATTCAAGGAAGCACAATGCTATAGGTTAGCGGACGGACCTACAAAATAGGCGGCTCTGATGGGCTCGACTAACATCAAAAGTCCTTTAGAGAATCATCAGCTAAAAAGTCAATGGTCACATTTGCAATTTGTGCATACCGAAGCAGAACAATAAGTGGCGGTTCCCTTCGTCCGGCTTCGTAGTTGGATATATCTGATTTTAAGAGCGGGACTTCTTTGCAGTTAAGCTTGCTTATTAACTCGGACTGACTCAACCCGAGTTCGCTCCGAATGGTTGACAGCTTCTCCGCAAGCCTTGCCGGTTTATGCCGTTTTCGTGTCCCCATTAGGATCGCACCTCCCAACAGATACACTTTACAGCCTTGACTAGCCCTAAGGCATGAACTATCTTTTCCAATAAAGGGTTTGCATTTGCAAACCCTTTATGTAAATAATTTAGCTGAGCCGATAGACGTGACCTCGTTTCGGCTCTTTTCACGGGCAGAAGTCTCCTGGAGATATGTGCAAAGCCATTAAAAAGTTATCAAATACAGCTGTTTTCGAAGATAGCCTAAGGATAGCAAAAAATCGGCTTGCGCGTCATTCAGTTGGTATTCTGCCCGTTTTTCTTTTCTTTTTCGTCACTGCTAATCTCATCGCGCAACCAGCGATAAAACGACCTAAGAATGTCCCTTTGTTGAAAACTGGCTTGTCTGAACAAGATATATTAGAAACAATCGCCTCGTTTAAGACGTCTGATTTGGAAAAAAGAGTCGAGAAGTTTAAGAAACATATTCCTGCTCCAATCTCGGACTCTAAGATGAGAAAACTTGCGTTCAACAAGGTACATAAAGAGTTCGGCAAAGCTCGTCTTCAAGATATCCAACTTGAGAAGAAACTACGATTGCTTATTAGTCCTGTGCTTAAACTTTATGATCGAGAAAATGCTTACGATCTATACATTTTTAAGAACCGATCGCCGTATATCGCCAATCAGTCGGGCGCAACGCTTGTAATAACAACCGGTCTGTTAAATGAGTTAAAGAGTGACGATGAGTTATTAGGTCTTGTTGCACATGAAGTCGGCCACGATTATTTTACTGAGTATTCCAAATACACAGAACACCTCTTTCTATATGCCAAATTGAACGGAAAAGAGACTGCGCTCATGAGGCATTTCGCTCATGTGCTTGCAATCCTCGAACTTCAGTGTGACGCATTCGCTGCCATCACCATCGGACATTTGGGTTACGATCCGAGGGCGTTTACCATTGCCGTAATTAGAATGAATAAGAAGTTTCCTGTTGACCCAGAAGCCTATCATCCGAAGCCATTTATGAGACAAAGAGTGGTTTCAAGTGTGACTGCTTCCGTTAAAAGCGAGCCGAAAAAGAAACGCGTCTCGCAGCCGTTTTTGGAAATTAAAGGACGGTTAGCCAAAATGAAACTTACTCCACTTAAACAGAAGTACGAACGTTAAAGATCAAAAATTGAATCAAAATCCCGTCTTGAGTTTAAGACGTGCAAAATCTTAACGGTTTCTTCTTCAACCAGATAGACGATTAAGTAACTTTCAAATTTCTTGATCTGCCACACCCGTTCACCTTTCAATCGGGTATCCTCAAAACGGCACGGACTTCCGATCATTGGTTGCTCAGCAAGTAATTTATAATTCTCCTCTACTGCAGTTAAAAAATCCGTGGCAATTTCAACATCGCCTAAGCCAATATAAACAAAAATCTCCTCGACGTCTCGTTGCGACTCGATGCTTTTTTCTATCAAAAAAACTCATTTAGATTTTTGCTTTAGGTTTTTGACCCGTTCGAGTCCGCGCTTTTTTATATCCTTAAAATCTTGCCCTGTTACCGGTGAAAAATCGCCGTTTTCAATTGTCTCGACTAGCATTGCTTCAAGTTTCTCTTGTTGGCGTTTTCTAAGAAGTTCCCGTGCTGCCGCACGAAAAAACTCGCTGGTGTTGCCATAATCTGCTATGACGACATCGTCGATTTGTTTTTCTAATTTTTCCGGCAATGAAATTGTTACTGTTTTTGGCATAAATCTCCTTTCTAAATACAGCATAGCTATAATAAGAACTATTGTCAATAGTTCTTATTAGTAACATGCAACAGTTTTCGGCGTGTGAAGTGGAAAGTCTTACTTTCTCAAATTGTACTTACAGTCATAGTCAGTCAGCTAAGTCGATATCATCATCGATTAACGATTCAACTGAAACCTTGCCGAAGCGAGCATATTTGAGTTTTTTTTCCTTGCATATAACCTTGGGAAATCTCATTGGAGTGTCAAAATCAGCTTGCCTTAGTCCGAAAACTGTAATAGGTTACGGGAAAATAAAACTACTATCCAAGAATCGACTGACACATTACGGTATCCCCAACCCTTTTTGCTCGTCGGTAGGAATCCGGCTTAGGTTTATTACACGCTGCCACACTGCATTCGTAAACGCTATAGAGCGGATGATCCTTAAATATCCAGTAAATCCGGAAACCTATCACCCAAGTGCAGCAAACAGAAAAGAGGTCGTTACAAAAATAATTGCTAACACGGCTCTCACAGCGAGAGAAAGTTAGCAGATCATCGTTCGGTCAAACCTCAGCTTTTCGGTAAAGATAATCTCGCAGCGGACTGGTCTGTACTTATTAACAGTAAATAGCGCGTTAATAAGTAGGGAGCGTCTTATGAAGAAAAAATATTCTGATAAATTCCCATCTCTGCCTTATAAAAAGAAAAAGAAATCCGGCAGGTTCGATCGGTCCGAGGATTACGCGAAAGTTAAACGTCCTGAGCCGTTTGATGGACTAAATGCGAGAAAAAAGGAAGCGGAGCGGCAACACTTTCCACTGTTATCAATGCACATTGATGTTATCACTCAACTAAACGCTATTTCTTCAGGAAGAGAAATAACAGTTTCGGTTTCAGTAACGAATAACGGCGGAGGTAGTGCGTACACGCCCTTTGTTGAGTTGATTGAGACATCCTACTGGGCGCAAATTAACCAGTCCCCGGATCCTACTCTGTTCCATAGACGCGGATATTTGATGCTTTCTGTTCTTTATCCTCATCAGACAAGAACAGTAGAAGTGCCGTGGTCCCGCAAATTAAAGAACGGACGTTTTATTGGAATCTGTTATGACCCTCTTCTAGATCCAAGACCTAAAATCCCGTTTGCAAGTCAGGATCAGCCGCCGTTTCATCGAAAGATAATCTCAATTCCATGGCTGAAACCTTTTGCACCAACAAATTTAGGAGTCAAACTTTAGTCATAAAAGGAGAACAACAAAATGCCAGGACCCGCCAGCCATATGTTTGTCGCCGATAGAGTCTCAGAATTGTTCAGTATTTTTAGCGATGCAGAAGTTTATAACCTTACCTCTGGGGCCAACAAGAAATACTACAAAATGGGCTCTAGCGGCCCTGATTTATTCTTTTTTGCGCCCGATTATGATGTCATCCTTTATCCAAGCATTGTTTTGCCTTACGTGCGTGATGTCGTTCAACCCATTAGGAATATTTACAAAGAAGTTATTGAGCCGGTGCTGGACGTTATTAACGATTTTGAGGAATCCGCCGAAGCAGTTCTTGATGAAGTAACTTGTAATTCCGTTTCCACCGTAACTGAAAGAGTTGACGCAATTAATGAATCATTAGCTGGGATACGAGATTCGTTGATAGCCCATATTTTCTCAGAAAGCTTTAACATGTTCGATATGATGCGTCCCCCGCACCAGAAGGACGGTGAAGATATTGATACGGGGTATTGGTTTGATATTCTCCATTCCCGGAGGACCGGTAAATTCCTACAAAAAATGTGGGACAACGCCAATACCGATGAACAAAAGGCCTACGTATTAGGGTACGCAACCCATGTCGCGGCAGATGTCAGCGGTCATCCCTATATCAATCAAGCCGTTGGGGGTGCCGCCCGCGGCTATAATGCTCGGCATCATTTTGTTGAAAATATTATCGATGTTTGGTTTTACGATCAGGCCATAACCCCTTCAATAAATATTACATCTGCCAGACTTCATCGAGAGCTTCCGTACGGCGAGGAACTAGATGACGAAGGAGTCTTCTTTGCGGTTCTAGAAGGCGCAACCGAAATGAAGGATGATCTTAAGAGTATATTTACCATGGTCAGCCAATCCATGGACGATACTTTCCCGCCCGATCAACGTCCAAGTAGATTGCCAAACGGCGTTACGTCTGCAAAAGATATAAATTTGGCCTATTGGCTACTTCTTGCTTCCTATAAAGTAAGCACCGACAGTTTTATACCTCGGCCGGAGGAGCCACTTGAAAGCACTCTCGATGATATTGTGGAAGCGGTGCAAGAGTTCTTAGACAATGTAACTAACCCGCCAAAACGGCCGAGTAGTTCTCCGAGTTTTTGTTTGTCTTTTTGGTCGAGCGACTGCGATTTTTCACTAGATGCCTTAACAGAATGGGTGGAATATCTCTGGGATAACGTAGTATATCTTGGCGAACTGATAGGCTGGGCTGCTACTGTTCTTAAAGATCTTTTTGACGTTTTAGCGTGTACAATTACCGCTCCTGTAAAGGGTATTGTTTCTTCTCTTCTATGGCTAATCCAGTCTTCACTCTACGGGATTCTAGAAGAAATACGTGATGCATTGGTTCTTGGCGCGATTGTACACCCACAGCCGGAATGGGTAAGAACTAATCCAATTGCGCTGGAAATCGTCGAACTATCAAATCGGTCGTGGGTGGATGTGAGAACCCGCTCGTATCCTCACCGCGCACAACCGTCCAATGAACCCTTCTTGAGCTACCCGACAACCCCAGTTGAAGGAGAGCCGACCGTTCCTGGACCATACCCAGTAGGCTCAACTCCAGCTGCTTTCTTAACCGGAATTGGAGGTAGTGGAAACATCGATTTACTTAATGAATATGCTGTTTCAGAATCTCCCGAAGATACGAGAAGACTTGAGTTTGCAACTCTACGCGAAGAAACCCTGCCAGCGGTTCCATTGGCAATGAGATTATTTGACACTTTGCGTAACCCTGAAGAAGCTATTCCGGACTGGAATCTCGATGCGGATCGTGGATACAAGTATAAAAACTGGAATGCTGATTGGGATCGGTTGGCGTTTGATTCTGAATTACCTATCGAAGAAAAGTGGCATGAAACAGATGACATCGATTGAGCAAGAACCGGCCCGAGAGGTTACTCTTAACGGTCCCTGCGCCCGGTTATCGAGTTAATTTCTTTACGTTTGATCTTACCGTTCTCGTCTATTTCCCTTCCGTTGGATCAAAACCCTTGTCGGTAAATTGAACTGTATTAGGATCATCCATTCCTTCTTCAAACGCTTGCTCAATACGTTCTTTTCTAGACGGTCTAAAACTAATTCACGCAACATTCTCTGGCTTCGGTAAACCCGCTTTTTTCCCATTTATCCAGCTGAAGGTTTGTGTAGGTTTAAAAAATCGCGATAGTCTCACTTGGCATAAACCATAATCCTCTCTTAGTTTCACCAGATGTATAAGACCTCACTTTTCCGTAATGACTTTTCTATAATCCATCGCGCTGTGGAGCACACGTTCTATTGTAATCTCGTTATTCATTACTCTGTAAAAAATAAGGTGCTTTTCAAACCCTTTAATAAACCACATTCTTAAACCCTTCCGCTCCGCGATCTCGACACCTGCTCTTGGGGTGGTCTTGAGCAAATCAATACTCTCGTCGACAGCATCAAAAAAACGAACGCCGGCTTCATAATTGTCGCCGGCTATATATTTTGAGGTCTCAAGAATATCGTTTCTCGCTAGTCGGGATTTTATAACTAGCATTACGCGGTCTGTTCTTTTTTAGCTTCGATATGGTCTTTGAGTTCCTGCTTCATATCAACAAAATCTTGCGTAGTTAGTGGGCTATAGTCATCTTCTTTGATAGCTTCATCTACTAGAGAAAGTATGCGTTTACGTTCGAAATGCACTTCCAATAAATCGGTTAGATATTCATTGGCGTCGGCAAAATCACTGCTTTCGATTTCGTGATCGATCTTGATTTTGATCTGCTGGGGCAGTGTTAAATTTATTGTTTCATCTGGCATATTTATATGCTTCCTTTCTTAACTTCAGAATAGCAAAGGGAAGGGAAGTGTCAAGGTTTTTCAAACTGATTGTCAACATGGTGTTTGATCGCTCCCCATCTTGATACATGAAAAGTGTCGCTATAAGACAGTCCTTCCTTAGGTTGTCAGGAATAAAAAAGAGGCTGCGGCTCGCAGCCCCAAGTACATTTGCATCGATCTCACTTGCTCATTTGGGCTACCATTTAAGCGCCCTCGCGGCTTATATTGGGAGGCTGGAGCATTGAGGGCGAATTAGGTCGCGGTAGTCAGCTGTTGGTTCATCGGCATCTTAGCAAATTGCGGAGACGAAATTACATTTTGGTGCTGGATTCGAATCCGGTCCTGAGGATTCGAATAGCAAAATGGAAGACCTTTAAGAAAAAACGCGATTAGGCTGTGGAAAAGTCGTTTAAGAGTTTCGTTTTTTTTTGGACAGATTTCGGATAAATCGATCGCGGAAGTGAACAAACACAAGCAACGAGAAGCGGCAAGTCCGCTTAGAAGAGAAGGGTTTGGTGTGGATTCATGTTGAGCCCTTAACCAAGGGTAACCAATGAGCGGCCTTATGCGAATCAATCAACCTTTTTTATTTTTTCTAGCCGATTAGACTTCTTTATGTAGCTCAAAACTCAGCTGAGATACACCTCACTTGTGAATCCATCAGAAAAACATCCTCAATCCAATAACCTTTCAAAGTTGCCCACACTGTTTGCTAAACCGACTATCGATATGATTCCGCACTTTTTGGATTAAGGCGGATAGATCGCAGATCGCACGTCTATCTTCTCGGGAAAACCGGAACAGAGGAAGTCACGCTCGAAACCTTTATGACCGACGACGTAAAAAAGGGTTACGGATTTGCTCTCCTTGACCCTCATGGCGATTTGGTGCAGAAGGTGAAGAGAAGCATTCCGTGGTCCGCTTGGGCTTGGTATTTTCGAGACCGATCAATATGCTCCACCGTTGTTGACGATCTGGATTAGCGCATAGTCTTCCAAGCGATAAGACTCTGAGCGTCAGATAGAATCAAAGCAACTGCAATTAAAATAAACGGAAAATTCGTGGTTATTTTTTTCCTTTCAACTATTCAAATTGCGAAGCTCCGAATTACATATGTCCTGTTCCATTTCTTATAATAATCACTGTGTTTTTTAGTGACTCGTTGGTCTATTCTGCCGTTGCTATGCTCACAACTTGCGGCCACAGGTCTCGAGGTGCTTTCCATGAATACTTTTTAACGATGATCTGAAAAACCTCTTTTCTCTTTTCTGGGTCCGACATTTGGGACTTGTTTTTGCGCAGAAGCCGTGCAAGTTCATAAACGTTATGAAAACCGTTGTATGCATTTTCTGCAGACTCAAAAGCCTTAATTGCTTTAACATAGTCACCCGAAATCAAGGCTTGAAATCCTTCACGCTCATGCCGTCTGGCAGTTTTTCCATCAGTAGATAACTTGTTTTCAGTACCGGTTTGATTCGACAAAGCCTTTGGCGATTGCTTCAGGTCTTTTGTATCCTCTATTACCTGTTTCGCTTGGGGATTCTTCTTGATGGTTTGTTTGAGCGCGGTTTCTGCTACCACGGGATCAGCTTCTTCGACGGATTTCTTAAAATCTGCCAAGGCCAACTCTGTTTTTTCAAGTTCGTTTCGGGCTTCAGTTAAACGTTCTTTTTGCTCTTTGATTTCGTTATCCAATTCGGTGGACTGGGTTTTCTTCTCAACAATTTCGTCGTTAAGTTTGTGTAATTGGTAAAAACTGAAACCGATGGAAGCGAGGACGAGTAAAACACCGACCAGAGTCAGAAGTGCTGCTTGTTTTGAAGACTTCTCAAAGGTTTTTTTCTTAGCCAGAGCGTCTTTATTTAACATATTAATCCTCCTTCGCTTCAGCTACGCCTGATAGAATCAGATCAACCAACCTATTCCACATATAAATCAACCGACCAATTGAGTACGTGATTAGACCGCTCGCTCCAAATAGCAGTGTCAATGCGGGATAGTCGATCACACCTTTAACAGTTAACATAACGGCGTTAATAAGCAGCAGAACGACTGCAATTCCGCAACAAACAATATAAACGTACCGTTCGAGATTAAACATCTGCGTGATTTCTCTTGCGATGTTCATTTTTTCGCGCATTTCGTTGCTCGGATTTTCAGCCTGGTTTTGCGGTATAAGTTCTTCCTCTACGGGATCTATATCAGGGTCCATAGTTTTTAACCTCCTAAAGTTTTTTCGCTTCGTGTACTAAAAAGGTCCCGAACTCAAGACCTCCGTTGAGTAAACATCCCAGAGCTTACCGAAAAACAGTTTGCAGAATCGCGTCAAAGCTGACGCCCGGTCAGCGATAGTTGGACCTTGCGTTCTGAAGGTTGTTAGTTGCTGTAAAAAGTCCAGCAGGTAGATGTGTATGATTCCTGACGCAACAAGTTTTTCGTTTAGCTTGTCTGAGTTTTCGCGCAGGGTTTCCTCTACATCAGTGGAAATATGACCTTTCAGTATTTGTGTATAAAGCGTGGTTGTATCTTCCCAAACATCAAAACCGGGATCGTCTTTTATTACTTTGAAACCCGTCAATGTTAGCTCATCACCGTTTTCCTGATCATAGAAAAATAGACGGTAGTACATATGTTTTACCGACGTATCTTCTTGATCGACGATTAGATTAAACCAACCTTTTTTTACTTTACATTTTCCGCCGAACGCTGGTGCATCAACGTAGCCTACGATGTCGTCAGTATCATGGTCGGGGTGAGTTACGAAACGATTTACTCCATTTATGTTCATCGATAGATGAAACATCACTGAGTTCTTTTCGCTCTTGCCCTTTGCGTAGCCTTTTTGATAATCCACTTCGCCCAAAGTCATAAAACCCTTCATTTCTTCAGTAAAACTTATAACGGTTTGAGCTTCGTGAACTTCGGTTGGAAAGTCGTCATGTGTAATGTTTAATGGGATATCGTTTTCTTCACACCACTCTCTCGCTTTCTTTACGCCCGTATTCACGGCTTCGGTCAGGCGGTCTTGGCTAAAGTTGATCAAGTAATGAAGGGCGACGTCGGATTTCAATTCCTTTACTGCAATATGGCGTCCAAATTCACCTTCGCCGCCACCAGCAATTTTATTGTTGTTTTCTTCGATCCGTTTAAGGATCGCTCTATAATTCCCGACCGCAGATGTTTCGATGATCTGAAAATAATTCGCAACAAATCCATCTTCCCAAACGTCCTTATCGCTTACCGTCCAAATTACCCAAATCTCATCCGCTCCGCGACGAATTGCTTCTTCGATGTTCGCGTCGGTCATAAAAACAGCGTCTATGTATGTTTCGTCGTTAATTCTCTGAGGTGGGAACCACATTGGAAGCGAAACGCATGCAGCAAGCAGGTCTTCCGTCATGTTTGCCGGTTCGATAACTTCGAGCTCTTTTTGAGAAAAATTAAAGACATTGAAAGTCGCTTCCAAGTCGCTAGCGCGAATTTTGTCCCAGTCGTAACCCCAACCCGTAAACACATTCTCGCGGTAGTTATCAAGTGTGAACATTGATTCGGCATAAAAGAGTTTTAGAAGCTCCGCCTTATTGAAACTTATCCCTTCACGCGGATTCATGTTTCTCCAGTTGTCAGCAATTTGGCGTCCGTTGTCTCCGTTGCACATCATCGCGAGATTAAACACGCCACCGGAAGCGGCATCGACGTGATCAAATTCAAGACTGGCTTCATCGAGCCAGACCTGCAAAACGCCTGCTTGAAATGCAATCTTAATTCCGCCGCCAGCGAGAATCAATGAGCGTTTTTTGCCGTTACTTTCAGTTGTCGCATTCATGTTTTTCTCCTTTGCGTTTCGCGATTATGTGCTCGGCAAAACGGTTCGAGAGTGCCGCAATAGTGAGCGAAGGATTTGGACCGACGGGACCCGGAAAGACGGAACCGTCCGCTACGTAAAGCCCGGGATACTCAAAAACCTCACCACAGGAATTCACAACACCCAAATCTTTACTTAAATCCATCGCACATCCGCCGATTGGATGAGCCGTTAAGACCTGCTGAAAATTCCAGCGAAAGGAGGGATTGTCTCTATATTCCGCACCGATGGCTTTTGCGATTGCTTTTCCTGCCCGCCGTACACGATCGAAATACGCTCGCGAATCGTTGATTGCCCAATCGCAGTCAAGATATTTGCCCCGTAGAAAGAGTTTTGCGCTCGGAATATCGCGACCCATGGCGAGTACCGGCATCGAACTCATTGCTGCGGTTCCTTCGCCGATAAGAGAAGAGATTTCGGCGCCCAAATCTGAATCGAAGCTTACGCCTAAGCGATATTTTAAGACTAGCTTCAGAAACTTTAGCGTCCGTTTTAAGTAGCCAAAAATACCGGATACTTCCATGCTCCAACTTATCAAATTCGGATGCCCGCCGTCTTCGATGTAGAAACCGCGCCCAACCTTGCCGATTTCATCCAAATCATCCCCAAAGCGAAGAGCACTCGTGATAACTGGACCAAAACTCGGGTCTAACTTGCGCGAACTGCCATTTTCGTTTTTTGCTTTTGAAAAGAACGACAAAAGGTCGCCATTCACTGAATAACGCGATCCAAGTGTTTCGCTAATAAGTGGAAAGCTTTTTCTATTTTTTGCTAATAGGTATTGTGTTCCAAAGGTTCCAGCAGAAATGACCAGATAATCGCAGGAAATTGTTTCTTTATCCGGCTTGTAATTTGGGCTGCCAAATTCGTCAGGATCGTGGATTTCGTATTCTACGAGATAACCCTTGCCCCTTTTCGAATTGGGTGCGAAAGACTTTACTTCGCAGAGCGTTTGAACTTCCGCATTTTTGTTTGCCGCAGCTGAAATATAATTGAAATCGAGTGTATTTTTGCTTCCGTAATTACAACCGATGTCGCACTCACCGCAAAGGCGGCAGGTCGAACGCGGCATTTTATGGACGTTCCGAAATCTCTCGTTGATCTTTCCGCCAATTACCGGCGGATTGTTCGGGGCGTTTTCGTCGGGTGAATTAACAGGATTTTGTCTGAAACTAACCGCTAAATTCACAGGCATCCATTCGCACTTAAGGTCGGTTTCGGTGATTTTTCCGGCTGCCTCTTTGAGTGCCATAGCCTTTGGAATATCTTTAAACTTAGTGTGTTTAAAGGGATACTCCTGAGCATTCATCATTTGCTCGACTTCCTCATAATGTCGTTCTAAATCAGCATATTGTACGACCCAGGGTGTATAGCTTCCGTCGGGCGAATCCTCTTTAAACCATTTTTCATCTTTGCGTTTCAGAACATTCGCGTAGATCAATGATCCGCCTCCGAGACCGCTTGAAACGACCGCACCTGAACCCTTAAACGCCCAAATATTAAATAGTCCATATAAACCCTTATTCGGGTCCCAGAAATTCTTGCCTAAGGTGTGAGGAGATCTCGGAAACGAATTTGGTGGATATGCTTTGCCGCGTTCGAGAAGGCAGACCTTCATTCCAGCTTCGGCAAGACGATACGCCATCACCGAACCGCCAAAACCTGAACCAACAATAACTGCGTCAAAATGTTTATCCATCGATTTTCTTTATTTCGTCAGGAATCTCAATTTTTTTAACCCTTCTATTCTCATCGTCTATTTTCGCAATGTTAAAAGGCTCCTCAATTAATTTAGAATATTCTTTAGACTGTCCATTTTCGTCTAAAGCATTCATTTTTGCTGGTATTACGCCTATGTTAATTTCCTGCCACTCATCTCCTTTAGGGACTTCATCAATCCCAACTGGAAAGACTTTAAGATCATGGTTTTCCTTATTGATCCTTATTCGCACAAAATTTTTGTAGTCGGGGTTTGCGAGCGAGCCGAAGGCTTCATTTCCATGGAAGCCAAACCAATTGAGCGAAATGTAAAGATAAATGCCCATGAAAATGCCACCCGCGAAATACCCGCCTACGAAAAGCGAGGCGCCTTTCACAAACAGATCTAATGCCGGATTAATATCTACCAATTTGCTTCCGAAGCAACAAACAAGAAACAGCGACAAGAAGAAAATCGCAGCCAAATGAAATATACCGTGAGCAAGTCCGGCAATAATCCTAAAAGCTCGTGACACATTGTCAGCATAGGCAATCGAGCCACCCAATATTATCGCTGTCCAAATTAGCGCAAAGGGTTTTGCAAAAAGATCGTTCACGACCTTCAAAAAGGCTTCAAAGATTTGACTGCCGCTGAAACTTGCGAAATTACCAAATTCTGTTAGGAAAGCACCTGCCGTGAGAGCGTAAATCAGTCCGATGACGACACCGAAGAAAGGACAATTGTATGGGAACAGCAGAACTTTTCTACCAAGTTGCTGGGATGTTTTTTCGTTCGGATAGCTTTTTCTCAGAGTATATTTTGTGCGCTTACCGATTTCCTTTACGTCTTGCCCGTGAGTTGGGTGGAGAAAAGCTCCGCCCCCTCCAGCGGTGATTTTGTGTTTTCCGTTTTCGTCGTTTGCATGTCGTCGGTAATGATGAAGGTCGCCGGCAAGAAACAATTTTGTGCGCTTGTTTAGGACCTGTCCTTCGAAGAAGCCCATAGATTTGTCAATCTTTCCATCATCGTTTTCGTTTAATTTCGAGAAAATCCAATAGGGCTCCGCATTGCAGAATATGATTCTATCTTCTGGGTTCACATGCCTTTCCATAATTCTCAGGAAATACTCCTGTTGCATGCGATCCACCGCATGATTGAGCTGTACATCCGAACCAAAAAGCCACCATCCATACGGAAGCTTAATCGCAAAGTAGCTTTTTTTCTGAAGCCCGCGCCATGCAGCGAACTTTCTCACCCAACGGTTGTAAATGAACCTTCGTGTAAACGAAGACAAGCTGTCGTACCAATCGTGGTTACCCGGAATCGCAAAGACCGCGGGAGACGTATGCGGGTCAGGTTTGCCCGGGAAAGCAGTTCTATAGGGACCCATTAGCCTTACCCTATATTCCTCATCCGTTGCAGTAGGGTAAACTTGATCGCCACCAAAAATAAGAATCTCGCCGCGCCTTGTTTTAATTTCGCCATTTCTGTCTTCTTTGAAACCGTTCGAAAAATTCAATTCTGGCATCGCCAATAAGCGAGCAACCGCATATGTAGAATCCCATCCGTCGCCGGTATCTGCAGTGTAATCAAGCCAAAAATCTCCGTTTTCACTCACTTTGTCAGAAAAGTCGTAATAAATATCTTCAGACGCTGGTATTAAAGCCGCATCAATCAAACGACGGTCCGCATGTTTTCCGAAAACGGTTGAGGTAAACGCTTCGAGTCCCGTTTTTACAAGCTGACGAGGATCAAACCAATCAACCATTTTCGCTTTTTCTGTTTGCTTTTCCGGCATTTGGGGCTCCTACAAATCTAAGACTCGAGTTCTTTCAGTTCTTCTACGGGTGGTAGCCAGCTACTTATTTTTGTGAGGTCAAAGTTTGATCGTAAAGTGTGGTCCCTTAAGAAAGAAACTCCCCATTCTATTCTGACTTTTCTTTTGACGCGATTTCACATGTTTTTCCAGCTCTTTCATATGAGCTTGATTTAGTACATCCGTTTTTGTCTTTTTCCTCTTTTTGTCAAAATTTTCAGTGTTGCAGTTAAATGATAATTTAAAAGGCGAATCCGCAGCTTTTTGATGTTTGCCAATGTGGGATTCTACAAGACGAGAATCGATTACGAGATCAACAACTTCTTTACTTGGATTTTTGTGGTGTCCGCCTCCGTTTCCGCAAAACAAATAATTATCTGCGGTAACTTTTTTAAGGAAAGCTCTATCGATGTTATTTACCGATCCATGATGCTGAACCTTTAGAACATCAACGTGAACGCATCCTTCAGCATCTAGTTTTCCGGCTTTTTCCAGTCCCTTAAGAATGTCATTTTGATGTCCGTCACCCGTTAGTAAAAGCGATGTTGTAGTGTCGGCTGATTCCTCCTCGACAAGAAACATTAAAGAAGCGAGATTGGATTCTGTGACCCTTGACCGTTTTCCAAAAACAATCTTTTTTGATTTGGCATTACTGTTTTGAATAAGATCGCTTTCAATTAAGCGAAGATCATCGCCCAGTTCGTTGGCTTGAAAACCGGCTGCGTTTATTAAGTGACTTATCTCACTATTTACCAGATTTCCGATTTTTTTTTCGTCAGCCTGAGACTTTCCTTCCAATTTAGTAAGCGCCTTCTTGTTTTCCTTTAGCCATTTATCCCAAACTTCTTCGAGTTCGTCCATATCCTCCTTGGTGGGACCAATCATTGTCCATGTAGTACTTCCTACTTTAATTTTGGATGGTTGATCTTCCACCATCATTAATTCACCCTCGGCAGGTTTATTGATTGGAATGTTGAGTTGTTTTGTTCCAAGCCGGCGATTGAGTTGGAGCCCTTGGTTAACACCCGTTGCGAGATCTTGGTATGATTCTGCCATTTCGACAAAATCTTGAGAGTCAGAACCAAATAAAATACTGGCAGAGGTCGTAAGCTGATTTTTTAGTTCTAGTGTGTTAGTTTTTCCAATTTGTTCGTCGAATGCATTGTGCCAAATTTCCAGGACTTCAGGTGGACGTGGAGTTTTGGGTTCACGGAATCTCTTGTTATCTATACTTTTTTGATAGTCGAAAACAGCCCAATCAAGCTTGTCATTCATCATTCTCAAGATTCCTGAGATGTGATCGGCGTCAATATGAGAAACATATACAACATCTAAAGATTCTCCATTTTTCTCCATTTTGCCTATAAATGGAGAGGTATGTTCTGAAAAAGATGTTGACATTCCTCCATCAACCAGTACCCGCTTTTGATCTTCGCTGGTGACCAGCAAGCAATCGCCTTTATCTGACTGAAAAACTGTTATATTCATGTTTCTGTTAAATCCATTCTTTCTTTAATTTTATTGGCTTCTTCCAAACATTTCTCGGGGTCAATCTGTCCGAAACCAGCTGTATCACGCCACGTAAAATCCTCTCCTGGAAGGGGTTGGGAACTACATTGAACGATTCCTTCGATTTGCGCTGCTGTAAGCTTTGGTTCAATTGCGAGCATCAAACCGACAATTCCAGCAACATAGGGGCTAGCCATACTGGTGCCTGTCATTTTTACCCAGCGTTTATCATCTGTTGCAAAACCATTGGCAGCGACAATGTCTGTTCCGGGAGCCGCGACATCTGGCTTAGGTCTTTTGTCACGCGTAGGTCCTTGACTACTTGTGATGTTTACCATCTCTTTTGCGGCGTCTAGATTCGCAACCGAGAGTATTCGGAAGCCGCAAGCCAAAGTGCTTACTGACGAATTATCTACGTTGGATTTTTCAGAGAAAAATGAAGGAAATCGCCAAGCATCTTTTTCTCCAATCCGACCAAGTTTTCTGGGATCGTCTCTTTCAATCCACCCGTGATAGCTTCCTTCTCGTACTTCCATACCGTGGAGTCGAACGGTCCATTTGCCCGCCGGAACTCCGACGATACCTGAATCACCAAAGAACGGACTCAAATAGACTGATATATGATTGCTACCATTCGCAGGGTGATACATTTCGTTATAAATACTCAGAAAAGACTTATCCGGGAGTTGTTGATTCTCTATAAATTGTCGCGGTTCGACCGGTCCAATCCAGTCCATTTCGGGCGGTCGCACCGAAATACCGAATCTATCTTGTGAGCTGTACCATATCTCGAGTTCGTTTTCAGATAAGTCAGCAATACCGTTTCCAACAACAAGCCATTCAATGTCGTTATTTAACCCGCGCGCTGCCACTTTTCCACTCGTATGGATTCTTCCCATTACAAATCCAATATCGCCTTCAAATTCAGCTACTTCCTGACCTGCGTTTCCAGCAGCAACGCATAAGGCTCTGCCGGGAACGGAAAGAGAAGAATCTATCCATCTTGAGAGCGGACTACTGCCATCATGCGCATGTCCGTTCGTACCGAGCGACACATTGATAACCACCGGAACAGTAACTTTTTTACCCGCTTTTTCGCTTAGTTCTTCACTCAGCTCATCTGCCAGATCAATCAGATAGTCCACCGCATGAACGATCCTTGTAGAATCGTAAAAGGATTGACGTCTCTCAGAATCCTCTTTTGGAAGACTTAAATTTACTGCGGCTATCATCGCTTTTGAGCAGACACCGTTATTTCCAGCGGCAATGCTCGCCACGTGTGTTCCATGTGATGAACTCGCCATGTTAGCTTGGGGTTCTAGTTCATAGGCAGGGAGACCAAATACCCCTTGATTGTTGGCAGTATCAATCGCCAAGTTCATGTGCACATCGGTTATCTCGGAACCGTAATCGTATTGACCGCCGTTTTCTATCGGCGACGGTCGTGTGTCTCCGCCTTGATCCCATATGCGGACAAATCTCGTGTTTCCGTTTTCGTCCAAAAAATCAGGATGTGAAAAATCAAACCCATTAACATCAACGATTCCCACTAATACATGTACATGTTTCGAGTCGAGTTTTCCCCGTCCGTGTTTTTGCGACGGGGTAAACAGCCATCGATTTTTGTTTGGTTCATCAACTTTGTCCGGGGAAATTTCGGGTGTCGGCTCTTTAAGGTTTGAACCAGCCTCAACATAAAGAACTTCGGGTTGACTAGCCAAATTCTTAACTTCATCAAACGTCACCTCCGCCGTCATTAAGTTCATTCTCTGAGCGGTTACTTTAGCGGGCATTTGATCTTTCGAAACAAACGAGTCATCGGTTTGAATAAAGACATTAGTTTTTATTCCTGGTGCGAGGGAATTGATCGATCCTCGTTTAGCACTTCTAGGCAGCTCTTTAGAGAGCACCGGTGACGCGTCGTCAGTGACCATTGGCGGCACATCGCTCAGTATCTGTTTTTGCCCCACTACGACCGCTCCGCATTGCTCAGCTCGGATCGCATTGACTTTCTCATCTCCGTTCGTAATTACGCGAAGTTTAGGTTGGACTTTTGCAAATTCTTTACCTAACAGAGTTTTTTCTTTTTTTTGCATAACAATTAAATTTAGCGGCTTCCGTTGCCCAATCAATGAATTTAAGTTGAGCCCCGCTTTTGTTCTTACCCAACCATTTTTTTAACCTACGGGGAGGTGGCAAATATGAACATTAGTAAGTAACACATTTTCCATATCTCCTATGATTTACATTTTCTCATTTGCAAAGACTCCTACTCACGTAAGTCTTGTTTCCATTGCGATTGATGTAGTAACAACCTCCGCGCGGACCCCGAATATAGCTACGATTAGCGCGGCTTCGCTTACGTTTTCTTGTCCGGCTTGGTTTCCTGGTTCTTCTTGAAGGACTTGGGAATACGCTCAACCGATCAATCTTAGTCGACGTTTCGGTCAGTCTAATCGTGTTTCCGTGTATCCATCCGACATATTCAGACGCTTGAACAAGAAACCAAACCCCCTTTTGTTTTATGATTTCGAGATTAGTGAATTCAGGTAAAGTATCAACTATCTTGCCACTTGTTTTAGGTGTGCCCCTAAGGTTTGCGTTTTCAGAGATTACTCTTGCAGTTTGCGCAGAACTAGATATTGCAAAGATACAGACTACTAGTGGAAGTAATAGCTTCATGTTTTTGATCCTGATGTATCTACTGAGAATTAGCAGGAATTTATTACAACTCCTGATTACTCGCCCGATTCGTTAGAAATAATTGTGCCTCTACCCATTAACGCGACATTTAAGCGGGAATCGTTCAGTTCCTGGTTACAACAAGAGCCTTTAAAATATGGGTTTAAACACTTGTTGAAGGGCCTTCTACAGTTGTTGAATGGATCGTGAATCGTTCTTTTTTGCTAACGGCAGCCACGTAAGCTACCCGAATATTGAACACTACTCAACGCAAACATACGTGCGTCTGCTTTACGCGGCGCCAAGTTTTTACCAGCCGAAAAGAGCACTAAGCCACCCTTCAACGTATTCAGTTGTTTGCTCCATTCGTTTGAATCGAACCTCATCAAAACTTTGGACATTCGATATTTGTCCGTATTGTTTGACTTTAGTTTCAATTCCAAACCTTACTAGATCCGAGTCTATTACTTATTAACGCGACATCTCTTTAGAAAAAGTCCGAAAATATTTTCATACAATTCAGGCTCTTGGTCGGTTTTTGTAGATGTAAGGCGAGGGGGTGACGAAAAGAAGGACCGTCCCTCTCAAAGCAGATGGCTTCTATCTTCCTCCCAGGCTTCAACCCACGCGGGAAGACATACAAAGGGAGGAAACGGCCGCTTCCGGGCAGAAGCAGCCGGGGCTTTGGATGTATAATTTTAGTAATTTCTTAAAGAAACCGGGAGCTGCCTGACTCCCTATCGAGCAGCTCCCGTTTTCCCCCGTACCTCTCATAAATACGGGGAACGACCACTCAGGGGATTGAGCGGTCGATCTTGATGTTTATGGATTATCTTCCAATGGGGAGTCCCTCGGTATTAGGAAAGTCTCTAAGCCTAATTCTGAGAAGATTCTTAGCTTTTACTCCGTTTATCGACATAAACGACTTGCCGTCCGGAGTCGGCTGCACCTGCAAGGGTGGCTGCCAGATGTTGCCTCCGTCTGTCGAAACCTGTCCGATATAATCGAGTCCGGTTCCTGCGATCTTGCATTCCTGACCTCTACAGATGATTGAGTCAATCCTGGGGATCCTTACAAAAGTCTGCCTGATCGTGTACCAGTCGGAATCGCCCCTTTGTCTGTCTTTGATTCTGAACTGCAGACGTCTTCCCGCAAGAAACTGCTGATTCTGCTCATTAAACTGAAAACCTATCCTCAGATTGAAAGTATCGAGAACCTCAAACGTCGATTGCGGAAGCGCTTCCTGCCCAACCTGTCCATTTTCGATTCTTGTTTCAATCAGTAAGTTTTCCCGTTTGAACGAATAATCAGCCAGCGTTGATTTCACAGCAACCGTCATCTTTTGTGTGTCAACAGGAACAACCGGGTATTTACTCAGATCAAACCCGTGTGTTCTGCTTTTAGCTGTATCCACAACAACTGCCTCTATCTCCCGTTTTTCGTTTGTCTCGATTGCAGGTCTTGCCGGAAGCACTTCGAAGCTTTGAGGATATTTGTAGGTGCGGTTCCCCTGAAGTGTCATTTCGATTGTGACCCTCTTTGAAAGAATAAGATCGGAAGGATTCTGAAAGACAAAGGTTCTTTGATTGGGGCTATTGTTATTTCCATTGTTTTGACTTTGATTGTTTTCAATAGCAGGTTGAGCTGTTTTTCCGTTGACGGTTACCATGGTGATTTGATCTACTCTCTGTCCTTCAATCGTTATCCTCTTATCTCCCTTGTGGACACCAAGCCTTTCGATCTCAGGAGGACTTGGAAACAGATTGATTTGGGTTTGCTGCGGCTGTTGATTATTACCGTAGGCCCTGAACTCTAATGTCCCTTGCCCGGGTTGAAAATGGGTCGTGTCTATATCAAACCAGGCTAAGGTCCCCATTTCATTAAATCTCAAAGGATTGGAAACCGAGTTTGCAACAAAGGTAAACTCGCCTCCAAAAGAAGGTCTGTACTTAACCGATTGGAGACACATGCAGCTGCCTTGTGTGTTCCTTATAAAAACGCGTCTTTGTCCTCCGACCGAAAACTCACCTATGGATTCGGGGACGATTTCCCATTGTCCTCCTCCCGAGATAGGAATCGAGAACTTCTTGCTCTCTATCTGATTGAAACCGCGTGTTGCTACGATCTTAGCCTCGAGATTCATCTTTACCTTTGGGAAAGCCTGCACATCTTGCGGGTTGAGATTGAGCATCCAGCCTGAAAGTCCCATATTCTTCGTCAGATAAAATTCTCTTGAGAAACCGTTTTCAGCACTCATGATTAGCTTAAAATCTCTCGCAAAGGGGTCTCTCAGCCAGTCATACGAAAGGTCTGTGTTCTTAATGATGTTTTGTCCCATGTGCAGACAGGGCTCTAAAAGAGAAGGAACGGGTAGATTGATAACCTCCGGATCCGGTTCAGCCTGCCATTTGTGCAGAACGATCGGAAAGGCTGTAACAAAACTACTATCGGTCGGAGGCTTTTCTGCAAAAAGACTTATCTTCTGCTGTATCGGCATCAGACGCCGGGGCTGTTCGTTGTTGTAGTTATTATATTGATTATAGTTGTTCTGATCGTTTTGGCGAGCCTGAGCCATTGTCGGCACAACCCGAAGCGGCGTTTTCTTTAGAATCTTTAGGATCAGATCGGCGGCAGCTGCAGCGACGTTGATCCAGTACGCAAGCTGCGGATATTTTTCAACGAGTTTCGTCGCAGCGAGGAGCCCTCCCTGCTGCAATATACGGCTGACACTAAAGTCAAAGTCTTCAAGACGCACATTTTTAGCTACGCATTGAGCACGACCTACAAAGTCGTTTGCCTGTGTATAGCTGCCGTTTCTCCAGCATGAAGGCAAAGTGATATTAAAACTTTGCGCAAGCCGCTCAACGATCTGATTCTTTATAAACTGCTCACCGAATGGGCTTCCCGTACCGTAGTTGTTGTAGCCTCCACCGTAGCCATTAAACCCGTAGGGGTTCTGATTGATCGTCCTCTGGAGTTCGTTTAAGAAGATGCCTATCTGAGCATAGGCTCCTGCGATCTCAAGCGTCTTTTCGCCGATCTTCTTTATCTGACTAAAGTTCTTGTTGATCAGTTTTCTGATCTTTTTGCGGTATTTGCCCTTTGGGTAGAGAAAGAAAACCGGCTGAGAATCGTATGGAACCTTAAAGAGATGCTCCCGATACCAGCCGTCGCGCTTAAAACGTATCTCTCGCGAAACGGATTCCTCTTCAACCTCATTGCGGGAAGGATTGACGAAGGCGACGACGAAAGTCCAATCCCAGAAACTTTCTTCAGGTCGGATGCCGTTGATCGGCTCGTCGAGCATCTTTACACGCAAAAGATCATTCCTCTGAACACGTGGAACAAGAGAAATCGGTAGCGGCATGCTCCCTTTCCGTTCAACCGTTATCTCCAGCCGCGCGATCTCCTGTTGAAATGCATTACGTCGAGTGTAGTTGCTTGGATACTCCTGCTGGTAGCTATACTGAGAATAAACAGGAGTATAAAAAGAGATACAGATAAAAGAGATCAGAGCAGGAACCAATAGACTTTTGGAGAAAATACGAGTTCGCTTGTTTTCACTTTCCAGAAAACCACAAACTCTATAAAACAAAGATCGATTGAAGAGTGCATACGTCATTTCTTACTTCCTCCGCGAGAAAAGGAAACAATTTCAAGGAGTATCTCTTTTCTATCGATCTATAAGGCGCCAAGTAGCAGGATGAGCAGATATTCTAAACGCAAAAAACACATCCGTTTACAAGTGCCTATAGGAATCGACAAAGAAAATGTTCTCCCAACCTTCCGTTTCCTTTCGGCAAAATCAAAAAACACTTGCCTTCGGCACTTTGGATGCGTTAATATGCTATTCGTGTGGTATAGCAATCAAGGCGCTCTTTGTGCCGAAGATTCTATATTAAAAAGAGTCTGTAGGTTTATAGTTTCAGCTGTAAATTTACAGGCTCTTTTCCTTTCCCGACTAATATCTCAATCAAACAGCCCTCTGTCAAGATTTTCGCATTTTAAAATGAGCTATTGGGAAACTCTCTCACCAAAACGAATTTATTAACGGGAAGCTTTTCGTAGAAAATAACTTCTATCAAACCATTTCTTATATGTTTCTTTTCAAAAGCAAACCACCCAAAGCAACCTTTTCCGATCTCGCCATATCTATTTCTGTGTTAAGAAAATAAAGAGCTGCTTTGAAAAAGAAGTGTAAATGTCTGATTTGGTTTTGGTTATGAGAGCGGGAAAACAACATTACAAATTCTTATTTTATAAAACTATTTTTTTTTCTTGACAAAACATAAAAAAATAGAATACGGTTCTAAGCATCTTAGCAAGTTTATTGAATTTTTGATTTTTAGATCGCTTCTTTAGAAGTGCCCCACTCTCAAAAAGAGTCTCATAAGAAGCAAGGAAATAATTCTCATGGCTCCCTGCTATAAGAAATCGCTCACTGGACGACACCGAAAGTTTTTGACTAAAGATAGAGGTCAAAGCTTTGCGGTGATTTTTTGTGCCCGGAGACATTTGAAAACTTGAATAGATAAGGCTAGGGGAGAATGGAATATCGTTTCATTCTTACAACGCTCTTCCACACATGCTATATTGCTTCTCCCTTATCGGATCGGGAATCCGTAAGAAGCAGGAATTGAAAACAAAGATATTTTGAAAATAACCGGAGATTTGAGTTTGGTGAAACCTCGGTAAATGGCAGCTGAAAATGCCTGGAGGAACGGAAACCAAACACAAACGATATATGTCTTCGGCACAAAGAGCGTGCTTGACTGCTATACCACACATTTAGCATTTCAGGAACACATCCTTTTGTGTCGAAGACATTGGAAATTTTCCAAATGAGAAACCAATGTCCGTTGATGCGAATGAGATGTGTCTTTTCATTTTAAAGTCCGGGAGGCCGGAAAAACCGGCAGTCCGATCAGTCAGAAAGTCACTCCACGAAGCATGGACATTTAGCACTCAACATTTATCAGTTTACCGATGATGTTGAGCCGTTAATTGAAAGTAGTAAAACGAAAAGCCGACAGCTTGAACACGAATAACTCGAGGAGAGACCAAAAATGACAAACCGAAAAGTAAGAAGCGAGAATGAAGAAGGTAGAAGTGAGAAGACGGAAGTTGCCCGCGAATCTACGCGAATCGGCGCGAATGGGGAAGAAGAAGTTACCCGCGAAACACACGAAAGGGCACGAAAGGTAAGAAGGCAGAAAGCTAAAAAGCGAACAGCCAAAACCCAATTACCAATTACCAACAACCAATCACTAATCACTAGATTTGTCTCGACGCTGATGATCATGAGTCTGCTGGTGACGTCGAATCCGGCTGCTCCGGGGATTGTCTATGCATCGGCAGGAGAGTTTGGTCAGGATGTACGCTATTCGTTTCTTTCTAACTTTGGTTCGATTCAGAATCTCAATTCATACAATCCTGTGTTTGGTCTGTATTACCGTCTGAAAGGAAAAGACAGCGGTAAGAAAAGGCGTCAGCAAAGAATAGCGAGTATAAAGATTCAGCCCGAAGGCGATTTAGTTCTTCATCAGGGGCAAAGAATGGATTTTAGTGCAATCGGATATTCATCAAACGGCGAACCAGTTAATGGAATAAAATTTGAGTGGACTGCCAAAAAACTCAATCGAAAAAAAGCGGAGCAGCTTAGAATTCCTAACGGACGCTTTAAGGCGCGATCTTCAGGCGAATTTGCAATTACAGCAAGTGCTCAAGGACAAAAAGCCCAAGTAACCGTCAAAGTCGAAAGAAACGAAGCTTACCTGGAACTCAAGCGTCTAAAAAAAGAGAAAAAGAAAGGAAATCTGGCGGAAGCTGAAAAAATAAAGCTTGAAAACAAATTCAAGTCCGTCGATATTTCATCAAGGAAAAAATATAAGAAAAAGAAACAAAAGAAGAAAAACGAACAAAGCTCCAGCATTTCAAATATAATTTCATGGCTAAGTGAATCGGAAGAAAAACCGAGTGGCCCAAATGCAATTGAATCTGAAAGTAAGGCAGCTTCTGTAAAAATGAGACGCAGACCTGCGGATGAGGACGGTTGGGATGAAAATAATTGGTGGATCGCAGACGATCCTGATCAACAAGTCGGAAACCCTCCAGGCACGTCTCCTGATGCTGGCGCAGGCAATGGAAACTTTCAATTCTCGGCGCCTGTGGTTGCGCTTCCCGGTCGTGGGATCGACATAAACTTATCTCTTTATTACAACTCTAAACTTTGGAATAAAGACGGCACTGAAATGATCTATGATGCTGATAAGGGTTATCCTGCTCCGGGCTGGACATTGGGGTTTGGAAAACTCGTCTATGTAGGTACAAGCGGCGGCTGTATGATGGCTGATGCCAATGGGACGCGACATGGATACACGGGAACTGTAACCTCCTCAACAGGAAGCTCGACATGGGTAGATTTTGACGGAAATACCAGCGACGGAACTTTTATCGATTACGAATGCCAACACTATTCAAGTTCAACAGGTAGCTCTTTATACGGAAGCGCGAAACTGCCAAATGGCACTGTTATAGATTACGGCAGCTATTATCAGAGCGGGGCTTTCTCCGGGCAACAGGCTTATCCAACCCGCATTACCGATGCAAACGGAAATTACATTTCGATTTCATATCGCAGCGCCAGGGCACCTGAGATCTCTACCATAACGGACACAATGGGAAGAGTTATAACCTTTAACTACGACTCTACAAATCGCCTCGTTTCGGTAACAGTTCCGAAATTTGGGAGTGGGACAAGAACCGCAGTACGTCTTCATTATAAAACTATGACCTTAAGCACGGGCTTTTCGGGATTGACAACCAATACCGCAACTAACACGCCTACTGTTATTGACTCAATCTATTATCCCGGAACAAATACGGGCTATTGGTTTAACGATTCTGACTCATACTCTTCTTACGGAATGATCAAAAAGGTCAAGAAAATGCGCGGAATGACCTCAACCGGAACAAATACAAATCAGGGAAATGTAACTGCCGGTCTGATGAGCAAACAGGCAGTTTACAACTATCCTGCTACCGCAAATTATTCGCTTACAGACGCTCCGACCTACACAACTCTTACCGAAACATGGGCGGGTATGGATACGGCTGCTGCCGTTACAACCTATTCGACAAATCTCAACGCAAATCCCAGAACAGTTACTGTTATGCAGCCTAACGGTTTGAAGAGTAAGCAGTATATGTATTACGCGCCGGGACAATGGAATGACGGGTTGATTTATAAGGACGAAACACTGAACGCAAGCAACGCGGTAATCGGTAAATCAGAAGTCACGTGGCAACAAGGGGACTATAATTCCCCACGCCCAACCATTATGGAAGCAACTGACGAAAAAGGGCAAAAGTTGAAAACAGTCAAGACCTATGGTTCAAAATACAATCAAATTATTTCTGAAAAAAAGTACGATTATAATGGAACAACTGTTTTAAGAGAAACTGTGAATACATATGAAAACAGTACATCTTATACAGATAATCATATTTTTAATCTTGTAAAATCTACCGAAATTAAGAAGGGTAGCACTAGATATTCTAAAAAAGTTTATGAATATGACAATAATGTCGTGCTAAATGGAACTTCAAACCATAATCTCGCGCCGGCTACTGGCGTGATCAAGCATCAAGAGGAAACCGACCCCTACACGACTCAAACAACAAGCGGAAATATATGTCTGCAATGGGCACCTATTCCCGGGTGTCCTCCTCGTCAAAGAACCTGCAACGAATGTGTTCAATGGAATCAGATAAGTGTCTATGACCCGAATACCGTTTTCAGAGGGAACGTAACCAAAATTACAACCTACGAAAATGCCCAAAGTTTGACAGGGGCAATTTCAGAAACGAGGAAATATGATATTACGGGCAATTTAGTTGAGTCTTCAAGTTCGTGTTGCGAGATAAAAAAATACACATACAATGTCAGCAATCAATACGCATATCCTATCTCTCAAACGAATGGTTCTCCTACAAATTCAGCACAGCAAAACACAATGAGTGTCGTATATGATTTTAATACTGGCTTGGTAAAACAAAAAACGGATTCTAATGGAAGGGTTTCTTTTGAGTCTTATAATGTAAATACCCTACGACCAACAATTTCAACATCTTCAACAGGGTCTTATACGCAAACAACACACGATCCCTTGGCAATGACAATTACGACCGAAAAACGTGAATCAAATGGCGTTCTAGCCAGTAAACATATTCAACATTTAAATGGAAAAGGACAGGCTATAAAAGAGGAAACCTTAGGAGCAAACAATATTTGGGATAAAGTTGAAATCAAATATAAAAACATGGGACAAATTTGGAAACAAACTAGACCCTATAGAACCGGACAAACCCCTCAATGGACAGAGATCTTTTACGATATCCAACGTAGAAAAATAAAAATTCAAGACCCTGATGGTAGCTATGCACAGTTGTTTTATAATGAGACAACAAAACCTAGTTCTGCATCTAGCACATCCGGGCAAACAACGAGAATAGTTGACCAATGGGGACGCGAACGTTGGGGACGCTATGATGCTCAAAAAAAATTGGCTGAAGTTGTTGAACCAAATCCAAATGGAAATGGCTCAGTGTTTAGTTCAGGCAATCTTTCATCAAAATATACGTATGATCCTCTTGGGAGGCTTACCCAAACAAACCAAGGAAGTCAACTTAGAAAATTCAAGTATGACTCACTAGGTCGATTGACACACCAAAAACTGGCTGAACAAAGTGCTACTATTAACAATGCTGGAACATATGTCGGCTTAGGTGGAGCAGGAGCAATTTGGAGCGGTGCATTTTTCTATGATGATAGGTCAAATTTAGTCCAAAAAACTGATGCTAGAGGAGTAAAAATAAATTATTCTTATCAGATTAGCGGTTCTGATGATCCCTTAAATCGTGTTCAGTCCATCACATACGATCTTTCAGGACCTCGCGATACTTCTATAACAGTTCATTCAGCCCCAAATGTTAGTTATGAATACATGACGATGGGCGATAAAACTCGGGTAAAAAAAGTTACAACAAGCGGTTTTTCATCTGAAGATTATACATATGATGTTGAAAGCCGTGTTAGTAATCACAAGTTAACATTCACATCAAAACCAAACTATCCGATGGAAACGAGTTATATTTACGATACGCTCAGTCGGGTTAAAGAAGTTCGTTATCCGAAGCAATATGGAATGTCGGGCAATCCGCGTAAGATTGTTAAATATACATATGATATTGCTAGTCGATTAAACAATATTACTATCGGCGGACAACAACAGGCTGGAAATATCGCCTATAATCCTTCTGACCAAATTACTTCAATGAAGGTTGGACCAACGGGAGCAAATCAGATATCGGAAACCTATGCTTATAATGACAAAACGGGATTGATAACAAATCAGAAGGTTGAAAAAGGTGGCTTGAAATTGCTTGATTTAAGCTATGATTACCAACGCCTAAACAGCAAGGGAACGTTAAATGGTAAAACAGGACATCTGACCAAAATTACCAATAATTTGGACAGCAAAAGGAATCGCGAATATGAATATGATGCAGTTGGAAGATTAACCAAGATGAAAGGAGGAGCAAATCTTTCTACTCAAACCTACACATACGACCGATATGGAAACAGAACAAATGTTGCCGCGACGGGAAATGCGGCAGATAGTTCGGCAATGCCTAGAGATGGTTTAGGAAGTTTGGCATTTAATGCGATAAACAATCGAATTACGACAGCAGGATTTCAATATGATGTGGCGGGAAATCAAACGAGAGCCAAAGATAAAGATGGAACGAGTTGGATAAAATTTGAATATGATGCGGCAAATCGCTTGAAATATGTAAAACGAGATAATGGGACGAATCTACAATCTTTTGAATATGGTTCAAATAATGAAAGATTAACTTCTCAGGATTACTTAAGTAACAAGAAAACAGTTTATTCGGGAAATCAAGCCGAATATATAGAATTCACAGCCAATGTTCCAACTTGGACAAAAAGTTACATCTATCTTGAAGATAATCTTCTTTCAACTATAAGTAAATCAGGAAGTACAGAAACGACTGAATATAACCATCCTGACAGATTAGGAACGAAAATAGTAACTAATCCAACAACGGGAACAAGTGGAGAACAAACTGCGCTTCCATTTGGAACAACTGTAAATGCTGAATCAACAACATCTCAGAGTAAACTTTTTACAAGCTATGATAGAAGTTCTGCGACAGGCCTAGATTATGCAATAAATAGAACCTACGATTCTAAGCAAGGGAGATTTACACAAGTTGACCCAATCGGGATTAAAGCAAGTATGCTTGAATCCCCGCAGACTTTGAATCTTTATACTTATTGTGCAAATGACCCAATTAATCACACTGATCCAGATGGGCTGTTTTTTGGGAAATTGTTTAAATGGATAGGCAAAATACTCAAAGCCATTGGGAAAGCCATTTTAGCGGCTGTAACCACAGTAGTTAGTGGAGTCCTTAAAATCCTCAGGCTAATTGGACAAATACCTGTTATTGGACCAATTATTGAAACAATAGGAACGATTGCTTACCTTGCATTTCTATTTGCTTCCGGGGTTGGGGCTGGATTTGCGGCGGCATTGGCTGCCAAAAGTGTCCTGGGGGCTATTGCGGCTTTTGCAAAAGCACTTGCGCCTTTTGCAAAAGCACTTGGACTTTTGTATATCCAGGCATTTATCGATGGTGCAGTTGGCGTAGTGATAGAATCTGTTAAATCTGAAATTAGAGAGCATGGTTTTTGGAAAGGACTCTTTAGAGGTCTAGGCAAGGGTTTTAAATATTTGGGGCAAGCATTGTTTGGACGTGGCTTATCAGGAGTTGCAGCTATTTATGGCTTCTTTTGCTCACCTAAGTATGGTACTGATGGACCCCAAGCAAATGAAACACCTATAGATGATTTAGATGCAGCCTGTAAAGCGCATGACTTAGCAATGGAAAGAATCAATCGTGAAATTACTGACCCTAAAGAGCGTGCCAGAGCTAAGTTAAAGGAGGATTTAATCTTTATGCGAAGAGTTTTGTTTAGTCGTTCAAGAAACCCTCGGGCAAGCCCTTTCAGATCGATTGCCTTAATTGCGTTTACATTTAGAATTATTAAGTTTAGGCTACAAAGCTAGCAAAGAGTGTAAGGTATTATGATAGTTTTATAACTGTCATACTATCCTATTTTTTAGGATTATAATTATAATTATTTTTTGAGGAGGAACGAAGATGTGTAAGAAGATTACTTTATATATTTTACTAATTTTAATTGTGGGATTGCCATTAAACAACACGGTTAAGGCAAATCCTGAAAAAATAGCCAAACTCAAAGCGGCGATAGTGAAACTTGGCACTGGAACTGAGGCTCGAATTAAGGTAAGGCTAAAAAATAAAAAGAAGATTAAAGGATACGTAAGCAAAATTGAAACAGATAAATTTGTCGTAATCAACTCGAAAACTAAAAAAGCCGTTGAAATTCCATACCCACAGGTGAAACAAATAAAGGGTAGAAATAATTTGACTGGAAAGCAAGTTGCTTGGATTATTGTTGGTGTTGTAACTGTATTAGGCTTTATTGCTTGGATATTTAACGATTAATCACAAAAAGGAAAGTGAAGTGGCGCCGTAAAACAGGACACCTTGTTAGACTAATAAAAAGTTAAAACGAGGTGGAGAAAATGAGAAGGAAGAGAAAAATAAATACTGTCGAATTAAGTTGGAAGCGGCAAAGTTTGGGTTGGGGGAAGGTTTACGGAGACGGCGCGGCGTCACTAGGGATTTTACATCACTTTGTTCTGGTGAGATATATGACACATTGAAAAAAGACGGAGTTATTCTGGAGAAGAAAACAGGGAGTTTTGCGCCGCGGTGAACGCTGGGACAACGCGGAGGTCGAAAGATTTTTCAGGAGGCAGGAAGTACGAACAGACAAACGAGCGCAATCACGCAACGCGTGCGGGGCTAAAAACAGGATATTTTCGATTACATCGAATCCGCTACAATCGAAACACCTCCATTCAACGCCCGAATATATATTCCCGAAGGCGTTCGAAAACAAGAAAGAATGTGGAGAAAAAGTGTTCTGTTTAAGGGAACCACTTCAAAGATATGAAATATCTTACTTACAAAATTACCGTCTCTTTGGTTTTTTGCTTATTAGGGGGTGCTGGTGTTTTAGCCCAAAAGCAAAACAATAAGATACCGAAAGGGAAATACGAAAATATAACAGTAGCCAAATTTGACATTAAGGAAGGTATTAAATTTCCTGAGAGTTCAATAGATGTTTTGATGGCAGAAATTGTCGATGAATTGAAAAAATATAAGCAATTTAAACAAGTCTCGTTAGAAAATCAAAATATCAACAAAGAGGAAGAATCGGAAAATGTTGAGGGTGAAAAAATCAATCCTGAAGATTCTAGTGAAACTTTTGCCAATTCTGAAAATGAACCAAACCAAAAGTCTAAACCTAGGGTTCGTTTGAGCGGAACGATCATCAAATATAAGCCAGGTAGTAGAGCGGCAAGATATTTATCAGGAGTTTTTGGTTCAACTAAACTAGTAGCACAAATCAAATTTGTTGATATAGCGACCGATAATATCTTATACGAAAAAAAGGTTACTGGAAAAGTGTATGCGGGAGTTTGGGGAGGAGATTCAAAAGCAGTAACTCGTGAACTTGCACGAGCTGTCGGGCAAAGGACAATCAGAAAATTTTTTAAGGGACATTAATCTACTTCTCATTAACTGTTAAACGCTGCGTTGGACGGAGAATTTCTACGATATACAAGGGAGAACGACTAAGGTTCAGGAGCCCGACGGAAGCTATTCACAGGCGTTTTACAATGAAACGACAAAACACCGAGTTCGGCGCCGGCGGCATCGGGGCAAACTATAAGAGTCGCCGATCAATGGGGACGAGAACGATGGGGACGCTATAACGCGCAGGGACAGTTGCGCGATGTTGTAGAACCAAGTCCAAACGGAGAAGCGGCGGATATCAAGAGGCTGAAAGAACTCGAAGCAGAAAACAGTAAGCTTAAGAGGATGTATGCAGATCTGGCACTTGAATGTAATGCGTTAAAGGATCCAGGAATTGAAAACAAAGATATTTTGAAAATAACCGGAGATTTGAGTTTGGTGAAACCTCGGTAAGGGGCAGCTGAAAATGCCCGGAGGGACAGAAACCAAACACAAACGATATATGTCTTCGGCACAAAGAGCGCGCTTGACTGCTATACCACACATTTAGCATTTCAAGAACATATCCTTTTGTGTCGAAGACATTGGAAGTTCTCCAAATGAGAAACCAATGTCCGTTGATGCAAATGAGATGTGTCCTTTCATTTTAAAGTCCGGGAGGCCGGGAAATCCGGCAATCCGATCAGTCAGAAAGTCACTCCACGAAGCATGGACATTTAGCACTCGACATTTATCAGTTTGCTGCTGATGTTGAGCCGTTAATTGAAAGTAGTAAAACGAAAAGCCGACAGCTTGAATACGAATAACTCGAGGAGAGACCAAAAATGACAAACCTAAAAGCAAGGAAGAATGAAGAAGGCAGAAGTGAGAAGACGGAAGTTGCCCGCGAATCTACGCGAATCGACACGAATCGGGAAAGAAGAACTTCCCGCGAAACACACGAAAGGGCACGAAAGGTAAGAAGGCAGAAAGCTAAAAAGCGAACTGCCAAAACCCAATCACAAATTACCAATCACCAATCACTAATCACTAGAGCTTTCTCGATTCTGATGATCATGAGTTTGCTGGTGACATCGAATCCTGCTGCGCCGAATGTGATTGCGGTATCGGCTGGAGAGTTTTCACAGGACGTAAGGTATTCGTTTATCTCAAGCTTTGGTTCGTTCGAAAATCTCAGTTCATATAATCCTCTGTTTGGTCTCTTTTACAGGCTAAGAGCGAAAGGCAGCGGCACGAAGAAGCAAGCTGTGGCGAAGGTTGAGATTGCGCCGGGACCGAGCGCGATCCTTGAGGGTGACGAGCTTGTTTTGAGCGCGATCGCCCGGGACGGCAGAGGCAACGCCGTTCAGGGAGTGGAGTTTGATTGGAAGGTAGAAGACTTCAAAAATGGCAATCCCGTTGATGCAAGTATTGAAAAGGGGGTGTTCAAGGACGCTGAGCCGGGAGCCTATCGGGTAAAGGCGAGAGGGGCAGGAGTGATTGGCGACGTAATGGTCGTAGTGCGGGAAGATGTGGAATACCGCGCGATGAAAGAGCTTATGGCGGACGAGGTTGAGGAAGCCGAAGCAAAAGCTGGAAATCTGGAAAGGAGAATCCGCAAAGAAGTTAGAAAAGAAGTATTGGATGCCAAAAAGGGGATGAAAGCAGGACGCACTGCTTCGCTCAAAAACTCCTCTCGAATGCGAAAAGCGGATAAGGCTGGACTCAAACGTTGGGACGAAGAGCAGGATGGAAAGCGCGCAGCTCAAAGAAAAAGAAAGCAGCAGAGACGGGAAGAAAGACTCAGAAGACTCAGGCAGGCAACGCAGTCAGCAGTAAGCAGTAAGCAGTTGGCAGAAAGAAGAAGTGAAAAGGGACAAGTGAGATTTGTGGGAGCTTCCTATGGGAAGAATGAGGAAAAAGACGTCCGCGAATCACGCGAATCAGCACGAATAAAAGAGGAGAAACGAATTGCGTACAGCAAATCACGTAAATCCGCAAAATCCGCGGCAAAAAGAGAACTAAAGAAAGCCCCCGTACGGGCGCAGAGCATTACGGGAGTCGATTCAAGCAATAATGCCTATGGAACGGTTAATGGTTTCTATTACTCCGGCGGGGGCGGAGGCGGAGGCTGGATGGCGAAGGCAGAGACGAGACGCCAAGATAAGGTTCAATACAAGAATGCAAAATATACAAAACGCTTGGCAAACCCGAAATCCAGCGAAAAATCCGAAAAAGGCAGCATTCCAATTGGCGGAAGCTATTATGCCGAACTTTTGCTCTATGTCGATGGCGACATGTGGACAGGGACGCTTATCGGAACAAGCGTCTGTACGGCGAGCTCCTGCAGCTGGAGTATAGCGATTCCCACGACTTATCACGACGGGCAGCAACACACGCTCTACGCTTACGCGGTTGACGAACTCTTTACAATGCAGCAGACGGGTCCGAGTCTTTACAACTTCACAATCGGTTCATCGGGACCCAATCCTGATTGGGACAATGACAACCACGAGACTGCAGACGATGCAGGCAAACAAGTTGGAACGCCCCCGAATCAGGGGACGACCGGGGCAGGCTCGGGCAACTTCGGCTTCTCGGCGCCAGTTGCATCTTTACCGGGAAGAAACGGTCTCGATGTAAATCTCTCTTTAAACTACAACTCCCTTCTGTGGCACAAAGACGGCTCGGAGATTATCTACGATATCGACAAAGGCGCACCCGCACCGGGCTGGGACATAGGCTTTGGGAAGATTCTGGATATGGACACGACGGGCGGAGCTATGCTCGAAGACCCGAACGGTACCCGCCATTCCTACGACGGCGAGATAGTCGGCTCGGGTTCAAACACAACCTATTACGGCAGAACCACGGACGGATCGTTTATCGACTACATCGTCTCAAGGACTTCAAGCGGGATCGTTTCGGGAACGGCACACTTTCCTGACGGCACAAAAGTCACATACGGTGCGCCTGAAGACGGTGTGATCTACCCGACGCAGATCAAGGATGCTAACGGCAACTACATCACGATCACATACGTAGGGAACAAGGGACCAAAGATCAACACGATCACAGACACACTCGGTCGCGTAATCACGTTCAAATACCAAAACGGCAGACTGATAAACATACAGGGACCGGGTTATAACGGCACCACCCAGACATACGTGCGTCTGCATTATGTCCAAAAGACGATGAACGCGACCTTTTCAGGTCTTACAAAAGGCGTAAGAGACAACTCGCCTTATCAGATCAAGGCGATCTACTACCCGGTTACAAACACGGGCTACTGGTTTGGAGATTCCGATTCCTATTCATCATACGGGATGATCAAAAAGGTGATGATGAACCGCTCTATGACGTCTTCAGGCACAAGTACGGCTGAAGGCTCGGCAACAAAGGGGACGATGAGTACGCAGACGGTCTATAACTATCCTGCAAGTGCGTCCAATCTGACCGATGCGCCGAAATACACAACCAAGACTGAGAGCTGGCACGGATCGGATACGGGTACGGCTGTAACAAGCTACTCTGTAAACAATACTGCTAACCCCCGTACGACGACGATCACACTGCCAAACGGCACAAAGAACAAGACCTATTCCTACAACAACACAACCTGGAACGACGGGATGCTCTACAAGACGGAGTTCCTCTCTCCGACAAATGCAGTTCTTTCCAAACAGGAGATGACCTGGGCACAAGGCTACAATACCGCCCCTCGTGTGACACAGATCCTCTCGACCGACGAGAAGAATCAGACGAAAAAGCAGACCTTCACATACGGCACCTATTACAACCAGGTCACATGGGCATATGAATACGGCTATTCAAACAATCTCTTGCGGAAGAGCTACACAACCTACGAAAACTCAGCCACATATCGCGGCACGTATTCGGGTTCGAAGTGGATGAGCGGTCTGCACATCTTCAGTCTTCCAAAGACAACCGAGGTCAGAAATGCGTCCAATGTGCGCCAAAATCGCACAGACTTTACATACGATGCGGGGACAATGACCACCAGAACCGGTGTAAGTAACTTCGATACTGCTTACAACTCCTCGTCATATACAAAGAAGCGCGGAAACGTTACAAAGACACGAGTCTATTCAAAAGCCTCGAATCTGACGGGCTATATTGATTACGACTACACATATGACGTTCTTGGCAACAATCTGACGGCAACGACGAACTGCTGTCAGCAGATGACGACAACCTACAACTCTACGTACAAGTACGCCTATCCGGCGAGCGTAAGGAGAGGTGCGCCTACCGGGTCGGTTCACAATACAGCGTCTGCGACCTATGACTTTAATACCGGGCTGGTTAAGACATCGACGGACTACAACGGCAGAGTAACAACCGCGGCATACGACACGATCGGCAGACCGACGCAGGTTACGCTCTCAACAGGCGGAAAGACCGTTTACGAGTACTTCCCGAATACTTTAACGACGAAGCAGACGGCGAAGCTTTCAAACAACACCATAGTCAGCCAGAGCACCTCGATCGTAAACGGGCGAGGACAGCCTCAGACATCAAAGCTTCTTACGGGGACGAGTTCTGAGACGGCGACGAAGGTGAAGTATGACGATATGGGGAGACAAACACATGTCTCAAACCCCTATCCGGCAACATCTTCTCCTACCAAATGGACAACCTATGCCTACGACAATCAATCTCGTGTGACGCAGGTAACGGCACCCGATAACTCAACCTCAAAGACTTTCTACAACGAAAGCACAAAGCCGAGTTCTGCGCTGACGACAACCGGAAATACTGTTAGAAGCCAGGATGCCTGGGGCAGAGAGCGTTGGGCGAGAAGCGATGATTGGGGAAGACTCGTAGAGGTCGTCGAACCAAAAGATACAGGAAACGGAGGTGTCTTTGGAGCAGGCAACCAGGTAACACGTTACACATACGACTCTGTTGACCAGTTGACACAGATCACGCAAGGAAGCCAGACAAGGAAGTTCAAGTACGACTCTCTTGGTCGTATGACGGCTCAGAAACTCGCCGAGCAAACCGCAACGATCAACGACTCAGGAAACTACGTCGGAACATCGGGCGGGGTTTGGAGTGATGCGTTTGTGTATGATGCCCGAAGCAATCTCATCAAACGCACCGATTCAAGAGGAGTTAAGACAAACTTCAACTACAACTCCGATGCCTTAAACCGTTTGCAGTCAATCACATTCGACAAGACTGGAGCGGATACCTCTCACGGTACAATCCACGAAGCTCCGAATATCACCTACACATACATGGGATCGGGCGACAAGGAGCGAATCTACACGGTCGCCTCGGCAGGAGTCTCAACCGAGACTTACACCTATTGATGAAAAGGTAAAGTAGAAACTGCAATAATTGACAAATAACTCTATCTTTTTTTTAAGTTGCCTGAAACTACGGATGCGGCGTATCGCGTTTTGAATAAACCGGTAATGCCCGGGATAAAATAGTTATAATGCAGCCGCACCCCGAAGTGATTCTTTTTTAGTTTTTTAGCCCGGTTTCGTTTTATGCCGGGGCTTTGGATTTTTTCTTTTTTGCCGCCAATTCTTTGGCGTATGTTGTAGCGACCTCCTTTAGTAGTTTCTGCCAATCGATATGATTGGGTTTGTTTGGATTAAAGCCTGTCGGGGATACGTCGCTTAGGCGTTTACCGAGACCTATCAGATCCTTGATCTTCAAGGCCTCATCGGCGGCTCTCTTAAAGATCTCTTCTTTTAACTCTCTTCCCCTGAGAGCGGTTCCGCGAATGATCGTATTGGATGGACGGCGTTTGAGGTTAAGAGAAGCCTTATCGCGGGCGAGTTTTCTGATCCGGGCTCGTTTTTCGTCCATCAGACGGGGACGTGCATAGATAAACTCCTCGTTTTTTGAAAGCATCGAATAGATTACCTCGGCAAGTCTTCTGGCAACGGCAACGATAGCGACATTGTGCCCCTTCTTCTTCTTGATCCGCTGATACATATTTCTGTATATGACCGGAGAGCGCCGGAAGTGTTCGGCGGCTTCAATAAGCATAAAGCGGGCATAACTGTTTCCCTGTTTAGATATCTTTCCGGGACGTGGAGGTTTGCCGCCGGTTTGTTTAATTCTTTGGGTCAGGCCAAAGTAGCAGGCGAACTTCCGTTTTGAGGAGAAGCGGGAGATATCTCCGATGGCTGCTAAAATGGTGGCACTGACTGCCAAAGAAACCCCCGGTATCGAAAGAAGAAGATCAAGCTGGTGCGAAAAGACCGGTCTTGAATGGATAAAGGAAGCAATCAGCTTATCGACATCTTCTGTCAGGGCATTCTGACGATCGAGCTCGCCCAATAGAAACGAGATGCGGTCTCTTTCAAAGGAATCGAGTTCGTCGGCCAGAAGCAAAGACCTGAGCCACTCCCTGCCCTCTGATCCAAAGAGATCGGTAAACTGATATTCGATCAGATTTCTGGCCAAGACGGAATGAACCTGATTCTTGATCGCCGTGCGGTGTTTGACCAAAGCCTCGCGGTCGGTGATCAGATGCCTTAGCCTGAGAGTGTCTTCATCCGGAGACCAGACCGTCTCGAGATAATTGATCCGGTTAAGGTCGGCCAGTTTGCGGGCATCCTCGCGGTCGGACTTCACCCGTGCCTTTGAGATCGCACGTGTAAAGAGCGGATTTGAAAGAACCGCTTTTGCCTTCGAATGTTTCTTAAAGATAGCCATCACGGCATTGGCCGGGTTTGAGACCTCCATTGCGATGTGATCATTCTTACGCAATGCTTTGGCGATAAGAACAAAGTTCTTAGCCGTTGAAGCAAAAGCAAAATTGGCCAACTCCTTGCCGTTTGGATCGAGAACACAAAGCTGCGAAGTCTTCTTTCCGAGATCAAGACCCAGGAATAGCTGAGACTCATTAAAATAATTGTTCCGCACAAAAAAATCTGCTAAATTCATAAAACGTTAAGTACCTCCAATTAAGGGTGTTTGACGTTCGCCGAAGCGAGCATCATATATTGATACGAGCTTTTATTAGCTCAAGATGGCCCGATGCGATAAGGGCGGCTTATTTACGACTGCAAGCTCTAAGTGGCTTATACGCATAGTCAAACCGCCGCTCAAATCAATTCACGCTAAGGCGAAAACGAGGTTGAGCAGGCAAAGCCCGAACCATTCTATTTTGAATCTTAACGATTCATGGGAAGCTCGCTCAACCTCGTCCTACCTTTTCATACCATTTATGATCGATATGGAAATAGGAAAACGACAGCGAAATCAGGAATAACGGCGGATAGCCAAGCCATTCCACTTGATGGAGTTGCAAGTCAGACATTTGCCGCAGCCACCAACCGAATCACGACATCCGGTCATGAATACGACCACGCCGGAAACATGACGCGTGGAAAGGCGCCGGATGGAAGCCTCCAACGTTTCGAATACGATGAGGCTGGAAGAGTCGTCCATATCAAGACGGATTCGGGAACTGTCCTTGAAGCAAACACTTTCGCTCATTCGAACGAACGACTAATTAGAGAATCGTCTGGAACAAGGACTTACTACGCTTGGGGTGGAAGTTCAGTTGTTGCAGAATACACAGAAACGGCCACGAACCCAATATGGGCAAAAAGCTACATCTACGCCGGAACACGTCTTCTTTCAACAATCACCAAGAACGGTTCGAGTGAAAAGCTTGAGTATCAGCATCCCGATAGACTCGGAACCAAATTAATTACTGATACTACATTAAATACTGCAAAGGAGCAGGCTACCCTTCCTTTCGGAACAGAGATAACCGCGGAAACTCAAGCAACATCAAACCAACGATTCACCTCGTACGACAGAAGCGAACATACTGGTCTCGATTATGCTGTGAATCGAACCTACAACTCGGGTCAATCAAGGTTTACTACTGTTGATCCGATGGGAATGAGATCCACAAGTCTTACAAACCCGCAGAGCCTGAATTTGTTTGCTTACGTTCACAATAACCCCATAGATTTGTCGGATCCAGTTGGATTAAATGCCCAAGGTTGTCCCGCAGAGTATAGTTCGTGCGGTGGTGGATTTGACGTATTCAATCCGGGAGGCTCCGGATTTAGCGGAGGAGGCTTCGACAATGGGCGAATATACGAGGGCTTAGCTGGCGGAACGGTCGCATTTCTCATGGCGTATCAAGCGCGGTTGAAAAATAACCATGACGCGAATGATGCACGGCGCGCGATACGCAAGTATATTGAGTCGGATATGACTGATACTAAGGCATTAAAACGCTTCATTGGCTTGATGCTATCAAATCCAACTTTAGTTTATTCGGGTCCAGTGACATTTTCGTTCACCATTCTTGTAGCGGAACAGGGAAGGGGGGAAAATAATCTTGGAAATAACCTTAACCGTGCAGCAGCCACAGAAAAGGCGAGATTGGAGTCGCAAGGATTCCTCGTTCATCTGGCTAACATTTCGACTATTGATGGGTTTCGAAATAACTTAATTTACGAACCGTACCGAAAGAAAAATGCGCACACCTTGGGAATAATCTTTTTTGGGCATGGATCATCGACTCAGATTCATATAGGCTCAGGCTCAGGCGCAGACACTAACATCGATTACAATAATATTGGTACACTTGTCAATGAGCTTCCTGACCTGCAGATAGTCTTTTTGAAATCATGTTGGACAGGGAGACTAAAGAATGGAATTGCTCAGAGACTGGCTAATCAATTAGATGTCACGGTTATCGGAGCTACACGAGGTACCATTTTTTCCGGAAGACCTGATAGAATTACTGATCGGAAGTTTCCCCCAAAGAAAGGACCAATATATTTAATTCCGGATGGAGGTCGATATAAATTGTTTTTCCCTCGATAGGTGATAGAAGGTTATTCAGAAATGATATGGAGGAGTAAATGATATCAATAAAATTGATGTTGGCTTATTTTATTGCCATCGCTACATTGGGCTTCTGTACGTCTATAAAGTGGGTTGAAAAGAACTCCAACTTGGTTGATCAGAAAAAATCAACATCAACGGAGTATGCCGATAAACATTGCGCTCATTTGGATGAGATGAAGAGAATGCCCACTAAAGATAAGATTGCCGGTGATCGGATTTATGATGGGTTGATGAGGCAGGGAGGCAAGGCTATCCCTTGCCTCATTTCCAGAATAACTGATACAAGAGTAATGCCGGACCCGCGAGAAGTTCCGCATGTTCGAGACTTTAAGGTAGGCGATGCAGCGCTCTTTATGTTGCATCGAATTACAAAGATCCCGTTTACAGATGCGATGCCGGAAGAAGTTATGAAAGACTGGGAAACAGATGGTGTTTACGCGTACTTTAGGTATGTGGAATCTGCAAAAAATAGGAAAATCATTAAGAAATGGTGGCAAAAGAAGGCCAAGGCAATTGAAGGAAAAAAGATCGATGGCCACCTCTAAGTTTATCGAGACAGTAACTTAATTGGTCTGGGAATTCAAGATACTGTAATGTTTTCTGAGAGACGGTGAGACTGTAAATAATTCTGTGTAAACGTTCATTTAAGATACCCTAGAATGGAGGGTCTAGTACGAAGCAGAATCTCATTCACGCGATTTTCATCTCTTTAAATTCTAACGTTGAGGCAGCCCAATCTTTTGTTTTAGCGTCCTAAATTCTCTTTTACGAATGGAACTTAGCAATCCCTTCTTCAAAGAATTCCGTTAAAAAGGGAAGGACAGGTTTTTCAGTTCACTGCTATCGAAATTGCGTCAGAGTTCTTTTTCTTTTGGGTGAGATAATCGTCTAAACGCGTTGCAACTCCACTCGCCGTTTCGGGAGTGATATTCAAATACCTCAGAAAAGTCTTTAGCTGAGTGTGTCCGGTAATTTTCATCACCTCGGTGTGTGGCGAACCGGAAGCGATCATTCTTGTGGTTGCGGTATGTCGGCAGTCGTGAAACCGGAAATCCTCAATCTCAGCTAAATGGCAAGCGGTTTTCCATGAAGTTTTAACAGTGTGAGTTAATCCAAATACCAGCCCCCCTTTTTCCTTCGGGGACTGATCCCACAATCTTTGGAATTCTTCAATGAGTCTCGGAGTCATCCCTACCATTCGGGATTTTTCAGTTTTCGCGTTGGTTTGAGGAATATGAATTTCCCGGGCAACAAAATTTACGTCACGCCAAACCATTTTGAACATTTCACCTCGGCGCATCGCGGTGTCTAATGCGCAAATTATTAAAGGACGAAGATGTACACGCCTGCCCTTACAGACATCCAAAAGTCTTTCTTCTTCCTCGAATGAAAGAACTCTATTCCGCTCCACTTCTGCAGCCTTAGAAATTAACCCTTTCGCTAACATAAACGGATTGCGAATAAGCCATCCATTTTGAATTGCGAAGTTGAGCATTGCTCGAAGAAGTTCCAATTCCCGATTCACCGTTGCAACTTTTAGAAATGTTCCTCGGCTCGTTGGAGTTTTAAGCCTCCGATTTTTGTATCTTTCCAAATCGCTAGCCTTTATCAAACGAATCTTCCTACCCGTGAAAAAATTTTGTAAAGCTTTTAGTTGCGATTTAGCGGATCCCAATGAACGTCTACCTGAAACTTTCACGCCGTTTGAATACTGGGCTTTAACCAGTTTTGTTTCTTCATACCGTTTTGCCAGCTCGTCGAAAGTTAGCTTATCCGCCTCCAATGTTTCAGTACCGTGGTCAACAATTTCGTGGCGCATTTCTTCGACTACACGACGAGCAGTTCGTTTATCAACAATTGGTTTATATTTAACCTTGTATTTTCCACCTTCCGCTTTGTATTGCAAACGAGCATATAATTTCCCTTTGATCTCCACCCAATATTTTGGAGCTGAACGCTTTCTTCCAGTTTTCCTATTCATCTCAGTCTCACACTCAAAATCCAGATTTATCTAAAAAGTTATCTAAGACCTAGATAATAATCTATGTTAACGTATGTTATCAAACATCGTTTGTCAAAAGAGGGGCATTAGGTAAACTAAGCGTTTATAGAGAGTTACAGAAAGTAAATTGTAAACGTGCGAAAAGTCATGTTACAGCCGAGATTCAACTGTTAACCGAAGGGTTGTTGGTTCGAGTCCAACCTGTGGAGCCAATTTTCGAAGAAGCCCGATTCGTTTTTGAGTCGGGCTTTCGTTAGTTTCCTATAAGGTTTCCTATTACCCGTCGATATACTTTATTTTCCTCGCAATGTTAGGAAACTTTGACCTCGCTATTCTTTGCGTTTTTCGGTGCTCCTTATGCTGATGGTGGACAATGTTCCGAGTTTCGGCTTGTCCCGTATGTGTGGGACAAAGTGCATTCTGGGGCATGCAACAAGAATTGCGCCAGCCCTGAAAAACGATGCACGTCCCAAATCACCGGTCGTCTCGCCTTCACGGGACATTGCAAGAATCGGGACAGAATGATAGAATAACTCCATCTCCTAATCTCACGGAATGATTTATGGAATCTGAAAAACAATTATTAAAAAAAGCTTCAGATGCGCTTGAAAAAAGTGCTGAAATATTTATCGATAATCGAAAGATAAGCGCCGCCGAGACCGCAGCGGATTTTTATTTAACCTACGAAGCCCCTTCAGGCAAAACGAAACACATCGTCGTAGAAGTAAAAAGAAAGGTTAACAATGCGATCATCAGCCAACTGTCGATCCGAAAAGACGAGCTAAATGAACCGCTTACGCTTGTTTCAGAATATATTTCCACCTTTTACGCCGAAAAACTTCGCGATCTCAACATACAGTTTTTCGATACGGCCGGAAATGCATTTTTAAGAGAAAAAAACCTTTACATATTCATCATCGGAAACAAAATCAAGACCTCAAAAGATCCGCCGCTTGGTGTATTTCGTCCCGCCGGGATCAAATTGATCCTCGCTTTTGTCAGCCAACCCGGTCTTGAAAATGAGGATTACCGAACAATCGAAGCCGAAACCGGTGTACCAAAAAGCTCGGTTGGAAGGATAATGAAGGATCTCGAAGCGGAAAACTTTCTCGTAAAAAGAGGGAATACCGAAAGAATTCTGCGCGACAAAAAGACGCTTATCGAACGCTGGGTGCAATACTACAGCGAAAAATTCCGTCCAAAACTAAAGCCAATAAGATTTCGTGCGACAAAAACCGATCAGCTGGATAATGCAAATAATATCGGTCGCTGGTGGAACGAAATCGATATTGCCGAATTTTCCGGCTGCTGGGGTGGAGAAACCGGGGGGGCGCGTTTAACCAATTATCTCCGACCTCAAATTGCAACAATTTACACAAATTCAAACTTGAATCTCCTCAAGGCAAGATACGGCCTCGTCCGGGACCAAAGCGGGGAGCTTGAGATATTAGAAAAATTTTGGAAGCAAAACGAAAGCAGTCTGGCAATAGAGCAAACCAATAACAATGTTGCTCCACCGCTAGTTGTATATGCGGATTTGATCGATACGGCAGACGAAAGAAATATAGAAACGGCAAAAATAGTTTATGATCAGTACCTCGCTGATTTTACAGAAAGCGATTCCTGGTAACTTTCAGGAGATTATTAAAGACGTCACTGCCACTTGTTCCAAGCTTGGAGTTAGAAGTTTTCTTGTGGGCGCATTTGTCCGCGATCTAATTTTTCAGTACGCATATGAGACGAAGATAACGCGGGCAACAGTAGATATCGACTTCGGTGTAGCAGTTGAAAGCGAAGAAGAATTTGAAAGTCTAAAAAAGGCCTTAATTAATACCGGAAGATTCGTCGAATCGAACACTCAATGGCAACGTCTTTACCGGAATCAAGAGGGATGGAAAACGGCCATTGATCTGATGCCATTTGGGGGAATCGAATCACCGGCCGGGACGGTTAAAATCGAAAATGGCGATTTTGAGCTAAGCACCGTTGGTTTTGACAAGGTTTATGATGATTGTTGGAACGTTGAAATTGCCGACGATCTTGAGGTCAAAATCGCTTCACCCAGGGGCTTGGTTTTGCTCAAGCTCGTATCATTTTCGGATCGGCCATTTGAAAGAATTAGGGATCTTCAGGATATATACTTCATCGCGCGAAATTACGAAAAAATCGGTAATGAAGATCGGATCTATGATGCCGACAAAGATATATTGGAAGACGAAGATTTTGATTACGAAACGGTGGGAGCACGGCTTCTGGGAAGGGATTTAGGGGCTTTGATAAATAAGGAAATTGCTGGTTATGTAATGAAACCGCTGACTGAAGAGAAAAATGGAGGCACAATTGAAAAATTTGCCGATGAAATACGAACGGACAAAAATTTTGAATTTGAGGGGCGAGAGTTTATTCTCACGACGCTCCGCGAGATCAGAATGGGGGTAGACGAAACGCTCCAAGCTTAATGAATACACGCAGGTAAAAGAGACACTCACGAAATACTTTGACGATCATCGGATCGTTGTTTTGAATGACGACGAGGGTGAGTTTGCCGAGAACATGTGGGTTTATCACTTTTTGCGGGAAAGGTAAGACGAAATTAAAATGCCGTTTTGTCGTTGCAGACGAGACGTCTACTCTCCAGTCGTGTTGGAGTTTTGCTTGTTTAAGTGTAAAAAGGGAGCCTGAGGAGAAAGTCATGAAAAAAGTATTAAATTTCCTAAAGAAACTTGAAAAAAACAACGACAGAGACTGGTTTAACGCTAACAAGGATGAATATTTAGCGGCGAATGAATATTTCATCGGGTTTGTAGAAAAACTGATTAAAGGAATCTCGAAGTTTGATCCCGAGATTATTGGCGTCAATGCCAAAAAATCGATTTTTCGTATTTATCGCGACGTACGTTTTTCGAAGGATAAAAGCCCGTATAAGACCAACTTTGGTGCTTCTATTACGCCCGGCGGAGGGAAAATGTCATCGGCGGGTTATTACATCCACGTTCAGCCGAAGGGATCGATGCTCGCAGGCGGGAAATATATGCCGCAGCCAAAAGAACTTCTCGCCATCCGTAATGCGATCGTCAAAAAACCCAACGAGTATTTAAAGATTGGAAGAGCTAAGAAATTCAAGGAGTATTTCGGAGTAATCCATGGCGATAAGCTCAAAACCGCTCCAAAGGGTTTTCCAAAAGACCACGAAATGATCGAGCATTTAAGACTAAAAAGCTATATTGCGTATCACGAAAAAATTCCTCAAAAGATTGTAACGGCACCGGATTATGATAAGTATGCGCTCAAAGTTTTTAGAGCGATGAAACCGCTGAACGACTTTATTCGCGAGGCGATCGGAGGATAGAAGGAAACGTTATGCCAAATTTTCCAAATGAATCGACGGAGTATCGCGAGGCGAGGGCGAAACTTTTGACTGCTGAAGCTCGGTTGCGGGAGGATCTCGAGCGGGTTGCTGCACTGCGTAGACAACTCCCTCTTGGTGGTGAAGTCAATGAAGATTATACGTTTGAAGGGATTTCAGAAAACGGCGAAAAAGAGCCTGTAAAGCTTTCCGAGCTTTTTGAAAGCGGAAAGGAGAGCTTGCTGATCTATAGCTATATGTACGGGCCGGAGATGGAAAATTCATGTCCGCTGTGCACCGCATTTTTGGATTCAATGAATGGACATGTAAAACACATCACCGAGCGTATGAATTTGGCAATTGTCGCTTGCTCGCCGATTGAAAGGATCGCGGAATTTGCAAAGACCCGCGATTGGAAAGATCTTCCGCTGCTTTCGGCCTCAAACAATTCATACGCTCGCGATTATCTCGCCGAGGATGAAAAGGGCAACCAAATGCCGATGGCAAATGTTTTTGTAAAACGAGATGGAAAAGTCCGGCACTTTTGGGGTTCGGAACTTCTTTACAAACCTTTCGAAGGACACGATTTCCGGCACGTTGATTTGCTATGGCCTTTGTGGAATTTCTTTGACTTAACTCCCGAAGGGCGAGGAGAAAACTGGTATCCATCATTAAACTATGAGGAGCAGATTCATCAGATAGGAGGAGCTAGATGAGTGACGTAAATCCAATACCCGAGGGTTATTGCGGCGCAACGCCCTATATCACATGCAAGGGCGCAGGCGACGCAATTGAATTTTACAAAAGAGCGTTTGGTGCGGAAGAATTGTTTCGAATTGAAGGCGGAGGTGTGATTGGACACGCTGAGCTAAAAAATCGGTGAAGCGATAATAATGATTTCCGACGAATCACCCGAATACCAAGCGCTGAGCCCGGAAACGCTTGGCGGAACGTCCGTCGGAATAATGATCTATGTCGAAGATGTGGATTCCTTTACAGAAAAGGCAGTAGGCGAAGGGCTTAAAGTTTTACGCGCGTTAAAAGATCATTTTTATAGTGATCGAAGCGGCACCTTAGAAGATCCGTATGGCCATAAGTGGTATATCTCAACCCACATTGAAGATGTTTCTCCGGAAGAAATGAACAAACGTGCGAAGGAAATTTATGGCGGGTAACTAATCTATCGCTAACTCACCGATCGCGCTAAGAATGCTTTCGGCTTTTTCGTCTACTTTCCCTCGATCCTCTTCAAGAGTTGTAAGTTTTTTCTTAAGGCCTCTGTTTATCTCAGTGAGTTCCTTTTTTTGCCGGCGGATTTGTTTCAACTCGTCGTGAAGTTGGGAAAGTTTGCGTTCCTCGGCCTCGAGCATAAAGACCAGACGGGTAGCTTTATCCGTGAGAAACTCCAGGTTTTCCAAGCCCTTAGTTTGTTTAGAATTTTCTTTTCCCAAATCCATCATCGAAATTTCGTGTCTACCTTTACATTGGTAGCGGCTGATTGAGCGGGCTTGTTAAATTCTGCGCTGACGACTCATCAATCAGAGGGATAAATGAATACGGTATCGCTCCCTCTATGCTCGCTGGTAATTCCTGTGTCAACTTCGGATGCGCAACAATGAAAAAGCGTCCAAACCCTTCTGCCGCAGCGTTTCTGAGTAAGTTTTCCAAAACGCTGTGGGGCATATCAACCTGATTGAAGCGCCAGACGTAAACCGGAAACTCCCCAATAAACGCATCAAAATCGCAATTGCCAACGGATTTTGGCCGATAGTCTAACCCAAGATTATTGAGCGATTTCCGAACAAATCCTTCGCTGCCGCCATCTGTATCGACTGATTTTAAGCCGCCAGAAATCTCGAAAACCGCAGATTCATGGGTTTTCAGCATTGAGTCCATCTCGGAGAAAAACTCACTTCGATTAAATCTCAACACCAAATCCGAAAGAATCCGCCTTCTTTTCTCCACCGAAAAAGGACAAAAATCCTCGGATCCGTAGTGATAATTCAATACCTCGATTTCGTCATCTGTAAGAAACAAATAAAACGCTTCTTCGAAATCACTCCAAATTTCATCGGGATAAAAGTCAGTTTCCTCCACGAACAAGAAGTCGCGAACGATTGCGAGGATATCGAATTTCAACGATGAATTTGGCAATTAATTTCTTCCAGCGAACTAAACCGATCTCTAAGCCAAAATATATCGAAAGGATAATTTAACGCTTGTGAAAAAGCAATAGGTTTCGTATGTAACCGACAAAATTGTATAATTCGCTAAACGAAAACTATGCAATTTTTGGCAAAAATCGTTGTCGTTTACGCGATTCTATTCTCTACCTGTCTCGTAAAACCGGAAACTAGTCGTGAGCAAATCGCTCCGGAAGCTACTCCGATTGAAGAGGTTGAAGAGAAGAAGATTGAAAAGACCGAAGACGATGAAGGTAAGAAACCGACGTTTAAGGTGGTCGGTGTAAACGATGGTGACACGATTACCGTTTTATATGTAGATGGAGATGAAAAGAAGGAGCAAAAAATTCGTCTCGCAACGATCGATGCTCCGGAGTATTATCAGCCGTACGGAAAAAAGTCGCGACAGAATTTATCGGATTTGGTATGGAAGAAAGAGGTTCGAATTCGCGAGATGGGGCGCGACCGCTACGGCAGGATCATCGGTGAAGTTTTTGTCGAAGGTAAAAACATTAATGCTGAGCAGATCAGAAACGGTTATGCCTGGTACTATAAGCGCCACCAAAAACAGCAAAGTTTTGCGGAGCGCGAGATTTACTCAAAGGCGGAAAAATATGCGCGCGAAAATAAGCTTGGGTTTTGGCAAATGAAATATCCAAAGCCGCCCTGGGTTTACCGCAAACAGAACCCACGAAATCCTAAGAAGGAAAAAAGATCGGAGATGTTGATCGAAAAAGACTATGAATGAAGCTTACGAAAAACTAGGACTTTTCTACATCGGAAAGGAATTTGATCCCGAGAAAAAAGAGGTTACGGAAAATCTCACGCTTTACGAATCAAAGCATTTGGTAACTCACGGCGTCTGTATGGGGATGACCGGATCAGGGAAAACTGGTCTATGTGTTTCGATTCTCGAGGAAGCCGCAATCGACAACGTTCCGGTAATTGTTATAGACCCGAAAGGCGATCTTACGAATCTGTTTTTAACTTTTGAGAACCTTTCGAAGGAGGAATTTGTGCCGTGGGTAAGCGCGGACGAGGCCTCTCAGAAAGGGATTTCGGTTGACGAATTGGCTCAGAAGAAAGCCGATTTATGGAAAAATGGTTTGGCGGATTGGGGGCAAACTCCCGAGCGAATCAAGATGTTTGCCGATGCGGCTGATCGCCAACTCTACACACCCGGAAGCACGGCTGCTAAACCGATTTCGATACTTAAGTCCTTTGATAAACCTGAAGGTATGGATGATCTCGAGCAGATCGGGGAACGCATTTCGACGTTGGTAAGCGGGCTTCTCGGCTTAATCGGAATGGACTCCGATCCGCTGACGGATAAGGAACACATATTCCTTTCAAATATCATCCAACACGAATGGGTAGGGGGTCGAAATGTTTCGATTGAGCAATTAATCGCTCTGATTCAAGATCCGCCAATGAATAAAATCGGAGCGTTTGATCTCGAAGCATACTACCCGAAGAAGTCTCGTTTTCATCTTGCCACGAAAATCAACAATCTTCTCGCGTCCCCGCAGTTTTCTGTTTGGACCAAGGGCGAAAATATAGACATCGACAATTTGCTCTATACCGACTCGGGCAAACCGAGGATTTCAATTCTCTCGATTGCCCATCTGTCGGATCAGGAGCGCATGTTTTTTGTCACTCTTTTGCTAAACGAACTCGTCTCCTGGATGCGCACGCAGTCGGGCACTTCGAGTTTGCGTTGCCTATTTTATATGGACGAGATTTTTGGCTACCTGCCTCCGGTTGCTAATCCACCCTCAAAGAAACTCTTTCTAACACTCCTAAAGCAGGCTCGGGCATTTGGCGTTGGGCTTCTTCTTGCAACGCAAAACCCGGGCGATTTGGACTATAAGGCACTTAGCAATGTTGGAACCTGGTTTATAGGTCGACTTCAAACCGAGCGCGATAAAGAAAAGGTTCTCGAGGGATTGATTACTGCAAATAGTGGTGCAGATAAGGCGACACTTAGCAAACAGCTGGCAGGTTTGGGTAAACGCGTGTTTATGTTAAATAACACTTCCGAATCACGCCCGTTTTTGTTTCACACGCGTTGGGTGCTTTCTTATCTTGCAGGACCTATAATGCGAAACCGTTTTAAGGAATTGGTTGGTGAGCAAGTGGAAGCGAGCGTTGAAGCTGAAACTGGGGAGGTAGCAGCAGCCGCTCCAAGTAATGTAGGAACTAGGCCGATTTTAGACCCGAACATTCCACAGGTCTTTATCCCCGGCGCTGGAAAAGTCTACCAGCCTTCTGTGATAGGAATTGCGGATGTGTTGTATGACGATGAAAAATTAGGGATAAAAGAATCGCGTGATCGGGTTTATATTGCGCCGATTGCGGACTATGTTGACTGGAATCAAAGCACCCAGGCCGAATACACATTGGATGAACTCGAAAACGAACCGCGCGATGGATTTGGTTTTGAGCAATTTGAGGCCGAGGTAACAAAGAAGAGTGTTAAGGCTTGGGAGACGGATTATAAGAACTGGCTCTATAAAGAAAAGCCTTTGGTCGTCTATACCTGTCCTTCGTTAGATGAGGTATCGCAGCCGGGCGAAGACGAACGCGCTTTCAAAATTCGTGTTGCCCAAACTGCTCGTGAGCAACGCGATGAGACCATTGAGAAGATACGTGACGACTATGAAAAAGAGATCATTTCGCTCGAAAAAGCTCTCGAAAGAGCAATGGCAAAGGCGGAAACTCAGTCTTCGCAAGCGAGCTCTCACGCGCTGGGAACCGCGATTTCCGTCGGTACCTCGATTCTCGGTTCATTATTTGGAAGCAGACGAAGCCTGGGAATTACCCGAAACGCTTCGCGGATCGGAACGACGATGAAAGAAAGAAGAGAGGCTGCAGCAGCAGAAAAGCAGGTCGAAGACGCTCAGGCAAAACTCGACGAGATTGAAGTCGAGATTCGGGAAAAACTGGCAAAGTTTCAAAATGCCGATCTTATTGAAGTTGAAACAGTGGAAATTTTTCCCGAGAAAATGGATATAACGGTAAGAAATGTTGCGCTTTCGTGGCAGCCCGCATCGGGAGAATAGCTGGCCGTTTTAAACATTAGATATTGGCACATGTAGTTTAAGAAAATGAGGATTGTAAAAACTTTGGTAGGGTTATTGGTTTTGCTAATCGGATTGCTTGCGATCGGATATATCGTCGGCGGGCTGCTGATACCGCGTGAAAAGACCTTTACCCAAGAGACTGAAATCAACGCCTCAAAGGAAACGGTCTGGCGCGTGTTAAACGATCGAGAAAAGTACCCGGAGTGGCAGGACAAGCTAGAAAAGGTCGAGGTCAGGGATGAGAGTAACTGGACGGAAGTTGCTCAGGACGCAGGCCCAATCGAATTTACGGTGGTCCGAAAAGATGAACCAAACAGCCTGCATCTAAAGTACACACTCGGTGCCACGATAAAAGGGGAGTGGCTTGGCGAACTAGAATCGTCCGCGGGTGGAAAAACGATTATTACAACGACGGATCGCTCGATTGTCGAGAGTTGGTCGACGAAGATACTGATGTCGATGTTTTTTGATATTGAGGATTTTGCTCGTGATTGGAACCAAAAGTTAAAAAAAAGGGCGGAAAAAATTGAGTCGGAGAAAACTAAAACAGAAGTTGAACAATAAATGAAGATAATTCCGTATATAAATTCGAAGGGAATTGCGGTGTTTTATAAATGGGCGGAGTGTGGAAGTGTTACAATGCATTTAGACGATCAATTTTGGGGAGCTAAGTTCGGGATGTTGACCGACAAGTTTGGAATCATCTGGATGCTCAATTGCAATAAACCGGGACAACCGGAATGGGAGAGCCATGCTTAGAAAAATAGTGGGAGTTATTGCCGGGTGTATTTTTGTTGTTGCATTTATCATCGGGGCATTTTCCTTGTTATATGCATTTCTAGGAACCGAGCGATCTTATGAGCCAGGCAGCTTTAAGGTTTCAATGCTTTGGATCGTATTGAGCACGATCATTGGGTTTGCGGCGGCGCTTTTCGCCGGGTTTCTTTGTAGGTTGATTTCGCGAAGTTCGGGAGCTGTTCAGTTTTTGGCGGGTCTATTTTTAGTGCTCGGAATTGCGATGGCGATTTTTCAGATGATGAATCCGAAGCCCGATCTGCCGAGGGAAGGTGAAGTTTCGGGTGCCGACGCCATGGCGAAATCGGTCTCGCCCGATTGGGTGAATTTTCTCAACCCGTTTATAGGTGCAATTGGAGTTTTAGCAGGGGGAAGTTTAAGAAGGGACGATTGATTTGTCCCGTTTTTTTGATTTGGTTCGTCTAAAGATGAACAATTTTTTTAGAAAAGGAGTAAAAAACAATGGAAACAGCTGAAGCAAAAGCCCCAACAATGGGGAATATATTGGCAATGGAAATGGAGCACGAGGCGGCGACGGCTCGCAACTTAATTGAGCGTTTGCCGGAAGACAAGTTTGATTGGCAGCCGCATGACAAGTCTATGACTCTCGGGCGCCTGGCGAATCACGTGGTTGAGGCGTTTGAGTGGACCGGTCCGACGGTTAATCAAGACGTTTTGGATTTTGCCGAAATGGACTACAAACCCGTGGATACGAAAACGACGGCTGAGCTTTTGACTCGACTCGACAATTCAGTAAAAGAAGCGATGGAAATTCTAAACGGTGCTTCAAATGAAGAGTTGATGAAGCCCTGGACAATGAAAGAGGGCGAAAAAGTTTATTTGACGATGCCGAAGGTTTCGGTCGTGCGTTCGTTTGTGTTGAACCATATGATTCATCACAGAGGTCAGCTATCGGTGTATGCGCGTCTAAACGATGTTCCGCTTCCATCGATTTATGGTCCGACTGCTGACGAGCCTGATATGTAAGTTTCAGTCGAGAAAGTCTAGCTTGTCAGGGAAGTCTTGGAAGTAGAGACGGATTCTTCCGAGACTTTCCAGACTTCCTCGACTTCCCAGACATTTAATATGGCATTCTCCGAAGAACTTGCGATTCGCGTGCGGGATTACTTTTCTTCAAATGAAGCAGCGTTTGAAGAGAAGAAAATGATGGGCGGGCTTTGTTTTATGGTTGACGACAAAATGTGCGTTGGCGTGAACAAAGAAAACCTGATGATTCGTCTTGATCCTGAAATCTATGAGGATGTATTGAAAGAAGATGGCGCAAGACCGATGGATTTCACCGGACGCCCGATGAAAGGATTTGTGTTTGTTGACGAGCCTGCCTTAGAAAAACAAAGCGCCCTAAAATATTGGCTCGACCTGGCGCTTGAATTCAATCCGCGCGCCAAATCGAGTAAGAAAAAGAAAGCCTAGCCTTTTGAGAGCGCTAGAATTTTGTCAAAATGGGCGTTTGAGACCGGCATCACAGAAAGCCTGGTTTGTCTGATCAATTTCAGACCCTCAAAAAAATCGCCGTTTTCCTTAATCTGTTTAAGCGTAACTTCATTTTCAAACTGCTCGACCGGTTCTATATCAACCCATGTCCAGCGTTCATCTTCAGGACTTTCATATCCTCCATCCGAGATCACTTTTGCCACACCTTGCACGGCTTTTACGTCACCCGAATTATAAAAAAGAACGAGATCATCTTTCTGCATTTCACGTATAAAATTCCGCGCCTGGTAATTTTTTACCTTTTTCCAAACGCGTTTACCGTCTTTCATAAACTGCTCAAACGTACATTTCTTCGGCTCTTCTTTCATCAACCAGTGGTTCATAAATTCTAATTTTCCTCTATATATTTCTTAAGGTTGTTCAAGTTATCCTGTGATCTCTGGCTCATCGAAGATTGCATCCAATAAAACAAGGCTCGCCAAAGAATCCCCTTTCCTTTTATCGTTTCGGATTGAACTACTTCCGTCGCATCTCCTTTATCCGTAAAGGTTACGATAATATCATCCGAAACCATATCGCTTGCAAGTTCGAACGCAAATCTCTCGTTTTCAACGACCTCTTTCACCGTTTCAAACGCTTCCATCCGCTGTCCGTTTTCCTCGATTACAATTTTGTATTTACTTCCGACCGCGCCCTGCTCGCCGCTTACAAGTTCGATGCTTTTGAAACCGATCAGCCATTTGTCCATATTCTCCGTTTGCATGAACTTTTTCCAGGCCTCTTCGCGCAGCTTGTCTATCGTAACCCTGCTTTCATTCGTTAAAACAGGTTTTAGAAACGCCGGCGCAAAAAATGCGACAACTGCCAGAACAATCAACAGCAACAATCCCAATAGGATTTTTTTCATAACTAGACTCCTTGTCGGTGAAAGCGATTCTAATAAAATCTCCCTCGCTTTGCAATAAAAACTTATTTCATTCAGGCTCGTATTCATAAGGGAAAATGAACAAGAAATGAGTAAAGATAAATTGGTTTCACACGCGGCGGCAGTGTTTCCTGTAAAAAATCCGAAGGAAACGGCAGAGTTTTACCGGGATCAGCTGGGGTTTACGATCACGTTTGAATGGGGCGATCCGGTTTCATACGTGGTGACGAACCGTGACGAATCAGTTTCTCTGCATTTTTCAAAAACTGACTCGGACTTCCATCCGCCCGCAGACCACACAATGCTATATGTGTTTGTTCGCGATGTGGACACCATTTACAAAGAGTTTGAATCCAAAAGGGTCGAGATAACGGATCCCATAGCAGACCGTGAGTATGGAATGAGGGAATTCGATATCCGAGATCCTAACGACTTTATACTTACGTTTGCAAAAGATATTTCTTAGGAGCGCTCATTTTGAACAGGAAAATATACGTCTCAGATCATGTGAAGCAGGTTCGGCTTCTTCACCGCGAAATCATTAATCAAACAACTTCGAAAACTACCGTTAAGCGACAGCTTAGGATGTTGTCCGACAATTTGTTTTCCGAGTTTGTGAAAGGAAATCCTGCTGTGACAGTGGAGATCAGCAACTGGCATCCCGAGTTGGTTGGGAAGGATGCGGATTCGATTATGAACGCGGAATTCTCAAACGCCGACGCGAGGGAAACAATCGCCCGAGGCTATGGTTTTACCGATTGGAAAGAAGTAGAAGATCGCGCTGACGACAAATTCGATATGCTATTCGAGCACGCCGTGGACACTTTGCTCAACGGAAATATCGATTTACTAAAAAAGAAAATCAAGGCTCACGAGGATTTGCTTTCGGCTCGTTCGAAATATGGACACGGCGCAACCTTGCTCCACTACATTTCCAGCAACGGTGTCGAAATTCGCCGGCAAAAGGTGCCTATGAACATCGTGGAGATTGCAAAGTTTTTGATTGAAAGCGGAGCTGACAAGGAAGCAAAAGCTCGAGTTTACGGCGGCGAGTTTACACCTTTCGAACTCGCATCTACGAGCGCACATCCGAAAGACGCCGGGCTTGCTAACGAGCTAAACCAAGTTTTGTCATGAGTTTAGAGTTGTTATGGAATTCGGAAGGACGGATATTATTCAAATTCTCGCAGCGTGATTTTCCTTCCATCAAACCACAAAATAATCTACAATAATCCTCAAATTCAATAAAATAAGGAGCAATAATTATGGCTAATCCAGTAAATTGGTTCGAGATATACGTGTCTGATATGGAGCGCGCGAAGAATTTTTACCAGGCAGTTTTTGGTAAAGAATTGATGCAGCTTCCTTCACCGGACGAAGGCGAAATGCATGCATTTCCTTGGGAAGACGGTGGTGCAAATTCCGCCGGGGCACTCGTAAAACATCCAGATGGTCAACCGGGAATGGGCGGTACGATGGTCTATTTTTCTTGCGACGACGTTGCGAATGAGGTCGCAAAAGTTAAGGAAAGCGGCGGAACGGTGATGCAAGACAAAATGAGCATCGGCGAATTTGGTTTCATAGCATTGTTTGAAGACACCGAAGGAAATGCGGTTGGGCTGCATAGCGCCGGGTAAAAGTGGAAAGGGTAAGTGGTAAGTGGTAAGTGGTAAATATTACTGCTGGTTGATTTTGCCCATTTTCCACTTACCGTTTACCGTTATGGAAAATGATAACCGTTTGGATGCACAAGATGTTTCTTGAAGGAACGACCAAAAACGGGTCGGATCTCAATTTCGAAACAGACAGCGAACTAACCCTTTACGAACTCCTTGACGAGGTTTGCAAAGGCGACGAGACACTGCGGTTTAAGCTTTTGGACGAGCAGAAAAACTTGCGGCCTCATGTAAATGTTTTTATCGGCGCGAGAAACAGCCGCTTTCTCGAAGGCATTGAAACAAATGTCTCACCCGGCGATGAGGTTTCCGTTTTTCCCTCCCTGAGCGGTGGCTAAACTACTTAAGTCCCATCTGAAACTTGCTGATCAGTTTATCGTTTCGAAAAGTCAGCGTAACGTTTGAAAATGTACCGGCGCTCCACATATAAGTAGCTATCGACTGGCCGGCCGCAACACTCTTGGTTAGTTCATCACCCTCTTCACCAAGAATTTCCACGACCTCTTTATAACTCATTCCTGTCTTGATCTTCTTAAAGTTTGCTTTTGTCAGTCCTGCATCCGAAGGCTTTGGTTTCGGGATGCTGCTGCTAGTCGGTTTAGGGTCAGCAGTCGGATTAGTGTCGGTCGCATTGTATGCGTACCAAATGCCGCCCGCGACTACAGCCCCAAGTAAAAGCAAACACGCGAGACAAAGGACTCCAACCAGAAACCAGAGCATGCCTCGTCCGCTCGATTTGTCATTCGCGGCGATGGTTCCTCCGGTTATCTGATTCGTTGTCGGGGCGGATGCCGCGGGAGTTGTTCCGAGCGGGTCGGCTTTTTCAAGTGTTGGGTTTTCCGAGCCCTGGACAAGCGTGAGATTTGTCCCGTCCTGCAGACAGAAACTTATATCGTCATGGTAACGTGCGCCGCACTTCGGACACGATCTCATAGGTTGCTCCTGAAGTTTAGTAGACCCTGACGCATGTAATTCTCGGCAGATGATTCGTTATCGTCTCCCAAGAATCGCCGTTATCGCTAGAAAAATAGACGCTTCCGCCGGTTGTTCCAAACGCGAGCTCTGAATCGCTGGCGGAATCAAAGTTGTCTCTCAAAACACAATCGTAGGCGTTCTCCTGCGGCAACCCTTTATCCAAACGCTGCCATGAATCGCCGGCATCCTCCGTCCGATAAACGCCCAATTTTCCATCTGGAAACACCCTATAATCGTCTGCCTTGATCGGTATGATGAAGGCTGTGTCGGGATTATTTGAAACGCAGGCGAAGCCAAAATCGGTCGGCAGGCCTTTTCCTTCAGAGATATTGTCCCAGGTTTTTCCCCCGTTTGAACTCTTGTAAACGCCCCAGTGATGCTGGAGAAAAAGTTGGTCCGGGTTGGATTTATCAGCTGCGACTTTGTGTACGCATTGCCCGAATTCGGGCGTTTCTTCGGGTAAAAACGGGGTTTTGATCCTTTGGTTGCAGGCTTCCCATGTTTCGCCTCCGTTCTCGGTTCGGTATGCCCCGCCTGTGGAAGCGCCGATCAACCAGGTTTTATCTGTCATAGGAATTATGGTGTGTAGACACAAACCGCCAAACCCGGGTGTCCATTCAGCGCGATGAGGGTGATTCCAAAGTCCCTCGCAAAGTTCGAAAGTTTCACCTTGATCGTCCGAAATGAAGAGGGCAGATGGCTCAACGCCGAAGAACATACGGCCGTTTTCACCCTCGGCAATTTGCCATATTTTTGCCAACGATGTTTCTTTATCTTCCGGGAACTGAAGCGGTTTTTCGATGGTTTCCCAGGACCCGCCCACATCATTGGTATAGGAGAGTGCCGTTCCGGTCCACTCCGTAAATGGCGACGCCCAAATCCGCGTTCCGGATTTCCCAATCGCGAAAACACTCTGACCTTCGAAATGGGTGTTTGTTTTCCAAACTCCGTTTTTGGAAAAAGTAAAAAGTCCCTTTGTTGTACCTACAAAAATGGTTCTGCTCATAACGCGATCCTATTAATCTTTTCTTGTATTAGTTTCACTAATCATTATAATCAAAAAAATCTATAAATCTATAAAACAGTCGGTTTGAAGCTTTGCCTGGTTTCAAACGGATGTAGGAGACGAAATGAAGAAACTATTGTTTGCGCTTTTAGGACTTATCGTTTTGGTGGTGGCAGCTATCGCGGTACTTGCTTTTGTTTCGCCGACGGAGTTTAAGGTCGAACGCGATGTTGTGATAAACAAGCCGAAGGCGGAGGTTTTCAACTACCTGAAATTGCTCAAGAATCAAAATGAATGGGGTCCGTGGGTTAAAAAAGACCCGAAAGTAAAACTCACCTATACCGGAACTGATGGTGAGGTCGGCTTTATTTCGAAATGGGATAGCGAGCATGAAGAGCTCGGAGTTGGCGAACAAGAGATTAAAAAGATAACCGATGGGGAAAGAATCGATACTGAGCTTCGCTTTGTGGAACCGTGGGAATCGACCAGCAACGGTTATATGACTACCGAGGATGCCGGAGAGGGAAAAACAAAGGTCGCCTGGGGGTTTACCGGGTCGATGCCGCGTCCGATGAATCTTATGCTTGTTTTTACGGACTTTGAAGCACTCGTCGCGAAAGACTTTGAGGAAGGCTTGGCGAGCTTGAAGGAGGTCGTTGAAAAACGTCCGAGCCCTGAAGCTGAGAAAGAAGGCGATGATAAAGAGGGTGACGCGAAAGAAGGCGAGAAAAAAGAAGATGAGGCGAAGAAGAAAACCGCATCTGGCGGGTAACACGTCAACGATCCAGGAGGGGCGTAGAGGGAATGCTTACGCCCTCGCGTCTAATCGTTAAAAATAAAAAATCCCAACCCGCTGGGATCGCGAATTATCACATTGTCAGCCACGCCGTCGCTGCTGAAATGTGTGATCTCTTCGGCAAACTCAATTCCAGCCTCACGCAGCAAACCGATATTTGTAAGATTTTTACCGGAGTTGAAGTAGGTCACCCCGGGATTAAAAAACAAGTGCGGGCACATTAAAGGTTTCATCAGACTTATGTCCATCCCTGCTCCGTTGGAGAATTGTGCCCAACCCTGGGAAATGTCGCCGCCCGAATTCTCAAAGCCGGCCGCCTCCCAGAATTCTACCGTTGAATTAATGTCATGAGCTTCGAGGCTGAGTCCGGCATAGTTTCCAGTCAGTCCGAAAGATTCTTCTTTCGGTTCATATTCGATTCCCAGAGAAGTCTCCGAAAGGTAAACCCTGACGCCATTTGGATCACAAGCGATGTACTTGTCGTTTGATTCCAAAACCTCGGAAATCTCTTTTAAGGCAGAAATTTCCCGCGATAAGTCTTCGCCATAAGTTTTAACGCCGGCCCTCGCATGGCGATCCGGATTTATTTCAACCAATGCTTTTCCATCGGTAAAGACGGTTGGGTCAGATTCCGAAAGCATCTCGAATTTCAGACGGGAATAAAAATCTATGCTTTTAGCTAAATCGCTTGTTGGTGTGTGTATTACAGTCTGTTTTACCATGGTGCTAAAATACAATTTCTCAGTACGCGCTACAAATCGGTGAAAAAATATGTGCAGAAATATCAAGACGCTATATAACTTCGAACCGCCCGCGACGAAGGAAGAAATCGAAGCAGCAGCGGTTCAGTACGTTAGAAAAATAAGCGGATTTTCAAAACCTTCGGCGGTTAATACAAACGCATTTGAAAAAGCTGTGAAAGAAGTTGCCGGGTGTTCGCAAAAGCTTTTGAATTCATTGGAAACTCGCGCGGCACCAAAAAATCGTGAAGTCGAAGCGGAAAAGGCGAGGGAGCGAAATCGAAGGCGGTTTGCGGACGCGAAAGATTAGACCAAAGGAGAAACAAGCCATGGAATTTTTAGGAATTGCGACGAACGCTTATAAGGTCGCTGATCTAGATAAAGCAAAGGAATGGTACTCGAAGGCGTTCGGCACAAAGCCGTATTTTGACGAACCTTTCTATGTGGGATTTGACGTCAATGGATACGAGCTCGGATTACTGCCGGAAGAAGAGGAGAAATCGGTAAAGGGTGACGGAATGACGACTTATTGGGCGGTGAAGGATATCGATGCAACTTTCAAAAAATTTATCGATCTTGGCGCAACCGTTCACGAAAAGCCAACGGGCGTAGGCGGAGATTTAAAAGTCGCGTCCGTCAAAGATCCTTGGGGAAATATCGTTGGAATAATCTACAACCCGGAATTTAAGAAGTTTTGATTCTTGTGTCCATTCGGAAAATGTTTGTTCGTTTAGTAACCAAAGCGAGAGCTTAAAAATAACTAAGGAGAGAAATGATATGCCAGATTATATGTTATTACTTTACGACGAAACCGAGATGCCCGAAGACCTTTCGGCCGAAGATGTGCAAAGCATGATTGGCGAATATGTTGAATGGCGAATGCAAATAGCTGAGCAAGGCAAAATGATTGGCGGCGATAAACTCACCGACGAGGGCGGCAAAAGTATTTCAATGGGCGATGGCGGAATTCGGGTTACAGATGGCCCCTATGCTGAGGTGAAGGAGGCCCTTGGAGGCTATTTTGCGATAAAAGCAGCTGATTATGACGAGGCGGTTGAAATAGCCAAGACATGTCCACACGTTAAGTACGGATCGAAAATTGAAGTACGCCAGATAGATGAGATCCACGTTGAAGATATGTAAGAAATGGATTCTGAATTGACAATAAATGAATCGGTTGATCATCTGTTTCGACACGACATCGGGCAAATGGTTTCCGTTTTAACAAGAATTTTTGGTATTTCAAAACTCGATCTCGTCGAAGACGCCCTACAGGTTGCTCTTGCGAAAGCGTTAAGCCACTGGACGTTTAAGGGTATTCCGCAAAACCCGAAGGCGTGGCTCATACAGGTTGCGAAAAATCATATGCTTGATCAATTAAGACGCTATAAAAAAAGCGTCGAATTCGATCATGAAGTTAAGCTCGCGAATGATTATGCCGCTAGGGCGGATTTTAGTAGCGGCATCTATTTTGAAGACGAGATTTTTGAAGATCAGCTGCAGATGATTTTCGCTTGCTGTCATCCGGCAATTCCAATCGATAGCCAAATCGCTTTAACTCTTAAAACCGTTGGCGGATTTAGTGTTCAAGAAATCGCTCACGCCTTCTTGGCTAAGAAAGGAGCAATCGCAAAAATGATCACGCGAGCGAAGAAACGTTTGCGCGACAATAATATTCGATTGGAGATTCCCGAACCAAAAAAAATCCCGGGGCGTTTGAATGCCGTCTTAAAAGTTTTGTATCTAATGTTTAACGAGGGTTACTCGGCGTCTGCCGGCGACAAACTCGTTAGAACCGATCTTTGTTTCGAAGCGATTAGATTGGCGAAGCTTATGTCGAAACATACTGTTTCGACATCGCCAAAAGTAAATGCTTTAACGGCGCTATTTCTTTTTCAGGCTTCACGTTTGCCAACGCGACACGCGGAAGACGGCTCTATTCTAATTCTTGCCGAACAAGACCGATCTCAATGGGACCGAAAATTGATCGCCGAAGGACTCGATTATTTTAGGGCTTCAGCTAGCGGCAAAGAGGTTAGCGACTATCATCTCGAAGCCGAGATCGCTTCTTTTCATGTGCTTTCTAAAAGTTTTGCGCTGACGGATTGGAAATCGCTCATTAAAACTTACGACGAATTGCTGAGTCAAAAACCGTCTCCAATTGTCGCTTTGAATAAAGTTTTCGCCGTTTCGCAAGTGAAAGGTGCAAAAATTGCCCTGGCAGAACTCGACGAATTGAAAGAAGCTCAATTAAGCAATTATTACCCTTTTTATATAACCAAGGGAGAACTCCTACAGAAAACGAATAATTTCCCCGGTGCGATTAAAGCCTTCGAGCAGGCCCTCAAACTCACAAACAATCAGCCGATTAAGCGTTTTGTGAAGAATAAAATCGAGCAGATATCGAAGTGAAAATAGATCCTGCCCGCTTCGAAACAATTTTAAGTCACATACTCTTTTGTAAATCTTTTGCACTTATTCTATAAATAACCGCGTGATGCAAAAGGTCTTGGACGTAGGGTGCGGAGCGAATAAAACGGAAGGGGCAATTGGGTTGGACAACAATCCGCGCACGGCCGCCGACGTAATCCATGATTTGGGCGATGTTCCGTATCCTTTTGAGGACGACGAGTTTGAGTTGGTCGTCGCAAATCACGTAGTAGAGCACATTCCAGATGTAATAGCATTTGTAGAAGAATTGTACCGAATCACAAAACACGGAGGCGTAATTCGCCTTTTGACGCCTCATTATACGAATCCGGATTGGGCCAGCGACCCAACCCACCGCAATCATTTCAATTCATATTCATTCAACCAATTCGTTTCTGAAAAACAACTTTTTGATTTTTATACGGATGTAAGGCTCAAGCCAATAAAGACTTATGTTTCACTAGCAAATCTTTGGAGAGCAATCGGAATAGAGTTTTTGGTTAACATGGATCAAAAGATTCCGGGCATGCGATTCCTTAGGAAATTTTGGGAGCAGTATTTGAGCTATATAATTCGCGGAAAAGAGTTGAAATTTGAATTTGAGGTGATCAAGGATCAAGGAAACGCAGAGGTTCGCGAAACGCAGTAAAAATGGGCTTTGCGCAATAATCCAAATAACGCCACATTTCAACTGTTTCTGCACAAAAACTATTCGGCTCGTGTATTTATAAGGGAGTTGCACAAATGAAGAGTAGTCAGTGGACCGCTCAAGAAATGCGAGAATTGAACTTTAAGCTCCGACCGCAATGTAAACTTTTGTGCTGATTAGCAGGTATTGTTTCCGTAGGCTGCTTTGAAACATCGTGGTACAAATCCATAAAACATTTCCGTGATTGTCGAGTGTAATTACCTGAGAATAAAGAGTTTACAGTTCTTAGGGATGGTTGTCACTTCACTTAAAACAAACTACGAATCTTCTTTTTTTAATTGTTCTTGTTGTTTGCGAACTCTTCTAAGCCTCTGCCTTTCCTGCTTTTTTGCCACCATATCTTCGCCTTTGTGATTTACCCATAATTCAAACTTTCCGTCTTTGAAAATGCGGGCTATAAACGGCCGCTTTTCGTTTCGAACGTAATGGGCGATCTTCTTCAAGGCTGTGAGAAAGGCGTTTAGCTGTTGAGCGGTCGTGAAAGAAGCACTTGTAAAGAAGAATGATGCAACTTTGGATGACAGTAGCACTTGACGTTCAAGACGATTTCTCTTGATGTTTAGGTCACTACTTATAACGATCCATCCATTCGTTCCGCATATTGGAAGCCAATCAATATCATGGGTCGTATTCGCAAAATGGTTGTCATGCGTTTCAACATTGAGCCCGATTTTTCGTAGACCTTCAGCCAGTTGTTTTTTCCCCGAGGACCGATCTACGAAAAAAACGTAGTCGCTAAGCTGCTCGGCGTAAGACTCCTTCGTACGTGAGCGCTTCCGTGATTTTCGTTTTCTCGATTTCATAATCGTCGGATATCGATTCAATATTCTCCCCGCCTTTGAATCGACCGGCGATGACGTTTGTGGGTACTCCTGTATCGGCAAGCGTTGGCCTTCCGAAAGAAACCAACGGATCAATTACAATGTTTTTGGGCATAGCTTCCAAGCCGCTTAAACGATTTTGGGAATCCTCAAATCCGAAGTTAATACTTTTTGAAAATGGGTAAAGGCGGAAGGCGGTCAAATCAAAATTATCCCGCTCGATTCGATGCAAGTATTGTTTAACAACAGCCTCGATAACCGTCTGCCCTTGTTGAGACGCGCAGATTAAGCTACCCGATTCCCTTATGAAAAGGTCAAATTTGTCTGCCCAAAAGTCCCTAGTGGCCAATGGATGTTTCGTATCCTCAAACTGTGTCTCTATATAATTTAGCGCTAACCTTACTTTGTAAAATTGGATGTTATGAATCCGTCGAATCCCAGATAAAACATGAACTTCCACTAAATTATAGAACGACAGTAGCGGTTGTTTGGGGTCGGGTAAGTCAATTACCGGTTTCCACCATTTAGCTGTGCCGTCCGCTAATTTATAGCTTCGCCCATTAACCCATGATTTTAGGGTAAAAAGGTTGATCTTAAGATATTTAGCTGTTTCAGTGAGCCCATACAGAGGCAGCTCTCTAGGATCGCCACCATAAATATGTTTTATCTTATCGTTGTAAATACTGCTCCCCATTGCTTGTAAGTAATTGAATCAAAAAACGTTAGCGTAGCCAACCGATTGAATAATAAAAGGGTTTTACCTTGTCAAGTATAGACTAAATCCAAATCCAACTAAAGTATTTACGAGGCTTTTTTGCCGAGGGTGTTGTCAAGAACGAGTCTGCACAAAAATGGAGTTTCCTTGCACAAGAATGGTGAAGTCTGCACAATAAACACTTGTATGAGGCTATTGTTGTGCAAAGCCATAAAAATACTTAACCAACGTTTCTGTGGGTTTAAATCATCTTTAGTAAGGTAACATTTTGCCGTTTTCTTGCGTCTTAATTTTAGAGAATATTTTTTAAGAGGACATTTAATGAAATCGAGAGTTTTAGTTTTACTTACAGTTTTTGCTTTCGCGCTGGCAATGTTTGGCGCGGCAACTTCCGCGAAGTCAGAAAAAAATCAGCTCGCTAAGCTTCTTCCGGAGTCTGATGGCGTGATTGTTCTTGATTCTGCGCGACTTTTTAGGGAGGCACTTCCGCAGTTTCTTTCTTCCAAGCCCAAGGCGCTTAGGGATCTAGAGGGCAAAATAAACGAGATTGAAGCCGAAACAGGTTTGGATTTGAGGAAATTTAATGAACTCGCTCTAGGAGTAAAAACTGAAGCGGTCTCGGATGAAGCATTCGATTTCGAGCCTGTTTTATTGGCTCGCGGTGAATTGGAGTCAAAAGCTGTGATTTCCGTTGCGAGGCTTGCTGCGGACGGAAAGTATCGTGAAGAGAAAGCGGGACGTCGCACGATCTATATCTTTTCCACTGAAAAACTCATTGAAAAACATAAAACTAAGGCGGCGAAAAAGGATGACAAATCCGTGCTGGGATCTACCGTGGATAAGATGCTCAAAGGCTTGTCCAATGAGGTTGCTTTGGCCGCTTTTGACGAAAAAACGATAGCAGTTGGAACCCTGGAGCGTGTAAGAGAAACGCTAAGTGCTTCTCCGCGTGTTGGTGGAGATGTTATTGGTTTGCTTGATCGTAAGCCGGAAGCACTTGGCAGCTTGGGAATGTTGCTTCCTGACGGTTTATCGAAATACCTCAAACTTGGTGACGATGAGTTGGGCGAAACGCTTGCTTCGATCAGACAGCTCCAAGGCGCATTAGATCTAGACGATGGAAACGCATTGGTTTCCATGTTTGCCAAGACGACCGATAAAGAGAAAGCGACTGATTTAGAAGCGACTTTATCGGGACTGCGAATGCTAGGCTCAGCCTTCCTTGGAAATTCTAAAGGAGCTGATAAGCAAGTATATGCGCGTATGATCGAGGACGTAACAATTGCACGCGAAGAAGATTTCGTCACCATCGATTTAACAATTTCCAAGACTGATATCGACACACTTGTCAGCAAAAAGAAGTAATTCCACCTAAATTTATTTTCGGGCTGTTAGTTTTTGGCTAACAGCCTTTTTCTTTTGCGCGGCATCTGAATATGAAACCTACCTCATTTTAAAATCGCAAAGTTTTCCGTAATATAAAACCTAATGAAAAAAGAATCTTTGAAAATACTCGTATTAGTTTGGTTTGCAGCTTTAAGTTTCGTAGCGTCTCCCCAAACGCACGCTCAAAGTACGAATCGCCCGCGTGTAGCCGAAACAAAAACGGTGAAACCGGCGCCTACGCCGACACCGATTGCGCGTCCGGTTTCGGATCCGCGTTACCCAAAAATCGCGAGTTATGTTCAATCGAAAGTTCGGGGAATCCTGCTTAATCCTTTGCTTCGGCGTGGGCGCGTGGGTTTAAGAATCGATTGGCTTGATCGAAACGCTAAGCTTTTGAGCATTAACTCGGACAAGTATTTTGTGCCCGCCTCGAATATGAAAAGCTACACGGTGGCGGCAGCTATCGATTCATTGACGCCCAATTTCCGTTTTGTAACAAGCGTTTACGCGAGCTCAAGACCCGATTTTAAGGGCACGCTAAAGGATAATTTGATTGTTTACGGGCGAGGGGATCCCACCTTTTCTGCTAATTTTTACGATGGCAATTACTACCGAAGAATCGACGAACTGGCTGAGAAAATTGTGCGCTCGGGTATAAAGGAAATTGAAGGAAGTATTATCGCGGATGAAACTTACTTTAACGCAAAACCGATTCCAAATGGTTGGGAATGGGACGATCTGCAGTGGTATTACGGTGCGGAGATTTCGTCGCTCTCGATAAACGACAATTCGGTTGATTTAAGGATCACGCCGAGTTCGGATGGCGCGAATTGTGTTGTGAGTATTTCTCCCTTTAATCGTCTTTATCGTGTAGTAAATAAATGCCGAACTACCCCGACGGGCACGCAGCGCAAGATGCGGGTTTGGAAAAAACTCGATGAAAACCTTGTTGAAGTTTCGGGGACAATGCCGGAAAACGACAGGGGTTATAAAGGTGCGATCGCAGTCACGCGTCCGGCTGGGCTCTTTGCCGAGATGTTAAAACAACGGTTGATATTAAAAGGCGTTAAGGTGAAAGGCGCCGCACGTGCGATCAATCTTGAGGAACGAAACGGAATCAAACTCCGGCCTTCCTCCTTGATCAAAATTACAGATGTGAAATCTCAGCCGCTGAGTGTAATTGCTGCAAAAACCATGAAGCCGAGCCAAAATCTTTATACCGAATTGATATTGCGCGCGCTTGGCGAGGAACGCGGAGATAAGACCGATTCAGAAAAGACTAGTGCACAGAAGGGTATTGAGGTTATCAAAAACCTCCTGATTAAAGCCGGGGAATCGCCCGAAAGCGTAATTCAATATGATGGAAGCGGGCTATCGCGCCACAATCTGATCACGCCTGATTCCTGTGTAAAACTTTACGCCTACATGGATAAAAGTCGCTATGCGCCGGCCTGGAAGAATTCGCTCACGGTTGGGGGAGTGGATGGAACGCTCAAGAGGCGTTTTAAGGGAACCTCTGCCGAGGCAAACGTTCGCGGCAAAACGGGAACCCTCGATCAGGTCTCTGCTCTGACGGGATATGTAACGGCTCGCTCCGGAGAGCGATTTGTGTTTTCAATTCTGACAAACAATTTGCCAAATTCCCGACTTCGTTCGCAAACAATCGACAATATTGTCGTTGCGCTGGCGGATTATGACAGTGGAGCGACGGCTAAATTGCCTATTTTCTTTTTACCTGAATTAAAGGTGAATTAAGCCTTTCACTTGTCGCAAAAACTGAGGTCATGTCTTCCGAATAGCAGATCGCCTCACCTTGTTCTCTTCTCCCTAGCTCAATCACAGAGGGTTCTTCTTTCCAGATTTCATCGAAATTCGTAGCATCATCCGGCAACGTGATCTCGTAGCCATTGAAGTAGTCGCAGAGAATAATTCGTTTTCCATCAGAAGAAATCTCGCCGCCGGTCAGCAAGCCGTTTGGCAATGCTGGCACTTCAAAATCCGCGATTTTCTTCAAAGACGTGGTACCTTTTGCCATCTTATATACGGACGCGGCACCAGTGAGGCGCTTGGAAAGGATGTAAAGGTCTTCCGTAACTGGGTGAACGAGAAGCGTTTCGGAATTCCTGCGGATATTGGGATAGGAAAATTTGATCGGAGTTGCCCGTTTCGTTTTAAGCGGGTTTTTAAAACTTGATGCGGAAGCAGCATTTTCGATACGGGGCTCCTCAACGCGGTAGACCGTAAATTCGCTCCGAATACGCGAGTTGTTTCCAATATCGCCAACATAAAGAAAACACTTTCCGTCTTTTTTAATTGTTGCCAGATCTTCCCAGTCTTTATTTACTGCACCCGTTACCTTCCAGGTTCCAAGCTTTTTGCCTTTTCTATCAACCGCAAAAATAAACGCGCCGTTTCGTGAGTCATTGTGCGTCCAGAAAATGTCTTTGTTACAACGCGAAGAAACGAGTCCGCTGCTTTCTGAAATCTCCTGGGATTTAATACGCGCTATGACTTTCGGTTTCTCGAATCTGCGGGAGAATTTCTTCTTGTTTTTTTGCTCAATATTGTCGATATCAAAGGCGTGGAACGAACAATTTGACGCGATAAAACAAACAAATAGAAGAGATATGACAAAAACGAGAATTTTAGATATAGTTTTGTAAAACATACGTCCCAGCGCATTATAACGTAAATGTTAGCTGCAAGGTTTAAAACTTTTTCCGCCCGAATTCGTAATATTTAGTTAGTGAAAACCCCGATGATAGTTGGAACTGAATGGTTAGTCGAAGCAAGAGGCTGTAAAGCCGAACTCCTTCGCGATGAAAAACTACTTCAGAGTGTTTTTGCGTCCGTTATCGACGATCTCGGATTAAAAACCCTGGGAAAAGATGTCTGGCATAAATTTCCCGGCGAGGGTGGTGTTACTGGCTTAGTCGCGCTTACGGAATCGCATCTTGCGTGCCATACCTATCCGGAAAATCATATCGCAACGTTTAATCTTTACTGCTGCAAGACGCGTCCCGAGTGGGATTGGGATGGAAAGCTGCGCGATCTCCTAAGCGCGGAGCAAGTGACCATAACGAAAATTCGACGTGGTGAAACCGAGCAGTGTTCTGCGACAAACAGTCCGGACAGCCAGCGGGACGCGGGCGTTACGGCATTCGAAGCGGGAGGCACTCAATGAGCAAATTAAAAGCGAATTGCCCATCGTGTGCTGCGCCAATCGAATTTCGCGCCGGTTCGACTATCGTCGTCGTTTGCCCGTTTTGCCGGTCTGCCGTCAGTCGGACTGATCGCAAACTGGAAGACCTTGGAAAGGTTGCGGAGATCGTTCAATCCAAATCTCCGCTTCAGCTCGGTTTGCGCGGTGAATATAAAGGCAAAAAATTTGAACTTACGGGTCGCGCGCAGCTTAAACACGAGCGCGGCGGCGTTTGGGACGAATGGTACGCGACCTTTTCAAACGGTTGGGTAGGCTGGCTTGCTGAGGCTCAAGGCAAGTTTTACATGACCTTCTACAAACCGCTTCCCGAGGGAGTTACGGTTCCCGATTTTGCCGGATTACAGATCGGTCAGGTAGTAAAGGAAATTCCGAGTAAAACAAAGCTTTTGGTAGCTGAAAAAGGAACCGCGAGCCATATAGCTGCTGACGGCGAGATCCCATATAAATTGGAGCCAAACGAAAAGAGCAACTACGCTGATTTGACCGGAAAGGGCGGCGTTTTTGCCACGATTGATTACAGTACAAACCCGCCGTTTGTTTTCTTTGGTCAGGAAGTGACGCTCGCCGATTTAGGCTTGGCAAACAAACGATCGGCCGAACGCGAGGCGAAAGCGGTTGGGGCGGAGGCAATGAGCTGTCCGAATTGCGGCGGAACACTTGAGCTTAAGGCTCCCGACAAAGCCGAACGCGTAACCTGCCCTTACTGCAATTCTCTGCTCGATATAAATCAAGGCAATCTACATTATCTGCGTTCGCTTAAGGAATCACCTGACAAGCACAATTTTGTTCTCGAAATCGGAGCCAAATGTAGCTTTGAGAATTTCGCTGATGGAATTGAGCTCGAAATAATTGGCGCGCTCGTTCGAAGCGTTACGTTTGATGGCATCAAGTACTTTTGGCACGAATATCTTCTTTACAATCCGAAAATTGGCTTTAGATGGCTCGTTAATTCTGACAATCATTGGAATTTTGTCGATTCGGCAAATATGGCTGATGTCAGTGACAATGGTAATCAAGGGAAAAGCCGCTCAATTGAATTTAACGGACAGAGGTTTCAAGTTTTCCAGTCAACTTGGGCAAAAGTTGAATATGTACAAGGCGAATTTTATTGGCGGGTGGAAGTCGGCGAAAAGGTGATGGCTGCGGACTTCGTGGCGCCGCCGTTTATGCTTTCCGAAGAGAAAACCGATAAGGAAGCGAATTGGTCAGTTGGAACCTACTTGCCTCTAAGAGAGGTCGAAAAAGCCTTTGGAATTAAGGATTTACCAAAACCCTGGAGCGTTGCGCCAAACCAGCCTTTTGAAGGCGGAGGGCTAATTAAATATGGTTTTTTGCTGCTTGCGCTTCTCCTCATTGTGTCAATTTTTATGCTTCCGTTTACGGGTTTTGGCGACGTTGCATTAAGGCAGGATATAAGCTTTCCAGCCCTACAAAAGCCGCTTGCGCCAAAAATTATTGAATCGCAGGAGTTTGAATTAAAGGGTAGTCGAAATGTTCGGATAACGGCTGCTGCCCCAGTCAACAACTCTTGGGCGGAATACAACATAGACCTCGTCAACACGAAGAATAATGATATCGAGTCGGTCTTGCTTCCAATCGAGTATTATCACGGCGTTACGGGTGGGGAATCCTGGCGCGAAGGAGGCACTGACAATTACGCAACCATTTCGGCTGTTCCTGCAGGGAAGTATAAATTGAGAGTTGAAGGTGTTTGGAAGGATTGGAATAAACCGATGCCGGTCCGAGTAAAGGTCGAGCAAGCCGTCGTAAGAGGAGTGAATTTTTGGCTCGCGTTTTTGCTGCTGGCGATTGCTCCGATTATCGGGCTGTTTCGAAAGCTATCATTCGAGAGTAAACGCTGGAGCGAAAGTCAGTTCGGGGGAAGTTAATTTATGTTGAGAAAGTTGTATTACGCATTCGGAATCGGGGTTATTTTGGTTTATGCGACATCGACCTGGCTCGGCTGGGAATTTGCCAATTCGGGCAGGAATCGTTCATTTTTGGGAATTCCATTCATTTCTAGTGGGTATCGTGGAGGAAAATAATGTTAATGAGTTTGCTTAATCCTTTGGTTTTGGGGTTTGTGGTGAAAATGGAAGAATTGCTTCCAGTCTTGGTTGCGGCGTTGGTGTTTGTTTTACTCGGCTTGATCATTTTTGCAGTCGCCTTCTTTATTTTGGACAAATTTCTGCCGTATTCCGTCCATAAAGAAATCGAGGAAGATCAGAATACTGCGCTTGGAATTATTATTGGGTCGATGCTGATCGGTATCGCGATAATAATTGCTGCTGCAATTCACGGCTAAGATTGAGAAGTTGGAAGCGGGAACAGGAGACTCGAGGCTTCTTTTCTTCTGGCTTTTGACTCTAACTTCATGGAAAAAAAAGTACCGTTACTTTTCTTAAACGTGTTCGTAATCGCAACGTGCGGTTTGGTTTACGAACTTCTAGCAGGCACTCTCGCGAGCTACGTTTTAGGCGATTCCGTCACACAATTTTCAATAATAATAGGACTTTATCTATTCGCCATGGGCGTCGGCTCGTGGCTTTCGCGTTTTGTCGAGAAAAACGTCGCCGAACGATTTATCGAAGTGGAATTGGCCGTTGCGATTCTTGGCGGAACCTCAGCGCCTCTTCTGTTTTTTGCCTTCGCAAATCTCTCCTACTTTAACGTAGTCCTTTACGTGATCGTTTTTGGGATCGGTACTTTAGTCGGACTCGAAATTCCTTTGCTAATGCGGATCTTAAAAGACGAACTCGATTTTAAGGAGCTTGTCGCGCGTGTCTTAACCTTCGACTACATTGGTGCTCTTGCCGCATCATTGCTTTTTCCAATTTTTCTTGTGCCGACTCTAGGCTTAGTGCGAACATCGCTTGTTTTTGGAATTCTAAATGCCGCAGTCGCCCTTTGGGGAACCTGGCTACTCTATACGCTTTTGTCGGAAAGGAAGGTTCAGTTTTTACGGATTAAGGCTGGAATAATCATCGTGCTGCTCGCGATCGCGGCAGTTAAAGCAGACGTACTTACGGTTTTAGCGGAGGAAGGCCTTTTTAGCGACACAATTATTTACGCTAAAAGTTCTTCGTACCAACGAATAATTGTCACCCGCGGACGTGCCGGTTTTGGGCTTTTCCTAAATGGTAATCTCCAGTTTAATTCCTTCGACGAATATCGTTACCACGAGGCACTTGTTCATCCCGCGATGCTTTCGTTTGAAGGCAAGCCGAAAAATGTTTTGGTTTTGGGCGGGGGTGACGGGCTCGCAGTCAGGGAGGTTTTGAAACACCAGTCGGTCGAGAAAGTGACGCTGGTTGATCTAGATCCGGCGATTACCGAACTTTCGTCAAAAATACCTGTCCTCGCAGAGCTAAATAAAAACGCTTTGCAGGATAAAAGGGTTGAAGTGGTTAACGCCGATGCATTTGTTTGGCTTGACAACGAGGAGATCGGTCAGTTTGATGTTGCGATAGTCGATTTTCCGGATCCAAACAACTTCGCACTCGGCAAGCTTTATTCGACTCGTTTTTACAAACTCCTCAAGAAAAAGCTAAAACCTGATTCTTCGCTTGTTATACAGAGCACATCGCCGCTGTATGCACGAAATTCATATTGGTGCATCGTGAAAACTCTTGAGTCTACGGGGTTTATCGTCAAGCCATACCAAACGACGGTACCCTCATTTGGGATTTGGGGATACGTACTCGCTAAGCAAAACGATTTTCAAAAACCTACGAAAATTCCTGAAGATTTGCCATTGAAGTTTTTGGATTCAGATTCAATGGCATCGATGTTTGATTTTCCTGTTGACGCTTCAAAGCCGGAGGATGAACTCGAAATTAATCGTCTGGACAATCAATCACTGGTTCGATACTACGAAGCTGAATGGAGCAGGTTTGAGTAATTTTTAGAAAAGAAACGCGCCAGAAAAGTACAACATCTATAAGATTCAATCTGTCATCCATAATCTAAACCAAGACAATTGTTTAGGAGTATGTTCGTAGGAATTCAACGGATACTTCGAAATAGATAATAACGGATAGATGATGGATGATAGATTCTTACCTGTCATCTCGAGAGTTTCGAAATAGATTGTAACGGATAGATGATGGATGATAGATTCTGCCTGCATCTTGAACGTATTAATCTATCGCCCATAATTTTTTATACAATTATTGAGTGTCAAGGGTTTTTAAAGTAAATAGGTGGCGGTCCGGAATAGATGGCAGATTGGTGAAGGATATGAATTTCGTCTTGTCATTATAAGTTTTAATCTATCATCTATAATCTATTCCGAGACAAAGTTTGCGTAAAAGTTCGAAGGAATCACTTGGATCCGTCTAAATTGCTAAAAAACGGATCGACTTAGGATATAGATATCGACCTCTCATCTTTAAACTATTGGAGAAACAGATATGGGCAAAAGTGTCTTACAAGAAAAATCCTACAAATTTGCTTTGAGGATAGTTAAATTAAGTCGTTACCTCAGTCGAGAACAAAGAGAGTATTCTTTGTCAAAAAAAATACTCGATTCAGGAACATCTGTAGGTGTTTTGATTGAAGAAGCCAGGCAGGGCGAAAACCGTCCTGATTTCCTGCAAAAACTTTCTGTGGCAAATAAGGAAGCCTTTAAGACCAACTTCTGGTTAAGACTTTTGCACGATTCAGAATTCTTAAACGAGGGTCAATTTGAATCATTGATAGGGGATTGTGAAGAATTGCAGAAAATGCTTATTTCTTCGATCAAAACAACAAGAAAATCAACCTGAGGATGTTTACACGCCGAGAAATATTAAAGTCTTTCCTAGGGTTGCCACTTGCGATTTCCGCCTGCAAAACGAATTTTTCCAGAGCTGAGATCGAAGGTGAAATCGTCGGCGCCTCAAACAACATCGGCCATATTCTGCGAGAAAAGAGAAACTTTGAAATTCCAACCGAAAACTGGAGCAAAACGAAAATTGCTATTGTGGGCGGCGGAATAGCTGGTTTAACTGCCGCATGGAAACTTAAAGACCGGGATTTCAATGAATTCACGCTTCTTGAACTAGAGTCTCGAATTGGAGGAACCTCGGCCAGCGGAAACTCAAAACTTATAAACTATCCCTGGGGCGCACACTATCTTCCGGTTCCGTTTAAGGAAAATACCGAACTCGTAAAATTGCTTGATGAAATGAGTTTGATCGAGTCGCGCTCCGAAGAGGGCGGAATCGTGGTGCCGGAACAGTTTCTAACTCGCGATCCTGAAGAAAGAGTATTCCACAAAGGACGCTGGTATGAAGGCTTGTATCTCCACGCGGGTGCAACCGAGGAGGACTTACAGCAGCTCAAGGCCTTTCAAAACGAGATAGACGGCTGGGTAGATTGGAAGGACGCGGATGGGAAAAGAGCGTTTGTCGTACCGGTGGCGAATTGTTCGAATGACTCTGAAGTTATAAAACTCGACAAGATATCATTCGCCGATTGGCTCAGACAAAAGGGGTTTAATTCGCCTCGGCTACTTTGGTATTGCGATTATGCGTGTCGAGATGATTACGGTTTGCGGCTTGATCAAACATCCGCATGGGCAGGACTTTTCTATTTTTGTTCGCGCGTTCCGAAATCGGGCGAAGAATCTCAGCCGTTTTTGACCTTTCCGGAAGGCAACGGAAAATTTGTAAACCACCTCGTATCGAAGGTTAAGGATCATTTGACAAGCTCGCAGATCGTTGTCGAGCTGATTCCGAATGAAAATGGCGTTGAGGTTGTTTACCTCAATACTAAAACCAATCAAATGAACGGTTTACGAGCGGAAAAGGTGATTTTCTCGGCACCTCTTTTTACGGCAGATTACCTCATTCGCGGGTTTCGCGAGTCACCGAGCTTTAACCCAAAAGAGTTTCAACACAATTCATGGTTTGTAGCGAACCTGTTTTTGAAAGACCGTCCAAAAAACAATTTCGCAAAAGATTTTCCGCTTTCGTGGGACAATGTTTTATACGAAAGCAATTCGCTCGGATATGTAACGGCGACTCACCAAAAGGGGATCGATCATGGCGAAACCGTTTTAACATATTACTATCCAATGACGGAGAAAAATATGAGGGAAGGAATGCAGAAGTTGCTTTCGCTTGATTGGAAGGAGCTTGCTGATATTTGTTTATCGGATCTAGGGCAAGCACACAAGAATATTCGTGAAGTTACGAAACGGATCGATATTATGCGCTGGGGGCATGCGATGATCTCTCCGAGGACCGGTTTTGTGCACGGCGGCGAACGCGAAAAAGCAAGGAAACCATTTCGCAACATACATTTCGCGCATTCCGATCTAAGCGGAATAGCGATTTTTGAAGAAGCTTTTTATCATGGTTTGCGTGCGGCAGACGAAGTTATCAAGGGTTAAGAAGCATAAATGGATGGAGTAGCAGCAAGACAAGAATACTGGCTCTTTTCGCGTTCGATGGACCTGAGCGTTTTTTTAGGTAGCGCTGTAGTTTCGCTTTTGCTACTCGTGGTTGGTTGGCGCCTTGGATTCCTCAACGCTGATACGCCTGACTGGACCTGGATCTCAGCGATTCTTTTGATTGATGTTGCACACGTTTGGTCAACGAGCTTTCGCGTTTATTTTGATATAGAGGAGTATAAACGCAGAATCTGGCTTTACACGCTTGTTCCCGTGTTAGGTTACATATTTGGCGTAGTTTTATACTCCGAAAGCGAGATGACGTTTTGGCGAATCCTCGCATATATAGCGGTTTTTCATTTTGTGCGTCAGCAATATGGTTGGGTTTCGTTATACCGAGCAAAAGCCAAAGAAACGTCGAATGTGACCTGGTGGATTGATGCGCTCGCCGTGTATCTTGCAACACTTTATCCGCTCGTTTTTTGGATGTCAGCGTCGAAACGAAATTTTTCGTGGTTTGTTGACGGAGATTTTGTTTCGATACCGTCTTTGATCGAAACGGTTCTTTTTCCGGTTTATATACTCGCCTTAGCCATCTATTTTGGAAAATCGATTTATCTGTATTTTTCGGAAGGATTTTTGAATATCGGTAAAGACATAGTGGTTTTAACGACTGCGATTTGTTGGTATGTAGGGATCGTCGCGTTAAACTCAGATTATGCATTTACGGTAACAAACGTGATTATCCACGGTGTTCCGTACTTTGCCTTGATATACTTTTACGCGAAATCGAGGAGAAACGATTCGACGAAATTTTATCGCGCGCTTTCGAGCAATTGGCTTGTATTTCTCGCAACGCTATGGTTTTTGGCTTATGTCGAAGAACTTTTTTGGCATCGCGGCGTTTGGCACGAAAGAAATTGGATGTTTGGAAGCAACTGGGATATTGACAACTGGAAGATGTTTTTAGTGCCGCTTCTCGCGGTGCCGCAGCTAACTCACTATGTTTTGGATGGTTTTATCTGGAAGCGCAAAAGTAATGCGAACTTTCGTCTGATTAAGTAACAAAAAAATTGTGAAATACTCATTTCGAAAAATTTGCAGAATTATATTACCCTTGTGGGTCTTCATCGCTCTTAGTTGTGGCGGTTCCGGCGAAACCGGCGATCAATTGGGCATCTTTGAAGCTGACGATACGGAAAAAGCAATTGAATTAATCGGCGAAGCCAATCAAAATTTGCGCAGCATACGTGTTCTTTATAACAACAACGATTCAAAAGTTGACGAACTAAAAGAGGCGCTCGATAGCCAGGACATCGAGAAGGTCAAAACGCTTACCGAGGACCTTTCAAGAATTATTACCGACGGCTACGTTCTCGCCGAAAGCGCGCTTGAGAAAATCGAAAAAACTCAGGAACTTGATATACACACGGATTGGAAAGACTACCTGAGACTCAAACAGGAAAGCATCGAGATGCAAATAAAGGCGTTTAATTATCGTAGGGATTCGGCGAGATTGTTTAAAGAAAAATTCGGCGGGAAAGACAAGCTTCAAATGGTGCAGGCCAAGCAAACTTTTCTAAAAAACGAAGAGAACTATGCAAAAAACATGGCCGAGGCTAAAAAGAAAAATGTCGAAGCTGACGAACTCGCGAAGGAGTCACGACAAAAAGAAAAATAGAGGCTGCGGATAAACCGCCAACCTCCAAATACTCACATCCAAAGTAAATTAATTGTTATCGTTTACGTCGTTAGTTTCGACATTAAAGCCATCAAAAAAATACCTGGCTCCGTTCTTTGATTTTTCGGGCGTTACGGTAATCGTTCGAGTGCGCTTGTTTCTAAGCACCTTCAGAGTCACATCGCCTTCTTTTTTCTCACCCAGAGCTCGCATCACATCAAAGGTTCGACTAACTTCTTTACCTTCAATTTCTAAAATAATGTCACCAGCTTTCAACCCAGCTTTTGCAGCCGGGCTGTCTTTTGTGACGCGGTTTATAAGGAGTCCTTTTCCACCCGAAACACCAAAAAAATCTCCAAGCTGTTTGGTTAAAGGGGTAACTCCTACACCGATTGTCCGACCCGACATTCTAAGAAAGGAAGTACCGGATTCAGGCGCTACTCTTACGCGAGGCAATTTTGGAGCAAGTGGTACCTCTGGCAGCTCCGGAATCACCACATTCGGCAGCGAGTAGATTCTATTTCGTCCGCTGCTAAACACAACGCCCTTGCGAGCTCCCATTTTCACGCTCAAGTTTTGCTCGCTGCCCTTTCGGAGAACCGTTACGCGCGTAGTGTGATCAGGAGCAACTTCAGAAATAAGCCGTCTGAGTTTACGCACGCTTGTTACCGATTCGCCATTAAAGCCTGCTAAAACATCGCCATCCTGTAGCCCTGCCTTTGCAGCCGGCGAATCCTCGACAACTTTTTTAACCGCCACGCCGCGGACCTCTGAAAGCCCAAATTTCGAGAAGTTTTCTTTCGTAACTTCCTGCATGTGAATTCCGAGATAGCTTCTGCCAAATCCCGATGACGAAATCGCATAAGATCTTAGAAGCGAATTGTTGAGCTTTTTATATGCTTTATCTTTTTCTTTTGATTCTTTAGATTTCTTGGCTTCAGGTGCTTCCTGGGCAATGCTGATGACAGCCGTCAACGCAAGAAGCAAAATGAATGCAAATGATTTGCGAACCATATTCAACCTCCAAATATTTAATTTTAATTTGGGAATGTATTGTAACTAGCCAAAAGTATTACGAACTTAGTATTAATTTGTTGCAGTAAGTTCTGGAAAAGGTTGCCTTTACGGATTATTGAATTTCCTAGCCGTTTTTTAGTTTCAACAATCTTTTGGCTGCGGCTTCCAAAGTTTCATCTTTTTTACAAAAACAAAATCTTACCTGCTGTTTTCCTAGTTCGGGATCGTGATAAAACGAAGAACCGGGAACGACTGCGACACCTATCTCGCGGATCAGGTGTTTCGTAAAGTCAATGTCATTTTCAAAACCAAAGCCGCTGATGTCGGTCATAACGTAATAGGCACCATCGGGAAAATTACACTTAAAGCCGGCATTGTGAAGCGCCGGCACGATAAAATCGCGCTTTCGCTGATAGTCTTGCTGAAGTTCGTCGTAGTAGGCTTCAGGCAGACTCAACGCATAGGTTCCAGCCTTTTGAAGCGGGTGAGCGGCACCGACTGTAAGGAAATCATGTACTTTTCGGATCGCGTTTGAGATATCCGGCGGAGCGATACAGTATCCGACGCGCCATCCTGTGACCGAATAGGTTTTGGAAAGTGAATTTATAACAACGGTTCTTTCGCGCATGCCATCGAGTTGGGCCATCGAAATGTGTTTTATGTCGGCATTCTTGCGGGGAAACAAGATGTGTTCATAAATCTCGTCGGTAAAACAAATCGCGTCATATTCCTGGCAAAGAGCGGCGATAAACTCCATCTCTTCCATTGAAAATACTTTGCCGGTCGGATTGTTAGGATTACAGAGAATAATGGCTTTCGTTTTTTCATTAAAGGCGTTTCGTAATTCTTCTTTATCGTAGTTCCAGCCGTCGTTTCCGTACCGCAGCGGGATGTGAACCGGGGTTGCGTTTGAAAGGATTGCATCGGGACCATAGTTTTCATAAAAGGGTTCAAAAACAATTACCTCTTCATCATCATCGACTGTTGCCATAAGGCCGGCGATCATACCCTCGGTCGAGCCGCAGGTAACGGTGATCTCTTCCTCGGGGTCGATATCGAGCCCAAGAAACCATTTCGTTTTTTGAACGATCGCATCCCGAAAATCCTTCGTTCCCCAGGTGATCGCATACTGATTGTAGTCTTCGGCAATCGCCTCCTGTGCCTTAAGTTTGATATCCTCGGGAGCTGCGAAATCGGGAAAACCCTGCGAAAGATTGACCGCGCCATGTTTCATGGCCTCACGCGTCATTTCGCGAATGACTGATTCGGCGAAACTCGCCGCCTTTTTCGAAACTCGGTTTTTAGAACTTTTCGTTTGAGTCATAAGCAAAATTTAACCACAAGGGCTTGTATTCCGAAAGCACCTTGGTCTATAAGCGCTGCATCAACGCAAAAAGGGTGCCATCAGCGTCAGCACAATGATAATGATAATTGCGCCAAAAATGTCGAGCAGCACGCCATAACGCATCATTTTCATCAAAGGGATATAACCTGAGCCGTAGACTATTGCGTTTGTTGGGGTTGAAACCGGGAGCATAAAGCCAAGACTCGCCCCAAAGGTAGCACCTAAAGCCGGAATAAACGGATCGGTTCCCTGAGCCTGGGCAATCGCAATAACCACCGGAACAACCATATTTGCCGAAGCAGTATTAGAAGATGTTTCCGATATAAGGACGGCCACAAAGACCGAGGCGACAAGCAGTCCAAAACCTCCATCAGACGGTAAAAGTAGCGTGAGACTTCGACCGACTTCTTCAGCCAGCCCCGTTTGGAAAGACATAACGCCAAGAGCAAAACCACCGCCGAACAGTATCACCACGCCCCAGTCGATTTTGGCGGCTTCTCCCCATGTGATTGCCCTTTCACCGTCTTCATCGCCTGGCAGCAGAAATAGCAACAGTGCTCCAATCAAGGCACCGATGGCTTCCGGGAAGCTGCCGCGGATCATTTTGTAGACGGCGCTCGCTTCACCTGCAAACAGTCCGACAAGACCGGCAAAGATCCAAAGTGAAACTGCAACGCCGAAAGCGATGATCGTCGATTTTTGTCCCCGCGTCCAAGGCCCCAGTTTCGCTCTTTCTTCTTCTATCATTTCCGCACATCCGGGGATCTTTTTTACACCGGCCGGTGCCAGAAAATTGAAGTAAAGATAGAGAAAAATGTATAGGATGAAAGCGATCGGAAAACCTATCATCATCCAACGGAAAAATGATATATCCATTCCGAGCTGTTCGCGCATAAAACCGATCCCGATCACATTCGGCGGTGTGCCGATCGGCGTCATCAGGCCGCCGATCGTTGCGGCAAACGATGTGACGAGCATCAACACAGTTGCATAACTGCGGTTGATCTTTATCCCGGTTTTCTGCTCGTGTTTAAAGAGAAAAGCAATGATCGACATGCCGATAGCAAACATCATCGCCGTCGTTGCAGTATTGGAGATCCAGGCGGAGCTAAATGCCGTTGCCAGTCCAAATGCGAATAAAACCCTTGCCGGGCGGGCGTCAATCCATTTTAGCGAGAGCACTCCGTAGGCAAATCTTTTATCCAGACCGTGTAAAAAGATGGCCCTCGCCAATATGAAGGAACCGATGAAGAGAAACATCAAAGGATTTCCAAAAGGTGCGAAGACTTCTTTTACCGGGGCGACCTTAAGGACTACGCAGAGAACAGCTCCGATTAAAGCCGTAACGGGCATTGGCAGGGTTTCACATATCCACAGAATTACTACCGCTGAGATCACCGCAGCTAAAGAGTGTGCTTCTGTATTGAGGTTTATCGGAGCAAAATAGACGACGATAAAGGCAAACGGGGAAAAGAAATAGCCGGCACGATTACGCCAGTGGTCAAACTTGGATTCGGTTTCGGCAAAATCTTCTAGTTCAAAACCTTCATTTTCTTTGGTTTCGGCCATACTTTGTGAAACGAACTGTTTGCGAGCATCCTCAGCAGCCTGGTAAGCGCTGCATTAGTTCTATTCCCACTCGATCGTGCTCGGCGGCTTTGATGAAATATCGTAAACAACGCGATTTACACCGCGAATCTCCGACGTGATCCTTGACGAAACTTTCGCTAAAAACTCGTGCGGAAGTCTCGCCCAATCAGCAGTCATACCGTCAGTCGAGGTGATCGCGCGAAGAGCTATCGTCTTTTCATACGTTCTAAAGTCACCCATTACACCAACCGATTGAATCGGGAGAAGCAACGCGAACGCCTGCCATGTCTCATCATACAGGTCGTTTGATTTCAATTCCTCGATAAATATTTTATCTACACTTTGCAGGAGTTCAACTTTTTCCGGAGTGACGTCGCCGAGAATTCTCACCGCAAGACCGGGACCCGGAAAAGGATGTCGTCCCAAAATCTCATCGGGAATCCGAAGATCTTTTCCGATCACACGAACTTCATCTTTGAACAGTTCCCGGAGCGGCTCGATCAATTCAAGATTCATCTTTTCGGGTAACCCACCGACATTGTGATGCGATTTAATTGTCACAGATGAACCTCGGAGCGAAACCGATTCGATCACATCAGGATAGAGGGTTCCCTGAACTAAGTAATTTACGCCGCCGATTTTCTTAGCTTCCGCATCGAAAACTTCGATAAATTTTCGACCGATGATCTTTCGTTTTTCCTCGGGGTCCGTAATGCCTTCGAGCTCTTTATAAAAATCCTCGCTTGCGTCAACACCGACGACGTTGAGGTTTAGTTTTTTATACAGTCTGAGTGTGACTTCAAACTCACGATAACGCAGCAAACCATTGTTAACAAAAATGCATGTCTGGCGATCGCCGATCGCTTGGTGGACAAGCGTTGCAGCAACCGTTGAATCAACTCCACCCGAGAGTCCGCAGACGACCTTTCCCTTTTTACCTACAATCGATTTAATTTTTGCGATCTCTTCCTCGATGAATTGCGAGGGCGTCCAATCGCTATGGCAGCCACAAATATCAAAAAGAAAATTGTGCAAAACTTCTTTGCCTTTCGGAGTGTGAGAGACCTCGGGGTGAAACTGTACGGCGTAGATATTCTCATCAGGGTTTTCGATTGCTGTGATCACATCGCCCGTCGTTGCAGTTTTCTCAAAACCTTTGGGCAATTCGCTTACGTGATCACCATGGCTCATCCAGACGTCCATCTTTTCGGGAAGATCTTTGAAGATCGCGGTTTTGCCGCTAAGGCGTTTTAGTTTGGCGTGCCCGTATTCGCGTTCGAGAGCGGGTTCTAACTCACCGCCGAAATCGAGCGCAATCATTTGCATTCCATAGCAAATACCCAGGATCGGAGCATCTAAATTCTGATAAAAATCCGACGAAACTCTTGGCGCATCTTCATCGGTTACGCTCGAAGGGCCGCCCGAAAGAATCACTCCTTTCGGTTTCATTTCGGTGATCTGTTCGGGCGCCAAATGAAACGGATGAATCTCACAATAGACACCTTGTTCACGAACGCGACGCGCGATGAGTTGGGTATATTGAGAGCCAAAATCGAGGATTAGAATGAGTTCGTGTTTATCGGACAAGGAAGCCTCCAGGTATTTGGTAAAAAAAGAAGATTACACAGGTATTTGGAAGGCGTCAAAACGAGCTCGAAACTAAATAGAAAACCCGGCCAAAAATGACCGGGCAATATTTAATCGGTAAGCTTTAAAATCAACCTCTACTTTCAGCAAAGCGTTTAAAATTTTCCAGATATTTCAGAGATTGTTTCTTAAACATTCCCGGCATAAGAAAGCCCATTATTTTCATTGGCAGCGAGTTAAACTGAAACTCGTTCTCGGAGATCCAACGCGTTGTGTTTTGGTTTTCGGAAAGAAACCTATTGCTGACGATATTAAAAACACCATCTGCTTCATAAGTGCCCGCAAAACCATCGGGAAGATTCTTCTCGGTAATCGTCTCAATCATTTCGATTTTCCTTCCATTCATATCGAATTTCAGTTTTGACTTTGCACCGACCTCGCCCGGCGTACCGCTGATGGGCTCGAAGCTTTGCAAACCCTCCATCCATTCGTACATGTTGTCCGAATTGTCAAAAAGCTCTATGACATCATCGATTGGTTTGGCGATTTCGATTTCGAGTTTGTATCTCACTTTTGTCCTCCAAAAAAGATTTACACTCTTTTACGCGCCTTCTCCTTCTGCGGTTCGGGAAATTTCAGCTTTTAACCGCTTTATGTCTCCACCAAGTTGGCATATTTTCTTTACAATATGCTCGTAGCCGCGATCGATGTGATAAACACGGTCGATCATTGTCTCCCCTTCAGCTGCCAGGCCCGCGATAACGAGCGAGGCCGACGCCCGCAAGTCTGAAGCTAGAACCTTTGCACCCGTAAGTAACGTTTTTCCTTTAACGGTTGCCTGATTTCCCTCGATTTCAATGTTCGCTCCCATTCTGTTTAATTCGGCAACGTGCATGAAACGATTCTCAAAAATCGTTTCGACAATGACCGACGTCCCTTCTGCTTGTGTCATGAGCGTCATATATTGAGCTTGCATATCGGTTGGGAATTTAGGATGCGGTTGCGTGATTACATCTTTTGCGATGAGCCCTTCTTCCGAGCGTTTTGCGATGAGAGTTGTTTCGTCTTTTTGTTCGATTTCCACGCCTGCTTCACGAAGCTTGTCGATAACCGTTTCCAAATGTTTTGGCTCGCAATTTTCAATCGTCAGCTCGCCATCGGTTATAGCAGCGGCAACGAGAAACGTTCCCGTTTCAATCCGATCAGGGATGATTGAGTGTTCGGCTTCTCCCAGCTCTTCAACACCAATGATCGTGATCGTTGGTGTTCCGGCTCCATCAACCTTCGCTCCCATCTTGTTGAGCAGCTCAGCCAGGTCTTCGATTTCCGGTTCGCAGGCTGCGTTTCGAATAGTAGTTGTGCCCCCAGCCAAAACCGCCGCCATCATTACATTTTCGGTCCCTGTTACAGTTACAGTCTCAAACTCGAGTTCGGCGCCAACAAGCCTCCCTCTCGGTGCTTTTGCCACTACGTCGCCCGATTCGAGCGAAACAACCGCCCCGAGTTTTTCAAACGCACGCAGGTGTAAATCAATCGGACGAGTACCGATCGCACAACCGCCCGGTAAACTCACTTTAGCTTTTCCAAAACGTCCTAGAAGCGGACCGAGCGCCAACACACTCGCGCGCATTGTTTTAACCAATTCATACGGCGCTTCAAAAAGCTCGATTTCCGAGGCAGTTATTTTATGCGAATTTTTGTTTGTAAGAAGCGTCTCTGCGCCCAGGTCTTCGAGAAGCCGGCGTTGAGTGATTAAATCGCGCACATAGGGTACATTGTGAAGGGTCACCGTCTTCGGGCTAAGCAAAGTAGCTGCGAGACACGGAAGCGCCGAGTTTTTTGCACCGCTGATTTTAACGGTTCCTTTAAGCGGACTTCCGCCAATGATTCGAAATTTATCCATAAATGTGTCGGAGGAAACGAACGGTACTTGGGGCCAGGCTTCCGTTTTTCCACAAGAATTCCTTATAGGTACGAAAAGAAAATCTTATCACGAGTCGGGCAGGATATGAAGTAAAAACGACAAACTAGAAGCGTCTTCTTAGCCGAATTTCAAAACTGAAATTGTTGCGGTTTCGCGTCACGTTTGTAAGCGATCGCTGTTCATATTGAGCTACAAAGGAAAGGCGGTTTGAAACTCTGTATTCGAGCGCGAGGACCTGGTTTTGATCCTGCGAGAGATTGGTTGAGTAGGTTACCAAGAGATTTCTGTTTATTTGTCGCCCAACCGTAAGCCGCGCGGTCGGGTTTCGGCGTTCACCGGAAATGATCGGATCAAGTTTGAACTTATTTAGCCCGAAAAGCTTGTCGGTTGCCTTCGCGATGGGTTTATTGACGATCTCATCGGCCAGGAGCTCGGCAGCCGTGTTAAGACCGCTTTGAGCATAGGTTGGAATCCCGTTACCGGTGTTTGAAAGACTCCCGGTTGTGATAAGCGAAACGACGTCTGCCTGGGGAAGGGAGGGGTTTGAGCGAACAGAAGCTACCAGCGATTCAGTGTCTGTAATCTTTCCGCTCAAATTCACAAATACTTGATAGCCGCTTATCTGAGATTCCGCCTGAATGTTTACTACCGGATCAAATCCCGCGGAATTTGGCGGGAAAGTTACGACCGCACGCTGAACGATATAACGATCATTTCTAAAAAATGCGGTTCCGCTATTTGCGATGATTCTTCCTGTGAAGGTTGGAAACTCAATATCTCCGGCAACCCGTAGATCGGTCGAAGCAGTGAGTTCAGCCAGATTATTGTGCACGTGAAGGGCGTTTCTACCGAGCACTCTAATATCTAGTTTTGGAACACCTATTACGGATGCGCCCGAACTACTTTGAGAAAGCGAGCCTTCGCTTCTACTGCTAAGCAAATCTGCAAGGTCTATATTCTTGCTATAGGTACTTCGTTTCGCGTAGAAATCACCCGAGATTAAGGTGTCGAGTTTGCCGGCAATTCTGCGCGCATTTATCTGAATGTCCGCATTTCCGGTTGTTACAAAGTCTTTTGGTAAACGAGCGGTAATGTTTGTGCCTTTGAGTTCGACCCGGTAGCGATCGATTTCAAGGCCGTTAAGCGAAGCGCCACCTCTAGCAACAATTCTTCCGCCGCCGAGAAAACCGGTTAGACGCTGGAGCTGAACCTGATTCGTCGTGAAAATAACATTTCCTTGTAGCCGCTCAAAGGTAAGTCGTTCTGAGCCAATGAAGGTTGTCGCCGAGGCACCATTAACTGAAGCGGTCCCGTTTAAGCGCGAAGTTCTATTTACTCCGGTAAGGCGCATCGCAACATCACCCAAGCCGCTAAAGATCAAATTTTTAGATAGGCCATTTAGAATCCGCAGATTAACTTTTCCGTCTAGCGACAAATTATTGATTCCGTTATCGTTGAGAGCCTTTGTTCCGCTTATGATCAGGTTTGAGCCGCCTCCGGCAAATTTAGCGTTGCCGACTGAAACCTCACTCATATTAAAACGTATGTCGATTGGCTCGGTGGCGTTTAAAGGCGTCTCATCGATCATTAGGTCAAACTGCGTAAATTGCGCATTACCCTGGAGGAATTCCGTAGTAAAAACGCGCTTTCCGCCTGCGAGAAGTTTCGTTAAGTTTCCTTCAAGAAAAACACCCCCAGTTGCTCTACCGCTCACTTCGATTTCACCGGGTTTTGGTTTTCGATAAAGCGCTATATAGGGATCAAGTCGGCTATTATCAAATTTTGTTTCAGCACGAAGAGGCATATTCGGATCGGCAAAATTTACTACTCCTACGATCACCTGATCCTGACCGCGATACCGTGTTTTTACATTCGCATTGAGAATTTGATTAGTGGTCTTGCCGTCAAAAACGATGTTGCTGAAGGAGCTGCCGTTGATCGTAACGCTGCTTCCGACACCGTCGAAATTTATGTCGTAGCTGGCTGCATCACTCGTTCGTCCGGTAGCCTTGGCATTCAATTCAATCGCCCCATCAATTTGCGTAATGCTCGCATTTTCGGGAAAGAAAGCGAGTATTCTGGAAACGGGAACCTCTTTTCCGTTTGCCTCAAAATCAAATGCGGTCGTGTCCGTCTGGTAGGTGCCTTTGGCTACGAGAAATCCGTCGCCGAATTTCGCGTCAAATTTTTCGACGTTTACTAAGGTGCCGCTAAAGACTATTTTTGATTCGAGATTGTCAAAAGATTGTCCGGAAACCGAACCGTTTTTTGCAACAAGGTTTGCTTCACCCTGCATCTTGTTTGGCAAGCCATCGAGAACCAAATCACCCGAAGTTTCGGCATTGAGATTTCGCAAACTTTGCGGAAGCGAGTCAATCGAGAGCGCTGTCAGTAAACTTCCAAAATCGAAATTTTCGAGATTCGCTCTCACGCTTACATTGTTTATACCGGTGCGCGGGGTGTTTACATTAAACAAAAGCCTGCCTCCATCCGGCTCCAACAAAACGCCGTCGCGAAATTCGAAGCTAGTCGGACCGACGCTTATATTCGACGCGAGCGAGCCGAGATTCTTCCCGTTTAGGGAGACTGAATCGAGATTTGCGTATCCGTCAATCGCTGGGTCGGACAAGCTTCCTGTCAGCTCTCCGTTAAATGCAAAACTCCCCGCAAACTCAGCTTGGTACGAATCTAGTTGGCGTTCGAGAGAATCTGAGAGATTTAGTACGCGGAAGATACGATCGACCTCACTTGCATCGGTAGAATTAACGGCCAGATTTAAATTGGAATTGTATCCGCCAAGATCAAAACTTCCGCTTGCATCGAGTGCCGTGTTGTTTGTATTTAGATTTGCGTGATTGATATTAAAGAGTCCATTTGCGGCGTTGAGACCAATTTTCCCGGTTACGGGGATTGTTCCTCGGTCTGCCGAGCCGGCGGTTGCGTTAATATCCGCGGTTATCGTTCCGCTAGCGCGCTTAAAGTCTGTGCCGTTAAAGGTTAGGTCAGCACGACCGGTCGTTTTTCCTTCAATCGGGATTACTCGACCGCCCTGAAGAGCCAGGAGCTTCGAAAGATCAAGATCGGCAAAATCCGCGTTGATTGCGGAGCGCACGGATTGATTTGTCGCAATTACGGCTTCGCCATCTAGGCGTCCATCCATAACGGTCGCGGTAAGATCGTTTAACTCTATTTTATCGTTGTCTGCAACAACCGCGGCTTTTGCCTCGCCGAGTCTTACACTGCCAAGCATTCCTCCGCCGAGACTCATATCCAGGCTTGCCCTATACCGCCCGGAGGGTTCGAGAACAAAAACAGGGCTTTTTACGGCTACATTTTCAAGTTCTCCGGCTGAGGGAAGGTCTACATTTCCAGCGTCGAAATCTTCAGAAGTCCCTTCGATTCGTCCTTCTCTAACCGTCAGGCGAACGCCCGCCACATTTAAACTACCCAAAACAGCTGCGTTAGTCGTGACTTTTGCGATTTTTACATTGTTTGAGTAAACCTTGGTTTCATTTCCGACGATTTTTACATCAACGCCCGACGCATTTATTTTCCCAACATTCGCGCCTCGCATCTCGACACCATCTGCCTCGACGTTTGTGGCTGTTGCGTCTGTGTTTCTACCACGATTTTTTACAGCAACATTCTTGGCCGTCACGTTCTTTAGTTTGGCATCTTTCGTTTCGAGCCTGTCAATTTTTACGTCCCGAGCATCAACATCAGTCTCGGAGCCCCGATTATTCACCTTCGCATCTTTTACGTTTACGCCGTGCAGCGTGGCTCCTTCAACGTCGACTTTTTCCGCGTGAGCGCTTGGTATGTTGCCCGATATCGTTCCATTGTTATTGTCGATTTTCGCGCTATCAATTTTGAGCGATGTGATTTCTGTATTGGAAGCTGAGAAATTTTTCGCGCTAAACCCGCGAAAATCGGCAGTAAATTTACCGTTGCCGTACTCAGCATCGGCGTCGGAAACATACAGCCCTGCGAGTGTGCCAAAAGATGTTTTCGCTGCCGCTGCCTTTAGCTCTCCAAACCATTTAAAGTCTGTTCCCGTTCCGCGTATGTTTCCGGTGAGCTGTGGCTGGTGAATGATAAAATCTTCGAACGTTAGAAGTTCGGCAACGGCTTTGCCATGTCCATTGTAAACTGAGCTCTTGCCATCAATTACAGGCGTTATACGGAGGGCTTTTAGACGAACGTTTGCAGCAGCGAGATCGTGCGACAGGATCTCACCATCGATTTGGTAGGTTTCACCCTCGCCTTTTACCGTTCCCTCAAATTCTCCAATTCCGCTTAGCGCGGTTCCGATGGGAAAAACCTCGGAGGTTTTTGTTAGGTCGATTGTTGAATTGATCTTGAAGTCGTATTTGAAGGCCTGCCAATCAGAAACCCGGCCGCTTAAGTTTGAGCTTCCCACGGGTGATGTGATTTTCAGCGACGCTATATCGGCGCTTTTGTCGTCTGCAACGCCGTTTGCCCTAATATCGATCGGCTCTACCCGCGACTTGTCATAGGTAAACGTCGAATCAGTAGAGGTTAGATCAAACTTATAGCGTTTTTCGGCATCCGGAACTTCCATGTTTTCCGGTTCCATCAGGAACACTACATTTCGTGCATCGCCCGAAATCGAACGAGATGTGTCGCCAAAATGAACTATTCCATTGCGGATTGATAACTTGGTAGAAGCGTATTGAAACCTGACCGAATTTTTCGGCGGTAGAATCTCTACTCCTTCAAAATTCGATTTTCCTGTCTCATCGAATTTGAGCCAGATTTCAAGCCCGTTTAAGTCTGTGGTATCGACGTTTACATTTTTGATTGTTTTTAGTTCCCAAAGGTCGAGTATCGTCATGCCGAATTTCGCGGTTTCGACACTAAAAAGTTTTTCTCCCGTTTTCTTATTCGAAAATACTGCATTTTTTAGGTTGAGTTCGAGTGGAGAATACGTGACATTAAATTCTTCCGGGTCAAACGTGATTCCCATTTCATCAAAAGCAACGACAAACTGGTCTTTAATATAGGAATCGATATAGCCCGTGCGGTAGAGTGCGAAAACCAAGACGCTCAAAAAAACAAACAGCAGCGCAAAAAAGCCACAGAGGAAGAGCAGTGACCTGCGCGAAACAAAACTCTTTCGCTTACCCGATCGAGGCGTATCCCGAGCCTCTTTCTTTTCAGGGTTACGATTCTCTTCGTTGGGCTTATCTAGTTTGTTTTTCTTTTCAGACATTTAAATGCCTATGTCTAAAGGGGAACAGTTTCAACAATCTCTAAATCAAACGCGTCGATTGCATTCACACGCGGGGGATGGTTTGTTAATAGACGGATTTTTCTTACGCCCAGATCCGACAAAATCTGTGCGCCGATGCCATAATCACGACGGTTTCCATAGCCGGTTTTTTTCTTGGCCGATCTGAAATCCAACCCGTTTTTCTGCATTTCCGAATAAGTTTCGAGTTGATGGATCAGATCGAGATTATGCTCATGTTGCCGTAAATAAAGTACCACGCCTCGTCCTTCTTCGGAAATTTTTTTTAGTGAAGTTTTCATCGCCGATGATGCCTCGCCAAATTTCGAGCCAAACATCGCAAACGTAATATTCTCGGTTTGGACGCGAACCAAAACCGGTTCGGTTGTCTCGGAAAGATCACCCATTGTCATCGCAACATGAGTTTCGCCGTTGATTATATTTTCATACGCAGTTGCCTTGAAATCACCGTAATCGGTCGGAAGCTCAGTTTCGACAATTCTTTTCACGAGCGATTCTTTTTGAACGCGGTATCTGACAAGGTCCGCAACCGAGATTATCTTTAGACCATGTTCGCCGGCAAAAACCTCTAACTGCGGCATGCGCGACATAGTGCCGTCTTCGTTCATTATCTCGCAAACGACCGCCGAAGGATCGAGTCCGGCAAGCCGCGCCATATCTACGCTCGCCTCAGTTTGTCCAACTCTCACGAGCACACCACCGGTTTTTGCGCGAAGCGGAAACGTGTGTCCCGGCCGCGCTAGATCAGAAGGTTTTGTATCGGAATCTACGGCTTTTAGAATCGTCGTCGCACGATCTGCTGCAGAGATGCCGGTTGTAACGCCTTCTTTCGCTTCGATTGAAATTGTAAATGCAGTTCCCATCGACGAGGTGTTTTCCTGCGTTTGAGGCGGAAGCTGAAGATAATCGCAGCGTTCTTCGGTCAAGGGCATACAGATCAACCCGCGCCCGTGAGTCGCCATGAAGTTGATGATTTCGGGCGTGACTTTTTCAGCAGCGCAAACCAGGTCACCTTCATTTTCGCGGTCTTCATCATCTACGATGATTATCATCTCGCCATTTCTAATATCTTCTATGGCATCTTCGATTTTGCTCAGCGGCATATTGTTTTGAGTTTGCTATTCCTCGATTTGAGTTTCGATTCAAAGCTAGATTTTAGCCGAACGCGAGCGATTTATCTATTGACGGGTGAACCCTTGCCTTTCACCTTTTTCCTTTTAGTTTTAACATTTAGACCATGCCCTTTGAACTAAAACTTGCCTGGCGCTATTTTCGCTCAAAACGAAAAGGCTTGGTGCGTTTTACGTCTGCTGCTGCCGTGATCGGGATTGCCGCCGGGATTGCCAGCCTGATCATAGCTCAGGCGCTTTCCAGAGGTTTTGCGGACGAGGTTCGCGAAAAGGTTTTGGAAAACACTGCCCACATCACGGTGGATTCGTCAGAAGCGAAGATTGCAAACCCGAATATTATTGAAAGAAAGCTTTTGGGGATAGCAGGGGTAAAGAAGGTTGAGCTGACGAGTTTTGAAAGTGCCGTTGTTAGGAGCGATGAGAAATCTAGTTACGCCGTCATCCGGGTAAAACCAGAAGAATTTAATGCAAACGGCGCCGGAAGAGATGATTCAGTCGTTTTTGTTTCTCTTGGGGATGAATTGGCAAAAAAGCTTTGGCTGGACGTCGGTGATAATGCCGATATAGTTGCGATTGGCGCGGGCGGAGAACCCAAAAGCAAAGAGGTTAATGTTGCGGGAATTTTCAGTACAGGGCTCTATGAGTACGATTCGACATGGATTTACATTTCGCCGCGGGGCTACGAGAAGTTGAAGGGCGAAACATTTAATCCGAAAGTTTTCAGTGTTTACATAGAGGATATTTTCGGGGCGGAGAAAGTTTCGGATGAGATAAAAAAGGCGGTTGGTGCAAATTTCAAGGTGCTTGGCTGGCAGGAGGCAAATAAACCTCTTTTCACGGCATTGAGTCTAGAAAGGAAGGTTTCGCTGGCCATAATTTCCCTGATAATTTTTATCGCCGCATTGAATATTGCGACGACGCTCGCGCTTCTCGTAAATGAAAGAAAGCTGGATATTGCAGTCCTCCGTACGTGTGGCGCACAGACCCGTAAACTAATCGCAATATTTCTTTTCGAGGGCGCGATTCTTTCCGCAGTAGGAATCGCTGCCGGAACACTACTCGGGCTTCTCGCGTGTGCAATAGGTAACTATTTTCAGGTGATCAGTCTCTCGAAGGAGGTTTATTCACTAAGCGAGGCGTCATTTCGCCCGGCTTTTTATGACGTTTTTTTTGTGATATGCGCGGCGGCGGTTTTGAGTTTTGCGGCTATGATTTACCCTGCTGTAAGGTTAAGTAAAATAAAACCCTTAGAAAACTTTCAAAACCAGTGAAAAACCTGGATTTCAATGCTCTTTGGCACTATTATTTAGACAAGCTCGGGATTTAATTCGTTGAAAAATTTGGCATTTTTATTCAGACTTTGACTATAATAGGCTTCCAAATAGGTCATAAGTCAGGGCATTTTTATTTTTTATATGTTCGAACGCTATACTGAAAAAGCTCGCCGCGTTATATTTTTTGCTCGCTACGAAGCGCTCCAATACGGGTCTGAAGAGATTTTACCCGAACACATACTCCTCGGTTTAATGCGTGAGGACAAAACGATCTCGCCGAGATTTTTTCCTTTCAAACATAACTTAACGGTCGATACGATCAGACGGGAAGTCGAAGAAAGAATCGTGTTGCGCGAACGGATCCCGCAATCAGCCGAGCTTCATTTGGCTCCGGAAACGAAGAGAATCCTCGCTTTTGCGAATGAAGAAAGCGAGCGGCTTAAGAATCGGCACATAGGCGTCGAGCACATCTTGATGGGGATTTTGCGCGAGGAAGGTTCCATTGCGGCGGAGATTTTATATCAATACGGATTGCGAATTTCGGGCGTTAGAGACAAGGTTGCGCAGCAGGGTGGAGCGCCCAAGCGTAGACGAGAGAGCTCGAATCAGGAATCACCGAATCTTGAGGAATTCACTCGTGATCTAACTTCGGAAGCGCTTGAGGGCAAACTCGATCCGCTTATCGGTAGAGAAGATGAAACCGAACGATTGATTGAAATACTTTGCCGACGGACAAAGAATAGCCCCGTTTTAATTGGGGAATCCGGAGTAGGAAAAACAGCGATCATAGAGGGTTTGGCGCAGCGAATTGCCGATAAGAGAGTTCCGAAGTTTTTAGAGAAGAAGCGAATTCTTTCGCTCGATTTGTCGTTAATCGTTGCGGGGACGAAGTATCGTGGGCAGTTTGAAGAACGACTTAAGAAGATAATGGCCGAACTTCGACACGATAAAAATGCGGTTGTTTTTATTGATGAGATTCACACACTTGTCGGGGCCGGCTCGGCCGAAGGTTCTCTCGATGCGGCCAACATCCTCAAACCGTCGTTATCAAGAGGCGAAATTCAATGTATCGGAGCGACCACACCATACGAATTTAGACAGACAATCGAAAAAGACCGTTCGCTCGAGAGACGTTTTCAGGCAGTTAAAGTTGTCCCGCCAACCGAAGAGGAAGCGATTGAAATTATCGAAGGCGTTGCCAGTCGGTACGAAGTTTTTCATCAGATTCGCTATTCGAAGGAGGCTCTCAAAGCCGCTGTTTATCAATCCAATCGCTACATTCCCGAGCGTTTTCTGCCCGATAAAGCGATCGATGTCTTAGACGAAGCTGGTGCACGCGCGAAACTAAAATTTCAGCAGGAAAACGACTCAGATCCTTCGTGGAAAGAAACGGTTGAAAACTGGAAGAGCGTTACGGATGAAGACAAACTCATTTCGCTCGAGCTAAAAACCATTGAAGATTCTTTCCTTTCGGTTGAAGTGACGAAGGACGACGTCGAAAGCGTGATTGCACGTTGGACGGGAATACCCGTTCAATCGATCAAGCAGGAAGAAGCGAGCAAATTGCTCAAGATTGAAGACGAGCTTCACAAGAAAATCATCTCGCAGCGTCCGGCGATTTCGGCTTTGGCTCGAGCGATTCGGCGTTCGAGAGCGGGCCTAAAGAATCCAGCCCGTCCGGTTGGTTCGTTTTTGTTTCTTGGTCCTACAGGAGTAGGTAAAACTGAAGTAGCGAGAAAACTCGCGGAATTTCTATTTGGTTCGGAGCGCGCACTGATTCGCTTTGATATGTCCGAATTCATGGAGAAGCATACGGTTGCGAAGTTTATCGGTTCGCCTCCAGGATATGTCGGCCACGAGGAAGGCGGGCAGTTGACGGAAAAGCTGAGACAGACACCTTATTCGATCGTTTTGTTTGACGAAGTTGAAAAGGCGCATCCGGATCTTTTTAATGTGCTTTTGCAAGTATTTGAAGATGGTGTATTGACCGATGCTCAGGGCAACGAGATCGATTGCCGAAACGCGGTGTTTATTATGACGTCGAATATCGGGGCGCGTTTTATACAAAAACGAGCAACTTTGGGTTTTCAGTCTGGTGCAGACGCCTCCAGGAAAAAAATGGAAGAGCAGGTGATGAGCGAGGTAAAGAAAACTTTTGCTCCGGAATTTGTTAACCGGCTCGACGAAATAATTGTTTTTGACGAACTTTCCGACGAGGATCTTGCGCAAATTATTGATCTTCAGGTGGATGAGCTAAACATTGTTTTGAAGCAACACTCGCTCAAGGTTTCGATAACTGAGGGAGCTAAAAAATGGTTAGTTGAAAAAACCTGTGCAGACCGGAGCTACGGTGCGAGGCCTCTTCGCCGGGCTTTGCAAAAATATGTCGAAGACGAGCTTTCCGAAGCGCTTATTCAAGGTGATCTGGACGAGGAACAATTTGTAGAAGTGTATTGTGAAGACGATACATTGGCGATTCGACCGATAGAATCTGCCGGAGCTAAGAATGCTTTGACACGTAAGACTTAGCACCAATTTAAAAGTCAAATTATTAAACGGCCCGAGTGGTCGTTTTTTTATATAATTAATCTACAAAATCCTTTTTATTTTTTAGACCTTTATCGGTATAATTTGGAGGTTTGTAGTAATTGACGGTATGGGGTTGCGGAATAGTTCTGAAAGCAACCAAGCCCCGTCCGTTAGAATCTAAGACTGAGTACATACCCATATTTGTCGAAACCTGATTTATAGTTAATTTACATCAAGGTTTGGTTCAACTGTCGTCGGGTATTTCAAACGATATTCGCAATTATTTTTAAGGAATTAGATATGCAAATTCTACGTGGTTTTGGACTTGTTTTCGCAATGTTTGCAATTTTTTCGGTTGCAGGCTTGGCAAAACCGGAAACGGAAACGAAAGATACGAAAAAGGAAACCGAGATTTCCAAGAAGAGTGCTGCCTCAAAAACTCAGTCACAGCAATTGGTGGAAACCGTTGATATTCAGGGGAATCGACGACTAAAAGACCAGGATCTTTTGTATTACATCAAGACGCGAGCGGGCGACACCTATAATCCTCGCCAGCTTGAGCGCGATCTTAAGGAGCTCCTTTCGTTTAACTGGTTTGATAAAACTGCGTCGCGTGTTTTAACGGAGCAGGGCGTTAGAGGCGGTGTTGACGTTATTTTTGAAGTTAAGGAACTTCCGATCATTCGTGACCTACAGTTTAAAGGAACGAAGGCGATTCAGGAATCCGATATTCTCAAGGCTTTCCGTGAAAACCGCGTAGGAATTTCAAAAGAAGCAATCTTTGATCCGGTGAAAACGAGAGTTGCAAGACGTGTGATCCGCGAAATGCTTGCTTCGAAAGGTTATCCGAATGCGAAAGTTGAAGTTACGGACGAAATCGTTTCGGCAACGTCGGTTGCAATTACCTTCGATATCGTCCAGGGAAGGCGCTCGCGAATCACAAAGATTGAGTTTGAAGGCAACGAATTTTTTAAGGATGGGGAATTAAGGCGTGAGCTTCAACTCGTAAAAGAAGCGGGACTTATTTCGCGTTTTAAAGGACAGGACATTCTCGATCTTAGAAAACTCGAATATGACCTGCAGAAAAACGTTCGCGATTATATGCACTCGAAGGGCTATTTTCAGGCTCGTATTGGCGAACCGAAAGTAGTCGGTTTGGGTTACAAACGCACAGGGATTCCAGTTTTGGGCGTTTTACCGCTACCTTTGATCTCTTCAAAAGACGACACCTTGAAAATTGTTGTTCCGGTAACTGAAGGAAAGGTTTTTCGTGTCGGCGATGTAAAGATCACAGGAAACTCGATCTTTTCTGAGCAGCAGATTTCTGCGATCGTAGGGCTCAAAAAGGGTGAGGTTGCAAATGGTAAGCGACTTCGAAAAGCGCTTTACGAGGACCTTAAAAACATTTATGGAAGCCAGGGTTTTGTTGAGTATGATGCTGAGTTGACGCCGGATCTTAAAGATAATCCTAATAAACCCGGCGAGGGCATAGTAGATATCGAGATCTCGATTGACGAAGGTAAGCAGTTTAGACTTAGACGATTGGAATTTGTCGGCAATACATTTACACGCGACAGCGTTTTGCGCCGGGAAGTACTTATTAACGAAGGCGACATATATAATCAAAGGAGCCTTGAATACTCGGTTGCTCGTTTGAACCAGCTTCAGTATTTTGATCCGATCGATAAAGATCAGGATGTCGAGCTTCGCACGGATCCGGATCAGGGATTTGTTGATTCAATTATTAAGGTTGCGGAGCGCGGACGACAGCAGATTTCGTTTAATGGCGGTGTTTCTGGGATTGGCGGTTCGTTTTTTGGTCTAACGTATTCGACGAACAACTTGCTTGGCCGCGGTGAATCGTTTGCTTTTAGTTTTGCTGCCGGAAATCGTCAGCAGAGTTTTCAGCTGTCTGTTCAGGAACCATATTTCCAAGATAGACCAATTGCGGTTGGTTTTTCGTTGTTTGCTTCAAACTCGAAATTTTTTGGGTCGGGAACGGCACTGTCGCAAAATATTGATGCGCTCACGGGACTTTTTAATCCGAATGGCACCTTCACAACGAACGAAGACAATTTGTTTACGCAGAAGACTTACGGCGGATCGTTTTTTGCTACTGCGCCTCTTTCCGAGTTTTTGTTTAAGAAACGTAGGTTTACGCAGTTTTCGCGTGTAGGGCTTTCTTATCAGTTTTCGGCCACAACGATTGAGGACCCGAAAGTAAATCAATCGACCGACGAGACTCAGAGAATCCCGGTGATCTTTGCCCAACCAAATATTATTACGAGTAGAATCACACCGACATTCGTCTATGATTCGAGACAGCCTTCACCAAATGGAATCGACACGGTTCGCGGAACGCAAATATCTGCTTCTTTTGCCTTTACGGGTTTGGGTGGCGATGTAAGAACATACGCGCCTTCGATTTCCTATTCAAGTTTTATTCCGATCCGAAAGAAGCGATCGAAAAACCCGGAAGTTTTCGCATTTAGGATTCAGGCAGCAACGATTGGCAGTTTTGGAATAACCGATAAGATTCGCAACGCTAATTCGATTTCCTTCGTAAATGGAATTCCGCTTTACGAAAGGTTTTTCCTGGGAAGTGAATTTGACATTCGCGGATACAACGTCAGATCGATCGGTCCTTGGGTTCCGTATGATACGTATTTGACCGCTAAGGATGTTGAGGTCGCTACCAATTTTGGTGGACCGCCCGAGTTGAGTTCGGTTACTACAGACCCTGACGGTAACATTATAACTACACCTCTTGTGTTGTCGCAGGCAATCAAAGATCAGCTAGTTCCGCTTGGAACTTTTACCGGTCCTTCCGGAGCGAACTCGGTTTTATATCGAAGGAATTTCCAACCGATCGGCGGAGACACGAAATTGCTCGGCAACTTTGAATATCGAATACCGCTCTTTGGGCCGATGACTATGGCAGCGTTTGCAGATGTCGGAACGGTATTTAATCGGCAAAAATCGGGTGTTCAAAATATTAATAGTGAGTTTTTGCGGGATGATCAGTTTGTTGGATCTGGAACGGTAACGTTATTGTCGTTACTGAACAATGTAGATGCAGATGGCAACCCACTGTATGAAAGAAGTCTGGGAGCCTTCTTGTACGACGGCACCAAAATTCTTACGCCGACAGATTTTGAAACTACCTATTGCGGAGGGGTTCGCGCCGATTGTCCGATAAGTCTGGCAAATTTACCGGACGGTACCCCAGCGCTTACACCTTTATTTTTGAGGGGAAATGTTCAAACGAATGCTCAACTTAAAGTTAACGAAGCCGTTTTTGATAGCTTTAAGAATTTTCAATCAACGGTTGGTTTGGAAATGCGTGTGCAGGTTCCGGTGGTAAATGTTCCTTTTAGATTGATCTATTATTATAATCCAAACGCAAGAATTGGTTTTACAGAGGAATTGCCAGGCGTATTTTTAAGAGGGAAGAAGAGCGGATTTAGGTTTACCGTTGGAAGAACATTCTAGTTTTTTGGAGGAGGAGTTTTAAAACGACTTGCAGCTTTTTTGTGGCGGCACGTTGGCGATAAGAGGGTGACCCTTGGAAACCCATTTAGAAGTAAAGGAGTATTTAGGAAAAGATGAAATCAGTTCGTTTAATTATAGTCGGTACATTTTTAGCTGCGCTTTTTGTTGTTTCAGCGAGCGCTCAGGTAGGCGCAACCAAGATTGCCGTTATTAATACCGAAGCGTTTGCGGCGAAAACGGGAGGCATCACAAAATATGTAATTGCCCAGAATCGTTTGAACGCTGAGTTTAAAGTTCAGAATCAGCAATTAACTAATTTGTTAAACAGAATTAACACCCTTAAGAAGGAAATTAACACGCTGCAGAATAGTAAAGGGACTGTTCCTGCGAATCTTAACAATAAGATTTCCCAACACAATGAACTTGCACGCCAGTATAAATTCCAGCAGGAAGATGCTAAAGCAAAATATGACAAGCGCAGAGGCGAGGTTTTAGGACCCGTTACGAGCGACATATTTAAGGCGATGCAGCTTTATTCGGATCAGAAAGGATATTCGATGATTCTCGATGCGGGGCAGCTAAATCGCGCAGGGCTTGTTTTAGCGTTTGACAAAAAATTTGACGTTACAAAGGATTTTATTAGGTTTTACAACGCTCGTCCTGCTGGCACCGCTAGCGTGACGAAGTAAATGACAAGAGATTGATATTAAGAGTTTACGAGGTACTTGGAAGATGAAAACAGTTCGTTTAACAATAATTGGAATGGTTTTGACCACGCTTTTCGCTTTTTCAGCGATGGCACAAGCTGGGAACGGAAAGATCGCTGTGATTAACACATATCAATTTGGCGTGGAAAAAGGCGGCATTACAAAATACGTCAACGCACAGAAGAGATTGGATAACGAATTTCGGGTGGAAGACCAGCAACTCAAATCGCTTTTAGGTCGCATCAATGCTTTGAAGAGAGAAATTGCTACTCTTCAAAAGCAAGCGAATCCAAACGTGCCGGTTGATCCGAAATCGGTGAACAATAAAATTCAGCAGCATGACAGCTTGGCACGCGAATACAAGTTCAAGGAAGAAAATGCCAAAGCGAAATACAAAAAACGCGCGGGTGAAGTGCTCGGTCCGATCAATCAGGATCTAGGAGTTGCGTTGCAAGAGTTTCGGCAAAAAAATGGGTATTCGATGATCCTGGACGCCGCAGGTTTAGAGCGCGCAGGATTAATCCTGGCTTTTGACCGAACCTTTGACGTCACAAAGCAATTTATTGCTTTTTACAACGCACGACCGGCGACTAGAACCGCAGTCGTAAGAAAGTAATCTGAGTCTTTCTAGTATTCAGTCGGAAGTAAGATGTTGGTCTGCTTCCGACTTTTTATTTTTAAACTTTGGCGAACCTAGCTTTAGGAGAATAGACTACACATATAGTTTTCTAAACATTTCTCTACTATAATAACGCTTTTGTTATGAGCATATACGACGTAAGCGCAATTCAAGAAATACTGCCTCATCGGTACCCTTTTTTGCTTGTCGATAGGATTACCGAGCTCATTCCGCGAGAGAGAATCGTCGGAATCAAGCAGGTGACGATCAATGAGTATTTTTTTCGCGGACATTTTCCGGAAGCCCCGGTGATGCCGGGCGTTCTGCAGATCGAAGCCCTCGCGCAGGTTGGCGCTATACTGGCGCTTCGCGAGTTTGATAACCGCGACAAGAAAATTCCTTTTTTTACCGGACTCGAAAAAGCGAAGTTTCGGCGTCCTGTAGTTCCGGGCGATACGCTAACCCTTGACGTCACAGCGCTACGCATTGGCAGCAGGGTTCAGAAAATGAAGGGAATTGCGTCGGTTGACGGGAAAACGACCGCTGAAGCAGTGATCATGAGTGTTATCGGAGAGAAGGAGTAAATACCAGCCTAATATGACGTTTGTTCATCCCACTGCGATTGTTAGCGAAAATGCCAAAATCGGAGCCGACTGTTTTATCGGACCGTATTCTGCTATCGGTGATGAGGTGAAACTCGGCGATAATGTCCGATTGGATTCTCATGCTGTCGTGGACGGTAAGACCAAAATTGGCGATGAAACTCACGTCTATCCCTTTGTTTCCATTGGACTTGCGCCGCAGGATTTGAAATACGCAGGCGAGCCGACATCAACGGAAATTGGAAAACGCAATCAAATCCGCGAGTTCGTTACGATTCATCGCGGCACTGAAGGCGGCGGGGGTTTAACAAAAATCGGCGACAACAATCTTTTTATGGCTCAGGCTCATGTTGCTCACGATTGCCGACTCGGCAACGAGATCATAATGGCCAATGCAGCAACACTAGCCGGACACGTAGAGATTGCCGATCGCGCCAACGTCGGGGCGTATTCGGGCGTGCATCAATTTTGTCGCCTTGGTCGTGAAGCCTTTGTCGGCGGTTACTCGGTAGTGGTGAAGGATGCGATGCCGTTTGCCACGATTCAGGGAAATCACGCGAAATGCTACGGGCTGAATCGAGTAGGAATGAAGCGCCGCGGCTATCCAAAAGAAACAATCAAACTCCTCAATCACGCATTTCATTTGTTGCTCTCCGCAAAACTAAACACAACTCAAGCAGTCGAGAAAATCAAGGAAGAAATTGAGGGTGTCGAGGAAGTAGATCTGCTGGTAGATTTTATAGAGAATTCAAAACGCGGGGTTGTGAAATGACGTTTGGCTTAATTGCCGGCAACGGACAGTTTCCTTTTCTCGTCGCGGAAAGCGCTAGAAAAGCAGGCGAGTCTTTGTTCGTTGTGGCGATCAAAGAAGAAACCGATAGACGCATTGAGGAAATAGCAGATGAGGTTCTGTGGGTTGGGATTGGCAAGCTTGGTAAAATGATTTCCTTCTTTAAGGATAAGGGTGTTTCGAAAGTCATAATGGCGGGGCAAGTCAAACACGTACAAATATTTAGCGGCGCACTCCCCGATATAAAAATGGCGAAAATGCTTTGGAATCTGCCGGAAAGAAACACCGATTCTTTGATTGGTGGAATTGCTGATACTATGGCGAAGGAAGGAATCGAACTAATTGATTCAACTCACTTCACCAGCGATCATCTCGCTCCGGAGGGCGTCTTAACAAAACGAAAACCAAGCGCGACAGAGCTCGAAGACATCGAATACGGCTTAAAAATTGCGAATGAAATTGCGCGGCTTGATTTAGGCCAAACGATTGTTGTGCGCGCGAAAGCGTGTGTTGCAATTGAAGCGATGGAAGGTACTGACGCCGTGATAAAACGCGCTGGAGAACTCGCGAAAGGGAAGCTGACGGTTGTAAAAGTCGCAAAACCGAATCAGGATATGCGTTTTGATGTTCCGGTAGTAGGTGTTCCAACGATAAGAACTATGATTGATGCCGGCGCCACATGTCTTTGTTTATCGGCGAAGAAAACTTTGATTTTTGACCGTGATGAAATGCTACAGCTCGCTGATGACAACAAAATTTCCATTGTCGGCAAACTGAGCGAAACTAATCGGAGCCAACCTGCGTAGAAAACTAGGAAACTAATTAAAACCAAAAGTTATACACGCCCGGATTCTGCCGGGCTTTAGCATTATTCGGAGAAAAAGATGAAAAAACATTTATTAGTAATGACCATTGTTGTTTCGTTTATTTTACCCTCGGCAGCTTTGGCGAAAACGAATACCGTAAAAATTACGGCGGCCGAGCGCAAAATGGCATCAGCGATTACTGCGGAGCAATTGAGCGACTATTTGCACTTTATAGCCTCAGATGCGATGGGCGGGCGCAACACGCCGTCCCGAGGATTGGATATAACTGCACAGTTTATAGCGCTCAATCTTAAGAAATGGGGATTTAAACCCGCCGGCGATGATGGCTCATATTTTCAGAAAATGACGGTTCGCAAGGAGGAGATTGACGATAGCCAGATGGTTTTCAGCCTTGGGAATAAGAAATTTAAGTATAAAAAAGATTTCTTTCGAGCCTCCGGTGAGGGAGTGGTCGAAGCGCCGTTGGTTTTCGGAAAAGACGGTTGGATGGTTAAATCCAAAGGACTTGACGCCTTTAAGGGCGTTAACGTGAAGGACAAAATCGTCGTTTTACATTCTCAAGACGGCGTTCGAAGCATTGCACCTCCGCGTCCTAAAGGGGTTTCGCAAAACGATCTAAAAGGTGAAAAAGGCGTCGATTGGGCTGATCCTATGACCAACGCAAAAATGAATGGTGCTAAAGGCGTCATTGTGGTCGCAACACCATCGATTGAGGGACTATGGAGTCGCCTTGCGAGATTTCTTGGTAGAGGGGGAATGTCAATCGAGGGACTTCGCGGTGGTGGCGACGGTGGCAACAACAAACTTTTACCTAGCCTTTTAATTAATTCGGCAACCGCCAACGCCCTATTTGCCGGTGAAAACGGGGACCATAAATCTACAAGCGCCTTTCCGTTAAAGAAGTCCGCAAAAATTAGCGTGGCAAGCGGAGTTAAGAAAATTCCGACCCAGAACGTAGTAGCGATCTGGGAAGGTAGCGATCCAAAACTAAAAGAGGAAATGGTTGCGATTGGTGCTCATTACGACCACGTTGGAACAAGACCAAATGCAAAGGGCGACAAGATTTGGAACGGCGCTGATGATGATGGTTCGGGAACAGTAGCCGTGTTGGCAATTGCTGAAGCTCTGGCGAAAGCAAAAAAACGCCCGAAGCGCTCGATCCTTTTGGTTTGGCACGCCGGTGAGGAAAAAGGCTTGCTTGGTGCGGCTTATTTCAACAAGTATCCGACCGTCAATATTAAGAATGTTGTAACACAGCTTAATATCGATATGATTGGGCGAAGCAAAAAGGAAGGCGACACCCACCCGAAAAACAAAGAGCTAACGGGGCCGAATGAAGTCTATGTGATCGGTTCGGATTTGATGAGCTCGACCCTTGGAGCCGTTGCGAAAGAAACAAACTCGTCATATTTGAAGATGAACTACAACTACAAATATGACGATCCCAAAGACCCGAATCGTTTCTTCTATCGTTCTGATCACTTTATGTACGCCAAAAACGGAATTCCGATTGCGTTCTGGTTTACGGGTACCCACGTCGATTACCATGGCGCCGGCGATCATGCCGACAAAATCGATTATCAAAAAATGGAGAAAATTTCCCGAACGATTTTCTTAACAATGTGGGAACTTGCTGAACTTAAGACGCGTCCTGCGGTTGATAAAAAGCTGCCCTTTAAGGTGAACTAGGATGATCGCTTGATTAACTTAAACCCCGCGTAAAGCTTACGGGCTCTACACGGGGTTAATTTTTTACACATATCGTATGGACTAATTATCGAGTCCTAACTTTTTTCTAATAAAAGTCTCAACTTCCCTCTCTCTCAGCTCGCCATTTACCACAAAAGCTTTTTTTATAAGGAGATTACCTGCTTTCTTTAGTTTGTTAGTCGGCAAAAACACGTTCCAGGGAGTTCCCCATTTTCGCTTGTCACCCGTTTTCCTGCGGTATTTGTAATGTAATGTTTCTTTTCGTTCTTTTGACGAAAGCGATTCGGCAACGACTGGAAAATTAATCTTATCTTCCTCAATACCGCGTTTTACCCTTTTGGCAGATGAATAAAGGCTAACACCAATAATGTCGAAACCTTTATCCTGATATTTTGCCAGGAGATTCTTCATAACCGGCAACTGATATTTCGAATTTGTACACCAAGGGGCGTAGTAGAAAACCATCACGAGTTTTTTGTCTTTTGAAAACTCGCGCAGATTTACTTCCTCTTCGGTTAAGACATTTTTATACGTCCAATTTTCGAGATTCAGTTTTACCTTGCGCAGCTTTGCATACTCATGGGGATGAGGCTCCTCCTGCGCAGAAACAGCAAAAGACAATGTCAAAACCAAAAGCACCAGTGTAAGTAAATTCTTCATAAAACTCCTTGAAACAGACTAAACTTTCAGATGTAGCATTTCAAGAAAACTATGCCTTTAATAAATGTGCGCGGTTCTAGTTTTTGTTGCTGGTTTACTCTTTGTTGAAAATTCGTGATAATCGTTAAGTTAAAAATAAACATTTCATAAAAAAGCCCATGAGCAATCAATCAACAGTATCAGACCTTTTCCGCCGGGCCCTCGAGATTCGCGAGTCTTCTCCAAACGCGTCGTATGATGACATAAAATCGCAAATTGCGAGCGAAAATAGCGGTAAGCCATTTCCGTCACCTGCATTTCTGACCATTCCGGAGCTCGATAGCGTGGCGCCTGAGGAAGACTGGACAGCTGGCCTTCCGATCGTACTTCGCGGGATTCAGCGGGAAGATTGGAATGAAGTTGCACACGGGATAATCCTCAGTCTTGAGCAAGTAGAAAATTATCCAAAGGAATCCGGTAGAGAAGATGCGCCGGAGAAAGAATGGCGAAATCGAGATAAGGGTATCAAGGGTTTTGCCTCGGAGAGCGTTGGGAAATGGATGCCCGAGGATTTGATGAATCTAGCGAAGAAGTCTAGTGAGCAGTGAGCTGTGAGCTGTGAGCCGTAAGCCATGAGCCGTAACCCGTAAGCTGTCAGCAGTGAGCCGTAAGATACTTTTGCTAAATGCTAAATGCTAAATGCTGACTGACAACCGATAACCGACCACCACTCACTGACCTTCGATGAAAGCTGTTTGGATAAAATATTTTGGCGGACCGGAGCAACTCGAAATTCGCGAAATAGAAACCCCGCCTCATCCACAAGGAAATGAAGTGCTAGTTGGCGTGCGCGCCGCAGGTTTGAATCGTGCTGATCTATTGCAGCGCAAAGGGCTTTATCCGCCTCCGAAGGGTTTTCCGGAGAGGGTTCCGGGTTTGGAGTTTGCAGGTGAGGTTGCGGAAACTGGCGGTGACGTTAAAGATCTCAGGATCGGCGACCGGGTATTTGGAATTACGGCCGGAGGAGCGCAAGCGGAATTTGTTTTGACGAAAGAGGATCAACTTCTTAGAGTTCCTGAAGATTTGGATTTTGTGCAAGCTGCAGCAGTTCCTGAGGCATATATTACTGCTTACGACGCGGTTTGGACGCAATGTCGCTTGTCTCAGGGCGAGACGCTTTTGATTCATGCGGTTGGTTCTGGTGTCGGGCGAGCGGCATTGGATATTGCAAAGCTACATTCTAATCGAGTTATCGGCACTTCGCGAACGGGTGAGAAACTTGAGCGTTGTCGGGATTCTGGGCTGGATGTTGCGATAAACACTTCGGAAATTGGTACGTTTTCCGAGGCTATCAAGCGTGATACGGATGGAAAAGGCGTCGATGTAATCCTGGATTTAGTCGGAGCAGGCTATCTTGACGAGAATCTTAAAAGCCTTGCGCTAAAAGGGCGTTTGATTTTGGTTGGCTTGGTCGGCGGAAGAAAAGCTGATTTTGATTTGGGAATTGCGTTGAGAAAGCGCCTTCAGATAATCGGTACAGTTTTGCGCTCGCGTTCAGATGCTGAAAAAGCCTTAGCGACTGAGAGATTTGGCAATGATCTGCTGGGTGATCTTGAGGAGCAAAATCTTGCGCCTAATGTTGATAGGGTTTTTGGGTTTGAGGAGGCGGAGGAAGCACACAGATATCTTGGGTCAAATAAAAGCTTTGGCAAGGTTGTTTTGAAGTTTTGATCTGGCGCTTATTTTGAGATTTTTTCCGCAGCGTCGTCAGTAACGATACATAAGCCTGAAACGTTTTCCGTGTGGAGCACAGCCATTCTTGCCATTGCATCGTCGTACGTCAAACCGCTTTCGATCAAGCCGTCAAAACTCACGACCGACCAAATCGGCACCGTGAGATCACTTTTCAAATCGCTGGACGAATCTTTTTCTGCCGGGGCAACCTTGTCATTCTGAGCAGTGTGCATTTCGTCTTCCATTTTCCGATCCTTCCTTAAATATGATCAATCGGACATTATTTTGATGCGCTGGATAGAAAAACTTTATCACAGCTTTTGTTTCATTGTAAAAGTTTTAACAGGGTTGGATTTTCAGAAAAGCATGTGTCGCGAGCCCCGCGATTTGCGTATTGCAAGGGACTTTGAGTACATTGAATTCAGATGAATAAACAAAAAGTGAGAGTTGCGCTGATTCAAGCACCTCCCGTTTTCTTAAATTTGCCAAAGACTTTGGAGCGGGTTGAGCTGCTAGCGACAGAGTGTGCTGAAAACGATGCGAAGATACTCGTCTTTCCGGAAACATGGCTTCCCGGGTATCCGATCTGGATTGACGACGCGCCAAACGCAGCGCTTTGGGAACACCCACCCGCCAAACGTCTATATCAGTATCTAACCGAAAATTCTGTAGGGATTTCGAGTCCGGAGTTTGACGCTTTGCGGAATACTGCGAAAACTTGCGACATTTATATGGTGGCCGGTTTGCATGAACGTGATGGCGGCACGCTTTATAACACCACCGTTTACATTGCTCCTGATGGCAGCTACCAACTACATCGAAAGCTTACTCCGACCTACACCGAGCGCCTTGTTTGGGGAATGGGAGATGGCAGTACGCTCAATGTTTTGGAAACGCCCTATGGGGTGCTCGGCGGCTTGATTTGTTGGGAACACTGGATGCCTCTGGCAAGAGCGGCAATGCACGCAAAACACGAAGTGATCCATACGGCGCAGTATCCGACCGTTCACGAACGCCATCAAATCGCCAGCCGCCAGTACGCCTTTGAAGGACAATGTTTCGTATTAGCCTCCGGCTGTGTCCTAACCAAAAAGGATGCGCTCGAAGGGTTTGAATCTTTGGAAACCGGCGACAAGGAAGTTTTTGAGTTACTCGAATCGATGCGCAGCGATGAACTTCAGCGCGGTGGAAGCGCCATCATTTCACCGGGAATCGAATACGTTGTCGAACCGGTTTTTGATGACCCTGCGACAGTTTATGGCGTACTCGATTTGAGTTTGGTGAAACAGGGGAATTTGCTTCTAGACACCGATGGACACTATTCTCGTCCCGATGTATTCGAGTTGCGCGTAAACACGAAGGAAAATCAGAACGTAGTTTTTGAGGAAGGAGAATGAGCACGATTGGAAAAACTAAAGACGCTGGCTGGCAGATAGGTGCTCAAAAGACCTTTGGTGTCGATCATAAAACAGCGTGGGATTTTATGTTTTCGCCGGACGGCGTAAAGGTTTGGCTTGGGGACTGCGATTTTGACGGTTTAGAGGTCGGGAAGTCGATCAGTAACGGTGATGGAATAACCGCAGAAATAACCGTTTTCAAACCTTATTCTCATGTCCGTATGAAATGGAAGAAAAAGGAGTGGGCAAATGTGTCGCGTCTTCAGGTTAGAGTTATGAATTCCAACGGTAAAGCGGTTATCGCATTCCATCAGGAGATGCTTGACGGTGCCGCTCAGCGCGAGGAGATGAAGGCGCATTGGCACGCCGTTTTAAATCAGCTTGGTAGGGAAGTCGCTGCGCTATGAAGCGATGGGTAGCTGCACAATAAACTCCGCACCCTTTCCTTCGCCCTTGCTTTTCGCATATACGTTGCCGCCGTGTCGTTTTATCACTGATTTGACGATAAACAATCCAAGTCCCGTGCCTTTCGTTGTCTTCGTGTCTTCATTTTGAGCGCGATAAAATCTCTTAAAAATTGATTTCAACTCAGTTTCCGCGATACCGATTCCATCGTCTTTAATGCCGACCTCTACTAAATTCTTAGCCGGTTTCACATTAGTGGTAATCACAAGCTTCGGTTCGTCGCCCGAATATTTAACGGCATTATCCAAGAGATTTCCAAAAGCCGTCTTAAGCTCCGAAGGATCACCCGAAACGAAAACGCCTTCAGCTATTCCGCTTACATCGATCGCTTCTGAAGCGAGATTGTATCGACTCTGCAAAAGCTCAGCACTTTCCATCAGCAAGCCGCCAAGGTCAATTTTTGAGGCACTAAGGTCTCTTGATTTTTCGCGTGCCTTGCTCGCATCCAACACTTGCTCGACTGTGGTCAGGAGCCTATCGCTATCTGCCAGCATCACATCATAAAACTCCTTGCGTTTTACATCGGTTACATCACGGGTTTTTAACGTTTCGAGATATAGCTTGATTGAGGCAATTGGTGTTTTGAGCTCGTGGGTTACAGCGTTTAAGAAAGCATCCTGCTGTTCGTTTTTACGTATCTCGCGCACGAGAAAAATCATGTTGAGAATCAAACCGGTAATGATCAACGCAAAGAAAATAATGCCGATCACAAGCATTACGATCTGTTGCAGATTGAGCAGAATCCAACCGATGTTCAGCGCAACAGCAAGCGCAACGAGCGAAATGCCGAGCACTAGGAAGAAGATGGTTGATTTACGGCGACGCACGTTTCAAATGGTAAACGGAAAATGAAAAATGGTAAACGCCCAATGGACACTTACCATTTACCACTTTTTCACTTTTTACCTTTTTCAGGCTGCTTTCTTCCGCGGCTGCTTCGCCTGATTTTTCGCGTCTTTTATATCGTAGGCGTAAACATCTTTTGCGATTCCCAGCTTTTTCATCGTCCAGATTTGAATCCAATTGAAATCAAATTCGTACCAGGCGAGACCATGGCGCGATGAACGCGGAACCGCGTGATGATTATTGTGCCAGCCTTCGCCCCATGCCAGTATGCCAATGATCACGTTATTTGTGGAAGTGTCGTTTGTTTCAAAACGCCTTGATCCCCAAATATGCGTTACTGAATTAACAAACCACGTAGTATGCCAGCCCCAGACCGTCCGGAAGAAAACACCCCATAGAACCATCGACCAACCGCCGATTGCAAATAAAGCCGCTCCAACAAAGATATTTGAGAGCCAGTAATATTTGTTGAGCCATTGGTGAAAATCATCCTTAACCAAATCCGGTGAATATCGTTGGTGGGTTTCGGGCGGGTGTTCTTGTGCGCCGCCTTTGAAGATCCAGCCCATATGCGCCCAAAAGAATCCGGCTTTTGGCGAATGTGGATCTTTATCCGTATCGGTAAAAGCGTGGTGAATTCTATGAGTTGTAACCCAGCTTAAAGGCCCGCCCTGAAGAGCAAGTGTTCCGCAAATAGTAAAAAAGTATTCAAGCGCTTTAGGCACTTTAAATCCTCTATGGGTCAAGAGCCTATGATAGCCGAGACCAATTCCGAGGCTTCCTGCTATCCACCATGTGAAGGCTGCTGCCGCAACGTTTGCCCAACTAAATGTAAACAAAGCTCCAATTGAAATTATGTGAAATATCGTTACGAAAAAAATTGTGTGAGTTTGAATTTTGCGCGATTTTGCTTCGCGTATGTCCGCTACGTTGTCCATTAATACCTCTTTTTGAAATTCAATATTAAACGCGGGGTTTTTGCGTCAGTTTAAGAGTAGCAGGTTTTGGAGGTTTGAATTGTAAGAGTTATGTAATAGGTAAAAGAATTTGTCTTTTGGAGCGTAAGATCCTTGCTTGCGCAATTGTGGAAGCAATTGAAAATCGCTAGACAGTCTTAAGCATTTAAGAAAATTAGTTCGCTAAAATACAGCGAACTTGCAAGCAGGGATGCTTGCACTCCCGATGAATTAAGTCGCAAAAGCCACGTCCCGTTTTGGAGTTTTTCGTCGAACCTTCGCGATGCCATTCTTATTTCGTATCTACTTAGCTAAGAAAAGATGTATCGTAGAAAGGTGAAGAAAGCGACAAAAACAACCGAAAATCCAAACCAGTGTATAAATCCAAACGGCTTTCCACGTATCTGATTTCGATTTGGATTGTTGCGAATAAATAGCGGATAGAAAATCAGAAACAGCGCTAGAAGTATCGTAGAATAAGCTGGCGAAGGCAGAGGGAGATCGTCTATCATCATGAGTGAGAGCATAGCCGAAAAAATCATGGAAAAAGCGCACCAGTTAAAAAACGGATATGATTTACTAAGTATTTGACTGAAACTCCTGCTGTTGCGAACAAATATCGGATACGCAATCAACATTAGAATGAAAAATATAACGGAAAAAGAGGGGAAGAGAGCGGGTAAAAATCATCGTCGATAATGTTCAAGACCACCCCTAAAGAACTATAATATATTACCCGCCCAAGGGTTTTTTGATCTGTGCCGAGAATTTTATGGTCTGAATCCTTCTTGTCGGTTTTATCGTTCATTATCGATGTGGTTTAATCCGCAAACGCCACACTCAGTTCCTTTAGCTTCATCGAATCACTCGAATCCATTCCTTGATGCTCATCACGATCAACATAATTGTAGAGAATATCGCGCTGCTGCGGTTTGAAGCCGGCTTCGCGTATGTGGTAGCGGAGTTCGCTCTCGTTGGCATCGGTGTTTGCTCCTGCTGCCGAAACGACGTTTTCTTCGATCATAATCGAACCCATGTCATCGGCGCCAAAACGAAGCGCCGTTTGTCCGAGTTTTAAGCCTTGTGTGAGCCACGAGGATTGGATGTGATCGACATTATCTAAAAAGAGGCGCGAAACGGAGAGCATTTTCAGGTAATCAATTCCGGTTGGTTCTTCGGTGATTTTTCGACCGAGTGCGGTGTTCTCTCTTTGGAATGTCCAGGGAATAAACGCCGTAAAACCGCCTGTTTCATCTTGAAGATCGCGGATTTTCTCGAGGTGTCCAACGCGATGCGAAACATCGTCACCGATTCCAAACATCATCGTCGCCGTAGAACGAAGCCCAACTTCGTGAGTTGCGCGCATCACATCAAGCCACTCAGCGCTCGTACATTTTGTCGAAACACGCTTACGCACTTCATCATCGAGAATTTCAGCACCGCCTCCCGGCATTGAGTTCAAACCCGCATCCTTTAAGCGCTGCATAATTGTCACGTAATCGAGTTTTGATATCAGTGAAATGTTGTGAATCTCAGGTGGGGAAAAACAATGAAGCTGAAAATCAGGATACTTCGTGTGAAGTGTCGTTAGAAGTTCCTCATACCATTCGATATTAAAATCGGGATGAAGACCGCCTTGCATCAAAACGCCTGTACCGCCAAGAGCGATCGTTTCATCAATGCGTTTCGAGATTTCCTTGATTGAATGAACGTAAGTGTCCGGTTTTCCGGGTCGGCGATAGAACGCGCAGAAGGTGCAGACCACGTTGCAGACATTCGTGTAGTTGATGTTGCGGTCGATTATGTAGGTAACGACATCGCTTGGATTCTTGCGATTACGCATTTCGTCTGCGACTAAACCGATACGCACGAAATCGTTAGATTCAAGAAGCGACGTGCACTCATCGGCGGTCATACGTTCGCCGTCTAAAACTCTATCGAGGATGGGTTGGATATTCATAACGCGATACGAAATACGGTGGAACGCCCTACGCTAGGGGCTTATATTAAGCGAATTGCGTATCGCGAACCGCGTATTACGGTTTAAATAAATTTTTCAAACTATGGCGTTCTTTCGTGGCACGCCCTTTGCAATAACTTCAAACATCTCCTGAATTCAGGAGCGTAACTCAAAATAAATTTTACTAAAGGAGGGAAAAAATGAGAAACGAAGATAATGCAATCGTAATTTATGACGCAGCACTAATACTTTTTGCGATTATTGCGGCTTGGTTTTTGATTTTTCAATCAGGAATTTTTTAGTTTGCAGGTTTCTCTCTCCTTCTCTCCATTTCGCTAATCCCCGCAAAAACGAATTTTGAAAAAGCTGAGACTTTGATTTAGAGTAAAAGAATCGCTTATCCAAACCACTTTTAGAAAGGATTCTTACTATGAAAATTAGAAGTCTTGGGGTTTTGTGTATTGTTTTCCTGCTCTCTTTGACAGGTTTTTCTCAAGCGGCAAAAAAACGTCCGATCACAATCGACGACTATTTCAAGATGAAGTCTGTCCGAAACCCGGTGATTAGCCATGATGGGCGCTGGGTGGCATACACTGTTTCTACTCTCGATCTCAAAAAGGACAAATCCGAAGCGCGAATCTGGATGATTCCTGCTGCGGGCGGGGAAGCAATTCCGATGACTGCGAAAGGTTATTCGGCTAGCCAGCCTCGGTTTAGCCCGGACGGGAAGTATCTTTCTTTTATTGCGAAGAAGACGAAAGAAGAAAAACCGCAGGTTTGGGCGCTCAATCGTATGGGTGGCGAAGCCCAAGCTTTGACCAAAGTGAAGCAAGGCGTATCGGGACACGAATGGTCGCCCGACGGAAAGAGGCTTCTCCTTTCAATTCGTGATCCAAAGCCTTCCGATCTCACTGAAGATAAAAAGGACGATAAAAAACCACTTCCGATTGTTGTAGATAGACTCCAGTTCAAACGCGACTACGCCGGTTATCTCGACCGCAGACGCACGCATCTGTACGTTTTCACAGTTGGCTCAGACAAAGATCCTGTACAAATCACTTCGGGCGATTACGATGATTCGCAACCCGCTTGGAGTCCGGATGGTTCTACGATTGCATTTGTGAGCAATCGTACGAAGGAGCCCGATTCTAATCCGAATAGAGATATCTGGATCGTTTCGGTGGACACTAAAGATAAGGGTGCAAAGATCTTTCAGTTAACGAAAAACGCGCGTGAGGATTATGCGCCAACGTGGAGTCCGGACGGAAAGTCAATTGCATATGTAACCGTGAAGGCTCCGCTTCGGACAATGTGGTACGCGACTGATCAGCTTGCGATGATTTCCGCGAACGGCGGTTCGCCGACTTTGATGACACCGCGACTTGATCGAAATGTACGCCAACCTAAATTTTCGGCAGACGGGAAATCGATTTGGTTTCGTCTGGAAGATTCGGGCGAGCAGCATCTTGCTTCGGTTGATGTTGCGACCAAGCGTCTTTCTCGACCGGTTAGTGGTCAGTTGAGCGTGAGAAACTTTGCGCAAACGGGTAATCTCATTGCGACGTTGGTTTCAAAACCCGGTCAGCCGGAAGAGGTTTTTACCTTTCGAAACGGACAGCTAAAGCAGCTCACGTACGCAAATAAAAAACTCTTCGATGGGTTAAAACTCTCCAAAAAAGAAAACATACACTTCAAAAGCAAAGATGGGACGGAAATCGAAGGCTTTATGTATAAACCGATCGGATATAAGAAAGGCAAGAAGTATCCGACGATTCTCCGAATTCATGGCGGTCCCGTTTCTCAATATGATTTCGGTTTCAGCTATTGGGCACAGCTCTATGCAGCAAATGGCTATCTCGTTTTGGAAACAAACCCTCGCGGTTCTTCGGGCTACGGGCAGAAATTTTCCGAAGTACTTTTTGCTGATTGGGGCAATCTCGACACTCAGGATGTAAACGCAGGAGTCGATTACGCCATTGCGCAGGGATTGGCTGATCCGGACAAACTCGGCGTTGGCGGTTGGTCGTATGGCGGGATTCTTACGAACTATGTGATCACGAAAACGACGCGTTTTAAGGGCGCTGTTTCTGGTGCGAGCGAGGCATTATACCGTGCAAACTACGGGCACGATCACTATCAAATGTGGTGGGAAGTGGAGCTCGGTTTGCCTTGGGAAAACGCCGCAGCTTGGGAGCGAATTTCGCCTTTTAACGACGTCGCAAAAATCACTACGCCAACCCTTTGGATCGGAGGAGCGCTCGATTGGAACGTTCCAATCTTAAACTCCGAACAAATGTACCAGGCGATGAAACGCTTGGGACGTGAAACGCAGCTCGTAGTTTATCCCGGTGAACATCACGGCATACGCAGACCAACGTTTCAAAAAGACCGTTTTGAGAGATTTCTCGGTTGGTATGACAAGTACGTAGCGGGGAAAAAGCCGAAGAAGAAAAAGGCGAAAAAGGTGAAAAGCGAGAAGGTAACACGTAAAAGGTGAGATAGGTCGTGAGGTAGTTTGCTTGCCGTACTGGATAACATGGGATTGATCCTAAATGAAGACCTAATTGACGAGATTCAGGAGGAGTTTGACGCTTTGTGCCAACGGATCAGTCCGTCCAGGAACCCTTACCAGTTCCAGACGGAAAGGCGGGACGATGGATCCGAACATGTCGAGATCTCGGACAATCGATATCACCTTGTTGGAACCGATAGAGGGACGGAAACGTGTAGAAAATCAACCAATTCGAAAGATGAGCTTCTTTATTGGTTGGTGTCTGACTTCACTTGGACGCGTGCGCTCGAATACGAAAGGGAAAACAGGGCAAGCGACCGCGATTTCAGGAGACTCGTTTTTATGAAACAGGTTGAAGAACTTCAAGACGTGCGCCCGGAATGGTCGGAACGCAGACTTGAGGAGATCGCAGACATTCTCAAGGAACATCCTTTTGACGACCGCGGGTCCTTTATCAAGAAATAGCTTTTATGGTTTCTTGCGATTGTTCGAAGCAAACAGGCTGGCGCGTTACGGCACGAGATTGTGCCCACGGGCTAACTCAAAATAAAGTTCCATTCCTTTTTTCATCGATTCATCAACGGAAAACGAGATATTCTTAGTCAAATATTCTTTGAGTTCTATTCGGCTCAACGGAATGTCGTTTTCATAATTGGCAACGATTTCATCAAGGTGCGTTAGCCCCTCATCGCGTGCGGCACCGAAATCGATGTCGAGTTTTTCCTTTTTCGTCATCCACATTGCAAAAACGAAGCCGAAACCGGTGTGCCGGCGCCAGAGTTCGACGAGGTCGAATTTACGGTAGTTGGTAGTAGGTGATTGGTAATTGGTATTGGGTTCATGGGAATCCGCACGTTGAACTCTGAACCCTGAACCCTGAACTGCTAAAGCAGGATCTCCTATAAGAAGCGCACAATCAGATTCGGAAAGCATATTTTCGATGTCGGGGTCGGCGTCCTTCCACACGGGTTCAAAACCCAAAAACTCGCGGAAGATTATTTTCGTTAAAACAGCGGACGTTTTCGAAGATACGTCAAGTGAAACTGATTTTACATCCCTTAAGTCTTCGCCTCTGGTTAGCAGACAAACACTTCTAACTTTTTCAATTGCCCCGACGCAAACATCGGGAATAACCCGCACGCCTTCTATCATTTGTGCCGCGATTACCGGCACTAAAGCAGCGTCAACTCGATCGTTTGCAAGGAGTTCAGCCGAGCGTGCAGGAGCCGTATCAAGAATAAGCTCGTATTTTCCGTGCATTGAGCCGTAAAGAAACGACCAGATAAGCGGTGCGGTATTTGAGTAGCTGGAAGCTGAAATGATTTTCATAAGATTTTCGCCGACGAAACATACGAAAGAACACGAAAATGTTTTCGGAAAGGCTTGGACCACCGTTGAAACGCGTATTTAGTTCGTATTAGACGGTTTCTTAAATTAGTTGTTCAAGACTTTTCGTAGTTTTCGTGTATTTCGTGGGCTGAAATTATCCCGAAACATCCTGGTATTCAGGCGTGTTATCAACTATAGCTTTCGCAAACGGACACAGCGGCAACACGGTGAAGCCCTTTTCCCTGGCAAATTCAACACCTGCCTTCACGAGTTTTTTTCCGGCGCCAGTGCCGCGGAGTTCGTCTTCCACGCCTGTATGATCGATAATCATACGCGTTTCGCCCGCCATCGTGTAAGTCATTTCTGCGACCTCATTTCCATCCTTTTCTATAAAGAACTTTCCCTTTGATCCGTCAGTGGTTCTTTGGATTTCCATAGTTTAGTTCTAACAAACACTTTTCGGTTTACCAAATCTCGATTATCCTAGGCATATGAAGATATATGACGTGACCGTGCCGATAAGCGGGAAAACCCCCGTTTATGAAGGCGACCCCGCAGTCGATATTGAGCTCAAGCTTTCCCTTGAAGATGGTGATCCCGCAAACGTTTCGCAGATTTGTATGGGCGTTCATGCGGGCACGCACGTTGATGCGCCGAATCATTTCATAGAGGGAACAAAAAAAGTAATTGATCTTGATCTGGGAACCCTGATTGGAAAGTGTCGCGTCATAGAAATTGGCTATGATGTGATGGCGATCGGCGCTAAACACGTTGAGGGATTGGAGGGCGCCGAACGGGTTTTGTTTAAAACAAGAAATTCAGATTTCTGGAGCGATTTCGATCAGGGATTTCGCAAAGACTTTACATATATTGAGCCTGAAGCGGCGAAAGTTTTAACAGAAAAAGGTGTGAAACTTGTCGGTATAGATTATTTATCCGTAGAAGCGTTCGATGCTAAAAAGCCGGATACGCACATCGCTTTGCTCGAAAAAGAAGTAATAATTTTGGAGGGCTTAGACCTAAGAAATGTTCCTCCCGGCGACTACGAATTGATTTGTTTACCGATGAAAATTGCAGGAGGAGCAGGTGATGGAGCGCCGTCGAGGACTGTTTTGAGGGAGATAGTTTAGCCCACGAAAAACACGAAAGATTCGAAAATTGAGAAGCGGCGTTGGGTTATTTGTTGAAATGCTCTGCGCTCTCGGTGTTCTCTGTGGCACAATCTTTTTATGCCCGTTAACGAAAAAGACTATCGCGAAAGAGTTTATGAGATCGTTCGTCAGATCCCGGAAGGCAGGGTTATGACTTACGGGCAAATCGCGGAGATTCTTGGGCAAGGCTACACACCGCGGACTGTTGGGTATGTAATGAACGCTTCGAGTACGGATGACGTTCCCTGGCAGCGCGTAATTAACGCAAAAGGAGGCTGCTCGACGGCGAAAATTACAATGATCGTCGATCTTCAGCAAAACCTCTTAGAAGCAGAAGGTATCGAGTTTAACAAAAATGGCTACTGTGATTTGAACGTTTATCGCTGGTATCCTGAAGGTTATGAAGAAGATGACGAGCAACCGACACTGTTTGGGGAAAATTAGACAGAATGAGGCTGTTAAAAAAAGTCACGAATTTTCTTTAGCCACGTCGTTTTCGGCGTGGTTGGATTTCTTTTTCTGATAGGCTCAAGCCGTTAGATAAGCCCGCTAAAACGGCCTGATATCTATCTCCTCTCAGTTGTCCACGCGCTGAAGCACGTGGCTAAAATGAATTGCAAACAATTGAGAGAGATCCGGTTTATGCCCGTTTTTACTCCGCGTATTGGCTTTTCAGACGCCTCAGGATTGGAAGAAAGAATTTCCTCAATCGACGCTAAACCCGATCGCAAAGCTCGCGGAAATTACAATATTTGCAGATCTTTTCGTTTTTTGTTAGCTCGAATTTTTCTTTTTCAAGCGGGAAATTTAGTTCGGGCTCCTCGCAGTATTCGTACATCCTTTCCGTTTCCTTCCTGATTTGAATCGAAAAATCCTCGATGTCGAATTCGTTTACGGTGATTGAATTTTCCCTGTATTCGGGAAGAAGGTACGCAACAGTCGGTACTATTTCGTCATATTTTTTACCAAAGTGAAACGAAACCCACGTGACGTATCCCTTTAGCTGTTCACTGTGTTTGTTGTAATCGACCTTTCCGGTTTTCCAATCGAGTACGTGGATTTCACACCCAAGTGGAAACAGGAAATCAACCTTGCAAAAGGCTTTCATATTGTCGATTCGACACTCGCCAAAACCTCCGGGCTCAATCAGCCAGTCTTCCTTTTCGGTCAATGCTTCTTCAAAAAGCCACTGCAAACGTTCACTTTCGAGAAAATTGTTTAAGCCTTTTTCGACGTGCTCAAAAATCTCTTTTTCAAAATCTATCGCTTCGCGGTCTTTATAATAGATCTCCTGGAAGACTTTGGAATTAAAAATCTCTTCTGCTTTACGACGCGAAAAATCAGCGAATCTTTCGCGGTCAATCGGTTCGGCGGTTTTTTGAAGACGCGTGAGGAGCACCTTGATAATCTTGTGGCTGATGTTTCCTATCTCGAGGGCGACGCCGGTGAGTGGCTTTAAGGTGTTGATCTTAATGACGTTATCCGTATCGTATTTTCCGTAGTAGGTGTAATAGTACTTGCGCTTGCACGTCTTAAACGTGTTATAACGGCTGTGAGACCAACCGAGTATGTCTGTAAATTCAAATCTTCTGAGCATCGAACTGATTTTCTTAACTTCCACGCTATATTATCACGATCTATATGACCTGGAGCTCGGTCGCGTTATCAGTTCTCGCCTGCGGATTTTCCGGTCTTCGGTTCATTTTTTAGATATTAGAGACAGTCGTGATAACCTTTGCAAAATTTCACACACTTTTCCAAGTATGAAAGAATGTAAATCCCCCTCAGTGAAAAGAAAGAGGAATCTCATTATGAACGCTATCGTCAAATGCTCAAAATCCGCAATAATTACGATTCTAATGTTTACCGTTTGCTTAACCCAGGGGCCTCCGGTCCGGGATCAAGCGTTGGAAAAAAAAATACACGACGAACTAAAAAACGTGTCTCCAAAATCTGTTCAGCTCTTCAAAGATGCTACGAGCAGCATGGACAAGAATAACCACGAAGAGGCAATCAGGCTTTACAAGAGTGTTTTGGAGCAAGCCCCTGACTTTGAACACGCTTTGAGACGGATTGGATATTCTTATTCCGCGGTAGGAATGCGCAAGGAGGCTATAGAAACTACTGAAAGAGCTTTGAAAATAAACCGCTCATCGATGAACCTAATTGGTGCGGCGTCCATCAGAGCCTCATTCAACAACGAAAATTATAAGCCTTCGCAATCGGATTTGAGGTCCGCACTGGCGTATGCAAAGGAAGCGGTTCAGCAAGACAACTCAGGCGAACCTGATGCCGCGTTGCTGGTTGCCGAGTTATCTCTTAGGGTGGGAAAAGCTGAGGAATTTGAGAAAGCCGTAGGGACTTTGAATGAGAAGTTTCCGGATGAGATGGGGACCCACTACTTTAGTGCTGTTAATTTTGCTAACAACGGAGAATTTTCAAAGGCCGAAGCTGAAATTAAAGAAGCTCAGAAATTGGGACTTCCAACGGAAACCGCACAACAATTTTTAACCGCGATTGAAACTGCGAAAAGTGAACAATATTTTGGGATGGGAGATTACATTTACTATGGTTTTTGGCTCGTCTGCGCCTGGATTTTGGGCTTAGCTGCCCTGTTTATTGGGGGAAAGGTTCTATCGGTTAGAACCTTGATGTCTATAGAAAATTCGGACCCAAACGATATATACGGCGAAGAGCAAAAAGGTTTGAAGGGCGTTTATCGAAAAGTTATTACGATTTCCGGGGTTTACTATTACGTATCTCAACCCATTTTGGTCTTGGTGATTATTGCATTAGCGGTAGGAATTACGGTAGCGTTTTTTTACATCGGAAGGATTCCGGTTTACGTTTTGCTTGCGATGTGGTTTGCGGCGCTGGCAAGTATTTTCTACATGGTTAAGTCGCTGGTTTTTCGTCAAAAAGTTGAGGATCCGGGTCGCGTTCTACCGGAACAAGAGGCGCCGGAATTATGGTCTTTGGTTAAAAGTGTTGCTAACGATATTAACACTCGTCCGGTGGATGAGATTCGAATTACGCATGGGGCGGAACTTGCGGTTTATGAACGCGGCGGAATAAGAGCCAAGATGCAGGACAAAGGAGAGCGGATCCTGATTTTGGGTTTGGCGGTAATGGATGGCTTTAGTCAAAATGCGTTTCGAGCCGTGTTGGCACACGAGTACGGACATTTTTCTAACCGTGATACTGCAGGCGGTGATATCGCTTTTCATGTTAACAACGATATCGTAAGTTTTGCTGAATCAATGGCGATTAGTGGAACTGCAACTTGGTACAACATTGCCTTTCAATTTTTACGTTTCTACCACTTTCTTTTCCGTAGAATAACGCATGGAGCCAGTCGTTTGCAGGAAGTTTTGGCAGATCGGGTTGCCGTGCATCAATTTGGAGAAGAAGCTTTTCGCGAAGGGTTGAAACACGTTATCCTTCGGGACATTGAGTTCAATCATTTGGCTGAAAAGGAGATCGGAGCGGCGTTAACGGACAACAGACCCATGAAAAATCTATACGAACTAAAGATCGAGGACGAGATGACAGTTAATGACGTTGCTTTGGAATTTAAGGAACATCTTAGCGCCGAAACAACAGAAGACGACACTCATCCGAGTCCCAAGGACAGATTCAAACTGATAGAAAATATCAGACCGAAGGACACTGCGGCTATTTCTGGAGCTGTTTGGGACTTGTTTACGAATCGTGAAGAATTAACGATAGAAATGAATTCGATGCTTGAAGAAAGTTTGCGCCAACAGCAGTATGAATAATTTCCAACAGAAGTAGAATGTTCAAATCGATACATTTCAATTCGGAAGGTCGAAAGACGACAAACGCTTCTAAACCCGAAGTTTTAGAGAAATTGTCTAAAATTGTCGGTGGTGAAAACATCCTTGTAGAGCCCGATAAGGTTGAGCCCTATGGTGCAGATGCTGTGAAGGAAAAGTTCCCACCCGAGGCGGTGCTTTTTCCGGAAACTACAAAAGAAGTATCCGAGATTTTGAAACTTGCCAATGAAGAGCTTTTTCCCGTAACGGCACGCGGCGGCGGGGTCGGTTATACAGGCGGTGCGGTCCCAACTGAGGGTGGAATCGTCGTCGGCACCGACCGTATGAACAAGGTTATCGAGATTTCGGAAGAAAATCTTTACGCCGTTTGCCAACCTGGGATAACAACCTACGATTTGCAACAGTCGGTTGAAAAATTCGGTCTAATCTTTCCGCCCGACCCGGCGAGCTACAAGGATTCCTACATTGGCGGCAACATCGCTGAAAACGCCGGCGGTATGCGGACACCGAAATATGGAAATACGAAAATGTCGGTTCTGGGTTTGGAAGTTGTTACCGCAACTGGCGAAATCATACGCACCGGCGGAAAGACAGTTAAAAATGTGGTCGGTTTTGATTTGACGGGATTGATGTGCGGTTCAGAAGGAATGCTCGGAATTATCACCGAAGCGACCTTGAAATTATTACCGATGCCCGAAGCGACTGCGACTGTACGTGCGTCTTTCAAAACAATGGAAGAGGCTTGCGAAGTGCTCACGAAATTCACACCGGAAGGTTTGCTCCCAATGGCGATGGAAGTTATCGACCGCAACTGCATCGGCGCAATCGAGGAGAATTATGCGTTTGGATTTGCGAAGGAAGCGCAGGCGATATTGCTGGTCGCAGTTGACGGGGAAAAAGAACAGGTTGAGAAAAACGCGAAGCTCTTTGAAAAGATTTTAAGTGAAAACGGCGGTTTTGATATTTTGCGTTCGAGAAACGAAGAGGACGAAAACAAACTCTGGGACGCGCGCCGCGTGATTTCACCTTCCCTTATGAAATACAACAACCTCAAGATCAACGAAGATGTTGTTGTCCCTCGCTCAAAGGTCCCCGAACTCATTCGCAGAGTGGAAGAAACCGGGGAAAAACACTCAACCTTCGTTGCCAACTTCGGACACGCCGGCGACGGCAACATCCACGTCAATTTCATGTGCGATAGAAATGATCCCGAATCAGTCGCGAATGCCAGGAAAGCCGTAAAAGAGGTTTTTAAACTCTCTGTTGAGCTCGGCGGAACAATCTCAGGCGAACACGGCATTGGCTACGTCAAATCTCAGTATCTGGATTTAGCGGTTGATAAGCCGACGCTTGAGATTATGAAAGCCATCAAAAAAGTCTTCGACCCAAACGGCATTTTGAATCCGGGGAAAATGTTTGTCTAAAACTCTTTTGCAGAAACGCGACTGTTAAGGAGCGTGTTTAGTCGTGAACTTTGAGCACGCTTCCTAACGGTCGCGTTTCCGCCTTGAAAATTTTGCTATAAAACGCTTTTTGCGATAATTTAAAACTATGTCAGAAAAATTGCTTGAAAGAATTACAATTAACCCCAAGCAGTGTGGCGGACGCCCGTGTATTCGCGGGATGCGTATTCGCGTAACCGATGTGCTGGATTTATTCGCAAATGGACTTACTTCTAAACAGATTCTCGAAGAGCTGCCCGATCTGGAACCGGATGACATAAAAGCCGCTTTGCAATACGCCTCACAAAAACTTAACCACCCGGTTCTCGTAGCCGCATGAAAATTTGGATTGACGCTCAGCGTTCTCCCGAGATTGCCGTTGGATAAGAGAGAATTTCGATGTCGAAGCATTGGCTTTGCGGGATGTTGGTTTGCGTGATTCTGAAGATTTAGAGATTTTTCAAGAAGCGAAAAACGCCAATGTGATAGTGATGACAAAAGATAGTGATTTCGTCTCACTTCGTGATCGACTTGGTTCACCGCCGAAAATCATTTGGCTTACGTGCGGAAACACGTCAAATACAAACTTGAAGACAATTTTGTCGGACACTCTTCCAAAAGCATTCGAACTGCTGGAAAGCGGCGAGAATATTGTCGAGATTAGCTAGGCTCCTGGTTCAAAATCATGAATCATAATTGTATGAAAATTGTCTTATCAATCGCTTTTGTCTTTATTTTTCAGGTCTCAGGAATATTAGCTCAAGCGGGCAGCGAAAAGTTTTGGGATTCGCTGAAAACGAACTGCGGAAAAGCCTTTGCGGGCGAAATTATTCACGCACCGGAAAATGACTCCTTTCGTGGGAAGAAGCTTGTGATGCATGTTCGTTCTTGTGAGGAGAACGAGATCAAGATTCCGTTTTTTGTCGGGGAAGATCGTTCGCGGACTTGGATTTTGACAAAGATTGGTGACCGCATTCGTTTGAAACACGATCATCGGCACAAGGACGGGACGCCCGATAAGATCACGATGTACGGCGGGACGGCTTCGAATGGCGGTTCGGCGACGAGGCAGGTTTTCCCGGCGGATGAAGAAACGCGAAGGATGCTTCCGGCGGCAGCTTCAAACGTTTGGTGGATCGATCTCGCGAAAGAGAGTTTTACATACAATCTAAGACGCGTTGGGACGGACAGATATTTCAGCATTAAGTTTGATCTGACAAAAACGGTGCATGCTCCGCCCGCTCCCTGGGGTTGGGACAAAAATGTTCCCAGAAGGATTACTTACGATGAAAAACAGGATCGCTACCCGAGTTTTTCACCTGATGGGAAAAAGATTTTATTTGAATCCAATCGCAGAAATTTCTGGGGAATTTATACGATGGAAACGGACGGAACCAACATTTCTGAAGTTAGCAGAGTTCGCGCAGAAATGCGATTTCCGTCGTGGAATCAAGACGGTACTCGAATAATTTATTCTGGAAAACAAGGTGTAAATTTCAGCGTTTATCATATGCGAGCTGACGGAACTGATATAAGACGTTTTATGAAAGGCTTTATGGGGATTTTTGCCACATGGTCGCCGGACGGTAAATCTATCGCTTTCACGTCGTTGTTTGGGGGAAAGCCGGATGTTTACTTGTTGGATATTGAGAATTCGGTTCGCGCACCATTGGTCGCAACAAGGTTTCGTGACGTTTGGCTCCGCTGGTCACCTGACGGGAAGAAGGTCGCTTTTTTTTCGCGTCGCGATACTAACGACGAAGACGATGAAATTTATGTAATGGATTTTCCAAACGGCACTCCGAAACGCATTACGAATCGAAAAGGACACGATTTTTGTCCAAGTTGGGCTCCTGACGGAAAGCGTCTTGCGGTGGCGGCGGTTGATGAGAAATTGGGAAGGAGCATAAATATTATTGATCTTGAGGGTAATATACTTTCGAGGCACGGGCTTGGGTTTGAGAGGGTTACTGAGCCAAACTGGTCGCCCGATGGAAAACAGATAATCTACGCCGCCCGAAAAGACGGCAACTATGATATTTATGTCGAGAGAATCAGCAAATAACCAACTTAATCACTCCTAAGTCTTCCTCCGCTGATCAAATCAATAATAGAAAAATAGCGTTTTGGGAAGTTTCGGGCGATGAAGCTCAAAAGGCGAGAATCAAAGCCAATCAAGATTCGTGGGTTTTTTGCTTTTATTCCGCGGACGATTATTTCGGCGGCTTCGGCTGGTGTCGTCCGGTCTAGATTTTTGTTTTCCTTTGCTCTTCTCCGTTCGATTTCTTCTTCAGATAAATCAACGTTTTCGCCGATTCGTGCATTTTTTACGATGTTTGTTCTGACGCCGCCGGGGTGTATTGCCGAAACCGCGACGTTTGTGCCCTCGAGTTCGTGGCGCAGGGATTCGGTGAAGCCGCGAACGGCGAATTTGCTGGCGCAGTAAGTGGCTTGTCCGGGCGGAGCGATGAAACCGAAGAGGCTTGAAAAATTTACGATATGAGCGGATTCTTCTTTTTTGAGGTGCGGCAGAAAAAACTTTGTGCCGTAAACGACGCCCCAGAAATTTACGTCCATCAGCCAGCGTATGTCTTCGATGGAAACTTCTGCGACCGAACCGCCAAGTGCGACTCCGGCGTTGTTGATAATGTGTGTTGCTCGTCCGTGTCTTTGGATGATATCTTCGGCGAACGCGCGCATTTCGTCTTCTTTTGCGACATTTACGATGTGGGTTGTTATTTTGGGGTTTGAATCGCCGAGTAGTCTTTCGGTTTCAGCCAATTCATTTTCGTTGACATCGGCAATAGCGATTCCGCTGATATTTTCCTTCGATAAACGCCCAGCCAATGCCCGACCGATTCCCGATGCTGCTCCTGTTATTACGACGACGCTTTCATTTGTTAGGCTCATATTAAATTTTGGAGTGTAAGCATCTTTGCTTGCACAATTGCGGTCTTCAGCAATTGAGAAAGATAATTGTTTACGACGTTTGATAAAGTTAGTCCGCAAAAATTGCGAACTTGCAAGCAGGATGCTTACACTCCCAACGTATTTGCATCTTAAACTGTCGCCGGTCTTGCTTTAAATTCCATCACCCCGTCTTCAATTTGCCCGTAACGAAACATTTTTATGTCTTTTATATAATTCTGGTTTACACGCCAGGGAAGTTTTGAGCCTTGCTTAGGAAGATCTTTCATCGCCCTTTGGATATAGCCCGACGAAAAATCTACCGGCGGCTCGGGTTTAACGGAAGGGTCATCAAGACGCGGCGTGCAGATAGCATAGCTTTTTTCGTCCATAAAGTTCAGCATTCGGCAAATGTATTGAGCCGTTAAGTCTGCTTTCAAAGTCCACGAAGCGTTTGTGTAACCGAAAGCCGAAGCGGCATTTGGCACGTCCGAATACATCATTCCTTTGTAGGTGATCGTCTTTGAAAGTTCAACCGGTTTGCCGTCAACTACCAACTGCAAGCCAGCCATAATTTTCATTGCAAGTCCTGTCGCAGTAACAATTATATCCGCGTCAATATGCTCGCCGGACTTTAGTTCGATCCCCGTTTCCGTAAAAGTTTCGATGTGATTGGTTACGACCGATGCTTTCTTTTCACGGATTACTTTGAACAAATCCGAATCGGGTACTAGGCAGAGCCTCTGATCCCAGGGGTTGTAATGTGGTCTGAAGTGCTCGTTCGCGAGTTCTTCGCCGACTTCTTTTTTTACGCCACGATCAAGGATTTTTTTGAGAAGCGTCGGACGTTTGCGTGAAAGGGAATAGATCGACATTCCGATGATCACATTTTTCCAACGCGAAATCGTGTACGAAGCACGACTTGGTAAAACTTTTCGAAGAAAGTTTGCGATCTTATCTTTTGCCGGCACTGAAAGAATATAGGTTGGAGAACGCTGGAGCATTGTGACATGTTTTGCTTTTTTAGCGAGCGCGGGGACGAGCGTTACGGCAGTTGCACCGCTTCCAATTACGACAACTTTTTTGTCAGCGTATTCAATATCGTCCGTCCATTTCTGCGGATGAACGATCTGCCCATTAAATTTCTCTCGACCCTTAAATTCAGGTGTGTAGCCCTCATCGTACTCGTAATATCCGGTGCATAGGTACAGAAAGTTGGTTGTGATTTGGACATCCTCGTCACCAGTATTCACCGTTACTTTCCAGTTCGCATCATCTGTTGACCATTCAGCTTTGACGACACGATGGTTGTAACGGATTTTCTCGAGGAGATCGTATTCTTCAGCAGTCTCCAGAATATACTTAAGAATAGATGCGCCGTCAGCGAGTGATTTTGTGTCGTTCCATGGGCGAAATCTATATCCAAAAGTGAACATATCGCTGTCAGAACGGATTCCCGGATAACGAAACAAATCCCAGGTTCCACCCATCGCTTCACGGCCTTCCAAAATCACGAACGTTTTGCCTGGGCATTCCATTTTTAAATGTGCCGCCGCACCGATTCCTGAAAGTCCTGCTCCGACTATGAGTACATCAAAATGTTCCATTTCTTCAATTTTATCATCTCACTAACGTCAACTGGAGAATCAATGGTACGAAATCATTTTTCAACCCCAGAATCCCTGATATACTATTGCTTTGCTACGGGCAACAGACTTTGCCAAAAAGTCATCGAAGTTGTTGCTGAATCGCGAATAAAATTATTACAAGTTATGAAAGATTTTAGACGTTTTTTAATAGTTGCGGTATTTGTTTCTTTGTTTAGTTTTGGAGCCTTTGCGCAGGACGACGACCCCGTTTCGACCTTTGAGGTAAGGCTTCCGATCACGGTTGAAAAGAAGAAAAAAAACAAAAGAGAGAAGCGTACGGGTGATTATCTCGTTAAAGGGATGACGCGAAACGACTTCATCGTTTTGGAAGACGGCGTACAGCAGCCCACAACTTTTTTCACGGATGAGAAAACCAATCCGGCCGTTTACGTGGGCGTTTTGATGGACACCTCGCGCTCTACGCAGGGAAAGCTGAATTTCTCAAAAGAGGCTGCCAAGAATTTTATCTACACTGTGACAAAACTCCGAAAGGATAAAGTTGCATTTATGACCTTTGATCACCGCGTCAAACTCCATCAGGACTTTACGGATAAGCTTGATCTTCTCGATGATGCCGTCGACAACATTAAGAAAACGGGTTCGCAAACCGCTCTCTACGATGCAGTTTGGCAGTTTTCGGATGAGAAGCTCAGAAATGCGCCAGGAAGACGTGTGATTGTAATAATCACGGACGGCGACGATACGTTTAGTCGTGCCGAGATCGAAGACGCAATAGATATCGCGCAGCGAACCGAAACTACGATTTTCGGCATCTCAACGAAAGCCGGTTTTCTGGGGACCGTTCCAGGTGTAGAAGCCGGAACGGTAAAAGATAAGGGTGATAAGTATTTAGAGCAGCTCTGTGATGCAACCGGCGGGCGGGCATTTTTTACCGGTGATATGCTTGCCCTCGAACGCGCTTTTACACGAATATCCAAGGAACTTCACTCCCAATATATCCTGACCTACCGTCCGCGGAATCAAAATTATGATGGCGGAAAAAGAAAAATTGAAGTGCGTTTTGCAAATCCCACCAACGCGAGAAAATACCGGATCCGCACGAAGAAAGAATATCGGGCGATTAAAGACAGCTTGCGGCAATAGTCAATTTGAGTAGGAAAGGGTACTAACTATGAGCCATATGAGGAAAACTTTAAATCTATTTGCAGTAGCTTTGTTTTGCGGAGTGGTGTTTTTAGGGGGCAGCTCAACGCCGGCGCAGGATGTGCCGCCACCGCCTCCGATCGCTTCCCCTACGCCACCGATTGAGGAAGATGACGAAGTAATCAACATTGATACTGAGGTTGTAAATGTGCTCTTTACTGCACAGGATCGGAAACGGCGTTTGCTTACAAGCTTGAAACAAGGCGACGTAAAGATTTTCGAAAATGGTACGGCACAGGAAATTATAGCGTTTACGCGCCAGGTAGATCTTCCGCTGTCGCTTTCGATATTGATTGATACGAGCATTTCGCAGGAGCGTACGCTTCCACAAGAAAAAGAAGCGGCGAAAAGTTTTTTGGAGGCTGTTGTCAGACCTGCCAAAGATGAGGTTGCTGTAATCTCATTTACCGGGGAGGCTACCCTCGAACAAGGAATGACTAGCAATATGTCGAGGCTCCACCGAGCCATCGACCGGGTAAGATTTAATCCGCCGGCGGGATATATCGGCGGAAATGTTGGAACTACGAGCGGTACGCCTCCGATTTCAGGTAGAAGTCAAAGGGTTTCAGGTTCGACGGCGATTTGGGATGCACTTTGGGTCACAAGTGAAGAAGTTTTAGGGCCATCACCGGATCGAACACGAAGGGCGATAATCCTGCTTACAGATGGTGTAAACACTTACGGATTGAAGAAAATGGAAGACGCTATAAGAGCTTCCTTAAAAGCTGAGGCCGTAATTTATTCCATTGGAATTGGTGACAATTATTATTCGGGCGTTAATAAACGGGCACTCAGAAAGGTTTCGGAAAGCACCGGCGGAAGGGCATTCTTCCCGCGGGATGAGATGGAGCTCCGCGCTGCTTTTAGGTTGATTCAGGAAGAGATGCGTTCGCAATATCTGCTCGTTTACGAACCCTTGAATCAGGAGCGAGATGGCTCATATCGGAAAATCGATATTAAGCTCGCTAATCCGGATCTTTCGAAACAAAAAGTTCGCTTGACGCACCGGGAAGGTTATTTCGCGAAAAGCGGAAAGAAGAAAACCTAGGTTAGCTTCTAAACACGAAAGAGAGCGTTTGCTTTATTTAGCAAGCGCTCTTTTGTTTTAGGCTACTTAATTACGCGAAGTATCTCCGCCACGCTCCATGCCTGCGCAAAACATCCGCGCGGCTGGTGGGGTTCGTCACCATCAAAAATCTCGGAAATTTGTCCGACGCCTTCTTCACTTAGATGGGCTTCAAATCCATCGAGAATCTTCTCCACATAACGTTTTGATTTTCGCCCCTTGGGATAGGTTCTTTGAACCGATTTAACAAATGCGCCCATGAGCCAAGCCCAAACCGCTCCCTGATGATAGGCGGAATCTCGTTCGAATGGCGAGCCCGAATAGATTTCGCGATATCTGATATCTTTCGGCGATAGCGAACGCAACCCGAAAGGCGTAAATAGTTCATTTTCGACCTTTTGTACGATCTTTTTCGCGCGAAACATACTGAGCATCGAGTGTTTCAAACTGACTGCGAAAATCTGATTTGGTCGAATTGAGGAATCGCGATTTTCTCCTTCAATAACGTCATAGAGACACTCCACGTCTTCATTCCAGAATTCGTTGTTAAAGGTCTTCTTCGCTCTTTTTGCAAGGTCTTCGTAGAGATGTTTGCCGTCTTTGTCCTTAAATTTCTTTGCGAAGCGGCGCATTATTTCAAGGGCGTTGTACCAAAGCGCTTGAATCTCAACAGGCTTTCCGATACGCGGTGTAAAAACTTCCTCGCCTGATTTCGCATCCATCCAGGTAAGCTGCCAACCTGTTTCGCCAGCGAACAATAGCCCGTCTTCATCCAAATGAATACCAAAGCGCGTTCCTTTTTGGTGCCAGTAAATTATCTCGACGAGTTTTTCGTAAAGCTCATCTTTCACGAAATCAAGATCGCCGGTTTTTTCAACGTAGGCTCGAATGGCCTCAAAATACCACAGCGTTGCATCAACCGTGTTGTACTCCGGGGTAACGCCTTCATCAGGAAACCGATTCGGGATCATCCCCATCGAAATATACTTTGAAAACTCGCGAAGAATATTTTTCGCAATTCCTTCTCGGTTTGTTGAAAGCGTCAAGCCGGGAAGGGCGATCATTGTGTCGCGTCCCCAATCTGAAAACCAAGGGTAACCAGCAAGAATAGTATGCCCGGATCCGCGCGAAACGATAAATTGATCAGCAGCCAAGACAAGCTGACGCGTAAAATCTTTCTCCGCTTCCGCGATTTCGACCAACCTTTCACGGCGATCTATTTCCTTTGATTCCAGCTCAGAGATTTCTCCCGGTTTTTGTTTTTCGGTTGAAACAACGACGTCCACTTCGCCCGCTAAATCAAACTCCAGCTCGAAGGGTTGAAAAAGGTCTTCGCGATAGTCAAAACCGCGTGATTTTTCTAGTGGGTACTCAAAATTTCGATACCAATAGCCGGTTTCTCTGACGGTTTGGGCGTTATGGTAAAAGAAAAGTTCTGGCAAATCTGAAAGTGGTTTTATCGCGGTCATACCTTCTTGATTTACCGTGCTTGCGACAAGCTGGTCGGTTTCGCGTTGGAGGGCGTGGTAGTCAACGAATGACAGAAGCGGTTTAAGGGTTAATCTGATATCGCAATCTCTTCCCGCGATTTTTGATAAAACGGCCCATTGGCATACGGTTGTATTTTCGCCATTGACCATAAAAACTTTTCGTTCGATTTCAATGCCTTCTATTTCATAAACCCAAATTGGAAAAGGCTCGAGTCTAAAAGAGCGCAGGTAGCGAAACCCTTGAGGGTGAACTTCGCCCGAATATTGGTTTGACGATAATTCGTATTCTTTTTCGTCGATTACAAGGGTTTCTTCAAACTTTGAAAGCATAGTGACTCGCCCGAGAGGCGGGCGGGCAGAAGCGGTTAAGAGCCCATGATAGCGACGTGTATTCGAACCGGAAATTGTGGAAGACGCAAATCCTCCAATGCCGTTGGTTTCAAGCCATTCCCGATTTGAAGCATAGTTAAAATCTGTGCAAATTTCCGTGTCAAATGTAATCATCCAATTGCCTAAATTATGTCACAAAATGATTTATAGAAAAACATAAAATCGCAGCCGGATGCATATTCGCGAAGCGCGAAAGCATCAAACGCATAGTAAGTGCGGATTAATCTTCGTTTTGATATTGTAAATCTCTGGAAGTTATTCGATCATTACTGTTTTGACGCTGAGGCCTTTCGTATTCTTTATGGATCAGAAAAATATCAGAAATTTTTCGATAATCGCGCATATAGATCATGGTAAATCCACGCTTGCCGATCGGATATTGCAGCAGACGGGAGCGGTCTCTGAACGTGATATGGAAGACCAACTCCTCGATAGTATGGATCTCGAGCGGGAGCGCGGTATCACGATCAAATCTCATGCGGTGCGTCTCGATTACAAGGCTAAAGACGGAGAAGAATATGTTCTTAATTTGATCGATACTCCGGGCCACGTCGATTTTTCTTACGAAGTTTCGCGCTCGCTCTCCGCCTGCGAAGGTGCGCTTTTAGTCGTTGATGCTTCCCAGGGAGTTGAAGCCCAGACCCTTGCAAACACATATCTTGCGATTGAAAACGACCTAGAACTTATCCCGGTTTTAAACAAAATCGATTTACCGTCCGCAGAACCCGACAGGATCCGCAGCCAAATCGAAAACATAATTGGTTTGGAAACCGATAATGCCGTTTTGGCGAGCGCCAAGACCGGTGAAGGCGCCGAAGAAATACTGGAAACAATTGTTAGAGACATTCCACCACCCGTTGGTGAAAAGGATGCACCTCTTAAAGCGCTGATTTTTGACAGTTGGTACGATTCTTATCGAGGCGTAGTCGTACTTTTTCGGGTTATTGACGGCTCGATCAGGAAAAAGATGAAGGTGCGGCTTTTTGAAACCGGACGCGAATATCAGATCGAGACGCTTGGTGTAAATCGTCCGACTCCTACATCGGTCGACGAACTAGGAGCTGGCGAAGTTGGGTTTCTGACAGCATCAATAAAAACAGTGGCCGACGTTCAGATCGGAGACACAATTACCGAGGCAGCAAACCCCACGACCGAACCTTTCCCGGGTTTTCAGGAAGTAAAGCCGATGGTTTTCTCCGGGCTTTACCCGACAGACGCCGCACAATATGAGGAGCTTCGCGATGCGATGGACAAATTGCGTCTAAATGATGCTTCGTTTTTTTATGAGCCCGAATCTTCGACGGCGCTCGGCTTTGGTTTCCGCTGCGGCTTTTTGGGGCTGCTCCATATGGAAATTATCCAGGAGCGTCTCGAACGCGAGTTTGATTTGCAGCTCATCACAACTGCCCCGGGCGTGCGCTATCGGATTACAAAAACCGATGGCGAGATTGTTGAAGTGGATTCGCCATCACAAATGCCCGAGCCCGTTCGAATAGAAAAGATCGAAGAGCCTTATATCGAAGCCACGATTCTTACGTCGGACGAGTTTCTTGGGGGAATTCTGCCCCTTTTAGACGAAAAACGCGGGATTCAAAAGAAATTTGAATATGTGACCAAAAACCGTGTGATGCTGGTTTATGAGTTGCCACTAAACGAAATCGTTCTCGATTTTTACGATCGATTAAAAAGCGTTTCCAAAGGTTATGCATCGCTCGATTATCACCTTTCCGGGTACAAAGAAGGCGACTTGGTGAAACTGGACGTCCTTGTTTTAGGAGAGCCTGTTGACGCACTTTCTCTGATTTTGCATCGAAGTTCGTCGGAAAAGACGGGACGCGATTTGGTCAGCAAAATGAAGGAACTCATCCCACGCCAGATGTTTGTTGTACCTATCCAGGCAGCAATCGGAAACAAGGTAATTTCTCGCGTAAACGTAAAAGCGATGGGAAAAAATGTGACGGCAAAATGCTATGGTGGCGATATTTCTCGCAAGCGCAAACTACTTGAAAAGCAGAAAGCCGGTAAAAAACGTATGAAAAAAGTCGGTCGGGTTGAAATCCCGCAGGAGGCTTTCTTAGCAGTTTTGCGAGTAAACGACAGCTGAGTGAGCCCATCTTTCAAATTTTAGGTCCCTCCGCTATACTTTAATCGAGATCCCCGAAAAATTTATCAATGACTTATAGGTTTGGCTTTTTTGCTACGATGCCGAAACGAAGGAGAGTTTTATGAAACCGCAGAATGATTTAGTTTTAAGACCGCTATTTTTAAGTTTGGCTGCCGTATTGGTTTTTATTACAGGTGAGATTGCATTTGCCCAGACAAACCGAGCAATCACTCCAAATTCGGCTGGAAACGTAAGGATTGGAATGACTGTCAATCAGGCGCGTGCGACGATGAGGGGTTACACGTTTCGGCGGACGACTGACGGTGAAGGAGCTGCATTAATTGAGATCAGTCGAAGGGGTAGAGCTCATATGACGGTTTATGCCGGTGAATTTGACGCTGGTCAGCCGATTAACGGAGATGCCAAAATCGAGTATATCGAGGTGTGGGATTCGAATTATCAAACCTCACGCGGTGTACGTCCGGGAACGAGGGTAAGAGACGCCGAAAGTCAATACGGCAAGATAAGTTCGATAATGCTTAGCGAGATCGAAGCCAGAGAATTTGCGAGATTTACGAGTCAGCCGGAAGGAATTGATTTCAGGCTACGAAATAGAAATGGAATGGCTGGGGTTTACGCCAGCGGACAAACCGTAACGACGCGATACTCTCCAAACGCATATATTCTTAGCGTGATTGTTTTAGGTGGAACTGATGATGTTGGCGCCGGTACCGGCTCCGGCACGGGAAATGGGACGAACAACGGAGCGGGTACCGAAACGACAAACGCGAATTATACGAGCCAGTACACCGACCTGCGGACGCAGTGTCAAACTCCGCGCAACCAAGGCGGTAGCGGACATATTTCGACATATTGCCGGGGCGTAGGCGGATATCAAATACATATTTTCGATACGGCTACGACGATGGAAATAAATGTTCAGAGCACCGATCGTCAACGATCGATCCACTTGGCCTCCCAAAGTCTTTCGTTTAATCGAAACAATAGCCGCGTAGAATGGCGTATTCGAGATGGGAAGCCATTCGCAGTTATTATGCGTGCTTCCAAATATCAGCTCGGGGAAGATGGCCTTATTCGCTATCCTGAAGTGAAGACAGGAGAATATCTGGTTGTAAAAGGATTGCCGGGCTACGAACATATCAACTACGAAGTGGATACTCGTAGAGAGAGAAACGCTAACGAAAAGGCGCGCCAAATGGCGGACACAGGATTTTCTGGAAATTCAAACGGAGATACAAACGCGAACGCAGCGTATCAAAACCTCAATATCAATCGCTTCAACCGTTTAATCGACATTGGTGTGCGGGGCAGACAGGCCTGGGTGAAATCGCCGATGCAGGTTGTGGCGAGATTGGTAGGTGAGATGAGGGATACAAAGACTCGGGCGATTCGTTTTATTTCACCAAATGCTGAGGGCAGCGATTCCCTGACCGTAGTTGTGACCGACTCGGGGCTACTTGATGACTCGATTTTTGCTGAACGAATGCGTTTGGAATTGCGAAAAAATTCAGGTGGCGTTTGGAAGGTGATTTCGGGTCAACGGGCGTGGAGGTGTCAGCAGGGAAGAGGACATCAGAAGTTTAACGCGACACCGTGTAACTAGGCACTTTTCCGGTGGAGGAAATATATCTTCCTTTTTTTTTGAAAAAGAGCTAAAATGAATGTAATTCAACTAGTAATAAAGAGTTACATAATTTCGGGAAGTCGGCTTTTCAACTGAGGTCTTGTGTGCTTGAGAACTCCAAGACCATAAACGGAGGAGAAAATTATGAAAGATATGCTGTATGCTGTCGTGGCGTTAATTAGCGTTATCGCAGCCGGGTTCTTTTTCTACAATTACGTAAGCCCTGCAGATGCGGAATCAGCGAACGCGCTTTATTTCGTGCTCGCGCTTCTATTCCTTGTTATCACGCTAGTGTGTGGAGCGCTTTTCCTCTCGGGTAGAGTAAATAAAACTGAAGATATTCACATAACGGAATAGTTTAGGTTCGTAAAGCAGGTGAGCCATTTGTAGGTTGTTAAGATTACCGTTTCTTAACAACTGCTTATGGCGTTTTGTGTCTTAGGATTGAAGTAGGCGTCTGCCGTTGGATTCGTTCATCACATAAGCGCCCCATAATATGACCATATCGATTGCACTAGTTTTCGCCGTAGCAGTATGTGCGGTGATTTTATTTGCCACCGAAAAACTCTCGGTGGATGTAGTGGCGATCGTAGTCATGTCTGTGCTTCTCATTACAGGAATTATTTCGCCGGACGACGGAATTGCCGGTTTCAGCAACAAAGCGACGGTTACTGTTGCGGCAATGTTTATCATCAGTTCGGCACTCTTTAAAACCGGAGCGGTTTCATATCTTGGAGCGATCACTTCTAAAATTTTTAAGAAGGGTTATTGGCTTGGGCTGGTTACCGTAACAATTTTCGTCGGATTCTTTTCCGCTTTTATAAACAATACACCTGTTGTAGCGATCTTCATTCCGATACTTCTCGGGGTTGCGCGCGATCTCAAAGTAAGTACCTCGAAGCTTTTGATGCCGATGTCTTTTGCCTCTATGTTTGGAGGCGTATGCACACTGATCGGTACTTCGACAAACATCCTTGTAAGCTCGATTGCAGAGGAATCGGGCCAGGAAGCGTTTAGCATGTTTGAATTCGCACCGCTTGGGTTAATCCTTTTTGCGATCGGCATGTTTTACATGTTTGCTATCGGAATAAAGTTGATTCCTGACAGACGTTCTGAGGGTGACTTAATCGAGAGTTTTAATCTTCAAGAATACATTACCGAGATAGTTTTAATGGAAAATGCTATCTCTGTCGGAAAGGCGATCAAAAATGCCCCGATCGCAAAAGACATCGCTCTTACGATTTTAGAAGTCCATCGCGGAAAGGAAGTGTTTTCCGTGCCATCGCCGGATATGGTTTTGGAAGCGGGTGACGTATTGAGAATCCAGTGTGACCTTGAAAAGCTCAAGAAAATGCAGGAGCAGGAGGGGATACTCTTTAAACCTCAGTTTAAATGGCACGATGAAGATGTGGAATCCGAAGATACCCGTTTGGTTGAAGCCGTCGTTGCTCTCAACTCCTATTTTATAAACAAAACTTTAAAGGAACTTAGCTTTCGCGAAGAATTTGGCGTAACCGTTTTGGCTTTGAGACACCGCGGAAAACTCATGCGCGAGAAGCTTTCGGAAACACGACTCGACGCGGGTGATGCCTTACTACTCGAAGTTAAGAAAGACAGGTTTAAACAACTTCGGCAAAACCCCTCCTTTGTAATTATTTCTGAAATCGAACATGAGCGGTTTCGCAAGCGCAAACTAATTCCTGCGATTTTGATTGTCCTTGGTGTGATTCTTACTGCGACATTGGGAATTCTTCCGATCGTTGTGAGTTCGATCGTTGGAGCGATTTTGCTCGTTCTCGTCGGCTGTATCACGATGGAGGAAGCCTATAAGGCCATTGAGTGGCGCATAATTTTTCTCCTTGCAGGTGTACTTACGCTCGGAGTTGCGCTGGAAAAAACCGGTGCTGCGAAGCTAGTTTCATCGGTAATTGTTGACAATGTGGGTGCCTGGGGTGGCGCCGTCGCTTTGGTTTCCGCGTTTTTCCTCCTGACTTCGCTGCTAACGGGAGTAATGTCAAATAACGCGACTGCCGCGCTCCTTGCGCCAATCGCGATTGCCACTGCGAGTTCGCTAAATGTAAATCCGCGTCCGTTCCTGGTGGCTGTAACAGTAGCAGCGTCTGCAAGTTTTATGACACCCGTTGGCTATCAAACAAACACGCTGATATACGGCCCTGGCCAGTACAAGTTTTCGGATTTTTTAAGGGTTGGAACGCCGTTAAATATTATAATTTGGGTAGCCGCAACCCTTCTAATTCCTTACTTTTGGAGTTTCGATTTGTAGCTTTTGTTGGCGGAATCTATTCGGCGAACATCTCCTGAAGCCTTTCAATGATTTCTCTCTGAACCGACTTTTCGACGCGACCAATATTCTTTACAAGCCTTTCTTTTTCGACTGTTCGTATCTGATCTAATACTACCGAACGCTTTTTCTCGAGAAAATCAAATCGAATTCTTGTCGGGTAGTCGTTGTTGGTTGAGGAAACCGGAGCGACAATGATTGACGAGATGTTTCGGTTAATCTCATCCGGCGAGATAACTACACAGGGGCGCGTGTTTTTCGCGTCGTCGGTAACCTCGGCGTCGAGATTTAACAGGAAAATATCGAAACGCTTCACCATCGCCATTTTTCCTTTTCAAACCTGGTGGCTGCATCTGAATTTTCGACAACCATTTCATCTTCGTCATTTTCAGACATTTGCCTAAAAGCATCGTCCCAGTTGAGTCTCGGAGTCTTCGCGGGTTTAATAAGCAGCCCGCCTTGGCGCACTTCAAGCTCGACATCTCCGCTTAAGTCGCATTCTTCGAGCAGGGCTTTTGGAATCCGAAGCCCACGCGAGTTGCCGATTTTCACTATTTTGGCTTTCATAAGGGTGAGTGTAACTACGAGGTAATTACCAGTCAATGTGGGTTGCGGGAGTTACTCCACCCATCTAACAGGATCGCCAATAGAGATCTTGCCTGAATCGAGAACATCGCCCCAAGCTCCTCCATTCCAGTCTGGCTTGAGCCCACCGCGCAAACCGTCAAAAAATTGATCCATGAGTTCGCAGGGCTTGGTTTCACCTCTGATTTTAACTCTACAAGCACCTATTTGGAGAACCTTTCCCTCCGTTTCCTTAAGATTAAGACCGCGAATCAGTAAATTTGCTCTTCGCGTTTCCGGCGGCAGATTGGCGCCGAGGTTTGCATTAACGGAATTCCAGACACTCTCTTCAATAATCGTGATCTGCCGTTTCGAACCGAAACTCGCATCCTCGCGCATGCCTTTATCCGCGACCAGATTTGCTGAAGGGTAGGGTTTCATCTCGCCACCCCATTCCTGTCTGCCCCAAATTCCCAACAGTTTATTTTCGCTCATGCAGTTATCTTCTCCATCCCATCCATAAACGGTCGCAGCGCTTCAGGAATCACGATGCTTCCATCTTCCTGTTGGTAATTTTCGATAATTGCAATCCACGTTCGTCCGACGGCTAAACCGGAGCCGTTTAACGTATGGGCGAATTCGGGTTTTGCGCCGCCTGCCCGTCTGAATCTAAAATTCATGCGTCTTGCCTGAAAGTCGCCAAAGTTTGAGCAACTCGAGATCTCTCGGTAAGTGTTTTGCGAGGGGATCCAGGCCTCAAGGTCATAGGTTTTGCGCGAACCAAAACCCAGGTCACCGGTCGAGAGAATCACCTTACGGTAGGGAATCTCCAGGAGCTGCAAGATTTTTTCGGCATCAGCGGTGAGTTTCTCAAGCTCGTCCCAGGACTCTTCCGGAAGGCTGTATTTTACCAACTCCACCTTATCAAACTGGTGCTGGCGAATGAGTCCGCGAGTGTCGCGTCCATAGCTTCCTGCTTCCGAACGAAAACACGGGGTATACGCGGTAAACTTCATTGGTAAATCCTTTGCGTCCAAAATCTCGCCTGCACAGTAATTGGTTACGGGTGCTTCCGCTGTAGGGATCAGGTAGAAGTTTCTATCGTCCCGGAGCTTAAACAAATCTTCCTCAAATTTGGGAAGATTCGAAGTTCCAAATAGCGCCTTGTCGTTAACGATAAATGGCGGAAGTGTTTCGCGGTATCCGCTCTGATTTGTATGGACATCAAGCATGAAATTGATCAGCGCACGTTCGAGTTTTGCGCCGGCACCATTTAAGATCGCAAACCTCGCACCTGCTATTTTTGCAGCGCGTTCGATATCCAAAATGTCCAGTTCTTCACCGAGATCTACGTGGTCTTTGAATTCGAAAGCAAATTCTCGGGGTTCGCCCCATTTTGAGACCTCAATGTTGTCAGATTCGTCGGTTCCTTCAGGAACGTCGTCGGCAGGTATATTCGGTAAGCCAGCCAGGAGGTCGTTCATTTCCGCCTCTACTTCGCCGCGTTTCTGCTCAAGCTCTTGTTGCTTTTCTTTAAGCCCGGCGACTTCCTCTTTCTTCTCCTCGGCTTCATCGCGCTTTCCGGCCTGCATCAGCGCGCCGATTTCCTTGCTTGAGGTATTTCGCTTTTGATTTACCTGGTCCGATTCGCCAATAACCTCGCGACGCTTTTTATCCAGCGCCACAAAAGTTTCCAAAGCATCCGTTTCAAAATGCCTTTTTTTAAGTGCATTGCGAACGATTTCTAAGTTTTTTCTAACAAAAAGTAGGTCTAGCATAACTATTATTTATATTTGTTTATCACAATTATTTCGCCTAAAATTCATTCGTTGAACAAACCGCAAAATAGAAACTGAATTTAACAAAGTTACTATGACAAATAAAATTCGCAAAGCTGTTTTTCCTGCCGCGGGGCTGGGCACGAGGTTTCTGCCGGCGACAAAAGCTTCGCCAAAGGAAATGCTGCCGCTCGTCGATAAACCTCTGATTCAATACTCGGTTGAAGAAGCGGTTGAATCAGGAATTGAGTCAATTCTGGTTATTTTAGGACGCGAAAAGTCTGTGATTGCAAATCATTTTGACATCTCGTTTGAACTCGAACGAATTCTTCAGGAAAAGAACAAAATAGACATGTTTGAGGAGATCCGGGCAATAGCCAACATTGCCAGGATCAGTTTTACGCGCCAGCAGCAAGCTCTCGGACTCGGACATGCGATTTATCAAGCGAAAGATTTTGCTGAAAATGAGCCATTTGCGGTTTTGCTCGCCGACGATGTGGTCGATGCGGAGAAACCGGCCTTAAAGCAGATGACAGAGGCTTTTGAAAAATACCAGGCACCAATCATAGCAACGATGCAGATTGAAGGTGAGGCCATTTCTCGCTTTGGCGTAATTGAGACTGAAGACACCGAGGACGCGAACGTTTTTAAGATCACCGACATGGTTGAAAAACCTCCATTTGAGGAGGCTCCTTCGGATCTTGCTATTATTGGAAGGTACATTCTCACGCCAGATGTTTTTGAGGCAATTGAAAAAACCGAAAAAGGTGCGGGCGGGGAAATCCAAATCACTGATGCGATGCGCCTAATGCTCAAGGAAGGAAAGCCGTTTTATGCCGTAAAACTCGAAGGAAAGCGCCACGATGCGGGCGATAAACTTGGATTTTTAATTGCCACGGTTGAGTTTGCGTTGAAACGGGATGATCTTGGCAACGAGTTTCGTGAATACTTAAAATCATTGGATTTGCATAACAATTAAGTATAACGAGCAATAGCGAGCATATAGGTACTCGCTTATCTGCTAATAGCTCACTATCGTTCGATATACTGATCTTCTTGAGGAGTCTTTTTTAATCTTGTCCGATTTTAAACAGACAGAACGAAACGAGGTTCGCCGTGTAGCAAAACGCGGAAAGTATGACCGCGAAACCATTTACGAGATTCTCGATGAGGGGTATTTGTGCCATGTAGGTTTCTCTATCGATGATCAGCCATTCGTAATTCCAACTCTCTACGCACGAATCGATGATTCAATTGTTATTCACGGCTCGTCGATCAGCCGTATGCTGAAAAATATTGAAAAAGGCGTAGGAGTTTGTGCAACTGTAACCTTGGTGGATGGGCTTGTTTTGGCGCGCTCGGCGTTTCACCACTCGATGAACTATCGTTCCGCGGTCGTATTTGGAAAAGGCACTTTAATTGAAGATAAGGACGAGAAGGTAGAGGCGTTGAAAGCCATTTCAGATAACCTTTTGGAAAAGCGCTGGGACGATTGCCGCGAACCAAACGAGAAGGAACTGAATGTAACTTCGGTGATAAGGATCAGGATCGACGAGGCTTCGGCGAAAATTCGCGAAGGCGATCCGGTAGATGATGCATCCGATTATGAACTCCCTTTTTGGGCAGGCGTTCTGCCTTTGGAAACGCAATTCGGAAAACCGATTCCAGACGCTAAACTTGACGAAAATATCGAACTGCCAGGATATCTAAATGAAGACAGTTAAGGTTCAGCCACCAGATAGTTTTGAGCTAACTTCTTAAAAGACCGCACTTCGCTATCAATCCAGCTCTCATCTCTGCCTAGCTCGTGCGCAATCGCGGACGCAACCTTCACAACGGAATCGATTGCAGCTTTTGCATCAAGAAAAAGGATACGGGTTCGGCGAGCCAAAACGTCTTCTGCGGAGCGGGCCATTTCATTTCTAACCGCATCGACTACTTCCGCCAACGTGTATAAAAAGTCCGGGTGAATAAGCTCGCTCAGCGTTTCGTCTTCTTCCAGAATCTTTTTGATTCGTTTCGGTTTGGAGTCGTCAATCCTAAAGGTTTGAGTTTTGCACTTCTTTCGGGACAGACCTGCGATTTCGATCGCTTTATCAACCGCATCTTCAGCCATGTTTCGGTAGGTTGTCCATTTTCCTCCGGTGATTGTGACGAGGTTTGAGTCGTCGATTTCAATCGTATGGTCTCTGGATAGCGATGCTGTATTTTTTGAATCGCTAGAAGATTTTACAAGGGGTCTGATTCCAACAAAAACGCTCCGAACGTCTTTACGCCGGGGAGGTTTATTTAGATAGTTTTTGCAGGTTTCCAACACAAAATCTATCTCATCCGTGAGTGGTTTTGGTTCGGATACGATCTCTGTGATCGGGGTGTCGGTTGTACCAACGAGTGTTTTCCCTTGCCATGGAATTGCAAACAAAACTCTTCCGTCCGAGGTTTTTGGGATCATAATCGCCTCCGAACTATTCAAAAAGGTTTGGTCGAAAACGAGATGAATTCCCTGGCTTGGAGAAATAAGACTATCCGAAGTCTCGTCAGATAATTTTCTAATCCGATCTACGAAAGAGCCAGTGGCGTTGATTACGGCTTTTGCATCGACGCGAAAAGTTTCTTCAGTTTCAGAACATTTGAATATAGCGCCGTCAATCATTTCGTCGCCGTTTTTCGTTAAACTGTTAACCTTTGCATAATTCAAAATCGTTGCGCCATTTTTTGCCGCAGCCGCAGCAAGGTCGATCAAGAGTCGTGCGTCATCGAACTGACCATCGTAATAAACCACACCACCCGCTAGATCCTTCTCTTTTATATTCGGCAGTCTTTTATGTGTCTCGCTTTTTGAGATAATTCGTGATTTCCCAAAACTAAAGTTTCCCGAAAGAAGGTCGTAGATTTTTAGTCCGGCACCGTAGTAGAGTTTTTGCCAAATGCTGTAGCAGGGAACGATAAATGCTTGTGTAGTAACAAGATGCGGCGCGTTTTGCTTCAATAACCCGCGCTCTCTCAGCGCCTCTCGGACGAGAGAGACATCTCCCTTCGCTAGGTATCGAACACCGCCGTGAATCAACTTAGTCGAGCGGCTTGATGTCCCCTTTCCGAAGTCGGATCGCTCAAGAAGCAAAACATCAAGACCTCTCGCAGCTGCATCAACCGCACATCCGATGCCCGTTGCTCCGCCGCCAACAATTACGACGTCCCAGGGAGTATTGCGTGCGCGGACGCGCTTGAGCATTTCATCGCGGTTCATAAATTTCGTAAAAGAAAAGGCGGGCAAAACCCGCCTGGCAACTAAATTTGATCTACAATTTATCGTTCTCCACGCGCCATTTCAGTCGCCGTCTCTAGCTCAACGGCGAGTTTGCGTGAAGTCGGCTGATCCAACGTTTCAATCCAGCGGATCGATTCATCTAAAATTCGGTGCTGATGCTGTTTCCAGTTTGGTTTCCCGGCTACGGAACCAAATTCGCCGTCGTAGTATGCAGTGCGAGGCGCCCGGATGCGGTCGGTGATACTTCGATCAACCGAAATGAGCATCGTCGGGATCCCTCTTTGTTCTATCGCACGCGCAACAATTCCAAGAGTCTGGTGACACAGCCTTGATGCCGGAATAAGAAGGGCAGCCTGTGCCTGATATCGTTCCACACGCTCAGCAATTGAAGGAGCCATTTCTTCGGCTACTTGAGATGCGTCAGGAATAAATCCAGCCAAGCTCCACCAGACCGAATTGAGCTGTCCGATCACGGCATTTTGTTCGTACTCTACAAGGCGTTCGATTGGAATCTGCGAATTCAAATCGTCTCTTACCGCAGAAGGATCGTAGCCCTTCGCGGCAAATTTCAAGTCTTCTGCCTCAATTTCTATCGGCAGCTCTCGGAAGCTCGTATCACCTGAAGAACTTTCAATGTCGAAAGCGTCGGTTCCATCGATATACGCTCCGGCGGAAGAAATCAATGCGAGATTTAGCATCGGCAAAGATCTGCGTGCCGGTGCAAAAGGCGCGTAAACATTCTCGATAAAGGGATAACCACTTAGATCATCGTTAGTCCGCCAACGAGCCAGACGGCTTTTAAATTCACTTAAATTTTCGACTAGTTCCATAAACCTTACATTTTTAGTTCGTCGGGCAGTTCGAAATCAGGGATTTCATCCGGTGTAGACAGATCAACGGATCCGCTTGAAGACCGCGAAATAACAAAGAATGCGATAAGGGCAGTGATCATTGCTGCAACGAGCACCCAAACCGAATACTGATGCCACGTATCAAACTGGAGCTTCATCGGGTCGTCGGCTGCGAGCTCGTCAATGGGTTTTCCGATCAGGGCGCGTAAATGGTTTAGATAGACCCCAATTATCAATTGCCCAGCGCCACATGCCGCTACCAGAATTGCAAGCATAATCCTGGTAGTCCAAAGACGAATTTTGTTTAACCCCTGGCTTCCTATAAACGACGTCAGCAAAACTAAAATCCCAATGATTACGCCACTAAAATTGATGATTGATAGCGTTCGATTCACAACCCCGCCAGCGAGTTCGGAAGATGGCAAGACACTAAATGCGCTTGGAGCAACCCCGAAACTGAAAAAGCACGCAGCCCCAAGCCATAGCGCGATCAACAGGAGCTCAATTTTAGCAACAATTTTCATAAGATATCTACTTCTATTTCGAAGCAACATTATGGAATTTTTTGCAAAAAAGGGCAAAAGAAAGCCAATTGAAAAACAAGACCAAGACGATCGCCGTCCCCGATCCAAAAAAATGTTTGATTTTGTCGGAGTTTTCCTGCATAATTAGTACGTTAAACGTTGTTTATAGATGTAAATAAACACTGTTTTCCTCTCAGCCGCTAAAGACCATTTCATCAGGCTCTCAAAAACGTAACGAATAAATGATCAATCCCTTTGCTAAAAGGCTCGTCGTGTCTATGTCGCTAGCCGTCTTAGCCGCCCTTCTTGTTTCGATCTTGATGGCGGCAGGCGGAGAATACATTGCGCTGCTTGAAAGGGCGATTAAACCTTCGACGTCCGAATTTACTACCTTAAAAATCGGGCTGTTGGTTGCTTTCGCTGCCTGCTTTGGGCTGCTTGCCGAGAAGTTTTACTTTAGAAGTTTCGCAGTAATCACTGGTTTATTCCTTGCGATATGGTTTGGTATATCTACTGCTGCAAATAAATTCTTCGGCTTGGACCTTTTATTCTTTCCCATATTTTTGGTTTCGCTGATAAGTTTGGTTGCGATTCAAATTAAAAACTACGGGCAAAACAATGCAAAACTCGACAAAAGACTTGCGGCGCTAAAGTCAAACGGATACTTGCTTGAAGATGATGACGCGGATTCGCGTGTCGAGAGCGGACTTAAATTGCTGGAAGCGATTCTACCACTCTCGGAGATCATCGTTTTTCAGTATGAGCCTGACGGACACTTGGTTCCGGTAGGAAGAAGCAGAAAGACGGGCGAGAATAGCGATCCTAGCGCCAGACAAACTTCATGGCATAAAACTGTCGAGCTTTGCGAAAGCGCACTTAAGGAAAGGAAAACGGTTGTCGAAGTAGGAGATAAATCCTCCGGCGCGGCAAAGGTAGCCTTGCCGCTCGTTACCGACAATGTTTTGGTTGGAGGCCTGTTCGTCAGTATAAGACAGGATTTCGAATCTGATGACACCTGTCTCCTGGAAGCATTCAGTGCTCAGCTTGCCAGAAACTTCCAGAGAAAACTTCTTGGAAGCAAGAATCTTTCAAATTCCTGGTGGGGAACCGTCCTTTCCGTTCAATCACAGGAAAATCGTCTTAATACGCTGAGCCTTATAAATGGCGCGATAAAGGAATTGTCTTTTGGCGTGGCTGCTACATCGTGTCTTAAGGAAGCTCACGCAATTGCCTATTTGGACGGCAAGATCGCTTACGTAAATACCAGAATGCGAGAGCTTGCTAAACTTGAAGGGGAAGACATTCGGGAAATCAATCTTTTTGATTTGCTCGGAAGGTTTGAAACTGACGTATTTAACGAACCGGGTTTGGCGATCCGAAAGGTTCTTCAAACGGGTGGTAGTTTCCAGCAAGAATTGCATTTCCCGGAAGCGGAAATGTCGCTCGATATGGAAATTACGCTAGTTAAAACTGCAAAAAATGCAATTAGTGATCTCAGCGCTGACGTTACCAAAAAGCCGGCTTGTTTTCTGATTACGTTTAGAAACATCACAGCGAGAAAGGAAAATGAAAAACTTCGTTCGGATATGGTAAACCTAATGTCTCACGAACTTCGGACACCGATAACCAGCATTCAAGGGTTTGCCGAAATGTTGCTGCTTGACGAAAGTATTCCAGAGGATTCTCGGGAGTATCTTTCGATCATAGCCAAAGAGTCGCAGCGAGCCTCGAATCTTCTTACGAATTTTCTTTCGGTGGCGAAGCTCCAGCAATCTGACAAGCAGGAGTTTCATAAATCACCGGTCAGGATTAACAAGGTTGTTGAAGACGTTGTAGGTAACTTTCAGGGGACGGCTAAGAAAAAACGTATTCGTTTGGTTGAAAAACACGGTGAACGCATTCCGCCAATTGCGGCAGATCGGGGACTCCTAACCAAAGCCATTTCACACTTGATCGACAACGCGGTTAAGTATAGTCCGGAAAGAAGCTCGGTATTGATCTCGACGATACTTGAGTCAGACTTCTTGCGCGTAGAGGTCGAAGATCGCGGTTACGGCATTCCTCCGGCGGAACAAGAGAAAATCTGGCAAAAGTTTTATCGAGTCGCGCGGGATGGGCAGGACAAAGAAGATGAATCTACGGGTCTAGGCCTTTCCCTCGTTAAAGAAATCGTTGAGCGTCATTCGGGTACAGTAGGCGTAGAATCCAAACTCGGCCGTGGATCAAAGTTTAGTCTGAGAATTCCCAGAATCTAATTTAACAAAAAGCTCAAACTGCTTGACGGCTTCCGGCCGTCTTTTGTTTTTTAAAGATCAAAGTTAGAATTCGTATTTCAGTTTTTCTAATGATGGATTTAATAAAATACAACAGCGCGGCGTGGGACAAAGAAGTCGAGAGTGGTGCAAATGAGTGGACGCAGCCAGTTTCCTCTGAGGTGATTGAAAATGCTCGTAACGGCAAATTTTCAATAGTTTTAACCCCCAATATTCCGGTTCCGAGAGACTGGTTTCCGGATGATTTAAAGGGTGCCGATATTTTATGTCTGGCATCGGGAGGAGGACAGCAGGTTCCCGTGTTGGCTGCCCTTGGCGCAAACGTGACTTCTTTCGATAATTCAAACAAACAGCTTACGCAGGATCAGGTTGTTGCAGAAAGAGAGGGTCTCGAGATAAGTCTGGAGCAGGGAGACGCGGCAGATCTTTCGCGGTTTGAGGATGAAAGCTTCGATCTGATTTGGCATCCTGTTTCAAACTGTTTTATGCCAGAGTTACAACCTGTTTGGAACGAAGCCTTTCGGGTTTTACGGAAGGGTGGAGAGATGCTTGCCGGTTTTCACAATCCTTTTATCTACATTTTTGATCGGATTAAAGATGAGGAAGAAGGGAAACTCGAAGTTCGGTTTTCGCTTCCTTATTCTGATCTTGAGGATTTGCCGAAAGAGCAACTCCAGAAATATATTAAGGAAAATGAGCCGTTAGAATTTGGACACACTCTCGAACAGCAGATTGGAGGACAGCTAAAAGCCGGATTTGTGATAAACGGGCTATTTGAAGATTACTGGTCAGACAAAGCCACAAAACTCAATAAATATTCTCCAACCTTTATTGCCACCAAATCTCTTAAACCTTAAATGACAAATATTTCAATGGCTTTGACCAAAGCGTCAGAGATCCTAAAAAATGCCGGGATTGCTGAATGGCGTCGTGAAGCTAACTCGCTTCTGGAACTGGCCTTGAAAGTCGATAAGGTTTTTCTCATCGCAAATCCTGATCACGAAATTTCCCCGACCGATCGTGACATCTTTAACGAATATGTAAAACGGCGTTCAAATCGAGAGCCGTTTCAACACATTGCTGGTAAGCAGGAATTTTGGGGGTTGGATTTTATTGTCACGCCGGATGTGATGATTCCCCGACCGGAAACCGAAATGATAGTTGAGGAGGCTTCGAATCTTTTTCGCGACCGGAAGAATGTACGCTTTTGCGAGATCGGAATTGGCTCGGGTTGTATTTCCGTCTCGATTCTGCACGAGCTCAAAACGGCAGAGGCGCTCGCGGTAGATATTTCCGAATCTGCGCTTTTGGTCGCGAGAGAAAATGCAGAGCGAAATTCCGTATCTGAGCGCCTGGAATTGGGAGTTTCAAATGTTTTCAATGATTTCGGCGACCAGAAGTTTGATTTTATTGTCTCGAACCCGCCCTATGTTCCCGTGGCCGACATTTCAACTTTGCAGCCAGAGGTGAAAGCATTTGATCCGAAGGTTGCGCTGACGGATGGTGGCGATGGGCTTTCGATAATTCGTAGGATTATTGAAGATGCGCCGAAATTTCTTTTGTCGGAAGGTTATCTTCTGATGGAGATTGGCTTTAATCAGTCGGAAAAGGTTCGGCAGCTATTCGATATGCATTGCTGGAGTGAACTGGAGTTTCTGCCTGATTTACAGGGAATTCCAAGACTCATAAAAGCACGGATCTAAACGAACCAGCAAATTTCGTGAACGCGAAAATTGATTGCCGATAGCCGTAACTTTCTGCTATATTCAATGTATAAAAACATTTAGAGTTTTTGTAATTGGGAGATTTATTATGAATTACGAATATGAGCGCGAGGAAGATACAAGCGCTAACACAAAACTAACTTACTTGCTTATAGGTGGCGGGATTGGAGCTTTGTTAGCTCTGCTTTTTGCTCCAAAATCAGGCCAGGAACTTCGCGAAGATATTGCTGATGCCACCAAAAAAGGTATTGAAAAAGGTAGAGAAACAGCCGAACAAATTCAGGAAACGGCCGGCGAATATTATGAAGTGACTCGTGAAAAGGCGGGCGAACTTTACAGTAATGCACAGGAAACCGCTGAAGAGCTAACCGAAAAAGCGAAAGCGGCGGCGGCTCAGAGTGCGAACCCGATTTCTGCTGCGCTTGATGCCGGAAAGAAAGCTTACGTTGACGAAAAACGGAAAAACGAAACGAAGGCTATTTCTGAGGGCAGACCGAGTTATCCTGTGAAAGAAGAAGAAACTCCGAAAGCCAAAGGCAAATCCACGCCAAAAGCTATAGACAAAAAGTAGTTTTATGAAATGGAATGACCCACAATTATGGACGACGGTTTCGCAAATTGTCATTGCGATAAGCTTTGTTGTAATGGCATTTTCTTTGCTTGGAATTGCTTTGATCGTCAGAAAGGTAGTTAAAACGGTTAATCGAATGGAGCAAAGAGTTGAGCCATTGATTGATCAAGTAAATGAAATTAGCTCGCAAGGTAAGGATGTCGCCGTTCAGTTTAATGAGCTTTCGGGACACTTGGCCGTTGCTTCAAAGAATTTTTCCGATTCAACTGGTTTGATTAAAGAGGAAGTTGCCGAGCTCAAGCTTCTTGTTGGACAAACGGCCGATGTTGCGAAAGACAAGGTCGAACTCGTAAATCAAACGATTGATCGCACGCAGCTACAGGTTACAGACACGGCGGATTTTATCCAGGCAAAAGTCGTTCAGCCTGCTGCTGAAATAGCCGCGATTATGGCTGGTGTGAAAAAAGGGCTTGAAGTCTTGTTTGCGCCTTCGCCAAAACGCATCGACCGTGCATATCAGGAAGATGAGTTGTTTATTGGTTAAAACGTACAAAATAATTTTTACAACCGGGCGATCTTGAGTCGCCCTTTTTTTGTCTGAGATGAAATACATTCTTGCATTCGATCAAGGCACGACATCAAGCCGCACGATTGTTTTCGACCGAGAAAGCAAAATCGTTTCGATGGCGCAGAGAGAATTCCGACAGATCTTTCCAAAGAGCGGATGGGTTGAACACGATCCTTTTGAGATCTGGGAATCGCAGATCAAGACGGCGGTTGACGCCTTGGGGAATAAAGGGATTGATGCCAAAGATGTAGCAGGAATCGGGATCACGAATCAGCGTGAAACGACACTTGTTTGGGATCGGGAAACGGGCGAACCGGTTTATAACGCAATAGTTTGGCAGGATCGGCGGACCTCAAAATTTTGTGATCAAATAAGGGAAGAGTATGGTGAGCTGATTCGTGTGAAAACCGGTTTGGAAACGGACGCATATTTTTCCGCGAGTAAGATCAATTGGATTCTGGATAATATCGAAGGTGTTCGCGAAAGAGCAGAGCGGGGTGAGCTTTGTTTTGGAACGGTTGATACCTGGTTGGTTTGGAAGTTAACGGCAGGAGCGTGCCACAAAACGGATGTCTCAAACGCCTCTCGGACGATGCTTTTTAACATTCACGACCTTAGGTGGGATGATCAGCTTCTGGATATTTTTGACGTTCCTGTAGAAATTTTGCCGAGTGTAAAAAGCTCTTCCGAAGTTTATGGCGTAGCAGATAGCCCATCGCAGCTGAGTGGAGTTAAAATCGCCGGAATCGCCGGAGATCAACAGGCAGCACTTTTCGGGCAGATGTGTTTTGAAGACGGCGCTACCAAAAACACTTATGGAACCGGTTGTTTCATGCTTCAAAACACGGGAGCAAAAGCGATCGTATCGGATCATCGGCTATTGACGACAGTTGCCTGGCAGATTGACGGTCACACGGAATACGCGCTCGAGGGGAGCGTTTTTATCGGTGGCGCGGTGGTTCAGTGGTTGAGGGATTCTTTAGGGGTAATAAAAAATGCGGATGAGATTGAGGCGTTGTCGAATAGTATTGATGACAATGGCGGGGTCTTTTTCGTGCCTGCCTTTGCCGGGCTGGGAACGCCACATTGGGATCAAGATGCCCGGGGGATGATCATCGGGTTGACTCGCGGAACCGGGAAGGCCCACATCGCTCGAGCAGCTTTAGAATCTATTGCGTTTCAAACCGCTGATCTCCTTGATGCGATTAGGAAAGATTCAGGAATCGAGCTAAGCGAATTGCGGGTTGATGGAGGCGCAACCGAAAACACCACGCTTCTACAGTTTCAGGCAGACATATTGGGAATCCCGGTCGTCTGTCCGAAAGTGTCTGAAACCACCGCCCTTGGAGCTGCCTATCTGGCAGGACTTGCCGTGGGGTTTTGGGAGTCAAAGGGTGATTTGAGCAAACATTGGAAGCAGGATAAAAGGTTCGGGCCGAAAATGTCTGGAGAAGCGGCAGACGGTTTGCGGACGAGATGGGACCAAGCGGTGAAAAGAAGTCTGAGTTGGGAAAACTCAAATGATTAAGATAATTATTTTTGATCTGGGAAAGGTAATTGTACCGTTTGATACTAAAAGAGCATTGAAATTGTTCGAAGCAGCGTCAAAGCTCGATGTCTCGGAATTAAACGAAAAAGTGCAGCGCATCGACGAAAATCGACTTTATCATGAAGGAAAGATTTCGTCAGAACAGCTTTTTAGATCATTTCAAAATGCTCTTCGTTTAGATATGAGTTTCGAAGAATTTGCGGGAGCCTGGAATAGCATATTCTCCCTTGAACCAATTCTACCGGACGCTTTGTTCAGAAAACTTTCGGAGAAATATCGTCTGATGGTGTTATCTGATACAAACGAGATGCATTTCGAATTCGTGAGGAGGAATTTCGAGGTTTTGCGCTATTTCGATGATTTTGTGCTTTCCTACGAAATAGGTACTTTAAAGCCTTCAAAAAAAGTATTTCAAATCACACTTGAAAAGGCGGGATGTTCGGCAGACGAATGTTTTTTTACAGATGACAAGAAAGAAAATGTAGAAGCCGCAAGAGCTTTGGGAATCGATGCAGTTCAATTCGTTTCAGCGAAACAGCTTCTCAGCGAGCTGAAAGAACGCGGAATTCTGCCCGACCTTGCTCAACTTACAAGCTAATCGCATAGAAAAAGCGAGGATCGAATAGGTAAGATCCCCGCTTCTATCTTTCTTCTATAACAATCAATTGCCTTCGTCAGGCTCACCGCTCGCTTTGCTTTTTTCAGTGCCTACTGATGCTGACGGAAGCGGCAGCCCGACGGCGTCAGATTTAGTTTCCGGTGCATCATCTTCCAGCAACTCTTCTTCAGGTTCGGCAATGATCATTTTGCCAGATTCCTTTGAGAAGGTTAGTTTTTCTTCCTTCTTATCAAAACCGACTGAAACCAAATCGCCCGTTTCAACCTGCTGCGTGGCAACTAAATTCGACAGCGGATAAACGAGGAATCTTTCGATCGAACGCTTCAAATGCCGCGCACCGTATTTGAGATCGATTCCCTCTTCGAGCAAAAACTCCTTTGCCGAATTCGAGCACTCAAAAATAAACTTCGTACCTGCGGAATCCGTGATACGGTCTTGTACCGCGCCGAGTTCGATATCGAGAATTGCGCGCAGATGGTGTTCTTTCAGACTACGGAAAACAACTACCTTATCGATTCGGTTCATAAACTCCGGAGAGAATTTTCGTTTTGCCGCCTCGAGCGCCGTCCGATAAATCTTTGTGTCGATCTCATCGTCTTCCGGGTTGGTCGATGATTTTGCCGGTGCAAAACCGATACCACCCGAGATCATTTCAGACATTTCTCTCGCACCAAGATTCGAGGTCATGATAACGATCGTATTTGAAAAATCTACGTTTCGATTGTCGCCAAGAGTTAGCGTCGCTTTATCGAGAATCCCCAAAAGCAGCTGCCATAGGGAATCGGACGCCTTTTCGATTTCGTCGAATAATACAAACGTAAGCTTTGCATCATCGGTGTGGTTTTTATCGAGATTTTCCTGGGTCAGCATCGGTGAGGTTTCGCGATGGCCAAGGTAGCCGGGCGGCGAACCGATCAATTTTGCGATTTCATGTGAATGCTGGAATTCAGCGCAATCGATTTTCACAACCGCGTGTTCGTCTCCAAACAGCACTCCGGCAGACGCCTCAACGACGCGGGTTTTACCCGAACCGGTTGGTCCTAGGAAAAGAAGCGTTCCAATCGGGCGTGCGGGGTTTTGCATGCCGGCAAGGTAAATTTGATAAAGACCGCTCATTCTGCGGACGGCGCGTTCCTGACCAACGATCAGAGCCGATAGCTTATCTTCAAAATCTTTTGCGCGCGGACTTTTTTTATCCGGATTTAAGAGAACCTTCTTTTGGGTTTTTTTCTTTTTTGAAGCGTCGTTTGTCATTATTCGTTATCTCCTCGTCAATTTTGAAGAGTTGAGGACCCTTCGATATGACGAATTTTCAAGCCCGACTTTGCCAAAACTCACGGCAAATATCTACCTGTACTGATGATTTCAAAAGAATTTTAGTTTGCTGATTTAGGGATGTGGAAGTCGGGATCGAGCAAGCTATGACTTCGTATATTGTTTAACATAAAAGAGTTAGGAAACGCAAGAGCTTGAACTAGATTGCATTTTCGAAGAAAGCTTCTCATGGGAATAAAGAATTATTAAATCGTATTAATATAAACGGACGGTGAAAATGCATCTTATTGCTAGATACGAGGAAATTAATGGCGCTTAAGCTGGTTAAAACAAAATCCGATGAGCAGAAAATCCGGGAAGATTTTGAGATGGAGGCTTTGCCGTTTACTGCTGATCTTTTCAGAGTAGCGATGTTTTTGAAACGCAACAAAGATCTGGCAGAGGACTTGTTGCAGGAAACTTTGATGCAGGGGTTGAAATCGTTTCACCGTTACAAAATGGGGACTAACTGCAAGGCGTGGCTTACAACCATTATGTACAACACACATTACAAGCAGCTTCGTAAGCAGACGAATTTGAAGCTCGTTGAGGATAAAGAGGAACTTATTGCACAGACGGTTCCTTTTGAGGCCTCGATTCCGCAGCGAATAACGGACGAAGATGTTTTACAGGCGATCGAGAAGGTGCCGGAAATCTTTCGTGAGATTGTAGTTTTGTGTGATGTAGAAGGGTTTTCATACAAAGAGATTGCTGCGATTAGGGATATCCCGATGGGAACAGTTATGTCGCGGCTTCACCGGGGCAGGAAGGTTTTGAGAAACGAGTTGGCGCTCTATGCCCGTAACTACGGGATTGGTGGAGACGAGGACGAAAACGAAATGATTAAAAGTCAGGGAGGGAAATCTGTATGAGGTGTAATGATTTCCAGGAAATAATTGATTCATATTTAAGCGACGAACTTTTGACCGAAACGAATCACGAGATTCTGCGGCATATGGAAGACTGCGTTGATTGCCGGAGAGTAATCGAGGCGAGAAGAGAAATTCGAACGCGTTTAAGAAACGCAGTTTTAGAATCTGAAAAATATCAGATCGATAAGGATTTCGAAATAGATCTGTGTTCACGTGTCATGAATGAGTCGCTAAGGGTCGATGAGCCGAATAAATCTGCGCGGTTTGGATTTGGTTCGTGGGCGGCGATTGCAGCCGGATTGATCCTGACGTTTACTCTCGGAGCGATCTTCATTAGTAACTTTGTGACTTCGGATGGGACAGACGTTGTTGACAGCTCTCACTTGGACAAGTCTCTTCCTACGGAACATGCTGTAAACATTGCGTTTGGCGATCATCAGTTTTGTGCTATTAAGAGAAACTCTTTGGAGCCTGTGAAGGGAGCGACGCTATCTTCGAGGTTTGACAAGCTAGAGGGCATCGCTTTGCCTTCGCTAGAAAAATCCTTTGTTAATTCAAAGTTTAAGGCGTCTCATACGTGTGAGTATCGGGGTACGAAGTTCAGACATTTAGTTCTCGAAAGAGAGGGTGAGATTGTTTCGGTGATGTTAACGGAGAAATCAAAAGCTGAAAAATTTGGTAAAGACATCTCATATTTTTCTTCGGAGAAATACCAATTGGCGCGATTTGATTTGAGGGATACTTCAGTCTTTGTCGTTTCTGGATTGGACAAAAAAACCAACTCCGAGGCGGCCGGTGCAATTTATAAACCGCTGCAAAAATACGTTGAAAGCACAAATTCGGTACAGACGGCGCTATTGATGGTTTATTAACTTTTACCGGTAAGAATTAATTACGGGGATTATCACATTCCAAATAAAGCGGGAGCATGCGCTCTTCTTTCGATCCCCGAAAATTCTTACCGGTTTTTTCTATTCTTCGTAGTACTCGGTTCCGAGATGCGTTATCAAATCTTCACCTTTCATATGCCGTAGAGTGTTTTTCAGTTTTTTCAACTGAATAAAGATATCGTGCTCCGGATAGAGCTCAGGCGGGGTTTGCGGGGCCTTAAAATAAAACGACAGCCATTCCTGTAGGCCTTTCATTTTAGTCCGTTTAGCGAGATCTAGGAACAGCGCTAGATCGAGCACGAGTGGAGCGGCCAGAATCGAATCACGGCATAAAAAGTCCACCTTGATCTGCATTTTGTAGCCGAGCCAGCCAAATATGTCGATATTGTCCCAGCCTTCTTTGTTGTCACCGCGCGGAGGATAATAGTTGATTCTTACAACGTGGGAAAAATCCTTGTAAAGATCGGGATAAACATCGGGCTGGAGAATATGTTCGAGCACCGAAAGTTTTGATTCCTCTTTCGTCTTAAACGATTCCGGGTCATCCAAAACCTCACCGTCGCGATTGCCGAGAATATTTGTTGAATACCATCCGTCAAGACCAAGCATCCGTGATTTAAAACCCGGTGCAAGAATCGTCTTCATAAGGGTTTGCCCAGTCTTGAAATCCTTTCCGCAGATCGGAACGCCCTCGTTCTCAGCCAATTTTGTTAAAGCGGGAATATCTACCGTCAGGTTAGGTGCGCCATTGGCAAAAGGAACACCCGATTTTATGGCCGCGTAGGCATATATCATCGAAGGGGCGATGCTTTCGTCGTCGTCGTAGAGTCCTTTTTCAAAAGCTTCTATCGAATCGTGAGCGCTTGTAGGCTCTAAGAAAATCTCGGTCGAAGCTGCCCAAACCATTACCAAACGATCGCAGTTATTTGCTTGTTTGAACTCGGCAATTTCGGCGATGAGCTGCTCGGCAAGATCCATTTTATTTTTACCGGTTTTTACATTTTTGCCGTCGAGGCGTTTGACATATCGATTGTCAAAAACGGCCTTCATTGGCTTAAGCGAAGAAAGCTGCTCAGAAACTTGATTTAGCAAGTCTTTTTCTAAAACCCCAGCGTTAAGCGCGGCGTCGTAGGCATTTTCTTCAAAAATATCCCACGCCCCGAAGGCAATATCGTCCAGACCCGCAAGCGGAACAAAATCTTTGATCATCGGCACACGTTTTTCCGTGCGTTTGCCGAGGCGGATAGTTCCCATCTGTGTGAGACTGCCAATCGGCTTTGAGATGTCGCGTTTAATAGCTTCAACACCTGCGACAAACGTCGTACTTACCGCCCCTAAACCTACTAACAAAATGCCCAGTTTTCCGTCTGCGGGAGCAATTTCCACGCCATTTTTACTCATCTGAATTCTCCGTATTAATTTAGAAGGGGAATGATAACTTTACAGAAATACTATGGCAAACGAAAGTGTTTGCACGGTTACGTTCTATATGCCCGATAGTCGATCTCCTGGAAAATCGTGTCCCGATTTTCGATTTCGATCAAAAGCTCCTCGTTAACTTCGTATTTTTCCAACCCTTCGGCGAGCAAATTAAAACGATGAATGTGTGATTTGAAGCGCTTTGAAGAATACTCCACCGTTGTGCCCTGATATATTTGAAAAGCCCAGTCACTGGATTCCGCCAGTAGAAGCTCCCGGGCGCATTGGTTAAGCGCACGATATTCGAGCTTGTTTGGGTGCTCAAAGTGATTGGCAAGTGCCGTCATTCTTCGTTCAGCGTCATGCGTATATTGATACATCCATGAGGTTCCCTCGTTTAACCAAACTTTGTAATAGCCGTTTTCACCCCAGCTTGAAGCGGAAGGTTTTTGAACTTGAACGGGGATATCCGCGTCAAGATAATCGCCCGGCGTCACGGCATTTACCTCGTCCTGGTCGTAGTGGAATCTACGGAAAAGAAAATCGACGAAGGAGGGACCTTCAAACCACCAGTGTCCAAAAAGCTCGGCGTCGTAGGGTGAGACGACGAGTGGCGGATGACCTTCATAAGTTTTCCGGAGTTTGTTTGCCTGCTCGATTCGCTTATAAAGAAAATCCGCAGCGTCACTTGCGACCTGCTCGCGTGCAATTTTTGGACGATACGCCAGCTTCTTATTTTGAGGTGTTTTTCGTCCCGTGATCGCGTAATACTTCAAACCTAAATGTCTGCGATTGCTGTCTTTATGAAGATGAGGTTTCAAGTAATCGAGCGGCAAATCCCAGCCTACGTCGCGATAAAATTCCCTATAAACCGGATTTCCGGGATACCCCGCTTCTGCGCTCCAAACCTGCTGTGAGGTTTCAACATCACGCGCAAAAACTGCGACTCCATTTGGGCATCGTACCGGTGCGTGAACGCCGTAGCGTGGACGCGGTTCGCCGTAAAGAATGGCGTGGGAATCCGCTATGAAATATTCGATACCCGCATCTTTAAGCAGGTCTTCCACGCCTTCTTCATAGGCACATTCCGGAAGCCAAATCCCGCGCGGGTGTCTTCCGAAATGCTTCCAGTAATTTTGGACTGCAACTTCGATTTGAACTCTTCGCGCTTCCCTCGTTGAGATTAACGGTAGAAAACCGTGGGTCGCTCCGCAGGTAATGATCTCTAGCACGCGTTCATCCTGCAGCCAACGAAAGGCATTGATAAGATTTCGGTCGTATTTGTTATTCCAGAGATCAAGCGAAGTTTCGAGCGTTTCGACATACATATTCACTACGTCGAAAAAATCCGGTGCTTCCTTTTTTACGCGCCCGACTTCCTTGTGAGCGAGCGCAATCAAATTTTCGAGATGACGTGTATAGCGCTCCTCGAGTAAATCGTCCGCGAGCATTTCGCACAGAGGAGGCGAAATGTTCATCGCTACTCTGGGTGTCGCATCGGATCGATGGAGGTGTTCAAAAATGTGTATAAGCGGGAGATAAACTTCCGTAATCGCTTCAAAAAACCAATCTTCTTCGAGAAATTCGGGATATTCAGGATGGCGTACAAACGGCAGGTGGGCGTGCAGAATGAGACTAAAATATCCGGTTGGCATGCATTTAGAATAAAAGAATTAGACCTCGGATGCACGTCTTACGGTGGATTTGAGCGAAGAAATAAAAAGGGTCTATTTTGGCAGACCCAAAACAATCGAGCTAATGGATTCCGGCTTTCCGATTTTAGACAATTTGGGAACTAGGGTTTTGGGAACGCGTTTTTTTCTGATTCGCTTCGGGAAATTTACGACGCTAGCGCCAAAAACCGATGCACCGGTTTCTTCCTCAGAATATTCGTCTGTGAAAACATCAAAATGTTTTTTCAGAGCGCCTAACACGTTTTCCGAGTCCACATTCTTAAGGTCGCTTTGAATCAGTTCAAAAAGGCTCGCGTTTATCTCGCCGCGAATATCGTTGAGAGAATAGCCTGAGGCAAGCGCCAGGAGTGCAAGTCGCAGTTGTTCGGAGTCGCTTCCTAAAATCTTGGGAAAATTCTTCCCCGAAATGTGAGAATACGCTTTCTGTGTCGCCTCTTCAGCCAAAATTTCATCATCTCCAGCTATCGCAACCTCAAAAGCGTCGCGTTGGTAGCCAGCTGCGTCCAAGACCTCGGCAAATTTATAAGCATCAACCTTAAAACTTGGCGTGTAGTCGAGTCTTCGGGATGGCGATTTTCGCGGAGTACGAACCGAATTCGAATACATTATGCGAATGAAAGGTCGGTTTGGAGCGTAGAAACCTATCTCCGCTATATATTCGGAATCTGAATCAACTTCAAACCACCAGTTTCCTTCTGGTTCGATTGGAAAGAGTTGTTCCGTATTCTTTGTTCGGTTAATGAGCTTTGCTATTAGGACGTAAGTTCCGGTCTTGCCCCCAAAAATCTTCCTGAGCGTGTGAAAGGGATTATTTTTAATTGACCAATAAAGGTAAAGACGCGTCGGAGACTGCATTTGGATTCTCGCACGATTTCTTTTCGCTAGATCGGGTAATGTTGGTTTTGCGAGTGCGCGAAAAACCGGGTCATGTTTGGCTAAATCCTCCTCGGAGAGCTTAGCGCCTGACTCATCTGCTTCGGGCTCAACAAACGTCGATTGATTTAGCGAAAGAATATCCGGTTCGCTATCGTCTATTGTAAGCAAATCACCCGAAGACGACGCACTGGCCGCAGAAAATTCAAACTTCAAAACATCGGATTCTGCTGCACCTACCACATCATCGGAATCTTCGATTTCGAGTAGATTTTTATCGTTCTGATCGCTCATAGTTTTCCCACGCAATAGATCGCGAACTGAAGATTATGAGCGGTTTTTATTTAAGTTACAAGCGCAGAGGGGCTAATTTGGAGATTTAGATCGGAATCTGTTAGGGCGGGAATCTTAACTATTTTCGCTTGTCTCACCAGCTTGAATGCGTTGAGACTTTCTTAGTTTGATTTGAACTCTACCGTATTTAGTGCTGAGGTCGGCGTAAACCGGAACACGCCGTTCATCATCTGTGATCCAGAACGTAAGGCTCCCTTTTTGCTCGATAAAACGTCCCTTGCCAAAAACTTCCGGCTCTATTTTCCAGCACCAAACTTTGCCAAAAATGCTTTTCTTGCGCTCACGGCCCGTAACGTTTACAGGAACGTCATAGACCAATCCGGAATCGCTTACTTTGAAGACAAATCTTTTTCCAATAGCGAGAGGCTTTTGTCTTAACATGTAAACCGCCGTAACCATATCCTGCGTTCCCGGTTCGATTGTTGAAGCCACCCTCCGCGGCGGACGCGACGGATCGTTTGGATCGGTTTCAATGTAAACAACTCTTCTTTCAGAATAATCAAAATTTGCTTCGCTATTGCGAACTCGTTTACCCTGAACATCTTTTTTGACCGTCTTTACGATCTGAAGCGCATTGCGATCAACCGAAGACTTGTAATCCTGAAGATACTTTCTTCCGGTAAGCGCAACGAGGGTTCCTTTAGATTTTGCGATCGAATGGATCAAAATATCTTGGGCGCCCTGATTGTTTATTACGGTAAAATTGAGTTCGCCGACAGTGAATGGTATTCCTAAGAAGGGCTTATATTTTAATTCGTAGACTAAATTCTCACCCGGCTCATACGGACTGCGATTGATCTCCGTTTGCGCAGCGATTCCAAGCGAACACGCAAAGGTAAGGAATAAAACAAGATAGAGTGTAGCTTTTTTCATAATTGATTACAGAAACAGAGCTTTGAGGGTCAACACTGCCCAAGCGAAAATCGCTCCCAGAGAGGCTTGATATTCACGGTAGCGCAAATACAATTCGAGTTCAAACTTTGTGCTGCTTGAACCGTAACCGGAGAACCAGGGAAAAAAGAGCGAAACTTTGTCTGCATATTCCTTGTATTTTTCACCAAAAATCTCCGTGAGCTCGTCAGCTTCGACGCTCATTACAGGGAAATAGATGCCCAAAAACAGGATTACAAACAGTGCAGCGATCCACCAAACCCCAGCGGCAATCGAAAACCCAAATCCAAGCAAGAAACTTCCCAGGTAAAGCGGATTTCTTGTGTATTTGTATGGCCCGGAAACCGCAAGTTTCTTGTTTTTCCTTATATGGCCTGATGCCCAAGCTCTCACGAGAAGTCCGACAGCGGCAATGAAACCGCCAATAATCATGAGCGTTGGAGACGGGCGAGAGAAGATTAAAAAAATAATTCCAAAAAGAAAACCGAGCGGTACGCGAAATTTCTGAAGCAATTTTTTGTTTTTAGAAGTCATCCCTTTTCGATCAAAAACAGGTATTCTTGATTTGGTTTTTCCACTTCTCTAATCCAATCGTTCGTCCATCGCATTGATGCCATCACGTTTCTTTGATAGTCAACCTTAACAAACTCAATTATTTTTCCCGAATCCTCAAGAATCTCACGCAAATTTCTTGCGGTCGCCTTTCCGCCCGAGCTGTATGAGAGAAGAATATATTTTGCTCGCGTCCTTTTTACCAGTTTTCTCAAAGCATCCACAGCGATAAAATTGCCGGCAGCATCTCTTTTAAATTCCTCGAATAAGGACGCTGAATCCGTATCTCGCGAGTCAACGCGGCGTCTGGCTTTGCCGAAAGTCTCCGGTTTGTCGTGTAGAACAACGGTCGTCCAGAGATGATAATATGAGGTATAGCGCACTCTTGATGGAGGCATCTTTTCATTATTTGAGCCGTAGGGCGGATCAAAGTAAGCGAGATCCGCTTCAACGTTTTCTACGAGGTCGAAAACATCGCCGCAAAAAACCTCGTGCTCTTTTTCCGTGTCGAAAAGCCTGGGAACTTTCAACTTAAGTTTTTTATAAGAACGCGGCGACCATTCCTTTAGGTACGAAACGTGATGCCCGAGAGTGCTGTCAACTTTGTCGAGTGCGAGGATCAAACTTGTGAGTACGACCGATTTTTCAATTTCGCCCAACCCCAGAGTGTCGATCTCATCTCGTATCGCGTCGAGCATTCTTGTGTTGTGAATTTGGAATGGCTTTTTGAGTCCATCTTCGTTTGAATTCCCTCCATTTGGCAAACCTCCGTAGTGGTCGGAAAACCAGCCATGTTTCTCGGGAAGCCCGTTTAAGTGGTCGATTATCTCAGCGTAAAAACCCGAAGACCGATCGTTTTTGAGATAACAATTTCCAAAAACTTCGGACCAGACCGCGGAGTCGCTTGAAATCACGCGGTAACCGGATTGCGCGAGTGCTTGAGAAACTCTTGTCGTTCCGGCGAAAGCGTCGAAGATCGTTTCAGCATTGGTTTTATCGACTAATTCCAAGATGTTTGGCAGGAGTTTTAGTTTCGAGCCGGCATATTTTACGCCCTCGGTATTGGGGATTTCAAGACTTTGAACAGGCTCCATAACTTTTCCTAGCTTTGAGATCGCTCAGCAGACAGCCGTTTTTCGACTGCCTCCAAAACCGTTTCAACTTCGATATCCATGCAAATCCAGTTGTCGCAAGTTCGGCGATGACAATCGATACGGCAGTCAATATCGTTTCGCTCAACGCATAAATCTTCCGAGTTTATGCTGCCATTTCGCCACCATTCCGTGGGTCCGAATATCCCAACAACGGGGCATCCAGCTGCTACAGCTAAATGTGTTGGACCGGTGTCTCCACCAATATATACAGTCGCTTTTTTCGCGGTTTCGTAGTAGCCCATAAGACTCATTTCGACAACAGTTAGATTGCCCGAAAGGCAGCTTGCCAAGGCTGAACTGGCGAGTTTCATTTCGCTTGGAGTGGTTAAGATAGCTGACTTCAATCCGAACTTTTCCCACAGCTCGTCAGCTAGTTTTCCATATTTCTCTGGATGCCATAGCTTCGTAACGAAGCCGCCACCAGGATTTAAGATCGCGAATTTCCCGCCAATTCTTTCCGCGAGATCCGAAGCCTCCTTTTTCTGAGATTCGTCAGTCGAGATAGGAAAATCAAACGTCTCCTGATCGAGCCTGAAATCATCAGCTTGCAGAAATTGTTTCAACGAACTCTCTGCCAAGTCGATATTTTTCAAAATGATATTTTGTCTTGGTTCGACATCGATTGAATTGCCAAGCAATACGCGGCTCGCAGGCTCGCGCAGATTTCTCTCGGAAAATCCAAATTTTTTCGTTGCCTTCGCGAGCTTTGTAATTGAAGCTGATTTGAGGAGTCCTTGAAAATCTATTGCGAGGTCAAACTCTGAGGCGCGTAATTCTTGAAACTGCGATTTCGCAGTTTTTAGTGTCTTCCCAAACAAATTAACACGTCTCAGAGCTTTTGTATCTACTTCGATGAGTCGTGAAATCAAGGGGTTGTTTCTGAGTACTTCGGCGCAGCGTTTTTCCACTGCCCAAGATATGTTGCTATCCGGCAAGGCCTTATTTACAGCCGAAAGTGCAGGTAATGTATGTACGATGTCTCCGATGCTGCTTAGTTTTACAAATAAAATACGCACTATCAGAAAATATGGATTAAAAAATTACGATTTACAAATGCCGCCGTATTGGAAGCAGCGGCAAATTTTACTGGATAACCGAACCCAGGATAAGTTATTCTATAAAAAGGCTTATTCACAAGTCTGCATCTCCCGCTCGATAAGATCATGACTCAAAACACACGCCCGAAACGCGACCTCACGGCATCACTCGTATTTCTTAACGGAGATCTACTTGCCGTTCCGATTCCGCTTGAGCGCGAGGAGGTAATTCTCGGCAGGGCGATAGGTGCGGATGTTCGTATCAATGATTCCAAGGTTTCTCGAGAGCACGCAAAAATTGTCATGAGCCAGACATCCGATGGGGAAACCACTTACGAACTTAAAGATTTGGGATCGAGCAACGGAACTTTTCTTAATGGTCAACACATCGATAGCGTGCAGCTTCAAAACGGCGACAAGATAACCGTCGGGAAACATATTCTGCGTTTCGAACTCTTAGACGAAATTGATCGCGAGTATCAACAGCAAATCCATCGGCTGCTCGCGCACGACGATTTAACGGGACTTCTTTCAAGCCGCTCTTTTTTTTCGGAACTAAGAAGAGAATCTGCGCGCGCAAAGCAGTTTGGCGGTAACTTTTGTGTATTGATGATGGACATCGATTTTTTCAAACTCGTAAACGACACCTATGGGCATCTTACGGGCAGCAAAACACTTGAAGAAATTGGTCAATGCATAACCGGCACATTGCGTTCGGGTGACGTCGCAGCAAGATTTGGAGGCGAGGAGTTTGCGGCATTTTTATTAAGTGCTGAATTGCCGCAGGCCTTGGTGGCGGCGGAAAGGATAAGATCTTCTATCGAAGAATTTGATTTTAGTGTTGTACGCACCGGAAAACCCACTGAGAAACATAAGATCACAATCAGCATCGGCGTTTCGTCTTTTCCCGATGATTCGACCGATCCGATTGAGTTGGTTGAGATGGCGGATTCTGCTCTTTACCGAGCAAAAAGTCTTGGCAGAAACAAGGTTTGCTCATATCGCGAATTATCAGAGGAGGAGGCAAAAGCACCCTTGCCATCGCGAGAAGATATTCATGAATCCGTGATTCCTTAATTGCTAAAACAATTTTGGTCAGATGTGAACCGGGCGGCCGTCAGCTGCGCGGTTTTTTGTTTTTACAGGGTGAGGCGCGGCGGTAATGTTTGTTGCTTTTTAAGACGAGAAAGTTATAAATTAACCTATCGCATTCGTTTGCCGGGAAGCGTTGATTTGCATTGGTTATTTCGTGTGGAGTTTCTTGGTGATTGCCGAGGAGTAAATATGAACCCAACCGAGAAGAGAACCGAACTTTCCGAAGCCATCCGCAAACACAAAGAATTTCTTTTTCCAGCCGTTGCAAATTATTACGAAGAACCCATTGCACTTGCAAAAGGCGATGGTGAGTACGTTTGGGACGATGAAGGAAACCGTTATCTTGACTGCTTTGGCGGCGTTTTAACTGTCAGCATTGGGCACGCAAATCCAAAAGTTAATGAAGCGATAATAGAACAAACGAAGACGATTCAACACACCTCAACACTTTACGCCAACAAACCGCAGGGCGATTTGGCAGAAAAACTTGCCGAAATCTCGCCAGGCAAACTTAAAAAATCTTTCTTTACAAACAGCGGCACGGAAGCTGATGACACGGCAATTCTCGCTGCAAAATTAGCAACCGGAAGACACGAGGTAATCGTTTTACGCCACAGCTATTCGGGCAGAAGTGCAACGGCACTTTCGACAATCGGACATTCGACCTGGAAGCCAGTCGCATCGCAAGTCGCAGGAATTTCACACGCATCGGCACCATATTGTTATCGTTGCCCCTTCAAACTCGAATATCCATCGTGCGATGTCGCTTGTGCTGACGATGTCGAGGAGTTAATCCAAACTACAACAACTGGCGAAATTGCCGCATTTATGGCTGAACCGATTCTTGGAGTTGGCGGTTTTATCGTTCCGCCAAAAGAATATTTCGGGAAAGTTGCGGAAATTGCGCGCCGATATGGCGGTTTGTTTATTGCCGACGAAGTCCAAACAGGTTGGGGACGAACGGGCGAAAAGTGGTTTGGAATCGAACATTGGGGCGTTGAGCCGGACATCATCACATCAGCCAAAGGAATGGGCAACGGCGTGCCAATTGGCTGGACGATCGCCACGCTCGAAATCGCTGACAAATTTGAAGGTCTAACCTTCTCAACCTTTGGCGGAAACCCCGTTTCAATGGCGGCAGGTTTGGCGGTTGTGAATGTAATTGAAGAAGAAGACTTACGCACAAATGCGACAATCGTCGGCGGATACTTTCGTGAGCGTTTGGAAGAATTGCAAGAAAAACATCAAGTTATCGGCGATGTTCGCGGAAAAGGCTTGATGCAGGCGATTGAGTTGGTTGTTGACAAAAAAACCAAAGAGCCAAATCCGCAAGCAGTTCTAAAAGTCTTTGAAGAAACAAAAAAACGAGGCGTTCTAATTGGCAAAGGCGGACTTTACGGGAATGTTATTCGCACAGGGATGATGCTGAATTCAACGAAAGAAACGGTCGATGAATTGGTTGAGGCTTTGGATAAGGGGCTAGGCGTTTAGGTTAAATTGTTAAATGTTGTTAAACCTGAAAATAAAAACAAGCCTATTTACAGTAGTAATTGTACTAAGTTGTCTTGGTAGTGGTTGTTTTTCAGAAACCGGGAACGAAATAGACATTAATTCAGTTCCAGAACAGATAACTTCAATGCCGACAGTTGAGACAGAATATGAAATATATGTGCTTGCCATCGGGGAAAAGAAGAAACGTTTTTTTGTTATTTCTGGTCAAACAAAGAGTGATCTGTTATCTGATGATTCCAAAAAATCTAAATACGTAACAAAAAGACTGTTTGAGGAATTTTCGGAGTTGCGACCTGACACTCTCGGTAATTTTAAAGATCGGAATCTTAAGTCAAAAACTATTGAGGAGATTTTTCCAACAAAAAAGCCGTATGCTGTGATTCGCGAAACTGAATTGCGAAAACTAACTTGGGCGGATCTCTTTATCGAGAAGTTTCGAAAAAAATATCCAAATACGGACGGGTATTATACGCTTTCTAGAGTTGGCTTTAGTAAGGATGGAACGCAAGCCCTTTTATTTACATACTTCTATTGTGGCGGTCTGTGTGCGTCGGGTGATTATTATCTTCTATCTAAAGATAATGGAAAATGGAAGGTTAAAAAGACATTTACGGCTTGGGTATCCTGAAAAACTTAGGACAGACTATTAAGATGGGTCTTATGACTTGCCACTAGCTTCAGCTAGTGGATTTAGATTGATGAGAACAAAGGCTTTAGCCGAACAATTTTAAGAGAATAATCCTCATTGGCTTCAGCCCAATAAAACATTATGCCTTATGTCAGAGTTTGGATACATTTTGTTTGGTCAACCAAAAATCGAGAACCATTCTTGACCAATGAAATCAGAAAAGATGTTTTCCAACACATCAAGGAAAATGCCGAAAAGAAGAACATTTATATAGATTTTATTGGCGGATATGTCGATCATGTTCATTGCTTGATTTCTTTGGGAACAGATCAAACTATTGAAAATGTAATGCGTTTGATAAAAGGTGAAAGCTCACATTGGATAAACAAAAATGATTTAACTCAAGGAAAATTTGGTTGGCAGGATGAATATTTTGCAGTTTCTGTAAGCGAGGCAAATGTTAAAAGTGTTAGGAGATACATTGCTAATCAAGAAGAACATCATAAGGCTAAAAGTTTTGATGAGGAATTTAATGGATTTATGAACAGAGCGGGATTTCAGAGGTTTAAAGATTGAAGTTGATTGGGCTTAAGCCATAAGGATTATTTGCTTTGTTTGCTGTTTGGCTAAAGCCGATTGATTTAGTTGAACCTGATCCACTAGCTGAAGCTAGTGGCAAGTTATACGAGAAAGACTGGAAGATGCAGAATTAATTTGTATTAAAAAGCTCTGAGGCCTCTGTGTCTCGGTGGTGAAAAGTTCCTATGAAAACACTTATCAAAAACGGACGAATTGTAACGGCGGTTGATGATTACAACGCCGATATTTTTATTGAAGGTGAAACGGTTTCGGTCATCGGAAAATCGCTTGAAATGGAAGCAGACCAAACCATTGACGCAGCCGGAAAACTCGTGATTCCGGGCGGGATTGATCCGCATACGCATATGGAATTGCCGTTTGGCGGAACGCATTCTGCTGATGATTTTTGGACTGGAACAAGAGCCGCGGCTTATGGAGGCACGACTACGATTATTGATTTCGCCGTTCAGACAAAAGGTGAGTCGATGATCGCCGGTGTCGATAAGTGGCACGAGAAGGCTGAGGGCAAAACGGCAATTGATTACGGATTTCATTTGATCACGACCGATTTTGAAGACAAACACACCGAAGAAATGCACACGCTGATGAATGAAGGCATCACGAGTTTCAAACTCTTTATGGCATATCCAGGAGTTTTTCTGGCGGATGATGCAACGATTTTTCGTGCGATGTCTGCCGCTGGTGAACGTGGTGGTTTGATTGCTATGCACGCCGAAAACGGCATTGTTATTGATGAAATCGTCAAACGTGCGTTAGCTGAAGGGCGAACGGCTCCGAAATATCACGCTTTGACTCGCCCGACAGTTGCCGAAGCGGAAGGCGTTCACCGTGCGATTGCAATTGCCGAAATGGCTGAATCGCCCGTTTATATCGTCCATCTGAGTTGTAACGACGCATTAAATCAGGTTCGAGAAGCCCGCGACAGAGGAATTCCCGCATTTGCCGAAACTTGTCCGCAATATTTATTCCTTTCAATCGAAGATTACGGTGAAGATTTTGAAGGTGCAAAATACGTTATGACACCCGCTTTGCGTGAAAAACACAACCAAGCCGAACTTTGGAAAGGTCTGAAAATGGACGACTTGCAGGTTGTTTCAACTGACCATTGTCCTTTCTGCATGAAAGAACAAAAAGAGCTTGGGCGTGATGATTTTTCGCTAATTCCAAACGGTGCTCCGGGCGTGGAAAATCGTATGTCTTTGATTTATAACGGCGGAGTTCATGAAAACCGCATTTCGCTAAACCGCTTCGTCGAAATTACTTCAACCGCCGCCGCCAAGATGTTTGGAATGTTCCCAAAAAAAGGAACGATTGCCGTTGGTTCGGATGCCGACATTGTGATTTTTGACACCGAAAAACGCCAAATAATCAGCGTTGATACGCACCATATGAACGTCGATTACAACGCCTACGAAGGCTTCGAAGTTCAAGGCGTCGTCGAAACAGTTCTGTCTCGCGGAAATGTCGTCATCAAAGAAGGTGAATACATCGGCAAACAAGGCGACGGACAATTTATCAAACGAGGCGAGTGCGTGAAGATTTAATGACGAATGATGAATATAAAATTGAGGTTGAAAAGTATCTGTCAGAGCTTTCTGATTTAGTGGTTAGAGAATCGAGAAGTTTTCAAAATTTTAATTTTCATCCAAGAGTGAAGATTATTGATGCAGAAGTTTTTCATGATGGCTTAGGCGGGGAGTTGCCTATAAGAATCTTTCTTATGGACGAAGGGAATAACGAAGTCTTTCACGATGACCCAAGGTATTTTCCAGATTCTAGCATTGGGTTACTTGAGAAAATTGAAATTCCAGAATGGAAATTGGATTTCGAGTCGGATGAATCATGGCAAATTGAAATCGACGCTATTTTCAAATGGTATTTTGAGTGTTGGAAGAAAGCGGGTGGTGATTCTTTTAGGTTGCCTGCCTACATTTGTGAGCACGATGATATTCAATCACTTAATCTAAAAACAGGTGTCCTAAGAATGGATGAAGACGATAAATTCACACATTTTGTTGAATAGAAAGATGTCGCGTAGCGACAAACAGAATTTAGCCGTGCGTTTTAACGCACGGTCAAGGTAGACAAGCAAACGTGTCGCGTTAGCGACAATTGAAGAAATATGGCAAATACATATTCTTCGTGTTTTAATCACATCGTTTTCAGCACGAAGAATCGTGAGCGTTGGATCGAAAGAGAAATTGAAAATCGCGTTTGGGCATACATCGGCGGAATCGCGAGGAAGCATAATTGCACCGCAATTCGAGTTGGCGGAATTGAGGATCATATTCACACCTTGATCTTATCGCCGCCGAAGTATTCACCTAGCCAGATTGCTAAGTTTATTAAAGGTGAGTCGTCAAAATGGATTCATAACGAGTTTCCGAAAATGGCTGGATTTGCTTGGCAAGATGGATTTTCGGCGTTTTCAGTGAGCAAATCTTTGATGCCAAAGGTAGTTGAATATATTAAAAATCAGAGAGAGCATCATCACGGTAAAACATTTGAGGATGAATACTCGGATTTATTGGAATTGCATGAGATAGATGTTGTTGGTGAGAAATATATGTTTGGTTAATTCATTTGTCGCTGACGCGACAGGCACGATTTGATCCAGAATCCGTGGGTTGAAACCCACGGCTAAATTCAGGTAATCGCTACGCGATTGATGCGAGTCAGATATTTAGTGGGTTGAAACCCACGGCTAAATTCAGGCAATCGCTACGCGATTGAGAATAAGGATACGCATTTCAGCCGCGGATAGACGTGGAGAAAAACGGATTTTATAAGAGATAAAGTGAGGAAATGGAGGTTGAAAGATATTAGGAACGCGTTTTTATGATTTGATAATCCATATTCAATTTCTTATCCGCGTCTTCCGCGTTAATCCGCGGCAAAATCCCAATGACAAATAGAACAGATTTCATCGAATTAAAAGAAGACGTTTCCGCATCACCTTTGTGGAACAAAGACCTTGCTCCGACGACGATTGAGCAACGCACCTGGTCAACTTGGAATATCGCCGCTCTTTGGATTGGAATGAGCGTTGTCATTACGACGTACACACTTGCAGGCGGTTTTATCTCGGCGGGAATGAATTGGTGGCAAGCGATGCTAACGATTCTGCTTGGAAATTGCATCGTGCTGATTCCGATGGTTTTGAATGCCCACGCAGGAACAAAATACGGCATTTCGTTTCCAGTTTTATTGCGGACTTCTTTTGGAACAAAAGGTGCGAACATTCCGGCGATTCTTCGTGCGATAGTTGCTTGCGGTTGGTTTGGAATTCAAACGTGGATTGGCGGACAAGCGATCGACGCACTTTTTGGAGCAATTTGGAGCGGTTGGAATGCGACTTTTGCGGCAACCTTTCTCGACATTCCCGGACACGCTTGGCTGGCGTTTTATATCTTTTGGGCAATTCAAGTTGTCATAATCTTAAAAGGCATCGAAGGCATAAAAATTCTCGAATCATTTGCCGCTCCGTTTCTTCTTTTAGGCGGAATCGCTTTGCTTATCTGGGCTTCATCAAAAGCTAGCGGACTTGGAAATGTGCTTTCAAAATCGAGCAGTTTACAGAAAGAAACAAATAGCTTTTGGGCAATTTTCCCCGGAGCTTTAACGGCTTCGGTGGGCTATTGGGCGACGCTTTCGTTAAACATTCCCGATTTTACTCGCTACGCAAAATCGCAAAAATCGCAGATGCTTGGGCAAGCAATCGGACTTCCTTTTACGATGACAGCATTTGCATTTATTGGTGTCGCCGTAACTTCAGCGACTGTGATTATTTACGGCGAAGCGATTCCGAGTCCGGTTGAACTAATCAAAAAATTTGATTCAACTCTAGTAATTCTCTTTGCGATGATCGTGATCTTCGTAGCTCAACTTTCAACAAATATGGCGGCAAATGTTGTTTCGCCTTCAAACGATTTTTCAAATCTCAATCCAAGGAAAATCTCGTTTGTAACGGGTGGTTTGATTACGGCGGCAATCGGAATTTTGATGATGCCCTGGCAACTTATGTCTTCGATGGGAGCATATATTTTTACATGGTTGATTGGCTATTCCGGTTTGATGGGAGCGATCGGCGGGATTATGATCTGCGATTACTGGATTCTGCGAAAGCAGAAATTAAACCTCGCCGAAATTTTCAAAACGGACGGAATTTATTCATATTCAGACGGCTTTAATTGGCGAGCGATTCTGGCTTTAGTAATTGCAATTGCTCCTGTCGTGTATGGATTTATCCGAGCCGCAACAACACCAGGCGGGCAAGTCGCAGATCCTGGCTTTTTTGATACGCTCTATAAATATTCGTTTTTTGTAACATTCGGAATTGCATTTGTGGTTTATTTTATTTTGATGAAACCGAAAATCAGGAAGGCGATAGGCGGGGTTATTGATGGGGTTTCGGGGGTGGATGTTTTAGACATTTAAGAGAAATTACCGCGAAGGTCGCAACGGTCGCTAAGGATCTATAATAAACTTTGCGTTCTTCGCGTCCTTTGCGGTTAATAAATTTATGAAATACGAAATTGTTAAAAATTATTACAACGGCGAATCCGTCGAAAGCAGTTCCGATAAAAATCTCGATGTTGTTTCACCAATCGACGGGAATCATTTATCGAAAGTTCCAATGTCAACAGATGATGAGTTAAATAAAGCCGTTCAATCGGCAAAGAACGCTTTTGAAAGTTGGAGCAATCAACCTATAAAAGAACGCGTTCAGGTGTTTTTCAAATATAGACAGTTGCTCGAAGAGAATTTGGATGAACTTACAAATTTGGTTACGGAAGAAAACGGTAAAACTTTGGGCGAAGCGAGAGCAGAGGTTGAAAAGTCAATTGAGTTAACGGAGTTTGCTTGCTCGATGCCGCAGTTGGTTTCGGGCGAAGTTTTGGAAGTTTCAAAAGGTGTCGAATGCCGGACAGAACATTTTCCGCTTGGCGTCGTCGCTTCAATCGTGCCGTTTAATTTTCCTTTTATGGTGCCGAATTGGACGATGCCGAACGCCCTCGCCCTCGGCAACACGATGATTATGAAACCCTCGGAACTAGTGCCGCTTTCGGTTCAGAGAATGGCTGAATTACTGCAAGAAGCAGGGCTTCCCGACGGCGTTTTTAATGTCATCAACGGCGGAAAAGAAATCGTCGAAGGAATTTGTTCGAACGAAGATATTGAGGCGGTTAGCTTTGTTGGTTCGACCAAAGTTGCAAAAATTGTTTACCGAAAAGCGACTGATAATTTGAAACGATGCATTGCACTCGGCGGTGCGAAAAATCACCTTTTCGTTTTGCCAGACGCAAATCCAACTATGACCGCAAATGACGTAACGGCTTCGATGTCGGGCTGTGCGGGGCAGCGTTGTATGGCGGCATCGGCGATGCTCGCAGTTGGAAATGTTGACTCGATTATCGAAGGAATTTGTAATCAAGCAAAAACAATTGTGCCGGGTGAAAATCTCGGGGCAGTAATTTCTAGAGAAGCAAAGGAACGCATCGAAGGTTACATCACACAAGCCGAAAAAGACGGTGCGAAAATTTTAGTTGATGGACGTGGAGCAACTGTCGAAGGCAAGGAAGACGGCACTTATGTCGGACCAACTGTGATTGATTTTGTAACGCCCGAAATGTCCGTTGCGACCGAAGAAATTTTCGGTCCCGTAATTTCTATTATGCGTAGCGAAACGGTTGATGATGCGATCAAAGTCGAAAATGGTAATCCATACGGCAACGCTTCTTCTGTGTACACGCAAAACGGCGGAATGGCTAGATACGTAATGGAAAAAGCATCGGCGGGAATGGTCGGAGTAAACATCGGCGTTCCCGTTCCAAGGGAGCCATTTTCATTCGGAGGTTGGAACGAATCTCGCTTTGGAGCGAATGACATTACGGGCAAAAGTTCGATAGAATTTTGGACAAAGCTCAAGAAAACGACGACGAAGTGGAATGCTGAGGCTGGGATAAATTGGATGAGTTAAGGAGTTTGGCCGCGGATTAACGCGGAAGACGCGGATTTAGAAAAGCGGAGAATGAATAGAAGTGAAAAGACAATGAGGGAAATTTAGGAAAGAAGAGAATCTTAAGAAAATAAAAAGGAGAAAAAAAGTGTTGAAGCATTTCCACCTCACCGAAAAGGTAATTGGAACATTCTACGAAGTTTATAATGAACTGGGATATGGGTTTTTGGAATCGGTTTACGAGAAGGCTTTTTTTATCGTCCTTGATCAGAAGGGGTTCGGCGTTAAACGGCAGGTTGAAATTCCCGTTTGGTTTAGAGATCAGCAGATAGGTCGTTTCGAGGCGGATTTGGTTATTGATAATGTTGCGATACTCGAACTAAAAGCGGTAAAACGAATTGCAGAGGCGCATCGAGCTCAGATATTGAATTATTTGCGGGCTACCGAAATAGAGGTTGGACTTTTGTTCAATTTTGGCCGGAAACCAGAATTTGAGAGATTTGCATTTGATAATAACAGGAAAGAAGTAGGGCGATTTCGAAGGTGAAGATGGCGCCTTTACTAGAAGAAGACTGAGGAAGAACCGTCATGGATATCAGCGAATAAGAAATAAGAAATTCAAACTACTTTCGGACTTTTCTTTTTTTTCGATCCGCGTTTCTCCGCGTTAATCCGCGGCAACAAAATTATGTCAAGAATAATAAAAGCAGGACTCATACAAGCGGCGAATCAAGGTTCGGTGGATGCTTCGATTGAAGAGATTAAGAAAGCAAACATCGAGCATCAAATGAAGTTTGTTGAGGAAGCGGCAGAGCAAGACGTTCAGATGCTTTGTTTTCAGGAGATTTTTACAACGCCGTATTTTTGTGCGGAACAGGAAACGAAGTGGTATGAAGCGGTCGAGAAAATTCCGGATGGGCCGACTGTGCAAATGATGCAATCGGTTGCGAAAGAACACGGAATGGTGTTGATCGTGCCGATTTACGAAGAGGAAATGTCGGGCATTTATTACAATTCGGCGGCGGTGATTGATGCCGATGGCAAGTTTTTGGGGAAATATCGCAAAAATCATATTCCGCATGTTGCTCCGGGTTTTTGGGAAAAATTCTATTTTCGCCCCGGCAATCTTGGTTATCCTTGTTTTGATACAGCTTTTGCAAGGATTGGCGTTTACATATGCTATGACCGACATTTTCCCGAAGGCGCAAGAGCTTTAGGGTTAAACGGTGCGGAGATAATTTTTAATCCTTCGGCAACCGTTGCGGGCTTGAGCGAATATCTCTGGAAACTGGAACAACCAGCTCACGCCGTCGCGAATGGTTATTTTGTCGGTGCTATAAACCGCGTCGGGCACGAACAGCCTTGGGACATAGGTGAGTTTTACGGGCAGAGTTATTTCTGCGATCCGCGCGGACAGTTTTTAGCAGAAGCTTCAAGAGATAAGGACGAGTTGGTTGTTGCAGATTTGGATATGGATAAAATTAAAGACGTCCGCAATACTTGGCAGTTTTATCGGGATCGCAGACCGGATAGTTACGATTCATTGGTAGCGGATTAGACAAAGGCAATTCGAAAGCAGGAACTAAGGATGAAAAAATTTTTTGGATTTTTGATCGCAGTAACTTTTTTGGCAAGCGCGGTTTCCGTTGTTGGTCAGAAGAAACTCGATGATATTGATGCCGAACTCGTTGGGCTCTACCAGGAAATCGAAAATTGGTCGGCGTATCGTCCTACCTATGATGGCGACAAACTCTCCGTAGCCAACAAAGCGTTTCGAAAAGCGCTTTTAAAATATACATCTATTGAGCGCTCGACAATCAACTTTGAATTTCAGGAGCTTAAGGATTTTCTCAAAATCGTAACGTCTTCCGACGGGCGTTTTAGGATTTATTCCTGGGACACACACTCGGGAGGGACAATGCATTTTTATGAGAATGTTTTTCAGTACATTGGACGCGACGGGAAGGTGCACGCCAAAGGAAACTCCGAAGAGGGTAACGCTAACGGGTTTTTTACTGAGATTTCCAGCCTACAGACGCGAACCGGTAAAATCTATTTGGCAACTTCTACTTCGGTTTTATCCACCTCGCTCAGGGGACAAACGATACTCCTGTTTAGGATTGGAAAGAAGACGCTCTCTAACCCCAAAATGATCAAGACCCGTTCTGGCATGACCGATTCGATCGGGTTTTCATATGACTTCTTTTCGGTGGTTGATAGATCTAAAAGGCCAAATCGACTATTTGAATATGACGAGAAAACCAGGAAAATCAAATTCCCGGTTGTTATTGAAAACAAGAAGTTTCGGCAGGGTGAGGTTACGAAACGCAAAATCACTTATTGGTTTAACGGAAAGTATTTTGTAAAGGTCAGGCGATAATGCGGGAGCGACAGAAATATTCATCGGGACAAAAGTGGGAATCGATTGTTGGATATTCGCGTGCGGTGAAAGTTGGTGAGCGGATTTATGTAACCGGAACGACGGCGACGGATGAAAACGGTGAGATTGTTGGTGAAGGCGATGCTTATACTCAGACGATTCAGGTAATCAAGAATATTGAAAAGGCTTTGTCCGCTTTGGATGCTTCGCTTGAAAATGTTGTGCGGACGCGGATGTTTGTAACGGATATTTCGCGTTGGGAAGAATACGGAAAAGCGCACGGCGAATTTTTTAGTGGGATTATGCCGGCTACTACAATGGTTGAAGTTTCGAAATTGATCGATCCGAAGATGCTGATCGAGATCGAAGCGGATGCGGAATTGTAGAACAGACTGTTAGTCTGTTCATTTACTGGGCATCTAAATGAAGGGCAAAATTAGGAGCGGGTGAATGGGAAAACAGACTAACAGTCTGTTTTACTGTCAAACTTCAAGACACATGACTAAATTCAGCAAACAAAAAATCGAAAGGAATTTTGCTGACATTAACCCGGCAATGACGAAGGCTGAGGCTTTGGTTGAGGCGAATCGCTGTCTTTATTGTTACGACGCTCCTTGCACTAAAGCCTGTCCGACACACATTGACGTTCCTTCATTTATCAAAAAAATTGCTAGCGATAATCTGACCGGGTCAGCACGGGTGATTTTTGACGCGAATCCGATTGGCGGAAGCTGTGCAAGGGTTTGTCCTGTCGAGGCACTTTGCGAAGGTGCGTGTGTGGAAAAAACTTTGGTTGAAAAACCGATTGAGATCGGACGTTTGCAGAGATATGCGACCGATTGCGCGATTGAAAACGGCAATCAGCTTTTTGAAAAAGGTGAGTCAAACGGAAAATCGATCGGGATCGTCGGCTCTGGTCCTGCCGGACTTTCTTGTGCAACTTACTTAGCACGTTTGGGTTATGCTGTAACGGTTTACGAGAAAAAGCCGCTTGCTGGCGGACTCGACACCTACGGGATGGCGGAGTATAAAATGACTCAGGCGGATTCTCTTGAAGAAGTGAAGATGATTGAAAAACTTGGTGTGGAGTTTAAGCTGAATACTTCTATTGTTGCGGAAGAAGATTCGAGTTCTTCGAACTCATTGCAGGCCGGCAGCCTTCATTCCGGGGAAACAGTGGACGGGAACTCGCGTTCGGAGAACGCGGTGCAGGCTGGCAGCCTGTGTTCCATCGAGAGCCTGCGTTCTGAGCACGACGCAATTTTTCTTGGTATTGGGCTGGGCAGCTCAAACGATCTAAATATCGAAGGCGAATGTCTCGAAGGCGTTTGGGAAGCTCTGGATTTTATTGAGAAGATCAAGACGCGCGACTGGGAGTCTGTTCCGCTTGGTAAGACGGTCGCGGTGATTGGAGCAGGAAATACGGCGATTGATGCGGTTACTCAGGCGAAGCGACTCGGCGCCGAAAAGGTAATGATCGTTTATCGAAAAACCGAAAAAGATATATCCGCTTATGATTACGAATACGAACTTGCAAAAAGTGATGGAGTCGAATTCGTCTGGCAGGCATTTCCGATTGAAATTTTTGGCGAGGGACGGGTCGCGGGAATGAAGTGCAAAAGAAATGATGGCTCCGGTGAGATCTTTGAAATACCTTGCGACATGGTTATCAAAGCGATTGGACAGAAAAAGCAAAAGGGTTTTCTCGCAGAACTTGGAATCGAGTTTGACGAAAAAGGGCGTGCGAAAGTAAATGAAAACATGCAGACATCAGATCCGGCAATCTTTGCGGGCGGCGACTGTGTAAACGGCGGTGCGGAAGCGGTTGATGCATCACAGGCAGGAAAGCTTGCAGCGATCGGTATTCATAAAAAACTTTTTGGTGAATCGGTTGAATTGGCAGGAGCAGGTAGGTAAAAGAAACGTAACAAACCGGGAAAGGAAATATGTCAGAAGAAACAAAGCAAACGGCGACAAATTCATCTTTGATGATGAGAATACTGAATTCGATCGAGAAGATTGGTAACAAATTGCCCGATCCGGCAGTGCTTTTCTTTGTTCTGATGATTGTGGTCTGGCTGTTGTCAATGTTTTTGTCAAATATGACCTTTTCCGAGATTGATCCGCGAAATGGGCAGCCGATTGTCATTAACAATCAACTCACCGGAACGTCTATCGCTTCATTTTTATCAAATATGGTGACGACGTTTACAAGTTTTCATCCGCTTGGTGTCGTACTTGTCGCCCTGCTTGGAGTAGGGGTCGCGGAGCACACCGGATTCATAAATGCATCGCTTAAGGCTTTGCTCAACTTCACACCTGCGAAGGTATTAACGCCAATGCTTGTTTTGGTTGGAGTGATGAGCAATATTGCCGCCGATGCCGGATACGTACTGGTTATTCCGCTTGGTGCCGTGATCTTTTACACTGCGGGAAGACATCCGCTTGCGGGAATCGCAGCCACCTTCGCCGGTGTTTCGGGCGGCTTTAGTGCGAATTTTATCCCAAACTCCCTTGATCCTTTGATTTCGGGACTGACACAGCAGGCGGCTCAGATCATTGATCCGGCGCGGGCCGTTAATCCGCTTAGCAATTGGTTTTTTATGTCCGCCTCCTGCGTGCTGATTGTAGCGGTTGGCTGGTATGTAACCGACCGGATAATTGAACCGAGGCTCAAAGGAGTCGAAGTTGACGGCGATGCGAGCGACATGCCGAAAATGGAGTCGCTTGGTGCAAACGAGAAACGCGGACTTTGGGCTGGTGTAATTACTTTGCTGCTTGGCTTGATAATTTTGGCGGCTGTTTCGATTCCGCAGAGCTCACCGATGCGTTCACCGGTCAGCTACAGTCTCACAAAAGAGTCTTTTGAGAAACTCGGAAAGACAGAGATTGACCGGGAAGTCTTAAAGAAGGCGGAAACAATAAAAGACCGCGAGATTTTTGGTAAGAAAGGTTTTGAAGATGCGCTTAAAGCGGCAAAATTCAGTGACGAGGAAATGAAAACCTATGCAGCTGCTGTAGCTGCGAGTTCTGTTCAGGTTTCGCCGCAGTTGACGTCATTTTCTTCGCCTTCGGCTTCCGCGAAATGGGCTTTGCTTGCGCCGATCTTTGTCCCGATGCTTATGCAATTGGGCATCTCGCCAGAATTGGCCCAGGCCGCCTACAGGGTTTCGGATTCAACGACAAACATCATCACACCGCTGATGCCTTACTTCCCGCTGGTTGTAGTATTCGCGCAAAAATATGTGAAAGATACGGGGATCGGTACGGTGGTTTCGTTAATGCTGCCTTATTCGATCGCATTCTTTGTCACCTGGGTGATCTTCCTAATTATTTACTGGCTGCTTGGAATCCCGCTCGGCCTCCAGGCGCCCTATACTTATCCGTAAATGGTAATAGGTAATAGGTATTTGCATAACGTTTGAATTTCGATTTTCTTACCACCAATTACCAATTACCAATTACCAATTACCGATTACCTATCACCAACTACCTACTACAGAATTCACAAAAACGATGAGCGAAGCCACGCCCAAAACGATGAAACAGTGGGTTTTAGCGAGTCGCCCGAAAGGCTTAGCCTCTGTTGATAATTTTTCCCTTGAAACCGTCCCAACCCCAAAAATAAAAGAGAATCAGGTGCTGATAAAAACGCTTTATCTTGGCGTTGCGCCGGTGATGCTTCGCTACATGACCAACGAGACCGAGTTTGAAAAACCACTTGAGATCGGTGACGTGATGCACGGACGGGGCGTTGGCGAAGTGGTTGAAAGCAGACATCCGGACGTCGAAATTGGCGACATTCTGCAGGCGAAGCTCGGTTGGCGCGAGTACGCAGTAGTTGACGGTAGTGATCCGTATTATTTGATCTACAAAATGCGGAATACGGATCTGCCAGCGTCACATGGGATCAGCAGCCTTGCGATGAGTGGTTTTACGGCGCTGATCGGGATGCGCGAGATCGCTGAGGTTAAAGAGGGTGATGCGGTTTTAGTTTCTGGCGCCGCGGGAGGAGTTGGAAGCCAAGCGGGCTTTGTCGCCCGGGCTTTGGGTGCGAAGAATGTGATTGGGATCGCCGGCGGAGAACAAAAGTGCGGAGTTTTAACGGAAAGACTTGGTTATGATGGGGCGATTGACTATAAGAATGATGACGTCCCCGAAAAACTCGATGAACTGTTTCCGGAAGGCATAGATGTATATTTCGATAATGTTTTTGGCGAGATTCTAGATAAGGTACTTTTGAGGATAAACCGCCGGGCGCGAATAGCTCTTTGCGGACGAATTTCTGAATATTTGAAAGAACCCAAAGATTACCATTCGTTTAAGAACCTTTGGCGGTTGGGTTTAATGGATGCGAAGCTCGAAGCTTTTTTCGTTTACGATTACGCAGAGCACTTCGCTGAGTATGAAGATCAGATTGCTACGTGGATTCGAGCCGGAAAGTTAAAACCGCTTGAGCAAATTCTCGAGGGGATTGAGAAGATGCCGGAAGCGTTGATCAGTTTGTATGAGGGTAAAAATACCGGAGTTTTGATGGTTCAAATCGCTTCGTGACTGACGTTTTGCAAATCGAAATTGCTAATAATAAGATAGTTAAAAGCCAAAATATATTACTTTAAATTTCAAAGGAGAACTGAATGCTGGATAAGTTGAAAGATTCATTGATAAACAAAACCCCTGTCGAAACTGCAGAAGCGCATTGTGATGGACCTTGCGGAGTTTACGATCCTTCATCGACCCGGGTGCCGGCGGAAGCGGTGCTTTCGATGACGAAAAAGATTCTTGATCTCAAGAAACCCGATGGCGGCAATGACGCGGCGAATGCGGCGTACGCAAACACACTCGCTCGCTACATTTCTATTAAAGAAGAGCAGGCGCAGCAGGCAAAGGACGAGCTTTTAATACTGTTTACGGATTATTTTAATCCCGGACACCTTGAAAAATATCCTGACCTTGTTGAGGTGTTTTGGAAGTCTGCAAAATTATGCTCGGCTTGCAAGCAGGAAGTCAGTCTCGAACACGCCGAAGAACTTATGGCAAACGTGAAGAAAATTCACGAAATGTTTTGGGATTCAAAAGGACGCGATGTTCCCTGGTATACAGCAACGTAGTTGTTGGTAGTTGGCGGTCGGTAATTGGTAATGAGTGATAAGTTCAAGAATACTTATCACTCATTTCTTTATGAAAAAGATTCCAAAAGCGGGTTGGTTAGAAACGGCGTTGCTGCTGTTTGATTATCGGGTTAGATACCGAGTCGAAGGCGACTCGATGGTGCCGACCTTAATGCCCGGGGAACAGGTTTTAGTTGATACTAAAGCGGAGATTGAAGTTGATGATATTGTTGTTGCACGTCATCCGTTCAAGAAAAGCGTGACGATGGTTAAGCGTGTTAAGGAAATAGATAGTGGCAGAAGATTTTTTTTGATCAGCGATAATCTAGTGGACAGCACTGACAGCCGTTCGTTTGGAACTCTTCCCGCTGACATGATTATCGGGAGGGTTTCGACGCGCCTTTTTTGATTTTGTTCTTACGAGCTTGATCGGATGAATCTTAAAGCCTCGTTCTCTTAGCAATTTTAGAAGTCCATTCTCTCCACCAAGATGTGCAGCGCCGATTGCGATAAAATATGACTTTTCGCTAAGTCGTTTTTCGATTTCTGGTACCCAAGCTCGGTTTCTTGTGTCCAGCAACTTCGCTTGAAATTTCGGGTCATCTTTCCAGCCGGAAGTAGCATAGTCAAACAGTATGTCCGCATTTTGGCCGAAATAGGTCTCTCTGAGTTTTAGTGTGCCTGCCTTACTTTTTTCAAGGTCGGCTACGAATTTTAACAAGAGCTCTCTCCCGTCAAATTCTTCTCCGTCAGTTATCATATCGAGCTGTTGCTTGACGGTTTCCAGTCCGTCAATCTCGATTTTGCTGGTTTTGGCAATATTCGCGATTTTCATATCGTAGGAAGCGATAGATTTTTTGCACCCCATAATTTTCGGATTCGTGCTTGCCAAAAGTATGAGCATCTCCGGAGGCATTTTGTTAAACATCTTCATCGGTAGCGGCAGATATTGTTGAAGTTTTTTCTCTACTAGCTCATATTCGTCCTGAGAAAGCGCCTCCGAGAGAGGTTTCTTTTTCTTAAACTCGGCAATTTCTTCGGGCGTTGCCGTGATGAGCTTCTTGAGAGGCCGGTCAAGATCGATCTCCATTAACACACGATCGACAGACTTTATTGCCTTTGTAATCACTTTGGGCGAAAGTTCCTCGCCACTGCACATAATATGGATCGTACCGAAAAGGTATGAAGGTTTTTGAAGTTTGTTTCCCGTTATCTTAAAGAAAATTGCATCGTTTTCGGGATTTGAGGTGGTTTGTCCCTCGATAAATAGTGCTTGAAAAACCAGAACACACAGCAAAAGCGACAAGATTCTCTTCATAGCTTGGATTATAGCAAAATTGGATTCGTCAATGGTTGTCGAATTTCTTATCGCCGGCATCTATTTCGATATCAAGGTCGTTGTTTGCCCTCGGTTAGTCAAAAGAGTCCGTTAAGCGACAGCCAACTGCTATCGGTGGAAAACCCTTTTTCCTAATCCTGCCGCCGCTTTTTCGATTCGCAATTAGTAGTCTTCGGAGAATTCAATCGTTTGCAGCATTTCGACCGCTTTGCAGCCGGTAAAAATGACTGTGGATAACAATAGGACAAAAAGAAGAATTTTCATTACTTCGTCTCTTTTCTTTGATGATTGAGTTAAAGGGGCAAAATGCTAAGATATTCTTTCACAAAAGATACGGAGTTGATAGACGTTTTTGGAATGATCGAAGAAAAAGCATTGATAGATAAGTTTGTCGCGAATACGGGTGGAAAGAGCCGAAAGCGGGAGCGACTAAAAAAACCAGATTGGTTGCGGATCAAGATCGGTGATCCAACGAACCAAAATAAGGTTTTGAAGTTGATCGACGGGCTCAATCTTCACACGGTTTGTCAGGAAGCGCGCTGTCCTAACATTTTCGAATGTTGGACGGATAAAACCGCGACGTTTATGCTCGGGGGCGATACGTGCACGCGGCATTGCGGGTTTTGTGCCGTCAATAAGGGCAAGCCGATGGATCTTGATCCTGAAGAGCCGATGAATGTTGCGAAAGCTGTGAAGCATTTGGGATTGGAACACGCCGTTATAACTTCTGTAAATCGTGACGATTTAGAAAACGGCGGTGCCGAGCATTGGGCGGAGACGATTCGCAAAGTTCACGAGTTAAATCCGAATTGTAAGGTCGAAGTGTTAGTCCCCGATTTTCAGGGAAACGCAACGGCTCTCAATATCGCGCTTGAAGCGCGCCCGGAAGTCTTGAATCACAACACCGAAACAATCGCGCGACTCTATCGCCGGGTTCGTCCCGACGCTGTCTATGAACAGTCGTTGGAATTACTCGAACGTGCAGCACGTTTTCGTGATACACAATTTCCCGAAATGTTCACCAAAAGTGGGATTATGGTGGGGCTCGGCGAAAAGTTTGATGAGGTCGTTGATTTAATGAAAGACCTGAGAAAAGTTTCGTGCGATATTATGACCATTGGGCAATACTTGCAGCCTTATGAGAAACGCTTGCCGGTCGAGCGATACGTTACCCCCGAAGAATTCGCCGAATGGAAACGCATCGGTCGAGACTTGGGTTTCAAACATGTTGAATCATCGCCGCTAACGAGAAGCAGCTATCACGCACGGGAACAAGCCGAAACCGGTAATGAAATAGCCGGATAATTAGGTCTGAAATTAGCTCTTTTTAAGTAATTAAAATATTGGCAAAACTTATTGCGTCTCTCCTCATCACACCGAAACAGTTTTTAACAACGAAAACCTTTCTGATATAGTTTCGTACTTTATTAGACTATTTGAATCTGCAATCTTACAAAATTTTTGAAGGGAGTTTAGATAATGAAAATTCGATTTATTTCGAACGCGATTTTTGCGTCGCTTTTAGTTTTAGCTATTTCTTCGGCGGCGGTAGCTCAGATGCCGTCGGGAGTAAAGAAGATAACTTCTGTGGAAGGAATCACCGAATACCGTTTGGACAACGGTATGAAAGTTTTACTTTTTCCAGACCAAACAAAGCAAACGATAACGGCAAACGTTACGTATTTGGTCGGTTCTCGCCATGAAAATTATGGTGAAACCGGAATGGCACATCTTCTCGAACACCTTGTTTTCAAAGGTTCAACGAATCATCCCAATATCGATGACGAACTTTCATCACACGGTGCCCGGGCGAACGGAACTACCTGGCTTGATCGCACAAATTACTACGAAACCTTCAATGCGACCGACGAGAATTTGAAGTGGGCTTTGGAAATGGAGTCTGATCGAATGGTCAATTCTTTCATTAAAAAAGAGGATCTTGACTCGGAGTTTTCAGTTGTCAGAAACGAAATGGAATCCGGTGAAAATAGTCCGTTACGTGTGCTTTTCCAGAAGACAATGGCGAGCGCCTTTTTGTGGCACAACTATGGGAAGTCCACAATCGGAGCTCGCTCGGACGTAGAAAACGTTCCGATTGATAATTTAAAAGCTTTCTACAAACGTTTTTACCAGCCGGATAATGCGGTTTTGCTGGTTGCGGGAAAATTTGACGAAGCGAAAACGATAGGGATGATTGCTGGTACCTTTGGCAAGATTCCAAAACCCGCTCGCGTTTTGAAAAAGAATTACACGGTTGAGCCGGTTCAAGATGGCGAACGAACGGTTACAATTCGACGCGTCGGCGATATCAAAATGGTTATGGCGGGCTATCACGTACCCCCCGGAGCGCATGAAGAAACTGCCGCGGTAGATGTTTTCAACACGATCATGACGGACACACCGTCCGGGAGACTCTATAAAAAACTGGTTGAAACGAAAAAAGCAGCGAGCGTTCTGGGCATAAATTTTCAGACTAAGCAACCTGGTTTTCATATTTTGGGTGCTCAAGTAGCGAAAAATGATTTGCTGAAGCCAGCCGTCGACGATCTTCTCGAAACCGTTGAGAAAACGGCTGAAACCCCTATTACAAAGGCGGAGGTTGATCGCGCGAAAACGATTCTTTTGAAGAACATAGAACTTGCTTTTAACAACCCGAACAATGTCGGAATTCAGCTCAGCGAATGGATCGCTTTGGGTGACTGGCGTCTGTTTTTCTTGCATCGCGACAGGCTGAGAAAAGTAACGGTTGCCGATGTTCAGAAAGTAGCTAATACATATTACAAACGCTCGAATCGCACGCTTGGAATGTTTGTTCCTACGGAGAAACCGAATCGCGCGGAAATTCCTGTGGTGAAAGACTCCGACGTTGCCGCTGTGCTGACGGGTTACAAAGGTGATGCTGAGGTTGCAGCCGGTGAGGCGTTTGATCCATCTCCGAGCAACATTGAAACGCGAACTCGCCGAATGAATTCGGGCGGCGTGAAAATGGCGTTTCTTACAAAAGAGAATCGTGGCGATACGGTTGTGGCGCGCATTAACTTCAGATTTGGCGACGAAAAATCGTTGATGAATAAGGCTCAGGCAGCGAGTTTTGCGGGACAGATGTTGATGCGTGGGACGACTAAGCGTACGCGGCAGCAGATTCAAGATGAATTCGATCGTCTTAAGGCGCGTGTAACGGTATTCGGCGGTTCGACGGGCGTAAGCGCAAGTATTCAAACAACTCGCCAGAATTTGGCTGAGGTTTTGAAACTCGTAGCAGAAATTATGCGCGAGCCGGGGTTTCCCGCGAGCGAATTTGAGACGCTCAAGAAACAAACTTTGACCGGAATTGAGAGTCAAAAGAGTCAACCGCAGTCGGCTGCGAGTCAGGCGATGAGCAAGCACTTCAACACTCGTCCGAAAGGACATCCAGGTTACGCACGATCTTTTGACGAGCAAATTGCCGATATTAAAGCCGCAACTTTGGAGGACGCGAAAAAATTCTATAAAGATTTTTACGGCGGCTCGACTGGTGAAATAACGGTCGTCGGAGATTTTGACGACAAGAAGATCGAACCTCTGCTGAAAAATCTTTTTGGCGGGTGGAAGAGTCCGATGAGATACGAAAGGATCCGAAACAATTTTACCGCGGTCAAAAAACTCGATCAGAACATCGAAACGCCGGACAAACAAAACGCATTTTTTATCGCTCGGGTTAACATAAATATGAAGGACGATAATCCCGATTATCCGGCGCTATTTCTCGGAAACTATATGTTTGGCGGCGGATTTTTGAACTCGAGATTTTTAACAAGAATTCGTCAAAAAGATGGAATCAGCTATGGCGGCGGTTCGCAGCTGGGCGTTGGTTCGATTGATCCTAGCGGGGCATTTTTGGCGTTCGCAATTTACGCACCTGAAAATCTCGGAAAGCTTGAAACCGGTTTCAAAGAAGAAATTTCTAAAATTCTGAAAGATGGATTTACGGATAAGGAAATAGAGGACGCGAAAAAAGGTTTCCTGCAATCAAGACAGCTCAGTCGGGCGAATGACGGTAATTTAGCCGGCAGTTTGAACAACAAACTTTTTATCGATCGAACGATGGATTGGGACGCCGATTTTGAACGCAAAGTTCAAGCGTTAACGAAAGAGCAAATCAACGCGGCGTTCAGAAAATACATCAAACTCGAGAATATATCGCTTTTCAAAGCCGGCGACTTTGCCAACGCGAAATCGAAATCAACGGCTAAAAAAGAAACTGCGTCCAAGCCGAGTGGAAAGTATGATGACATTGTTGGTTCATACAAGCTTCCGCGTTTGGGTGACGTGAAAGTCGTTGAAAAAGGCGGGAAACTTAGAGTGGAGGCTCCCGGACAGCCACCGCTTGAGTTGGTTCCCATCGATGGAAAAGATGGAGAGTTCAACGCTCAGTTCAACGGGCAAAACGCTTTCAAGGTGAGTTTCAAAAAGGGCGAAAGCGGGATGGAAATGAACTTGGACATTCGAGGGAACACCGTTACCGGAAAGAAAGTGAAATAGTTTGCTTTTCAATGTTCAAGAGTAGCTTTAAGGCGCATGTTATCGGGCGCCTTTTTTATTGACCAAAAAGGCTTTCAATTATCGCGGAAGAAATTTATACTTGGACTCAACCAAGAATTCCATCGCGTTAGATGACCAAAGTTACCCTCGAAATTAGCACTTCATACGAAAGAGAAACGATTTCGCTCGATGATGAAGTCAGCGTTGGTCGAACTGCTCAGGCCGACATTGTCCTTGATGACCCAGGTCTTTCGGGCCTAAACACTACTTTTTTTCTCGACGAAGATGATGTGCTGGTTGTTGATGAAAACTCCAGCAATGGCACCTTTTTAAATGGAAAAAGGCTTGGTCGTGAACCTCGAGTTTTACTCGATGGTGACCGACTCTCCCTGGGGAGCGACACAAGAATAAAAATTGTTTTTGGTGAGCGTGACGCTCTGGACGAAAGTTTTATTGAAGGGAAACCCAAAAAGCGCGCTACGAGCCAACCAAATGCAGCCATACGAACACCGAAGACAACCGCAAAAGCAAAGCGTCGGGGCCAAAAGAAAGGGACGCCTGTTGTATTGCTGGTAGCGATGTTTTCAACCTTTGGCATAGTTTTTTTAGCTATAGTTGGTTTGTTAATTGCAAACTATGTCGAGCAAGGTAGCAAGCGGGCGGGGAAGCGTGCGAAGCCGACGCCCAAAGCAAATGTCACGATTCCGATCCTTGTGATCGATCCGCTTCCGGGAAAGGAAAAAGAGGAACTTAAGGAACTTGTTCAGTATTGGGAGGTTCAGGAAGAAGAAATCAAGGTTGAGGATATGCAGGAGATCACTGCAGATACCACCGAGCCAACGGCTAGTAGCTATAATCTAAATGTATCGCTTGATTTTTGGAAAAAGCAATACGGATTGAGCAGGCAAAAGCTTTTTGGCAACAACCCGCCCGGGATGAAGAATTTCCGTGAACTTTGTTGCGGTGTTCCGAAGCAAACCAGGAAGATTTCTGAAATGCGAAAACGCACCCCGCCATATCAAGTGCCGATGGATTTTGCCGATCTTGCAAGAAAGCGTATGGCGGGCGAGTTGATCGAATTGCCGATGGCGACAGAATATTGGGTGCTGGACGTAGGGGGTAGTTCGAATACAAAGGAGTTCACTAATTTCGAGTTCGAAACGGGTGTGAAGGTTGCTCCCCCGGGTTCGGATGACTACAATACGCTCGCAAAACTAGCCGAAAATTTTTCGGGTGTGAGATACGATATGGACAACCCCACTCATCGACGCCAGATGAAAATTCGGCTCCTGAGGATGTTTCACCCAAAAGCAAAACCTGTTTTGGAAAAGCTCGCGAAGTCGTATCATGCAAAATATAATAGGCCGCTTAGAATTACCTCCCTCGCCCGTTCGATGGAATACCAGATTAGCTTAAATAGGTTTAATCCGAATTCTTATAGGGTTCGTGGATCCGGGTCGCTGCCACCTCACACTTCAGGCTGCGCATTTGATTTGTCACGAAAGTTTATGAGCGGACCTGAACAAAACTTTATCCAGGAAATGCTCGTTGAAATGGAAAATGCTCGGATACTTGATGGATTGCGCGAAGGAAATGTAAACGCATGTTTTCACGTGTTTATTTACGACGATGGAAATCCGCCTCAAGGTTATTGAGATTCTTCAGCGACCGCGCAGTTTTCGATCGAGGCTTTTACAATTCGAATCGGCTTATCGGGCTTTTCGTTTTTCACAGGCATTTTATTTATCGCTTTAACGACATCCAAACCATCATTTACCCTTCCGAACGCAGCAAATTTTCCGTCGAGTGCATTGTAATCGGTAAGCAATATGAAGAAACTCGTGGTTGCAGAATTGGGTTCGTCGCCCCGCGCCATCGAGATCACGCCTACTTCGTGCTTTATCGGATTTGGCTCATCGACGAGACTTCGAACGGCTCTCCATTTCATTTCCGTGGTGATATTTTCGTTTGTATACAGATCGCCGCCTTGAATAACAAAATCAGGAACAACGCGGCTAAAAGTGGTGTTATCAAGAGCTTTGACAGCAACCAGATTCAAAAAGTTTCGAACCGTGTTTGGCGCGCTTTCGGGAAACATTTCGAGCTTTATATTTCCTTTTTCGGTTTCAAGGTTTACGCATTTGGTCGCCATTGTCTTGACGTCAACATCATCAAAAGGTTCGGGTTTGTGCTCGGGTTCCGCGGGACGTTGATTGGCCTTTTTCGCTTCAGGCTTTTCGCCGGACTTGGTTGTTTCCTTGGGTTTAGTCTCCTGCCCAACTGCTAAAGCAGAAAAGGCAATGAGACACAAAAGGATTGTAGAAATCAAATTTTTCATCGGGTGTTTAAGTTTATTTTTAAGGGGGCGATTTTTCAACTGTTTGAAGCTGATGCGTCGCTTTTGGTTGTCGAAAAACCGTCAGCATGATCTAGACCCGATCAGAGTCTTTTTGCACGGAATCCTAATAGTTCTTAAACTAAGTAGATGCCCGACAACTTTCAAGATTCATCTCACGATAGAAAGCAAACGATCACCGGATTGGCTCGTCATTTTAGCCGTCTCTCATCGGATAAAAAGAAAGTTTCGTTAGAGATGAGTGCGTCATTGGCGGCGGTTTCGCTTCGCGTGAGCAGAGAATTCGTAGAAGCCGTACCGAAAGCCGCCAAACTCTTGTCCGCCGACGATATACGCGCCTGGGCCGAGATTGGGCGAAAAATTGCGATGACCAGTGCTGATCTGGGCGTTGAGTTTTTTCAGAATGGGATTCAAAGATTAAGAAAAGTTCCGGCTGCGGCGCGACCTTATGTTTTTCAAATATGTTCGCGGCAGTTAATCCTCTCAAGCACAATTACCCTTGAAACGTTTGAACTTATTCCCGGCTTAGCAAAGGAGATTGATGACGCGGAATTATTCGTTGATATTTTAGCGCTTGCTTCGGAGATTGCGGGGCGCTCTGCTAAGCACTCAGCCGACTTTTTACAAAAAACGCCGGAGGTCGCAAGCACCCTTGAAAAATATGGTGATGATCAGCCCCCGGTAGCGGAGGCAACCTTAAAGCTGGCTTCTCAATTTGCTAACCGAACCGGCGGTATGACGGCGGATTTGTGGTCGAGCCTGCCCAAGGTATTTGAGAATCTATCGGCCAAAAATGCCACGCTTTTGATGACGCGGGCAAACGAGTTTTTAGGATATGGCGGAAGCGTAACTCTCCACTTCGTTACATCTGGCGGCAAAACGCTTGAGAAATTTGATGCGGTTTTTGATAAATGGTGCGGTGTCTTGGAGCAATTTGCCGAGCACGGAAACGCTGTTTTGATTTCGCTGCTGCGCTCGAGCCCGAATTTTTTTTCGCAGATCGGACAGCTTAAAAACCGTGACGACGCGATAAAAATTTCGAAACGCGTTTTGGATCTCGTTCGCGAAGTCGCTGAGACCGATGCTGAAAGCGCGCTTGCAGCGTTTCGGTCGAGTGCAAAGGCGCTCAAGAAGGTTTCGCTCGAACAATTTGAAGAGTGGGCTCAAACAGGGCTTGCCACAAAACAGGAGGTATCACCTAAGGCACGGCGATCATTTTTCGCGCTTGAAACAAGGCGGTCAAACGAGTTGCTACAGGAGGCTCAGGAAGGATTGCCGCTCGAGAGCATTCAAACCGTTTTACGTATTTATGTGGAAGGTTTGACCGGCAAAGAGGTCGAAATCGCCCCCCTTTCGGCAATGCCGCAGGAATCGAGAATTGGGGATGGTAAAACCATATACTTACCCTCAAATGTAAATGAATTTGATAACGAAAATTTGGACTTCAGACTATACAAAGTGCTTGCTGCTCACGGTGCGGGTCAGATTGAGTTTGGAACTTTTGCGGCTGGGACAGTTGAATTAGAAGCCGCCTTTGTAGAACTTAACGAACGATATAGTGCTTCAGCTGAGCAGCTGGATGCGTTTTCTTTGGCGGGATATATCGAGGAGGTGGAGAAAGGCGAAACAGCACTTAGCGAGGAGGAATTCAGAAAGGAATTTGAAAAACAACAAAAGCGAGTTCCGAAAAACGCGGATTATAAAGCGGTCTTAAAAGTTTTTCCGGAAGTGTCCCTCGCAAGGAAAATATTTGGCACAATGGAAAACGCACGAATTGATTCATTTTTGCGCCAAACCTATCGGGGTCTCGTAAAAGATCTTGACTTGATGCAGGAGTTTTTACGTGAGCGCAGGCCATATATTTTTGACTTACCCGTCGAGCAGGTTCCTTTTGAACTCCTTTTTCAAATTACGATGTGTGGTGGAGCGACTGACGACGCAAAGCAGTTTTACGGTCAGGTCCTTTCGGAGATAGAAACCGTTATTGATGCCGCGATACGCAGTCAGAAATCTGAAGCCTCTGAGGCTGAAAATTCTTCGCCAACGGTTGCTGATTCAATAATGGCGACGAGCCGCGTTTATAACCTTTTCCAAAATATCACTCCGGAGGAAACCCAACAGGAACCTTCTGACGAAAAACATGAGGAAGGTGAATACTCGGAAACCCAGGCTGAGGGCGAAGCCGTTACGGAATCGCAGGTAAAACGAGAGCCGAAATCACGGGAAGATATCCGCGATCTCTTTAACGCATGGAATACAACAGATGATGAAGACGGCGACCCACAGGATTTATCTGGTTCGGAGAATTGGGCGTTTAACGACATGCCTGAGCAGCCTCTTGAAGCGGGCGATGAGGCTTTTTCGTACGACGAATGGGATCGGGAGTTGGCAGATTTTCGGACGGATTGGTGCCGCGTGATTGAAAAGCATGTGAGAAAGGGCGATCGTAATTTTGTCGAACTTGCGAGGAGTCGTTATCGCGGGGTGATTTCTTCCGTCAGGCATCAGTTTCAACTGATGAAGCCCGAAAACCTTACAAAGATCAACCGTGAATTGGACGGCGAGGAGTATGATCTGAATGCTGTAATTGACTACTGTGTCGATAAACGAGCGGACGGACAGCAATCCGAAAGACTTTACACAAAAAGGCTCCGCCGAGAGCGCGACGTTGCGGTTTCTCTTTTGCTCGATCAATCTTCCTCGACTGCGCGAACAATTACTCGAAATCCACTTCAACCATATACCCATCCGGGAAGGCGAATTATCGAAATCGAAAAAGAAGGATTGGTTTTGATGAGCGAGGCGCTCGAAGCCGTGGGCGACATTTATTCGATCAACGGTTTTACATCCGAGGGCAGACGAAATGTGAAATTTTACGTCGTCAAAGATTTTGGCGAGACCTATTCTGAGGAGATCGAGCGTCGAATCGGCGGGATTACGTTTCAAAACAATACGCGTCTTGGTGCCGCTATTCGACATGCCGCCCATAAATTATTGAGCCAGGAATCTCGCACCAAACTGATGATTATTCTTACTGACGGCAGACCCTACGATCATGATTACGGAGACGCAAAATATGCAAAGGAAGACGTTCGTGAGGCTTTAACTGAAGCGCGCATGAGCGGGGTAACGCCTTTCTGCATAACGATTGACCGGGATTCGGAGCAGGAACTCAAGGATTTGTACGGTGAAGTTGGGTACACGATAATCGATGATGTGTTGAGTTTGCCGGAGAAGTTGCCGAATATTTATCGGAGGTTGACGAGTTAACTACTTAGCTTTTCCAGGAAAGAGTTTGCCGGCACTGATAACCAATACTACAAACCAAAAGATCAATCCTGGACTCATTGCTTCTACCAGAGGTTTTGTCATATCAACGTTAGATAAGCCCAAATACAGCATCAAAACAGAAAGTAGCAAAATGAACAAGAGGAAGGGTTGTGACATAAGGTGGCTCCTGAGTTCTTGAGTTTTGAAGCTCAAAGGCTCCGTAGACTATCTTACAAAACCCTGCACCATTTAACAATGTTTACACTTAGACAGACAAATAAATAAGCTTGCATAATCACTTTTAAACGTGCATAGTCATTACTACTAATCCTTCTCTCGCACTTTTTGTGCTTGTTTCAAACTCGACGGCGTTTTTGGATAACTGAGAGTTGGCTGTTTATAACGATAGAAGCAGCTTAAGACGAGCACACGAACACCGATTCTTCGCCGAGACAATAGTTTCTACGAAATACAATTCGATTCGAGCTTCTTTTTACACCCCATGCTTTTTTAGGGGCAAGGTACATTTTAAATTATGAAACTATACGTAGGAAACATTTCATTTAATATATCCGAACAGGATTTGGAAGACTATTTTGGCGAAATTGGAACGGTAGAGTCTGCGAACGTGATTACCGACCGTGACACTGGACGTTCGCGAGGCTTTGGCTTTGTGGAAATGTCTAGCCAGGAAGAAGGACAAAAAGCGATTTCCGAACTTGACGGAAAGGAACTCGATGGTCGTGAGCTGAAAGTGAACGAAGCAAAGCCACGTGAAAATCGTGGCGGCGGTGGTGGACGAAACCGTTGGTAGTTGGTTTATTTTTCAACCTATTTAACATGTGTGCCTAGGTTTAGCCAAAGCACGCATGTTACCCCCAACGATCGAGACCACAAATGAAAATTCTTTTATATAACCCGGACAACGGGATAACCCGCAATTTTATGCCGCATCTTTGGATGTTTTTGCTTCAAGCATTGACTCCGAGGGAACACGAAGTAATTTTAATCGACGGCAACGCAAAATCGATGACCCGCGAAGAGTTAATCGAGTTTTGCCGCAACGAAAATATCGGATTGGTTGGAATCGGCGCGATGACGCGGATGGTTGCAAGGGCCTACAAGGTTGCCGATGCGTTGCGCGGTGCGGGATTTAAGGTAGTCATGGGCGGACCTCACGTAACTGAGTGTCCTGATGAGGCACTTGGTAGAGATGGCGGGAAGCGTTACGCTGATGCGGTTGCGCTTGGAGAAGCCGATGCGACTTGGCCGTTGATGATCGAAGATGCCGTAAATGGTGAACTCAAAGACATTTACCAGCCGGAGTTTGATGAAAAAGGGAATGATGTAAAACCGACTCTTCAGCCATATCCACATATTCCGTGGGAGACTTTGGATCTGGATCAATTTAGTCTTGTTCCGAAATTTGCTCGTCCGCTGTTGTCTAAACTCGGAGAGGGTTGGGGGAAATTCTTTGTCGTTCCGATAGAAACCGGACGCGGGTGTCCGTATGGATGTGAGTTTTGTACGGTGACCGGGTTTTTTGGCGATTCTATCAGGTTTCGAACAAACGAAAGCGTGGTTGAGGAACTTCTAAGGCTTAAGAAACGGGCAAAGAGCGAAAAGGGTCAGATGGCCGTTTTCTTTATCGACGATAATCTCGCAATAAACAAAAAGCGACTTAAGGGGCTTCTGCGCGAGATCATAAACGCCGGGGCTCAGCTGCCCTGGGTGGCGCAAATCAGCGCGAATCTTCTGAAAGATGAAGAACTTGTTGATCTTATTCAGGAGTCAGGCGGAAAGTGGATATTCATCGGAATGGAATCGATTGATCCCAATAATATGGCTTCGGTTAACAAGAATTTCTCGCGGCCCGGCGATTACAAAGAGGTTTTAGACCGACTTGCGAAAAGAGACATTTATGCGATCACCTCGTTCATTTTCGGAATGGACAACGACACGAAGGGGGTTGCGAAACGAACTGTTGATGAGATCGAGAGTTGGGCTCCAGGATTGCCGGTTTTTGGTCAGCTGACTCCGTTTCCGGCGACACCGCTTTACGAAAGACTTCAGAAGGAAGGGCGGCTGGCTCGTCCAAAACACTGGCTTGAGTTTGCCCCGTTTTTGATGGCTCACAAGCCTTCGAAAATGGAGATTTCTGAAGCGAAAGCCGAGGTTGATTATGCCTGGTCGAGATCTTACAGTCCGGAGCGAAATGCTGCCGCGCTGGAGTCGATCAAGGATTCTCCGATTCAATCGAGGATCAGTCATTTTGTCGCGCGTGTGTTTTTCAGGGGAATCTATTTTCCGCAGATGCGCAGAATGGATTGGGTCAAACTGCTGTTTGCGAATCGGTCGACGATCTTTGGGCTGCTAAAAGAGGGGGTTGGCACGTGGCGAGCAGCGAACAAGAGAAAGAGAGCTGCACATCAGGACAGCGCATTTCAAAATTAATTGTGATGCAGATTTTCTATAGGCCCGTCGGAGTTTAGACTTCGGCGGCTTTTCTTTTTCGCGGCGAGAAGCTCGAAGGTATCTATCGTAGGATTCATTCCCATTCGAACACACAAACTCTCTTGCTCTTCACGGCGTTGTTGATCGCTTTTGCTGCTTTGTTTTTGACCCAGCTCAAGGGAATCAGGGCGGATACGTACGAGCACCTAGTTAAATCAGAATCCCTGGACTGTTCGGAAAGATTTGCGCCGAAACTTCGAAAGCCGGGATTGATATTGGTTTCAGGTGCGCCATGTTTTGATCCGCACGGCAAGCCCGTTGCTTACAACGCATCCTGTATGTTTTACTGGCTCGGACGCAAAGGATTTAATATTTGTAATGAACAGCAATCGTTATACCAGGTACGCAAATACGCCGAGCGGGGAGCAATCTATTTTCTTGCCGAAAAGAACAAACTTTATCGAACTCCAGGTTTTGAAAATGAGCTCAGGGAAAATTTTAGGGTTGTCGATGAGTGTGGATTGCAGGTCGTGTTTGACCTGACTGAAAAACCAGAAGCAAAAAAAAGACGATCCAATGAGGATCGCCTTACACGTTAAATTTATCAAGATTTACTTCCTTCCGCGGAAAAGCATCCCTAACAGAAGACCAATTCCTGCAGAAATCAGAATCGTTTGACCAGGATTTTTCTTTGCGTATTCCTTCGCATCATCAACCAATTCCTTCGGATCTTTTTCCTTCAGTTCGTTAAACTTTTCACCCGCCTGCGTTAGCTTTTCGCCCGCATAATCTTTCGCTTTTTCAGCAGCATCCTGAAGCTTCTGTCCGTATTCCTGCGCTTGCATTTTCAAATCCCCCAAATACTCATCGTCTAAATTATCGCCCGCCGCTTCGTCGGTAACCGGTATCAAACTCTGCTCTAATTCCTTTTCAGCTTTTTCAACTTCCTTTTCAAATTCTGACATTTTTATACTTACTCCTTTATTCAATTGGTTGCTAAAAACTCAAAAACACCGTCGCGCTCTTTTTCCCACGCAGCTTTCGGATGTAAATCGTCTTCCAAAAGTTGTAACGAATCCGAAGCCAGGAAAGTTCGATCTAAGGCAGTGGGTTTTTACTTGACAAGCGTAGCAACGAAATGCGAATCTTACAAGTTAGTAAGTACTTACTTAACTAAATGGAGAAGCTATTTTGACCGGAACGATCGAAAATTTGACTTCGCGAATGACAGGAGAAGAACGGCGAGCGCAAATACTCCAGACAGCAATCAAACTATTTAGCGAAAACGGGTTTAGGGGGACGACGACGAAGAAAATCGCCAAAAAGGCGGGGATTTCTGAAGCGATGGTTTTCAGACATTTTAGGAACAAAGAAGAACTTTACCACGCCATCCTGGACGAAAAATCCTGCGGCCCGCTTTTCAAAGACCCGTTTGAAAAGCTCCAGAAGGCGATTGATGACCGGGATGATTTTGGAGTTTTCTACGCGTTGGCGCTTAACGCTCTTCAGAATCATCGCAACGACACAGACTTTGTGCGTTTGATGATGTATTCGGCTTTGGAAGGACACGACCTTGCGATTTCGTTTATCGAAAGCTCAATAAACGAAATTTATGAGCATGTCGGCGGATACATAAAACTCCGGCAAAAAGAAGGTGCGTTTAGGGAATTGAAACCTCGTGTTGTAGTGCGGGCGTTTTCCGGGATGTTTGTACACCATTCGATAAACAATCTTGTTTTTGATACGGATCAAAAAATTCTGAAAATTTCCGATGAAGAAGCAGCGACGGAGTTCGCGAAGATTTTACTAAACGGGATTAAGAAATAAACAAGAAGATGCAGTTATATAAATTAACATTTTTATTACTTTCGGTGGTTTTGACTTTTTCAGCTTGCGGGGGTTCGACAGCAGAGGAAAACGCCAACAAGGAAAGCGATCAATCGCAAATTGTAAACGTCGAAACCGCCTTAGCGAAGATAGAAAAAATTCCGGCGTATTTGGAGGCTACCGGAACACTTTCGAGCGACGCCGAGTCGAATGTCGCGCCGACTATCGGAGGGAAAGTTGTTCGAGTCAATTTTGACGTTGGCAGCTATGTTCGCAGGGGTGACGCTCTCGTACAACTCGATGCCGGCGATGCACAGATACGCTTAAAACAAGCGCGTGCGCAGGTGGAGCAGCAGCGGAAAGCCATCTCAACAGCAGAAGCGGGCGTTAACCAGGCGATCGCGAATTTGCGGCAGGCGCAGGTCAGGCTTGGCGTAAAAGACGGGCAGACGTTTAACATAAATAATTTTTCTCAGGTGATCTCGGTAAAGGCGCAGCTTGAATTAGCGGAAAAGGAATTGAGCCGCTATCAAAAGCTTTTAGCGACGGGCGATGTTTCACGCTCGGCGTACGATAAAGCAAAGTCACAGCGCGACGCCTTGCGCGGTCAGCTGAGCGAAGCGCGTTCGAATGCGGCAGTTGCGATGAAGGCGATAACGGCGGCCGAAAAGGCAGTTGCATCTGCGCGGACTCAGGTTGGAAATGCGAGAGCGGCAATGGCGACAGCTCAAACCCAGGTTGATCAGGCGAAAAAGGGAGTTAGCGACAATGTTATTTATGCGCCGATCAGCGGCTACATTTCCGAGCGAAATGCCGATCCCGGCGAGTACATTTCACCAAACCAGCCAAACGTGAAAATCGCGACTATTGTTCGCACTGCGATCCTGCGTTTGAAAATAGATGTACCAGAGCAATCAATCGGGAAGGTCGGTGTAGGACAAGGCGTTTCAGCACAGGTTTCGGCGTATCCGGACAGAAATTTTGCCGGCACCGTCGTGCGAAGTCTCCCGAGTCTCGATCCTCAGTCGCGGACATTGACGGTTGAGGCGGAGATTGAAAATGTCGGCGGGTTACTTAAACCCGGGCAGTTTGCAACTGTGAGGATCACGCAGTCGCAACCCGAGTCTGCCGTGATGGTTCCGGCACGAGCGGTAAAGGCTGACGGTGAACGAAATCTTGTTTTTGTTGTTAAAGATGGAATCGCAAATGAACGCGTTGTGCAGACGGGCCTACTTGAAGACGACATGATCGAGATCAAACTCGGCGTTCAGGAAAACGAGGTTGTAGCGATCAGCAACGTAGATAAGTTAGGGGATGGGGTTATTGTGGCGCAATAGAGGGTTCGGGTTTAGGGTTCAGAGTTCGGGGTTCAGGGTCAAGAAAGTAGTATCAGCTAAAAATGGCGAAGATCGAGAAATTTGAAGACATTAAATCCTGGCAGCTTGCTCGGACGGCGACCGGCAAAATTTATGCTTTGACGAAAGTTGGCGAGTTTAGCAGGGATTTTGCACTGCGTGACCAAATCCGGCGTTCGACTGTTTCGATCATGTCGAATATTGCCGAGGGATTCGAACGGGAAGGAAACAGGGAGTTCGTTAATTTCCTGACGATTGCTAAAGCATCTTGTGCAGAAACCCGTTCGCAACTCTATGTTGCATTTGACCAGGATTATTTAACGCAAGAACAGTTTGACGAAATCTATAAAGAACTGAGTGAAATTGGCAGCTTGCTAGGTGGTTTTATTAAGTATCTTAGAGGTTCAGATTTAAAGGGAAGTAAGTTCAAGTAGAAGAACTCAGAACTCCAAACCCTAAACTCTGAACCACCAGTAATTATGCAGTGGTTAGCAGAAATATGTGTTAAGCGTCCGGTTTTTGCAACGATGCTGATTTTATCACTCGTTGTTGTAGGGGCATTTTCGTTTTTCTCTTTGGGAGTAGATTTATTTCCTGAGGTGGACTTTCCGACGATTACGGTTACGACCGTAAACCCGGGAGCGTCTCCTGTGGAAATCGAAACCGAGATTACTGAGAAAATCGAGGAAGCGGCCAATACGGTTAGCGGAATAGACGAATTGCGGTCTACTTCGATTGAAGGGATCAGTCAGGTGTTTGTTCAGTTTCAACTCTCGAAGGACGTAAATGTTGCGGCGCAAGAGGTTGAAAATAAGATACAGACCGTAATTCCGAATCTTCCAGAAACGGCAGAGCAGCCGACGGTTTTAAAGCTTGATTCAGGCGCGGCGCCCGTTCTGCGAATTGTGGTTGCGGCAAATACGAGTCTTAAAAACGTAACCGAGGTTGCGAAGAAGGAAGTTAAAGAACGGATCGAATCGGTAAATGGTGTCGGGCAGATACAGATCGTTGGCGGGCGCGACCGACAAATAAATGTTTGGGTTGATCCAGCAAAAATGCGTTCCTTCAATATTACGCCGGTTGAAGTAACCGCTGCGATGCGGATTCAGAACATAGAATTTCCCGGGGGAAGGATTGATGAAGGCGCCCGCGAAGTAAACATACGGACACTGGGTAAGATTCGCAAGGTTGAAGATTTTGAGAATTTAATCGTCGCGAATCGTGGCGGTTACGAAGTAAAGATAAAAGACATTGGTACGGTTGAGGATGGGACGGAGGAATTGCGTTCGCAGTCTTTCTTAAACGGTAAACCGGCTGTCACGCTAATTGTTTCGAAACAATCCGGACAAAATACAGTCGCAGTTGCTCATGAGGTTAAGGAGGTTCTAAAGGAGATTGAGCCGACCCTGCCGAAGGGATATAAGCTTCAGGTAGTAGGTGATAATTCTCTAAACATTGAAGCATCTCTTGAAGCAATCGAAGAGCATTTAATCATCGGAAGTATTCTCGCGACGATTGTAATTTTCCTCTTTCTTTGGAATTTCCGCTCAACTCTGATCGCGGCAATTGCTATTCCAACTTCAATCATATCAACATTTGCGGCAATGTATGTAATGGGTTATACGCTCAACATGATCACTATGCTGTCGCTTACTTTGATGGTCGGAATCGTCGTTGACGATGCGATCGTGGTGCTCGAAAACATCTATCGTTTCATAGAGGAAAAGGGGATGTCGCCCTATCGAGCAGCGATTGAGGGTACACGGGAAATAGGTCTTGCAGTTTTGGCAACGACACTGTCGCTGATGGCAGTATTTGTGCCGATCGGTTTTATGGGCGGAATCGTCGGACGTTTTATGTCGAGTTTTGGACTGACCTCGGCATTCGCGATCGGAGTTTCACTGATCGTTTCTTTTACGCTGACGCCGATGATGGCAGCCCGTTTGATCAAATGGAAACCGAAGGAAGAAAGTTCGGAGTTTGGAGTTCAGGGTTCAGAGTTGGAAGAGGACACAGAACCCAAAGCGTTAATAAGCGGCGGGGATGATGCGGAGTCTCAGCGGGCCAATTTGAGTAAGGCTGAATCAGAAAACGAAGCGGCTATCACAAATGAAACTAAAACTGATGCGGAAGAAACTCTTATCTTGAACGAGGAAGCGGAAGATGGATCAGATAGCGCTGAACCCGAAACTCGGAACTCCGCACCCGCGACAGTGGTCGAAAGCGGGAGTAAGGATGGGCGTTTTTACAAGCTCATTGACCGGACATACGCGAAGATGCTTGAGTTTTCGATGAGCCATCGTTGGGTGATCGCGTTGGCTTGTTTGCTGGTAGTTTTAAGCATCATTCCGCTGTTTATGTTTGTCGGTAAGAACTTTTTGCCGGTAGATGATGAGTCGCAATTCGAAGTCTCTGTCAGAACTACGGAAGGTGCCTCGCTTCAAGCCTCGACGGTTTTGATGGAGCGAATCGCGACCGACATACGCAAACTCGAAGGAGTCACGGACACGCTAATTACGGTCGGCGGTGGGCAGCAAAGGGTTGTAAATGCAGGTACTATCTACGTCAAGTTAACCGAAGTCGGCGACCGCTCGAAATCACAGGAAGAATTGATGGCTGCGGCGCGTGATCTGCTGGCGAAATATCCACCTGATCTTAGAACGGCGGTCCAGATCGTTCAGGCGTTTTCGGGCGGTGGTTTTAGAAACGCGAACGTTCAGTTTGTAATCGGCGGGCCCGATTTGAAACAGCTTGAGAAATATTCTGAAAAACTCGTTGAGGTTTTGAAAAACAACAAAGATGCGGTCGATGTAGATACAACGCTGATTAGCGGAAAGCCTGAGTTGCAGCTCGAGGTAGATCGGAAAAAGGCGGCTGATTTGGGCGTAAGAGTCGGCGATGTTTCGCAGGCGCTGAATATCCTGGTTGCAGGACAGCAGGCGACGACCTTTAACGAGGGGACCGATCAATACGAGGTTCACGTAAGGGCGAAAACCGATTCAAGGAGCAATATTGAAAGTCTAGAGAAACTAGTCGTTCCCTCGACAAAACTGGGAACGGTAACTCTCGACAACGTCGTAAAAGCGAAAGAGGGAACCGGCCCATCGGCGATCGACCGGATCAACCGGCAGAGGCAGGTAACAATACTTGCCAACACGAGACCGGGCGGATCGGCGACAGCGATCACAGCAGATTTGGATCGGGCGGTTAAGGATCTCAATGTTCCGCCAGGATATAAGGCTGGATACGTCGGGCAATCGAAGGAACTCGGCAAGGCGGGGTTCTATTTCTTGCTCGCGATTATTCTGTCGTTCATTTTCATGTACATCGTTTTGGCGGCGCAATTCGAATCGTTTATCCACCCAGTTACGATTCTGTTGACACTTCCGATTGCCGTTCCGTTTGGGATTCTCTCGATCCTGATTGCCGGGCAAACTGTGAATATTTTCTCAGGGCTTGGGCTGCTCCTGCTTTTCGGAGTGGTTAAGAAAAACGCGATTCTGGTGATCGACCATATCAGCAACCTGAGAGAGAAGGGGCTAAGCCGTCACGACGCAATCATGCAGGGTAACCGTGATCGTTTGCGGCCGATTTTGATGACGACAATTGCCTTGATTGCGGGAATGATGCCGCTCGTACTTTCCTCTGGTGCGGGTGCGGGAACGAACCGGTCGGTAGGTGTCTTGATCGTTGGCGGACAGGCGCTTTGCCTTTTGCTGACGCTCTTGGCGGTACCGGTTTTCTACTCCTATTTCGATGATCTGGGCAATCTGAAGGTTTTTCAGGGTATGACAAAAGGGATGGAGGTTGTGCGTAGAAAGACGGCGGAGACGGCGAGTTCGATAACGAATCTATTAGGAAAATAGATCGGGTTTATTGGCGAGAATGAAAAAGCAGATAAGAACCGAGATTGTGATCAATGCTCCGGCGGAGAAAGTTTGGAGCGTCTTAACGGATTTTGATTCGTTTGGGGAGTGGAATCCGTTTGTGACATCCGTTGTTGGCAAGCCAAAAGAAGGCGAGAAGGTAAAGATCGATGTACAAATACCGGATGCTCAGGCGCAGAAGTTTACGCCAACGATTCTAAAGGCGGAACCAAATCGCGAACTTCGCTGGGTCGGCAAAATGCCGCTCGGTATATTTCGCGGCGAGCATTTTTATATGATCGAGGAGCTTGGAGAAGGGCGTGTAAAGTTTATTCACGGGGAAGATTTTTCAGGGTGGATGGTTCGGTTGATTTGGGCGATCCAGGGCGAAAAAATTCAGAAAGGTTATCGATTGATGAATGAGGCGATCAAAAAAAGGGTGGAGGCTTTATAGATGATTCTACCGTTGGCAGTAAAAATCTCGCTGCTATTTTCAGGGCTGTTTCTATTAAGCGGGATGGTTACCGGTGTTTGGAAATACTCGAAGATAATGAGTTCGCGTAAGCACCGAGCACCGGTCTACGTCGATATTGCTCATCGCACATCTTTCTTTTACAGCTTTGCGAGTTTGGTAATCGCCGCTTTGATTTATTTTTCGCCGTTTCGCGTTGTTTGGCAGCTCGTGATTATTGGGTTTCCATTGGCCTATTTTGCGATAACAGTAATCGCTTACGTGACAGAAGGTTTCCTAAACCGGACCGAAAATATGTTTAGCGAAAGAAATTTTGCGACAACGTACTTTATGTACACCCTGATAGCGGGCGAAATCGGCGGGTTAATTTTTATTTTAGGTGGATTTATTTATACACAGTTTATTGGTTAAACCTTTGAGAGGTTTGAGTTTATGAAGCAGTACATACACAGTATTTCGTACACGTTAATTTTATTGCCGGCACTGACTCTATTCGGCTCGGCTGAGCGATATGCGCAAAGCCCGACGCCTACTCCAACACCGACCCCAACGCCAATCTCGGCTGCGAAAAGTGTTTCTCCCTCGGTAACACCGACTCCGATTCCGACGCCCGTAAAAGGGGTCCAAGACGGACGGAACGTAAAACCGGAAAATTTGAAGGGTGTGCCGAGCATTGCACCTGATTATGAAAGCGCCGATAAGCAACTTCCGGAACTGGGTAGGGTTGGGGTAGATATGTTGTCTCAACGACCGATCGCACTGCGCGAAGCAATTGTCAAAGCCCTTGAAAACAACAAGGATATTGAAGTGTCTCGAAAGGACGTGAAGATCGCGGAATTTGATTTACAGGCGTCTGACCTGGCTTTCACGCCGCGAATTGTAGGGAACAGCTATTTCGAACGAGCAGTTTCGCCAAATGTGAGCATTTTTAATCCAAGCCCGACGACGACAAACACCTCAATCGTTGCCGACATTAGCTATCAAGGCATACTAAAAAAACACGGAACGCAATATGAATTTAGCTTCAAGAATCGACGGTTTACTACTGACAATCCAATCTCAATTCTCAGCCCGCAATTCGATTCTTCGTTTCAGTTTAAGGTCACCCAACCGCTTTTTCGCGGGAGAAAAAGCGATGACCTGCGCCGCGTAATTGAACTCGCGAAGCAAAACCTATCGCTGACCGACAAACAGTTTCGAAAGAAGGCGATCGAGATTACGGTTACCGTGCAGCGTGCCTATTGGGATTTAACATACACACTTCGAAACCTGCAGGTTCAGAAAGAGGGAGTACGCGACGCGAAACAACAGCTCGCACATAATCGGAGGCTCGTAAATGAAGGAGTTTTGGCACCGGTAGATATTATCGCCGCCCAAACTCAGGTTGCGAATCTGGAGCAAAATGTTTACATAGCGCTTGAGAATGTAAACCGCGCTGAGAATGTTTTGAAAGGCCTGATCGCAGAGGATCGAAATGATCCGATTTGGAGCGAATCGCTTGTCCCGACTGATGAAGTTGAGCTCGATAAGCCGAAAACTTCTTTACCGGAGGCTCTCGAGCTTGCTTTTGAAAACAGAATCGAGGTGGATATTCTCGATGTTTCGAAAAAGATCAACGAATACGATCAGCGTTTTTACAAGGAAGCACTCGATCCAGAGATCAATTTCGTAGCGAGCTATACATCCAATGGAATTTCGGGAACAGCGAACCCGGACGCCGCAAGCTTTTTCTCAAACACAGCTTCGACTGAAAAACTCAACGAAGTGATTGTAAGAGCCAATGCTTTGGACCCAACGATGCAACCAATCAACCCTTTACCGATCGCGCCTCCGCAAAGTGTGCCAGGCAGTTTGACTGGAGGTTATTTTAGCTCTGTAAGCGATATTTTTGCGAATCGCTACCCTACTTTTAGAGTAGGGGTATCGTTTAGATTTGCTCCCGATGGCAAGGCTCAGCGAGCGTTTCTTGGGAAGAGTCTGGTACAGGGCGAGCGGATTGAGGTTCAAAGACAGCAACTCGAACAAGCAATTCAGGTTGACGTAAGAAACGCGCTCCAATCGATAAAAACTGCTGAAGCGAGATTAAGATCCGCAGCGATTTCCCGGGAAAACAGCGAAAAGCAACACGAATCCGAACAGCGAAAGTTAAACGAGGGATTATCGGATATTTATAAGGTATTGGAGCGGCAAACCGCCTTGATCGTTGCGCGAAGCATGGAACTACAGGCAAGGATTGAACTTAACAAAGCAATCGCTGAGCTCCAGCGAGCGACAGGTAACTCTCTTAAGGAAAATAACCTCGAAACGCGGTTGCGCAAGTAAATAGGTAAGCAAATTGGGTGTTTGCCTCGGTGATTTTGCAACGCTGAAAATGTGCTCGTGATACTGTGGGTTTCCTCATTCCAATCCCCCCGTGATTTTTTTAAAATAAAATAGTTTTTTAAGCTTGTCTGATGGAAAAATCCTACTAAATTGGTGTATGCTTATTGATTAATTGTCTGGTGCGAAGGTCATCCCCAAACAGGCGCTCGAAGTTGCTTCGGGCATCCTTTTTTTCGTTTCAAAAACCGACAGATTAATTATCAAAATTTAGACAGAAGTTTATCAAGAAGAATGCCATTTAAGTCTCTATTTAGTTTATTTTCAAGCGATCTGGCCATCGATCTTGGCACAGCGAATACACTAGTTTATGCGCGCGGGCGAGGAATTGTCGTAAGTGAGCCATCAATTGTTGCGATTAATAAGATAACGAATCAGGTAGAAGCCGTTGGTCGCGACGCAAAGGAAATGCTTGGTCGAACACCTGGAAACATCGTTGCGATTCGTCCGATGAAAGACGGCGTGATCGCGAATTTCGAAGTTACGGAAAAAATGCTTCAGCATTTTATACGCAAAGCCCACAACGGGAAATCTTGGGTTCGTCCGAGGGTTGTGATCGGGATTCCATCGGAGATTACGCAGGTTGAACGGCGAGCCGTTGAAGATTCGGCCTATCGCGCAAAGGCAAGTGAGGTTTATCTAGTAGAAGAGGCAATGGCGGCCGCGATTGGTGCCGGGCTCCCGATTACCGAACCGCACGGAAATATGGTTGTCGATATCGGCGGTGGAACGACTGATATCGCTGTGATTTCTCTTTCGGGAATTGTTTACTCGCGTGCCGTAAGGGTTGCGGGTAACGAAATGGACGAATCGATCACGCAGTATATTAAACGCAAATATAATTTGCTGATCGGAGAAAGAACCGCTGAGGCGATTAAGATCGCGCTTGGGTCTGGTTTCCCGCTCGAAGAACCGCTTTCTATGGAAGTTCGCGGACGAAATTTGATTGAGGGAATTCCGAAAACCGTAACGATCACAGACGAAGAAATCCGCGAGGCGCTTTCTGATTCCGTTTCGACAATAATAAACGCTGTAAGAGTTGCGCTTGAAAGGACGCCCCCTGAGCTTTCGGCCGATATAGTCGAGCGCGGAATAGTATTAACCGGTGGCGGCGCATTACTTAAAAACCTCGACAAGAGACTGATGGTTGAAACCGGTTTGCCGGTTGTCGTATCGGACGATCCCCTTTCGTCGGTTGTACTTGGAACCGGAAAAATGCTTTCCGATTTCGAGCTCCTCAAACGTGTGAAATGGGATAATTCCCTAATGACAGGTAGCTAAAATAGTGGTCAGTAGTCAGTGATCAGTAGTCAGAAAAGCAGCTGCTCACTGTCCACCGCCCGCTGGTCGCTGGGTAATGGCAGTAGAAAGAAGTCAAAAAGAAGTTTGGCGACTTACGCCTTGGTTGCTATTGGCACTCCTTTTGGGCAATTTCGTTTTGATGGCGTACGATGCCCGGGCTGAAAGCGAGGAACGCGTAATCAGAGTTTGGGCTCAAGCCGCAGCGCAATTTATTCAATCGCCAGTCACCTCATTGACTACTGCCGCGAACGAATATTTTGAATATCTTGTTAACCTACGCTCCGCTCAATCCGAAAACGATAAATTAAAACAAAAAATTCAAGAACTCGAAGTCGAAGTTCAGGAAACAAAAGAGCTCACGGTTGAAAACAAGCGACTCAAGAATTTACTTGATTTGAAGCAGGCTTCGGAATATACGGTTTTGCCAGCGCAGGTAATCGGGCGTGATCCATCGGCCTGGTTTAATACGGCCGTAGTTAATCGCGGAAGCCTCGACGGCGTAAAACTGAATATGCCCGTTGTGGTAAACGGTGGATTGGTCGGACGTGTAACGGCTGTTAGCCCGCTGACTGCACAGATCGATATGATTACACGCGAACGATCCGGAATGGGAGCAATTGTCGGTGAACTCGGCACTTCAAATGCGATCGGCGTTGTGAAGGGGTCTGGGAAAAATCGGGTTGAAATGAGCTATGTACCGGGTTACATGCCGGTAAAGGTTGGCGATATCGTTTACACAACGGGACAGGGTGGAGTTTATCCTCCCGGATTAAGACTCGGCGAGATAGAGGAAGTGAGGACCGGGTCAGCGACGGTTCCACACCAGATTTTTATTAAACCGAGCGCTAAAATCTATTCGATGCAGGAGGTTGTGATTCTCCTATACGATCCGCCGGAGCGTCCGAAATATGAAAGTGTTTTGCCAAACGCGGTGAAGGAAGAAGAGAAGGCAGAAGACGCAGAAGAGAAAAAGTAGTTTTAACAGATGGAAAATCTGAAAATCACTATAGCATTGATAGTAGCGGTTATTCTGCAATGGACGCTTCGAAACGTTGCGGAGCCGCTTACCTATATTGATTTTCCACTAATTATCGTTGTTTACGCGGCGCTTCAGCGAAATTCGATCAAAGCGCTTTTCTTTGGAACGATTTCCGGAATCGCGGTTGACGCTCTAAGCGGAGGTCTTTTGGGGGCCAATGGTTTTTCGAAAACGCTCGTGGCTTTTGTTGTTTCAGAACTTGCCCGCAGGGTCTACTTAGACAACCTTTTATTGAGGATACCCGTCATAGCAGGTGCTTGTTTGCTGGATGATTTAGTTTATTTTGGGATGCACCGTTTACTAGAGCAGGAGCTTCTGAGCCCGCTGTTCATAACGATGGCGTACACACTCATCGGTACTACGATCGCCGGAACTTTCATTTATCTATTTTTAGATAGTTTTTCATCGGAAAACCTAAAACGCCGGAAACGGGATTTTTTCGCACCCCGAAGGCAGAGCCGACGCCGAAATCCGATACGTTTAGGACGAAAGTAGCATGAACTTGCACGATTATTCACAAAACCTTTCCGCGCGGATCGCGACAATTCAAATCCTGGGGTTTATTTTGCTCGCGATTCTTGGAATGCGTCTTTACCACCTGCAAATCAACCGCGGTGAAGATCTGGCCACTCGTGCGCAGAATCAGAGAATCAGGGTTATTCAGATACCGGCTCCACGTGGTGCGATTTTTGACCGAAATGGGATTTTGTTGGTGGACTCACGCTCTACCTACAATGTGACGCTCAACAACGAACCGATCAAAAATATCGATGTAACCGACAGGATCGACGATTACGCGAAGGGGCTCGGAATTGACAACGAGTTTTTGGTTGAAAGGCTGGGATTACTTAAAAAGCGGCCTGATTACGAAACGATGGTGATCAAGGAAAACGCCACCCTTCAGGACATAACCTGGGTCGAAACCCATTCAGTTGAGTACCCCGAGCTTCGGATTGAGCTCCAACCCCAAAGATTTTATCCGCAAGGAAAAACACTCTCACACGTTCTTGGTTATGTAGGGGAAATCAGTTCGCGGCAACTCGAGCGACCCGAGTATCAGGAAAAGGGATTTCGTCCCGGTGACATTCTTGGGAAAGGCGGTTTGGAACAGTATTACGACGAACAGCTTCGTGGAACGCCGGGCTATCGAAAAGTGATCGTGGATAGTCGCGGCCGGGTACAGAGCGAAATTGCCTCAGTCCCGCCACAGGCCGGACAGGATTTATATACGACGATTGATTTACGACTCCAGAAAGCTGCCGAACAGCAGCTTGCCAATTCGGCTACGAAGCGAGGAGCGATTATTGCTCTTGATCCCCGCAACGGAGAAATAATTGCGATGGCATCGGCTCCGGCTTTTGACCCAAACGTTTTTGTCCAGGGAAGCTCAACCCCTGAAGGTCGAAAACAGATCGCCGCGTATTGGCAGAATGAGGAACGACCGCTTTACAATCGGGCGATTCAGGGTAGGTATCCGCCGGGCTCGACGTGGAAAATTCCCGAATCCGTTGCAGCTCTAAGGCAGGGTGTAATTACGGTCGATGAATCAAGAATGCTTTGTAATGGCGGGATAAAAATCGGAAGCAAGTTTACCCGCTGTATGGGCAGCCACGGTATGCCGCCGTTGAGATACGCAATAACGAAATCGTGTGACGGTTACTACTATCGACTCGCGCTCAAAATGGGTATCGATGGGCTGATCAAGATGGTCGAAGACTTCGAATACGATAAGCCGACCGGCGTTGACCTTCCAAACGAGAAAACGAGCCGGACGCCCAAGTATTACCGAAAATCGGTTGAAGAAAAATACGGTGGCCGCTGGATCGATATTGAAACGGTTTTTGCATCGATTGGTCAGGTCACGGTCTGGGTTACACCTATTTCCATGATTCGTGCGATTTCTAGTGTCGGGGTCGAGGGAAAATTATACGTGCCGCATTTGCTAAAAGAATTCAAGGAAATTGGCGCTGTTGGTGACGCGGATTCCGCTAACTTTGTAGAGGCAAAACCGGCTGTTAGTTACCAACACCCTGAGCTTAAGGTCGTTGAGATGACCGAGGCACAAAACAAGCTCGTTCTTGATGGAATGTACGGCGTTGTTAATGCTGGTGGAACAGCGACGAATGTTTCGATCGGTAAGGGATTTCCAATCGCCGGAAAAACCGGTACCGCGCAGGTTACGGAACTTGGAAGGGATAAGGGGAAACTCAAAGACCATGCGTGGTTCGTCGGGTTTGCACCCGCTTACAATCCCGAGCTTTCCGTTATCGCGATTATTGAAAATGCAGGATTTGGTGGTAATCATGCTGGCCCTGCAGTGAAAAAGGTGTTTCAGGCATATTTAAATCCTGCGTCGGTCGATATGACAGACGGTGACGATGAAGGAAAGGACGAAGAAAAGAAAGAGACCGAATCTCCAAGCCCTGACGCTAATGTGGCGAAGGCGACTGATTAACTGACACATGGTTGGGATAATCGAAAAAAGACAGTTTAGGGATTTTGATTGGCTCACTGCTTTTTTGGCGGTGGTGATTGTCGCGTTTGGAGTTTGGCAGATTTACAATGCTCAGCCTCATCAATCCTACTGGTCGAAACAGATTTACGGTTTGGTAATCGCTCTGATTGCTATGACGGCGGTTGCCGTCACTGATTATCGCCGGCTGGTTGATTCTGCGCCGATCTTTTACGTAATCGGACTGGTTTTATTGATGTTGGTCTTAATTCCCGGATTGGGTGTCAAAATAAATGGGCAAAGAGCGTGGCTACAGGTTCCGTTGATTGGGCGATTCCAACCGTCGGAGTTTGTAAAAATACCGGTTGTATTGATGCTCGCTTGGTATTTTGGTAACAGGAGACTAGGCACCCTCAGGTTTAAGGAATTGGTCATTGGATGCGGGATACTGGCTGCACCGCTATTTTTGATTCTGCTCGAACCGGATTCAGGGCAGGCGATTACGTATTTGCCACTTTTTGCAGTCGTACTTTTCTTGTCTGCCGTGAGGATGCGATATGTGTTCATAACCCTCGTCGCAGCAGCTGTTTTTATACCGGCGTCATATGTAGTTGGAGTTCAAACCGGTTTGATCAAGGATTATCAGAGACAGCGAATTGAGGTGATTTTAGATCCCGAGAATGCGGATCCGAGAGGTTATGGCTATCATACTTTTCAATCGATTATCACCGTAGGAAAGGGAAGGCTTACCGGTATCAAGGGTGATAAGGGTGTTTCGCAGAGCGAGCTCAAGTTTCTCCCCGAACCGCATACCGATTTCATTTTTGCCGTAACTGCTGAAAACACAGGGTTTGTTGGGTGTGTTTCCCTGTTGCTCGCCTACGCGCTGCTTTTATCTCGTTTAATTGTTGGTGCAAGGCAGTCGCCCGATCGCGTAGGGATGATTGTAATTATGGCCATTGCAGGCGGTATGACCTTTCAAATTTTTATTAACGTCGGAATGGTTTTGGGTTTTTTACCGGTGATAGGCGTGCCTTTGCCGCTTATGAGCTCGGGACTTTCTGCGATATTATCTACCTTTATAGCAATTGGATTTGTTATAAGTGTTAAAATGAGACGATTTGTCAATTAGGAGTTTTTTGTATGGCAAAAGATACAAGTATTTTTGAGTCGAAAGAAGTTAAATCCGTTCCCAAAAAGAAGAGGAATTTTTGGACCATAGTTTGGTTTCCGCTGGCTTTAATGTTAGCTCTTTCTGCTGGTGGTCTGACGGGAATACTTGGCTCTTATTACCTAAACAATTCGCGTTACGCCACTGAGGTGTCGGCGCTCGCTACATATCGTCCGCCCCAGGTTACAAAAATTTATGCCGATGATGGTGAGACCATCTTGGCTGAATTCGCTATTGAAAAAAGAATCCCGATCAAGGAAAAGGACATTCCTAAGGTTGTTGAAAATGCGCTTCTATCGATCGAGGATATAAGGTTTTACGATCATATGGGCGTCGATCCTTATCGTCTCGGCGGCGCCATTTTGAAAAATGTTACGACTGGCAGCAAGGAAGGGGCCTCAACGATTACCCAGCAGCTTACGAAGAATCTCTTCCTTTCCACCGACCAGACCTACACCAGGAAATTCAATGAGTGGTTGATGGCTCTTGAGATCGAACGCTTTTACACAAAACGGCAGATTCTCGAAATGTATATGAACTACATTTTCTTAGGTGCCGGGGCATACGGTTTTGAAGCTGGTTCGCGTACATATTTTGGTAAAACACTAAAGGATCTCAATCTTGAAGAAGCTGCGATGCTTGCTGCGATTCCAAAGGCACCATCGGATTTTTCGCCGACGCGAAATATGAAGAAGGCGAAAGAGCGTAGGAATATCGTCTTGGATCAAATGGCAAAATATGGATACATTTCGCAGGCTGAAGCAAACGCTGCGAAGTCGAGACCGATAGTGCTCGCAGATTCTGCTTATTATCAATCGCTGCCGAAATCTACTGCCTGGGATTATCCGGTTGAGGAAGTTAGAAAATATCTCGACAACAAATATACAACCCGTGTAGCTCTCGGGGGACTTCAGGTTTACACAACAATTAATGTTGAAGCTCAGCAAATTGCAACGAGTGTTGTTCGCAAAAGGTTGCGGACTTATGACCGCAACCGAAAGTGGCGCTCAGAGTATTTGGACGTTTTGACGGACCAGAACAACGACCCTTTGACAGACCCTAAACAGATCGAGCTTAAACTTAGAAGTTTTAAGCACGCCGATTGGTATGGTGACGAATTTCGAAAGGGAGAATTTATCAAAGGCTTGGTGATGAAAATCAACAAGAGTGATGATTCAGCTGACGTTCGTTTTGGGAAATACACCGCGAAATTAACATCCAAGGAAACGCAACGGAGCGGAAAAACTCCTTCGCGCGAACTCAAAGCCGGGTATTTAGCGGAATTTGAGGTGCTTGAGGTCGATGACGAGAACGAAACTCTTCAGGTGAAACTGACCCAACCCCCGGAAGTGCAGGCTGCTATTACTACAATTAATGCTAAAACCGGGGAAATCGTGGCGATGGTTGGCGGTTATGATTTTCATACGAGCAAATTTAATAACGCCACACAAGGGCTGCGGCAAACTGGCTCGTGTTACAAGCCGTTTGTTTACGCAGCTGCGGTAGAGGATGGCTTTACGCCGGAGACAATTGTGAGCGGCGCCCCGATTCGAAGAGGAGGTTGGCAGCCACATAACTATAACGGCACGATTAGCCACGCCAATGTCCCGATGAAGACGGCACTTGCGAAATCATACAACCTTGCGGCGGTCCATTTGCTTCAGCAGGTGGGAATTCAAAAAGGTGCGCAGATGGTTCGTCGACTTGGAATCACAAACCCTATGGCACCGAGCTTGCCATCGGCTCTGGGTGCAAGTGAAGCTGCCTTGGTTGAGATGGTTTCCGCGTATTCCACCTTTCCTAATAGGGGCGTACGGATGCAACCCCATCTGATCAGGAAAGTATTGGACCGTGACGGCAAAGTCCTTGAAGAGTGGAGAAAAACGAGTACAAAAGTTACAAGCGAATACGTGGCGCTGACGATGGTCGATATGATGCGCGGAGTCACTCGCGGTGGCGGAACGGCTCCTCGAGCAAGTGCCGGCGGACATCAACTCGCAGGAAAAACGGGAACCGTAAACGATCACACAGATGTTTGGTTTATCGGCTATACGCCCGAATATGTGACTGGGGTTTGGATGGGCAATCCGAAGCGGAAATCCTCTCTAGGAAAAGGAATGACCGGCGGCGGCGGCGCCTTGCCGTATTTCAACGCTTTCATGAGCCGATTTATGAAGGGCAAACCAAATGTCAAATTCCCAAAACCACCTAAGGTGCCCGCGGAGATCAAGGCAAAGGTTGATCAACGAAAACGTGAGCAGTTGGAAAAACTCGAAAAGCTAGACGAGAATAGGAAAAAACTTGGATCTACGTATGCGGGCAGGAAGAAAACCTCGAACGGTGGTAAGAAATCAACGCCTAAAACCACCAGCACAACCGATCCCGAGGGTGGTGAACCAACAGAAACAGAGACGACAACGCAACCTAAAGTAGATATCACGGCTCCACCCAAGCTTAAGGTAACCCCTAAACCGGTGATTAGAAAAACTCCGAGGCGCACTCCAACTCCCAAACCGACGCCGAAGAAAGGTACAAGGCGAAAGGGTAAGAAGGGTGACGGCTAGGTATTGGAAGTAGGGTGTAAGTAGGATTCGGCCGGGGTAGAATCTCGAGCCGAATTTTTCTTTGAGCGTCAAAAAGAAAGAGCGAAGCTTTTAAGTTTTCGGTCGGTTTATAAATATTTTAACTTAATCACAAAATTTGCCTAGATAGTAAGGCAGCATCTTCCTCCACGAGTCCCAGTCATGCGGAATGTCGTGGCCCCAGACGTCGAGCCAGTGCGGAATTCCCTTTGAATGAAGGAGTCCGGAAAGATCGCGGCTTCTATCAGGTGCTTCGAAGTCTCCTTGTCCGGTTGAAATCACAATCGAATCCGCACTTCGGAGCCGCGGCATATGATAATCGTCGTTTAGATTCTTCATATACATCATTGGATTATTGAAATAGACATTGTCATCGTAATAACCCTTATCGAGATAGTTATAGATATCGTAGCTTCCGCTCATCGCTATTGTTCCACGAAAGTTGTCGGAGTGTTTGAAATAGGTATTTGCGGCTAAATATGCACCAAGCGATGCACCAGTTGTGAGCGGTTTTGCATCACTGCCACATTCGTTTCGGATGAATGGCAACACTTCGTCGATTAAATATCGGTCATAACGCGATAGCATTTCGACCTTCCAGCCAGGATGCGATTCGCGGTTAAGAAGGCTATATTTGTTGACCGAATTTATCGAAAAGGCGCGAATCAACCCCGAGTCGATGAAATCTTTAATCGCATCGACCATCTGAAATCTTTCATACTCCAAAAAATCCGCAGCGGCAGTTGGGAACATCAAAAGCGGATAACCCGCATGTCCGTAAACCACTAGCGGCATATCCATTCCTAAGTTGTGGCTATACCACGATGTAATTTCTCTTCGCATAATCTCAAAACATATCCCGGGCCGAAACGGTTTTGCATTTCCGTCCAGTTTCCCTAGGAAACGAGGCTCAGCCTCGTACGCTAACAAGCTCCTTTCCTTAAAAGTCTTAGACTTTTCGTGCGTCAGGCGGCAGGGCCATTCCTCTATTTCTCAACGGTTATTTCTCTGGTCGTAGAATTATACGCTCCATTTTCAAAAGGTTTTCCATCTTTATCTACGAGTTCGAGTTTGACCGTGTTTTTACCTTCCTTCCAACCCTTAAGCCAAAACGGCTCCCATTTTTCAATCATTTTGGGATCTCCGCCATTTATCGAATAACGGACCCGATATTCTCCACCATCGCCGACGAGTTTAGCGTTTGCGAGCCAAAAATCAATCATTATCGCTTCGGCATTTTCGCCTTTGTATTCGCCTTTCGGACGGCTGTATGTGAGAAGCGGTTTCGAAGAATCGACCGGTCCCGCGGAACTTTCCTTAACGTCGGTTCCTTCTGCTTTTTTTTCCTCGGCTAATTTCCTACCGTTCTCGTCAGTAGTTGGTTTTGTTTCGTCCGATTTTCCGTTTTTGACAGTGAATTTAATTGTTTTGAAAGCCTTTTCGTTTTTGTAGCTCTCATGCCAAGGGCGCGAAGCAAACATTCTTAAAGTGTGTTCGCCGTCGGAAACATTGCGCAATTCAAAGCCCTCATCCCACATATAATGAGCGGCATAAGGCTGATTATCCAAAATTACGTGTACATGATTGCCCGTTCCCGCGTCGTCTTTGCCCATTTTTAGACCACCCTTCACGGAAACTTTCACCCTTACGGTCGAGCTGTTGATCGTTTCGCCTTCTTTAGGCGATTCGACAACCAATTCCGGCTCAGCTTTATCTTGATCGCCACGCTCTTTCATTTTGGCGACAATCGTATCCGGACGTTCTACAACTGACATTCCAACTTCCTCGGCTTTTTCTTCCGGTTTATCGACTTTCTTCGTTTCGGTAGCAGTACCGCACGCCAAAAATATTGAAAGTGTAATTAGTAAAATAAATAATTTCCCAAATTTCATAGTTTGTTTATCCTGGTCGCACCAATGCGGCTTCTTCTAAATTAGCGACGTCGTTTTCGACGTGGGTACTGATTCTTGAAATATGTATGAATTCAATAAGTCCGAGTTAGCCCTGATCCGCGCTAAGGGCGCTGCTACGATTTCAAACAATTCGACGTAATCCCGCGAAGCGGCACATAGCCATGCCGTTTACGGCTTGGCGACCAGTTCGTTAAAAAAAACTAAAGGGCGCTTTAGCGTTCTTTTGGGTTTGGCTAAAGCCTTTATTGGAAGGACGTTCAAACGCCCTTCAATTTCCGGTCGCTATTTACCGCGCCATAAATGGCGGCGGCTATGATTCAAGAAGTCCGAATTAACCCCCGAGCCGTAATCTTGTTTACCCCTTCACCGCATGATTCTCAGGGTCCGTCTCCCCATAACTTGGCGGCAGCGAAACTCGCCTGTCTCTGATCGTAATGCTTAAACACCACTTTCTTTTTCATACCCAAACATTTTATCGCCTTCTAACTAAAAAAGACCGCCCTGTTCGGAAACAAAAGGATCAGTCATTGAAATTTTAAACTTTTGCCGTTTTCTCCGCAGGTTCTTCAAATACTTCTTTTACATTAAAAACATCCGCAAAATTTCTAATCAATCTGTCTTCAATTTTTTTTAACTCAATTTCTTCGCCCAAAATCTGTTCCATCGTTGTAACCGGCTCACCTTCGCACGAAATTATCCAGTTATAATAACTGAGATCCGTGTTTACATTCAGAGCAAACCCGTGTGTCGTTACCCAGCGTTTTATGTGAACTCCAATCGCGGCAACCTTTCCGTCCTTCGTGTGTACACCCGTAAGTCCTTCTAAACGAAAGGCTGCTATATCGTATTCTGCTAGTGTCTTGATCAAAACTTCTTCAAGATCACGGACATACTTATGGACATCTTCACGATCCGGGGTTAAAGAAATTACCGGATATCCGACGATCTGTCCGATTCCATGATAAGTAACTTTTCCGCCGCGGTTGATCTCATAAACTTCCGCTCCGAGTTTCTTTAGAACCTCAGAAGTAGCCAAAACGCCCGCACCGCTTTTCGCCCTGCGTCCAAGTGTGTAAGTGTGCGGGTGTTCGAGCAAAAGCAGATAATCCTCCGCTCGTTTTTCGATTACTTCGCTCTCGAGTTTCTCCTGCAAGTTTAAACCGTCAGAATAGCCAAAACGCCCAAGACGGCGAACTTTTAACACCCTTTCTTTCATCTTCTATAGATAAGATTGTAAAATTACAAGAACGTTCTAGCAAAGAGGGAATGATGATAAGAAAAGCGAATTTTGGAAATTTGATTGTGATTGGGTTTGTATTTGCGTTGATTGCGGGGATGAGTATTGAGGCTGAAGGTCAGAGGAGGTCTCGTTCGAAGCGGAAACGAGCGACCGCTAAAAAATCGAGCACTTTGGTCGCAGATCGCCGAAAAGGAGCGGAAGATGTTGCGATTCAAATAAAAAATGTAACAAAATTCGTTTTTGTTTTGGGTGGCGTTGCGTCAGGAATTGAGGAAATTGACAAGGAAGTAAAAGCTGGAAAAGCTTCGAAAGAATTGGCGGCAAAAAATGCCGGTTTTAAGAGCGACATAATGCGGAGTATAAGAGCGCTTCGCTCCGGACTCGTCAAACTCGAAATATCCTTTCGAACGAACCCGGCCCTTAAACCTTACCTAAAGCATATTCAGGGGATAATTGGTGCCACCGCAGAGGCGGAAGATCTCGCCATTGACGGCCAGTTTACTAATTCGGGAAAACAGCTGCTTTCAGTAGTGGAGACCCTGACGGACGTGTTGGTAGAAATGCCCTAGGCATCCTTTTCGGATTGAAACATACGATAGGCTTCGGATTTGCTTACCCCAAACTCCTTCGAAGCCTTTTTCAATGCCCTTTTGTGTTCCAGACCGTTACTTTCGAGTTCGGAGACACGTTCATGAATACTTTTTTCAGGCACACTTTTCTCTGACTCGGGAGTATGACGGTCGATTATTAAGACTATTTCACCTTTTGTGGATTTTTCTGAAAACCGCGCAGATATTTCGTCTAAACTTCCCGCAACTACTTCCTCATGAATTTTTGTGAGTTCGCGAACAACCGCCGCCTTCCGGTTTCCTAAGATATCGGAGCAGTCGGCCAGAGATTTTCCAATTCGACGTGGTGTTTCATAGAAACAAAGTGTTGCGGGAATGTTTTTGACTTCCTTCAAACGCTTTTTTCGGTCGCCTTTTTTTGACGGTAAAAAACCTCCGAAGAAAACTGAGTCAGTAGGTAAACCGGAAACAATCAGAGCGTTGACAAAGGCAACGGCTCCAGGTAGAGGCGTTATTTTCGCGCCTATTTCGTGCGCTTTTTGCACGATTCGAAAACTCGGATCAGAAATGCCTGGCGTGCCGGCATCGGTCAACACAGCGATTGACTTCCCGATTCTTAACAGTTCGCCAAGCTCATCGGCGCGTTTCAACTCGTTGTGTTCGTGGTAGCTAATCAGCTTCTTAAAAATGCTAAAGTGATTCAGGAGTTTCGCTGTATGACGTGTATCTTCGCACGCAACAATATCTACAGTTTTCAAGACTTCGATGGCGCGAAATGAAATGTCCTGCAGGTTGCCGATTGGGGTAGCGACCAGATACAAGGTTCCAATCATAAGTCAAAAAAAGAATTGAAAGCGCGTGGACTTTACTTACACACGCTCTCTGATGGCGATGAACTATCTCGCACGTTTTGCTCTTGCTTTTGGAGCGGCGATCTTGATCTCATCAACTAACCAACGCATATTGTCATACTTTTCCGCGATGAAAAATACGTAGCGGATATCTACAGAGATTGTTCTACCGTAATCGGGGTTAAAAAAGAGATCGTTGCCCAAGCCCTCGTAGTTACCGTCAAAGACCAGTCCGACTTGCTCCCCCCACGCGTTCAACACAGGACTTCCGCTATTTCCGCCAATGATGTCATTGGTTGATAGGAAATTTACCGGAACACTGTCGCCTGAAGCGTATCGTCCAAAATCTTTCCTGTTTTGGAGGTCACGGAGTTTATCGGGCGCATCGAATGGAAACACCCCGGTGTCTTTTTCCAAGATCCCTTTCAAACTCGTGAACGGCTCGTAAATTACTGCTTCTCGCGGTCGGTAACCTTTGACGTTTCCAAAGGTGAATCGCTGCGTGAAATTGGCGTCGGGGTAAGGTGTAATACCTTTCATCTCAATCATTCCGCGCATATAGTCAAGCCGCAGGGAACTAATCGCCGGTCCGAATTTCGCAGCGCGCTCCGAAATCGGTCTTAACTCATCTCCGTGAGCGAGCGCCAGATTAGCCAAATCTCCCCATTTGGCTTTTATTTGATCTAGCGACATCGAGTAAATCGCTGCGATTTTTGCTGCCGAATTGAAATCCCCCGAATCGACCAATTGCCCAATGATTTTGTCTTCCGCACCCGGCTTGGCAAGTATTTTGTCTGCCGCGACAAATCGTTGGTTGGTTGGGAGCTTGCTAATGTCTTTGAATAGATACCGCAGAACTTCGCGTTCGACCAGCGGCTCCCAGGCGCCAAGGGTTCCCGCGATTTGCTTCCGCTTTTTGTCGGAAAGCGTCGTACCGTTCTTTACAGCAGCAAAGGCGTCGACCACCTGGCGATAAACCGGAGAACTTCCATAACTTGGAACAGTGCGAAGCAAACGGTCACGAGCGGGTGTTGGGTTCGTTTCCCTCCAGACTCTCGAAATATTGCTAAGTAGCTCGCCATATTTTGCTTTTCTGCCAGGTTGTGCATTTGCCCATGTTTGGAATCTAGCTTCTTCTGCGCGTCTCATCCCAGTGGCACCGCCTCTCCTAAGGGCGATCGCTCCACCACCAAACAACTTTTGGGCATTTCTGAGACCAGCCACCCGACTTTGAAGTGCGATTCGTTTATCTTCGTCGGCAGCGCCTACCTTTTCGAGTCCGCTGATCCAAGCGGTCAGGTATCTGTATAAGAATGGAAAGTTAACCTTTTCCGCGTATTTGATCGATTGGCTTTCGCGATATCTCGTTGTACCGCCGGGGTTTCCCATAACGAAAACAAAATCGTTTTCTTTTACGCCGTTAAACGAAATCGTTAGGAATCTACGAGGTTTAAAAGGGACATTGTTGGTGGAATACCCGGTTGCCTTTCCATCGGGCGAAACGTAAGCACGCAGGAATGTGAAATCACCAGTATGTCTTGTCCATTCGAAGTTATCAGGGTCGCCGCCGTAGATGCCGATGTCGCTCGATGGCGCATAAACCACACGTATATCCTTGATTTGCTTATTTTCGTACAGATAGTAGAAGTATCCGTTGCTGACAGAGCGGATGCTGACCGTGTTTCCCGCCGTGATTTTTTGAGATTCCGCCTTTTGCAGGTTTGCTATGTTTCTTTTTATCGTATTTGCCAGGGCATCACCGGTTAGTGCCTGAGTCCCCGCAGTTATTTTTGCGGTAACGTCTTCAACCCTGATCGGGATGCTGATCGAATATCCTTTAGCCGGAATCTCCCCTTTCATTGAATGCGCTTTAAAACCTATCTCAGCATAGTTTCTTTCTTTAGTTGAGGCCGAAACGAGCGCATCGTAGCCGCAGTGGTGGTTGGTAAGAATTAATCCCTTTGGAGAGATGAATTCACCTGTACAACCGGAATCAAGACGAATGATCGCTTCAGAAATTCCTCCATTTTTCGGGTCATAGATGTCGCTTGGCTTGATCTTTAACCCACGTTTAGCCAACGATAGATCCTTGATTTTGTCCGGCGTAAACATTCCTTCGTCGACGCGAGCGAAGACAAACGTAATGGAAGCAAACAAAACTGTAAATACCAATATTATCGATCCAAATTGTGTTTTATATTGTCTGATCATTATTAGGGTTCCTCTTAAATAGTTTCTATTCCGTAAATTCTACCTAAGATCGTGCTCAATGTCTTTTCGAACATGTGGAACGCAAAAAAAAGAGAGCCGCCGTTCAGGCAGCTCTTTAAGTAAGCTCTCGTAATCTCCTTTAATACTTAGAACGGAAAGTTGTTCCAAATATCGCTTATTCTGCCGAGGCGGCCGCTATTGCCGTTGTATCGGAGATTGTAAGCTCGTGCAATCGTTCGAAGATCCTGCTCGATCTGTCGCCACTGGCTCCGTGCGGTGCGACTTGCCGAACCGCGCGAAATCTCTCTGCTAATTTCGCTTCCAAGACGCAGGACACGGTCGACTTCATCTCGACTCTTGTAATGGTCTCTTCCGCCATCGTACTCATCCTCGAGGTCTTTTGCGGCATCGAGAAAACGATCTGCGAGTGATTCCAAATTGGTGCGTCCGTATCGGCTTCCGTTGCGGTTTCGGTGGCGCTTGTTGTCCATCAGGTCTTCAAATCGATTAGCCTTCCTTTTTAGGTTAGAGATTGTGTAGCGCAGATTTTGATTGTATCTACCCCGCCGGTTATCGCGACCGTAAATCGTACCGCGCCGACTATTGTTCGTTCTCCGATTTCGATTGTAGGTTCCTCTACGGTTTGGATTATAGCGCCCGTTGCGGTTGTTATAGGAGTTGTAACCATAGGCATTTGATATCGTACGCAAATCTCGCTGAATGCTGTTCCATTGGCTGCTTAGTGTGCGGTTTCTGTTGATTCTTGCACGCGAAAGAGCACTGTTGAGCTGCGATCCATATCTCAGGACACGTTGAGCTTCGTCTCGACTGCGATCATAATCGCGATTATTATCGTATGCGCCGTCGAGTCTTCTGACTGCACTCCTAAAGTCTCCAGCCAGGCGGTTGAGGTCGTCTTCGTAGCGAGTTCCATTGTAGGTACTTCGATCCAGTTCGTGGTCAAGGTCCGACTTAAATCTGCTGGCTTTAGAGCGCAGGTTTTTTATCGTTGAATTTAAGTTCCTGTACTGATTATTACCGTAGTAACCACCGTTACCACGGCTGTCGCGCCATTGTGCGGACGCGACTATAGATAAACTCATCGTCATCACTGCAAGCGAAACGATTGAAAGTAATTTTTTATAGCGACCCATGATTTTTCTCCTTAAATGTTGCTTAATGCGGCAGCGAATCTAAATTCGGTGGTTCTGCCTAATACACAAGCTTCTACTGCAACCACCGTGCCAAGAGTTCTGAGCAGATGTTAAGCTCTTTATATTGTTATGTTTATGGGTTCGGGAGGTGTTCGAAATCGAGTTTTGAGGCTACGATGTCGTAACGGGTTTAACGATATCGGTTAAAAAAATAGAAAAAGCGAGCCGAAGCCCGCTTATTCTGCTTAATCTAATGCTAGCTGCTATCTGATCTCAAGCTCGTAGGGCAGAAGCATCATGGCGTCGCCGCGTTTCATTTGATCAAAAAGCTGCGCGTAGCGAAACGCTCGTGTTACATCCTTTGGCAATTTTTCCGCAATGCGTTGTTCGAATTTGGCCTGACTGAAGGTTCGATCTTCGCTTCCGAAGTAACGGCTAAACATCGATCGGGGAGCCGGATAAGCGACTCTTTGAACTTCATCTTCCGCAGGGATTTTCGCGAGCTCTTTTGCAACCGCAATTGCCTTTTCAAGTCCGCCGATTTCGTCTACGAGCCCACGCTCTTTTGCCTGCGCTCCGGTCCAAACCCGTCCCTGACCCAATGAATCGACTTTTTCGCTGTCCATGTTCCGTCCTTTTGCGACCTTCGGAACAAAGTCTGAATAATAGACTTTATTGGCTTGATCCAACATTTTGGCGCGTTCTTTTTCGGTCCATTTTACATCTTCTCGAAAAATACCTGAGTTTTCTCCGCGGGAAATCACTTCGTTTGTCATTCCGAGCCAATCGTAAAATCCTTTCATAACAGGTTTGCCCATAAACACACCAATTGAGCCTGTAATCGTCGAAGGCTCCGCAACAATTTTATTTGCATTGCAAGCAATGTAGTAGCCGCCGGACGCAGCTACGTCGCCCATCGAAACTACGAGAGGTTTCTTTTCTTTCGCTCTTTCCAGCGCACGCCACATGAGGTCTGACGCCAACGCCGAGCCTCCCGGGCTGTCAACCCTTAAAACAATCGCCTTAATCGATTTATCGCGTGCAGCTTTGTTTACCGCACGAACGATAGTATCGGCACCGAGGGTTTTACCGCCGATCGGGCTGTCTGAAGAACTGCCCAAATTGATCGCTCCAGTCGCATAAACTACCGCTATACGCTCACCTTTATTGAGCCCGAGCGATTCGGAAGAAATATCGCGGTAGGACTTTCCTCCAACCAAACGAATCTCATCACCTTCCTTGTAGCCAAGCTGCTGTTTGAGTTCCTTATAAACCTCATCTCGATAAAGGGCGCCATCCGTTAAACCGATTTCTTTTGCAGCAACGCCGTGGTAGGGAGCATTATCAATTAATGCTTTTACGTCTTCCGGTGATTTTTTCCGTGATTCGGCGATAGCCTCAACAAATCTTCCGTAGTATTCATCGAGAATCGCATTGATTACCTCCCGCTGCCCATCGGACATATCTTTTCGGGTAAATCTTTCCGGAGCGCTCTTATACTTTCCAATTTTAATTACGTCCGTTTCAATTCCCAACTTATCGAGCGAACCTTTATAAAACGTTGCATTTGCCGAAAAACCGTTTGCGTATATATCTCCAGCTGGAGGCATGTAAATCCTGTCGGCTGCCGTGGCAATGTAGTAGTCCTGATTCATTCCGAGTTCGAGGTACGCGTAAACAGGTTTTCCAGATTTTCTGACATCTTTTATTGCGGCACGTAATTCGTCCGCTTTGCCCCAGCCGATTTGCGGGAATTTGATATCGAGCAAAACCCCGCCCAGGCGTTTATCTGCCTTCGCTTTTCTCAATTGCGTAAGCAGACTTGAAAACGACTGAGGCTGACTTATACCTAGATATTCTGCCATTGGGTCTTCGGGCGCGTGATCCGGCAGAGAGCCCGTGACCTTTAAAACGAGAACGCTATTGTCGGGCACACTCGGCTTTCCGAGACTTTCTGCGAGCAAGGCCAGCCCGATCACTGAAACAAGAACCACGACGAGAAAAATCGCGCCGAGAACAAGAATTACTTTCGCTGTTTTAGACATTGCCATAATTTTCTTAGCTGGTTACCGGTTCGGTAACTTGGTCCTTTGGAGACACCTGCTCTTACGTATAAAAAGCACAAAAGGTTTGATTTCGCTGAAAACGTAGAATGTGTGGATCTACAGTTCCGGTTAATAATCAGCTACTACTTTTACTTTACTACATCGCAAACGATAAGGTTTACGACCCCAAAAGCTTTTTTTCTGATCTTGGCAATTCTAAGCCCTGATTTCTCAGCAACCTCCGCCGTTTTCCTGTTGAAATGATCCTCGAATAAAGCAACTGTGAGGGGATTTATAACGTCAAACAGATAACCAAACAAGCCGTTTGGACGAACATGCTCCAGCAGTACGATTCGGCCCTTCGCTTTTAGAACTCTCTGGAGTTCGGCGAAGGCTTTTTCAGGTTTTGGAATCGAACAAAAAACTAGTGTAGCAACGGCGGCATCGAATGAGTCTTCATTAAAAGGCAGCTCTTCCGCGTCAGCCTGTACCAAGTTTATTTCGTTTGATCGAGTTTTCGCGAATTGCAGCATTTCGATCGAAATTTCACTGGCGGTTACATTTTTTTGGTTTTGGGGATAAATTGAGAAGTTCAGTCCCGTGCCTGCGCCGATTTCAAGGATTTTCCCATTACTTGGAAGATTGGAGAGGGTTTCGCGCCGCCAGGAAGCTAAAAATCGGCGTTCTAAGGGCTCCATCATCGAATCGTATGCTGATGCGGATAATTCGTAGGTCACGGGACAATATTACCGCAAAACTCGTGTTCGAACTATGGAAGAAACGGTCATTTCGGCTAGTTTGTGATTCACTCCGGGATCTAGAGGTTTTGAGTTCAAGATTTTTGGTAAAGTCTGTTATATTCAAAGTTTATGGCGAAGAAAGGTAGAGTTTTAGTCTGTGACGACGAAGAGATTATGCGCGACGTATTGGAAACGGTGCTTTCCGGTGCTGGATATAAGGTTGATCTGGCTAAAACCGGTGAAGAAGCACTCGAAGCTTACGAAAATGCGCCTTACGACGTGGTGTTGATGGACGTTTCGATGCCGGGTATGGGCGGTCTTGTCGCGCTCGAAGAGTTGATCAAGATGGATAGAGAGGCGGTTGTTTTGATCGTGACCGCATTTGCGACATTTGAAACCGCAATTTCGGCCTGGGAGAAAGGTGCGAGCGGTTGCATTAGAAAACCATTTCAAAACGAACAAATTCTCGCTCTAACGGCGAAAGGTATCAAGAAGCGAAAAAATGAGGAAGAGCGCGTCACACTTCGTCAGGTGATGGCAAGCTCTGTAAAACGGGACTCGATTGTCGGGAGCTCGGACAAAATGGAAGAGATTTTCCGACTTGTTGAGCGCATCGCACCCGCACGTTCGACCGTACTCATAACCGGCGAAAGCGGAACTGGAAAAGAAGTAATCGCGAAAGCTATTCATCAATCGAGCCCAAGATCAGAAAATCCTTTCGTTGCGGTGAATTGCTCGAATATTCCTTCGGAGCTTCTCGAAAGCGAACTTTTTGGACACACGAAAGGTGCTTTTACGGGTGCGGTTGCGGCAAAGAAGGGCCTTTTTGAAGTCGCTAATGAAGGCACGATATTTCTTGATGAGATTGGGGATTTACGTCCTGAAACGCAAGTCAGACTGTTGCGTGTGATACAGGAAAGAGAGTTTACTCCGCTCGGTGAAACAAAAAAAATATCCGTTGACGTAAGAATTATCGCGGCGACAAATATCGATTTGAAAGAAGCCGTGAAGAATGGAACATTTCGTGAAGATCTTTATTATCGGCTTTCAGTCGTACCCGTCGAATTGCCGCCCCTTCGCGACCGCCGCGAGGATATTCTACCGCTCGTAAAACACTTCATCTCAAAATATAATGAAGAAAATGCTCGCGAAATATCGACAAATATCTTGCCCGATGTACTTTCGCTCCTGGAGAGCTACTATTATCCGGGAAACGTCAGGGAACTCGAAAACATTGTTGAGCGTGCCGTTGTTATCGCGCCAAACGATGAGTTGACGAAAGAATGTTTACGTCCAGAGGTGCTCGATCCCGAACTCGCCCAGGAAATGATCGCTGATAGCAGCGGTACCTCTGCTCAGATTGATATATCGCAAGGCGTCACGTTTTACGATGAGGTTAAGAAATTTGAAATTGATATGATCCAGCGAGCCCTTGAGCAAACGGGCGGACACCAGTCGCGTGCCGCACGTCTCCTAGGGTTGAATGCCACTACTCTCAATTCAAAAATTAAAAGCTACAATATTGTTCCGCGTACATAAAAAAAAGAGCCCGGCCTATTTCCGGACTCTTACGTGCATAAAGTAAAAATAGAATCTATGCAACTCTGAAATCGCCATCTTTAAATTCCTGATTAAAGCGAAACTGTTCGAGCTTCATCGTGAAATGATCTTTTGTAGCTCCGTTTCCGGTCTGAATTTCGAGAAATATCTCATACGTATGCGGAAGAGTTAGTTTGCCGATGGGCTTGAAATCGTCAAATTTTTCAGTCATTTTATGTCGGGTCTCGCTTTGCTGGGCTGAATTATCTACCCTTGCGGCACTTTGATTGTTGCCGCGAACACGACCTATCCCAGAACTGAAAACACGTGTGTATTCTGTTTTCACGTGTCGAAAGGTTTCAGCGTCAAAGAAAAAAGTGATATTTAAGTCAGAACCTTTACGAAGATTGTAGCCAAATTTATATGCTGGACGTTTATCAACCTTGGTTTTACCCCGATACTTTAGCTTACCCACTTTTTCATCATAATTGAGCAATTCCCAAGATGTTGTCAAAGCGCCTCCGAGAAGACCTCGTTTGAAAGTTTTCTCGTTCACCCTTAAAAATCCGCCCAAAACTGACCGTTTTCCGGGGCTGGTAAAGCCTACCGATAGGTTGGTACCATCAAAACCCATTTTTTCAAATTGATGCTCGGGGTTATTGAACTTCATGCCCATCATATTTCGGTTACCTTGTGATGCAATTACAGCGATCCCCTCGGTTAAACCTTTTCCCCGGCCCTTGAATATGGCGCTTGACGTACCTGCTGCCATAATTGATTTTACTTCGGCGAGCGCCTGAGGACTTCCAATCGACTGGCGATGTTTTTCTATCAGCTCTTTTGGCTTAATTTTTTGTTTAGAGCCTGCAAAAGCTGTTAATGCGAGGGCCAGCATGCTGGTGAGCACCCCAAATCTAACCACGTGGTTTTTCATAATATCTCCTTAAATTTTGGATAGAACAACCTATCAGATGAATGCGAAAAAACGGGCGTTGCTTCATAAAAGAAACAACGCCCAATTACTCGACACGATCAGCAATTAGAATTCAAATCTGAATGCAAACTGCATGATACGCGGCGGATAGTTATTGGTTAACGGAATTTGACCAAATGTCGTTGAATCAACATCAAAGGTATTCGTATTTTGGCCGATGAACCAGTTCGTTGCATTCAGCACGTTAAAAGCTTCCGCCCTAAACTGAACTCTGAACCTTTCACCGAAACGAATATTTTTGATCAATCCGACATCAGCGTTAAAATACCATGGACCGTTTAAGAAAGCTCTTTGGAGCGTGCCTGTTTCTCCGGGCTGCACTCTAAAGAATACCTGTCCCGGGAAACGATCATCCGGAGCTTCGGTTACGTTACCGTTTGTAGCCGAACCATTTGGTCCAATCACGGAAGGATCGATAAAGTAAACAGTTCCATCCGCCTGGATATTAACGCCAACCAACTTCTTAATTTCAGCTTCCGAAAGACTCGAATTTGCTGTTTGACGACCCGAACGACCAGTTCTGTTCAATGTTCCGTTGACATCTTTAATCGATATCGGAGCACCCGAACTGATATTTACAATCGCGTTCAACTGGAATCCGCCAAAAATCTTGTCTACGAGTCCGCCTTGGTTAAGGAAAGGTTTTCCTTTACCAAACGGTAGCTCATAGGTCGTATTCATATTAACGGTGTGCGTACGATCATAGTCAGCACGCGCATATTCCAAGCCTTGGTTGTTGTAATCAAGGTAAGGATTAAAGCGATGCTGAACATCCGTACCCGAGTCGGTCAATGTCTTCTGGAAGGTATAGTTTGCCTGGTAGTGGAGACCGTTTGTAAATCTACGTCGAATCTCCGCCTGCAAAGCATTATATCTATATTTTCCAGCGTTTGTAAGCAAGTCAACAACACCTGCATTTCCATTATGCAGCAAAGTATTTGAGTCAAATAAACCTGAAATAAACGATTTATTCTGAACCCAGATTACCGCAGCTTGTCCTACGATTCCTTGTGCGGTCGAAGTCGGCAAATAAAATGCGTTTGCCTGAGCTGACCCAGTAGTAATAGGCGTACTTCCCGGAACACCGCCGCCGGCAAGTCCCAGATATTCGAAAAACGAACATCGACCATCAAGGTATCTTTTTGGATTAGCCGGATTAGCATTATTTGCCGCGACATAGGCTTTACAGTTGTTTCGAATTGTCAGAAAATCTTGTAAGAAATTTCCTTCGTTGATTCTTACCTGGTTGAAGTCAAACGCCTGGTGCATATTGTTACTCATGCCGCCAACGTAGCGCACTTCAAACGCAGTGTTAAAACCAATTTCCCGCTGATAGCCAAAGTTCCACTCATAGTTTTGCTGCAACTCAAGCTTTGGATCAACACCAAACACGGTGTTGAAGAAAAAGCCGTTTGTCGCGTTATTCGAAGCAAAACTGATCGGTGGTGTCTGGAATGCCGGAAGCGTGAAACCAGGAAGATTTGGTCCCAGTCTCGCGTTCAATACCGGCGAACCATTTTGAAGAGCATTAACGGTAAAGTCCAATCCATCGTTACCAGACAAGGCATTATCACTGCCACGAATAAATTCGTCGTTTATGTAACCAATTCTGAAACCGCCGCGAATTGTGGATTGTCCTTCATGCCCAAACAGGAATTTGCCGAAGCCGCCGTCAAAGGAGGGTGACCATGCAAAACCTACATTTGGGCCAAAGTTATTGTAATCAGGTTTATAGAAATCACCCGGTTTACCGGAATTGGTACCGATGATTACATACTGTCCGGTTGGATCAAGCATATTGGCGCGAATCGTATCAAAGTCGGTCGCACCCTCTAAATCCGGTTCGAGATAAACCTGATCCGGATTATTAAGCGGACTCCAGTAGTCCCAACGCAAGCCCAAGTTTAACGTCAGATTGGGTTTAACACGCCATTGATCACTCACATAAAGTCCGAGCGTGTTGTATCTGAACCTACGCGCTTGGGTTGATCCGAGTACCGGACCCAATGACGGGCCTTGATAATTAGCGGCAACCGTACCGCCGCCGATCACGCCGCCAAGAAATCCGCGAAGAGCCTCAGCCCGTCCTAGGTCAGTACCGTTAATTCCACCAGGAAACAGTCCGGAAAAATCTGCGATGGCGGTGTTGCCTGCTGTAAGGCGGTAAATCGGCACTCGGTTGAAGTTAACTTCCGAATCAATTAAGTGCTTAATAAATTCGCCACCAAACCGCAGCGTGTGATTTCCAAACGAATATGACGCATTGTTCTGGAAGGTGTATTGATTCGTGACACGTCCCTGATCTTGGAAGCTTGGTAATGGGTCAGTTAAACCAAACGGAATTCCACCGATGACGTAGTCAGTCGGGAAATTCGGCGATTCAGCAAAAAATGGGTTGTTATCGGTATAGGAAGCTCGAAATTCGTTCGTTAAATTAGAACCAACTACCGTTCTCCAAGCAGCTACAAAGAACCTACTGTAAGAAGTTATATTTACAAAAGGCTCAGGATCAAAACCAAACTCAATATCAGGTCTGTTGTCGTTGTTATCTACAAAACGATAAACGCCGTAGATACTATTCTTATCATTAATTTCAACGTCCAAACGGGTGATAAATGTGTCACGAGTAGTGTTGTCTTTAACGTTAAAAAGTAGGCTCTGGGTTAAACCGCCGTTTTGCGTAATTGAGTTACCCGCCGTCGGCATGTTTGCCAGAATACGGCTCTGAATAACCGGATTTACGGATAGTACACCATTCGCTGCGGCAGGAATCGGGCCCAGGAGTCCAGCACCGGTTAAAACGTTAACCGTTCTTTGGGTTCCGCCATTATCAGTGTAGGTAAATGTTCCATCGCGGAACTGCGGAAGGAGCACTCGCGTTGTTGCGGAATTTGTTTGACGCAACAAGAATTTTTCGTAATTTACGAAGAAGAATCCCTTATCCTTGAAGAAAAACGGTGTCCCTTCACCAAACGCCGGAATCGGAATCGGACCTGAAAGTTTTCCACCAAGTTGATTACGATTTAGAAACGGTTTCTCAACGCCCGCCGAATTATTACCAAATTCATTTGCGGCGAATTTGGAATTTCGGTTATAGGCATAGAGCGCACCGTGAAAGGAGCTTCCACCACGCGGGGTAACAAGAAGAACTTGTGTCGAACCGCCGTTTCCAAGTTCAGCGCCCGAGTTTTGCGTTACAACAGTAAATTCACCTGTATCGTCTACAGTTGGCCTATCTTGAACGAAACCGCCCGTTCGGATGAAATTATCCTGTACGTTAATTCCGTCACGCGTGTAGTTAACCGAAGACGAGCGCTGTCCGTTGATGGAGTTGCTCGTTGCATTAACGCCCGCTTGTAGATTCAAAAGCGCTAGTGGGTTACGTCCATTAATTGGAAGGTCTAAAACCTGTTTAGGACTTACCGTTGTACTCAATTCAGAGTTACTTGAGTTAACAATCTCTGCACCAGCCTGAACCGTAACTTCTGCGGTCACATCGCCAAGCTCCAGCTTGGGATTCAAAGTGTAAGCTCGGTTAGCGTCGATTTTTAGCTCGTTAGCCACGTAGGTCTTAAAGCCGCTAGCGGTTACCTTCAAAGTGTAGGTTCCGAAAGCCAACTGTTCGAACTGATACGCACCACTGTCGCTCGTTGTTGTTGTAAACGTACGCTTGGTTTGATTATCAGTAATCGTAACAGTAGCGCCAGGCAACAGACCATCGGGACCAGATACGGTTCCGTTGATACGTCCTACCGTTGATTGTGCTAGCGTAAATGCCGTAAACAAACAAAGCATAAACGTAGCAAAGATAATTCGTTTCATTGATTTCTCCTTATTTTAATTCTTCAAAAGTCAGCCAGTTTAGGAAACTGGTTCGGGGCGACAATTCATTACCCTTTATTCCAAAATTCAGTTTTCAATTTTATAAATCGTTTATGAATCTTTGACTTTTTATTTATGGGTACGCCTTTTTATAGGCAAAACCTGTTCCAATAACGCTAAGTCCACTTAAATTATTGGAAGCATTCCGGTTAACGCGGCTTGCAGGAGATAAAAAAACATCAAATTTCCTGAATTTTTGGATATTCTATGCAAAAATGTAGTTTATTTCAAAATGATGTATTTTATACGAATATTTGTATTTAGCGCGGCCTCTATTTTCCAGTAAATAAAAAAGTTATAATTGCCCGTAAGAAAGATGGAAAATCCAGCCCTGTCCAACTCCCAACTTTCGCTCGTTCCGCTTGGAGCGGGTGACCTTATTGACCGCGCTTTTCGATTTTACCGAAAGCATTTCTGGTCGTTTATTGTAATTGGCGCGCCGCCAGTGGTTGCCGGAATGCTGTTTTCGATTGGTTGGACAGTTTTGGCCCGATATTTGTTTTTGGCTGGCTCGACAACCGAAACAGAGGTAGCTTTCTATGATCTGTTTGTAGGACTTGGAAGTTTTTTAATTTGGACAGTTCAGATCATCGCAACACTTGTTGTAATGGGCGGTGCTTCCAGGAATTTTGTGAGGCATTTGCTCCATGGCGAACCTATTACATTCCGGGAAACGTATAAAAACGCAGCCAGCCGTCTTCCGGGGCTGATCGGAATTTCAACTTTGCTTACGCTGGTTTTAGGAACCTTCGGATTGTTCATCGTGAATTTTGGATTGGCCATAGCGACAATCGCGATTATGGGTTCGGCGTTTTCCTTTCAATCCGTTCCAATATTCGCGTTTCTCATATCTTCGGTTATTGGTATAGGAATAACTTTCGCGACGCTCTGGCTTTTATTCCTGCTGATTTCAAGGTTTGTTTACGTTCCGCAGATAATGCTCGTGGAGGGACAGGGGGCATTTTCAGCATTGAGCCGAAGCATGACACTGGCGGGGAAAAATGTGAAACGGGTTGCGATGTTGTTTATTTTTACAAGCGTGGCCACCTATTCCGCGCTTGCCATTTTGTATATTCCGCTTGGATGGGTTGCGTGGTATGAGGGCGTGTCACTTTTTTCCTTCGACGCCGCAGATTCTCTACCTGCCTGGTATGAGATAGCCAGCCAGGTTATTTCGCAGGCAAGTTTTATTCTACTAACGCCGGTTTGGATGATCGGCTTTTGTTTGCTTTACATCGATGAACGAGTGCGGAGCGAGGGATACGACATTGAATTGTTGGCGGCAAAACGCTTAGGTGATATTCCAAGTGTTCCTAACTCCTACGTGAATCCTCTGCAGCCCGCACTTTCAAAACCAGGGAAAGTTGGGGAGGTATCGGGGGCAGGAAAAAAAGGAGGGTCGGGAGCATCTGTTCTCGGGCTTGACTAGTTATTTTGTGTTAAAAATCACTTCAAAAATCAAAACATTCCTTTGGCGTTGGCTTTCGATAGCGTTTGCCCTTTGCATTCTTTGGTCGGCTGCGCCAGCGAAAACCCTCAAAGAGTATTCCGAGAACATTACCCATTTAAAAGAGGATTTTAGTTCGATCATTTCGAGCCGCGAAAGTGAAGAAGATTTAAGCAATTTCGAACGGGATGTGATTGCAGAAGTGCCTGGATTACTTCCCGAAAGAGATAAGATCGAGTTTCGCGAAAAGACAATCGATATTGACAATACGTGGATCAGAAAAAAAGTTGTCGATTACAAAAACGAAACAACAAATCTGGAACGGAAAAAATTACTTCTAACTGAAATTTACGAGCATTTAGATGCAATTGAGTTAAAAATAAAGGAGCTTGAGTCTTCATCGGAGGAGAGTCTTGCAAAAGACGAAAGCAAACAGAAACTTAAAGAAATATTGTTACGCGAGGAGTTTCAAAGTCGTACTGATGAGGAAACGTTTCTTCAAAGGATGTGGCGAATCATTAAGGAGTGGATTTACGGTTTGTTTCCGGAGGCGAAGCCGATACCGAAGTCGCCCGGGGCGTTCGGTTCGGTTGTTTATGTTTTGCAGATCATTTTGTACATCCTCGTTTTCGCTGTTATCGCCTTTTTGATTTATAAATTTGCACCGTTTTTGCTCGCGCGCTTTCGCAAGCGAGGCGAGGAATCAGAAACAGAACGCATAATCATGGGAGAAAAAATCTCTTATGACGAAGATTCTCGTTCGCTATTTTCTGACGCCGAACGCCTTGCGGCCGCCGGCGATCTAAAAGCTGCAATACGAAAGGGTTATATCGCCCTTCTTTTTGAGCTCGCCGAACGCAAAGTTCTTGGTTTGGCACACTACAAAACCAATCGTGACTATCTCCGCGACGTGAGGAAACTAAAAGAACTACACCACAATATGAATGGTTTAACGCTAAACTATGAGCGGCATTGGTATGGTTTTGAGAAGGCTGAGCAGGAAGACTGGGAATCATTTAAGAGCGGATACAAAAAGGCATTGAGCAAGAATATGTAGCGGCAATTCATGAAGCAGAATTTCTTAATAGCTATCGCGTTAATTCTTTTGGTCACGATTTTGATCGGGCTGAATGCAGCGTCATATGTTCAAAAGGAAGAGATTCCAGATAGCGAAGTTCGCCCGAATCGTTCGACGTTTAACTACGGTGCAACCGGTACGCGAGCATTCTACGATTTTTTGAGCGAGTCTGGATTTAATGTTATGCGCTGGCGCGAACCGGTTTCTAAGCTCGGAAATTTTGACGAAAAAGCAGTAGGAACCTTTGTCGTAATAGGGAAAGTTCGCCGCGAGTTTAAGGATGAGGAGGTTACAAAACTGCTCAATTGGGTTTCCGACGGCGGCAAACTTGTTTTGATCGGAAGAGATCCGCCCGGAGATTTGATCGTGACGACTGCGAATTGGTCACTCAGCGTTACTGAGGGCGAGGAATCCATGTCAGAGATTGAGAAGGAAACGCTTTTATATAGCGTCGATCCGAAGGATCAGGACCAGATGATCGGTAACGTTGAGGCGGCAAGGCCAATACAACCAACAATTTACACAAAAGACGTTAATGGAATTCAGCCTTCGAAGTTTGCGACATCAATTACATTTGAAAGACTCAAAGGTATTGATGAGGGAGAGGTCAATAAAGAAACTACTTCGCCCGAAGAAGGGGAGTCAAACCCTCCGGAGGAATCTGAAGAAAGTGGAACCGCTGAAGAGCCTTCCATAGTAGAGGAGATGAACGAAGAATCGGATTCCGAAGATCCGGGCGAAACTATGAGAGACGAGGCTTCTACGGAGGAAGAAGAGGAAGAAAGGTCTATGGCGTTAGTCGCGCCCGTCGCTCATTTAGCAAACGAAAACAAAACAATTCTTGCCGACTTCCCGTTTGGAGCGGGGCAAATCGTCTTTTTAACAGATCCCTATATTGTCGTAAATGGCGGAATAAACTTATCAGATAATGTTCAGGCTGCGATAAACGTTGTCGGTTCGCGCCCCGGTGTGATTGCTTTTGACGAGTATCATCAAGGCTACGGCAAGAATGAAAATCTCGTGCTCGACTATTTTTCTACGACTCCTCTCGTCGCTATTTTCTTGCAGCTGATGGCCGTAATCGCATTGGTTTTCTTTTCGCGAAGTCGCAGGTTTGCGCGCCCCGTACCGCCTAAAGAAGTGAGCCGACTTTCGAAACTCGAATACGTTTCGGCGATGGCGCAACTTCAAGGGAGCACAAAAGCTTTTGACTTAGCTATTGAAAATATTTACTCAGATTTTCGCAGGCGTGTCTCGAGATTTGTCGGTGTTGATAACTATTCGACTTCAAGAGAAGAGCTTGCGATGCTTGTCGCAGAGCGCACAGGACGAGAATTTAAGGAAATCGATGGTTTGATGTTTAAGTGCGAAGACATTACCCATGGCGAACCGACCAAAAAGAGCGAGGTCGTTGAGCTCACGCGCAAACTGCGGGAACTTGAGGAATCGCTGGGACTTGCACGTCACCGGCGAAAACCATAAGCGATGTCAAAATTTGAGCTAAGTTTTTTGGTTTTACTGTTTTTTGTTACCAGTGTCGTTGGAGTCGTTACGGGAAGCAATTCGCTAGTAACTGTGCCAGCCATGTTTCAGTTTGGAATCGAACCAAAGGTTGCGATTGCGACAAATATGTTTGGACTAACCTTTGCCAGCATCGGCGCCAGCCTTCCGTTTATGCAGGGCGACTTGATTAACTATAAACGCTTGTCGCCATTGGTTTTAATAACGTTGGTTGCTTCGGCTTTGGGCGCATTTTTGGTCGGAATGTTGAGTTCGAAAGCGATCCCATTGATCGTTTCGATATCCATGATCTGCGTGGCCGTTTTTATTCTTCTAAAACGCGATGGAGAGGTGAAATCGGGCGTTATTGTTTCAAACACTGCGAAAGCTTTGACCTTTGCTTTAACTTTCCTCCTGGGTGTATACGGCGGACTTTATTCAGGTGGCTATGTAACGATTTTGACGACCGTTTTTGTCGCTTTCTTTGGGATGAGTTTTAGAGAAGCCGTTGCGGGAACCAAGTTTGTCAACGTGTTTTCTTCGGCGACAGCCAGCGCAGTTTTCGCCTGGCACGGTTTGATTGATTATAAACTCGGGATTATCCTAGCCGTTACGATGTTTGCGGCCTCTTTTATTGGTGCAAAAACGGTTACAAAGATCAGCGAAATTTGGCTTAAACGAATATTCCTAGCAGCGGTGTTTTTGCTCGCGGTGAAAACAATTTTTGATTTTGTTGTTTAGAAAAGATCGACAAAAGCTTGTTAAATAATGCTAAATCATACTCCACAAACCATAGAACATATTAAACGCGAATTGGGCAAAATCATCGTCGGTCAAGATGATGTTATTGAACAAATTTTAGTCGCTGTTTTGGCGGAAGGTCACGCGCTTCTTGAAGGTGTGCCCGGAACAGCGAAAACATTGATTGTAAAAACACTTGCAAGAATAATCGGTGCGAAATTTTCGCGGATTCAGTTTACTCCTGATCTGATGCCTTCCGACATCACGGGAACGAATGTATTCAATATGCAAACTTCGGAGTTTAAGCTTCGACCGGGACCGATTTTCACTGATATTTTACTCGGTGACGAAATCAATCGTACGCCGCCGAAAACTCAGTCTGCGCTGCTCGAAGCGATGGAGGAGCGCCAGGCAACAATCGACGGTGCGCTTTACAAGCTTTCACCAATTTTTACCGTTCTCGCCACCGAAAACCCGATCGAGTATGAAGGAACTTACCCGCTGCCCGAAGCGCAGCTTGATCGATTTTTGCTTAAGATTCTGATTGATTATCCTGATCAAAATGAGGAGCTCGAAGTTGTTTCTCGCTGGGATGAAGGGTTTAACTCGCGGCATTTGGATCAGGTAACAATCGACCCGCTTTCCGATGCTGCGGCGATCAAAACCTGTCGCGAGGAGATTAGGGAGATGCGCACGGAAGACGGTGTCAGGAAATATATTGTTGAGCTTGTGCAGAAAACCCGTAATCATACAACGATTCTTTATGGAGCGAGTCCAAGGGCATCGGTGGCGCTTTTATTGTGTTCGAAGGCGCTTGCCGCGATTCGGGGGCGGGAGTTTGTAACACCGGATGACGTAAGGGACGTTGCGCTTCCGGTTTTAAGACACCGTCTGAGCCTGCGGGCGGAGGCTGAGCTTGATGGTGCGACAACGGACTCCGTCATTTCCGACATAATAAAAACCGTAGAAGTACCGAGATAAACTAATGTAGAATTAGCAATGGTTTTCAGACGAAATCCGATAAAACGAATTTGGGCGGTCATGGTTTTAGTTCTCTTAAGCCAGGCCTCTTTTTTGTTTGCAGGGGAAACTGAAAGGGATTTTGAGATGCTTGTGGTTGGCGATTCGCTAATTACCGGCCAGGGTTTGCTGGAAAAAGACAAGTCTTACACTCTTACGAAGAATTGGCTCGAAAAAGATTTTTTTCGCGGCAAACGAAAGGTCAACTTAAGAAACAAATCGCATTCGGGTTCGAGACTTTTTCTTTCGGGCAAGGAATTTAAGGCTCTAAACGATGCCGAAAAAGATTTTGCTACCTTCTACCACCCGGAAATCAGTTTCTCGTTTCCGAGCTCAAACACCCAGATTATTGTTGCGAAAAATGAATATACTGCCGAAGGGAAGGACCCGGCAGACGTTGATTTGATAATGGTTTCGGGGTGCTTAACCAATCTGGGCAGCTCTTACATTCTTAACCCGTTTAAGAAAAACAAAAAACTGCGCGTGAAAATCGATGAATACTGCAACCAGATGATGCTTCGCTTTCTTGATCGAGCCAGCAAAACGTTTCCAAATGCCTTGATTACGGTGGTCGGTTATTTTCCAATGGTTTCAAAAAAGTCTCCGACCGGGAAAGTTTACAACACAATTTTGGAGCTTTATAAATTTCCGCGCCCGGCGAAACCCATAATGAACAACATCGTCACCAAACAGTTTTTTAAGCCGCTCCACAAAGGGATGAACAGGCGCTCACGCATTTGGGTGGAGGAATCAAACCGGGCCTTGATCGCTGCGGTCGATCGTTTAAACGAAACACATGGGAGGCGAAGAGCAATTTTTGTAGAATCTCCAATCCGCAAAGACCAAAGCTTTGGGACAAAAAATTCCCTCCTTTTCGGGATGGCAAAGAAAGGACGCTCGGAAGACCCTATGTACGATAAGCGCGTTGAGGTTTGTGGTAAAACGATCAAGAGTCTAAAAGATGTAAAACTCAAATTCAAAAAGCGTTTCTGCGAACTTTCCGGAATCGGACATCCAAATGTTGCCGGCGCAAAAGCTTACGCAGAGGCTATCAATGAAGGCCTACGGGAAGCTCTAACCAATAGCAAAGTCGTCTCGAATACTTCTATTCGCTAAATCAAATCGCTATACTTTTCAATCGGAGTTTTTGCGATGAAGATAGCAGTAGCAATGAGCGGTGGTGTAGATTCTTCAGCTGCCGCGGCTCTACTAAAAGAGCAGGGTCACGAACTCGTCGGCTTTACGATGCAGCTTTGGGATCAACGCCGCAATGTAAATGTCGATGAGAATGGCGATCCTCTGCCTTCGCGCTGTTGCTCGCTCGATGATGTTTATGACGCGCGCCGTGTTGCGGAATCGCTAGGGTTTCCATTTTATGTTCTAAATCTCGAAAAAGACTTTGAGCGTGACGTTGTAAACCCTTTTATTGACAGCTATTTGGATGGCGAAACACCGATTCCCTGCGTTGCGTGCAATTCGCGTCTGAAATTTGAATCGCTGGATAAAATGGCGTTGAGTCTGGGTTGTGACAAAGTAGCAACCGGACATTTTGCGCGTGTTGAAGACGACGAAAAGGCGGATCGCTTCCGCTTATTCCGAGGCAGAAACCACTGGAAGGATCAAAGCTATTTCTTGTGGGAGCTAAATCAGGATCAGCTTTCGCGTTCGTATTTTCCGCTTGGCGAAATGGAGAAAAGCGAGGTCCGAAACCTGGCGCGCGATGCGAATTTATACACTGCCGAAAAACCGGAATCGCAGGAGATTTGCTTTGTGCCGGACGGGAAATACTCGGAGTTTATTGACCGCTATCTTGAACACGAAGGACGCGAATCCGATATTCCGCAAAAAGGCGAAATTGTAAACACGAAAGGTGAAGTCCTAAACGAACATACGGGAATCCACCGTTACACAATCGGTCAACGCCGAGGTCTTGGAATCGCTCACGAAAAGCCGCTTTATGTTGTCCAAATCGAACGCGCAAAAAATCAAATAATCGTGGGTGAGAAGGAAGACCTTGATTCGACGGAGTTTACCGCAAAAGGCGTAAATTGGATTGCGTTTGATGAACCCGCAGAACCGGTTCGCGCGGAAGTTAGAATTCGTTATCGACATGATCCAGAGCCGGCAACAATCACCGCTTTGCCAAACAAACGTGCGCGGATTGTTTTTGACGAACCGACTTCCGCGATCACACCCGGTCAAACAACTGTTTTCTATGATGGAGAAGAAGTTGTCGGCGGCGCGTGGATTGAAAAACAGAAGAAATCTGATGACTAAGTCCAAAATCCGCACAATCTCTCTCGCCAAACAGCGGTCTCTAACCAGATCCGAGAGAATTGAAAAAAGTCTTGGTATTAAAGAACGGTTTTTCGAGTGGTTTGACCTCACGAACATTTCCTTTTTTCACTATTTTCGTTCAATTGAAGAAAAGAACGAAGTAGAAACATCGTTTATTATTAAAGAGTTGCGACAAAAACCCTTTTCAATCAGAACGGTCGCTCCACGTGTTAATTTTGAAGAGAAGATTCTTGAGCACATTGAAGTAAATCGCGATACCCGTTTTGAAACCAATCATTGGGGAATTACTGAACCCGCTGGCAATGAACTAATGGACGAGAAAGAAATAGATCTGGTTCTGGTGCCGCTGCTCTGCTTCGACAAACGTGGGTTTCGCGTTGGCTACGGCGGCGGATATTACGATAAATTTTTAAGCCGGTGTCGGAAAGATTGTTTGAAGATCGGTCTGAGTTTTTTCGAGCCAATTGAAGAAATAGAAGATATAAAACCGCACGATATAGGACTCGATTATTGCGTTACGCCCGAAAAGACCTGGAATTTTTGACTATTGTAGCCCGAGGGGCATTGAGGACACAGAATTTTTCCTAATAGACCGCGTGTATAGGCATGATCCGCGGCAAACGTCTTATTTTTAATGAAAAGAACTCATGAAATTTAATTTACTAAATCGAAAAGTGCATCACTGGGCTTCGTTTATCGTGGCGCTTCCACTTCTCGTGATAATTGCGAGCGGGCTTTTTCTTCAGACAAAGAAGCAGTTTTCATGGATTCAACCGAGCGAAGTACGCGGTGTCGGCAAAACTCCCGAGCTTACGATGCCTCGCATCCTGGAAATTTCTAAAAACGTTCCCGAGGCTCAGATAGGGAGTTGGGAAGACGTAAACCGGCTGGACGTACGCCCGTCAAAAGGGATGGTAAAGGTTCGCGCTCAAAACGATTGGGAAATTCAGATTGATCTAAAAACCGGGGAAGTTTTGCAAACGGCTTACCGTCGTTCGGATATCATCGAATCAATCCACGATGGATCGTTTTTTCACGATTACGTAAAGCTGTGGATTTTTCTTCCGTCGGGAATTGTTTTATTGCTTCTATGGTTTACGGGAATGTATATGTTTATTTTGCCGTATTGGGTAAAGCGCATGCGAAAATTGTCGAAGCAATAACCCTAGTTTTTCTGCGTGGCTAGCTTTTTCAGAAACGCTTTCTCGGAGCGAATAATAAATTCTCGATACCCCTGAGGATCGATAAACGGATTCTTGCTTCTGTCCTGCTCCCAAATCTTTAGTTTCTTTTTCATTTTAAAAAACTGAGCGTGGGAACCGAGAAACACGTCGGGTTTCAATCGGTTTAGTTTTACAAACGTTCTTTTGAAATCCCGGGCATGATTGGGATAGAGGGGGTTATTGACGAGATTGTATTTTGGGAGCACCGACAGACTCGATTGAAACACAACACGCAGATTCTTTCCATTTTCTTTGATCTTCATTGTCCATGTCGTTGCGCCTTTGGCGTGTCCGGGCGTAAAAATCGTTTTTAGTCTTACGCTGCCGAGCCTTATTTTTCTTCCAGGTCTAATAATTTCGTCAACTTTGACAGGCTTAAACGAAAGAGCATCACCATACGCGAAATCCCGCTTGCCGCCTTGCTCTAACACTTTTGCTTGTTCGCGAACTGCGAGTAACTTCGCTCCCGTCTTTGATTTGAGAGTCGCCATTCCACCTGCGTGATCGTAATGAGCATGGTTATTAAGCAGGATTTTCACATTTTTCAGATCGAAGCCGAGTTTTTTTACGTTTGCCACGATCATCGGCACGGTTTCTTCAAATCCACTGTCAATCAAGATATGCCCATTTGGCGTAGTGATCAGATAGGAGGCTATGTCCGAGGCGCCAACGTAATAGATATTTCCGATTACGCGAAAAGGTTTTTGAGGAAGATTCATTTTGCGGTCGAAGTCTGAGCGCATCTGAGTTTTCGCCTGGAAAGAGAAAATGATCACGCAAAGCAAGACAGCGATCTTTCGTGAAAAGATATTTTTCATATGCTAAATAATTCTATCCGGTAGGTCGTGTTTCGCACAAAGCTCCTTCATTTTTGAATAAAATGCATCCCGGTAGTATCGAGGCATTTCGCCAGACTTCCCGAAGAACTTCTCATATTTTTTGAGCAGCTGCGGATAGTGTTTTTCTATAGCTTTCATCACAAGCGTTTTACTGTCGGCTTTGTTTTCGCCATATAAAGTAAGCGTTGCAGGGAATACGTACTTCGTTCCGATTGATGCAAATTCCCTGAACATAGACTCGAGATTTTCACCTGTGTCTGTAATAAAAGGAAGCAGCGGCATCAAACTCACACCGCTTAGAAAACCTTCTTCAAGAGTCGCTTTTAGCGTATCAAAACGCATAGACGGAGGCGTCGCTCCGGGTTCAAAGATTCTTGCAACTTCGTCATCAAGCGTTGAAAACGAAAAGGTTATAAAGCCTTTTTTCGATAGTTTTCCTTCTAGTTCTTTCGGCATGATCGCGACTTTTTCTATTTCTTTTAGCAACTCGAAGTCGCGTCTAACCATGTCGGACTTTGTAATTATGTGAACCGGGAAGCGGTGTTTAAGGACAACTTCCAGCAATTTCCTTGTTAGTTCAGTCTCTTTTTCGACATGGAGATATGGGTCAGTTGCAGACGACATTACGATTATCCCGTATTGATTTTCTTAGCTCGATTTGCTAGCGCCTTGTCGAGCAGCTCGACGGAGTTTGTCTTTACGGCGAGTTTCTCTTCCATATGAACGCCATATTTGCTTCCGCGTATGTAGCAATAAAGGCAATTAAACGAGCATCCGCTGTAGGGATTCAAGGTGTAGTTGTCTAGAAACCAGGGGTCGCGGCGTCTGGTTTTATTGAGGATGGATTTTGTCTGGATTTCAAGTGGCATTTAGATTTATTGGTGGAAACACGACCGCGAGGCAGCGTGCTCCTAAGCTTTTGCACACTCGTTAGCACTCGTGTTTCTGCCTGTTGGATCGACACACGATTTTCCACCATAACTTTAGGTTTATGTCTATTCCGTACACCGATCTTTATATTTTTCCGAGCGCGATAGACCCATTTCTACTTTTGTGCGAAACCAATCGCTTACCGACCCATTTTCAAAATGCCCGTCAAATTTCTTAACAATATCGGGGTGAAACTTCGCGCACGTTTTTGCCGCCCATCCAATTCCGCTTTTTTCGTTTGGGTCGATACGATCCGAGTTTTCTAAAAGGAGCCCAAAGAGATCTTCAACGTAGCTCCGTTTCAAACCTTTCTTCACCGCGTAATGTCCGCCAACGCCAACCATTCGTACGATCCATTTGTCTTTTTCTTTCAGAAACGCAGGCAGGACAGGCATCATTATTTCCGGATAGGTTAGCAGCGCGAAACCGCAGACGCGTTCGCTTATATGGTCGCAGTGAAACCATTCGTCGCCTTTTTGAATGTAGTCGATCGATTTTGCGATTGATTCCTCGAAGTTATCTTCAAGGCGCAGCTGCAGAGCTTTTCCCGTTACAACGCTCGAGCCCATTTCGTTAAGCCGCGTGATTTTGTCACAGAATGGAATCTGGCAAGGATCCGGGATCTCAGCGAAAAGTTCCTCGGTTATATACTCGAGGATGGGGAACTTCGTTTTTTCCATAAGAATTTTCTTATGGAGGATGGCGATACATCCATAATAATCCTTTTCCTCGAGGCAGATGTGCATCGATTCGATTATTGGATTTACTGTGCTTTTCTTTGTGATCGTCACATTTTCCTGGATCGGGTGAGGCAATCGGAGAAGGTTTATTTCGACTTTAACTATAAAGCCAAAGCCTACGCGAAACAAAGCGGGAGGTTAGAGGGACGCTAAATCGAAATCGAAACTAGGTCATGATTCAGATGCGATGCCTTCTCGATCAGCAATGAGGCTGCTTCGTTAAAAGACAATTCGCGGACATCAATTTCCGGAATCACGGCAGGACGCCGCTTTCGGTTCTCACCGTAGGTGCGGTCGTAATAATCGAGTATTATCCGGCAGGCATCGCGAATTTCGTTTTTTCGAATCAGTTCAACCGCCGCTTTGGTTCTCTCTCCACCAAGATTTCTGGCTATACGCGTTGTAGCCTCAATGAGGTCCTCGCGACTCGTTTGTCCATACATTTCCGTCAGAATATCCAAACGCTCTTCCAACGGACGCCTGATCGCAACCATCGGAGCAGCTTTCATCCGGCGGTAGAGTTCTTCCGGTACCCAACAGTTTCCAACTTTTCCGCTCTCGGCCTCTATCCAAACAGCACGCGTTGAGTCAAAATCACTGAACTTTTCAGCAATGAAATTTTCAAATTGTTGTGTTGTCGGCTGAGGCGGCATCCCAAGTCCGCCGAAGCTGCTGCCACGATGGTTTGCAAGCCCCTCAAGGTCGAGCACCTGTTCACCCTGTTCTCTAAGAGCACGAAGGATGCGGGTTTTTCCTGTTCCGGTAAAGCCGTTTAATAAGAGAATATGGCGCGGAGCGCGGACGATTTCCCGCACCCACCTGCGGTAAGATTTATATCCCCCCCCAAGCATTGAGACCTTAAATCCGGCGGTCTTCAAAAGCCAGGTGACGCTTTTACTTCTAAACCCGCCTCGGGCGCAGTGAAGACGAACAGTCTTATCCGGGACAAGCTTCTTTGCTTTACGAACCATCTTTCCCAATCTAGGTCCGACGATATCAAACCCCAGCTCGATTGCCTCGTCTTTTCCTTTGGTCTTGTAACAAATACCAATCTTCGCGCGTTCATCGTCAGTAAACAGAGGGAAGTTTAAAGCATCCGGGATATGCCCTTTTTCGAATTCAACCGGGCTGCGTACGTCGAGTATTGGTCCCAATGCTAAGCTGAAATTCGCAAATACTTCGCCCTTGTCGCCTTTTCCAACTTCGGAAAGAAACTTGTAGAGAGGAATGGTTTTGTTTGTTACTTTTTCACCCATCAAGTTTACAATTGCTGAAACTCTTTTTCGCCTCAACGAGAATAGGAATATCAGTGTCCGCATCTTGCCACATTTCAAACAATCTTTGGTAATCAATTTTGTTTCGAGATGCACTCGCTTTTCCCAGTTGTGCTAATGGATATAGTAGCGATAATGGCGCTTCTCCGCGATGATCGAGTATCTTTTGAAACTCTTTAATCGCATTCTCACGCTTGTCTAGTTCTAAATATGACAAACCTCGTATGAATTGTGGAAAAAATTCTGCAGCGGCCTCAAAACGCTCGATGCTGGCCAATTCTTCTATCGCCCGCTCGGCTTTTCCATTTTGAAGATTTATAACGGCTTCAACGCAGGGTTTCCAAATTTGCTTCACGACGAAATCCTTTGGATATTGGTATTCCATTTCGTCAATTAATCTTCGAGCCTCGGGCTCAGATTTAACAAATGCGAAGGTGAGCGCTGCCTTTGAAAATATCATTTGATTTTTCGCCAATTTCAGAGATTCGTGAGTTTGCGCATCCAAATCGTTTTTCATCTCGTCACTCAATTCGGGTTGGTTCAATATCGCGATTCGTAAGGACTGTTCTGCTAAATACTGCGCGGCAGGCTCCGTTGCTCCCGCCGTTTTCGCGAGTTTGAAAGAACGCCCGCAGAATTCATTGGATTTATCAATCCGCCCGCGAAACGCAGAGACTTCCGCCTGCCAATTTAGAGCCACATATTCATCTTTTTCTTTGGTCGTGGTATTGATCAGTTCGCTCATTGTTTGCTCGTCTTCTTCGACAAAAGCGATCTTAAACAGTAGCGACCGGACTACCGTTTCTTTGTCCATACCCTGCCGTACTATGTCTTCATAAAGTTTCCTAGCCTCGTCAAATCGATTAAGGAAAATCAAGGTGTCAATCAAATTACCCTGCCCAACGATATGATTCGGATTAAGACGCACGGATTCTTCAGCGGCTTCGAGGGCTTTTTCAAATTGTCCGATAACTGAATATAAATAGCAGAGATTTATGCAGGGTCTTTCGTCACGCGGATATGTATCTTTGTAGAGTTTTAGCTCCTCGATTGCCTTATCCATATCTCCGGTAACCATCGAGTGATAAAAATATGAAATGCGAAGTTTTTCGAGTTCGCTGGTTCGTTCGCGCAGATGATAGGCTTTTTCAGCGTTTTCGGCTGCCAGTTTTGGTTGCTGCAGCATCTGGTACATAACTGCCAGTGCTCCGTAAGCGTACGCGAATTCCGGGTCAATTTCGACAGATTTTCGCAGATATGGAAGTGCTTCTAAAGGCTTTCCGGAGATGTGTTGCTGAACGCCCAAAGTAAAAACCTTTAAGGCCTCGAGCGACGGCGTTGTCGCTTTGATAAGGGGGACATCAAATTTCTCTATCGAGCTCAAACTCTCACCAAGTTTTTCGCGGATGCCGGTCGCAGCTTTACCCAACGCCTCCAAAACCTTTTCTTTGGAATCGGCTTGCTCTAGTTGCCGACCGATTATTCCCTGCGTTTTAGCGTTAACCGCTTCCAGCGTAATCATATAAACTGCGCCGAGGCTCGCGATTGTGCCTGTGATGTAAACTTTCAAGCCTTCTCGCCGGCAAATTTCACGCCCAAATTCAGCATCTATAGCGTCGTCAGGAGAGTGCCCCATTAGACGCATGGTGTTTTGTGTGCGAGTATCCGCAAAAATATCTATTGAGGGTGATTGCGCTAGAGAGATACCCAACGCTAATTTGAGCGTTTTATCAAAAACTCCATCGCCAGTAAGGTTGGTAAAGTCGGTTAAAAGTAACGTGTCTTTTTCGATATTCGGAGCGGAATCTTCGGCTTCTCTAACAGCAGTTTTTTCGATTTGGAGAGTTTCTTCCTCTGATGCAACTTTGGCAACATTTCCATCTCTAAAGTTCTTTAAGTCCGTCAATAATTCCTGAACTGATTGATAGCGATTATCAGGATCCTTCCGCAATGCGTTTTTACAAATATGCTCCAATTCGTTTGAAACGTTTGGAGAAATCTCTGAAAAAGAAACCGGCTCACTATTAAGTATCGAAGCAATCGTATCCATCACCGATTCGCCCTCAAACGGTGCACTTCCGGTGAACATTTCGAAAAGCACAATTCCAAAACTAAAAATATCGCTCCTTGCATCGATATCCCTCCCGCGTGCTTGCTCAGGCGACAAATATCTGGGCGTTCCCATAATCATGCCGGGATCCGTTTTGATTAGGTTTTGTGTTTCGGCTTCGGAGTTCGAATCAGAAAATCTCTTTTCGATGAGTTTTGCCAAACCAAAATCCAGAATCTTCACATAACCGTCGGTTCTGACCATTATGTTTTCGGGTTTAATATCTCGATGTATGATTCCCACAGTGTGCGCTGCTGAGAGCGCTTCTGAGATCTGGATCGCAATTTTTAGCTTCTCTTCGAGCGAACAGGAACCATTTTTCATTTCCCCGCGCAAAGTTTTGCCCTCGATAAATTCAGTCGCGATATAATGAGTGTCATCGGTTTCCCCAATTTCATAAACGGTCAAAATATTCGGATGATTAAGCGCTGAAGCCGCTTTCGCTTCCTGTACAAAACGGTTCAACTTATCCGCATCCTTACTAAATTCCTCATTCAAAAACTTAATTGCTACTTTTCGATCAAGCTTCGTATCCTGAGCGAGATAAACCTCTCCCATTCCGCCCTTGCCAAGCCCCGACAGAATTTTGTAATGGGAAATTGTTGTATTCTTTTCAATGTTCATTTCTCAATGCGGAAACGCGCACGAAGTAAGTGTGCGCCCTTACTCCGTGCGGGCTTCTGCACGGTTCATTCGGGAATGCCAACCTTTTTAACCAATTCCCTAAATCGCGGGTCGTCTCGCATAAAATCATACGCATAGTCAATATTTAAATTCAGCAAATCCATCTCGCGTTCTTCAAATGCTTTGTTTAAATATTCAAGAACTTTTTCCTTATCTTTGAGTTCCGCATAAGCAAGAGCGATTGAGGAATTGTGAAAATAACCATCCTTCTCTTTTTCAAGGGCCAAATCTAAAATCGCCTGGCTGTAGCCATTCCAGCCTCCTTTTTCAAAAGCATTCTGGAATTTTGTTATTTCTTCCTGTTTGAAGCCCAACCATTTCTGAATAATGGCATAATTCTCAACCGCTTTACGATACATACCTTTAGCCGCATAACTATCTCCTAAATCAAGATACGCACTGGTAAAATTTGGATCCATATCAAGAGTTTTCTTTAGCTGGGTGATGGCTTCATCATGTTTACCCATCCAAAACAGGTTTAACCCTAATTGTCGATTAAGAATCAGGGATAAAGGATCCAGCTCCAGAGCGGTTTTGATTTCTTTGATTGATTCTTCATTCAATCCTTTCTGAAGAAGAAATTCACTGTACCAATGATGGGCAGTCGGGTAATTTGGATTGAGTTCGATAGCCTTTTTATATTCACGCTCAGCACCTTCCCAATCATAATCGTAATAAATAAGAATTTGTCCGAGCGAAGCGTGTCCTTCAGCTAATGCATCGTCGAGTTCGATTGCTTTCTGAGCTGCTCTCTTTGCTTGAGGCATATAGTCTTTTGGTCTTAACCTTCCATACGTTGGAATCAGAGCATAACTATCCGCCAAACCGGAATAGGCGAGTGCATAATTTGGATCCTTGTCGATGGCTTGCTTGAAAAACACAATGGCTTTTTCAAAATTTTCAACATCTCTCTTGTTCCAATGAAAACGTCCTCTTAAATAAAGTTGCTGAGCTTTAGAATTTGTCGTGTGGGTTTTTGCTACTTTATCCTGTTCAGCGGCAGTCAATTTCAAACGCAATTTGTCTGAAACGTCTCGTGCAATCTCGCTTTGAAGCGAAGTTAAATCTTTCATCTTTCGGTCAAACTTTTCTGACCACAAGACATTTTCTGATTGAGCATCAACAAGCTCCAAATTTAGTGCTAAATCTTCGCCCCTCTGTACTACGCGCCCGAGCAAGACCGCTTTTACATTTAACTCTTCGCCGATTTTTTTGGGAGAAGTCTCTTTGCCTTTGTAACGAAAAACAGAACTTCTTGCCTTTATAGAAAGATTTGGAATGTTCGAAAGACTGCTAATCAGAGTTTCGGTCATTCCATCGGAAAGATATTCGACATCCTCATTTCCACTTTCATTGATAAAAGGCATCACAGCAATTGAATCAATTTGTGTCGCATTTCCGTTAAAGAAATAGTAGCCAAGCAATCCGAACACAACAATTAGAACGCTTAAAATCCCGGCTATGCGCCAGTCTCTGTTCGAGTTTTTATAAGGCTTTTGACGCTCCGCCGCCGGATCGGCAGGAAAGTCATTGGCGAGGTCAGCGGTCTGTTGTCTAAGCATTACCGTAGGGGCTTCTGTTGATTCATCGGTTTGTTTCTTACTGTCTGTATCTTCGCGATTGTTTTCATCAATCGGCAAATTCATCCGCCGCAAGATGCTCTGAAAACGCGGGTCTGAGCGATAAGCATCAAGAACGGGGTCGGGCATATAGAATAGAATTCTTAATGATTTTTCTTCACACGATTTTTCAAGATACTCGAAAAACTTTTCTGTTTCTCCGAGTCCTGCGTAAATCTTCGCGAAGGTAAGGGGTGAGACATACTCGTTTTCCGATTTTTCTTTTAACTTATTTAGGATTTCTAAAGCCTCATCTTTTTGTCCGCTCTCGCCGTAGATACGTCCGATTTCCGCTTCAATATGTGGAGCGTTGAGTTCATTTGCTTTTTGAAAAGCTGAAATAGATTTATTAAATTCTCGTTTTGCTCCGTAAGCTAAACCCAAAACAAAATACGCAAGAAAATGGTTTGAATCCATCTCAATTGTTTTAAGCGATAGAGCGATTGTTTCATCAAATCGGCGGGCGTAATAATTCCACCAAGCAAGAGAGGCTTGAAAAATAGCTAAAAATGGTTCGAGTTCGACTGCTTTTTTCTCAGATTCGATTGCTTCCTCAAACCTATTCATAAAGATCAAGGTGGACGCTTTATAGTGGTAAGCAAGGGCGTATTTGGGATTCAGTGAAATCGCCTTGTCGTAGTATTCCAATGTTGAGAAAGTCCAACTGAATACTTGATAAACTGCTTTTGAAACATAGATTTCAGCAAGTGAGTCATCAATCTCTAATGCTTTCTCAAGGTAGGGTGCGGCAAACCTCTCTGCTTCCTGCGACTGCATTAATTCATAAAATCCAAACATCGCATAACAATCCGAAACTCCCGAATAGGCAAGTGCGTACTCCGAATCAATTTCTATCGCCTGTTTGTAAAAATCAATTGCTTTATCAAAACCTTGCGGAGTTCGTTTGGCAAAGAAAAACCGCCCTTTCAGATAGAGCTGATAGGCTTCAGCATTCGAGGTGTATTTTTTCAGAACCGCTTCTTTTTCCTCGCCAAGCAGCTTTACTTTGAGTGCTTCCACCACAGCGAGAGCGATTTCATCCTGAACGTCAAAAATGTCTTCCATCTCGCGGTCATAACGTTCTGACCAGATTTGGTAGCCGTCTGCAGCACTTACTAATTGCACCGAAATTCTCAGACGATTACCTGCTTTCCTAACGCTGCCTTCGAGAACATTTTTAACTTTCAATTTCTCGCTGATTTCGCTGACATTGGCATTTTTGCCTTTGAACGAAAACGAAGACGAGCGAGCAGCAACTTCTAATCTTTCAACCTTTGCCAGTGCGTTGATAAGTTCTTCCGCCAATCCATCGCAGAAATATTCGTTGTCTTCATCCGAACTCAAATGCTCAAATGGCATTACGGCGATTGAATTGGCATTCGAGGAGGTTTCGCTCGCGGCAGCATCTTCCGAGGTATCGGCTTTTAGGATTTGGGTTTTTGCTTCTGGAGTTCTATCAGTTGAAGAAGTTCTTTCCAGTTCAGCCTCAAATTCGATACGCTTTTTGAGATTTTCGAGATCGGTAAGAAGATCACGGGTATCGCCGTAGCGTTTGTCCCGGTCTTTCTTTAGTGTTCTTGTAAGTATTTCCTCTAGTTCGGGCTGACGTTCTTTTAGAGGTTTCGGTTTATCTTTTAAAATCGAGCCTATCATTTCGATCGGCGTATCACCTTCAAAAGGAAGCTGCCCCGAAATCATTTCATAAAGTACAACGCCAAAACTAAAGATGTCGGTTCGCGAATCCACCTCCTCGCCTTTCGCCTGCTCTGGAGACATATAATTTGCCGTTCCGATAATCATTCCGGGCGTGGTGTTTACCTGAATCGCTGTTTTTTCTTCTGAATCAACGCTGATGGACTTCTTCTCCGTGAGTTTTGCAATGCCGAAGTCCAGCACCTTAACGAGTCCGTTGGCGCGAATCATAACGTTGTCGGGTTTGATATCGCGATGTACGATTCCGGCGCCATGCGCTTCGACTAAAGCCGATACTATCTGGATCGAGACATCAATGACCTCTCGAATTCCCGGCGATTCGTTTTTTAGTTTTTCGGTGAGCGTTACTCCGTCTATAAATTCGCTGGCGATAAAATGAGCGTCTTCGTGCGAGCCGAACTCAAAAATAGTGATTATGTTTGGGTGATTGAGGGCAGATGCGGTTTTGGCTTCCTGGATAAACCGTTGGAGTTTATCGGCATCCTCGCAGCATTCCTCGGAAAGGAGTTTCAGCGCGACCTGTCTATCAAGCGTGGTGTCTTCGGCGAGGAATACTTCACCCATTCCGCCCGCGCCAATTGCGGACTTTACAAGGTAACGTCCAAAGCGAGAATTTGGGGTAAGCATATTAAACTGTGAGGATTATAGCATCTATCTCGTTGGTCTCGGGAAAACTACCGGGCTCTTAAACCCATCTTTATCAATTGCGCGGACTCCGAAAAAGTAGTTGTCCTTCGACATTTTTCCCATCGTGTATTTCGTAACGTTTCCAACGAACTTCGAATTTGTCCAATAAGGCTCGGTCGTTCTGCGCCAGACGATTTCGTAGCCAGCCAAATCGCTTTCCGTATTCGCCTCCCATTTAAGGTCAGTGTCGTTTGTAAGGCGCGTAATGTCGATTCCGACTTTCTTTGGTTTTGCGGGTGCATTGGCAAGCGAAGCAAGCGCCGCGATATTTATTTTCGTTACGTTTGCGATGTATTTGAAATCGATATATTCGGGCGTATCGCCATAGAATTTACCGTTTTCCGTGCGCACATTTTGGTGCTGGTGTTCGTAATCTTCGTGCGGCTCTGTGAAACGAACGGCGGCAAAACCGTTTTCCAAAAACGGAATATGATCGCCGCCTCTAAGGTATCTATCACGCCGATAAATCAAACGGACAGGGAACTTAGGGGAATATTTCCGCGCAATTTGATAAATGTATCTTCCAAGTTGTCTCGTCGGAGAATCGTTTTCGCCGCCGACACTTCTGCGAAGTCGTGCCTGAGCCTCAGTTTCATTTGAGGGAACACCTTCGGCGAATACACGCACCTCATTGCGATCGGGTCGGTCTTTAAAAGTTTTCACGCCACCGATGATGTCGTTTGTAAACATCGCCTCGATATCAAGCTTATTTTTGACGGCCTCCTTCACAAAATGCTCGGCGCCAAGGAGCCCTTGTTCTTCACCCGCAACGGTCATAAACATTATCGTCGCGTCGAATTTCATTTTCGACATCACACGTGCCATTTCGATCACCGCAACCGTACCTGAGCCGTCATCATTAGCACCAGGCGCGTCGCATTCGCCATCTCGCGAATCGCCGCACATCGAATCGTAATGTCCCGAAACCACGTAAATTCGTTCGGGTTTTTTCGTTCCTTTAAGTGTAGCGATTACATTTGTGATGTTAATCGGCCTTGGTATGCGACGCGCTTTTTCCTGCAAATACGTTTGCTTTTCAACTTCCAAACAGCCCCCGCATTCCGACGAAATTCGCTTAAACTCCTCGTAAATCCAGTCGCGCGCCGCACCAATTCCGCGTGTCGGATTATCCTGGGCGGAGTTAGTATTTCGCGTGCCAAATGAGACGAGTTTGCGGTTGTATTTTTCAATTTGCTTTGGCGAAACTCGCTTCAACATTTTGGTGATCGATGAATTTAGTTTCTCCTTCTTTTTTCCATACTGAGCAGCAGCGGGAACAACAAGGATTAGCAAAGCGAACACTAAAGCGACTTTCTGACGCATATATTTTGACCTCTGGATTTAATTTTATGGGCACATTATAAAACATGTATATCAATCTAAACTAATTGTTTTTCGTGACAGGCGAAAACACGACCGCTAGGGAGTATGCACCTACTGGACATTGCACTGTTCTTAAGGCTTGCCTTGGCATGAAGCCTACACATTTGCTGGCGTGTGTTTCCGTTCCTATTTCCACTTGCCCATTTTTCTGTTCGCGCATACCATTTGTTCGAAGTGTTATGCACGAGAATTTTGTCCAGGTAATCAAGCCGGAGTCCGAGGAAGCGAATTTGCTCTCGCAGATCGATTTCGAACGCCTGCCACAACACGTGGCGATCATAATGGATGGAAATGGGCGTTGGGCAAAAAAACGCGGAAAACCCCGCATTGAAGGGCATCGCGAAGGCGCCGAGTCGGTTCGTGCGATCTTGGACACTTTTGCCCGACTGGAAATCGAAGCCGTTACGCTTTACGCATTCTCGACAGAAAACTGGAAGCGCCCGCAGGAAGAAGTCTCCGCACTGATGGATATGCTTCAGTTTTACATCCGACAGGAAATTGATGAGGTGCACGAAAATAAGATTCGTTTCAAGGCGATTGGCGACATTGCTGAGTTAAACGAAGGTGTGCGAGAAGAAATTCGCGCTGCTGAAGAAAAGACAAAAGATAATACCGGCACAAAGCTAAACGTCGCGCTTAATTACGGCGGACGTGCCGAAATAGTTGAGGCGTGTAGAAAAGCTATCTCGAAACTTGGCGAAAATGGCGGATCACCAGATGACTTTAGTGAAAGACACATAGAGGAAAATCTATATACTTACGGACTGCCGGAAGTGGATCTGATGATCCGTACGAGTGGCGAAATGCGCATTTCGAATTTCCTTTTATGGCAGGTCGCTTATAGCGAAATTTACGTGACCGAAACACTTTTCCCGGATTTCAAGCGCGAAGAAATCTTTAAATCGATTCTGGATTTCCAGGGAAGGGATCGAAGGTTTGGGGGAGTGAAGGCGTAGAGCGTTGTTCGCGAAACGTAATACGTAATTCGTGATTCGTGATTCGTGATTCGTAATTCGTAATACGCGCTACTTAATTCGCCCGTCTTGGTTGCTGAAACTCACGATTGCCCCCTGCGGCAAGCGAATTAGATACGGTTGCCACAGATAACGAAATACGAATTACGAATCACGAATTACCGATAACGACGTTATGAAAAACAGACTTCTTACAGCAGCCGTTGCCTTGCCTATTTTGATAGCGTCTATCGTTCTCCCATATTTCTACCCGCAACATTTTTGGCTTAACTGGATTTTTGTTGTTTTGGTCGCTGCCGCGATGGTTGGCGGGCTATTTGAGTTTTATTCGCTGACAAAAAAACTCGAATTAAAAGCTGATGCATCGATTGCTTTTCTCGGTGCGATGCTTCTTTTTCTTGCGTTTTTATTTGACGCACCCGCGAAGGCTCCTGATTTACTCTCGATTACCCTAGCACTTTTTCTAATAATTTTGCTCATCACGCAGGCATTTCGTTTTCGCAAAGACTTTTCGAAATTGCTTACGGGAACCGGCGTAACGCTGCTCGGAGTTTTATATATAGTTTTCTTGGGAGGGTATTTGGTTTCGATGCGGGTTGGGTTTGAACACGTGCCCGGGCTTTCAAGCAAGCTTCTTTTTTATTTTTTCCTTGTCACAATGGGATCGGACGTCGGAGCGTATTTTATCGGAAAAGGCATCGGTAAAAACAAACTCATCCATTCGATTTCACCCGGAAAAACTTGGGAAGGTTTTATCGGCGGGATTTTATTGGCGATTGGATTTGCCGCTCTTTCGACCTACGCCTTCTTTCCGGAGCTTCCTTATAAGGTTTCGATCCCTTTGGCGATTGTGATGGCGCTGGTCGGAGTCGGTGGTGATTTGGCGGAGAGCGCTATGAAGCGCGGAGCGAAAACAAAGGACGCGGCAAACATATTACCGGGGCACGGGGGATTTCTTGATCGACTCGATAGTTTGCTTTTTAACGCGCCGATCCTGTATTATTTTGCTCGGTTTTACTTTTAGGAAAAACTCGATGAACGCTTTTCGAAACGACGATAATTTGACTTGAGGCTTGAGCAAAAAGATTTGTTCAATGCCTTTCGTTTGTTCGAAAGGCTTTTTTATTGGAGAAATACAGCCCACGAAATACTCGAAAAATACGAAAATGTTTTTGATTTTGTTCTAACTCATAAAATGATTGTTATTGGGTTTCTTTTTTTGTTTTCGTACATTTCGTGATTTTCGTGGGCAATGAAATTATGTTAGACGCACTAGGAACTTTAGAACGATCACACACCTGCGGCGAACTTCGCAAGGAAAATGTCGGCGAAGAAGTAATCCTTATGGGATGGGCGGCGAAGAAGCGCGACTTCGGCATTTTTACCTTTATAGATTTGCGGGATCGTTACGGTCTTACGCAGGTTGTCGTCAGCGAAACCGCCGCCGCGGAGGCGCACACGAAGGCAAAAAACGTTCGTGGGGAGTTCGTCATCGTCGTAAAAGGCGAAGTTGTAAATCGTGAAGAGGGAACTATTAACCAAAAGCTCCCGACCGGGGAAATCGAAGTAAAAGTAAATGAGCTACTCATTCTAAACGACGCAAAAACGCTTCCTTTTGAACTCGAAAAAGCGGGTTCCCAAAATATCGCCTCGGAAGATACGCGACTTAAATATCGCTATATCGACCTGCGTCGTTTGAAGCTTCAAAAGAATCTGAAGATGCGGGCAGATGCGATGCGAAAAATGCGCGACTATATGGATTCACAAGATTTCCTCGAAATTGAGACACCAATAATGCTTAAGTCCACGCCAGAAGGTGCGCGCGATTTCGTTGTTCCATCGCGGATACACAAAGGAAAATTCTTCGCGCTGCCGCAATCGCCGCAGATTTTGAAGCAGATCACAATGATTTCCGGGCTTGATAAGTATTATCAAATCGCGCGGTGTTTTCGCGACGAAGACCTGCGAGCTGATCGCCAACCGGAGTTTTCCCAGCTCGATATCGAGATGAGTTTTGCCAATGAGGAAATGGTTTTCCGCACGATGGAAGGCGTGTTAGCTGAAGTCTTCTCGCTTGTTGATGCAGATTTCGAAGTACCTTTTCCGCGTATGACGTACGCTGAGGCAATGCGTCGGTTTGGTGTCGATAAACCCGACCTGCGTTTTGGAATGGAACTCCAGGATTTATCGGAGGAGCTTTGCGAAACGGATTTTGCTCCATATAAGGGCGTTTTAGAAGAAGGCGGACAGATAAAATGCATCGTTGCAAAAGGCGGCGCGAGCTATTCGCGCAAAGTATTAGACGGTCTTCAGGATTTTGTAAAACGCTACGGCGCGCACGGGATGGGTTGGATAAAACTTGAGGAAGCGGGAACGAAATCTTCGCTTTTAAAAGCTTTAGGCGAAGAAACTATCAACAAGCTCGGCAAAGTTTCAGGCGCCGAAAAAGGCGATACGGTTTTGATCGTCGCGGGTCGAAAATCGATTGTTGCGGCATCGCTTGGTGCACTTCGAAAGGAGATCGCCAAGCGCGATGAGCTCATACCGAAGGGAGTTTACAAACCGCTTTGGGTGACTGAATTTCCGATGTTTGAGTATAACGAGGACTCGGGAAATTACGACCCAATGCACCATCCGTTTACCTCGTTGATGGATGAGGATCTACCGCTTTTCAAGCGCGCGATCGAAGACGGCGAAACAGAACTTCTTGGAAAGATCCGCGCCCGTGCTTACGATATCGTGATCAACGGTTATGAAATCGGCAGCGGCTCGATTCGTGTGCATCAGAGCGAGATTCAAAGTCTGATTTTCAAGGCGCAAGGTTTAACGGAAGAAACTGCGAAGGAGCGTTTTGGTTTTTTCGTAGAAGCCTTGAAATACGGCACTCCGCCGCATGGAGGATTTGCTGCCGGAATCGAACGCACGATCATGCTCCTCTGCGAAACCGACAACATTCGCGATGTTCTCGCCTTTCCAAAAACAGCGTCGGCGCAGGATTTGATGATGGATTCGCCGGGTGAAGTCGATCCCGATCAACTCGATGAGCTTGGGTTGAAAATAGTCGAAAGCGAGGACGACTAAATCCTTAGCCACCTTGTTTTTTTCGTCTCGACCCATATGTCAAAAGGCGCAGCTTTCTCGTTATTTCAAGGTAAAATTCAGATGAAGTAAGGACACCCTCAACCTGCTTGAGACTTCTCACGCGGACCTTTCGTCTGTTTTCGGGCATTCCGCCCTGCTGGGGTTTCTCCCTCTTAAATTCCTGAATGATTTGAGGTGTTGATTCGATAAGAGCTGCAAGCTTTTGCTTCTCAAACTTAAACGTCATCGAAGCTCGATAAACCTTAAGAGTATTTAGCAGGTCGTAAAAGAGAGCGGTCGCAAACTGAAAATTACCTATTTCGACTAATTCTCCGTCTTTTGGCTTTTCGTCAGTAAAAACTTCTTTTACGTGATTTTTGGTAAACCCGAGCGACATTAAAATGTCGTTTGTATTGGGCGATTCGCCATCATATTCTATCGAGCCAAAAATGTTTACATCACCCAGGAATTTTTCTATTTGCGAAGGCTCGTCATCCTTTCCGGTTCGAAAAACGCCAAAAAAGTAGCTAAAAACCTCGGAATTTGTTGCGAAAGAAATTAGTGGATTCTTGAAGGAATTTACCATTTCCGCTGCTCGGGAGTTTTTGTAACCAGGTTTTCGATTTAGGATCGATTTGATTCCCGCCTCGTAACCAAAAACCATTGTTTTCTCATCTAGATAACCGATCGCAAAAAGTTCTTTTTCTTCCTTCTCCTTTTCTTTCGGCGAAACGGTATGTTTTATCAACGGCGGGGTGGGTTTCTTTTTCTCTGCGATTACAATTTTCTCATTTTTCTCATCAATTGTTGGGGTCGCCGTTGGTTGCACATCTTCGTCGACTATGTCGGGTCCCACGGGCGAATCCCAGATGTCAATCTTATTGAGGTCAAATGTGATCATTGTCTTCCCGTTTACATTGGATATTTTCGCGTTGTTTTTTATTGAAAGAGAAACGCTTTTGGGAAGCTCCTTTTTCTTTTTGTCAGGCTTAATTTCCTCAAATTTCTCAACCTCATCCGCCATTGTTAGCCGCAGATTCAAATAGCTCTGTACGCCAACAAGTTTGCTTGTCGTTGATTCGAGCAGTTTGATTCTCGCTGCCCCTGATGTTGGCACCTTTGAAAGCGACTTTAAAGCTTTCTCCAGCCTTGCCTTTGTAATCTCACTTGGTGATTTTGGGTCATCATCTCCACCGTCGCCGTCGTTAGATTCTGTTTCTTCGGGCACGCTAAACTCAGGTGTAAGAACCGCTTCATAAAACTGGTATTCACGGACATTAATGAACGCACGAAGCCTCGCTAAAGCTTCAGATTTTCTCCTGAAACCCGGATAGATTACTCTGGCCTCAGATAGTATCTGTGCCAATTTTTTAGTTTTTGCGGGATCATCAAGATCGAGCGTTGTCAAACGATTTTGGAGTCGAATTGACGTATCACGGAAGCTTTTTACGTTTGTGTTGGTTTTAAGTATCTCAATGGAGCTCGAAACGTTCCTAAGGATTTTCTCATTTTCCTCGAAAGCATTTTGGTAAGCCTGACTCCTTCTGGTAGTCGGCGGGAATTGTTGTAGGCTTGTCTTAATTGCGACAGCTTTTTTCGATAATTCAGTAAACTCTTTTCTGAGCGATTCTATATTTTCAAGATCATCTTTATCGATTTTGTAAAACCTAAATCTTCGAAATTCGGTTATATATTTCTTAGTAGGGTAGCTTTCGGCCTCAAAAGCGCGAATTCGATCCATTCTTTCGCTCCAGCTTTGAAGCAGGTTGGTGTTTGAGTTCTGGGTGTGAAGGATTGCTGTGAAATCGATATTGCTAAAGGGCTGTTTGTCGTTTTTTTCCGGGAGCTTGAGCCCAACTATTATCTGGTTAATTTCATACGGGTCGATTCCGATCGTATTCTCAAGCGACCGCATAAGCTTTTTCAAATTTGCAATCTTTTTTTCATTGTTGCCCAGGAGAATTGGGGCAACTGAGTTTAGTGTTTTATCGAGGTCAGCCGCTAGAATTACATCGGAGTCGGGCAATATCAGGGCTAGATTTGCAGCATCATTATTTACCTTATTATTTACCTTCGCAAAGTGTCCGGGCGCGAAAACCCCTAGATAGAGACATCCGACGAGAAAAGTGAGTAGTGTTGTGATAGAGAGTTTTTTCATAATTGTATCTTCAGCTGATTGGTGAACTAAAAGCTTTATAGCATAAACCTACCTGTTTTGATAGACAAATTTGACGCCGCCAAAATCAGCATTAATTAGGAATTTGGCCCTCCAAATATCCTTCTAAGTGCTGTGTTTTATCTGCTTCTCTTTCCCGTTTCTGTTCTCTCACGAATTTTTGGCGCCAAAGACCCGCTCAACCTAAAAAACACACGCGACAGCTTGTTTAACGATACCGATAAGAAATTTGATAAGGAATCGTTTGAGAAGACTTGGTGAGATTGCCTTTTTTTTCTGCCCCTACGGTTGAATGCTTGTAACCCAGTGTCAAACAATCCTCGACATCTCATACCTTCCGTTCATTTTTATATTTCCTATTCAGGACGGAGGTGATATCTTCAAAAAAGCCAAAATACTGTGTCCAAACCCATGAAAAACATATTGATATATCTACTAGCGTTTTTCGCGTTTACTTCGTCTTTGTTCGCCAATCGGAATTTCGTTCGGGTAGAAAGCCAGCAATTTTTTACCGGTGAAAAGCCATATAATTTTATCGGCACCAACTATTGGTATGGCTCCGTTTTGGGTCTTATGAGAGACAAAAAACGCGGCATCAAACGCCTTCGCAAAGAGCTAAATTTCCTAAAGAAAAAAGGCGTTACAAATTTGCGCGTAATGGCTGGCGTAGAGGGCGTAGGCTTGATCAATGGCGTCCCGCGTGTCGCTCCTTCACTTCAACCGGAACAAGGTGTTTTTAACGAGAAAATCCTGGATGGGCTCGATATATTGCTGGATGAAATGGGCAAACGTGATATGAAAGCCGTGATTTTTTTCAGCAACAACTGGGAGTGGAGCGGCGGTTTTCAGCAATATTTGACTTGGAATAACCGAGTTCCAAAAGACATGATCACCCGAAAATTGAATTGGGATGAATTGCGCGATGTCGTAAGCCAGTTTTACGGTTGCGAACCTTGCAAAAATGCCTACAACAAACAACTTGAATTCGTAATGGATCGAACCAACAAAGTTAACGGCAAAAAATATACCGAAGACCCGACAATTATGGCTTGGCAGCTCGCCAACGAACCACGCCCGATGCGTCCCTTTGCCAATGAAGATTATATAAAATGGGTTCGAGATGTTGCAGCTTTAATTAAGTCTAAAGACAAAAACCACCTCGTATCTATCGGACACGAAGGCAGAATCGGCACGGAATCTATGAAGATTTTTGAGCAAATTCACGATGATAAGAATGTCGATTATCTGACCATACACATTTGGGCAAGAAATTGGGGTTGGTATGAGCGACCGAAAATAGCGGAAGGTTTTGACGGCGTTTTAGAAAAAGCTAAAAACTACATCGAAGAACACGTTGAAATCGCCAGGAAACAAAATAAACCTCTCGTCATAGAAGAATTTGGTTTTGCACGCGATGGCGAGGCTTTCGATGCTGTCACATCGACCAAATTTAGAGATAGATATTTCGACTTTATTTTTTCCTATCTTCCAAACGGCAAACGCTACAAGGGATCGCTAAACGGCGTAAATTTCTGGGCATTCGGCGGAAAGGCTCGACCAATCAAAAACCAACTGTTCTGGAAAAAAGGTGACGATTATATGGGTGATCCGCCGATGGAAGAACAAGGTTTATATTCCGTTTTCGACCGAGACAAAAGCACCTGGAAAGTAATCAGGAAATACACGAAGAAATTGAATTAAGAAATTTTTGCCGCAGATTTGGCGGATAAACGCGGATTAAGAAAAAGATTTAATGAAAACATAAATAATCCGCGACATCTGCGTTTATCTGTGGCAAAACTTCTTCTTGAATAGAAATTGGAAAAAATGAAAAATCCCCAGGAAGTTTTCGGTAACATCGACATATATCTTTTTGATCAGATTTTAAAGGGAAGATTCTCGCCCGAAATGAAAATCCTTGATGCTGGTTGCGGCGGCGGTCGGAATATCATTTGGTTTCTGCGTGAAGGGTTTGATGTTTATGCCATCGATCAAAACCCGGAAACCGTCGAACAGGTTAAAAAGCTTGCCAAATCTCTAGCTCCCGATTTTCCAACCGAAAATTTCCAAACTGCTCCTGTCGAGAAAGCGCCTTTTGCCGATAACTCATTCGATTGGGTGATCAGCAGTGCTGTTTTGCATTTTGCCGAAAGCGAAGAACATTTCGACGCGATGCTCAACGAGATGTGGCGGACTCTAAAACCAAACGGAATCCTCTTCGCCCGCCTCGCTTCATCAATCGGCATCGAAGATAGAATAGTTCCGGTCGGGAACGGCAAATACAAAATCCCCGATGGCTCCGAGCGTTTTCTTGTCGATCAAGAATTGTTGATATCAAAAACAGAAGAACTTGGCGGCGAATTGATCGAACCAATAAAAACAACAAATGTGCAGAATTTAAGATGTATGACTACTTGGGTTTTGCAGAAGAAGTGAAATTTTGTATTTGGAAAATGGCATTCTTCGTCACTTCAGTGGCAACTGAATATAATTCCTTAAATGACATTCACATGCCGCTGACGCGGCGACAGATTTTTTCAATCACTCCTTGGCTTGAAAACGCAGATAAAAATCAGTTTGTCGTTTATGCTTAAGTTTTATTGATCATATGTCATAGTCAATCTTTTCCAAGCTACTTCAATTTCCTTCTCAGAAAAGACTTTTCTTTTTCTTGCATTCCAAGAATGAACTAAATTTACAACTTTTGAAAGATCACTTTTAGCTACTTGGTTTTCTCTCATCACCCAGTGAACAGTTGAAAGAAGTTCCATTCCGTGTGGATATTCAAAACCTTCTATCAGTCGAAAAACTTCTTCCAAATTACTAATTGTAGAAGGACTTTCTCTTTCAAGATAATCTTTTGCTTCACTAAGGGCACCGCTTTTTACGGACATGGTTTGTTCAAGAGTTTTCTGAGTTCTGTCCCCGTATCCCTCAATAAAATGGTTGTCCATAACCTGAAGTAAGTGATTGACGTTGTTAGCATAAGGTCCGAACTTTTGCTTTTCAAACTTTAACTTCAAATCTTCTCCTGATTCTTGAAGAAAATAAGCAAGCTTTTGTACCTCCAGCAAAGATAACTTATAACCGGGAAGTAAATACTGATGGAAAAGTGAAACAAACGCGGCACGAGCAGGGGTCATGTTGGGACGCTTCGAAATGTCTTTCATTTCCGTTGCTTTCGGCGAACCTCCGGGAGCAAAAAGTAAAACCTCAACATTTGGGGCTTCACTAAATGCTTCTTCAATTAAGGGTTTTACGTCTTTCCAATTCAATCCTCCATTACCACAACCTAATGGAGGGATCGCGATCGATTTGATTTCATTTTCTTTGACCTTCAAAACAAGATCTTCTAGTCCGCTTTTTACATCTTCGATTTTGCTCTTTCCTCTCCAATGCTTCTTAGTCGGAAAATTGATAATAAATTTTGGATTAGAAATTGAACTATGGTGATAAATATGAACTTTTCCTAATTGCAACTCGCCATTTTCGCAAGCCTTTTTGTAATGATTAAAGTAATCTTTCGGAAAGGCTTTTCGAAATTGCAAGGCTATGCCTTTGCCCATTACTCCAACTGTATTAACTGTGTTAACAAGTGCCTCAACTCCAGATTTAAGTAAGTTTCCTCTAGCTTCTTTAATCATTTTTACCTAATCCTTGATTTATTTTTAGTAATACCAATTAGGAATAACCTTGACCCTTATCTCCTCACCCGATTCTTCTAACATTTGTTCAACTTTTTCTTTGACGTCATCCGAATATACTCCGATGCCTAATATTAAATTGGTAGGAAATCGGTTGTGAACAAGAAATTCAGCTTGTCTTCGGCGTTTTCTATCTCCATCTTCTTCCGTATCACTCCATTGATTGCTTTTAATTATTTTCCAATCAATTTTTGTTAACTCATCAATCTCATCGAAAAACTCCGTCAACATCATTTCAGCGTGTCCATCGGTAAATGTAAAGGAATTCCACTTTTAACTACATTTTCAATTTTTGAAACTAGGTGGATTACGGGTTCTTGACCATCTTCATAGTTTTCAATTCTGCCCCGATGGATTGCGTAAAGCATTGGCGAACGAGGGGCGAAATAGAATGGCACATAGTCGGCTACAAAACCACCCTTGCAAGTAGGAACAGAACGTCGCTCACGCCTCAGCTTTATCGCTTCATACGCAATTCCTTGAGTCTGTATTTGACGATTTTTTCTCTCCGTATCACACCATAAACCCTCATCTTTCAAAATCATTGATAAATTCTGAATATGGGTAATGTGAAAAATCGCTTCCCCGATTCTCATTAATTTTGTAGCTGTCAAGAAATTCCTAGAAACTTATCATTAAAGCAAAAAGCAGGCAAAGGGAATTTTAGCATACTGTATTTTTTCAAAAAGAATCACTAGACTGATAGTATCCAAAAGTTTTCGGGGGAGCTAATTGGTAGCTGAGAGTTGTCCGAGAGGTTCGGACATTACCCTAAAAACCTGATGCGGATAATACCGACGAAGGGAGAAAAACAATGAGTGAAAAGAATGTCAGTACCACGAGCGTTAGCGACCGGGGGAAAAATGAAAAACTAGCCAGCGAAGTTAGATTGCCATCTTCCAGGAAGATCTATATTGAAACCAACGGCGATTCCGTAAACCAACACAAACACAATTTGAGAGTTCCGTTTCGGGAGATTGCTTTGTCGCCGTCGAAGAATATGGACGATGAATTGGAGGAGAATCCGCCGGTTCGGGTTTACGATACGAGCGGGGTTTGGGCTGATCCTGAGGTTAAATGCGATGTACGGGAAGGTTTGCCAACGCTTCGGCGTGAATGGATTTTGAAGCGTGGCGATGTTGAAGAATACGAGGGACGCGTAGTTCAACCACAGGATAATGGTTATTTGACGAAGGGGGCGGAAGAAGTTGCACGTGTCAGTAGCCCGCACGTAAGTAAGGGCTCAAGTGGTGAAGAAAAGCTCGCTCTCACGGTTGGTCTACAGACACTTAAGCGAACTCCGCTTCGAGCCGTATCGGGCAAAAATGTTACGCAGATGCACTATGCGAAGAAAGGCATTATTACGCCTGAGATGGAGTATGTGGCGATTCGTGAGAATTTGGGGCGGCAGATTGCGTTTGAAAGAGCTAAGGAACGTGCCCTAAATGGCGAAAAAGACACCCTTACTGACGTGCGGGTTTCTACAACGGATGATCGAAGTTCGCTTTATCATCAACACAAAGGCGAATCTTTTGGAGCGAGCGTTCCCGAATTCGTAACACCCGAATTTGTGCGTGATGAAGTGGCGAGAGGGCGGGCGATAATCCCTGCAAATATCAATCATCCCGAAACCGAACCGATGGCGATTGGGCGGAATTTTCTTGTAAAGATAAATGCCAATATCGGAAATTCAGCGATAGCTTCTTCGATTGAAGAAGAGGTCGAAAAAATGCGTTGGGCGACGCTTTGGGGAGCGGATACGGTGATGGATTTGTCCACGGGCAAAAACATACACGCCACACGAGAATGGATTTTGCGAAATTCGCCTGTGCCAATTGGGACTGTGCCGATCTATCAGGCGCTCGAAAAAGTAAACGGCAAGGCGGAAGATTTAACTTGGGAAATATACCGAGACACTTTGATCGAACAAGCCGAGCAGGGCGTCGATTATTTTACGATTCACGCTGGTGTTCGTTTGCCGTATATTCCGATGACGGCGAAACGCACGACGGGAATTGTTTCTCGTGGTGGTTCGATCATGGCGAAATGGTGTCTGGCTCATCACGAAGAGAGTTTTCTTTACACGCGCTTTCGCGAGATTTGCGAGATTATGGCGACTTATGATGTTTCGTTTTCTCTCGGTGATGGTTTGCGTCCAGGTTCGATTGCCGATGCGAATGACGAAGCACAATTTGCCGAATTAGATACGCTTGGCGAACTCACAAAAATTGCTTGGGAAATGGATTGTCAAACGATGATTGAAGGTCCCGGACACGTCCCTATGCACCTCGTAAAAGAGAATATGGACAAGCAGTTGGAGGTTTGCGACGAGGCACCTTTTTACACGCTCGGACCGCTCACGACCGACATCGCACCGGGTTATGACCACATCACTTCGGGCATCGGTGCGGCAATGATCGGCTGGTTCGGCTGTGCGATGCTTTGCTACGTTACGCCAAAAGAACACCTCGGTTTGCCAAACAAACAAGACGTAAAAGAAGGCGTTATCACATACAAACTCGCCGCTCACGCCGCCGACCTCGCCAAAGGTCATCCCGGAGCACAATATCGTGATAATGCACTCTCAAAAGCACGTTTTGAATTCCGTTGGGAAGACCAGTTCAATCTCGGCTTAGACCCCGAAAAAGCGAAAGAATTCCACGACGAAACCCTCCCCGCCGAAGGAGCAAAACTCGCCCACTTCTGCTCAATGTGCGGACCACATTTCTGCTCAATGAAAATCACGCAAGATGTTCGTGAATTCGCTGAGAAAGAGGGAGTTGAGGAAGAAAAGGCGTTGGCGGTTGGAATGTCTGAGAAGGCAAAGGAATTTACGGAAAAAGGAAGCGAGATCTACCACGGAAAGCCCGACGGTGTTGACGAGTAAGGTTACTAAATGATGCAGATAAAGAATTTGCCATATTTGGAGAAAGCATTCAATGAAGGTTATGACATTCAGCAATCTTACGAGGAAGAGAACCATCGTGTTGATTATAATCTGGATTTTGCATGCCAAGATATTGGATTATTAAGCGTCAATACCGGAAAAATTGTCGCTTGTGATCCATTCGTGTTTGCTTGGGATACCAAGCCATTTAGCTATGACTTTCCGGTCGGCGATTTTTTAGTTCAAGTATCTATTGGGAAATTCTCTTACAACGACGATGAGAGAATTGCATTAGCACGAATCAAATTTTCGGAAGAAAGACCTGTTTCTTGGGAAATGGCTTTGGTTGAAAACCAAAATGTAAGGACCTTGAAAGAGGGTGAGATATTTGGTTACCCCGTTGACGCAGGAACGGGTTGTTTCATGGATGTTTCAGCACAACTAGTTCTAGGTAAATATCTTGAAAAAGAAGAAAATTTCTATGTGCTTTCAGAGGAAATGGACAAAACCTATAAACACACAAGGTCATGGATTCTTTGGGAAAGAGGCAATGAAAACATAGCAATGTTTTCCAGCGGTGAAGGTGATGGACACTACCCTAGTTATCTAGGTTATGATGCGAGTGGCGAGATTTGTCGTCTGGTAACTGATTTCTATTTAATATTCCTCTCTTAGTAGGTACTTAAAAAATTCTAGTTAGAAGGCAAAAGAATTTACTGAAAAGGTTCGGAGATTTATCACGGTAACATGCCAGAAGGTACTGCTCATGATCATCACTAAAATTTGATGTGAAAAGCGAAACGGAAAAAAGTTATGACTCTGTGGCTTCTGATTATGCAAAGAATTTTCAGAATGAGTTAGCTGACAAACCTTTCGACCGTAAGATAATCGAATGGCTTGCCGAACGGGTTGGGGATTGGGGAGCGGTTTGCGATTTGGGTTGCGGACCGGGACAGGTTGCCGCGTATCTGTATGAAAAAGGAGTGAAGAGTTGCGGAATTGATTTATCGTCGGAGATGGTCAAAGAAGCCCGCAGGCTCAATCCCGAAGTCGAATTTTTTCGAGGCGATATGCTGAATTTAGAGGGCGTTGCCGATAATTCTTTCGGGGGATTGCGGCTTTTTATTCGATCATTCACGTTCCTGTGGAATCGCTGATTCAAGCGTTTAAGGAGCTAAAACGGACATTGAAACCCGATGGAATGATCTTGCTGGCGTTTCACATCGGTGAGGGAACCGTCCATTTTGACGAATGGTGGGACAAAAAAGTCAATTTGGATTTTAATTACCTTGAAACGAACGACATCGTCGAAAAACTAAAAACGGCAGGTTTTGAATTGATGGAAACGATCGAACGTGAGCCATATCCCGATGTCGAACATCAAAGCCGCCGGGCATACATATTCGCCCGCAGACCATTCTAATGTTTTCACTTTTTCTTCGAAATCTACTTTTTACAATTTTGCAGCCCGGATTGGTTGCCGGGTTGATTCCTTTTTTGTTGCTTTGGGTGAGCGGGAAAAATTACGTTCCGGTTTCTTGGACGGCATCTCAGTATTTTGGAATCGGGTTTATGGTCTTCGGCTTTTGCATAATGCTGATTTGCATTATGCGCTTTGCAACCGAGGGAAAAGGAACGCTTTCTCCGGCTGATCCAACGAAGAAGCTCGTGGTTAAGGGGTTGTACAAATATTCGCGAAACCCTATGTATGTCGGAGTGATTACGCTGTTGATTGGGGAAGCGATATTTTGGGGTTCATGGATTTTGGCGGGTTACGCGGTGTTGGTTTTTGTTGCGTTTCAACTTTTTATTCTGCTTCACGAAGAACCGCGTCTTCGTCGGGATTTTGGAAAGGAGTACGCCGAATACCGTGAGAAGGTAAGGAGATGGGTTTAACGGAGCGATCCTATCGGTGGCGTTTTGCACACTCCCTCGCGGTCGTGTTTCCGCCTGTTTGTATATCTATTCGCTGCGCTCACGGGTGAGGACAAGCCATCGCCCCCTACAGATTTATTTGTGTTGATTCGGAAGATTCGCGGCACTTTTCTAACGTTGAACAGGTCGCTACCGCTCGCTGTACTGACTTGTTTGCACACTCCCTCGCGGTCGTGTTTCCGCCTGATTGCTCTTGCTCTCGCTAACGCTATGTTTATTCGCTGCGCTCACGGGCGAGGACAAGCCGTCGCCCCTACAAGATTATTGATAAGTGGGAACACTCGGATCGATCTCATGTGACCAAGCTGTGATTCCGCCGACGAGGTTAGACATATCACCTTCAAAACCTGAAGCCGTAAGCATCTGAATCGCCTTTGCGCTTCTACCGCCCATCTTACAATGAACGATAATCTCTTTTGAGGAATCAATCTCATCCCTGCGAGCTACGACCTCGGCGAGCGGAATGAGTTTCGCTCCTTCGATTTTCGCGAATTCGTATTCGTTTGGCTGACGAACATCGATTAACTCGAAGTCTTCGCCTGCGTCCATTTTTGCTTTCAGCTCTGTTACGGTAATTTCTTTCATAAGTTAAACGCCGAATTGTTCCAGATGATGATTTAGGTGTTTGTACATCATATTGCTCCACTCGGTTTTGGTCATTGCGCCAAAAGAAGGCGATTCTCTTCCATCAAATTCTTCTTCACCAAGCTGCTGAGTTTTTTCAATAAAAGCAATTAGCCTAGATTTTTCACGTTCGAAATCGCGTTCGTCGTCTATGATAAATATCGGCGCGGTTCGCGAATTTCTCTTAAAAGGTTTTTCTCCGACGACCAGCCCTTTCACGAAATTTTTCAGGATAAATTTCATGATGAAATTCGGCGGCGGATGCTTATTGGGTTCGTAGATCGTTTCGTAAGCGACCGAACAATGTGCAAGCATCTGCGAAACGGTCATTTTACCCCACTGTCTTTGGGATTCCGCGGATAATTTGTTGATCCGCGCGATCACGCTACCGGAAACTTCTTTTGTGAAAATATTCGGAAGCGGCATAGTTTCTAACCTCACTAAAGTAACGCTACTTTAGCAAGCGATTAAGGCATACTCAAAACCGGAAATCTAAGACCTCGACGCGGCGTCAGATTTAGCCGAAATGTTTTTCTCCATTTCCAGAATTGTTTTTGTTGTCTTAAAAACCGTATCAGGATTTAAAGAAATCGAGTTGATTCCTTTTTCAACCAAGAACTCGGCAAACTCAGGATAGTCTGAAGGAGCCTGTCCGCATATGCCGATCTTTTTGCCTTTTCTCCTCGCGGCGTCGATTGCAATAGCCACCATTTTCTCAACCGCGCCGTTTCTCTCGTCAAAAAGATGCGCAACCATCTCCGAATCACGATCAAGACCAAGAGCGAGTTGAGTTAAGTCGTTTGAACCGATTGAGTATCCATCAAAAACTTCGAGGAATTCCTCTGCATATACAACGTTGGCCGGGAGTTCGCACATCGCGTAAACCTCAAGATCGTTTTCGCCCTGGGTTAAGCCAAATTCCGCCATCAATTTGATGACGTTTTCGCCCTCTTCAACGGTTCTTACGAAGGGAATCATCGCCTTAACGTTGGTCAAACCCATATCTTCGCGAACTCGTCTCATCGCAAGACATTCAAGATGAAAACCCGCCCGGTAGCGTTCGTCATAGTAGCGCGATGCTCCCCGAAAGCCGAGCATTGGATTTTCTTCCTCCGGTTCGAATTCTCCGCCGCCAATCAACCGTGCGTATTCGTTCGATTTGAAATCCGACATACGGACGATGACCGGCTTGGGATAAAAAGCCGCGGCAATTTTTGCGATTCCCTCGGCAAGTTTTCTCACGAAGTATTCTTTCGGATCTTCTTCTCCAATTTTCTCCGCGATAATTTTTACGTTTGTATCTTTTTTTAAATTTGGATAATTGATCAGCGCCATCGGATGAATGCCGATGTGGTTGTTGATTATAAATTCGAGCCGCGCTAAGCCGACGCCGTCATTTGGGTACATTGAGGCAGCAAACGCACGGTCAGGGTCGCCGACATTCATCATCACCTGAGTTTCAGGTCTCTCTCCGCCGATTTCAATCTCCGTCTTCTCAATTTCAAAATCGATTTTTCCGTAATAGACGTTTCCGACCGCACCTTCTGCGCACGATACTGTCACATCACTTCCGGTTTTTAAAACTTCGGTGGCGTTGTCGCTCCCAACGATACACGGAAGACCAAGTTCTCGGCTAATGATCGCGCTGTGGCAAGTTCTCCCGCCTCTTTCCGTTATGATCGCCGAAGCGCGCTTCATGATCGGTTCCCAGGCAGGATCGGTCATCGATGTTACCAGCACATCGCCGGCCTGAAATTCAGAGATTCTGTTTGGGTCAAGAATCACATGCACTTTACCTTGCCCAATTTTTTCGCCAACCGCTACACCCGAGACAAGCGGAGCGCCATGATTATCGGAGAGTTTGTATGTTTCCAGATAGTTTTGTTCCTTCCGGGCGTGGACGGTTTCGGGACGCGCCTGAAGAATATAAAGTTCGCCCGTAGCGCCATCTTTCGCCCATTCGATGTCCATCGGCTGCAATTTTCCGGCTCGTTTTGAATAGTGATCCTCAATTGCACAAGCCCATTTCGCAAGCTGCAGAACCTCAAATCCGGCGAGGCAAAAACGATTTCTCTGTGAATCTACTACGTCGCGAATCTGCGTCCCCGTTCCGTCTTCGCTCAAAATCATCTTGACTTCTTTGACGCCCATCTTTCGTGTAACGATCGGGCGATAGCCATCTTTTAGGGTGGTTTTAAAAACGATCCATTCATCTGGCGTCGCCATACCCTGAACGATCGTTTCACCTAAGCCCCAGGCTCCGTTTATTACGACAGCATCGCGAAAGCCAGACTCGGTGTCCAGCGTAAACATCACTCCCGAACACGCCGTATCTGAGCGAACCATCGGTTGAACGCCGATCGAAAGCGCAACATCGAAATGATCAAACCCGCGTGCGGTTCGATAAGAAATCGCGCGATCTGTCCACAGCGAAGCAAAACACTCGTGACAAGCGTGAATTAAATGGCTGCCACCCTTAATATTTAATAAGGTGTCCTGCTGCCCCGCAAAAGATGCGTCGGGCAAATCTTCCGCCGTCGCCGAAGATCTTACCGCGACCGAAAAATCTCGCACCCCAATTCTCTTTCCGAGTCTTTTATGGGCGCCAAGAATCGCATGTCGAAGCTCGTCTGGAAATGGCGTTTCAAGCATCAGAAGCCTGGCTTCTTTTCCGACCCGTGCCAGTTCGTCGAGATCCTCAACATCGAGATCCTTTAAGAGCTCCTGGAGTTTTTGTTTGAGATTGTCGGTTTCAAGCAGGACTCGATAGGCATGGCTCGTCGTCGAAAAACCATCAACGGCTTTTACACCCTCTGAGGTCAATTCGCGAAAGAGTTCGCCCAAGCTCGCACATTTTCCCCCGACTAGACTTACGTCATCGCCGCCTACTTCGCTGAGATCAAGAACTAAAGGTTTTTCCATTACATTTTGAGTAAAGTTCTATTTAACTTGATTTCGAGTTATTTTGAGCGCGCCTGAGAAAGACATCCAGCGCCGACGTTATTTAGCAATTATGTAATTAAGGATATATCTTAACAAAGAAAAAGACGAGCGTTTTAAAAACAACTCGTCCTAATAATTTTAGCCAAAATTTATGAGTGTTAGATTTTCATCCCATTGCGTTGGAGAAGCATCTTAAAGCCATCTTTATCAACGGCTTTGATAAACGCATCTCTTGGCTCAACGATTCCCTTCTTGCAAAGCTCCATCAGAGCATCGTTTAGCATAACCATCCCCTGGTTTTTACCGGTCTGCATCGCAGAGGGAATCTGGAAAGTCTTTCCTTCCCGGATGAGATTGGAAATTGCCGGAGTGACAATCAAAACTTCAAGCGCCGCAATTCTTCCGCCACCCTTTTTCGGAAGCAGGGTTTGGGCAATAACGCCGCGCAGCGATTCCGAAAGCATTACGCGAATCTGCTGCTGACGATCGGCAGGGAACTGATCGATTATTCGATCAATCGTTGAAGCAGCGGTCGTTGTATGAAGCGTACCGAAAACGAGGTGACCGGTTTCAGCGGTTTCAATCGCGATTGAAATGGTTTCAAGGTCGCGCATTTCACCGACGAGTAAAATATCGGGATCTTCACGAAGCGCGGCTCGGAGTGCGTCTTTGAACGAATCGGTGTGGTTATGAACCTCACGTTGATTTACAAGACACTTTTTGTTTTCGTGGGTAAACTCAATCGGGTCTTCGATTGTGATTATATGATCTTCGCGATCGCGGTTTATATAATCGACCATTGCGCAAAGCGTCGTCGATTTACCCGAGCCGGTTGGGCCGGTTACAACAACCAAACCTTTTGAAAGTGCGCAAAGCTCCAGTATGTGGTCTGAAAGGTTTAGGTCTTCAGCGGTTAGGATTTCCGATGGTATGATTCTGAAAACGCCACCCATTCCTTTGCGGTCCATAAAAATATTCGCACGAAATCTAGCGAGCCCCGGAATTTCATAAGCAAAATCTGTGTCGTTTCTTTCGGCAAACTCATCGATATTTTTTTGCGGCATTATCGAAGTGAGCATTTCTTTGGTTGATTCCGCCGTGAGCTCCGCACCACTCTCATCAAGCTTTGCCATCTTGCCGTCAAGCCGTACCATCGGAGGCATTGAAACACTCATGTGTAAATCCGATGCACCGGCATCAGCCATTTTCCTAAAGAGGGCGTCCATCTTGGAACGGGCTTGCGGGTTAGCCGGAGTTGGGGAGGGTCGTGCAGGCGCTTCCTGAACTACTTGGTCTGCTGGCGGTGACAGTGGCGGAGGAGGAGCAACTTCTTGTGCGGTTGGTTTAGGCTCCGGAGCAGAAGGTTGCGGCTCAAAAGTTTCTACAACGGGTTCGCGTTGAGGAGGCATTGGCAATTCTTCGGTTGGAGCCTGTGTAGCTTCCATCGCAGAAGATTTCGGCGCAGCTTCCTGAGGCTCTTCTTTGTTGGAGTTTTCGACGTCAATTACTTCAATATCAACACCTTCCATCGCGGACTCGAAATTTTCAATCTCCGGTTTGGCCTTTGAGGGTTCGGGTGTTTGTGGAGCAGCCGCGGGCGGGTTTGAACTGATTTCAGGAACCTCGCCAGTTTCAGAATCTGCCGCGCTAATCGTCACGTTAAAACCTACAGGCGATTTTTGCACAGAGAAATCAAAACTTCCCAACGCATGTGGGTGGGTGAATTGCACTTCATCTTTATTCGGCAATTGCTGTTTTAAGTCGTTTGGCAAAAGCGAAAAGACCATCGTGTTGATCTGCGCACCTTGAAGAGGTGTTTTCGACACATCGGATTTGCCGTCTGACTTTGTCAAGTAAGGATTTTTATTCGGCTCCAGGTGTAAGCTTTCGCCTTTGTTAATAACAAGTTGTTGCAAATATTCGTTTAAGTGTTCCATCTGTAAAGTGTTGAGTAAGTTGTGTTTGTTGAATTGAGCGGAGGACGGTAAAGGAAGGCTGAGCCAAATTATGACTCAATGAAAATACTAACATATTTAAACAATGTTTGTCACCCGCGTTGAGTGGCGGGAGGAGTATGAATATGAGGATCGCAAATCAGACGGTTACGGCTTCTTGATATTCGCCCCAGACCTTTCGTAAACGATGGGAAATCTCTCCAACCGTCACATAGTTTTCAACGCAATCAAGGATTTTGGGCACTAAGTTTTCGTCGGTCTGCGCAGCACGTTCAAGGTCTGACAAAGCCTCTTCTGCTTTATCCGAATCCCGTTTGTCGCGAACCGCCCGAACCCTTTCGATCTGACTTTTCTCAATTTCCGGGTCAACTTTTAGTATCGGAATCGATTCATCTTCTTCAATTCTGAATTTGTTTACCCCTACGACAATTGCATCCTCCATTTCCACGGCTTTTTGGTATTTGTAGGCGGCTTCCTGAATTTCACGCTGAACGTAGCCAGCTTCGATGGCTCTGAGCATTCCACCCATGGCGTCAATTTTCTCAATATAATCGAGAGCTTTTTCTTCGAGTTGATTGGTCAGTTCTTCGATCGCGTAACTGCCACCGAGACCGTCGACAATGTCTGCAACACCGGATTCATTGGCGATTACTTGTTGCGTACGGAGGGCAATACGTGCGGCTTGTCTGGTTGGGAGTGACAAGGCTTCATCCATACCATTCGTATGCAAACTTTGAGTTCCGCCGAGGACAGCGGCGAGAGCTTGGATCGTTGTGCGAACGACGTTAACCTCAGGCTGCTGCGCAGTAAGCGTTGAACCCGCAGTTTGCGTATGAAAACGCAGCATCAGGGATTTCTTTTCTTTTGCGCCGAAACGCTCCCTTATAATCCCCGCCCACATACGCCGCGCCGCACGAAACTTAGCCACTTCCTCCAGCAAATTGTTATGGGAGTTAAAGAAAAACGACAGACGGGGTGCGAACTGATCAACATCGAGCCCTGCGTTTACGGCGGCTTCGACGTAGCAAATCGCATCAGCAAGCGTGAAAGCGATTTCCTGAGCGGCCGTCGAACCAGCTTCGCGTATGTGATAGCCGGAAATAGAAATAGTGTTCCACTTCGGAACCTGATCTGCACAAAAAGCGAAGGTGTCCGTAATCAAACGCATCGATGGCTCGGGAGGGTAGATGTAGGTTCCGCGCGCGATATATTCCTTAAGAATATCGTTTTGAATAGTGCCTTTTACCTTATCAAACGCTACGTTTTGTTTCTTCGCGACCGCAAGATAGAGACAGAGAAGCGTTGAAGCCGTGGCATTTATCGTCATCGAAGTCGAAACCTGATTAAGCGGAATGCCGTCAAAAAGCGTGAGCATATCGTCGAGTGAATCGATTGCGACGCCGACTTTTCCTACTTCGCCTTTTGCCAATGGGTCATCCGAATCCAAACCGATCTGCGTTGGCAAATCAAACGCGACGCTCAAACCGGTTGTACCGTTTTCGAGTAAATATTTATAACGAGTATTTGATTCTTCGGCGGTAGCAAAGCCGGCGTACTGCCGCATCGTCCAAAAGCGTCCGCGATACATAGTTTCTCTCGCACCGCGCGTAAACGGGAAGGCGCCAGGCGATCCTAAAGCTTTTTCGTAATTGATGTCTTGAGTGTTTTCTGGATTGAAATCGTTGGGCAGTTCGATACCTGATGAAGTTTCAAATTTCTCTCGTCTTTGCATGGAAACAGGTTAGCACGGGATGCAGAAACCCGCACGTAGTAAGGGTGTAAGACGCTAAGAAGTTTCTCCTTCCACCCAAACTTCACCATCGGCATAAACTTCTTTTTTCCAGATGGGAACAGTGCGTTTGAGTTCTTTAATCAGCCATTCGCATGCTTCAAAAGCAGCCCGTCGATGAGGGGAAGAAACCGAGATGACTACGCTCGTTTCACCGATTTCAAACTTCTCGTGAGCTTTCGTGATCAGCTTTTCCATTTCTTTAAGCCGGACGTTCGAGTCGTCCGATTCGATGGACAATTCCGATATTTGCGATTTCAAACTTCTCATGAGCTTTCGTGATCAGCTTTTCCATTTCTTTGAGCGCCATCGGCTTGTAGGCTTCGTAAACAAGATATTCCGTTTCACGACCTTTAGTGAACTGGCGAACGTAACCGTCAAGGGTTACCGTTGCACCACATTCAGACGGAACAACGCGACGGGCGATTTCGCCCACGTCCAATGGATCATTTGTAATTTCGAAAAAGTTTTTTTTCATTGGAGTGTAAGCATCCTTGCTTGCAAGTTCGCGCTTTTTTGCGAACTAAAAGTGATTATCATTTTCTCGATTGCTATCGCAATCGCGCAAGCACGGATGCTTACGCTCCTACGAGTTTCAGCGAACTAAAGTGATTATCATTTTCGATTGCTATCGCAATCGCGCAAGCACGGATGCTTACGCTCCTACGGGTTTCAGCGAACTAAAGTGATTATCATTTTCGATTGCTGTCGCAATCACGCAAGCACGGATGCTTACGCTCCTACGGGTTTCAGCGAACTAAAGTGATTATCATTTTCGATTGCTATCGCAATCGCGCAAGCACGGATGCTTACGCTCAATCAACCGCCGCTTACCGCAGTAAAAATAGCGAGTTCATCACCGTCCCGAATTATTTCGCCACCGTTTGAATACTCTTGATTAATTGAAAAATGAAGAGATTGTTTATCGTGATTTTTAGCGAGAGCCGGAAACTCGGTGAAGATTTTATCGAGAGCGGTCGATGCATTCATATCTTCATCGAGCGAAATTTCAACCGCCCGTTTTCCAACCGAGTCCGCCGTCGCTCCGAAAAACAAAACTTTTACATTGATCATTTTACATTTAGCATTGATCAGAAATTTTAATCTCACTTAAATCAGCCAGCCCACGATAACGCAATCTGCAATACCGATAAATGTTCAATGATCATTGATCAATGTTCTAACTCCTCTTTTAAAGCCCTTTTCAAGATCTTTCCTGTTCCGCCAACCGGCAATTCGTCGCGAAACTCGACCTGACGGGGATATTTGTAGTTCGCAAACTGCTCCTTACACCACGCAAGAAATTCTTCTTCGGTCAACTCAGCGCCCTGGTTCTTTACGACAAAAGCTTTAACTTCCTCGCCCATTTTATCATCGGGCACTCCGATTACAGCCACTAGAGAAACTGCGGGATGGGTCATGATCACTTCTTCGAGCTCACGCGGATAGATGTTGTAGCCGCCGCGGAGGATCATTTCCTTTTTACGGTCAACGATTGAAAGAACACCATTTTCATCCATTATCCCGATATCGCCGGAATGAAACCAGCCATTCTTAAATGCCTCGGCAGTTACCTTAGGGCGCTTGTAATAGCCCTTCATGATATTGTGTCCGCGCATTACGACCTCGCCACGTTCGCCCCTTGGAACCTCTTTGTCTTTATCGTCAACACACTTAACATCGACGCCAAAAACAGCTTGCCCGACTGTGCCGGGTTTTCCGCCAACCTGAGGATGATTAAACGTTGCAATTGGCGAAGTTTCGCTCAAGCCGTATCCTTCCAGGATCGTACACTCGAAGAGCTCTTCAAACTTTTTCATTACCTCAACCGGCATTGGCGCACCGCCTGAACTCAGAATCGCCAGGCTATCTTTATATTCCGAAACATCTATACTATTTTCCTCAACGTATTTGAGGATCGCCCAGTACATCGTAGGAACGCCTGTCCAGAAATTTACATTTTCGTTTTTGAATGCGTCCAACGTTGTTTGCGGCTCAAAACGCGGAATCAATACGATCCGATGCCCGGCAAACATCTGCGCGTTCATCTGGGCGGTTTGTCCTGTCGTGTGAAAAAGCGGAAGAGTAATCAGGCAAGTCTTCTGAAAGCCGTCTGTGTAATCAAGCCCCGGGATATGGAGATTAAACGCAACGATCGCGTTTAAGAAAATGTTCATGTGAGTAAGGACGGCGCCTTTTGGTGTCCCGGTTGTTCCTGATGTGTAGAGTATTGCAGCTGTATCATCCGGCTTTGTCGGAAACGTTTCAAACTCGTCCGGTTTATCAAACGAGATTTGCGTTAGGGTTCGATGCCCTTCAATCGGACTCGGGTCGGTTGGTTCGGCACACATTACAACCAAATGTTCGCAGGAATCCACCTCGTCAAAGCCCTTTGCGACCATTTGTGCGAGAGGCAATTCTTCTGTTCCTTCAAAGACGAAGACCGCTTTCGCGTCTGAATCTTCAAGATGATAGGCGATTTCGCGCGGTTTAAAAAGTACATTTAGCGGCACAACCGCGGCACCGGCCTTCAAAATCCCATAATAAACAATCGGAAAATATGGCAAATTTGGACAGCTCAGCGCAACCTTGTCGCCGTGTCCGATTCCCATTTCCTTTAGCGACTGTGCAACCTTGTTTGCGAAGGAATTAAGAGTTCCGTAACTCATCCGCGTATCGGCAAATACAACCGCCTCTTTCTCAGGCGTTAACCGCGCGTGTTGTTCGATTACCAAGGCGAGATTTAAACATGTAGCCGCAAATTCCATAGTGTGACCTGCTGATAAGAAGTTTTAAGTTATAGGAACTAATAGGTTAACACAGCCCGCAAACTGGGACGTAGGTATGGAACTTTCTCGATTACTTCGAATACTTTCTTCGAATTTTCACCGCGCGTTCGAGGCCATCGATGCGTTCGAGAATCTTGCGTTTTAGATCCACATCGAGCTTTGGGTTTTCCGCAAGAAATTTGTAAACGATCACCAGCGCTTCCTCACTCTTTTGTCCGCCGATAAACGAAGCGAGCCAGCCATTTACAAAGAATATCTTACGATTTTGTTTATGATTGGGAAGTTCGGCGAGGGCTTTTTCAAGGTAGGGAAGTGTTAGAGCAGATTGGTTTGGAGAATTCCAGATTCTCGCCGCGGCTTCTATCCAGCTTTCGGAAATATCCTTGTTGTTTACAAAGTCATTCCAGTATTTTTCCTTATTTTCTTTTGTCGCAAATCCGGCTTTCGCTGCATACGCATAACGCTTGGCGGCATCTGATTTCTCGGTCTTTTCGAGTTCGGTTAAAAGTTCTGGTGCGTCCTTATCACCTAAAACTATCAGACGCGTCACAATGTTGAATTTATCTCTGGTTCGAGGTGTCGGCAGCCCAACCGTAACGGCGGGCTCACTTTTATCATCTGGCGATGTAATGTCTTTGCGGGTGCCCTCCTTTACAGTCGGGCTACTGACACTTGATCCCAAATACCGTTTTAGAAAGTTTTTTGCATCGGGACTTGAGGCAATTCCCAAAAATGCCCGATAAAATGTGATGCGTTCGCCGATCGTTTTGGACGTGCTTATCTTGTCTAAAAGAAGTTGTTCTAGTTTCGGCGCAACTGCCTTTTGCTGAGGAGTGCTCAAGTAATACGTGTAAGCGGTATTTACGCGTCCCAGAATCGAGCTAATTGTCGTAACGTCTTTTTCAACGTCGATATTTTTGATCGCCAGTTCGATGTAATTTTCAGGAGCAAGTTCGGCAAATCTAACCGAATCCCACAAGCTGCCCCACATCATCGAACGCAGAAAATCATCTTTTTCATTTTGGATGTTTTCGAGAATGTATTTTTTGCTTTTCACGTCAAGTAGGAAAATTCCGTAGCCGTAATCTTGGTAATTTGGGAAAACAAAGTGAACGTTCCAATCTACGGGTATAATTACGGTACGTGGCAAAGCCGCCAACCCATTGGATGTTTTTTGTTCTGCATAGTCAGTAACTGCAGTTTCTGTTTTTCCGTTATCACGAATAACCAATATTTTTGTTTTCATTGACCATTCGTCTTTTATTTTAGGGACGTTAATTTGGCGAAGGTAATACCAATACTTGTTATGGATTAGCTCACGATACATATCGCCGCTCTTTTTGTCTTTTCCAAAAGCAATGATCGGAAGTCCGGGTTCAGCAATCCACTTTTTTGACCAGGTTTTCAATCCGCCTTTTTTATATCCACTTTTCGTTTCAAATTCACTTACCAAATCCGACCATTCGGCATTGGCAAATTCGTGTTTCTTCAAAAACGAACGAACTGCCGTTTGGAATTCTTTTTCGCCGAGATAAAATTCGGCTTGTTTCAAAAATGAAGGTGCTTTTTGATAGACGATGTTTCCATAGGCGGATTTGGCAGAATTTGGAATTTCTTGATAAATCGGCGTTGTGCCTTTTGTAACATCTGTCAAATACGCGCGTTGCTTTGTGCGTTCGTAGAAAACTTTCCACGCATCGTATTCGGGCAAAACTTTTTCCATCGCCTTGTAAGCCATAAATGTCGCAAAGCCTTCTTTGAGCCACAGATCGTCAAACCATTTCATCGTCACCGTATCGCCAAACCACTGATGTGCGTTTTCGTGAAACAGCAAACGTGCGCGCGAAATGTAGTTATCAGCCGTCGGTTCGGTCGGAAAAATAAACGAACTCTCACGCAAAAATGTTGCGCCTGCATGTTCCATCCCGCCAAAAGGGAACTCGGGAATCAAAACCAGATCGTATTTCGGAAACGGAAATTCGTAGTCGAAATAGCATTCAAGATAATGAATCGACTCATGATTCAACCGAAAAATTTCCTGGGCGTGGGACTCGAACTTCTGCGCCTGAGATTTTCGAACGTACACTTTCGCTTCTAACGGGCTGATTCGTTTTCTTTCAGATAGGCAAATCCTTAAACCGTCGCGCTTGTCTTCATTGAACTTAGCGAACGGTCCCGCAGCGAACGCGAAAACGTAAGTGCTGATCGGTTTAGTTTCTTCAAAATATCTTACTTTCGGAATGTCCTTCAGCAATGATGTAGGAGTTTTATCCTGTCCGCCTCGGAACACTATACTGCCCTTCGCTCGGTCAACAACTCTTTCAGAAGTCCCACTTGTATTAGTAATAAATTCCCAATCTCTCGGGCATCTTACAAACACCTTGAATCTTGCCTTCAAATCCGGTTGGTCAAAAACGGGAAATGCCGTGCTGGCATCAGACGGGACAAAAAGCGAATAGATATATTCTGAGCCGTCTTCTTTATCAATGTAACGTGTGATAGCGCTGCCGGAAGTTAAAATCGGAGATTCGAAATCTAGTTTGATGGTGTTTTCACCTTCTTTAACGTGCTGCAAGAAAATAAGATGCTCATTAACCTCGCCGTACCCGGTCGCTATCGCTTCCGGTACCGATTTCGCGTTTTTCTCAACGCTTTTTCCATTGACCGACACATTCGAAATTTTTGAGAGTTTTTCGTGCCCCTTGATTCTACGCCAGTCTAAGATTATTGGTATTTTTACACCCTTGCTCACGCGCGGGTTTCCGCCTGTTTCACCAACATTCAAGGTTATCTCAATCGCCCCTTTTAAAGTTGGCGCCTTCTTTTCGATTATGAGATTTAGTTTGTAACGAACGTCCGAATAATTTTTCGCGCGCCATGCAGCTAGTTCCTGCGAAACACCTTTTTCGATTTTCGGTAAGTCCTGGGAAAGGCAGGAAACAGCGGTGATCAGAATCAATAGAAAACTAAACGAGTAAAAACGCATAATAATCTTTAAACACATTGCGCTCTATGAGTCCTTTGCGGTTAGATATTTTCTGGCAATTCGACGCGTTTGGCATCCCGCCATAATCTCTCGAGATCGTAGAATTCCCGTGACTTTTCGTTGAAAATGTGGAAGATAAAATCGCCGTAATCAAGTAAAACCCACTCACCGCTTTGGTAGCCCTCAGAGCGGTTGACTCTCATGTTCATTTCTTTTCGAAGTTTTTGGTTAACCTCGTCTGCAATCGCCTGGGTTTGCCTTTGGTTCGTTCCGCTCGCGATTATGAAAAACTCCGTAAAACTAGTGATCTCACGCAAATCGAGTACAACAATATTTTTCGCTTTCTTCTCCGAAGCGCAGTGAAGCGCAAACTTTGCTTCCTTATCTAGCTCTTTGTAGACTGTGGTTTTTTCTTCGGTGATTGAAACGGTTTCGGAGACACTCTCGCGTGCGAGGGTTTTTGTTTTTGCTACTTCTTCCATATTTTGCTGAACCACTATAATTCAACATTTAACGGAAAACCGCAAGAAATAATGGCAATTTTCAAGGTTGGTAGAGTTTGTATTTTCGTATGTACTTTGAGACTGGTTTTGAGACTTGGGTTTTCCAGTTTGTCTCGCCCTTTCGGATAGCTTCACGGATGCGAGTTGAGGAGATATCAAGTTTCACGGCGTCTGTGATAAAGATTTGGTTTTTGGTCTTTGGTTGTCCGGAAGACCCGTTCGCTAAGGCTCCCGGTACTGACAGGTCGACAATCCTCTCGCGAATTTCATCCGTTACGTGGTCAAAACCGATTTCGTACCCGGGGCGCGTAACGACGATAATATTTATGATTGTCAAAACCTTCTCCCACTCGCGCCAAGTTGTGATTTCTTCCCAGGAATCGGCGCCCATCACGAAAAAGATTTCATCATCGGGTTTTTGCTCGAGAATTTTTGTAAGCGTTTCAATTGTGTAAGGCTTTTCGGGAACTTCAAGCTCGATCTTTGAAACTTTGATATTTTGCTGGTTGCGCGTTGCGAGCGCGAGCATCGCATAACGGTGAAAAGCGGAAGTGGGTTTCGAGCGCGTTTTGTGAGGAGCATGAAACGCGGGAACAAAAACAAACTCGTCAAACTCGAAAAGCTTTGTCAGTTCCTCCGCAATTTTCAGATGCCCACGGTGCGCGGGATCAAAACTGCCGCCGTAATATGCGATTTTATTCATAAAAGTCGGATTGCAATCATCTTGTTCGCAAGTTCGCGTTTAGCAAACTAGTAACCTTCAACAAAGTCGATTGCTGTCGCAATCGCGCAAGCATGGATGCTTACGCTCCGTCTTCGACATCTTCTTTTTCTAAAAGCCTCCGGAAGTGATTTGCAACCTCAAGCAATATCTCTTCAGGGCATTCCGGATCTTCAACAAAAAACCAATAATCACCAAACCGGTTGTTAACAAAAAACTTATTTCCAGAATACCTAAACTCAAGCCATAGCTCGATCGTTCCATCGGCTTCAAACTCAATCAGCTCGGCCCCGGTGAGTTTTTCGACGTGGTCGCTAAATTCATCAAAAAATATCACTTCGGGAAAGTCTACGAAGTGAAACGCATCTCTCGGTAATTCAGCCTTTAACTTTTCAATCGAGTTCATCATCAGATTTCGCTTCCACCTCAATTTTAGCTATTTCATCGAGTTTTTCCGAAACAGCAAAGACTAATTCTTTCGTTCCTTGTCTCGCTACAGCGGAAATCTCAAGGAAATCGAGTTCATCTCCCTTAACGCGTTTTCTTAAATTTTCCAGCCGCTCGGGCTCGTCAAGGGCGTCAAGTTTCGTAGCGACTACTATTTGCGGGCGCTTTGCTAAATCGTCGTCGTAATTTTTTAGCTCTCGGTTTATCGCTTCGTAATCTTCAACCGGCTCGCGTCCTGAAATCGAGGATACATCTACAAGGTGAAGCAGCAGTTTTGTGCGTTCGAGATGTCGTAAAAACTGATCGCCGAGACCAGCTCCTTCAGAAGCGCCCTCTATTAAACCGGGAACATCAGCAACAACGAAAGTTTTGTATTCGCTTACGTTTACAACTCCAAGATTCGGCTCGAGCGTAGTAAAAGGGTAGTCTGCGATTTTTGGTTTTGCCGCTGAGATGGCCGAAATCAATGTAGATTTTCCGGCGTTTGGAAACCCAACCAAGCCGACATCTGCGAGAAGCTTTAATTCGAGTTGGAATTCGTGGTATTCACCCTCGCCTCCATCCTGATGATAACGCGGTGCCTGGTTAGTCGAGCTCTTGAAATGAGTGTTTCCGAAACCTCCACGTCCGCCCTCGGCTGCTAGAAAGCGCTGACCGTGTTTGGTGAAATCAAAAAGCATCCCCTCAGTTTCTGTATCGAAAATCTCTGTTCCGATTGGAACCCGTATGGTTATATCTTCGCCGTCTTTTCCGTGTTTGTTTGAGCCTTCGCCGTGTTTTCCGCGTTCGGCTTTGTGTTCGGGATTGTAACGCAAGTGTAGAAGCGTGTTTAAGTTTTCATCAGCTTCGAGCCAAACATCGCCGCCTTTACCGCCGTCGCCGCCATTTGGACCGCCGCGCGCAACAAACTTTTCCCGACGGAAGGCCGTAACGCCATTTCCGCCGTCACCAGCTGTAACACGAATCTTTACGCGATCGATAAACATTGAAGGAATAATTGTAGGCTATAGAAGTTGGTTCGGCGAGGCGGCTGAGGGCGCGGAAAACAATTAGTTATTTCGCGCGGAGCGCTCAACGCAAGCAAGCATGCTTACGCTCCAATCGCACTCGATAAAAAAATGCCGGTCTGATTGCTCAAACCGACATTTCTTTTTCTTTTTCAAGTATCCAAGTATTCTTACGAATTCTTTAATACTCTTCAAAGATGTTGGCGATTTCACATGTACACGATCAATCGCCGATTTTGTATTCCGAATTAGACAAGCGGTCTGTCTCTTCCGGTCAGCGCACTCTAAAATGATTTCTCACTTTATTACATCCGAAGATGGTGCGCCAATAGGTCTTTGTATAGGTGGCTTTTCCTCCACCGCCGGTTACGTTCCCGGCAACGAGGCTCACTACCGAAGCAATGAGCGACTTTCGCTTCCTTTATGGATGATCATTTCCATTAAGGCGTTATTCGTTTTTATTCAAATAACTTCAGAAATCTTACGATTTCCTTTAGCAAGACCTTTCGGTCTCGATTAAAAACGTAAAACAACTACTTTCCGCTAAGATAATGTTGTTTTCAAATAGCTGCGTCACCGCATCTATTTCTCTTTTTTCAATCGGTCAAAATCACCGTAATGTTTTCGACTTATGCCAAGTATAATATACCGAAATCCCGAGAAGTCAAGTAGAAAATACTTTAACTAAGCCCTTATTTTACGGGGGTGCTGTGGAAAAGACTGTGGAAAAACCCGCAAGGCTATTGCGCTCAATTTTTAAACAAGTTTGATTTCTGTGAAAGTTTTTTTCATCTTTCGAATAAAACTTTTGCATATTGAAATTATTTGCCTTAAAAACAAAAAAAACGACTCCGGTTTCTTACACCGAAGCCATCCTTTTTAAAAACTCGGCTAGAAAATTATGCTGCTTTTGGTTCGAGCTCAGGCGCTCCTTCAGGATAAACGCTGATGAATTTTCCCTTACGACCTTTGTTTTCAAATTTTACGATACCGTCAATCGTGGTAAAAAGCGTGTCGTCCTTACCTTTACCAACGTTAACGCCCGGCTTCCATTTCGTTCCACGCTGACGCGCAAGGATGTTTCCGCCGCGAACAAACTCGCCGCCATACTTTTTGAGTCCGAGCATTTTCGGATTCGAATCGCGACCGTTTCTGGATGAACCTACTCCTTTCTTATGTGCCATAATTCAATTTCAGATTTCAGATTTCAAATTTCAGAATTAGAAAAAACTCTAACCTAAAAACTCTAACCTAAAAACTCTAAACTCCACTCCTTATATCTTATCAATCTTAATTTCCGTATAGCCCTGGCGGTGACCGTACCTTCTTTTGTATTGTTTTCGGCGTTTCTTCTTAAAAACAATAATCTTATCCGCACGTCCATGGCCGATTACTGTGGCTTTTACCTTTCCGCCACCAAGACTCGCCTTTTTTCCGTCGCCCGTAAGGAGCGCTTCTAGCTCAATTTTTTTGCCGGCTTCTTCGTCTATGCTCGGCACGCGCAGGGTTTGCCCCGCTTCAACGTTAAACTGTTTTCCGCCTGTTTTTATTATTGCGTAACTCATTTCCTAAACTCCTTCGGCAACATATCTTTTTCACGGCCGAAAGTATGAAAGTATAGGGAAAAGCCCTCTTTGAGTCAAACCAAATCGCGACTATTTGTTCGCTTTTTCCAAGGCATATGCCGCAAACGATGCAAGCCAATGAGTTCCGGCATATTCGCCCGAATCAATCTTTTTATAACTAAAATCGAGGTGCCGATTTGCGAGCGCGATCATTTTTTTAATTTCGAGCGCCTTGCCCATTTCGTAAAGACACCAAGCACGACTGAAATTTAAGCCGTCGAGATGAGCGAGTTTACCGTCTGAAGCGTCGCTTACCTCTGCGGGTTTCATAAACTTCCCGGGATTTTCTCGAAGCCCCGGTAAGAATCCATCAAGCCATTTTTCATATTCCTCTTTAGGCAAAACTTTGAGCATTAAAGAAGCTTCTTCAAGGCATGGCGAGAGGAAGTCGAAACCGCTCGGCTCCCACGTTAGCGGACAGTTCTTATCCTTTGAGTAGTATTCTTTAGCGCGTTTTTCGATTGCCGTCTGAAGCTCGGGACTGTGCTTTTTGGCATATTCGTATGCAAATGAAAGTCCAAAAGCTGTGTTGGTGTGTTCGCCAACGCGTATTGGATAAGTGAGTTTTGGCAGAAATTCGATAAATTTTTTCTCAAGCAGCTTTGTGAGCGGATCAAGATTCTTAGCGAGTTCGTTTAGCTCGTCATTCTTTGATTCCTGAAGCACTTCAGACAATTTCAGTGCCCACGCCCACCCGTAGGTGCGCTCGTAATTTTTGTTGTGCTTATCGTCAAAATACTTAACTTCCGTTTCGATATTTTCTTTTGTAATGTTTCTTTTAAGCTTCGCGATTATTTCATCGCGTTTTTCAAACTCAGGAAATCTGTTTAGAACCGTCGCGAGTGTCCAGTGTCCGTGGACGGAAGAGTGCCAGTCGAAACAACCGTAAAAAGCGGGGTGGAGTTCTCTTGGAGTCTTTAGGTAACTCGCGTCTCCGAGCACCTGTCCGAGTTTGTTTGGATATTCCTTTTCAATACATTCGAAGCCAAATTTGTATAGATACTCGGCTTTTTTCGCATCGAATTCCGGCGGCTTGGTCACCTCGGTTGATTCTGCGGAAGTTTCTTTGACCGCCGTTTTGTTAGTGTTTGGTTGGCTTGAGTCTTCACACCCAACGGAAAATAGAACAAAAAGCAAAACTGTTATGAGAAATGTGTTTTTCATAAAATTTAATGACTGGAGCGCAAGCATCCTTGTTTGCGTTGAGCACATTTAGCACGAAATAGTGTAATAACCAGAGACTAAAATTCTCGAACGCGTTCGCTTCCGTCGCAAGCAGGATGCTTACGCTCCAATCGTAATCTAGTTGCCGTCTCCGGAATCTAGTTCCAGATTGACATCATCATTTGAGCCGACCGGTTTTGGTTCGTCTTTTTTATCTCCATTAGAAGAGAGCCTAAACGAACCGTCCTCATCTTGCTCAACACCGAGTTGAGATAGAACGTCCGGGACACTTAGACCGAGGGCCTGAAACTGCTGAAGCAGGTTGAAGATTAAATTCGGACTCGTGCTCGCAAAACGATTTAGACCGGAGCCGTTTCCGTTTTTATCTCCGTTGCCATTGCCGTTGTCGATCATAACCACTTTATCGATCGAACCGAGCGGCTCGGCAACTGCCTTAAAGACCGGAGCGGATGATTCGATAATCTCGGGAAGCTTCTCCAAAACGGTTTGGAGCTTCGCCGCGTCGTTAAATTCACGCCACGCCGCAGCTTTTTCGAGAATCGCTTTAGCTTCTGCCAAACCTTGCGCCTCGATTGCTTTCGCTTCCGCGAGACCTTCGGCTTCGGTTTTTTCCGCCTGAGCCAAACCAAGCGCGCGGGTTTTCTCAGCTTCCGCCCGACCTTCTGCTTCAACAGCCTTTGCACGACCTTCACCTTCCTGCGTTAGCTTTTCGGCTTCGGCTTGAGCCTGTGCAATCTGCGCTTGCTTTCGACCTTCAGCCTCAAGGATTTGAGCTTCTTGCTCACCCTGTGCTCGTAAAACGGCTGCCTGTCTTTCAGCTTCAGCTTGTTTTACAACGGTCGCTTGAAGTTCGTTTTGTTTTCTCAGAACTTCCTGCTCCTGCACAGCGATTTGCCCTTCCGTTCGGCGTTTTTCGATTCGAACTTCTTCGGCAACAACGTCCTGTTTTGCCTGCGCTTCGGAAAGTGGGCCCGCCTGGCGAGCCTTTGCTCTTTCTTTTTCAATCTCGGCAGCAACCTGAGCCTTTTGGATCTCGGTTTCGCGATTCGATTGTGCTATCTGAGCTTCGGTTGCAAGGCGAACTTTTTCACCTTCCTGAAGGGCAAGTGAAGCCTTTATCTTGGAATCCCGTTTTGCTTCAGCCTCACCGATTTCCGCGTCGCGTTTAACTTCAGCCGTTCGTCGTTTGCCGAGTGCGTCCAAATAACCTTCGTCGTCGGAAATTTCCTGAATCGTAAGAGCATCCAAACCGATACCCATTTTCTCGAGGTCGCCGGCGGCTTCCGTCGTTAGCTTCTGCGCGAAACTCAAACGGTCGTTGTTTATTTCCTCAACCGTAAGTGTTCCGAGAATCGCACGCAGGTGACCTTCGAGAGTCTGGAAAACAAGCTGGTGAAACTCGTTATCGTTCATCCCGAGAAAGCGCTCCGCGGCTGAACGCAAGGACGTGTTATCGCCCTTAATTTTTACGTTTGCTACTGCTTTTACTGAAACGGGCACACCTTCGACCGTGTAAGCCCGTGAGGTTGAGAGAGGTACAGTCAAAACATTCAGATCGAGGTACTCGACCTTTTCGAGAAAAGGAATTACGAGAGTCGCGCCACCGCGTACGAGCCTGTAGCCGACAACAGTTCCATCCGGAAGTTTTCGCTTACGACCGGAAATTACTGCCGCCTGGTTTGGCGAAACTTTTACGTAGTTTCGGCTAATAATCGAAAAGGCTGCAAAAATCGCGATTAGTATTAGAATCGCAACTCCGAAACCAACTAATAAAGGGAATTCAAACATTTTCTTACTCCTATAAAGTCAAGGAAAACTTATGGCTTGAAAGACACCAATAACCCATATGTTTAGCAAACGTTTTCGTTTGTCTTTCAACCACGCCTTCAACGCGTGGGCTAAACGGTGTAGTTGAGAATTCTTACAATTCGTCGATCGTTTCAGTAAGACGCTCTTTCACTCGTCATTTGCGCTAGCCTAGTCATCGAGTGATTCGTAACCTTTCATTGAGCTGACAACAAAGGCATCTTCACCAGCTTCTTCAATGAAAACCTTTTCACCCAATCCGATTTCCGACCCGTCTCTTGTACGCGCTAGTTTTTCAACATTCTCGTCGCCAATCCGGCACGAAATCTGCCCGATATTGTTTGGCTGGATCCCAACAATCACTTTTGCCGTCCTTCCGACCAGATCTCTATTTGTCACAGAGCTCGAAGCTTGCTGTGAATACAGAAAGTAGCCGAATGCGAAGACGATCGCTCCAAATAAAACCCCGCCTCCAACACCAAGAATCGTACTAAATACGCCTCCGTAGCCAAACTGGAGCGAGGCAGCACCGATTCCACCAAAAGCCGTTAAAAACACGCTCAATACACGGCTATTGAAGACTCCGAAACTTCCATGCGCACCATCGAAATCATGGTCGAGGTCGAAATCGTGATCGAGGTCGAAGTCGTGATCTGCATCGAAATCAAATTGTTCGAATAGATCGCCGACGACGAGTGAAATCAGTAGAAACAGAAATCCGATTACACCGATCGCAATAAAGATTGTTAAGAGAGTGTTCATTTCACGCCTCCAAACGAAACCAAATCAACTAAATTTGTATTTGTTCTCCTAATATATTACGAAAAGATGGATTTGGTAAGTTCCAAAAATCGGAAGTTAAACAAAGCGAGACGGAGAAGTAAATTGAAAACGGATAATGGAAAACGGAAAATGAAGAAAACAAAAAAGGACAAATAGGCTTTTAACTCTTAACTATCTTGCCCGCGGCAAGAAGCCATGGCGGCTTGGATAATGATTACTCTTCTGCGAATTTTCCACTTTCCTCCCTCCGTTATCCACTGCCTTATTCCTTGCAGTTTTAGGACATTTAGTTAATTATTGACGGAGCATTTTCATCCATTAATGACAAGACGAGAAATCAAATGCGTGGGGATTGTCGCCAAGCCAAACCACCAGAAGGCGTGGGAAACTGCGTGTGAAGTGTCGGCGTGGTTTAAAAGGCGCGGTGTCGGATTGCTGGGCGAGCCTCGGCAGGAACGTGAGGTTGGCGAGGCTGAAACTGAAGAAGTAAGAAGATTCAAAGAAGAAGCCGACCTTATAGTGGTTCTCGGTGGCGACGGGACGATGATATCCACGGCGCGTTTGACCGGAGAAAGGGAAGTTCTTGTTTTAGGCGTAAACTACGGCAGTCTGGGATATTTGACAGAGTTTCGAATCGAAGAACTTTATGGTGCGCTTGAATCGATCCTCGAAGGTAATTACCGAGTTGATCGGCGCGTAATGCTTGATGCGGAGCACTGGCGGAATGGTGAGATGATTGCGTCGGGGAGGGTCCTAAATGACGTTGTTATCAATAAAGCAGCGCTTGCAAGAATTATCGAGATTGAGGCGAAGCTCAATGAATTACACATAAATTCTTTTCGGGCCGATGGTTTGATCGTTTCAACGCCGACTGGTTCTACGGCATACAATCTATCTGCGGGTGGTCCGATAGTTTATCCATCTATGAATGCAGTCGTTTTGACACCTATTTGTCCGTTTACATTGTCTAACCGTCCGATCGTGGTACCGGATAATGCTGAAATTAGTTTGAAACTGGTAAAAAACAGTGGTGAGGTAGTTTTAACGCTTGATGGTCAGGTCGGGCACGATTTGGAAATAAATGATTCCGTAAAGATAAGGAAAAGTGAGACGACATTTAATCTCGTTCAGCCGACAAACAGAAATTACTTTGATGTGCTGCGGAATAAATTGAAATGGGGAAGATAATTTTGAGTGCTAAGTGCTAAGTGCTAAGTGCTAAGTGCCGAGTGTAACAGAAACGACATGGCTGAAAATAACGAAGAAAATGCCAAACAACAAAACGATGACCTGTTGCCGGATGACGCCTATTCCCAGGAGCTCGGAACCGATCTAGACGACGACACTCCCGATAAACCAAAGGGAATCGCACTTCACACAAAGATTCTTATCGGGCTGATAATCGGAGTTGTTGCAGGGTTGGCGGTGAATTTTACAGCTGGCGGCGAGAATCCGAATGTCACCTGGGTTGTAGAAAATTTCACGCGTCCGATCGGACAACTTTTTCTTAATTTACTCCTGATGATCGTTGTCCCGTTGGTTTTCTCATCGCTCGTTGTTGGAGTTGCGGGCATCGGCGACATACGAAAACTGGGTCGAATTGGAGCAAAGTCCTTCGCATACACCCTTGTTATTTCCGCGATTTCGGTAGCGATTGGTTTAACACTTGCGAATACGATCAGACCGGGTGAACGTGTCGATCCGGAAACGCGCACGAAACTTGAAGAGAAATATAAATCAAGCGCAGAGGATCGGGTTGAGTCGCAAAAGAAAGCTGACGAAGCAGCGACAGACACGCCACTCATGTCAGTAGTTAAAACGATTGTGCCGAAAAACGTTTTTCATTCGATTGCCGGACCAAGTCCAAATATGCTTCACATAATGTTTTTCGCTCTGATAGTGGGAATTGCGATCACACTCCTTCCTGCACCGGTCTCTGCGCCATTTGTGAATTTTATGGAGGCGCTGTTTGCGATTACGGCGAAAATCATCGATATCATAATGAAGTTTGCGCCCTATGCGGTGGCCTGTCTGCTGTTTAACAACATAGCCGTGTTTGGGGTCGATTTGCTTAAATCGCTTTTCTGGTTTGTATTTACGGTTTTAGCCGGTCTCGGATTGCACTTTTTTGTTATCTATTCGCTTTCGATTCAGTTTCTGTCAAAGATCAATCCGATCGAGTTTTTCAAACGGGTTCGCACGGTAATTTTAACGGCATTTTCAACGAGTTCTTCAAACGCGACCTTGCCAACTGCGCTTCGCGTTTCGGAAGAAAATCTTGGTGTACCGAAGGAAATAAATAGCTTTGTGTTGACCGTCGGCGCAACCGCAAACCAAAATGGTACAGCACTTTACGAGGGTGTAACCGTACTTTTCATTGCGCAGCTCGCGGGATTTGATCTGAGTGTTGCGCAGCAATTGATGATCGTTTACCTCGCGATTCTTGGCGGAATAGGAACGGCCGGCGTACCATCTGGCTCGATTCCGTTTATCATTGGAATTCTTGCGATGATTGGTATTGATCCGGCGCTGATTGCAATTATCCTTGGTGTAGATCGGCTCCTCGATATGTGCCGTACAACGCTTAACGTGGTTGGCGATATTACGGCAGCGACTTATGTGGCGAGAAGCGAGGGATTTACTCTTTTGAGAAACGCGAAGTCTTCGTAAAATACTTTCTTTAGATTCCGTTTTTACGTAAGATATTAGCGTTTGAGGTGAAAAGATGATTGAAACTTTACCGCAACCAAGGCGTCTACGGTTTAAGGTCGATGAATATTACAAAATGATTGATCTCGGTATGCTCAAAGATTACGAAAAAGCCGAGATTATCGACGGGGAGCTCATCCAGAAAATGACGATTGGTGAAAGACACGCAGCAACCGTAAATTTCCTGAATAGGTTTTTTAGCCGGAACTTGGCAGAAAAGATCTACGTTTGCGTTCAAAACCCGCTGCGCATCGGCGACTACGACGAACCGGAGCCTGACATCGCACTCACCGATTTAACGAAGTATGACGGCAAACGTCATCCGCGTCCGGAAGAGACGATTTTGGTTGTTGAAGTTTCCGATAAAACCTTGAAATATGATCGTGATGTAAAGCTCGCCCTTTACGCAAATGCGGGAATACCCGAGGTTTGGATCGTGAATTTGCCAAACGAAATTATCGAGGTCCATCAAAAACCCTCAAACGGCATCTATCAAATCTCAAATATTTTTAGCGCTGATGAGAGTGTAGAGTCGTCTGTGCTTTCCGATTTGTCTATCCCCGCAAATAAAATTCTAGGATAAAAAAAATATGTTTCCAGTAGGCGACGACAATTCCGACATCGTAATAGTTCCGTACGTAAATTACATTTTTATTGCGCTTAATGTGCTTGTATTCGTATTGCTTCAAGGGATCGGCAGCAACGAGGTGTTTACTTACGCGTATTCACTCGTGCCGGCGGAGATCACGACCGGTCAGGATTTGGTGGGTCCGCAAACGATAACGGTCGGGCAGGAAAGCGCGCAATTGATGCATCAGCCGGCTGGTTTGGGAGTTTATTTCAACTTCCTGAGCTCTATGTTTATGCACGGCGGGATATCGCATATTTTCGGCAACATGCTATTTTTGTGGGTTTTCGGAGACAATATCGAAAATCTTCTCGGACACATACGCTACGCGATTTTTTATCTCGTTTGCGGGTTTGCCGCTGCCTTTGCACAGATATTTATGGATACGGGTTCGATCATTCCTATGCTAGGTGCTTCGGGCGCGATTTCCGGTGTTCTTGGCGGATACCTTTTGCTTTTCCCGAAACGAAAAGTACGAGCATTACTTTTTAACATGTACACAACGGTTCCGGCGTTTGTTGCGCTTGGGCTTTGGATCGGCTATCAACTCTTGATGGGTTATATGAACTCGGGCGCTGGAGGAGGCGTTGCCTACGCGGCGCATATCGGTGGATTTATTGCGGGTGTCGCGCTGGTTAAGATCTTTGCGATTGGAAAGTCGCCGAGGGTGTATCGCCAGGCGTAATTCGTAGTACGTGATACGTAATTCGTGATACGTGACTCGTGATACGTGATACGTAATTCGTGATACGTGACTCGTAATACGTGATACGTAATTCGTGATATGTAATTTGTAAAACGTAATTCGTAATTCGTAATACGCCATACGTAATACGCAGGTCGGGTCAGTTGTAGGTTGGTATAAAAGCTGTCTGTAGTTTCCCGAATACGTAGGGCGAATCACGAATTACGTAGGAGCGAATTACGTATGCCCGAATTACGAACTACGTAGGAGCGAATTGCGAACTCAAAACTCGACCCATTCGGTCGGCTCGTCGTGATAGGAAAGCGTGATATTTGTATCTACGGGAAAAAGGGAGTGTCTCATTCCCAAGGCTAGTTCAGCAGACAACTTAGCGAGATGCGGTTCGTTTGCTTTTTGAGAAAGGTGCGTCAGCACTATATCCCGGGCGGCGCCATCGTAATCGTTTGTAAGCCAGTCTGAAAGATCTTCGTTTGAAATGTGGCCGCGTTTTGACGAGATTCTCTGCTTAAGTGACCAACTGTATTCGGGGCATGCCTGCAACATATCAACGCTGTGATTCGATTCGATCATCATCCCGTCGCAACCGCGAAGCTTCTCTTTCATTAGCTGGGTAAAATGCCCAAAATCCGTCAGAAGTGCGACACGAAGCCCGCGATTCATTGCGACAAACCCGAAATTATCGGCCGCATCGTGCGGTACCGAGAACGGGTCAAAATCGATGTCGCCGATTCTGAATTCTCGGTTTGAGCCGATCTCCTCAGTTCGATCCTTAACTGCGTCAGACCGCAGGCGGGTTTCTTTCTCGCCGTTTGCGCCTCGTCTGGGCCGGAGGTAAGCATTCTTTGTTCTCTCTGTGATATATACCGGGCAATTTACTTTCTTCATCAAAACGCGCAACCCTCCGACGTGATCGCCGTGTTCGTGCGTGATTACGACGCCGTCGAGTTTTTCAAAGTCTTCGCCGACTTCAGCAAGTCTTAAAAGTGTTTGTTTCGCGCTAAGACCCGCATCCACCAAAACACGAGTCTTTTCGGTAGAAATTAAAACTGAATTGCCTGTGGAGCCGCTTCCAAGAACTGTAAATCGCATAGGAATATGAGAGACGTAAGAAGATTAACATACGGATTTCGTAAAAACGAATTTGCGAATTAAACTCAACAATAAAGCCTCTGTGAATCGTTGCCAATTGTCGTTTAACGGCTGTCTAAAACGCCTGAAATAGTGTAAAATTACACATTAATTATGACGTCGATTGCCTCAGAAAAATATATCGAAAGTGACCCCCAAAAGCTGAGCGGAACACCTGTGTTTCGAGGCACTCGCGTACCTATCAAAAATCTATTTGACTACTTGGAAGGCGGAGACGATTTAAAGATTTTTCTGGATGACTTCCCGACAGTTTCTCACGAACAAGCTGTAGGTGTACTGAAACTATATAAAATAAAATTAATTGAAGAATATGAGGTTGCTGCTTGATGAATGTGTCCCGCGGCATTTAAAGCATGATTTCGAAGATTACGAGGTTCTCACAGCCGACGAAGCTGGATTTAAAGGGTTGAAAAACGGAAAGCTCCTTGAAGCCGCTGCGCTGGACTTTGATGTTTTGATTACTGTTGACCGAAACATCGAACACCAGCAAAATGTGAATGAAGTTGAATTAGCGATTATTGTCCTTGCCGCAAATAGTAATAGATATAAAGTACTTTCACGTTTGACAGAGCAAGCGATCTCATCGATGCAAAATATCGCCCAGGGGCAAGTTATTACAATCGAACAAGAGGAAACAAATTGGTAGAAGCAACGACTACAAAAGCGAAGAAAGGTCAGTATGGTGCGGATTCGATCACCGTTTTAGAAGGACGGGATGCGGTAAGAAAACGCCCGGCGATGTATATCGGCTCGACCGGCGACATAGGACTCCATCATCTCGTTTATGAGGTTGTCGATAATTCGGTTGACGAAGCTCTGGCGGGCTTTTGCGACACGATCGAAGTAACGATCCATATGGATAATTCGATCACGGTTGTGGACAACGGTCGTGGTATTCCGGTCGATCTGCATAAGAAGGAAAAACGCTCGGCGGCCGAGGTAGTGATGACGATCCTTCATGCGGGCGGAAAGTTTGACTCGAATTCATACAAGGTTTCAGGCGGATTACATGGTGTCGGAGTTTCCTGCGTAAACTTTTTGAGCAAATGGCTCAAGCTCGAAATTTGGCGCGACGGAAAAACCTACGAGCAGGAATACGACGTCGGTATTCCGGTCGAACCTCTTAAGAAAACCGGGACGACAAAAAAACGTGGCACAAAGATCACCTTCAAACCCGACGATGATATTTTTGAGACGGAAGTTTATAGTTTTGACCGGCTCTCTGAAAGGCTTCGCGAGAAAGCTTTTCTGAACAAAGGAATTCGTATTTTTATACGCGACGAGCGCGGCGAAGAAGAGCAATCTCACGAATTTTATTACAAAGGCGGAATTGCCGAATTTGTAAAACATCTCAGCAAAAACAAAAGTCCTCTTCACGATAAACCGCTTTATTTTGAACAGGTTGCCGACGATGTATCGATTGAGATCGCGATGCAGTATAGCGATGCTTACGACGAAAAAGTCTATACCTTTGCAAACAATATCAATACCGTCGATGGCGGAACCCACCTTTCCGGTTTTCGGGGCGCCCTGACGAGAACAATCAACAACTATGCGAAATCTTCGGGCATACTGAAAAATTTTAAGGGATCGCTTACGGGCGACGATGTGCGCGAAGGCATGATAGCGGTTGTATCTGTGAAGATTCCTCAGCCGCAATTTGAAGGGCAAACAAAAGGAAAACTCAATTCGCCTGTCGATGGAGAAGTTAGTTCGTTTCTATACGAAAACCTTTCGGATTATTTTGAGCGCAATCCAAAAGTAGCGAAGAGAATCGTAGGAAAGGCTGTAGATGCTGCCCGAGCACGGGAAGCTGCGCGTAAGGCACGCGAAATCGTCCGTAAAAGTGCTTTGGGGAGCTCGACCCTTCCGGGAAAACTCGCCGATTGTCAGGAAAAGGATCCGGCGCTTTCCGAAGTTTACCTCGTCGAGGGAGATTCGGCTGGCGGAAGCGCGAAACAGGGACGTGACCGCCGAAACCAAGCTGTATTGCCGCTAAAAGGTAAGATCTTAAATGTAGAAAAAGCGCGTTTTGACAAAATGCTCGGGCACGGGGAAATCAAAGCGTTAATTACGGCGCTTGGCACGGGGATTGGAAAAGAGGATTTTGATATCGATAAGCTCCGCTATCACAAGATTGTGATCATGACGGATGCTGACGTTGACGGAAGCCATATCCGTACTTTGCTCCTGACGTTTTTCTATCGTCAGATGCCGGAATTGGTCGAAGGAGGTTTTATATACATCGCCCAGCCTCCGCTTTATAAGGTGAAACGCGGGAAAGCCGAGCAGTACATCAAAGACGAGCAGGAAATGACTGACTATTTGATGGAGCACGCTTCGAAAAGTATCGAGGTTACGGCTGCCGGAGAAAGCATTTCCGGCAAAAAACGTTGGAAGGCACTTGAGCAGACCGGCGACTTTAAACGTGTCTCAAGCCATCTGAGCCGCAGGCTTGGAAATGATAATAAGCTGCGCGATGTAATTTTGGAAGCCTTTGCCGGCAAGACGGGAATTTTGGCGAAGGAAAAAGTGCGCATAAGGAAGGTTTTTTCCGACGCTGATTTGATGGCGAAGATTGAAGGTAAGATAAACGACGCCGGCTACGAGACCGACCTTATTACCGATGAGGAACACGGTCTAAACGGCATTGAGATTTCGTTTGAGCACGGCGGCGGTGTGGTTTTGGATTGGAATTTGGCAAGCTACGTCGAGTTTCAAAAATCGATTGAATTGCAGTCTGCTCTTGAGGAGAGCCTTCCCGGACCGTTTACGCTAACGCGGAAAGGTGAAACCACCGAAATCGAAAATCGCGTCGAGCTTTTGGACGCAATCGTTGCCGGAACGAAGAAAGATATTGCGATACAAAGGTACAAGGGGCTAGGCGAAATGAACCCCGAGCAGCTTTGGGAAACGACGATGAATCCCGAAGGTCGTACGCTTCTTCAAGTACGGATTGAGGATGCTATCGAAACAGATGAGATCTTTACGATTCTGATGGGTGATCAGGTCGAACCAAGGCGTCAGTTTATAGAAAACAACGCGCTTGACGTGAAGAATTTGGATATTTAGCACGTGATACGTGATACGTGATTCGTGATTCGTAATACGTTTTGCCGATGAAAAATAGGTTTAGACGCAACCACTACATCAACCGAATTACGAATTACGAACTACGTATCACGAATAACGAACTACTAATTACGAACTACTAATTACGAACTACCAACTACCGAAAACAATGCCCGTACTGGAAGCCATAAAACCAATCGAAGAATTTCTGACGTTGTCAGACGTTGAGCTCGATGAGCAAATCGAGGCGGCGAAAGAGGCCCTCGGCGAGCGCGTAGTAATTCTAGGTCATCATTACCAACGCGAAGACGTCGTAAAACACGCCGATCTCAAAGGCGATTCTTATCAGCTCTCCGTTTTAGCTTCTCAAACCGATGCTGAATACATCGTTTTTTGCGGCGTCCACTTTATGGCAGAATCTGCCGACATTTTAGGCAAGCCTGCTCAGACTGTGATTCTGCCGGATATGGGTGCGGGATGCTCAATGGCCGATATGGCGACGGTTGAGCAGGTAGAAGATTGTTGGGGGCAGCTTCAGGAAATCGGTGTTGTGGGTGGCGAAAAAAAGGTTGCGCCGATCACCTATATGAATTCTTCCGCCGCTATCAAAGCCTTCTGCGGTAGAAATGAAGGTGTCGTATGCACATCTTCAAACGCGCCGAAGCTCTTTGAGATTTACCTCGAAAACTTCGATAAGATGCTTTTCTTTCCGGACCAGCATTTGGGGCGAAACACGGGCGTGAAGTTTGGAATTGGACTGGACGAAATGGTCGTTTGGGATCCGAAGCAGGAACTCGGCGGAAACTCGGAAGAGGAATTGCGCGCTGCGAAACTCATTTTATGGCGCGGACATTGCTCCGTTCACGGACGTTTTAAGGATTGGCACGTCGATAAAATCCGCGAAGATGTTCCCGGTGTAAACGTGCTTGTTCATCCCGAATGTTTGTACGAAGTTGTTCAAAAAGCTGATTACAATGGCTCAACCTCCTACATCTGCAAAACTATCGAAGAAGCTCCGGCGGGATCGAAATGGGCGATCGGAACCGAAGTTAACCTCGTAAACCGCCTCGCCAAAGACAATCCTGACAAGGAGGTCCACCTGCTCGCTCCCGACCTATGCATGTGTGCCACGATGTATCGTATCTCTCCTCAATCTCTCGCCTGGGCGATGGATAATCTCGCGAATGGCGAAGTCGTCAACGAAATTAGTGTGGATGGCGAGACCAAAGAGTGGTCGCTGGTGGCGCTTGAGAGGATGATTGAGATGACCCGGGCGTAGCCCGGTCGCGGTACGGAATACGTAATTCGTGATTCGTGATACGTGATACGTGATACGTGATTCGTGATACGCGATACGTAATTCGTGATTCGGATATTTTGTGTATAATTTACAAAGTATTTAACTCAGGGGCTTCATCACCATGAGAGATTTTCGTCAGTTGCGCGTTTGGGAAGAATCCCATTCGTTGGCACTCATAATTTACAAAATAACAAAAGAATTTCCGAAAGAAGAGCTGTTTACGCTCACGTCTCAGATGAGACGATCAGCTGCCTCGGTGCCTTCGAATATCGCGGAGGGTTGCGGACGTGGCAGCAGTGCAGACTACGCGAGATTCCTTCAGATAGCTTTAGGATCGGCCACCGAGTTAGACTATCAGTTGATATTGGCGCGCGACTTAGGGTATGTAAATCCTTCCAAATATGATCGGCTAAATGATAAAATGGATAAGGTTAAACGGCAGTTAGCCAAACTTCTAAGAAAAGTTCGGCAAACGGTTTAGCGGAAAAGGAAGAGGGCGAATTACGAATTACGTACAGCGAATCACCACACCCATGGCCAACCTACAAGATAAACTCCCCGAAAATATACCCGGTAAATACTACGTAGACGATCAATGTATAGATTGCGACGTTTGCCGCGATACTTCTCCCGCAAATTTCACGCGGTTTGATAAAGACGGCTATTCGTTTGTGCATAAACAGCCGGAAACTCCTGAAGAGGAAGAACTTTGCGAAGAAGCGCTGTCATGTTGTCCGGTCGAGGCGATTGGGGATGATGGAGGTTAAAGGGAAAAGTGAAAGGGGAAATGGAGATAGCGCTTACGGTTTAATCCAAACGACCTTTCCATTTTCCCATGATACAAGGGGGTTTCCTTCACGTTTGTGCCTTTCGACAGTTTCGCGAATAGCACGTTGCAAAGTTTCGGTTATTTGTCTTTCATCGGTGAGAATTTTTCGGATTCGATCATTCTCTTCTTTGTTTTTACTGTTTTTCATTTTCTTTTCTTAGTTCATCCCATAGTTGAGCGTCAGAAATCTCGGTTGGCTTAGAATGTTTGCCCTTGGCAATTAACCTAAAATCCCCCGTTTTTGAATTATCATAAAAATACCAATTGTCCGCAAGGTTTTTGTAGCGGCTGAAAAAATTAATTAGACCTCGTTTATATCTTCTCTCAATCGTGGCTTTGGGGATATTGTGTCCACCTTGCCGAACTCTTTCAGCAACTCGTTCAATGGCTATTTGCACATTAGACAGCCAAAGGAAAACCAAAGAAATTTCATAATCATTATTTTTGAATCGCTCTAATTTGGGTACGAACGATTTTGCAGCAAGCGTCGTTTCAAACGCGAAATTTTCGCCATTCTTAGTCAATTCATTAATACGATCCAACATTACGCGTCTGGCGGGAATCGCAGCTTTTTCCGGTGAATATGCCGAAAGCCCCTGTGCGATTGTGTCCGCGTTTACAAATTCCGAAACCCCAAGCTTATCTCGTAAAAGATACGGAGCAATCGTGGATTTACCTGCGCCATTCGGACCTGCTATGACAATTACATGCGGCATATCAAACTACAATTTTAATCCAGTCATCCTCAACGACAACTTCATAACTCTCAATTGAACAACTCGCTTTGGTAATACACTCTCCGGTTTTGATATCAAAACGGTAGCCGTGGGAGTCGCATTCAACCGTTTCACCGTGGAGGCGTGAATCGGCGAGAGGAAACCCTTTATGCGGGCAGAAATTTTCAATCGCGTATAGATCGCCTTGGGCATTAAAAAGCGCAACCTCGCCTCCATCTTTTAGTTGAACAGTCGCGCTTTGGCCGACCGGTAAAGCTCCGATCTGACCGACTTTTATTTTTTCACCTTTCCGCTTTGGTTTGCGAGGGTTGATTTTAGGTTTTCCCATTTATGCTCGTTGACGAATTGTGCACATCGCTCGTAACGGCACTCACTATCGTTCGTTATACTGATTTGTTTTACACACTTCACCGCCAGTTCCTTTGATTCGCTGTTAAACTCTTTCTTATTTTAACTCAAACAAACTATAATAGTTAAAACAAGCAATTTAAGATTCGAATATGGGCGAACAAAATACGGCTGCAAAATCGAGAATAAAGTGTCGCGAGATAATGACAAAAAACGTGGCGACCGCAACGCGCGATGCAACGCTTCAAGACGTAGCTAAAATACTGAGAGAGGGAGATATAGGGATTCTTCCAATCGTTGAAGACGACTCAAATCGTTTGGTCGGGCTGGTCACCGATAGAGATATCGTTGTGCGTGCGGTTGCTGACGGGAAAAATGTTGTTGAAACGACGGTTGGTGAAATCATGACAACCGACACCTTTACGGAGTTGCCGGATGCCTTCGCGTTTGAAGCAGTTCGCACTATGGGCGACAAGCAAGTGCGGCGTATCCCAATTGTTGATGATGGAGGGGTTTTGCAGGGCATCGTTTCGATGGCCGATATCGCACTCGAAATGGAAGATGAACGCGAAATCGCTGAAACACTCGAAGAGATTTCAAGCGGAGCGGCTTTTTGGAGTAAATCGTAGTACGTAATTCGTGATACGTGATACGTGATTGGGCAATAGGTAAGTAATAGGTAATACGCGATACGTAATTCGTGATAGGCAATACGTAATTAGTGATAGGTAATACGTAATTCGTGATAGATAATACGTAATTCGTGATAGGTAATACGTAATTCGTGATAGGTAATACGTAATTCGTGATAGGTAATACGTAATTCGTGATAGGTAATACGTGATGCGTAATTTGATCGGCTGATTTTTGTCACCCTAAAATAGGCTAATATGGATCACGAAACAGAGACAACGAACAACGAATCACGAATAACGAATTACGAATCACGTACAACGAATTGCGAATAACGAATAACGAATAACGAATTACGAATCACGAATTACGAATAACGAACCACCAGCATATGGCTAAATCAATCGATCGATATTTTCAGTTTTTGGGTGCGTCGCAGGAGGCGAAGCCTTCCGGCAGGCTTTGGTATCCGGCGGCTGACGTTTATCAAACCCCCGATGGATGGTTGGTTAAAGTTGAGCTTGCCGGCGTTTCTGCGGAAGACATTCAAATAGAAATTCATGGCAATGTTTTGCACGTCGCAGGCTGCCGAAAGGACAAAACTTGCGCGGTTGGACTCTCCTATCAGCAGATGGAAATTACTTACAGCCACTTTGAGAAATCTCTCGAATTTCCTGCTTCAATAGAAAAAGCCACGCTCGAACACAATTACGAAGACGGACTTTTGATGATTTATTTGACGACTGGTTCGAAATAAGGAGATTTTACCACTGAGACACGGAATGCACGGAGCAAATGTTGGTAGAGACTAGTTGAACTTGATTTGACTTGCTTCACCTCACCGAGGAGCAAAAATGAAATATATAAGCCTCACGGGCGACATAATCGGTTGTGCGATTAGTGTACACAAAAAACTCGGACCCGGATTGTTGGAAAGTACATATGAGACCTGTTTAGAATACGAGTTGAAGAAAGCGGGATTGGAAACACAAAGTCAGGTTAGTTTACCGATTTTCTATGACAGGATTCGGTTGGATGCGGGGTACAAGTTAGACCTCCTTGTCGAAAATAGAGTAATAGTCGAGCTTAAATCTGTAGATAGATTATTGCCAATACATGAAGCGCAACTATTGACTTACTTAAAGTTGTCCAAAAAACAAGTGGGTTTATTGCTAAATTTTAACGTTACGATACTTAAAAACGGTGTCAAGAGATTAGTGAATTAACTCCGTGTTCCCTGTGTCTCCGTGGTGAATTTTACGTAGATTTACTTTAACGCTGGCCTAGTGTTGGCTTGATTTTTTTAAAAAATGGATATGGCTGAAAACCCTAAGAAAAACAATAATAGTCCAAATCCCGAGGCGCCGACTACGCCGCTTCCGAAGCATTTGGAACTTGCCGTTTTGCCGCTCCAAAATACGACGCTGTTTCCGCAAACTGTCGTGCCACTGGCTGTTGGGCGGGAGCGTTCTGTCAAAGCGGTTGAATCCGCACTAGCGACAGAAGAAAAATTGATTGCATGCGTCACCGTTAAAACGCCGGACGTTAATGGAAACGAGGCAAAGCCCGCCGACCTATACGAAATAGGCACTATCGTAAATGTAAAAAGGATGATGCGCGCCGAGGATATCGTCCAGCTTGTTGTACAGGGAGCGGATCGTTTTCGGGTAATTGAATGGACTCAGGAGGAGCCGTTTTTAAAAGCCCGGATCGAAATCAAACCGGAACTTACGGTTGAAAAACTGGACGAAGTAGAAGCACTCAAGCGAAATGTGCAAAACCTTGTGCAGGAAGCGCTTACGATGCTTCCACAGGTGCCGCCCGAGGTGCGTATGGCGGTGATGGGACAAAATGATCCTATCCAACTCTCGTATTTCCTTGGCTCGGTTTTAGACCTCGGTGAAGACAACGAGCAGAAAATGCTCGAAGCTGACACGGTCGACGAACTTCTCACGCTTTCTCATGCTGCGCTTGCGAAAGAAGTCGAGATAATGAATATCCGCACCAAGATCGCGACCGATGCGCAGGGAGAGATGGATAAGGCTCAGCGCGATTACGTTTTGCGGCAGCAGATGAAGGCGATTCAGAAAGAGCTTGGCGAAGACGAAACCGGAGAGCAGGCAGAAGCAGCGCAACTTCGTGAGCGACTCGAAACAGCGGATTTACCCGAACACGTTTTTAAAGAAGCCGAACGCGAGCTCAAACGCATGGAGGCGCTTCCTCAAACCGCACCGGATTTCCACGTTATTCGCACGTATCTTGAATACGTTTTAGAGCTCCCCTGGAAAAAATCTTCAGAAGACAAACTCGATCTTAAGGAAGCACGGAAAATCCTCGATGAAGATCACTACGGCCTAGAAGATGTGAAGGAGCGAATACTGGAATTCCTTGCAGTCGTTAAACTTAGACCGGATTCTAAGAGCCCGATTATGCTTTTCGTCGGCCCGCCAGGAGTTGGTAAAACGTCGCTTGGGCGTTCGATAGCGAGAGCTTTAGGCAGGGAATTTGAGCGTTTTTCGCTGGGCGGGATGCGTGATGAAGCCGAGCTTCGAGGTCATCGACGCACATACATCGGCGCGATGCCCGGTAGGATAATACAGGGCTTACGTCGAGTGGGCGTAAACAACCCAGTACTGATGCTCGACGAAATCGACAAACTCGGAAACGACTACCGAGGCGATCCATCGTCTGCACTACTGGAGATTCTTGATCCACAGCAGAATGACACTTTTCGTGATCATTATCTCGATTTGCCGTTTGATCTATCGAAGGTTTTCTTTATCGCGACGGCCAATGACCTCGCTCCTATTCCCCCGCCTCTCCGCGACCGTATGGAAATAATCTCGCTCGCCGGTTACAGCGACCGCGAAAAGCTTGAAATTGCTAAGCAATATCTTGTGCCGCGACAGGTTGAAGAAAACGGCTTAAAAAATGAGCAGTTTGAAATAACGGATGACGCGATAAACTTACTCACGGCGCGTTACACACGCGAAGCGGGCGTTCGCCAGCTCGAACGAACGATCGGGAATGTGGCTCGAAAGGTAGCTCTTAAGGTGGCTGAGGGAAGTGATAAACAGGTTGTCGTCGATGAGGACGACGTAAAAGATTATCTCGGCGGACCGAAGTTTTACCCCGAACAGGCGCGGGAGGAATTACCGGCCGGAGTTGCGACCGGTATGGCTTGGACTCAAATGGGCGGCCAGGTGCTTTTTATAGAAGCCACGATTTTACCGGGCTCCGGTGGTTTAACATTAACCGGCCAGCTTGGCGATGTGATGAAAGAATCGGCGATGGCTGCGAAATCTTACATCTGGTCTCACGCAAAGCGCCTGGGAGTCGACACTGAAATTATCAAAAATAGCGGCGTGCACTTGCACGTTCCCGCAGGCGCAATCCCAAAAGACGGACCTTCGGCAGGAGTAACGATGGTTTCGGCGCTAGCTTCGCTTTATACGGCGCGAAAAGTGCGTTCGGACACGGCAATGACGGGCGAAATAACACTTTCGGGACTCGTTTTCCCGGTCGGTGGAATCAAGGAGAAAGTGCTCGCTGCTCATCGCGCAGGTATAAAAAGAATAATCTTACCAAAAAAGAACGATGCCGCGATCGAGGAGATTCCCGAGGATGTGCGCGAGGAACTTGAATTTATCTTAGCGGAAAATATTGATGATGTGATCGAAGCTGCGCTTGAAAAAGAACCGAGTGAGCCTTTGCCAGAAGTTTATCCGGTTTCCGACGTTCAGCCCGCGTCTGAGAACGGCGGGGAAACTGTCATCGCGAAGGAGGAATAGCGTGGAACGCGGACACTCTTGTCCGCACTAGGCAAAACCCGAATCGAACTGGAATAAGGCTGCCTTCTCTAAAGACGGATTCGGTGTCAAGGCAGACGGGTACTTTCCAGCCGTTATCGACTTTCTTTTTTTTCAATACACTTTGAAGAGCTGAATTCGTTCATTTTTGTCATTTTCGTATACTTTTTGTCTGAGAAAATTTAACGTGGCTCAGACTGATCTAGTAAAACTGATTAGTTTCTGCTAACGAGTTCACTAACTCATCTCTTGAGGCATGTTCAAGAAGAAGTTGTTTCTCAACATCTATTTGCCTATGTTGTTTGGATTCGCACTGCTTCAGCGAGATTGCGGAAGCAGGTCAACTAACTCAATCAGAAAGCGGATATTTCAATCCGAGACAGCCCCGAGTATCGTTGACTGTGCGTCCACGCTGGTCAAACTCTTCAGCCGTGATATTATCTCTCAGCATTATTGAGAGTTTGACCAGAAGCTTTCTGGCAGTTGCTGTTTTTGCCACTCCTTTGGGTTTTTTCTTACTCAAGCGTTTGTAAAACGCTTTCAGATTCGCATCATATCTGGTGCATATATGGGCAGATTGTCCGATCAGAAATCTAGTTATCGAACACCCAGCCCTGGAAATTTTACCCGGCTTGCGTTTTCCCGCGCTTTCATCTTCCAAGGGGTCTAAACCAATATATGCAGGCACCTGCTTTGTCGGACGATCAAACCGGGAAATGTCTCCAATCGCGTTTATCAAAGCCAGCGCACTCAGATATCCAACTCCTTTTTGGGTCTGTAAAAGCTGTACCTGATCATTTTGGTTCGCCCGTTTGCGAAGCCATGTTTCGAGCTCAAGAATTTGACTATCCAGACTTTCTACAAGTTTGAATAATTGAGAGCGCTGCAGGTCTTCAGCTTCTCCAACTTTGATATTTTTTAGCAACACCTTATGACACTCCGATTTTATCTTACCTTTCGGAAGCCCAAAGCTCCTCGCCAACGCTTGCAGACGGTTGTAAGTCTGCGTTCGCTGCCCGACCAAACTATGCCGCAGTCTAAGAATATCAAGCACTTCGTTGTTTGCTTTCGACCGCCTCCACACTTCCGGAAACTCCCCGTTTATTAACAAACGCAGTATCAATTCCGCATCCCGTTTGTCCGATTTGTGCCGCGATGTCGCTCGCTTTCTGATCAGTACCGGATTCCCAACCTTCAGTTCGTGATCGGTTTCTGCCAGCACGTTTTCAAACCAGCGAGCCTTACAACATGCTTCGATCCCGACAATTCCCGAAGGCTTTTCCTGATAAAACTTGCGAACCTCCCCCAGATCGTGACCCAATGTACTGGTTTCAGTTTCGCCCGTTTTGCTATCACACCATGCTACCGTTTGCTGGTATGGATGAAAATCTACTCCAATATATAATGTCATTGCGGTTTCTCCTTTCAAAGAACGAATTTCAGGTCAACTACGATTGTAGTTCATTGCCTTGGAGAAACCGTCTTTATAACATCAGAAAAGTCAATTTTTTGTCGCTGACAGCGACTGATTTAATAGCGTCGGGTGCAACCCGACGTTGGTCGAAAAGAGTCGAACCGTCCCTGAAAGGGACATACAACATTGCATATTTAACACCTATAGCGTCGAACAACGTCCATTAGTCACGTCGACTTCTCCAGATGTGTTCATACTCTTTGCTCCTTTGCGCCTTTGCGGGCTTTCCTACCCAAGCTTAACCGAATACATTTTTCGATAATATTCTTTGTACTCGCCGCTCCTAACCCGATCCACCCATTCCGTATTGTCCAAATACCAATCGATAGTTTTTCGCAAACCTACATCCCACGAAACTTTCGCCTTCCAACCGAGTTCATTTTCAATTTTCGCCGGATCAATAGCGTAACGTCGATCGTGTCCCAAGCGGTCTTTTACAGGTTTTATCAAACTATGCGGTTTCCCAAGCGCATCCAAAATCGCCTCGACGACCTCGATATTCGTTTTCGTGTTTCGCGCACCTATATTATAAACCTCGCCCGATTTTCCATTCTGGAAAACCTCCCAAATTGCCTCGCAATGATCCGTCACAAAAATCCAATCGCGCACATTTTTTCCATCCCCATAAAGCGGCAGCGGTTCGTCGTTAAGCGCATTCGAGATCATCAGCGGAATAAGTTTTTCTGGAAACTGCCGATAGCCGTAATTATTTCCGCAACGGGTAATAACCGTATCAAGTCCAAACGTTTCCTTCGCGGCCCGCACGAAATGCTCGGCAGCGGTTTTCGAAGCAGCATAAGGAGAATTTGGCTCAAGCGGAGAATCCTCAGTGAAGAAGGCGTCCTCTCGCTCAGGCAGGCTGCCCATTACTTCGTCTGTCGAAACCTGTAAAAACCTACTGACATTTTTTTCACGGGCGCAATCCAAAAGCACCTGCGTTCCTAAAACATTAGTCGTGATAAATTCATTCGCCGATTCGATGCTTCGATCAACGTGAGACTCAGCCGCAAAGTTAATAATTCCATCGCATTCATCCGGCAGTGCGTCCAAAACAGCATCCTTATCTTGAATATCGCCCTTTACAAACTCGTGACGAGCGGCATCCAAACCCTTTAGGTTTTCCAGGTTTCCTGCGTAGGTTAAGGCGTCAAAATCAACGATCTTAATATCAGAAGAACGCTCCAAAACGACACGTACAAACTCGGATCCTATAAAGCCCGCACCGCCTGTGACAAAGAGAATTTTCATAGTATTATTATTGCTTTGCTAAGCCGTTTTGCCAACTTGAGAAACGTGCGTGACAAACAACTGAAAACATGACTCAGATCCAGATGGTTGACCTCAAAGGTCAGTATCTAAAAATCAAAGACGAAATTGACGCTGCGATACAAGGGGTAATCGATTCTGCTGCCTTTATTAACGGACCGGCTGTTCAACGCTTTCAGAAAAATCTGGAGGAGTATTTAGGTGTTAAACACGTCATCCCGTGCGCTAACGGTACGGACGCTCTCCAGATTGCACTAATGGCTTTGGGGCTTGAACCCGGCGATGAAGTTATCGTCCCCGCTTTTACATACGTTGCAACTGCAGAAGTGATTGCTTTGCTTAGGCTTAAGCCTGTGATGGTCGACGTCGATTACAATACATTCAACGTAACTGCGGAAATAATTGAAGAAGCCATCACGCCAAAGACTAAAGCTGTTGTTCCGGTGCATCTTTTCGGACAAAGCTGCGATATGGGACCCATAATGGAAGTTGCCGAAAAACATGGGATTTTTGTTATCGAGGACAACGCCCAATCCCTCGGAGCCGACTATACATTTAGCGATGGCTCGATAAAAAAGGCAGGTACGATTGGCGATGTTGGAACGACGTCGTTTTATCCGGCAAAGAACTTAGGTTGCTTTGGTGACGGTGGTGCCATTTTCACTAATGATGAGGGGCTGGCGGAGAGGCTTCGAATGATTGCCAACCATGGCCAATCTCGGAGTTATTACCATGATGTGATTGGAGTTAATTCACGTCTCGATTCGATTCAAGCTGCGGTCTTGGATGTCAAGCTAAGGCATCTCGACGATTATACCGAAGCAAGAAACGAGATTGCTAAGGTTTACGATGTGGCCTTTTCGGCCATTGACGAGATTCAGATTCCTGGACGGCAGAGAAACTCTACGCATGTATTTCACCAATACACCCTACGAATTAAGAATCGTCGACGTGATGAGTTGAAGGCAAGTCTTGATAGGAAAGGGGTGCCAAGCAGTATTTTTTATCCCGTACCCCTAAACAAACAAAAAGCCTTTGCAAAGGAAGCAACAGTTTGTTGCAATCTCGAAACAACGGAGAAACTCTGCGACGAAGTTTTGTCGTTACCGATTCATACGGAAATGAACGAGGAAATGCAAAACGTGATTGTAAATAATGTTCTAGAGTTCTTTAAGAATGATGATTCTTAGTTCTAGCTTTTGAAATGCCTTGGGATTGCGTCGAATTACCAGCCTATGAAAGGAATTATATTAGCAGGAGGGAGCGGAACAAGACTTTATCCGGTCACCAAAGCCATTAGTAAACAGCTAATGCCGGTATATGACAAACCGATGATCTACTACCCTCTATCGGTATTAATGTTGGCGGGAATTCGTGAGGTGTTAGTGATTACAACTCCAAAAGACAACGAGAGTTTTAAGCGTCTACTTGGAGATGGGGCCGAGTGGGGAATTAGTCTTTTTTACGAGATTCAGTCGAAACCGGACGGTATCGCCCAGGCTTTTGTTATTGGTGAGAAATTTATTGGCGAAGATGACGTTTGTTTGATTTTGGGGGACAATATTTTTTACGGTCAGGGTTTTGGTAGAATGATCACCGAAACGGTGGCCAATTTGGACGGTGCGACCATTCTGGGCTATCGGGTTAGCGATCCGCAACGGTTTGGCGTCGTGGAAATAGACCGACAGACTGGCCGAGCGCTCCACATCGCCGAGAAACCGAGCAATCCAAGAACTAATCTGGCTGTTACTGGATTATATTTCTACGATAACCAAGTGGTCGATATTGCTAAAAATGTAAGTCCTTCGGATCGAGGTGAGTTAGAAATAACCGCGGTGAATCAGGCCTACCTTAAAATGGGAGCGCTTCGCGTGCAGGTGCTGGGCCGCGGATTTGCGTGGCTCGATACCGGCACCCATGACGCGATGCTTGAAGCCGCCCAGTTTGTGGAGATAATTGAACGCCGGCAGGGATACAAAATCGCCTGTCTTGAGGAGATCGCGTGGCGTCAAGGGTGGATTGCAGAAGAACAAATGTTGCGCAAGGCGGAAGAACTTAAAAAGAATGGGTATGGGGCGTATTTGCGGAAATTGATTGAATTGCAGGGTGAACAGCGATAGAGTCGTTAGATTAATGACTCAATTGGGTTTATTCAACCCCTAAATGTCCGCGTTAAGATGCAACTGGTGAATTGGGTACAAAAAGGGAATGAATATGGCCCGCTCAAACATGAAATCCATCAATTATTGGAAAAGGATTTCCGCCTAAGATGGAGACGCGGCACATGCGAAGATGGATTATATCAGTAGCTCGATAGGAATGGTTTCACCGCGGAATTCGGCTCGCGAATGTGTATTACTATTCGGCCAAACGCATATTGAAAGTTGGTTGAGCCTGCTTGTGGGCGAGTTAGGTCGTTGTTAGAATCGTTTCTTCGTAAAGCACCACGGAAAATTATGAGCCAACGGTTAGTAATTGACGCCTCGTCCAGATCGTTCCTTCCGGATTTAAGAGAACTTTATCGGTATAGGGATTTGTTTTACACTCTCGCCTGGCGGGACTTCAGGGTTCGCTATGCACAGACTACCATCGGCCTTCTTTGGGCCGTACTTCAGCCAATAGTTACGCTTCTCATTCTATCCTTGGTATTTGGCAGATTCGTAGGGGTAAGCACTGAGGTCCCGCATATTCTTTTTACAGTTGCTGGGACGAGTATATGGACGTACTTCTCGTACGTTATGACCAACTCCGGGAGTTCGATAATTTCGAACCAGGCGATGGTCAAGAAGATTTATTTTCCGCGTCTTATTATTCCCTTGTCTAAAGCGGTCGTGGGCTTTATCGATTTCGGAGTTTCGCTCTTGATCATGACCGTTTTGATGGTTTACTTTGGCGTTTCACCCTCGGAAAACATTTGGTTGGCGCCGATATTTATCCTTATTGCGATTATTGCTGCCCTCTCGGTAGGAATTTGGTTGAGCGCACTGAGTGTTAGGTTTAGAGATTTTCAACATGTGGTTCCCTTTATGGTACAACTCGGGCTTTATCTTACGCCAATTGCTTATCCGGCCGAGTTTGCAGTGGAGAAACTCCCGGCCTGGGCAAGTACTATTTATTTTCTTAACCCGATGGCTGGTGTAGTGCAGGGATTCCGTTGGAGCGTTTTCGGCGGTCAGCCGCCGGGTGGATTAATGTACGTTTCGATCATAGTAATTATTCTCATTTTTATTTCTGGAATTTTGTACTTTAGTAAAGTCCAGGATGAAATGGCGGACTATGTGTAGTAATTGCTCCCTCCGACAATCATCGACCAATAGTGATTTACGGGTTTCGCGTCTTCATATTTCTGGCATGTAGCTCATCGTTTTTACCCAATGCAGGCTAACAATTGTCAAATTTCTGAAGGATTCTCGAAAGGTGTTTTGTTAATGAATGAATTCACGATAAAAGTTGAGGGTGTTGGAAAGAAGTACACCATTGGTAAGAGGAAGGATGAAAATCTCCGTCACACGCTAGCTAATTTTTTTCATAGCGGCGCGTCTTCAGTTGACGAGTTTTGGGCTCTTGAAGATATTTCGTTTGATGTTCGAAGGGGTGACGTAATAGGCATTGTCGGAAAAAATGGTGCGGGCAAAAGTACGCTTTTAAAGATTCTTTCACGAATTACTAAACCGACAACAGGTAGAATTGAATTGAATGGACGGGTTGCTTCATTGCTCGAGGTGGGGACGGGTTTCCATCCAGAGCTTACTGGTAGAGAGAACATCTTCTTGAATGGCACGATCCTTGGTATGAGTCGAAATGAAGTCAAACATAAATTCGACGAGATTGTTGACTTCAGCGGAGTTGGGAAGTTCATCGATACACCGGTCAAACACTATTCGTCAGGAATGTATGTCCGGCTTGCGTTTGCCGTAGCTGCTCATCTGGAGCCTGAAATTTTGGTAATAGATGAAGTACTTGCAGTGGGTGATGCTGAATTTCAAAAGAAGTGTTTGGGTAAAATGGGCCAGGTTGCGAACGAGGGCAGGACCGTTCTCTTTGTAAGTCACAATATGGGGGCGGTGAAAAGTCTGTGCCAAAGCGCAATATTGCTTGAGGCTGGCCGCCAAGTTTTTCGCGGGGCGACGGATCAGGTCGTTGCTCGTTACCTTAAGACTGACAATAGACTAGGGAATGTGGCGACTAACTTGGACACGAACGGGTTTACGGAATTTGAGATAAATAAAGTGGTTGCTAAAGCGAAGGGCAAGGGGGCGGACGACCCGATCAACAATGGAGATGAAATCGTTTTTATTATTGAGTGTCTAAATCGCGATGAAACTAGCAGGTATGATGTGACGTTAAGGTTTAAGGGAGAGGGTGGTGAGTACTTTATGGTTTGTTCCTCTTTGAAACACTCGGAGGAAGTTCTAGGGTCTGGATTGCAGAGGATCACGTTGGCGATTCCTCGGGACTTTTTCAACGAAGGAGTTTTTTATCTAGACCTGCTCCTGATAAAAAATTCGAAAAATGTTGTAGTTAGGAAAACCGATCTAATTAGTTTCACCGTAAATCCGGCTGATAAGCAGTTAGGCAGGTGGACGGGTAAGTCTCCTGGGTTTTTGAAACCGGGATTTGATTGGGTTCGCGAGGAATTGGATTCATAGATGTTTGGCTTTCTAAATAAACCGAGAAAAGTCTTCTGTGTAGGAAGAAACAAAACCGGAACCACGAGTTTAAAGTATGTGTTGCTCGATTTTGGATATAAACTTGGGGATCAGCGTAAAGGAGAGCAATTGCTTCGTTATTATAAGGTTGGAGATTGGCGCCCGATTAGAAAGTATTGCAAATCTGCTGAAGCTTTTCAGGATGCCCCCTTTTCGTGGCCAAATACCTGGCTGATTCTTCATCACTATTTTCCCGAAGGGAAGTTTATTCTGACGGTAAGGGGTGAAGATGAATGGTATCGATCAATTACCCGATATCATAGTGCGAGGTTTTCGGAAGATCGGAAAAGGCCGCCAATTAAAGAGGAGTTAAAAGAAGCAAGATATGTGTATAAAGGATTTATGTGGGACTCGAATAGGGCGGTCTGGAAAACACCGGAAAACGATCCTTACAATAAGGATATTCTGATTCGGAACTACCGAAATCATAATGAGTCTGTAAGGCATTTCTTCCAGGACAAACCGAACTTCTTGGAAATTGATGTTGCCAAGAAAGATTCGTATGCTAGACTTTGTGAATTTCTTGGTAGAGAGCCGAAGCATGACTCGTTTCCTCACGTCAACGCTACCGTTGAGTTCGAGTCACCGCAAAACGACTAGCCGTTTATGATAAATGTAACTCGAACGTATTTACCGCCGCTGGAAGAATATATAAAGCATGTTGAACGGATTTGGGAAAACGAATGGCTGACCAACAGAGGTGAACTCGTTCTGGAGCTTGAGGAGTTGCTAAAGGTTTATCTTGGCATACGGAATATCCTATGTGTTAACAACGGCACCATCGCGCTACAGATCGCGATTAGGGCACTTGGACTAACAGGGGAGATTATTACAACGCCGTTTTCGTATGTCGCGACAACATCGTCGATCGTTTGGGAGAATTGCGTGCCGGTATTCGTTGACATCGACCCCGAACATTTCACAATTGACGAAACAAAGATCGAGGAAGCTATTACGCCCAGTACTTCGGCAATTTTGGCGACTCATGTGTACGGTAATCCGTGCAATGTGGAAGCTATCGAATCAATCTCAAGAAAATACGATCTCAAAGTTATTTACGATGCTGCACACTGCTTTGGTGTGGAGTATAAGGGAAGTTCTATTTTCGAATATGGAGATATCAGTACTTGTAGTTTTCACGCGACAAAGTTGTTTCACACGGGTGAAGGCGGCGGAATTTTTTGGAATGACGAAGCCCTTTCGAATAAAATCTTTTACAGTCATAATTTCGGGCATAAAGGGCAAGACGATTTTTACGGAGTAGGCGTTAACGGAAAACTTTCTGAACTGCAGGCAGCAATGGGCCTTACCGTCCTTCCCCACATTAAATCCATAATGGACGACAGGAAGAGAGTGTGTCATCAATATGACCAGGGTATCGATTCCTCTGTCGTTCAAACAATTTCAGTTCGATCAGGTACCCTTTGGAATTATTCATACTATCCTGTTCTGTTCAACTCAGAGGAAAGGCTAAACCGGGTGATGCGGCGTTTAAACGAAAAGAACATATTTCCGAAACGATACTTTCATCCGTCCTTGAATACATTGGGATATGTAGCGAGTTCAAAAATGGGGGTCGCGGAATCGACATCGAAACGAGTTCTTTGCTTGCCTTTGTTTTATGGGTTGAATTCTGGAGAGCTGAATCTTATTTGTCGCATTATTAATGAAACCATATAGGTGGAGGGACTACAAAATGATATCGAAGAAAGCAAAGATTGGTGAAAACGTTGAGATTGGAGATTATGTCGTCATTGAGGACGGTGTTGAGATTGGTGATGGTTCTGTAATCAAACATTTTGTCGAACTGCGAGAGAATACAATTATTGGGAAGAATTGTTATATAGATTCAAGAGTGTCGACCTCAGGAAATTGTGAAATTGGTGATAATGTGGTCTTAAGGTACGACACGATAATCGCGAGAGGGTGCAAGATCGGTGCAAACTCATATTTGTGTCCGCGAGTTATGACGAATAATCTTGATATCGGAAAGGAGCAGATTGGCGGTGCGGCGGTTGGCGAAAATTGTTTTATTGGCACAAACTCAGTCTTGCAGCATGGAATTGAGATTGGAGACAATTGTGTAACTGGTTCAATGTCATTTGTTAATAAGAGCATTCCGGCGAATGAGATCTGGTTTGGAAATCCTGCTAAATTTTATAAGAACAATGAAGGGTAACCATCTGTCTATACTGAAAAATGCAAGTGAAGGGTCGATCACCTATTATGTTGGAGGAGATTTGTCCGATGTAAACCATCTGAAAAATTGCACACTCATTTGCAAGACGGGTTTTAGGCCAGAGTTGGCTGGTGTCGAACTTATTCAGGTCGATCGGCCGCAGCTTACTTTCTATGAGATTTCCAAAGATTTCCGGGAAGACTATATTGAGAAGGAAAAAATGGTATTCCGATCCGATTTCAGCTCATATGTGCATTCGGAATGCGAGTTGGGTGAAAATGTTAAGATTGCTCCCGGTTGCGTGATCGGGAAATGCAAGATAAAAGATGACGTGGAAATTCATCCGAATGTGACGATTTATGCGAAATCGGAGATTGGGGAAAGGACAATCATTGAAGCCGGGACCGTCATTGGCTCTGCCGGGGTCATGTGGGTATGGGGGGACCGGAAAAGAGTATACCTGGAGCAGCTCGGAGACGTTGTAATTGAACAAGATTGTAGAATCGGCTCACTAATTGAGATAGTTAGAGGTTCAGCAAATGAGTCCACAGTGATTGGAGAAGGAACCTGTATGGCTCATGGATGCATGATTGGACATGGCTGTCAGATTGGAAAATTTACTCACCTTGCAAATGGAATAAACTTCGGTGGGGCTGTTGTAATTGGTGATTATAACTTTGTTGGTTCTGGAGTTACTGTCCTTCCAGGGGTAAAAGTATTAGAAACCGACGTTGTGCTAGGGGCAGGCAGTACTATAACTAAAGATGTTGTCGAATCAGGTGTTTATGTCGGAACTCCTGCTAGGAAGGTTAGAGAGACGAATGGAAAATTATCCGGTATTCCGGTTTGGAGACGGTGATCTAAGTTTTTGCTGAATAAAAAGAGGAGCAATAAAAGAAAAGTATCAATAATGCAGCCATATTTCTTTCCTTATATTGGCTATTTTCAATTGATTTCTTTGGTTGATACGTTTGTCATTTACGATGACGTGAATTTTATTAAGCGTTCGTGGATCAATAGAAATAAATTGTTGATTCATGGCAAGGCAAATTTGGTCACTGTACCGGTTTCTAAAGTAAGCCAACACAAATTAATTAGCCAGATCAAAATTGTAAATACAAACTGGGATCGTAAGTTGAAGAAAACAATTCAGATGAACTACCGAAGGAGTCCTTTTTTCAACACAGTTTACCCGTTGATTGAGGACTGCCTTGCATTTGAAACTGATAGGATATCCGTTTTCAATGTAAACGCGATTGGGAACATCTGCGCCTACTTAGACATAGATACGGAAGTTGTTAAATCATCAACGACATACGAAAACTCTTCGTTATCAGGGCAAGACCGGATAATTGACATTTGCGAGAAAGAGCAAGCAACGCAGTATATTAACGTAATTGGAGGTATCGAACTTTACTCAAAGCCGTTATTCGAGAGACGAAAAATTGGTCTCGGTTTTTTGGAACCTAATTTGACCAGATATCTACAATTTAATAGTCAGTTTGTTCCATCGCTTTCGATAATAGACGTATTGATGTTTAATTCTGTAACTGATGTAAAAAAGATGCTTTCCGAATACACATTGTTATGATGAGAATCGCCATCCATAGCGTACCGAGATCGGGCTCTACATGGTTGGGTTCAATCTTCGATTCTCATCCGAATGTCTGCTATAAATATCAACCCCTTTTTTCGTATCGGTTTAAAAGTCGGCTCTCACCAAGTTCTTCACGGGCCGAAATTGTAGATTTCTTTAGCGACCTCTACAAAGCCGATGACGAATTTCTCGACCAGAGAGGTAGCAAAGAAAGATTCTTAGTGCCGGAATTTAAAAAAGCAGATATTGAGGCTGTTGCATACAAGGAGGTTCGGTATCACAATATCCTCGCAAATCTGCTGGTAAAAGATGACATGGTAAAGGTAGTTGGCTTGATCCGAAACCCATTGGCAACGATGGTTTCGTGGTTCAACGCTCCCAAGGAATTTAGGGTCGACCTTGGCTGGAACCTGGAAGAGGAATGGAGATATGCGGAAAAGAAGAACTTGTCACGACCGGAGGAGTTTTACGGCTATGATAAGTGGAAGGAAGTGACAATCCTGTTTGAAGAATTGGTAAACCAATATCCGAAGCGCTTTTGCCTCATTAAATACAACGATTTGCTACGGAATCCTAGATCCGAGGTCGAGAAGATTTTTGCCTTTTGCGAACTTCGGTTGCAGTCTCAAACGATCTCGTTCCTGAGCGAATCAAAACGACGGAACGATAAAGATGCATATTCGGTCTACAAAACGAGAACATCCGATAGTGGTTGGAAAGATTGGCTTCCAGATACGGTTGTTCGATCCATCGTTGACGATTTGAAGGGTACGAGTCTGGAAAGTTACCTCGATTAAAAATGGATTTCGCCGAGTTTAAAGCAAAATATCAAAAGGCTCCGGTTGTCGAGTATCGAGACGCGCACCACAAAGAAATTGCTGTATCCGTTTGTGTGCAGACATACCAGCAAGTCGATTTTATTGCAGAGTGTCTCGATGGGATTCTTAGGCAGGAGACCGATTTCGGTTTCAATATTTTGATTGGGGACGATTGTTCAACTGATGGCACAAGGGAGATTTGTATCGAATATGCGGACAAATATTCAGGGAAAGTAAGACTGTTCCTTCACGATAGAGGGAATAATATTGAGATATACCAACAACCGACCGGCAGGTTCAATTTCTTATATAATCTTTATTCTGCTGATGGGGAGTACGTTGCGATTTGCGAAGGTGATGATTATTGGACCGATCCGTCGAAATTGCAGAAACAAGTAGATTACCTGAGGAATCGAAAGGACTTTGCTGGTTGTTTCCATGATACCTGGGTGAAGTATCAAGATGGGAGTCATGCAACCAGCTTGTTTCGGACCGATACGAAGTTAGTATTGGGCGCCGAAGATACTATAGCCTCTCGATCACCCTTTCACACAAGTTCCTTCCTGTTTCGGAGAATGGACTTAAACCCACCCAAATCAATTACGAAATTTGTTAGTGCGGATATGTTTATATTCTCGTTGGTTGCAAGGAATGGCAAATTGGGAAGACTTCCTGAGGTAATGAGCGTATACCGTAAGCACGAGTCGGGAATTACCAAAAACCGTGCTCTGTTAAAGAACCAACAAGAGATGCGGATAGAGCTAATTTCGGAACTGGATCGACTGCACGATTTTAAGTACTCTGACAAAGCCGAGTCGGTAATCCGGCACCACGAGACTGTAATCCGTAAGATGAATTCACGCACAAGACTTTTAGGATCTCAGCCACTGCGGTGGATTAAGTCGCTCATGAAAAAGTGCCTTTTAAGGCTTATCGGGCAACCAAAACGAGAACTTAGGTAGCAAGAGAAAATTGTCAACATTGACCCATTTTGGAACTGAGGATATGAATACGTGGATCGAATAATGGACGTGAATTTGCCAGGAAGCAGCGAGTTATTGGATCGCAGAATGTTTTGGGTTACGCCTCTGCAAATCGGGATTAGATTGAAGGGTAGTGGGTCCCAGGTGATTGGGACCTGGGCAGTGGATTTGCACGCAATCCGTCAGACTGCGTTTTATAATAGGCTTGTGGTGGAGTGCGTTAATTGATGTTTTGTCCCCGGTTGCCGAGAGCTTTTTTTACCGGTAGAAATTCGCTTGTGAACCCATTGTTTACTGCGGTCTGAATTGACCTTATGAAACGATTTATGCAAAAAAAGATTAACCTTGCCATCATTTCTCCGAACGAGAATGCCTACTCGGAAACTTTTATTCAGGCTCACAGAAATTTACTTGACGGGAATACCCATTATTATTTTGGAGGGACTATACCAACCAAACTAGAAGGCGAGGGCTTGTTAATTGATGGTTATTTGGAAAAGGCAAAATATTATGGGTTGAATCTACTCAGTTTTTCGGCGCAATTTACTGTCCACGAGTATGTGTTAAAAAGGTCTTTTGCAAAAAATAAGATCAACGTGGTTTTGGCAGAATATGGTATTGTCGGCGCAGCCGTTGTGAATGTTTGTAGAGCTATGAATATCCCGCTGATTGTCCATTTTCATGGGTACGACGCCTCGAATCAAGACGTTCTTGAATTGTATTCTGCGAAGTACAAAGAAATGTTTAGGTATGCGGAGAAGGTAGTGGTTGTGTCAAATGTTATGTTGGACAGTGTTTCCCGTTTGGGTTGTCCAACTGGAAAGATCAAGCTTAATGTTTACGGGCCAGATGAAGATTTCTTTTCGATAAATAATGACTATAAATCGAGAACCTTACTGACGCTCGGAAGATTTGTCGATAAGAAAGCTCCTTATTATACAATTCTTGCCTTTGCGAAGGTTTTAAAAGAGCATCCAGATGCAAAACTCGTGATGGCCGGAAATGGAGAATTACTAAACACGTGCAAGAATTTAAGCCGGTACTTAGGTGTAGCGGACTCGGTTAATTTTGCTGGAATTGCTGGACCAGATCGCGTCCGAGAACTTATGGGTAGTTCAATCGCTTTTCTTCAACATTCGGTGACAGCAGAAAATGGAGATATGGAAGGAACTCCGGTTGCAATCCTAGAAGCTGGTGCGGCAGGACTAGCCGTGATAAGTACTCGACACGCCGGGATTCCAGATGTTGTGGTTGAAGGACGGACCGGTTTTTTGGTTGACGAGCATGATGTCGATGGGATGGCAAAACACATTAAGGAATTGTTAAGCGTTGATGGACGAGCCCGAGTGATGGGACAACATGGAAGGCGCCACATCAGAGATAATTTTACGATGCAAAAGCACATCGGAGCTCTTAACACTCTGATTAAGGAAGCGGTTGGTTGAAGTGGAAGTTTCGGTCGTCATTCCTGTCTATAATGCCGAAAGGTATATAGAAGAAGCTGTTGACTCGGCGCTGAAGCAGCCGGAAACCGCTGAAGTAGTCCTTGTTGAAGACGGTAGTACCGATCGCTCGCTGGCGATCTGCGAAGACCTATGTAGCAGGCACCAGACAGTGATCCTACATACGCACGAAGGGAATGGTAATCTAGGAGCCGGTGCAACCAGGAATTTGGGAATTGTCAAAGCCACGAAGGAATTCGTGGCGTTTCTAGATGCCGACGATATTTATGCTGATAATCGCTTTGTTCTTACACGGGAGGTGTTCAATGATATGCCGGAAGCGGATGGAGTCTATGAGGTGATCGGTGTTCGTTATTTTGATGATAGTGCTCGGATCAAGCACCTGAAACGCATGAAATTGGCGAAGTCAAATATCGCCCACCGGACGATAGATATAGAAAACACGGGGGTTGAGCCAAACGTCGACTTTACACGTCTGTTCACCGTGCTTATGACGGGAAGTTTGGGCTGGATTCATTTAGGTGGATTAACGCTGAAACGAAAGTCTTTATTTCAACGCGATCTTTTTGATACGCGTATGCGATTAGGCCAAGACGCAGACTTTATTTTGAGACTGGCCCTAGCCAAGAAACTTTTCGGCACAAATTCAATAAAACCCGTTGCCTACCGGGGCGTACACGATGAAAACAGGATTCTCGCAGATAATCTCGAAGAAACGAGAAAGTATCAAATGATGGGTGCGGAAAACCTCCTCTCGTTACTAGGGAAGAAAAGTTTTGGGAAACCTGCGAATAGGCTGATTATTAAAAACTATGTGTGGAAGTCTTCCGTCGCAATGGATTTGCCTCCTGTTCTTTTAAAGCCGCTCATGGCTTTCCAGTTAGTTAAGATCCTGCTCGTAAAGCCAAGACTCTTAGCGAGAGTAGTCTAACCAGGGCTTGGTGGTTGTGGATCTACCCGGGTTTCTTTCAATTCGCGATTACCACGTCACCTTCTATCTTTATCCATTCGAAGTCGGTTTTCTTAGGGAAAACTTCGTGATAGTTTCGCCAAACGTAGCCTCCGCGATTAGGCCCAACGCTTGACGGAGCTTAACTCTTCTGTTTGTTTTAGGGGACGTACACAAACTAGAGGAACGGATCTCAACAGTTAAATCGCGCCCTTTCTCAATCCTGGTCCGGCGATTTGGAAATGAAGGGACACCGGCTTCCGCGTACCCAAGGTAGTTTAGGCACGAGCGATCTATGGCCGAGAAGTAACGCTGGTACTTACGTGACAATGATTTCCACCTGCCGATGGGCTTGAAAGATGAGCCGGCGGGTTTTACTTTCCAATTAGAACCTTCTTCCGAGGACCCAAATACCGGCAATTCATTTAGCGCCTCCCATGGGAAGATAGATTTATCAAATCCTAGAAATTCTATACACTTTCTTACCCACTCCTCTTTCTGAAGTATCAGATCTTCGTAGCGAATTAGAAAATAGTCGCTAGGTTTTGCAAGGCGTTCAAAAGTTGCAATTGTTCTCGCCGCAGTGTTCCATTCGCTGATAGTTCGGCTAATCGGACGGTTCCAAGACCCAAAAGCAGATGCAGCTATATCTCGCGGATCTCGAACGATGATTAGGACCTTACTCGAGGGAAAAATCTCGAAATGCCGGTCAAGATGTTTAACACTTGGGGTCTTGCCTAGGAGCACTTTGCCGGACAGGTCCGCAATTCCCTTGGCGCTATATGCAATTAAGGCGTCTCCAATTGCTGAATAGAATTCAGATTTGGAAAAGTCTTCGCCACTCCATTTTGGGTTAGACCAAAGACGAAATAATTCCTCAGAATAACTGTAGACTAAATCACTATGGTGGAGAAACCAATTCTCGCGAATCTTAAGAGTGGGTTGAACAACGTTTGGGCTGAGCAGTAAGATCTGGTTGAGCAAATTAGTTCCGGAACGTTGCAGCACACCATAGAGAAAAACAGGTTTTGTATCTAGCATTTATATGTTCGCTCCAAGACACCAAAATTAACGTAGAGTCTGGCAAAATGACTCCAGAAAGCAAAGAACAAAACCACAATCTGTTGACGAGTTTTTCGTCGCGCCGAGTCAATACCCTATTGTTCGCTACTTGATAAGCTCATCAACCGGTTCGTATTATACGAGCATTACCCGTGTAAACCAAGTATTGAATAGCTTCAGTTGCTAAACCCGTTGGAGCGGTTGTTTCGTTTAGGGCGTACGAATATCCTGCTGGTCGACTGGTATCATATCGAGTGGCGGTATAGTCCTTACGATTTCACTGGTTGAGTCAGAAATAAGGTGAATGAGATTACGTTCAAGGCCGGAATTAATTTAAGCATTTGACTTGGCTAATAATGACATGGGTTGATTAAATTCCGTATTGTTGTTTTTGTATAAATACGGGGCTTAGTCGCCGGGAGGCGATATTTCAAATATTAAAGACGCTATTGCTTCACGGGAAGTAGCATGTTGGGAGATTCAACGTTACTAACATAAGGAAATTTTTCAGACGGAGATGTAAATCCAAGTCACGACAATTGATGGTTCGGCGGTATGTTGACCCAGTAGTTTTGGGTTGACTTGAAGATATAGCGGAGCGACGGGTATAGTTGCTATTTCGACATTCACGAGCTAAAGCCTTGTTGATCGGTTGGTTCGTTTTCTTGACCTTTCTTATGGTAACCAGAATTTGTTAAGAGTTGGGAATTCGGCATTATAAGGAAGTGGAAGTCATTTACTGAAGTTTGAGTGGAGTACCAAAATGTTCGAAAAGGGTCACTATGAAAGAGTAGGGGTTGAGTTGTTTGACCAATTTCCCGAGTACCAATCGCAATACGAATCGCTAAGTACCAAATGGCAAATTAGCTTTCTTATTGGGTTAATAAAGGACCATAAGTTTTCAAACGGAACCGGAATAAGGTCGGTTTTGGAAGTCGGAGTTTATAACGGGGTCACATCGCTCTACATGCTTAAGGTCGGCCTTCAAAAGGAAGATTTCGATCTTTATGGAATCGAAAGGGAGAAGAGTGACTTTTTCGGTGAGGCGATTCTAAGCGAAGGATCGGATCGCGAGTTGGAGCACTATCATTTACATAAGAATAGTACCAGTGCAGATATTGAGAGAGTTCTGGACGGTAACAAAATAGATTTGGTATTCATCGATGCGGGACACACACATCCGCACCCAATAATTGACTTAATCTATATCCTTCCATTTCTACACAGGGAATCCATCGTACTTTTGGATGATGTCGTTGATTACATGAGGCCCAACGCTTGGGGGGAGAGTTTTATTTTTACCGGGTGGACGGAAGACAAATATCGGGCGGTTTCACTGGATGTAAAAAATAATGAAATCGTTGGTGAAACTACGCTCGCTTGCATTGAAATTCCAGAGGACAAAAGAGTCTTGTATGATAATATTTTGCAGATAGCAATGATTCCATTTAGGGCCAGTCCATGGCAATTTGACGATTACTATTTGGGAGTGAATGAGAAAGATCTAGGTGTTCTGAAAATGTTTATGGAAAAATACTACGACGATGATTTTGCGGACACGATACACAAACACCTTGCGGAGGGTTTAGCTGAATATAAAGAAAAATGGATACTGTTAATGCACGAAACCAAATTTTACAATTATTTATATGAAAGGAGGCTCCCCGGACGGTACGATAATCTTCATTCTCTTCGCTTGCTTGAATCGATTGAGAACTTGATGAGAAAGTTTATTAGGATCTTTATAAAGAAACGTGTTTAGTTCCACTTAGATCAACTGGGAATAACAGCAAATGCTAGTAGATTTCATGATTATCGGGGCACAGAAGTGTGCCACAACCACGCTCTTTCACATACTTGATTCCCACCCTTCAATAATCGGGAGCCGTCCGAAGGAAACAAATTTCTTTAGTATGTCCCCTAAATGGAAGGACGAGATAGATTTATATCTGAGCATGTTCGAGCAGAAAAGTGGACAGAATCCGTTATATTTTGAGGCTTCACCAACCTATACTTATTACCCAAGGCGAAATCTGAACATATGGGATGATATCTTTGACTACAATCCGCGAATGAAATTTATTTATCTTGTACGGAACCCGATCGATAGAATCGTTTCGAGTTATATGCATTCCTACGAGCGCGGGTATATTGATGAGGATATCGACACTGCAATCCGCAGCGATCGCGAATTTATTGACGTAACAAGATACTATACTCAAATCTCTCCATATGTTAAAAAATTTGGGAGTGATAGTGTCCACATAATCACATTTGAAGAGTTTGTCCGGTCGAAGCAACAAACCCTTCAAAGGGTTTCTGATTTTTTGGGCATAGAATTCTCGAAATTTGCTGATTATGAAGGCTTGCACACGAATATATCGGTTGGCGGACAAAAGAAACATCACAAATTTGACCGTATATCGATACCGTCGCGATTAGTTAGAAAGTTCTTACCCTCAGTATGGGATAAAGTTACAGATAATTCCGGTCGAGGATTCGATGAGAAACCAGTGTTAAACTCGGAAACAAGGAAAATGATCTTAAACCTGTTGGAGATTGAAATCAGGGCACTTCAAGATTTGATAAGGAAAGACCTAACGGACTGGTTAAAGTTAGAATGAGATTTGTTCGTTGAACGGTTTTACCCAAACCTTGTTGAACCCTGTAAAATTAAGATTGTTTGGCAAAATAATATTCTGAGATTAGCCGCTACTGTTGTTTCAAGTGAGATGATTTGAATCTGGTTTATAAAATGGTCACGGCTTGAAAAATCAAGTACTAAGGAAAGACTCACTTCCTTTTCGGGGGTAGAGGACAACTTGATAATTTGCGCAAAATAATCATTACATCTAATGAGCCCTGGGGAGAAGTTTGGTATTCCAAACAGCATTATGCAAACGAACTAGCCAAAATCGGCTTCGAGGTTTTCTTTCTTGACCCGGTGCAGGCTTGGCGATTCGGAGACTTGATCAGCTTTAGTGTGACCAGAAAAATAGTGTCTAAGAACCTATATGTATTGACTTATAAAAACAACCTTCCTGTGAGGATATTCCATAGACTGTTCTTGAGGATTAATGACCGCTTGAATTCGTATAAATTGTCCAAAATCGTCGACCGGACTGACACATTGTGGTGGAAATTTGATCCCTTTAGGTTTATACATATTGGTCGGTTCTCCGGGTGTCCGACGATTTATCATGTGGTAGATCCATATTCGCACTTTTGGCAAGATATTGCACAAGCCGGTAATTCGGACCTGATCGTTTGCACAAATGAGAAATATGCGAACTCGTATAGAACTTTTGGTTTTTCTCCTTTGCTGGTACCCCACGGTATTTCTACCGACGAGTTTGCGGGGGAAACAGACGATGAAGTGCAGCGGATAAAGAGTGACCTCGGGGAATTCGCGATTATTGCTGGTGCAATTGGTGACGATTGGGATTTCGAGTTACTAAAATCCATTGCGGACGAAGGCGTGAAGATACTTGTTCTAGGAAAGGAAACGGAGTCCGTTGGTTGGTATGATCTAAAAGCCCACAGCAATGTAGTCTATCGCGGCGTTGTGCATGCGAAAAGTATAAAGTATTACATTAATGCTGCCAAAGTATGCTTGGTTCCTTATGCGCCCGTGTCAGGAAACGTTGTGCGTTCACCGCTCAAGTTTCTGAATTATCTTGCTCAATTTAAGCCGATCGTTACTTCTTTTGATCCGATGCTCAAAATTCCTGCCAATAAGGCCATATTTTTCGCCGATTCGAACGAAGAGTTCGTGGAGTTGACTAGAAAAGCGATTGAGGGGAAATTGGAAGTAGATAGAACTTTGGTGTCAAAATATTTGAGAAAGCATCAATATCCGGGGTTAATCGAGAGAATACTTCGATCTTTGTAGCGCACATAACATTTTGCTTCTATTTGCCTGTGGGGGTTAAAACATCAATCGAGCGATAGGCCGCGATTCACATAATCTTAGACTATGCTAGGCTGCTACGTAAGCTACCCCTAAAAAGCGCACAGTTCAAAAGTAGAGATTTTCTGCCATCATAGGAGATGGCGGAAAAGAGATGAAGAGGTCGAGATTTACTGAGAACCAGATCGTCGGGATATTGAAAGAAGGCGAAGCTGGGCGACTTGTTAAGGATATTTGCCGGGAGCATGGGATCAGCAACGCAACGTACTATAACTGGAAGTCGAAGTACGGGGGGATGGAAGTCTCAGATCTTAAGCGGATGAAGGAGCTTGAGGCTGAGAACAACAAGCTGAAAAAGATGTACGCGGAACTGGCTCTCGAGAACAACGCGATAAAGGATCTGTTGGGGAAGCTCTAGAGCCCGGGAGAAGGCGTTGGGCGGTAAGGTATCTGATCTCGATGTGGAGTCTATCGATCTCAAAAGCGTGCCGGATAATGGGGTTGTCGAGAAGATCCTGGTATCGGCCTGATCCGAAGAAGAGAACTGAGAAACGGGATGCGCCAATAATTGACGCACTGAACGAGATCATCGGAAAGGACAATTGATGGGGATTCTGGAAGTGTTATTATCGGCTACGCAATTTGGGGCACCGATGGAACCACAAACGGGTATGGCGTGTTAATAAGGCGATGAAGCTAAATCAGAAGCGAAGGACAAAGAGACGATTGCCAGTCAGAGAACCTGTGCCTCTCGAAGCTCCGGCAGAAGTAAACAATACCTGGTCTTTTGATTTCATGAGCGACACCTTGTATTCGGGGCGTCGGTTCCGGGTGCTGAACATCATTGATGAAGGGCCGCGGGAAGCGCTCGACATCGTCGTCGATACATCGATCACCTCTGAAAGAGTTTGTAGAGTGCTTGACCAGCTGAAAACTGACCACGGAACGCCGGAAGCAATAAGGGTCGACAATGGACCAGAGATGACGGCCCAGGCTTTCGCAGAATGGTGCGAACGAAACAACGTGACGATCAATTTCATTCAGCCTGGAAAGCCAAATCAGAATGCATACATCGAACGCTTCAACAGAAGTTACCGGACCGAGGTGCTCGATCCGCATATTTTCTCAAGCCTAGAACAGGTTCGAGATATTAGCTGGGCATGGATGCTCAGCTACAACGAGGAACGTCCCCACAGTTCGCTGGGGAATATTCCGCCGGCAGAGTTCAAACGCCGAATATTGGCAGGAATGTCTAATTTCGATCTGTGAAATTGACGGGGAAGCTTACGGCTATACCAGATTTTAGATTTATGCTACATGTTGTTTTCGTAATGGCAAACAATTCTTCAGTACCTTATTTTAATTGGTTCGCTGAAAGGTCAAAAAGAGAGATCGAAATAAAGTTTTCGTTCGTTTGTCTTTATCCGACAAAACCACAAATGTTGGATGATATGAAAGCTCTTGGTTGTGATTGTTACTGGGTTAGATACGATTCAAACAACCGAAAGAAAAGCCTTTTGGGGACAATTTATCCGCTCTATAGATTATTTACAAAGATCAAACCCGACGTTGTACATGGCCACCTCTTTGATGATTCCCTTGTGTCGCTTTTGGCTTCTCGCTTGGCGCAGGTAGAGGTAAGGGCTATCACCAAAGCCGACACCGGATTTCACTATAAATACACTCCGAAATGGGTGAAGTTCGACAAATTTAATAATTGGAATGCTACCCATATAGTTGCGATTTCGAAAGAGTGCAAAGACTTTGTATTGGAAAAGGAAAACGCGGATCCTTCAAAAGTAAAGCTAATCCATCATGGTATTCCCGTAGACAAATTTACTGACCAACGGGATGAATATAAGAAATATCTGAAAAATAAATACAATTTGGAAGGGAAAAAAGTTATCGGAACAGTTTCCCGTTTGATTGAGTGGAAAGGTTATCGCTATATAATCAAAGCCGCCAGCGAAGTTGTAAAGTCATACCCCAATGCAGTATTTTTATTTGTCGGAACTGGTGAGCAAGAAAGCGAGCTAAAAGACATTATTGTCGAGAACCGAATGCAGGATAATATCATTTTAGCAGGATGGATTGATCGTAAAATGATGCCGTCTCTATATGGAGTTTTAGATGTTTATCTCCATGCAGCAACAAACGAACCTTTTGGCTTTGTAATAGCAGAAGCAATGATGAACGGATGTGCAGTAGTTTCTACACCGACAGGCGCAGCTAAGGATTCGATTGTTGACAAAAGAAATGGAATTCTTGTTTCTTACAGGAATTCCATAGAAATGGCTGAAGCAGTCATTTATATACTTGATAATGACGTTTCCTCAATAAGACGAGAAGCAAAAAAAACCGCTTTAAATTTGTTTCCTTTTCAAAAGATGTGGAATCGGCATTTGGCGCTGTACAGAAACTAAGTCGCAAAGTATCAGCTGTTTCGGATCTGGTTTGTGCCGGTGCTCGCGAACGAAAACCATCTAAAAAGGTGAAAGGATTCTCGATCAACATTGCTGAAAAATGAAAATTCAGAAAGAATTTTGTGTGAGACCTAATCCACTCCGAAGTTATGAAAACCGTAATTAAGTGGTTGTATAACCGACTTCCGCTCAAACATCAGTTATTTAAGATCCTCAAAAATTTTTGGCAGCCACCTGAATCAATTTTAAAACACCTACATTTCAAAGGAGTTTTAAGCCTAAAGATACGCGATAAAAGTTTCAAAATGCAGCATTATGGCTATATGATTGAAAACGAGGCGTTTTGGTTGGGATTGGATAACGGTTGGGAAAAAATGTCGATGGGGTTATGGTCAAAACTTTCTAAAGAATGCCAAGTGATATTCGATATTGGCGCCAATACTGGTATCTATTCTTTGGTTGCGCAGACCATTAGTCCAAACGCTCAGGTGTTTGCTTTTGAACCGGTTAAGCGGGTATGGGAAAAACTTCAATATAATATTCATATTAACGGATTTCAGTCCATTGCCGTGGAAAAGGCAACATCTAATTATGACGGTGTAGCGACAATATACGAAAAAAAAGACAGTGAGCACATCTTGTCGGTTACTGTAAATAAAAACCTTCTTTCTGATGAAACAGAAACGATTCTAACAGAGATCGAAACTGTAAGGTTGGACACGTTTATTGAAAATAATGATCTTGAAAGAATTGACCTTATGAAGATTGATGTTGAGACTCACGAGCCTGAGGTTTTGGAAGGTATGGGGAGATATTTAGATGATTTCAGACCCACGATGTTAATAGAGATACTGAGTGATGAGGTTGGACACAAGGTTGAGAAGCACTTAAAAGGTCTGGGTTATCTTTTTTTCAACGTAGATGAAGAAGCCTTTTCGATTCGCAAGGTAGATGTTATTACCAAGAGCGACTGTTTTAATTATCTAATATGCCAGCCCAAAATAGCGGGAGAGTTAGGGTTACTATGAGACGAATTTTGCATTACCTCTATGAAAGATCGGATATCAAGGATACATACAAGAAAATGGGAGAGGTCCCACCTCTTCCCCGTGTGCTGCTAAAAAATGCTAGTCTTCTACCCTCTAGAGAAGACGTCGTTAAGAATCATGTTCCGCACGGTGGGGTTATAACGGAAGTTGGAATTGCAATCGGGGAATTTACAGAATTACTTCTTAAGGAATTAAAGCCTACAAAATTTCATGCAATAGATTTGTTCCCGCACGAAAATCAATTTGAAAACTATACACTTAGGTTCAATCACTATATTGAGAACGGTGTCATGGAAGTCCACCGAGGGTTTTCAAGCGAAGTGTTAGCGGAGTTTCCCGATAAATATTTTGATTATATTTACGTTGACGCTGACCATTCATACGAGGGGGTTGTAAAGGATATTCAAGAGGTAAAGAATAAAATAAAGCGAGACGGACTTATTCAATTTAACGACTATACTACTTTTTCCGTTAGAGAAATGTTGCCGTATGGTGTGAAAAGAGCGGTCAACGAATTCCTCATCGAAGACGGTTACGAGGTAGTATCGCTAGGGTTGCAAGCTAACGGTTACGATGATGTTTTAGTTAGAAGGATTGGATGAGTGAGCCAATAGTTTCCGTAATTATTCCAACGTTTAACGCCCGGCGTTTTGTTACAGAAGCGATTGATAGTGTGTTGAGGCAAACATTTCAATCTTTTGAAATCATTGTCGTTGATGATGGGTCAACCGATGCAACTAAAGATAGATTAGCTCAATACGGTGACAGGATTCGCTACTTTTGCAAACGAAATGAAGGAGTATCAACAGCGCGCAATTATGGTATTGCACGGTCACGTGGCAAGTTCATTGCGTTACTTGATGCGGACGATCTCTGGTTGCCTGAAAAATTAGAGCGTCAAATGTCCTTTTTCGAAAATAGTGAAGAAATTGGACTTTGTTACACTAGCGCTATTACCGTTGATCAGGATCTGAATGTTCTCGGGTATAACGATGCGATTGAATATGAGGATCCCTGCAAAGCGCTTCTGCTCAATATGAATATCTTGATTCTATCGTCTGCCATCATAAGGAAAAGCATTCTTAAACAAGCAGGGGGATTCGATTCAAATTTTAGTACCTGCGCTGACAAAGAACTTTGGCTTCGAGTGAGCCGGTTGACTAGGTTTTGTTCTGTAAACAAGTATTTAGTGAAATATCGGGAAGTTGTAAATAGCATGAGTTCCAATCCAGATGTTTCTAAGCGAGATACCCTGAGTACTTTAGATAAATTTTTTGATCAACGGAATTTGCCACAAAAGTATAGAAAAATAAGGAGAAAGGCGTATAGTAACAATTTAATGATTGTTTCAGGTGAATACTGGCGCTCCTATAGGTTTTTTGAAAGTCTTAGTTGTATGTTTAAGGCTGTACAGCTTTATCCGTTAAATGTAAAACGCCCTTTAGGTCTGCCAGTTCGTACTCTCAAACGAATATTTTTCAAATAAAATGCGAATTCTGTACATAGTTTACTGGGGGGCTCATGAGCAACTCGGACAGTCTTTGGTGATTCCAGCTGTTAAAAAGTTGTCGCAAATTGGGGCAGATTTGACATTGGTCACCTTCGAAAAGCAATATGACTTAAAAAACTTGGAAGAAATGACGAGGGTAAGAGAAATTCTCTCGGAAGATGATATCGAATGGATTCCGCTTGAATATCATAAGACTCCCAAAATCCCAGCCACTTTTTTTGACATCGCTCATGGATTTGCTCGGGGTATCCAGAGTAGATTGGCGAAGCGCTTCGATGTCGTTCACGCAAGAACGTATTTGGGCGGATTAATCGGGGTTGCGTTAGCTCCTTTGATCGGTGCGAAGTTTGTCTATCACAACGAAGGATTTTATCCCGATGAGCAGGTAGATGGTGGAATATGGGAGGAAGACTCACGTTCTTATAATGTCGCTAAGCGGTTAGAAAATTTAATGTATTCAAGAGCTCATGGAATCATCGCTCTATCAAACCGAGCAAAAGGGATAATCGAATCGTATCCAAACATAAAAAAAAAAGAGACCCCGGTTGTATTTGTCCCGAGTTGCGTTGATTTAGATAGATTCGATTTGCCCAAAAGGAGAACCGAATTTTCCTCCGAAGAAATAAGGCTGGTTTATGTAGGCAGCGTGGGAGGACGTTATATAGTTGATAAAGTCGGCGAATTTGTTATGGCTGCACGAAAAACGGGTGCGAATGTAACTCTACAAATATTTAATAAGGCAGATCAAAAGTTGGCTCGCGAATTGATATGTAAGAGCGGCTTGCCAGAGGATTTTTGGAACGTTGAGGCTGTTCCTTATTTAGAAATGCCTAAAAACCTTGTCCAGTATCAGTCCGGGTTGTTTTTTCTTACGGAGGGGATCAGTGAGCACGGGTGTTCGCCGACTAAGATCGGAGAGTATTGGGCGGTCGGGCTACCTGTTGTGACGACTCCTAACGTAAGTGATACTGATGAGATTATCCGAAAACATAAGGTTGGCGTAATTATTAAGGAACATACTCAGGAGGCTTACGTTAAGGCGTTTAATCGACTAACCGAACTTTTAAAAGCGCCTGACCTTGCCTTACGATGTCGGCAAGCGGCGGTAAATCATTACGCTTTGCAACCGGCGTGTGAAAGGCAGTTCGCGCTATACCAATCCCTGAAAAAGTGAGTTTTTTTAAAAGCAGAAATAATTCATGATGAAAGAAATGCGTTACATATTCAGGGAGATTTGTTCGTGCAATATGTGCGGTCAAGAAACGGCTCGAAACAAGGTTTTGGGTCAAAGGATGAATTGTTCACAAGGTTTAAGACCTAGGAAAAAGCAAGGCATTACAACTTCAGTTATCAAATGCAGCAACTGCCATCTGATTTATTCTAACCCTCAGCCGGTTCCAGTTGACATTAAAGATCATTATGGAGTTCTACCGGAAAATTACTGGAGAGAAGAATATTTTGAGCTGAATTCGACTTATTTTTCTGAAGAAATCTCGAAAGCGAAAGAACTTCTTTTATTTAGGAAAGGGATGAAAGCTTTAGACATCGGTGCGGGAATAGGGAAGTGCATGAAATCTCTAAAACGCGAGGGTTTTGATGCCTACGGTCTAGAACCATCGCCTCAGTTTAGAGATCGCGCAATGGACAAAATGGGTGTGGATCCGAATAAACTGAAACTTGGAATGCTTGAAGAGGCTGAGTTCCCCAACGAACAATTTGATTTTATAACTTTTGGAGCTGTGCTTGAACACTTATACAATCCGTCAAAAAGTATTATTAAAGCGTTAAGATGGCTTAAACCAAAGGGCGTAATGCATATGGAAGTGCCTTCTTCCGATTACCTGATGGCTAAAATAATAAACTTTTATTATCGAGCTATCGGAACTAACTACGTAACGAATATTAGCCCGATGCACGAGCCGTTCCACTTGTTTGAATTTGGATACAAATCTTTTGAGGAGCACGCCATGGAAAATAGATATGAGATCGTTTCCCACCGATATTACGTCTGCAACATTTATTACATGCCATCCTTTTTTCATCCGATATTCAGATGGTACATGCAGAAAACCAACTCCGGAATGCAACTGTCAATCTGGTTACAAAAATGCTGATTCATTGGCATAATTCTAAGAAGTAGGTGTGCTTTGATGCATGCTGACAAATGCAATATAATCAGCACTTGCGCTGCTTAGCAGGTCGCGATCACCGTCATGAACGATAATAAAAGGCTTAGGGTTTGTGCCTTAATGTTGGATCCTTACGATACCACCCCGGGGCAGCGTTTTCGTCTTGAACAATGGGAGTCGTACCTTACGGAAATGAATATCGATATCGACTATTTTGCGTTTTCGGATGATCGCCTTCGGTCCGTCCTGTATAAAGAGGGTCGTTTTTGGGCTAAAACGCTGGGAATGTCTCGTGCGATTCTTAAAAGATTCAGGGACGTAGTAAAAGCCTCAGATTACGATGTTGTTTATTTATTCAGAACGGCAAGTTTCGTTGGTCCCGCGCTTTTAGAGCGTTTATTGAAGTTTCGAAATAATCCAATCATTTTTGATTTTGACGACGCGATTTATTTGACCAATACTTCAGATGCGAATAAGCGATTTGGTTGGCTAAAATTTGCAGAGAAAACTGCAGATATTTGTAAGATCAGCACTAGCGTAACTGTCGGAAATTCGCATTTGGCTGATTACGCCAAGCAGTTCAATCAAAATGTGTTTATTGTTCCGACGAGTATTGATACCGATAAATATCAGACGAAAGAAAAACAAATAGATCGTGGTGCAAAAGTTGTTATTGGTTGGACGGGAAGTTCTACATCTCAATATCATTTAGAGGCGTTCGAGCCTACGTTGGCAGAGTTGTTTAAACGACGCGAAGACGCGGAGCTCCGCGTAATTTCGAATCGAGAGCCATCGTTTAAAACAATTCCCTGTACTTGGAAGGAATGGTCACCTGAAACAGAAGTTGCCGAAATCGCCGAGATAGATATTGGGATCATGCCGACGCCGGATGATGAATGGTCTCGAGGCAAGTGTGCTTTAAAAGCGCTGCAGTATATGTCTTTGGGTATTCCGGCGATTTGTACGGATATGGGGGCTAATCGCGATGTGATCGAACCCGGGAAAAACGGATTTCTTGCAAAAACGCAAGAGGAATGGTTGGAGTACTTTGATAAACTTATTGATAATCGGGAATTACGTACGCGGCTTGGGCGCGAAGCAAGGAATACCGTGGTGGCCCAGTATTCGATGAAAAGATGTGCTGAGTTGTTTGCAGACGTTGTTAGGGAAACGATAGCGAGATCAAGGGTGTAAGAAAATATGTTTGGAGCAATTGAATGAAAAAAGTTTTAGTTACTGGTGGTGCCGGTTTTATTGGCTCACATTTAGTCGATGAACTTGTCGAAAAGGGGCACGATGTTCGAATCCTTGATTCTTTGGTCGAACAAGTTCATCAAGGTAAGGTGCCCGAGCACATAAACAAAGAGGCCGAGTTTGTTAAAGCTGATGTATGTGATCGCGAGGCGGTCTCAAAAGCTCTGGAAGACGTAGAGGTCGTCTATCACAAGGCGGCAGAGGTTGGTGTAGGGCAATCGATGTATGAAATTGTTCGATATGTAAAAGCGAATGATTTAGGTACGGCTGTTTTGCTGGAGGAAATGATTAAACGCGCCGGGCAGTTTAGGAAATTGGTTGTTGCGTCATCTATGTCGATTTATGGTGAAGGAGCTTATTTTTGCAAGGACTGCGACGAAAAGGTATTTCCTGAGCTTCGATCTGACGACCAGCTTGCCAAACACGATTGGGAAGTAAAGTGTCCGAATTGCGCTAGCGAAACGGTTCCTATTGGCACACCAGAAGAGAAATCACTTTTTCCCACCTCTGTTTATGCGGTTTCAAAACAGGATCAGGAACAGTATTGTTTAAGCGTTGGGCGAGCGTATAAGATCCCTACGGTTGCGCTGCGGTATTTTAACGTCTACGGCACCCGACAAGCACTTTCAAATCCATATACAGGAGTGTGTGCAATTTTTTCTTCCCGTTTGATGAATGACGAAAGTCCAATGATTTTCGAAGATGGCGAGCAGACAAGAGATTTTGTGCATGTTTCGGATATCGTTCAGGCAAACATATTGGCGCTTGAAGAAGAAAAAGCCGATTATCAAGCAGTCAACGTTGGAACTGGCAGGGCGATTTCGGTTGGCGAAGTTTCCCGAATGCTCGGAAAGGGTTTACAAAAGGATATCGAACCGACTATCGTTGGGAAATACCGGGAAGGCGACATTCGACACTGCGTCGCGGATATCTCTCGGGCGAATGAGCTATTGGGCTTTCAACCCACGGTGGAGCTTGAGCACGGATTGTCTGAGCTACTTAATTGGGTCGGTAATCAGTCTCCGGTTGATAAGGTAGAAGCGGCCACGGCGGAACTCGCTTCACATAATCTTGTAAAATAAAACGACCTTCCATGGACAGACTTTTAGCAATATTGGCATTTGTACTTGGGATACTGATAGTTGCCTTCACCTTCCCGGATGGCAACGCAGCCCTTGTTGTTGTAATCGTTTGTTCTTCGGTGACTGTGGCGATTATCTGGCACTTTGGGGAGGATGCGAAAATTTTGTTGACAAGACTTTTCGTTACTGCGCTGTTTGCAAGATTGATTTTCGGAACATTCGTTCATGTACTCGAGGTTCGTGAGAAATTTTCCGGGGATTCCAATACATATCACTTGGCTGGGAAGAAGCTTATGCGCTCCTGGTTTGGGCTCCATGAGGCTTCCGGCGATCGATTCCTGGAGCATTTTTCCACTGATATCGGGTGGGGAATTACGTATTTAGTTGCTGGAATATATAGCGTTACCGGTTCTGATATTTTAGCTGCACAATTCTTTTGTGCTGTAATTGGTGCCGCGACAGTCCCGCTCGTCTATGTCTGCGTCAGGAAAATTTTCAGAAACGATCGGGTAAGTTTGGTATCCGCATTATTGGTGGGATTTTATCCTGCGTTTGTTATATGGAGCAGCCAATTGCTAAAAGACGGACTCATCGTTTTTTGTCTGGTCCTGGCAATGGCGATGATTCTTAATTTGCGCGAGAGATTTGACTACACCTCCGCGGTTGTTTTATTGATAGCGCTTTTTGGAGTTCTTTCGCTTCGTTTCTATATTTTTTACATGATGTCTGCAGCGATGCTGGGGGCATTTCTGGTGGGATCAGGGAAGTCAAATCAATCGATTGTGAGGAATCTGATAATTTTGATGGTTCTGGGGCTTGGATTAGCTTATCTTGGTGTGGGTCGTGATGCGGGCACAAATCTCGAAAAGTATGGTGGTTTGGAGCAGCTGCAGAGGGCAAGATCGGGCGCTGCGCAGGCAGGATCGGGCTTCGGACAGGAATTAGATGTTTCGACTACGGAAGGAGCAATTTCTGCACTCCCAGTAGGTTTTGTGTACGTAATGTTTGCGCCATTCCCTTGGCAAATTTTTTCAAACACAACATTTTTAATTGCGTTACCGGATATGATTATCTGGTGGTTGTCAATTCCTCTGCTTGTAATGGGAATAATTTATACGATTCGGCATAGACTACGCGATGCCCTTGGAATAATAATTTTCAGCCTGATGCTTACGCTCGCGTATTCCTTATTTCAAGGCAACATCGGCACGGCGTATCGGCACAGGATTCAGATTCAGGTTTTTTTGTTTATGTTTGTTGCGGTTGGGTGGACCTTGGTTAAAGAGCGTAGAGAAAACAAAAAGGCCCTTAGGAATGCTGAAATACTTAGGTCTAACAAAAGGCTTAGACGAAATGCCGAGGCGCCCATAGGTTAACTACTGTGCGTCTTCATATGGTTGTGAAATAATAAGATGTGCGGAATTGTTGGAATTGCAAACACGGGCTCACGCAAAGTAAACCGAGAAATTTTAGAAAAAATGAATCAAGCTATCGTGCATCGGGGTCCCGATGAGGATGGCTTCTTTTTTAAAGAAAATATCGGTTTGGCAATGCGGCGGCTTTCAATAATTGACCTCGCAAGCGGACAGCAGCCGATTTTTAATCACGATAAAACAAAAGCGATTGTTTTTAATGGAGAAATCTATAACTATCAAGAACTTCGAAAGGATTTGGAAGAGGAAGGCAATAAATTTTACACAAATTCTGATACGGAAGTAATCCTTCACCTTTACGAAAAATACGGTGTTGATAGTTTGCAGCATTTGCGAGGAATGTTTGCGATTGCAATCTGGGATGATGCGGAAAAGACTCTCTTTCTTGCGCGGGATAGAGTCGGGCAGAAACCGCTTCTTTTCTCCCATCAGCCAAACGGTGATTTGATTTTTGGCTCGGAATTCCAAGCGGTTTTAGAGCATCCAGACATCTCCCGCGAAGTCGATTATGAAGCGATTGACTCCTATCTATCCTATCTTTGTGTTCCTGCGCCTCAAACGTCATTCAAAAGTATACGCAAACTTGAGCCGGGCCATTGGCTTCGTTGGAAAGATGGCGAAATCGAAACCAAAAGATATTGGCTTCCCGATTTTTCAAAAAAAATAAAAATCACGCAGGAAGAAGCGGAAGAAGAAACGACTCGAGTTTTGCGGGAAGCGACAAAAATGCGTCTGATTTCGGAAGTTCCGCTCGGAGCATTTTTGTCAGGCGGAGTTGATTCTTCGGCTGTTGTTGCGCTGATGGCGCAGGAATCGGAAACGCCTGTTACGACGTTTTCAATTGGGTTTGAAGAACAGGATTTTAGCGAATTAAAATACGCTAAACAGGTCGCCAAACACGTGGGCGCTGAGTATAACGAATTTATCGTTAAACCAGATGCCCTTGAAGTTCTTCCAAAATTAGTCCAGCATTACGGCGAACCATACGCGGATTCTTCAGCGATTCCGACTTATTACGTTTCAAAAGAGACGCGGGAATTTGTAACCGTTGCATTAAACGGTGATGGAGGCGACGAATCGTTTGCCGGCTATGAGCGCCACGCTGCGATGCGCATTGCCGAAATTTATCATCGTTTTCCAAAGCTTGCTCGTAAACTGTTTGTCGAAAAGCCGATAAATTTGATTCCAACTTCGGAGATAAAAAAATCTCGTGTTCGAGACGCGAAACGTTTTCTGGAGGCGGCTTCGTTGCCAAAATCAGAAAGATATTTCCGTTGGATGTCAACGTTTTATCGGGATGCTAAAGAAGCTCTTTATACTGATAATTTTGCTGCTTTAGTTGCCGGAAATCGTTCGAGTGAGGATTTCGAAAACTGGTTTTCGAAAACAAACGGCTCAGGAGTTGTTGACGCAACGCTTTTGACTGACCAAATGACCTACCTACCAAATGATTTATTGGTAAAAGTTGATATTGCTTCAATGGCGAATTCATTGGAAGCGCGTTCGCCGTTTCTCGATCATGAAGTAATCGAATTTGCTGCTAGCTTGCCCGAAAGTATTAAGATGAAACGGCTTGAAACAAAATCCTTACTCAAGCGGGTTGCGGCGAGATTAGTACCTAAAGAGGTTGTTTATCGGCGCAAGATGGGATTCGGTGTTCCGATCGGAAATTGGCTTCGTACGGATATGAAAGATTTTGTGAAAGAGATTTTGCTTTCGGAAAAATCTCTAAAGCGTGGAATTACAAAACCTGAAGTTGTAACAAGATACCTTGACGAACACGTTTCGGCGAAACGCGATCGAACTTTCCAAATCTGGGCACTTTTAATGCTTGAACTTTGGTTTCAGCAGTTTATTGATTAGAAGGTAGAAGTCAGTAGAACTAGAAGGAACTCCATGACTCCTAAAAATTGGTCATCTTGGTTTGCAAAATGAAGGGTTCCTTCCGATAATTTACGTTTGTCTAACTCAATTTGACAAATGAGCTACTAAAACAATTTTATGGATACTCTAATTTCACCTTACTGCAACAATCTAGACGAGTCGTTAGTTACTGACGATCAAAAAAAACGGGAACTTGGGCGAAAGGCGGCAAATCTCGCGAGGCTTCAGCTATCAGCAAGAAATTTGTGTGACCTGGAGATGTTAGCCGTTGGCGGGTTTTCTCCGGTTAATGAATTCATGGGGAAAGATGATCTGGATTCGGTTTTAGAGGCGTTGAGGCTTGCCGATGGCACCTTATTTCCCCTCCCGATTACTCTGTCGATCAGTTCCGATTTTGAAGTTAGCTTGGACCAAGAGATAGCCCTTGCGGACAGAAAAAATAATATTCTTGCGCTGATGCGTATCGAGGAAATATACAAACCTGATCGGGAACGAGAAGCGTTGCTTGCTTATGGCACGAAAGATTCTCGTCATCCGATAGTTGCCCAAATGAATTCTTGGGGAAAAATAAATATTTCCGGAGAATTGCAAGTGATTTCTCTTCCACGCCATCATAATTTTGAAGAGTTAAGGTTGACACCTATGGAAACCCGAGAGCGTCTGACAGAAATGGGTTATGAAAATGTGGTGGCTTTTCAGACGCGAAACCCGATTCACCGGGTTCACGAGGAAATGACGAAGCGTGCCATGGAAGAAGTTGACGGCGCTCTTTTGATTCATCCGGTGGTAGGGATGACAAAGCCCGGCGACGTTGATCATTTTACGCGAGTACGAACATACAGGGCGTTAATCGAAAACCACTATGACACTAGTCGCACTTTGCTCTCATTATTACCGCTGGCAATGAGAATGGCGGGACCAAAAGAAGCGCTTTTGCACGCTATTGTTAGGCGAAATTACGGCGCAAATCACTTTATTATTGGAAGGGATCACGCAGGACCTGGAGTTGATTCCTCGGGTAAGCCTTTTTATGGTCCCTTTGAAGCACAGGAGTTGCTGCAAAAGCATAGTGATGAAATTGGAGTTAAGCCGATATTGTTCAAAGAATTAGCCTACTTAGTTGATGAGGATCGGTATGGAGAAAGAGTCAATAACAAAGGTAAAAGGACGCTTAGTCTATCCGGAACTCAGATTCGGGAGGATTACCTTGGAAAAGGTAAGTTGATCCCTTCCTGGTTTTCACGGCCCGAGGTTGCGGCGATTTTACAAAAAGCCCATCCGCCGATGCATGAGCGTGGCTTTTGCATATGGTTTACCGGTTTGAGCGGATCGGGGAAATCTACTACAGCCGATGTGTTGGTCAATAGGTTGTTCGAGTTTGGGCGTTCGCTCACGGTCTTGGACGGCGATGTTGTGCGAACGCATCTATCCAAAGGGCTAGGGTTTAGCAAGGAAGATCGGGATACGAATATTCGCCGAATTGGTTTTGTAGCCTCTGAAATCGTGCGTCATGGAGGTGCGGTCGTGTGTGCGGCGGTGAGTCCCTACCGGGCGACCAGGAATGAATGTCGCGCACTGGTTGGAAGCGATAATTTTATTGAGGTTTTCGTTGATACTCCGCTTGAAGTATGTGAAGGACGCGACGTGAAAGGAATGTACAAGCTTGCCCGGGAAGGCAAAATTAAGAACTTTACAGGCGTAGACGATCCTTATGAAGCACCAACGAATCCTGAACTCACAATCGATACCGTTGCTGAAACTGCAGAGGAAAATGCTGAGAAAATTGTCTCCTTTCTATTGGAACGCGGTTTCATTCTTGAAGCGGCGCAAACTGGGGTTCAAGCAAATGCTGGTGGAAACGCCGTCTGAGAAAGCAGCACTTGATGATAGGATAATGAGCCGTAAACCATAATTGTTTGCGGCTATTTTTTTATGAAGATTGTCAGAGCGATTGCAAGACTTAACGTTGGCGGACCGGCGCGGCATGTGGTGTGGCTTACGGAATCTCTTAGCGATGAGGAATTTGAGTCGACTTTGATCACAGGGCGTGTTCCCGAAGGGGAAGAGGACATGGCTTATTTTGCTCGTGAACATGGGGTAAAGCCTGTGTTTGTTGAGGAAATGAGCAGGGAGCTATCGCCAAAAGATTTATTCTCGTTATGGAAAGTTTATTCTCATATACGCAAGGAAAAGCCAGATGTTATTCATACTCATACCGCGAAGGCAGGAACCATCGGTCGAACCGCAGGGTTTTTCTATCGCTGGCTTACTCCGAAAACGCTGATTGGTAAACCTCGTCAGGTCAAAATTTTTCACACTTTTCATGGACACGTTTTTCATAGCTACTACGGAAACCTTAAAACAAAGATTTTTCTGTTTATTGAAAGAGCGCTTGCTGCGCTTGCAACGGACAAGATCGTTGTCATTAGCGAGCAACAGAAGCGTGAGATCAACCAAAAATTCGGGATTGGAAAATCTGAGCAGTTTGAAATTGTGCGGCTAGGTATCGATTTGCACAAATTTGAGGGTTCGGAGCTAAACCGAAAAGCATTTCGTGACGAGGTTGGTGTTAGCGATGAAACGATCCTTGTTGGGTTGGTCGGGAGACTTACCGAGGTTAAAAATCACGACCTCTTTTTAAGAGCTGCGAAGCTGTATAAAGATTCGAAAGGGGCGGAGACTCCCGAAGTGAAATTTGTAGTTATAGGAAACGGCAATTTGCGAGAGGGTCTGGAAAAGAAAGTAGAGGAAACGGGAATCGGGGTGTCTGTCATATTTACGGGAAACCGAAATGATCCCGAAGTTTTTTATGCAGGGCTTGATATAATTGCTTTGACCTCTTTTAACGAAGGCACTCCTCTTTCCATTATTGAAGGAATGGCAAACGCAAAACCTGTGATTTCTACGAAGGTTGGCGGGGTTGTAGATTTACTCGGACGAGAGAATGAAGTAAATGGGAATGGCTTTACGGTTTGCGAGCGTGGTATTTTAGTTGAATCCGACGATGAAGAGGGATTCTATCGGGGCTTGCTGTATTTAACTGAAAATAAAAAAGCAGCTTCCGGCGCGGCTAAGCGTGGGAAAAATTTTGTATTACAAAATTATTCGGTTGAGCGGTTGGTGAAAGACATTAAGGATTTATACCGTAAAACATGCAAATTGTAGCGCGCGGAATCACTTGATTTTGCCTCCTATATCTATTCTAATAAACCTTACGCAGATAACGTTAATACGAAGTTCGGCTCATAATGAATAAGATGATCTCAAATCCGGTATTCATTACATCGGTCAGTTTTGTTTTGTCATTAATACTGACCTTTTTTATGCGCAAAATTGCGCGTGCCAGGGGATTTGTGGCTACACCAAAGGCGGACCGTTGGCACAAAAAGCCCACGGCTTTGATGGGCGGGGTCGCAATATTTTTGACGACAATCATTATCTATCTCTCTTTTGTTCCTAAAACTGAACACGCATGGATTGTAGTAGGAGGGAGTTCCTTTTTGTTCGTGGTTGGGCTCGTGGACGACCTGCTGTTTATCAAGCCTTATCAAAAACTCATCGGACAGATTATCGGAACAGCGATAATCATAGGCTTTGGGCTGGTTTTACCCTGGACGGACTGGCCCGTGCTAAACATATGGCTGACGGTTTTCTGGATCATTGGAATCACAAATGCCGTTAATCTCCTCGACAATATGGATGGGCTCGCTGCTGGAATTTCTGCGATTGCCGCATTGACAGTGGCGGTTGTCCTAGGTACCGGCGGGCAGGTGAATGAACTCCTTTTGATCTGCGCTTTCATCGGTGCGCTCATAGGGTTTTTGGCGTTTAACTTCAATCCGGCCTCGATTTTTATGGGCGATAGCGGGTCGATGTTTGTCGGGTTTTTTCTTGCGAGCTCTGTGTTGCTCAACAATACCGGAGGTCGTTCGAGGAGTATTTTGTCGGTTATAGCAGTACCTGCGTTAATTCTTCTCGTTCCGATTTTTGATACAACCTTTGTTACGATCATTAGGAAGCTTTCAGGCAGGAAGGCGTCAGAAGGGGGAAGGGATCATACTTCGCATCGCCTGGTGGCGCTTGGATTGTCAGAGCGCTCGGCAGTTTTGATGTTGTACGGATTGGCAATTCTCGCCGGCGCGATTTCGCTTTATATACGCGACCTACAGCTCACCCAAAGTTTGGCACTGGTGGCGCTCTTTACGGTTCTTTTGTCGCTGGTCGGTGTTTATCTGTCGAAAGTTAAGGTTTACGAGGAGCGCGATGAAGCTTTGGCGATTAAGAATAATGCCGCTTATGGATTTTTGATAGATCTTTCTTATAAGAGAAGAATTTTTGAAGTCTTTCTTGACGCATTGCTAATAACGCTTGCATATTACTTCTCGTACATTCTGTTCTTTGGGAACTTTGAAAACACACGAAACTGGGACCTTTTTATAAAATCGGTTCCTATACTGGTTGTGCTCAAGCTCGGCGCATTTCTTGTAGTTGGGGTTTACCGCGGAATCTGGCGATATACAAGCATTAAGGATTTTGTCACCTTCTTTAAGGGTTGTGTTCTTGGTTCGGTATTAAGTGTCTTAGGGCTTTTACTTTTATATCGTTTCCAGGAGTTTTCCCGTGCGCTATTTGTCGTTGACGGTATTTTGTTGCTTTCAGCGGTTGCAGGCAGCAGAATGGCCTTTCGTCTGTTCAGACAGCTACTACCTACGCCATTGTCGGAAAACGGGACGAAGGTGTTGATTTACGGCGCAGGAGACGGTGGCGAGATGATATTGCGCGAGCTGGAGAATAATCCTGACTGGGAGTATAAGCCCGTTGGTTTTCTCGATGACGATCCCCTTAAGAAGGATAAAGTAATACATGGATTGCGTGTGTACGGCGGTAATGGCTCGCTGCCGGAAATATGTCGAGAAAATGAAGTTAATGAGATATTGCTATCGTTTAGGGAAATCGATCCGAAGCGTTTGAAGGAAGTCCGAGTGATTTGCCAGGAGGCGAATGTCTCGCTCAAGCGTGCCTGGATAAAGATCGAGCCGATCGAATTTGAATAGTTTTACCGATTCCTTTATTAAAGCCGAAGAATCTAATAAAATTCCCCAAGAATCTTAAATCCTCTTAAATATGTCGTTCAAATCCGTCAAAATAGACTCGGCGCCGAAAATGATTGCGTTTTTCGCTTTTGTTGTTTTTGGGTTGGTGGCTGTTTGGTTTTGCGCAAAATGGTTTTTAGGAAACTCAATTTCTACGCAGGTTCAGGATAAACAAGTGGCTGTATTTGCGACTGGATTGGCGCCAAGCGATCCGCAGACACATTTCGCGCTTGCTGTGCTAAATGAAAGGTCTTTTTTGCCAAGCGATTTGCCGCGATCGTTAGCTGAGTACGAAAAGGCGGTCGCACTGTCTCCAAGTGATTTTCGATTGTGGCTAGCTCTTGGAAAGGCGAAGGAACGAAGCGGCAATATTGAGGGTGCGGAGGCGGCGCTTAAAAAGGCGTCTGAGTTAGCACCAAATTATTCTGAAGTTCAGTGGGCCTTTGGGAATATACTCTTGCGGCAGGGCAAGAATGAAGCCGCGTTTGCTCAGATCCGAAAGGCAGTAGAGAGAGACCCAAGTCTTGCAAATCCTGCGGCAACGACGGTTTGGCAGATTTTTGAGGGTGATATTGACAAAGTAAAACAGACGATAGGTGATTCCGCGGCAGTAAATTCTGCGTTAGCGACCTTTCTCGCCAAGCAGAGCCGTTTTGATGAAGCACTGGAAATTTGGAATAGCTTGCCGGAAAATCTCGTTCGCGGAGACCTTAAGAAGGATAGCGAGAAAATTTTGAATTACCTTATGCGTGCGAAGAAATACAGAAAGGTTTTGAGCATCAGCTCCAAAATTGGCAACAACGCTGGGGGAATCGAATTTGAAAAGATTGCCAATGGAGGTTTTGAAGCAGAGGTCAAAACAGATAAAGCAGGTCCCTTTGATTGGCAGATTGCAAAGGGTGGGCAGCCGCAAATAAGTCTTGCAAGAGGACAGAAGCGAAATGGGGCGCAAAGCCTTAGTTTGAACCTGAAGATAACAAAACGAAGCGATTTTCGGACAATTTCCCAAACAGTGATTGTAGATGGCGGCGAGCAATACGAGTTTGAAGTTTTTTATAGGTCAGATCTTGAAGGCTCCGGCACGATGATGTGGGTGGTTACCGACACGGTTACCAGGAGGAAACGCATCGCATCAACTGAGTCGCTGGAGACAAATGCGGATTGGAGCCGCATATCCGCAACGTTTACAGTTCCTGAGCAAAGCGAGGGCGTTACGATTAGTTTGGTACGCTCCGGTTGTGTTTCGGCGGTCTGTCCGATTTCGGGCAAGGTTTGGTTTGATGATGCTAAGGTTAGACGGCTGAGCGAATGATGAGAAACCGAAACGATATACAAACCTCTTTAACGAGCCGGATCGTTTTTTTTATGATCTGCGCGATTCCGATATTCGCCTGCATTTTATTTGGCGCTGTCAGTACGATTACACTCTTTCTACTTACCATTCTCGTCGGAATCTTATTAATTGCCTGGTATATCGATATTTGGAATGCGGGTGAGGTAAAGATTGGTTTTAATTTGCTGACCGTTCCTTTTTTTGCACTCATTGCAATTGGGTTGGTGCAATTGCTTCCGCTCGGGTTTGCGCAACCGGGGGCTGATCTCCTGTCTATCTCCTCGATAACGTCATTATCGATCGATCCATCTGCTACGAGATTTGCGGTCGTTAAACTAATTATTTTTCTCGTTTTTTTTGTTCTGGCTCTAGCTTATATCGATAGCCCTGAGAGATTAAAAAAAGCGACCTACACGATAGTCGTTTTTGCGGCTGTAATGTCTTTTTTAGGGATTCTGCAGCGCCTTGCTAGCCCAAACTTCATCTACGGGATGCGAGAGGTCGACTATGCGCAGCCCTTCGCATCTTACGTAAACCAGCATCATTTTGCGGCGTTTATGGAAATGTCGATAGGGCTTACTCTGGGCCTGTTATTTAGCGATGCTGTCGAGAAAGACAAGCGGCTTTTGCTTATTATCGCAGTCGTTTTAATGGGCATCGCAATTATTTTAACCGGGTCGCGCGGCGGTTTTATTAGTCTTATAGGTGTAATCGCTTTTCTGATATTTTTTGCGCTGAAATTTGGTGCTAAATCGATCGATAAAGCAGAAGTAAAAAAGAGGAATCTTGCTTTAATTGGTGGTAGCATTGCGCTTGTTTTAGTGCTTCTTGCGTCGGCAATATGGCTCGGAAAAGAGGAATCCGTGAGTCGCGGGATTGGTGCTACGGCTGGTCAGATGCAGGATTTTTCCACCGGGAGAATTGATTTCTGGAAAAATACACTCAAGATAATTCGTGACAATCCGGTTTTGGGAACCGGACTTGAATCATTTGGAGTCGCCTACACAAAATACGATACCGGGAACGGAAAACTCAGACTCGAACAGGCTCACAATGATTACCTGCAAATCCTATCCGATGCAGGAATATTAGGGTTTGTGTGTGTTATTGCGTTTGTTTTTCTTTTGTTTCGTTTGAGTTTGAGGGTAATTAAATCTTCGGGAAACCGTTTCAGAACGGGTGTAGCTATCGGTGCCCTTGCAGGATGCTTCGGGATATTGATTCACAGCCTTTTCGATTTCCCGCTTCGAACAAACGCCAACATGTTTTTCTTCCTGTTGTTGGCGGCGTTGGCTACCGTTTCGATCGATTATCCAAAGCTTTACAGAAAAAGAGTAAAAAAATCCTAATTTTTCTCGACAAGTTTTTGCTTCGCAGCAAAGGCCTTTTTGTAGCCCTCGCCATCAGCTCTCCCAAATTTCATTGCCGCGTCGTATATCTTAACCGCGTAGTCCTTTTGGTCATAAAATTCATATATACCGCCGAGCGAAACGTATGTTAATGCAATCATTTCTTTGTCAGTTGTCGGTGTCGCAAACCGGATCACGCGTTCAAAGTAATTTTTCGCCTCGATAAGTTTCTTATTAACCGAGTGGCGATCTTCAAGATTTTCGGCCGACAGGCTCGCTACGCGTCCAAGCGAATAGTAAATTCGCGACGTGCTCTTAGGATACCTTGCTAAAAGGGCTTTCAAATCCGCTTCTGCCTTTACAAGGTTTTTCAACTCAATATCCTTGTCGATTTCCAAGAGAGCCTCGGTCAAAGGGTTTCTAACGAGCGTGGTTTCCACAATCGTTTTGGTATTTCGCTTTCTTCGTTCAGCAGCGGCACGGTTTCGCGCTTCGGCGAATTCTTGAAGCCGGTTCGCTTCGGTTTCAGGCTTCATAGCCTGTATCCAATCGCCAATCGAATTGCCGACATCAAAACCCGAATCCTCGATTCCCTTCAATTTGCCCGAAAAATAAAATGCCAGAACGGCGCCTCTTTCGTAGCTTTCAGAAAGTTGCAAAGCGGCCTCGTCGGCAAAAATCTGTTTTACTCTATTTAGCTCAGCGACAACCGCTCTCTTCTCATCTTCACTTTTGAGCAATTCGATCTTCGCTCGAGCCTGTCCCGTGGCAGCTCTAACTCTGCGGTACTCCTCTTCCCGGACATCAGCAGCTGCAACAAGTGAGCGCGAAACCGCGAGCACAACGTCAGGCGAGACGTTTTTGTTATTTTCTCTAAGATTCTCGAGGAGTTTTCTGATTCCGTCTTTGCGATCAATTATTTCCTTAACATTGTCGAAGACGAGAGGGTCTAATACAAACTGCAGATAAGCCCGCCTGGCTTCCGATAAGCTCAAATCGATATCAGGCGAAACAACGACGATATATTTATCGCGTACGTTTAAGAAATTTACCGTTTTCTTTGGAACCAAAAAATCAGGAGTAACCGTGAAACTCCTTTGATGTACAATGGTTTCAACCCTTGTAAGCCTTTTCTTTTTTTTCTTTCCCGGAATCTCAGTCTTAATTCGTTCGGTATAAGCGAGCTGCGGTCTTGTGTGAAGATAATCGAGAATCTCACGCACCATTACCTTTGCTTCGGCGCTAACGTCGTCGCTCATCCTTGTATTTAAAACATGGTATTTCGCAATTTTTTCCGCGACCCCAGGGCTTTTGTAAAACTCCGCCACCAGGGAAGCGTAGTCTAAAACTTCCAGTAAGTCGTCTGGGAGGTCAACCGAACGTTCGGGCGGGGCGAGATTTGGAGTTTCCGACAAGCTATGCGCAAGGGCGATAAAGGGTGCCACAAGCTCGCTCGGAGTTTTTTTCGGGTAACGCTTTTTATATTGACCAATAAAAGATCGAAGCTTTTGTCGCAAGTCTGGGGAAATATTTTTCAGATCGTTGCGAACGGTTGCGCGAAACTCTTCTCCTTTGGCGCTCAGCGGTGTTTCTATTCCAGCAACTTCAAGGGAAGACAAGACTACAATGAGCCGTTTGTCCGGTTTTACACTTACCCCGTAATTTGACGGATCAAAACCGGTTCTGACCGTCTGCGCCGTCGAAGTAAGTGGAAGTGAAACAATAACTAAAAGCGAAATTAATAAAACTCTTCTCATTTTTTCAGTAGCTATGTAAACGCAAAGGACACAAAATAGGCAATATAAATGGGGGATAAAATGAACGCCTAGATTGTGCCTCCGCTTTAGAATAAAAGATGCAGCAATTTCATTTTGAGATGCTTACTTAAAAATAAAACAAAAAGGACGAAAGATAAATAATTATCTTCCATCCAACTTTCACGCAATTATCATGTTTGTTAATCGTAGCTGGCTAGTGCCTCGCCCTCATCATCAAAAGTATCAAAAACCGTAAGTAGCTTAGTGATCGCTAGCAGATCTTGAATTTTCTGTGTGAGATTTAGCAGCTTCAGACTTCCACTTTCCTTATTTACTGCCGTATAACTCGAAACAAGCTCACCGATTCCGCTCGAATCGACGTACCCGATTTCGCCGAGGTTAAGCAAAATATTCTTTTTACCTTCGCCGAGCAACTTACGAATCGTATTGCGCAACGCAACGCTACCCTCTCCAATCGTTACTTTTCCGCTCATATCGAGAATTGTCACATCTCCCGCTTGTCTTTCCGAAATGTTCAGATCTGCCATTTTTATCTCCTCGTCTTGTATAGTTAGAATGCAAATTTTAGCCGAAAACCGACAAAAAAGTCTATCCAAATATGACGCTTGCTAGTGGTTTTTTACCATTTTAACCAGCATGCCTCCGTCCGGATGGTTGTGCCATTCAACCTCATCCACGAAATTCTGCATAAACAAAATTCCACGTCCGTCCTCTTTCAACAAGTTTTCAGGGTTTGTGGGATCAGGAACATCCTCAACCTCAAAACCCGCTCCAAAATCTCTTACCGCGATTTCCAGCCCTTCAGATAAATCGCTTAACGTCACTTCCACGGCTTTGTCTGCATCTAAACTGTTGCCGTGTTTTACAGCGTTAGCTACGGCTTCTCTAACCGCCATATCAATACCGAAAATCGAGTCCTCTTCAAAACCTATTTCCTTTGCGAAATCAACGGTTTTTACCACAGCTTCATCAATATTTGCGATTTCGCTTGCGATAGAAAATTTCATCTGTTTTCTGCTCACAGTTTTTTCGTAAATAAATTAGGTTTTCTGTTTTGATGTGTCCTAAGTTTGCTTTTTATTTAGGTTTATGTCAAGACATATTAAATTTAGAGTTTCTGTATTTTAACGAAAATAATGAGAATTTTAACGGCGAAATCAATCAAAGGAAAAGTAGTTTTGCCCGGTGACAAATCGATTTCTCATCGGGCCGCCATTTTGGGTGCAATGTCCGATGGCGAAGTTTTGATCAAGAATTTTTCCGAGAGTGCAGATTGCGCTTCTACGCTTTCGTGTCTTCAACAGCTAGGAGTGTCGGTTGAAAAAAACGGCCGTAGCGTGTCTGTCTCAGGTGTTGGAAAAAGGGGCTTTGAAACACCATCCGAGCCGCTTAACTGCGGAAATAGTGGGACGACGATGAGGCTTCTTGCAGGATTGTTGGCGGGGCAAAACTTCGATTCTGTTTTGATTGGGGACGAGTCGCTGTCGGAGCGGCCGATGGAGCGAATCGCCTTTCCACTGAATAAAATGGGAGCGAAAATAGCGACATCCGGCGGGAAACCTCCGATTCGAATTGAAGGTAATTGTGATTTGCGCGAGATCGAATATCAAATGCCGGTCGCTTCGGCGCAACTAAAGAGTGCGATTTTGCTCG